>NZ_LXFV01000023.1 GCF_002847345.1 Pectobacterium peruviense
AAAAATGCGGATGAACGATGTCATCCGCAAGGTACGAACTACAGGCGATTACTCACGCCAGAGGGCTACGAGGATTTATTCTCAGCGGCATCTTCTTCCGCCTGTTCTTTAATCTCTTCCAGCTGGAGCGACAGCGGGCCACACCAGCGCTGTGCCAGCCAACTGGCAACCACAACCAGCAGCCAGCTGATTAACGTCGCCACCACCAGATCCTGCGGCCAATGCATACCAAGCACCAGACGGCTGCCCATGACGCCACTGGCCCAGAGCATCAGGATCACCACCGTTTTATAATGCCGACGCGCCCACAGTAACCCGACGCCCAGCAGCGCCCAGGTCGCAGCAAACATGGTGTGCCCGGAAGGGAAAGCAAAACCGGTTTCAAACTGCCAGTGGCTGCGTAGCCACTGCGGAATCTGCGTTTGATCCTGCAACTGCGTTTTAACCAGCTCCGAACGTTCCTTGCGCGGCAACGAGTAGAAATAGCTATCGTTAACCTGATGATTTTTCTCCAGCCAAACGACATAGGGTCGCGATTCCTGTACCCATTCTTTAATCACCGATTTGATGCCCTGCCCAATCAGCACGGTAATCGCCATAATGACCAACAGACCGATCGCTGGCTTCAGGCGAAAACGCAGGCACCAGAGAAACCAGATACTTAGCACGATGCTGGTCAGAATGCCCCACGGCGATGTCACTGTCTCGGTGATCCAAAAAAGTACGCGCAACCAGAGCCCGTCATACTCCGGCTGCCACTGCCAACCGCTCATCCAGATAATCATTGGCATAATCAGTAATAGCGCGGCGCCAATGGTTGTTCGTTTGGCAATTTCGTACATAATTTCTTCCCATAATTCAGCATGATGCTTTGCAACAAAACTTTCACAATTCTATCAGAAAATCCGACATGAACTGTCAGTATGGCGTAAAATAGCGCTCAGTTCTGTCAACGAACCTGAAACCAAACCGCGGTCAGGCCACATTCTAATTCAATTTTTGTGACGTTCTTAGACAGGCTTTTTTGCTGGTCAAGCGCGATAGGTCGCAGTAGGATTCGCCTCAGCACTTTTTTGGGACACAGCTTTTTTGGACACAGCTTTTTGGGAGAAAAGTATGCAGCTAAAACGGGTGGCGGAAGCCAAATTACCCACTCCGTGGGGCGATTTTCTGATGGTAGGTTTTGAAGAAATCGCCACGGGTCACGATCACCTTGCTCTGGTCTATGGTGATATTTCCGGTTCAGTTCCCGTACTTGCTCGCGTGCATTCCGAGTGCCTGACGGGGGATGCCCTGTTTAGCCTGCGCTGTGACTGTGGCTTCCAGCTTGAAGCCGCATTAGGCAACATCGCCGAAGAAGGTCGCGGCGTGCTGTTATACCATCGTCAGGAAGGCCGGAATATCGGGCTGCTCAATAAAATCCGCGCTTATGCGTTGCAGGATCTGGGAGCCGATACGGTGGAAGCGAATAACCAGCTTGGGTTCGCCGCTGATGAGCGCGATTTCACTCTGTGTGCTGACATGTTCAAGCTGCTGGGTGTCGATGAAGTTCGCCTGCTGACCAACAACCCGCAGAAAGTGAAAATCCTCAACGAAGCAGGCATCAATATCGTCGAACGTGTGCCATTAATCGTCGGGCGTAATCCGAAGAATGAGCACTATCTAGCAACCAAAGCCGCCAAAATGGGGCACATGCTGGATATGAAATAACGATCCCACGTTTCGTTCTGAGATCGTTTGCTTCGATGACCACAGCCGGTTTTTCACCGGCTGTTTTATTTTAGATTAGTGCTTAATGATGTAAATATCTTGCGTGTAATAATCGCCGCGAACATTGGGCGAAAAGCCACCAACATACGTCTTAACCATCTGCGGCTGAACATAGTAGTAGATAGGCAATAATGGGATATTTTTATCTAAAATATCCGAAGCCTGTTGATAAATAGCCTCTTTATCATGCTTATCTTTGACCGTCAGCGCCTTTTTCAGCAACGCATCATACTGTGCATTACTAAATTTACCGTTGTTGTTGCTGTCGTTGGTTTCCAGCGTATTCAAGAATGTACTGGCTTCATTGTAATCCCCAGTCCAAGACTGTCTGACCACTTCAAAATTACCCGTACGTACGGTATCCAACATGGTCTTCCATTCCTGATTTTGCAGCGTCACTTCCAGACCAAGGTTCTTCTTCCACATTGAACTGGCGGCAATCGCCACGCGTAAATGCGACTCGGAGGTGTTATAAAGCAGATTGAGTTTCAGCGGATGTTTCTCGTCAAACCCAGCCTCTTTCAACAATTTCTTCGCCTCAACGTTACGCTGCTGCTGTGTCCAGCTTGCCCACTCGGGATCCTTACGTTGGAATCCCCCGACATTTTTGGGAATCAAGCTGTAAGCGGGCGTCTGCCCCATGCCTAGCACATTGTTTGCGATGATATCTTTATCCACGCTGAGATCCAGTGCACGGCGAACGCGTGAATCATCAAAAGGCGCTTTCTTCGTATTGAAACGATAGAAATAGGTGCCAATCTGTGGGGCAACTCTCACTTCTTGCGGGTATTCTTTTTTCAATGATGCAAACTGAATGGGCGATAAAAGCCCCGTGACATCAATTTCACCCGATTTATAACGATTCAGCTCCGCCGCCTGCGAGCTGATCGGCAGATACGTGACTTTGTTAATTACGGTATGCGCATCATCCCAATATTGGCTATTGCGCTTGCCAACAATGCGTTCGTTCACCACCCATTCACTCAGCGTATAAGGGCCGCTGCTGACAAAATTCCCAACCTGCGTCCAGTTTTCTGGATGCTTTTCAATGACGGCTTTCGGCAATGGCACCAGAACATGATAAGCCGACATTTCCAGGAAATAAGACAATGGGTGTTCCAGCGTCACTTCAACCGTATGGCTATCCAGCGCCTTTATGCCCAGCGTATCGGGTGCCTTTTTGCCCGCCATAATATCTGCCGCATTCTTCACGTACATACTGGCGACGTAGCTGCCGTAAGGCGACAACGTTTTAGGATCGCCAAGGCGTCGCCAGCTGTAAACCACATCATCCGCAGTAATCGGTGAACCATCGGACCATTTGGCATCGGGACGCAGGTGGAATGTCCACACCGTGTTGTCTTTATTATCCCAGCGCTCGGCCAGTCGCGGCTGGATAATACCGTCATCACCCACGCGCACCAGATTATCGAAGAAGTCATTGATAATGTGACCTTCAACGTCACTTTCTACCTTATGCGGATCCAACGATGCCGGCTCTGATCCATTGCCTCGCACCAGTTCTTGTTTATCTGCTAGTGCCGTTCCGGCAGGAACCTGTGCCGCAAAAACCGATGTCATTGTTCCTGTCGCGCATAGCGTAAGAAGCAGTAGCGAGTGTTTAAAACGTTTTTTGATTACAGCATTCATATAACCTCCTGTTATATCCCCGTCATTATTCAAACAGCGTTGGAGTTGTAGTCGGGGCATGGCTGGGCAATAATTTTTACTTATTCCCCATGTAGTTAGCGTCAATACCACATAACCACAATTTGCCGGAGGATACGAGAATTTCATGTAGGAAAAAGTGCGCTGGCACACCAAGACGAATATCTCGTTCTTCGTTGCCAGAAAGGGAAGCGCTATTATGTCTGGATTAACGCTTCATTTTGAACGAGCAATAGTCCAAGCTATAAACCTACCTAGCTATAACAAATGGAGATTGTTATGGATGATCGAAAAGAAGGAAGTTTACGACTGCTTACGTCTGGTGAAATCAGGCTGGCTAAATCTATTTTTGGCGATTCGATCCACTACCACACAGTCTGGATTCATCACGACAGTTATCTTCCTTTCGGCCTTCAAGATAAAAATACGGCGATGAGCCCGAATGGAGAATTGTACTTTCGGGCATGGTATAGCGACGATTTTTCCCTCACGAGTATGTCCAGCCAACATCTCTTTATTCACGAAATGAGCCATGTCTGGCAGCGTGAGCGAGGTATGAATGTCATAGTTAGAGGCTTAGTTAGCTGGGCCGTCAGTTATCGCTACCAGTTTGGTAACCGCACGTTACGATCCTACCCAATGGAACAGCAGGCACAGATAATCGCTGACTATTTCGTTTTAAAAACCTACGGCTATCAAGCGTGGAAAATGTTGAGAGCGCGCGGCGATGTCACCCTTGATGGCGATATTTCTGAGGCCGTAATACGCCAGCACTATCAAAAAACCATGCAATTCTTTCCCTGGAATTAACGATGACATTTACTGCAAGATTGCCTGCATTTTTGCTTGTATTTAGCACCTTTATTCTTGTTGGCTGCCCCGGTTCAGGTGACCGATTGCAGCCAGATGAATTGACATCTGTCAGGCAAGTTAAAGGTGATATTTGTTTTTCAGTTAATAAGCCTGTGGATTACCAACCCACTCTTATTGTGATTAGTACAAGGCTTGCTCCACCACAGGAATGGGTACTGTATGAAAATCCCAGTGTTATCGTTACACAGGGAGAACTGTGTATTCCCCCTTCCTTTTACCGCTTTTTAGACAACAGAACATACGTCGTCAGGTATATCCTACAATCGAAAAAGCACAGTGATTCGCGAAGAAGCGTCGTGACTGCGATAGTGATTACAAACGGCAGTGTTCGGAGCGTACCGCTTAGGGAAGATGAAGCCGCTTATTATTGATGTTCGCTTTTTCAGGCATATAGAAAAGAAGCATCAAGAAAAGAGGCATCAAATATAGACGAAGCCACCACGAACAGACTTTCTGCTCATGGTGGCTAAATATAAAATTACAGCATATTGCGGATGACGTAATGCAGGATACCGTCGTTCTGGTAATAGGTCAGTTCATTACGGGTGTCGATGCGGCAGCGAGTATTGATCGTCTGCGTATTGCCATCAGCCCCCGTGATATTTACCTCAACCGTGGCACCCGGTGTAAGTTGATTTAATCCCGCAATCGAAATCTGCTCATCCCCCGTTAATTGCAGCGTTTTACGCGTCACACCTTCGGGAAACTCCAGCGGTAGAATCCCCATCCCAATCAGGTTAGAGCGGTGAATACGCTCGAACGATTCTGCGACGACAACGCGAACGCCCAGCAAACGCGGGCCTTTCGCAGCCCAGTCGCGGCTAGAACCTGAACCGTATTCTTTCCCGGCAAACAGCGCCAGCGGGACATTTTCGTCCTTATAACGCATCGCCGCGTCATAAATTGTCATCTCATTCTGTGACGGGATGTGACGGGTATAACCACCCTCTTTACCCGGCACCATCTCATTACGGATACGGATGTTGGCAAACGTCCCGCGCATCATCACTTCGTGGTTACCACGCCGTGAACCGTAAGAGTTAAACTCCGTGGTTTCGACGCCGCGATCCAGCAAATATTTCCCTGCCGGGCTATCACGCTTGATGTTGCCTGCCGGTGAGATATGGTCGGTTGTGACCGAATCGCCCAGCATCGCCAGAATGCGCGCGTTGTGGATATCCTGAACCGGTTCCGGTTCTTTCCCCATATCCAGAAAGAAAGGCGTCTGACGAATATAAGTCGATTCTTCCGGCCACTGATAGGTAGGATTGTCATCGACCTCGATATCTTGCCACTCCTGCGTGCCTTCAAACACCGCAGCATATTGTTTGTGGAACATGCCCGCGCTGACATTCAATACCGCGTCCGCCACCGCTTTCGTCGACGGCCAGATATCCTTCAGATAGACCGCTTTCCCGTCACGATCTTCACCCAGCGGTTCTTGCGTCAGATCGACATTCATATTCCCCGCTAGCGCGTAGGCGACCACCAGTGGCGGTGATGCCAGCCAGTTCGTCTTCACCAGCGGATGAATACGGCCTTCAAAGTTACGGTTACCTGACAACACGGCACCGACCGTCAGATCGCCTGCTTTTATCGCGGCTTCGATCGCATCCGGCAGCGGACCGGAGTTACCAATACAGGTGGTACAGCCGTAGCCCACCAGATTGAATCCCAACTCGTCGAGATACGGGGTTAATTCCGCTTTAGCATAGTAATCCGTGACGACCCGTGAGCCCGGTGCCAGCGAAGTTTTGACCCACGGTTTGGTTTTCAGACCACGCTCTACGGCACTTTTTGCCAGTAGTCCGGCCGTCATCAGCACGCTAGGGTTGGAGGTATTAGTACAAGAGGTGATCGCCGCGATCACGACCGCCCCCTGATGCAAGCGATGCGTTTCACCTTCCAACGTGAACTCTTCATAGTCGGAGCGGTTCTTCACCGAGCTGACATCCAGTTCCCGGCTGGCTTTAAAAGCTTCCGGCACGCCCGCTAAAGGCACGCGATCCTGTGGACGCTTCGGCCCTGCCAGATTGGTTTCCACCGTTGCCAAATCCAGCGCGAGCTGGCTGGTGAATACCGGCTCATCGCCAGCATTACGCCACAGCCCCTGCTGCTTACTATAAGCTTCCACCAGTGCAATCTGTTCTTCGGCGCGGTTGGTCAACCGCATGTAATCCAGCGTAATGTTATCGATAGGGAAAAAGCCACAGGTGGCACCATATTCCGGTGCCATGTTGGCGATGGTCGCGCGATCCGCCAACGGCAGCGAATCCAGCCCATCGCCGTAAAATTCCACAAATTTTCCAACTACGCCGTGCTTACGCAGCATCTGCGTTACCGTCAGAACCAAATCGGTTGCCGTGATCCCTTCTCGCATTTTGCCGCTGAGTTTTACGCCAACCACATCGGGGATTAGCATCGAAACAGGTTGCCCTAACATCGCGGCTTCGGCTTCTATCCCACCAACACCCCAGCCGAGCACACCCAAGCCGTTAATCATGGTGGTGTGCGAATCGGTTCCTACCAGCGTATCAGGGTAGGCAAATTGTTTGTCGCCCTGCTTTTCATACCAAATGGCCTTGGCCAAGTATTCCAGATTCACCTGATGGCAAATCCCCGTTCCAGGCGGTACGACGCTAAAGTGGCTAAAGGCATTCTGCCCCCAGCGCAAAAACTCATAACGTTCGCGGTTACGCGCCATTTCTAACTGCGTGTTATCCGTTAGCGCCTGACGATCGCCAAAGTGATCAACCGTAACCGAGTGGTCAATAACCAGATCGACCGGCGACAGCGGGTTAACCTTGTTAACATCGCCGCCCAGTCGTTTCACCGCCGCACGCATCGCCGCTAGGTCGACCACAGCGGGCACGCCGGTAAAGTCCTGCATCAGTACGCGCGCCGGACGATAGGCAATCTCCCGATCGGCGTGACCGGTTTTCAGCCAGTCCACCACCGCCTGAAGGTCATCCTGCTCAACCGTGTCGCCGTCCTGATGGCGCAATAAATTTTCCAGCAATACCTTGAGTGACTTCGGTAATTTGTCGATATTACCAAGCGTTTTTGCCGCCTTCGGCAGGCTGTAGTAATGATAAATCTGCTGTCGTACCGTCAATGTTTCCAGACAAGTGTCGCGAAGGTGTGATGACATGCTTCCTCCCAAATTAACTTGCTATACCCGTCATACTTCAAGTTGCATGTGCGTTGGCTGCGTTCAAATACTCGGCCCGTCGTGGGCCTCGCCCTAAAGGGCCGCTGCAAGCAGCGTTCAAATTTGCTCCCGGCAAATTTGTCACCCGAATCACTTACTTGAGTAAGCTCATCGGGATGCCTTCTCTTGCCGCCTTCCTGAAACTCGAATTATTTAGGGCATATTCGTTCTTCTGCATCGGGCGATTAATCAATAACCAGCCTGAGCTTGCGGTCTTATTTAAAGATAACACAAACAAAAAATAACGTTTTTGCAACAATGCGATATGAACGCAGCGATAGCCATTAGCTATTGAAAAGAAGCAAATCGGAGTAAATACGCAGGGGATGAAAAAAACACGTCAACAGACAGAGGATATAGAAGGTAATCGGAGCGAGAAAACGGCCCGAAGGCCGCCTGTCTTAGCGTATTAACCTGACGTTAATTTAGACATTCCCAGTTGCCATCACAGGGGCTTCCTCGTCAGAATGCTCATGGTCTCTTTCTTCGTTTATTTCTTCCAGATCATGGTTCCGCTCCAATTTAGCAACAACCGCAGTAGCCATGCCGTTACCAATCACATTGGTCGCTGTCCGGCCCATATCCAGGAACTGATCGATACCAATAATCAGTAAAATGCCTGCTTCGGGTAAGCTGAACATTGGCAACGTGGCTGCCACTACCACCACAGCGGCACGCGCTACCCCTGCCATGCCTTTACTCGTGATCATTAGCGTCAGCAAAATCAGGGTCTGCTGCGTCAGGCTTAGGTGAATATTGTAAGCCTGCGCGATAAACAGAATGGCAAAAGCCTGATAAATCATGGAGCCGACAAGGTTAAAGGAATACCCCAACGGGAGTACGAAGCTGGTGATTTTTTTAGGAACACCGAATTCGCTCAGTGCCTCCATCGTTTTCGGATAGGCCGCTTCGCTACTTGCGGTAGCAAACGCCAGCATACTCGGTTCGCGCAGCAGTTTGAGCAGTCCCCAGGTTGCTTTCTTACCCAGGAACAATGCACCCGCACCGAACATCAGCCCCCACAACAGCACCAATCCAAGGTAGAACTCACCAATGACTTTGCCAAAGTCGAGGAGAAGCCCCAGACCTTCGGTCGTGATGGAAGAGGCTAACGAAGAAAACACCGCCAAAGGCGCTAATCGCATGACATAGTCCGTCACCCGGAACATCACCTTCGCCAGTTCCTCTATCATCGATTCCATCGTGACAGCATGTTTATTTTGCCCCTTCACAAAAGCCAGTGCGGAACCGAAAAACATGGAGAACACCAGAATCTGCAATATTTCATTATTCGCCATCGCTTCGACGATGCTGCGCGGAAATATATGGGCAATGAAGCTTTTCAGCGTGAATCCGCCAGTACTCACACCGCTATCTACCTGAATCGGCGTGCTCGGGATGGCGAGATTCATTCCAACACCTGGCTCGAAGATATTTGCTAACAGCATGCCAATAAAAAGGGAAACGATGGAAGAACAAATAAACCACACCATGGCTTTCAGCCCTATTCGGCCGACGGATGAGGAATTCCCCATGCTGGCAAGGCCAGAGACCAATGTTGCGAATACCAATGGCGCAATGATCATTTTTATCAGGCGAAGAAAAACATCGGTCACTAAATTAAAGTAGGACACCACCTCTTTGGCTTCTTTTTCCGTCAATAGAGAATGACAAATCCCGCCGACAATAATCCCGAGAAGAATAGCCAAGGCTATAAAAAATAATAACCTGTTCTTTTTCATAGTAACCTCATGGTAATGAATAGATTCAGACAATACACATTGTTAGTCGCATTATCCGCCGGGTTCGCAATCGTAAGCACCTACGGCTTAGGCTATTTTCGGCGTGTTGTCTGTGTCTTGATATGGTGATAATAATGACTCGGGAATATTATTTATTTTTCCATCACAGATAAAAAATCTCGTAACGAAAAGCATTGGACATAATTACCCCTCTTTTGTTACATGCGACAAATAAAGGAGTAGTTTAATCGACATGACAGTGAAACAGTTTCCCTTCATACCCTTTCCTATTTTCATTTTTAAATATTCATCAAACACTCACCGTGGGGAAATAAACTAAATGGACAACATCATGAAAAATACGAAATGTGTCACTAATGAAATTTTTCTTATCAATAAATTTAGTAATGGTTAATTAACATCGATAAACTACACGTCGAAAAACATCACTGACACAGCTAATTTAAGTGTATTGGCTTAAAAAATCAGCAGTGCCATTTTATTGGGCGCTTTCTTCTGTTCTATCGCCTCTTCCACCTATGCACCACGATCTCGCTAACCCAGCTATCTCAGCAACCCAGAAGCCTCTGAACAATCTGTAACCGCCGCTCTACCACGGCCTGACCCCAGATGTATCATGCGCTACAGAGTTTTGCCTGTGGCCTCGGTTAAAATGCCTAGGTAATACCTCAAAATTTGACTTTGTTCCGTCAAAATCGCCCAAATTTCATGCGTCACTCATACATAAGGAGTATTTTGCAAGAAGCCTCACACTCTATCGTTACGTTTTGTTGTAAAAAAACGACATGTCGTCATTCAACAATCATCAGCGCATGTGTTGATGGAAAAATAATAATAGAAAGGGGTTTTCATGAAACTGTTTTACAAGGCTGAAAGCAGTTCTCTTTTTACACACATCGTTTTGATCGAATCCAAATTGGAGTTCAAGCTGGAGAAGGTTAATCTGCGCACGAAAAAGACGGAGCGTGGAACCGACTATACGTTCATCAACCCGAAGGGGATGGTGCCTGCGCTAGAATTGGAGGATGGTTCGATCCTGACGGAAGGGGTTGCCATCGCCGAATACATCGCCGATCTGGTTCCGCACTGTAACCTGATTGCACCCACCGGAAGTATGGCGCGCTATCATACCATTGAATGGCTGAACTACATTTCTGCCGAACTGCACAAAACGTTTACGCCGATTTTTCGCCCCGGAACGCCAGAAACGTATAAAGAGCTGTTAGTTGAATATTTGCAGGTCAAATTCCGTTATATCAATCTGGTATTGAGTGAACAAAACTATCTGGTCGCCAACCGCTTTAGTATCGCCGATGCGTATCTGTTTACCGTGATGCGCTGGGCGCAGTCGTTAAAACTAGATATGTTCCGCTACCCTGCATTGGCAGCCTATCTCGACCATATTGCCGAGCGCCCTTCCGTCGCTACCGCGCTTAAGGTTGAAAGGTTGAAAGGTTGAAAGGTTGAAAGGTTAACATGCAACAACGCCCCGGGTTTCGGGGCGTTGTTCGTTTCACGACAGGCGAACGGCCTGGAAATGATGACGCGGATTGGCAATCCCATCCTGAGCGGCAACCAACTGCAACTCATACTCATTCATCTCTTTCGTCACCAGCATGACTTCATACACTGCCGCCGTCGTGTGCTCCAACGCTTTATCTAACGCAACGCCTTTCAACAGGTTCACCAGCAGCAATCCACTGGTCAAATCGCCCACACCTACAGGCTGGCGTTCAAATTCCACCAGCGGGCGGCTGATGTGCCAGGCGTCCGTCGGCGTGACCAGCAGCATTTCGAAGCTGTCTTCGCGACTTGCCGCTCGGCTAAGGTGCTTCACCAGAACGATTTTTGGCCCTTTTTCACACAGCGCACGCGCGGTTTCCACGGCTTCCGCCACGTTATGCACGGTACGGCCACCGAGCAGCTCCAGCTCAGGCAGATTCGGTGCGATAATATCGGCCGCTAACAGCGACTGCTGGCAGTGAAAATCAGACACGCCGGGCGCGACGATACAGCCTTTCTCCGGCGTACCCATTACTGGATCGCAGAAGTACAGCGCATCAGGGTTGGCGGCTTTTACCTGCCGAACAATACCCAGTATATGCTCCCCTTGCTCGGCAGAGCCTATATAACCACTCAGCACAGCATTACAGGTCTTCAGCTTGTCGATGTTCGCAATCCCCTGCACCACTTCGGTTAAGTGGCTAGCAGGCATCACACACCCCGTCCAGTGACCATATTGAGTATGGTTCGAGAACTGCACCGTATTCAGAGGCCAAACGTTTGCGCCCATCCGACGCATCGGAAACTCTGCCGCACTGTTACCGGCATGACCAAAAACGACATGTGACTGGATGGAAAGTATATTTTTCATTAGATATGACTCAAATCCTTGCCAGCGCCTGTGCGCCTCAACTTACAAGAAGAAAGGGAGCTGACGCTCCCTTATCGGTAATGCTTATGCTTTCCAGCAGATCAGGCAGTAGTGTTTTTTACCGCGACGCAACAAGGTGTAGCGATCAAATAAACGGTCGGAGGCACTGAAGGTGTACTCAGGATTGGCCTGCTTTTCGCCGTTAATCGTTACCGCATTCGAGGAGATCATCGTACGGGCTTGACCGCGTGATGGCACCAGCTCAGCGCTGACCAGCGCCTGTTGCAAATCAGCACTGTTTTCCAGTTCGATGATCGGCATACCATCCTGCGCCAATTGGGCAAAGTCGTCCTGCGTCATATCCTGCAACGCGCCAGAGAACAGGCTTTGTGTAATACGACGAGCAGCTTCCAGACCCGATTCACCATGAACCATACGAGTGACTTCTTCCGCCAGCACGTATTGCGCGCGCGGCGCTTTGCCGCTGTTCTTGTCTTCTTCTTCCAGCGCATCGATGTCTTCGAGGCTCATGAACGTGAAGAACTTCAGGAACCGGTACACATCGGCATCCGCCGTGTTGATCCAGAACTGGTAGAATTTGTAAGGGCTGGTCTTGCTGGCATCCAACCAGATTGCGCCGCCTTCCGTTTTACCGAATTTCGTGCCATCAGATTTCGTGATCAGCGGAACAGTCAGACCGTAAACCTGCTTCTGATTCATGCGGCGCGTCAAATCGATACCAGACGTGATGTTGCCCCACTGATCAGAGCCACCGATTTGCAGTTCGACATCATGCTGCTTGTTCAGCGAGGCAAAGTCGTATCCCTGCAACAGGTTGTAAGAAAACTCGGTGAACGAAATACCGACGTCATCACGGTTTAAACGCTGTTTGACAGCTTCTTTGCTAATCATCTGGTTAACGGAGAAATGCTTACCGATATCACGCAGAAAATCCAGCACGTTCATGTTGCCAAACCAGTCGTAGTTATTGGCGGCAATCGCGCTGTTTTTACCGCAGTCAAAATCCAGAAACGGAGAGACCTGACGGCGGATTTTTTCTACCCACTCACCCACGGTTTCAGCCGTGTTCAGCTTACGCTCTGTCGCTTTAAAGCTGGGGTCACCGATCAGTCCCGTAGCACCGCCGACCAGCGCAACAGGTTGATGACCAGACAGCTGGAAGCGCTTCAGGCAGAGCAGCGGCACCAGATGCCCCAAATGCAAGCTGTCAGCGGTGGGATCGAAACCGCAATACAGTGCAATTGGCCCTTGCGCCAGCCGCTCTGCTAACGCTTCCTCATCCGTCACCTGGGCAATCAAGCCCCGCTCTTGCAATTGTTTAATCAGGTTACTACTCGCCATCGATAACTCCATTTTCATAAAAAAAGCCGTTACGTTCCCTTTGGGGTTACGCACAAGGCCGTGAAAGATGCGCAGCATACCTGTCTGCTGTCGCATGATGATTTCGCTGCTGCATTACCTTACGCAACAAGCCATGAATGCCGAATCGCCACGCAATGCCCAGTCAACGCGAAACCTCATAGGATAAAGTGCTGATGATAGGAGCGCCAGCGTTTAACACGGATATTTCGCGATTAAGGCGCTAAACGATCAATCTGCCAGCCCTCTTCCTGTCGCTGGTAAAAAAATCGGTCATGTAAGCGGTGTTCACCGCCCTGCCAGAACTCAACAGAATCGATAACGACGCGGAAACCGCCCCAGAAGCTCGGCAAAGGCACCTCGCCGCTTTGGAATTTTTGCTTCAATTCCAAAAATTTGCTTTCCAGCACGCCGCGCGCGGAGATTCGGCTGGACTGTTTTGATACCCATGCGCCGATTTGACTGTCCTTCGGGCGACTGTGGAAATATTTCAACACCTCAAGCGTCGGCAGTTTCTCTACGCGCCCCAGCACCATCACCTGCCGTTCCAGCATATGCCAAGGGAACAGTAGACTGACGCGTGGATTATTTTCCAGATGATGCGCTTTGCGGCTGCCCATATTGGTATAAAACACCATGCCTTTCTCATCATAGTGTTTAAGCAGAACGATACGCTGATAAGGCTGCCCGTGCTCGTCAACGGTCGCGACAGACATCGCGGTAGGGTCGGCCAGCTTCGCTTCACAGGCTTGTTTCAGCCAGCGTTCGAACAAGTCCAGCGGGTTGCTGGGAAGATCGCCACGACGAAGCCCACCACGCGTGTATTCACGGCGGATGTCAGCGATATCGGCTGGTTGAATAAGAGGAGTACCGTCAGAGGGGGAACGTTCCTGAGTCATAATATCCTGCTGTCGCAATGTCGGGCCAGAAGCGGGGAAAAATCCCATTCTGCTCCCGTACCCGAAAAATCGCAATCAGCAGTAACGCCGCAACCGAGCGGCGTCAGTTACATCGGTGCCAGCACACAATCATCGACGATAACCCGTTCACCACGCTGGATAAATGCACGGTCGCCTTTACTCCAGAATGTGTAGGTATCATTGCTGTATCTGACACCAGAAGCGGACACCACCTGAGGCAGACTGAGACGTTCACCGTCCAGTAGGAAGCTCACCTGTGAAGGCGTTTCTCCCCCCTGTTGTAACGTGACGGTTAGCGGCATCGTGCCACATTGATAGTGCAGCGTTTCTACTGTCTGTTTATGACCAAAATAACTGCATCCGCTCAGCAGAATCAGCGCTGTCCCTGTCAGCAATCGTTTCATTTTTTCTCCTGTCATTCTTGTCAATGGCGGCAACTGACGCTGCCGCTCATGCAAGTTTAACAAGAGGATAACAATGAACCTCTCGGCAAAATCTGATTAATTCACGTTAACTGGATAAATCGCACCTAGCACCGTTTCCTGACTCGCCCCTGTGACAGACGGCAGATTACCCGGCAATCCTGATAGCGTACGCGACGCCAGCCAGGCAAACGCTAGCGCCTCCATATCATCACCACTCACACCACATTCATCCGTCGTGCTGACTTCAATGCCCGGCAGCAAGGCCGAAAGACGTGCCATGATGAGTGGATTACGCGCTCCGCCTCCACAAACTAATAAACGCTCACATCCACCAACTAGCAGCACTTGTTCGGCAATGCTTATAGCCGTTAACTCAGCCAGCGTTGCCTGAACATCCTGCGGCACTATCGGCGGCAATCCAGCCAGCATTCTTTCGAGCCAGCCGAGGTTGAAATATTCACGTCCAGTGCTTTTGGGCGCTCGCAGCGCAAAGTAAGGATCGGTCAACATCCGGCGCAACAGTAATGGATTCACCTGTCCACTCATCGCCCACACGGCGTCTTTATCATACGGCTGTGCACAGTTCCGCCAGATCCAGGCGTCCAGCAGCATATTCCCAGGCCCGGTATCGTAACCACGCACAGGTGCTCCCGGTACCAGCAGCGACAGATTAGCGATTCCCCCAATGTTAAGCACAATACGACGCTCAACAGGATCCATCAGCAGCGC
Source organism: Pectobacterium peruviense (assembly GCF_002847345.1). Taxonomy (GTDB): domain Bacteria; phylum Pseudomonadota; class Gammaproteobacteria; order Enterobacterales; family Enterobacteriaceae; genus Pectobacterium; species Pectobacterium peruviense. The sequence goes on from NZ_LXFV01000023.1 coordinate 15,114, forward strand.
GTGGTGGAAGGATGGCACAAGCGGAGCACCTTGCCCGCCATAGGCCAAATCGCGGCGTCGAAAATCTCCTACGGTCGTGATGCCAGTTAAGGCAGCAACGCGGTTATTATCACCTATCTGCAACGTACAAGGTGCATCGCCTGTAGGCTCATGCCAGACCGTCTGCCCGTGGCAGCCAATCGCAGTAATATCCTGCGCCCCCAGACCCGTCTCTTTAAGCAGTGTCAGCACCGCTTCGGCAAACAAGATTCCCAGACGCGTATCCAACTGCCCCAGCGCTGACAGCGTCACCGCCTGCCCCTGACACATTCCCAGGATAGCCATTTTGATATCCTGCGGTATCGGGTGACAGTAGCTAGCCTGTTGAGCCACGGTATGTTCGTCAATCGCGGCTAGCACGACATCCACACCATCAAGACTGGTGCCGGACATCACGCCAATATATCTGCCTGATCTCATTATGTAGTCTTTGCCTCTATGGGATAAAAAGAGAACATCGATAAAAAACGTTATGTCGAAAGTAAAAGTAGCACGTTAACACGCTGAATTATTAAATTTTTTGTGTTTTTGCCACACGGGTTAGGTTTTAACCAAAAGTGGGTTTTTGATAATATTTGCTACAAAAAAAGCCCTTTCTCATGTTATTTCCCTCTCTGTTTATACGCAATTTAAGCGCACTATTATATTCTGAAAAAAAGAGTAAAAAGAGTGGCATGCTACACTGAGCCAGACCATAATTTATTGGTATAACACTGCGTCGGCCGAGGCTGAGCCAGCCCGACATATTCGCTATTAAGGAGTTTTTATTATGATGAAGCGTTTGCTTGTGGTTACCCTTGCTGGTATCACGCTGGCTGGTTGTGCTAATACCAGTACGCTTTCCGGTGATGTGTACAGCGCATCTGAAGCTAAACAAGTGCAGACCGTGACTTACGGCACCATCGTTTCTATGCGTCCGGTTCAGATTCAGGCAGGAGAAGATTCTAACGTTATCGGCGCGCTGGGCGGTGCTGTGCTGGGTGGTTTCTTGGGTAACACTATCGGCGGCGGGTCTGGTCGTAGTCTGGCGACAGCGGCGGGCGCCGTAGCGGGTGGTGTCGCGGGTCAAAGCGCAACGGGTGCGTTGAACCGTACACAGGGCGTAGAACTGGAGATCCGTCGTGATGACGGCAGTACCATTATGGTGGTACAGAAACAGGGCGATACGAAATTCAGCGCCGGACAACGCGTTGCTATGGCCAGCAATGGCCGCAGTATCACCGTTTCTCCACGCTAATTGTTGTGTGACGGTCGCCGCTATCAGCAGCGACCGTCACAACGAATAATCAACTCCCGGAATAAATAACCAATAACGGGTATCGGTAATCTTGCCGGGATTTAATTCTCCCTCTGCGTAACCCAAATTTAGCTACGCTTGATTTTCATGTAACGCCAATATATTTTTCTCAAGACGCGAAACTAGCAGCGCTAATTCATCAACCTGCTCCGGCGTAATACCAAATAATACTTCACTACGTGTATGACTAATTACACCATTGACTGCCTGTATTATCGGCTCTGCTGATTCAGTCAGCATAATACGTTTTGCCCGGCGATCGTGCGCGCAAACGTGACGAGTGATTAACCCTTTCTCCTCAAGCTGATCCAGTGTTCGGACCAATGAGGGCTGCTCAATACCTATTGCTTTGGCTAGTTGAATCTGCGACTGGCCAGGGGGTAAATGGTATATGTTATGCAACGTAACCCAATGCGTCTGGGTCAGTTCAAGTGGTTTTAATCGATGATCGACCAGCGCACGCCACACGCGCACCAGACGAGCTAAATCAGATCCTAATGGCAATTCCATCACCTCTCCTTATTGTTAGCACACTAAGTTATATCCCTGGATTGCAATCAACTCTGATTTATAAGAATAAAAAAACGATTTTATTATCGTAAAAAATAGAACCCTAACGCAGTGGATTCTATCAAATAAAAGTCTTTTAAAAATGATCTTAGGCTTATTTTATTCAATCGAACGCTCCTGCGTTGCTTAAACAAAATTTCACGTAAATAGATCATCTAAAACAGGATGGCTTAAAACAACGATGGCTGATGGGACTCTGCTGACGCATCGGCTTTCTCTGAACGCTGTAACCGTTTCATTCTCTGCCGACACAAACGCAGCACATCCTGTTTCTGCGCATCACTCATTTGGCCCCAACTAAAGCGCTCATTGCGATTGCGAAAGCAACCACGACAATACCCGCCTTCATCCGTCTGACAAATACCACGGCATGGATTAGGGACAACAAAGAGTTCAAGTTGCTCTGGCACAACACCTCCTGCTACAACTCTATTTATTGAAGCCCTGTTCTTTACTGCTGGCAAGCCCAAACGGACAGTCACAATGAAAATAATTAGGTAACCATTGTAATAACTGATGATTTTTTTACACACAAGGTCGGCTAAAACTGACCCAATGCGCTAATTAGCCCTCCTGATAGTACGTTTTAACACAAACCTAACCGCAGTGTCGCATTTTTAGCATCATCCCAACGGCTTGGACTCAGCAGAGCCACAACGTTATACTTCCCTTTTGTTGCACTTTTTAACGAGGGCACTATGCGTTTACTTCATACCATGCTGCGTGTTGGCGACTTACAACGTTCTATTGATTTCTATACCCAAATTCTGGGAATGCGTGTACTGCGCACCAGCGAGAATACCGAGTACAAATACACGCTGGCTTTCGTCGGTTATACCGAAGAGAGCGAGGGTTCGGTTATCGAGCTGACCTACAACTGGGGCGTCGACAGCTACGATCTGGGCAATGCCTATGGTCATATCGCGTTGGGCGTTGACGATGTTGCCGCAACCTGTGAGCGTATCCGTAAGGCGGGTGGCAATGTGACGCGTGAAGCCGGTCCGGTCAAAGGCGGCACGACCGTTATCGCATTCATCGAAGATCCAGATGGTTATAAAATCGAATTGATCGAAAATGCCCACGCTGGTAACGGCATCGGCCACTAAGATCCTGCGCAATACAGGTGCTACATCGGCACCTGTTCTTCTCTCTTCCTCTACAATCTCCGACGTTTGAAACGGCAACGGGCATGCTGCATCTCCAGTCAAAATTTGCAATAATGCGCGCTGCGTTTTGCTAACAATTTAAGAGACAAATGGCTGATAAAAGTGATCTGAACGCCCTGAGCGGCCGTTTTCGTGGGTTTTACCCGGTAGTGATTGATGTTGAAACCGCCGGATTCAATGCGAAAACCGATGCCTTGCTGGAAGTCGCGGCGGTAACATTAAAAATGGATCAAGACGGTTGGTTGCAGCCAGATGAAACACTACATTTTCATGTTGAGCCATTTGAAGGCGCAATTCTGGAACCTGCTGCACTGGCATTTAACGGCATTGACCCCACCAACCCGCTTCGCGGCGCGGTAAGCGAATACGACGCGCTGCATGAAATTTTCAAAGTCGTGCGTAAAGGGATCAAAGATCAGGGCTGTAACCGCGCGATTATCGTGGCGCATAATGCCACGTTCGATCACAGCTTTATGGCAGCGGCAGCGGAGCGTTGTAGCCTGAAACGTAATCCGTTCCACCCTTTCGCCACCTTCGATACCGCAGCGCTCAGCGGGCTGGTTTTAGGTCAAACGGTTCTTGCTAAAGCCTGTATTACCGCGGGTATTGCGTTTGACTCCAGCCAGGCACACTCCGCGCTGTATGACACAAATCAGACCGCATTATTGTTCTGTGAGCTGGTTAATCGCTGGAAACGTCTGGGCGGATGGCCGCTTGCGTTGGAAGAAGATTCGCTGGAAGACGCATCAGCCGAAGACTGAGTCGGCGGGAAAGACTAAGATCAAAAAACGGGTGCCATAAGGCACCCGCTGGAAAACTTTACTCTAGCAACATAACAACATTACGCGTCGCGATTATGCTTGATAAGAGACTTACTCTTGATCGGCCTGCTGCGCTTTGTATTTGTCTGCCGTTTCTTTGATCAGCTGTTGCAATTCACCGCGCTGAAACATTTCAACCACGATATCACAGCCGCCAACTAATTCGCCGTCAACCCACAGCTGCGGGAATGTCGGCCAGTTTGCGTATTTCGGCAACTCAGCACGAATATCTGGGTTCTGTAAAATATCTACATAAGCAAAACGTTCGCCACATGAAGACAATGCCTGAACGGTCTGTGCGGAAAAACCGCAGCTTGGTAATTTCGGGGAGCCTTTCATGTACAGCAGAATCGGGTTTTCAGCAATTTGGCGCTGAATTTTTTCAATTGTCGGTGTCGTCATCTTCTTGCTTCCTTAAACCTATAGGATGGCTAACGTCCAAAACGCTAGCCATGAGCCGCCGTCAGAAGTATTGCGACAGCGACATTGACTCAATGATATTGTACCGATGCCACTAGCTACAAAAAAACGCCATTTTTTGTAGGGTTATTTTTCTCGTCGCTTTGCGTCGCTGATGAAATCAACGCCAAAAAATGCTGATAAATCAATCGAAAAAACAACTATTAACGTTTTTTCACTATTCTGTATGAATAAAGCGACCGTGCCTACTTTTTTATGACGCCGTTTTCAGGAATACTGTGAGGATTGAGCGAGTTAAGGATTATGTTCGGTCACTTTTATTATGCGCTTATTTATTACTCTTTTTATATTATTTTTCAGTAATCTATCCCTGAACGTCGTTCAGGCTGCGCCGCATACCCCGCATTCGGCACCGAAGAAAAACGTCGTTGAAGAAACGAATAAGAAAAGCCGTCAAACAAAGAGTAATGCTAAATCACCGACGCCGATCAAAAGCAAAAAACCCGAACCTACCGCAGTCAGCACTAAAACCAAACCCCGTAGCGCTAACAAATCGACAGAAAAAAAACCGTCACGGACACAAAGCAGCACGCCCGCGCTAGTAAAGAAAAACCTTAAAAAACTGAAACCTGAAGACGAGAAGCAGACAACTGCACAGGCCAGAGTTAAAACCGGGTTAAAGAAAACCGCACTCAAAGAGAAGGTGGATAAAAACCCGTCTCCCACCGAAAAAGGAATGGCGCTGAGCGCGGCGCATAAAAAACGCTATCAGCATGCCAAAACGACCGCCATGAATAAATTGATGAGCCAAATAGGTAAACCGTACCATTGGGGCGGCTCATCTCCCTTTACCGGATTCGACTGTAGCGGACTGGTTTATTACGCCTATAAAGACGTCGTCAAGATCCAAATCCCGCGTACCGCAAACGAAATGTATCACCTACGTGATGCCGCGCCGATTAAAAAGAGTGAACTAGAAAGTGGCGATTTGGTCTTCTTCCGCATCAATAATCGTGGCGCAGCCGATCACGTTGGGGTTTATCTGGGAGAAGGGAAATTTATCCAGTCGCCGCGTACGGGCTCAGATATTCGCATCAGCAAGCTGAGCGAAGATTATTGGCAGGAGCACTACGTTGGCGCGCGTCGCGTGGTCACGCCACAGACCATTCGTTAAGCAAATTATACCGGTTATACCCTAAATAATTCAGACACGTTTATGCACCACCAACGTGTCTGAATACCAACCAGCGCAGAAGCCGATCGGTTAGTTCAGCACCGCAATAAAGCTAAACGCGATGATCACAGCTAACGAGCCAACGGTTGTCAGTAAAGACATCTTCAGATCTGTATCCATAAACCACTCCTTATTAGCGAACAAGTTTCATCTGAAACTTCATCTAAAAAAAGACACCACCATGTGCAGCAGAACCCGCTTAGACGGTTAAAGCTACAAATAATAGGGTTATTACGATTCTTTCATAATTCTAGCGAAAAATCTCGGACGAATGCATCACTAATAGTATAAATTAGCCCTTTCACTTTCATGATAAATCGGACACAATCCGCTGTTTATGAAAGCGCTGCGTATCAGTCGAAAAACGTCAACCCAGACCCCTTCGGTATAACATTCGGCATTCTCCTTCTGAAATCCTGTTTTTTAGCTTAGAAGAAGAACTTTAAACGTAGGCAAACGATTAACAATATACTTACGTCTGTAACAGGTAAGTTCAGGAGTCATTTTTAGATGGCAACGATTAAAGATGTGGCAAAACGTGCTGGCGTTTCCACCACAACCGTATCGCACGTGATCAATAAAACACGTTTCGTCGCCGAAGAGACTAAGGCAGCCGTCAGGGCGGCAATCAAAGAATTGCACTATTCGCCCAGCGCCGTCGCTCGCAGCCTCAAAGTTAATCACACTAAATCTATTGGTTTGTTGGCCACATCCAGCGAAGCCCCCTACTTTGCCGAGATCATTGAAGCAGTCGAAAACAGCTGTTATGCCAAAGGTTACACGCTGGTGCTGTGTAATTCTCATAACGACATTGGCAAACAGCGCGCTTATCTTTCCATGTTGGCGCAAAAGCGCGTCGACGGCCTGTTGGTGATGTGCGCCGAATACCCGCCGGAGCTATTGGGCATGCTGGAAGATTATCGCAGCATTCCAATGGTCGTCATGGACTGGGGACAGATGCACAGCGATTTTACCGATACGATTATCGATAACGCCTTTGAAGGTGGTTATATGGCGGGTCGCTACCTGATTGAACGCGGTCATCGAGATATCGGCGCGATCCCCGGCATTCAAGAGCGCAACACCGGCAGCGGGCGCTACCTCGGCTTTTTAAAAGCATTGAAGGAAGCCGACATCGCCGTGCGCGACGAATGGGTTGTTCAGGGCGATTTCGAACCGGAATCCGGCTATAAAGCCATGCATCAGATTCTCGCGCAGAAACAGCGACCTACGGCCGTATTCTGTGGTGGCGATATTATGGCGATGGGTGCCATCTGTGCAGCCGACGAACTGGGCCTGCGCGTGCCACAGGATATTTCGGTGATCGGTTATGACAACGTGCGCCATGCGCGCTTCTTTACGCCAGCGCTGACCACCATCCATCAACCGAAAGAACGCCTGGGCCAATCCGCGTTTTCTATGCTGCTGGATCGTATTACCAGTAAGCGAGAAGATGCGCACGTCATTGAAGTACACCCGACGCTGATTGAACGTCGCTCGGTTGCCGATGGTCCATTCCGCGATTATCGCCGTTAATCTCGACGACCAATACAGACGGTTTTTCTATTCCTGCCCGCTTTCCCTCTCTGCTTGCTCCAGCCAATTTTCTTGTATATTGGCTGGAGCAACTCTAAACTGAACCCTGCGTTTCAGTTTCACTGATAAAACCAAAATAGCGATAGCCGCACGTCAGTAAGCAGGTCCGTGCTTTTGCCAATGAGATCCTGTTTACGTGCAAATTTCTTCTTCATTTTTCTCTGGTGACAGCCGATACGTCGGTTGCAGTAAGTGCTGTCCAGGTGTTTTACGATACTTTTATACGTGAAAAGTTAAGGAGACATGATGGGATTACCTTATGCAGAAAAATGGGATCACGATACCGCGCCTTGGTTCCACATAATGCAAGACACGTTAGCCGCTGCGGATATCGCGATCAACGGTACTCGCCCCTTTGATATCCACGTTACCCATCCCCGCTTTTTTAAACGTGTCTTGCGAGAAGGTTCGTTGGGATTAGGTGAAAGCTATATGGACGGATGGTGGGAGTGCGAACGGCTGGATATGTTCTTCCATCGTGTCCTGCGTGCAGGGCTAGAAAATACACTACCTCGCCGCTTGCACGATCTTACTCGAGTCGCCATTTCCCGCGTCACCAATTTGCAGTCCCGCAGACGTGCTCAGGTTGTCGGCAAAGCACATTACGATTTAGGTAATGATCTCTTTACCCTAATGCTCGATCCCTACATGCAATATTCCTGCGCTTATTGGAAACAGGCGCACACGTTGGAACAAGCGCAGGAAGACAAACTCACCATGATTTGCGAAAAACTCCAGCTAAGATCAGGCATGACGCTGCTGGATATCGGCTGCGGCTGGGGCGGGCTTGCTGAGTTCGCCGCGCGTCGCTACGGTGTCTCCGTTTACGGCATCACCATCTCCAGAGAGCAACAGCGTCTGGCGCAACAGCGCTGTCAGGATCTTGGCGTCACCATTGCGCGACAAGACTACCGCGATCTGAACCAGCAATTCGATAGGATCGTCTCTGTCGGTATGTTTGAACACGTCGGCCCGCGCAACTATGGCGCTTACTTTCGCATGGCAAAACGCAGTCTTAAGCCCGATGGACTGTTCCTGCTGCACACTATCGGCGCCAATAAGACCAACCCGCACATTGATCCCTGGATTCATAAATACATCTTCCCCAACGGCTGTATTCCCTCTATACAACACATCGCGCAGGCAAGTGAGCCTTACATGGTAATGGAAGACTGGCACAACTTCGGTACCGATTACGATCGCACATTACTGGCATGGCATACACGCTTTCAACAAGGGTGGCCCCAGCTTTCCACACGCTACACCGCCCGTTTTCGTCGGATGTTTAGCTACTATCTGAACGCGTGCGCAGGGGCGTTCAGAGCCAGAGAGCTTCAGCTCTGGCAGATCGTATTCAGTATCAATGGAATTGACGGTGGATTACGCGTTTCGCGCTGAGAGATAAAAGAGAAAACCGGATGATATTCATCCGGTTTACAAAAAGATGCAGCGCGGGGATTACTCTTCGCTGACGAGGTCGTTCGCCTGCTTGCTGGCTAACACGCGTTCTACGGTATCGACCACGGCCTGCGTTTGCGGGTCGATTTCAATATTGATGCGATTGCCCAAGCGCTTCTGACCCAGCGTTGTACGGTTCAGCGTTTCTGGAATTAAATGCACGCAGAAACGTCCGCGTGTCACTTCTCCCACCGTCAGACTGATGCCATCAATCCCGACAAAGCCTTTATGCAGCACGTATTTCATCAGCGCTTCATCTGCCAGGCGGAACCAAATCTGATGATTATTTTCTGAAACCTGAATCTTGACCACTTCCGCCGTACACATGATGTGGCCCGACATGACGTGGCCGCCGATCTCATCGCCAAATTTAGCGGCTCGCTCAATATTCACGACATCACCTTCATGAATATCGCCCAGATTCGTTAGCCGTAGCGTTTCTTTCATAAGATCAAAACTGACGCGATCGCCATCAACGGCAGTTACCGTCAGACAGCAGCCGTTGTGCGCCACTGAGGCACCGAGCGTAAGCCCTGGCAGCAGATCAGGGGGGAGTTGAATAACGTGCGTGCGAAAGTTGGATTTTTCTTCAATCGACACCACAGGTGCAGTGCCCTGAACAATACCGGTAAACATGCGGTTTGCCTCTTAAAAACAAAGAAATGACTGTATGCAGTGTGCCCGATATTCCGCGGAAAACCAAACCAGAATACGGAGCGTCAAACGCTATCGAAACCGCAGCGTAACAAAAAGAATATATTCTCTTTCATGCTGGTTTACTTTTATTAAGTCGTTACAATAACGCTCTCATTTTATTCTTGACGTTTTTCATATCCAGATTATTCATCCCGCTAGCAAAATTAAGTCATTCAAGGAAGGTATCCGTGCAACAGTATCTGACAGAAGCGCGTAAATTATCGGCGCTTGCTGTTCCTGTCATTATTGCGCAAGTGTCCCAAACGTCGATGGGTGTGGTTGACACCATCATGGCCGGTGCTTATAGCGCCACCGATATGGCCGCCGTCGCAGTGGGAACCTCTATCTGGCTACCCGCCATTCTTTTTGGTCACGGTCTGCTATTAGCGTTAACACCGGTTGTCGCACAGCTCAACGGTTCCGGCCGTCGCGATCGTATTTCTCATCAGGTGCGACAATCTTTCTTTCTGGCCGCCATTATTTCTGTGCTGACGATGCTGGTGCTGTATCAGGGGGAATACGCGATTAATCTGATGAGCGACGATTCACCTGAACTGGCCGCAAAAGCCATCGGCTATCTCCATGCGTTGCTGTGGGGCGTTCCCGGCTATCTGTTCTATCAGGTGTTACGCTGTCAGTGTGAAGGGCTATCCAAAACCTATCCCGGCATGATGATTGGATTCATCGGGCTGTTAATCAACATCCCGATTAACTATATCTTTATTCACGGTAAATTTGGCATGCCCGAACTAGGCGGCGTCGGCTGTGGCGTGGCTACCGCATCGGTTTACTGGATCATGATGCTGTTGATGATGCTCTACACTCGACGTGCTTCCTGGCTACGCGATATCCGCCTCCACTGTCCCGCATTCCGCCCAGATGTTGCCGTGCTGAAACGTCTGTTTGGCCTAGGCTTACCGATTGCGCTGGCACTGCTTTTTGAAGTCACGCTGTTTGCCGTGGTGGCACTGTTGGTATTACCGCTCGGTGTCGTCGATGTGGCCGGTCACCAGATTGCCCTGAACTTCAGCTCTCTCATGTTCGTTCTCCCGCTCTCGGTTGGCGTCGCCACGACTATTCGCGTCGGGCACCGATTAGGGGAAGGTTCGGTTGAAAACGCCCGCATTGCGGCGCACACCGGTATCATGGCTGGTGTAGCGTTAGCCGGTTGCACAGCCATTTTTACCACGTTGCTGCGTGAGCCTATCGCCCTACTCTACAATCAGGATCCGTTGGTGGTTGCAATGGCTTCTCAGCTCATGCTGTTGGCTGCCGTTTATCAAATCTCTGATGCCGTTCAGGCGATCGGCAGTGGCGTACTGCGAGGCTATAAAGACACCCGCGCGATTTTCTATATTACGTTCACCGCGTATTGGGTGTTAGGGTTACCGAGCGGCTACCTCCTCGCGTTGACGGATGTTATCGTGCCACGCATGGGGCCTGCGGGTTTCTGGTGTGGTTTCATCATTGGTCTGACAGCGGCAGCAGTCATGATGGTGACGCGAATTCGTTTTCTTCAGCGCCAGCCTGCCGCACGAATCTTAGCGCGGGCAGCACGTTAGATAACGTTTCACTCTGTTTTCTACCCTAAATAATTCGAGTTGCGTGACAAAACGTTAGCGTTTTGAACAACGCAAAGCGTTGGCCCTTTAGGGCAAGGCCCATTTATGAGCCTTGTAACGCGGCAACCGAGCGACAAATTCGTCGGGAACGAATTTGACCAGCCAACGGCTGGCCTTCGGTGAGAGACAGGAAGTCTCTCATTTCATCCCCAGGAGCTTACACAAGTAAGTGACTGGGTGACAAATCTGCCGGGAGCGGATTTGAACGCTGCTTGCAGCGGCCCTTTAGGGCGAGGCCCACGACGGGCCGAGTATTTAAGAGCAGCCAACGCACAAGCAGCTTGAAGTATGACGGGTATCGTCGAAAAAAACGGCGGAACGGATACAACCACAGCAATCGCGCTGGCAAGAGCACAAAATTGCATTTTTCCTCTTGCCAGTTTTCACCTTGCTCGCTACTATTCGCCTCGCTGTCAGACAGGCAGTTCGGTATCTAAATGCGTTCATAGCTCAGTTGGTTAGAGCACCACCTTGACATGGTGGGGGTCGTTGGTTCGAGTCCAATTGAACGCACCATTTCTTGTATTTTCTTCTCCACTGACTCCTTTTACATTGCCGTTCATCTTCCATCTTCCGCCATTTATGATGAAATAAACGTCGCTATTTTCGACGGTTTATCCGCACACCGGTTTCCCAATAGCCCCACTTAAGCAACTAAATTAACCATTAAGTAACTAATCTCACAACATTTTTGCACTTCTTTGTTTCATCTGACCCGATTCAGCTAAAATTATTTAATAACCACTCATTATATAAGTGTATATAGCACCACGTTGGTATTCCTTGTTTTTTACTTCTTAAAATCAGGATGTCAGGACACCGCTATGCACGATTATTTATATTTTTTGCTGGGTAGCTTCCCACTGCTGGTCATGATTGTTCTTATTCTCAAAATAAAAATGCCTATCCATCACGCGGTACTCATTACGTTGACGCTCACCGTAATTATCACCGCCCTATTTTGGCACACACCGCTAAGAACGCTGGGGTTAGCGGCAGGCTATGGCGCACTGAAAGGTTTATGGCCAATTATCATCGTTATTCTGGGGGCGATATACAGCTATAACCTGATGCAAAAAACACGCAGCATGGATGTGCTACGGGATGTTCTTGCCAGTATCAGCGATGATAAACGTATTCAGGTGTTGCTGATTTCATGGTGTTTTGGTGGTTTTCTCGAAGCGGCTGCGGGTTATGGCACCGCCGTTGCGATCCCCATCGGCATCCTTATCGCACTCGGCTTCAACCCGATGAAGGCAGCCATCGCATCACTGGTCGCCAATACCGTCCCTACCGCCTTTGGTGCCGTCGGTATTCCGGTTTCGATTTTGGCAGAACAGGTTCATCTTCCGGTCACTACATTAAGCGCCACGGTTGTACTGCAACTGGCGTTATTCAACATTCTCCTTCCCTTTGTCATCATCGCAATCATTGGCGGCGGTATTAAAGCCATTCGCGGTGTGTTCGCTATTACGCTGGTGTGTGGCGTAACTACGCTGGTGCCGCAGTATATTGTGGCCGTCCATCTCGGAGCCGAATTGCCCGCCTTCGCAGGCAGTTTAGTCAGCCTGATTGCGGTTACGTTAATGGCAAAATGCCGTAAGAAAGAAACCGACACCACCTACCTTATCGACAGCGCTCAGCGCGTGTCCCTATCAGGCTATTCCGGCAGTCAATTGCTACGCGCCTGTGCGATTTATATCCTGATTTTTACCTTTATTCTGCTTTGTTCTCCGCTGTTCCCCACCATCAAAGGCGCCGTCTCTCAGGTGGCGTCCGTCATTCCCTTCCACCTAACGGAGACACAGGTGCTGAAGTTGAAGATCGACTGGATTGCCACTCCGGGCGTCCTGATCATCATCGCCAGCTTGCTGGGCGGTTTTATACAGGGCGCGAATCTGGGGACCATGCTGCATGTCTTCGCCAGCACGGTAAAACAGCTCAGAAATTCGATTATCGCGATTACCGCCATCGTCGCTATGGCAACAGTAATGGATGTCAGCGGACTGATCGCCACATTGGCACAAACGATGGTGGACGTAACCGGAGGTGGCTACCTGTTTATTGCTCCCGTGATTGGGGCGTTAGGCACTTTCGTCACTGGCAGCGACACCAATTCCAACGTGCTATTTGGCAAGTTGCAAACTATGGCTGCGGAAAAGCTGCATGTTGATCCCGTCTGGCTGGCTGCGGCGAACACCGCTGGGGCCACTGGCGGCAAGATGATATCGCCACAAAGTATTGCGATCGCGGTGTCGGCAACACGCATGGAAGGACAAGGCAGCGCGATTATGTCCGGTACGCTGAAGTATTGCGGCGTCTACATCATCATTCTTGGGCTCAAGGTCGGCCTGGTGTACTACCTATTTATGGCCTGATATCACAATAAAAAATCCATCTACATTGAGTAATGGGAGTCTGTCGTGAATGTTAATTTTTTTGTTACCTGTATTGGTGACGCCCTTAAATCCCGTATGGCGCGTGATTCCGTACTGCTATTAGAGCAGTTGGGCTGCAACGTGCACTTTCCCGAAAAACAGTCATGTTGTGGGCAACCCGCCATCAACGGTGGTTATATCAACAGCGCCATTCCCGGTATGAAAAGCGTGATTGCCGCGCTGGAAGACAATGACGACCCGATCATTTCTCCCGCAGGTTCATGTATGAACGCCATCCGCCACTATCCCGAATATCTGGCCGATGAGCCCGAATGGGTGCTACGTGCCGAGCGTGTTGCCGAACGCATGAAAGATCTGACCTCGTTCATCGTCAATACGCTGGGCGTGACGGACGTCGGCGCACGTTTGTCGGGGACGGCGGTTTATCACCCCTCCTGTAGCCTGTTTCGCAAATTGGGCGTGCGCGAAGAACCCATCGCGCTGCTCAGCCACGTTCAGGATTTACACTTACTGCCGTTTAAGGCAGAAGAAACCTGTTGCGGCTTCGGCGGCACGTTTTCGGTGAAGATGGCAGAAATTTCCGGCGAAATGGTGAAAGAAAAAGTCAGCCATATGATGGAGGTCAAACCCGACTATCTGATTGGCGCCGATGTCAGTTGCCTGCTCAATATCGGTGGCCGAATGCAGCGTGAAGGCCACCCTGTCAAAGTGATGCACATCGCCGAAGTTCTGATGAGCCGCTAAGGAGAGAATATGAGCCTAAAAACCAGCGATGTTAAATTCAAGGATCGTATTCAAACCCAGATTCACGATCCCATCATGCGTAAGGCGGTTGCCAACGCGCAGGAACGTATCGGCGCAAACCGTCAGAAAATGGTCGATGAGTTAGGCCATTGGGAAGCGTGGCGCGATCATGCCGCCCAGATTCGCGAGCATGTACTTAACAATCTCGATGCTTACCTTTACCAGCTATCAGAAAAAGTGACGTCCAACGGCGGACAGGTCTATTTCGCCAAAACCAAGGAGGATGCCACCCGTTACATTCTTCAGGTTGCTCAGGCTAACCATGCCAAAAAAGTCGTCAAAGCGAAATCGATGGTCACCGAAGAAATCGGCATGAACCACGTCCTCCAGCAGGCGGGGATTGAGGTTATCGAAACCGATCTGGGCGAATATATTCTGCAACTGGATCAAGACCCGCCTTCGCATGTCGTGGTTCCCGCTATCCACAAAGATCGCTACCAGATCCGCAAGGTACTGCACGAAAAGCTGGGCTATGACGGACCAGAAACCCCAGAAGCCATGACGCTGTTCATTCGTCAGAAGATACGTCAGGATTTTCTCAGTGCGGAAGTCGGCGTCACCGGCTGTAACTTCGCCGTGGCGGAAACTGGTTCGGTCTGTCTGGTCACCAACGAAGGCAATGCGCGAATGTGTACCACGTTGCCAAAAACGCATATTGCGGTGATGGGGATGGAGCGGATTGCGCCGACCTTTGAGGAAGTGGACGTCTTGATCACCATGCTGGCGCGTAGCGCAGTCGGTGCACGCCTAACGGGTTATAACACCTGGCTGACAGGGCCACGGGAAGCGGGACACGTTGATGGGCCGCAGGAGTTTCATCTGGTGATTGTCGATAACGGTCGTTCACAGATTCTTGGCTCCGCGTTCCGCGATATTCTGCGCTGTATCCGCTGTGGTGCCTGCATCAACACCTGTCCTGCCTATCGTCATATTGGTGGACACGGTTATGGCTCTATTTATCCTGGTCCGATCGGTGCCGTCATTTCCCCCTTGCTGGGCGGCTATCGGGATTTCAAAGAATTGCCCTATGCATGTTCACTCTGCACCGCCTGCGATACCGTGTGTCCAGTCCGTATTCCTTTATCATCGCTGATTCTTAAACACCGGCGCGTCATGGCGGAAAAAGGAATAACACCAAAAGCAGAACAGCGCTTCACGAAACTCTTCAGCTACGTCAACAGTCACCCGATGCTGTGGAAGGTCGGAATGATCGCCGGCGCCCATGCCGCAGGCTGGTTTATTAAAAACGGAAAAACACGCATTGAGATGGGTGCTATAGGTGAATGGACGGAAGCGCGCGATCTGCCAGATGCAGACGGCGAAAGCTTCCGCAGCTGGTTTAAGAAACATCAGGCAAGAGGAAAAAAATAATGGAAAACCGAGACAGTTTTCTGGCCGATATTGCCCGCCAGCTCGGACGCAAGGTGCGCCACATTCCCGCTCCGTTGCCAAGGCCTGCCAGCCATCATGCTCGTACTCGATTAACCGATCTGAGCGTACAGCAGCGTTGTGATGCGTTTATCGATGTCGCGACTAACGTCATGCTAGCGCACTGCGAAATCGTCAGCGAAGCCGACGCAGCACAGGCCGCGCTGCACTTGTGCGATAAATACGGACATGCACCCGTGATCATCAGCGACGATCGGCGTTTAGAGGCATTAGGGATCACCGCATGCTTGCAGCGTGAATGTCAGGCCACCGTATGGGATCCGAGTGTGGGAGAAGAGAACCTGCGGCTGGCGGAACAAGCCAAAGTCGGCGTAGTCTACGCGGAGTATGGCCTAACAGAATCTGGCGGCGTGGTGCTATTTTCCGCACCACAACGAGGACGCGCCGTCAGCCTGTTGCCGGAATCTTCTCTCTTTGTACTGAGAAAAAGCACACTGTTACCCCGTATCGCGCAGTTGGCGCAGCACCTACATCACATGGCGCAACAAGGCGAGCGAATGCCATCGTGCATTAATATTATTGGTGGCCCAAGCTCCACCGCCGATATTGAACTGATCAAAGTGGTCGGCGTGCACGGGCCGATCAACGCAGCCTATCTGATCGTTGAGGACTGTTAACACTCGGGCAGGCGGCCTCATTTCGCCGCCTGCAAAGATCCGGTGCAAGACTTATCCCTGAGACTCAATCACCACCACGCACTGTCCTGCGCGAACGGACGCTCCAGGCTGGCAGCGAATCTCTCGAACCCTGCCGCGCTGCGGCGATAGAATCGGGATCTCCATTTTCATGGATTCGAGGATCATCAGCGTTTCCCCTTCAGCTACCGTCTTACCGACCTCCGTCGCCACCTGCCAGAGGTTGCCGGAAATCGGGCTTTCCACGCCGACCTGCCCCGGCTGAATCGGCATTTCGCTCGTTTCCTCAATCACCACGTCCACGCTATCCGTCACCGATTGACCGGCAATACGCCAGCGCTCACGTTCCGCCTCAAACGCTGCCCGCTGGCGCACGCGGAATGTATCGATGTCTTCCGCTTCCCGCGACAGGAAATCCTGATAGGCACTTAACGCCAATTCGCTTTGCTCGATCCGCAGCGGATAGCGCCCTAGCGGGAAGTCCCGTCGGATGGATAACAATTCATCGGCCGACACCGGATAGAAACGAATTTGGTCGAAGAAACGCAGCAGCCACGGTTTACCGTCAAAGGCGTCAACGTCGCGATAACGATCCCACATTTGCAGCGTGCGTCCGACAAACTGGTAGCCGCCCGGCCCTTCCATGCCATAAACGCACAGGTAAGCGCCGCCAATCCCCACCGAGTTTTCCGCCGTCCAGGTGCGCGCCGGGTTATATTTGGTGGTGACTAAACGGTGACGCGGATCCAGCGGCGTTGCCACCGGTGCGCCGAGGTAAACATCACCCAGCCCCATCACCAGATAGCTGGCCTCAAACACCGTTCGATAAACCTCATCGAGATTATCCAGTTCGTTAATCCGGCGGATAAATTCAAGGTTGCTTGGACACCAAGGCGCATCGCTGCGTACCGTGGTCATGTATTTCTGAATCGCCAGTTGGCAGGCAGGATCGTCCCAGGACAGCGGCAGATAAACCACCCGCGATGGCACCGTCAGATTTTGCTGGGTGCAAACGGCCAACCATAACGAGGAAAGCACCTCCAGCAAAGGCGACAACGCCAGCGTTTCAGGACGATAATGCACCTGCAACGAGCGAATACCCGGCGTGATATCAATGATGCCATCGAGCGTTTTTTGTTCCAGTGCCAGCATCAGCGCATGAACGCGAAAACGCAGCGCTACGTCCAGCTCCGCCGCCCCCACTTCCAGCAGTAAATGCGTATCGCCAGACAGCCTTGCAACCAGCCGCTTATCCGCGTCACCAATATCCAGCACCACTGGAGAAATGAGCGCGGCAGGCGACCAGTCGATGTTGATCGGCACAAGCTGTTCGACCTCCGCATGACGCGCTAATGCCAGTGAATGCGCCGTGGCAAGATCGACGGGAATAAAGCGCACACGATCGCCAGCATTAAGCTGCCCCAGCGCCCACAGGTCGGCTTCGATCACCGTCACCGGACAGACGAAACCGCCCAGACTCGGGCCATCCGGCCCCAGAATAACCGGCATATCGCCGGTGAAATCCACCGCACCGATAGCATACGGATTGTCGTGAATGTTCGACGGATGCAGCCCCGCCTCTCCGCCGCTGTCGCGAACCCATTCCGGTTTCGGCCCAATCAAGCGCACGCCTGTGCGGCTGGAGTTAAAATGCACTTCCCACTCGGTGGTGAGAAAAGTGTCCATATAGGCAGGCGTAAAATAGTCGGGGGCGGCATGCGGGCCGTAAATCACGCGCAGTTCACGTACCGCAGACAAGGTCGTGCGTAACGCATCCGGCAGGCTGTCGCCGACACGTTTGTCCGCCAGCGGAGCAAGGTGCAAGACATCTCCCGCCCGTAGCGCACGCCCGGCATGGCCACCAAACTGCCCCAGCGTGAACGTGCTTTTACTGCCAAGGTAATCTGGCACCTCGATTCCACCACGCAGGCAGAGATAGCTGCGCACGCCCTGTTCCTGCATTGCCCCTAAACGCAACGTGGCACCGGTCGGTATTGCAAATACGCGATCCATCGGGACGGGCTGACCGTCCATCTCAATAGCAATCGCCGCCCCCGTAACAACCGCCACGGCATCCGTGTTAAAGCGCAATGTCGGCCCGTTCATCGTGATCTCCAGCGCGGCCGTTCCCGCCGGATTTCCCACGAGTCGATTCCCTAAACGCAGCGCGCGATCGTCCATCGGACCCGACGGTGGCACGCCGACCGACCAGTATCCGAGACGTCCGGGATAATCCTGTACGGTGGTTTGCGTACCCGCACTCACCACTTCGCAGGTTGTCGCCTTATAAGACAATTTATCTAGGCAGCGCGTCCACGGCTGGCCGCTGGCAAACGGTTCTGCCACCAGAATCTGACGTAAATAGTCACGATTGTGCTCAACGCCGTAGAGTCGCGTCTCTGCCAGCGCGCGATCCAACCCGGCCATCGCCTGCTCACGGGTTGGCGCACAGGCTATGATCTTAGCCAGCATCGGATCGAAGAACGGGGGGATATCGCATCCTGCCGTCACCCAGGTATCGATGCGCAGACTGTGTCCTTCTGACGCGGGGAATTCGACTTCCGTCAATAATCCCGGTGATGGCTGGAACTGTTTGCCCGGATCTTCGGCATACAAACGCGCCTGAATCGCATGACCACGCGGATTCAGTTGGGCTGCCAGTTCACGCAACGGCGGCAGATCCCCTGCGGCCAGTTCAATCATCCAACGCACCAGATCCACACCCCAGACCTGCTCCGTTACGCCGTGCTCGACCTGTAAGCGCGTATTGACTTCAAGAAAATAAAAACGATCGGTCGCACTGTCATAGACGAACTCCACCGTCCCCGCACTGCGGTAATTCACCGCCTGCGCCAGACAGATTGCCGCAGAACACAGCGCGTCAGCGACGCCGTCCGGCAGATTGGGCGCAGGCGTTTCTTCAATGACTTTCTGGTTACGACGCTGTACCGAGCAGTCCCGAACGCCCAGCGCCAGCACGTCGCCCTGACCATCACCAAAAATCTGTACCTCCAGATGCCGGGCACGTTCGATATATTTTTCGATGAAAACGCCCGCGTCGCTGAAATTGTTCTGTCCGAGGCGTTTTACCGTTTCAAACACCTCGGACAGTTCCATGGCGCTATAGCAGACGCGCATCCCAATCCCGCCCCCACCAGCCGTGCTTTTGAGCATGACCGGGTAGCCAATCTTTGCCGCCGCGCACAGAGCGGCATCAATATTTTCCAGCAGCTCAGTGCCTTCCAGCAGCGGAACGTGGTATTTTTTCGCCAGCGCCCGTGCGGTATGTTTTAAACCGAACACACGCAACTGCTGCGGTGTCGGTCCAACAAAAGCAATTTGTGCCGCTTCACAGGCTTCGGCAAACGCCGCATTCTCAGACAGAAAGCCATATCCCGGATGGATGGCCTGCGCACCACTGCGCTGCGCCGCCGATAAAATTTTCGCGACATCCAGATAGGTATGCGCCGCCGCGCCCTCTCCAAGGCTAATAGCTTCATCGGCGTCCTGAATATGCAGGCTACTGATATCGGCATCAGAATAGACCGCGACGCCACAGACGTTCATCTCGCGCAGCGAACGCAGAATACGGCACGCAATCGCACCACGGTTAGCAATCAGAAGTGTATCGAACATACGCTAGACTCATGCAAGGGCAGGTCGTCCCGCCGAAATGCGATCCGCATGATGGTCGTCCATCGCGGTAACGGTCAAAGGATGTAGAAGCGTGCTACCACACCGAAATCATCAGTTTTTGTCCGACGGAGAACGGCTCGTTGACGGCAGAGAATACCGGTTCGCTCTCGCTTCCAATGCACTCACTAGCCACTCTTTCACACGCTGCCATCGCGTGTGTTTTTCACGGTCTCGATCCGGCGTCATTTCCATACCAGCACCTCCGCAGGTGTCGGGTTCCAGCCATTACACGGGTTGTTAAGCTGCGGACAGTTGGAAATCAGCACGACGACGTCCGTTTCGGCGCGTAGCTCCACGTATTTCCCCGGCGCGGAAATACCGTCCTCGAAGGTCAGCCCACCTTCCGCCGTTACCGGCACGTTCATAAAGAAGTTAATGTTCGCGCCAATATCTTGCTTGTTCAGACGACCATCGTGCAGGCAGGCACAGAGAAAGTTGTCACGGCAGCTGTGCATGTAGCGTCGGTCAAGCGCATAGCGCACCGTGTTACTCTCTTGCGCACAGGCACCGCCCAACGTGTCATGTCGACCGCAGGTGTCGGCGACAATCGTCAACAACGGATTGCCAAGGTTGGAATACAGCACGCTACCGGTCGTCAGGTAGACGTTATTCTGACGGCGCAGCGTTCGCTGTGGATCGTAGCGTTCACGTGGGTTATCAACGCGATAGAACAACGTATCCACCGCCTGATTGCCTTCTAAATCCAATAGTCGCAGCGTCTGTCCTTGCTTGACTTCAAACAGATAGGGTTCCCCGGCGGGGATGACATGGCGGAAGACCGCGTCGTCGGCTATTTTATTGCTGGCAATTAACGTCATATCCGGCCTCTTTACAGGTAACCGCGTTCGGTATTGTGAAACGCGCGTGCATTTTCCTCACGGAACTCACGGCAGTATTTGGCGACATCCTCGTCTTCTGCTCGGCTCCAGGTGAGTGCAATTGGACGCGGCGCATACGTCGGGTTGGGATCCATCGGATGTTGCAAGGCCGTCAGCACGACCAGCGTGTCCATCGGCACATACAGCTCGATGTAGTCACCCGCCTGAGAATGACTGGCGTGAAAGTGAAACTGCCCTTGTGTATCCACCGTGACTTTGCTGAACAGGTTGATCGTCATCAGCAGATCTTGCAGATTGAGGTTCCATTTCCCCATTTCGACCAACAGGTTATCCATCCCGTTACGGAAAAAACCGTTGCGTAGTTCCTGATAGCGTCCCTGCCCGTATTTCTCATGCACCTCCTGTGCGTTGAGCACGCCGCCCATGCTGTCGTGCCAGCCGCAGGTGTCGGTAACGATCGCCGCCAGTACCCGTCCCATATCGGAGTAAAGGCAGTGCCCAACCGTTAATTTGGCGGTGTGTTGCCCTTTCAGAGTGTCCGGCAGGTTTAACCGTTCGCTGGTCTGGTGCGCGTTAAACAACAGCAAGCCCACATTGCCGCCGCCTTCCACATCGGTGATCCGCAGAATCTGTCCGCGCTTTAGGATGAAGGAGGTATGGCCTCCGCCCGGCACCGTTTCTTCATCAAACGTTGACCGGCCTGTCGATGTATTTTTCGATGTCTGTATCTCTGTCATCACAGAAAGCTCCTTAAACGGGGGATGTCATCACGCTGACAACAGGAGGCAGCGACGTAAGCGCACGCTGCCGCGTGGCGAGACGCGCCTGATTCAGGGGGATGTCATAAGTAATACGTGCGCCATAGGCTTCCGGCGCATGGGGATCGACGCGAACTTTGTCGAACACCAGCAAACGCGTGCCAAGGTGGAACCCCTCCGGCAAATCGTGGGTAACCATAAAGACCGTTAAGCGGGTTTCCCGCCACAGCTCCAGCAGTAAGGTGTGCATATCGCCGCGAATACCGGGGTCCAGCGCCCCAAACGGTTCATCGAGCAACAGGATGCGCGGCTGGACAATAAACGCCTGAGCAATCGCGAGCCGCTGCTGCATCCCCCCGGAAAGTTGATTGGGATATTTGTTCATCGCATGTCCAAGCCCGACGCGTTCCAGCATGCGAGCAGCACTGTCACGTACCGCCTGCTTACGCCGTCCGAACAGCCTGCCAAGCCAAGGGGAGCGCGGTATTTCCAGCCCAATCACCACGTTTTCCAGCACGGTTAAATGTGGGAAAACCGAATAGCGCTGAAACACCACACCGCGGCTGGCATCCGGTTCGGCGGGCAGCGTTTTCCCTTCTAGCCGCACTTCGCCACGACTGGGCGTTTCCTGCCCCAGCAGCAGGCGCAAAAAGGTGGATTTACCGCAGCCGGATGCCCCGACCATCGTACAGAACTCCCCTTCCTCGACGTTCAGGTTCAATCGTTCCAGCACAACGTGGTCGTCGTACTCCTGCCAGATATTATCGATCTCGATAAAACTCATGCTTTGCTTTCCTCTGACCACGGGAACCAGCGGCGATGTAGCCAGCGCAGTGCCATATCCATCAGCCATGCCAGCAGCGTAATCCACACGACGTAAGGCAGAATCACATCCATCGCCAGATAGCGGCGTACCAGAAAGATGCGGTAGCCCAGCCCGGCCGTTGCCGAAATCGCTTCGGCAGAGATGAGGAACAGCCACGCCGCGCCCAGCAGCAGTCGCAGGGAAATCAACAGCCGTGACAGCAGTTGCGGCAGGATGACGCGCAACACCACCACCCAGCTGTTCGCCCCCAGCGTTTGCGCTTTAATTAGCATTTCCTGTGGGATATTGCGGGCACGCTGTTCGAGATCGCGCGCCAGCATCGGCGTGACGCCAATAACGATCAACATCACTTTCGAGAGTTCATCCAATCCGAAGACGATGAAAAGAATGGGTAAAATCGCCAGCGGCGGGATCATCGACAGCACGGTCATCAACGGCGAGAGCGACGCGCGGAACAGCGGAAAAGCCCCTGCCGCAATCCCAAACAGCAGACTCAACAGGCTGGCGATCCCCAGTCCCAGCGCAAGACGCACCAGACTGGCCTGCGTATCCAGCCAGAACAGATAGTCGCCGCTACGTTTGTCTTCGGTAAATGCCATGCGCTGAATTGCCTCGGCCATTTGCCCAAGACTTGGCAGCAGTTTGTCATTGGGATTGGCTTCCAGCCGCAGTGCCGACCCCACGAGGTACAGCACCAGCAGCACGGCAAACGGCAGCAGGACAAGCAGCAGCCGTCCGCCCCGGCTGGGGGAGCGATTAATCAAGCGCACGATAGTCTCTCCAGTCTGCGAGGTCAGAGTTTGTTCTCTGCGGCCAGACGCACGAAGGTGTCGTCAAAGCGCAGTTTCACATTCGCGCTGTCACCTTGCGTGATCTGCCCAGGGAACGTCATGCCGATAAAATCGGCACTCTGTGCGCCAGTGCCGAGTAACCCTTTATCAAAGGAGAAATCTGCGACGCGTTTCATGGTATTCGGGAGATCGGTGCTGGTCAGAAATGCCAGGTTGTCCTGTGCGGAATAAAACAGATGGGTGGTTTTTAGCTGTGCCTGATAGCCTGCTAAATCGGTACCTGAAGCGGCCGCCATCGACTCCAGCGCAGGTTTGTCGCCCGCCTTCATCAGCGCCATCATTTCAAACCAGGCACCGGCCAGCGCTTTACCCAGCGCCGGATTCTCTTGTAGCGTCTGCGTGTTCACGACCATCATGTCGATCAGTTCGCCGGGGATCTGACCGGACTGAAAGACTTCCGAGGTATCCGGCTGGCTTTTAATCGCGGAAAGCTGTGGGTTCCAGGCGACAGCCGCCTGTACGCTACGGGTCGCGAAAGCGGCAACAATATCGGCATCTGAAGTGTTGACGACGGTGACATCCCGCTCCCGTAATCCGGCGGTTTCCAGACCGCGCACCAGCAGGTAATGAGAAACGGAGAGTTCAGGCAGATTGACCTTCATCCCACGCAAGTCGCTCAGCGTTTTCCCTTTTCCTTTGAGTACGATACCGTCATTGCCTGCGGAGAAGCTGCCAAGCAGCAGCGCCGTGGTATCCACACCGCCCGCCGCCGGAATGGTCAGCGCATCCATGTTGGTCATGGTGCAGCCGTCAAACTGTCCGGCGGTGTATTGATTGATCGACTCGACGTAGTCGTTAAGCTGGGTAACCTTAATTTTGATGCCGTACTTGTCGGCCCATTTATCGATAATGTCCTGCGTGCCGATGAAGCCCCACGGCATCCATCCAGCATAGATAGTCCAGCACACGTTGAATTGCGTTTTAGGCGCAGCCTGTGAAGGGAAGCTCAGCAGCGCTGAGAGACTGAGGACGCAAACGCCCAGTAAACGAGATAGGTTCATGCCAGACCTCCAGTTGAGTAGGAAAAAAGCGGGAACAGCGCGACACCATAGGTGTTGCTGTCTCCCGGGCTTTTGTCCCGCCGTGTAACCTCAACTGGAGGTCGCCAGCTCTCGGACCAGACATCCATATGGTATGGATCGGAACCCTAGCCAGCTATTTAGGTTGTTCAGCGCCCTATGTGGTGCTGTCCCGAAGAGATAAGAGCAAAATGCGTGCCAGCACCGAAGGTGCCGCTACGGCTGGCGTTTGTGCAGGAAAGAACGCCGTTCTCGCGTCATCACGGTGCAACAGCACGATGAACGCGCCTCACGGCAGTGCAGAGATCTTTAGTTGGCGCAGGATTTAGTGTTTCGCATCGCTCGCCGCTATTTTTTCCAGCAGCGCACTAAACATAGCTTGTTCGTCCGAGGACAGTGCCTGAAGCATCTGTGCCTCTATCTGCTTTTCCTGATGCAGAAAAACCTGCGTAAACGCGACGCCCTTATCGGACAAACTGAGCCACACGCTGCGGCCATCATCCGGGTTATCAATCTTGCGGACATAGTTGCGTTTAACCAGCTCCGCGACCATTCGGGTAATCTGCGCCTTATCGCGGCCGACAGCTTTCGCCAGCGACTGAGGCGTAATCCGCCCTTCCATCGCGATGATCTTACATAGCCGGATGTGCACAACATCCAGACTAATGTCGTGCGCTTTCATCTGTTCCTGCATCTGTACCTTATAGCGTTCTAATAAGGCAAAAAGGGCTTTCATCATGTTTTATTGACTCAGTCAACTAATGATCATATAGTTGATTTTATCAACTATCTATCATGAGTTCAATTTACTGAGGCCACAATGGGAAACGTCTATCAGATTACGGTGGAAGAAAAAGCCGAACAGCAACGCACGCTGTCGTTTGAATTCTCGCTTCACGATGACCTGTTCAAGCTACTGGAAAAAGTCGATGGCAAGATGGACATGACGCCGGAACAAACTCAGGCTTTTATGGTGGGGTTAAAGCTGTTTGGTGAGGTGATGATGCAACAAAGAAAACATCCGCTGTTTAAGGAGTTTTCCGCCCCGTTCAGAGAGTTCATGATGAACCTGAAGAAACAGTGATCGGCACAGACACACCGAAAATACATTACAGTAGAAAATGATTCTCCCCACGCGGCACACGCGCCCGCGCAGGGAGTGGTTACATCTTACTCTGCCAGATCGAAGCGATCCGCATTCATCACTTTCACCCAAGCAGCCACAAAGTCATTCACAAACTTCTCTTTGCTGTCGTCCTGTGCGTAAACTTCGGCGTAGGCACGCAGAATGGAGTTGGAACCAAAGACCAGATCCAGACGCGTCGCTGTCCATTTGACTTCACCCGTTTTACGATCGCGGATTTCATACAGGTCTTTGCGGTAAGGCTTCCACGTGTATTTCATGTCGGTCAGATTGACGAAGAAATCGTTCGTCAGCGCCCCTTCACGATCGGTAAATACGCCGTGCTTCGTACCGCCGTAGTTGGTTCCTAGTACGCGCAGACCGCCCACCAGCACCGTCATTTCATTCGCAGTCAGCCCCATCAGTTGGGTGCGATCGAGCATCAGCTCTTCCACGCTAACGGCATAATCCTTCTTCAGCCAGTTACGGTAGCCGTCATGGATCGGTTCGAGGACATCGAAAGACTCCACATCAGTCAGGGCATCGGTGGTGTCACCACGTCCCGGCGCAAAAGGCACCGTCACCGATACGCCAGCCGCTTTTGCCGCTTTCTCAATCCCCACATTACCGGCGAGTACGATGGTATCGGCCACGCTAGCCCCCGTTGCGGCCGCAATACTTTCCAAAACGACTAATACGCGCGCCAGACGCGCAGGTTCATTCCCTACCCAGTCTTTCTGCGGGGCAAGACGAATACGCGCACCGTTGGCACCGCCGCGCATATCGGAGCCACGGAACGTACGGGCGCTGTCCCAGGCTGTCGACACCAGCTCACTAATGGACAGGCTACTTTCCGCAATGCGTGCTTTGACAATATCGACATCATAGTCGGTACGGCCCGCCGGAACCGGATCCTGCCACAGTAAATCTTCCTGCGGCACATCTGGGCCAACGTAGCGCGCTTTCGGCCCCATATCGCGGTGCGTCAGTTTGAACCACGCTCGGGCAAACACTTCAGAGAAGTAAGCCTGATCCCGAGCGAAGCGCTCAGAAATCTTGCGATATTCCGGGTCAACTTTCAGCGCCATGTCGGCATCGGTCATCATCGGGTTGTAGCGAATAGACGGGTCCTCAACGTCAACCGGTTTATCTTCTTCTTTAATGCTGACAGGCTCCCACTGCGACGCGCCCGCTGGACTCTTTCTCAGTTCCCATTCGTGATTCAACAGCATTTGGAAGAAGCCGTTGTCCCATTGTGTCGGATGCGTCGTCCAGGCACCTTCCAGCCCGCTGGTTACGGTATAGCGACCTTTGCCCGATCCCGTCGGGTTATGCCAGCCCAGGCCTTGCTCTTCAACATCGGCACTTTCTGGTGCCGCGCCCAGCAGGCTGGCATCACCGTTACCGTGAGTTTTACCCACCGTGTGTCCACCCGCTGTCAGGGCAACAGTTTCTTCATCATTCATCGCCATACGAGAAAACGTAACGCGCATGTCTTGTGCAGTACGCAGCGGATCGGACTTGCCGTCAACGCCTTCTGGGTTAACGTAAATCAGCCCCATCTGTACGGCAGCCAGCGGATTTTCCAGCGAGGTACGATCGTCGCTGCCATAGCGTTCGGTACTGTTTGCCAGCCACTCTTTTTCTGCTCCCCAGTAGGTATCTTTTTCCGGTTGCCAGATGTCTTCACGACCAAAAGCAAAGCCGAAAGTTTTCAGCCCCATGGATTCGTAAGCGATATTGCCCGCCAGAATAATCAGGTCT
Organism: Pectobacterium peruviense; assembly: GCF_002847345.1. Lineage (GTDB taxonomy): Bacteria > Pseudomonadota > Gammaproteobacteria > Enterobacterales > Enterobacteriaceae > Pectobacterium > Pectobacterium peruviense. The sequence continues at coordinate 42,196 of NZ_LXFV01000023.1, forward strand.
GCCCAACTGAGTTTATTGCCGTATTTTCTTTTGATGGGCCACAGTAAACGGCGCGCTTTATCGAGGCTGACGTTATCCGGCCAGGAATTGAGCGGTGCGAAGCGCTGGTTACCGGTTCCGCCGCCGCCGCGACCGTCGGTTGTGCGGTAGGAGCCTGCCGAGTGCCAGGCCATACGAATCATCAAGCCGCCGTAGTGACCCCAGTCCGCTGGCCACCATTCCTGGCTGTCGGTCATCAGTGCATGCAGGTCTTTTTTGAGGGCATCGACATCGAGGGTTTTAAGGGCTTCACGGTAGCTGAAATCGCTGCCTAACGGGTTGGTCTTGGTATCGTGCTGATGAAGAATGTCGAGATTGAGGGCATTTGGCCACCAGTCCGTGTTTGATGAGCCAGTAGAAGTGTTTCCGCCATGCATAACCGGACACTTGCCGGCTGGTTTCGTTTTATTCTCGTCCATCATTATCTCCCAGTATGTTGCATTGCCTTAATCGCTGCGCCAGAAGGTCGGTCGTTCTCCGATAGCCTTGTCATGTGACAACGGAGCCTTCACCGATTCCCTCTTCTTGATGCAAGACAGTGCCAGAGTCTCCCTATAATTTATAATTGTATATGCTAACTTCTGCGATAGCTTAACCTGATGAAAAGCAGCTCAATCGCACATTTTTCCTATCTGCATCAATAATCTTGCGGATAGAACAGCTTGCGATAATGAGCCTGCTTGTGATCGCGACCTCTTTCAGGAAGCCGTTGATTCAGCTACCACAAAAAAACTACAGCGCGGGCGAACGGAATATGAACTGGGTAATTTCAGCTCGTTTCCCTAAGCGAATAGGAAAGCCGTTCCATAGACCCGCGCCATTGCTCACGTACAGATGCATGCCATCGACGTCATAGCTGCCAGAGACATAGCCTTCATTCGCCAACTGCGTCACCCAGTGCATGCCCAGCACCTGTCCGCCGTGCGTATGGCCGGAAAGCTGTAAATCGGCTCCGGCACGCGCGTTCTCTTTCGCCCCCGTGGGTCGATGGCTCAGCAGAACGACAGCGCTATCGGGCGATATTCCCGCAAGTGCAGCACGCGTATCCGGCAGCTGTTGTTTAAAATCAGCAGCGGTGCGATCGGTGATACCCGCCAGTACAAACGCGGCATTATCACGGCTAATCGACACATGTTCATTGAGCAACATACGTAAACCCAACGCATTCAACCGCTGCACCCATTGCGTATATTCCACGTAATATTCATGGTTGCCGACGATGGCAAACACGCCTTGTGGGGCTGTCAGGTTCCGCAGCGGCTCCATGTCATCGTGACGAGCACTGACGGTGCCATCGGCCAGATCGCCCGTAATCACCGTCAGATCGGGTTTAAGCGCGTTGGTTTTTGCCACTACCGCTTCCATCCAAGGGCGCTGCAACAGACGGCTGGCATGTAAATCCGTTAGCTGCACCAGTCGGAAACCATCCAGTGCCGGCGGCAGATGTTTTAATTCGACCTCTACCGTGCGGACTTCAGGAACACGTACCGCTTCCCACACGCCAATAGCCGCCAGCCCCATCGCCACAGCGGCAATGCCGCCACGCAGCACCATGTTGTTCAGCAGAACATTTCCGGCTGACGGAGATAAAAAACGCCCCACGACGCCGAGAAGATCGATGGCCAACAGCAGGAATGCAGATATCAACAGCGCGCCGAAAGCCCATCCCAGCAGCATCAGGATGAATGCAGGCACTTCCGGCGATGCCATCGTGCCAAAAAAGGTGCGCGTAATCAGATGATGCTGCGAAACCAGCAGCAGTAACACCGCCAGCATGCGCTTTACAGGCACCCCGACACGTAAGCGCCAGACCAGACGCCAGATAACATAGAGGGCGATGAGCCCGGTAATGGCATGAAACACGGATGTTTTCTCTCTTTATCGGTGATATCGGTATATTGACGCGGACATTATTTCCCAAGGAAATGTTTATAGTGTCCGCTAAGATCGTGTCAAGACGTTTACCTCGCCGTTCACACATTGCGGATCAACACGGTAGAGGTGTTGTGTTGCCAGAAGGGGCAGATTAACATGGCGCGATTCCCTGCTGTACACGTCACTGACCAGAGTGAAGCCTGACAACTGACGGCAGATTGTGCATGATTTTGATTAACCAAGGACATTTATGTTCGATTACACCGACTTTCCCGAACAACGGCAATCCAAAATCAGGCAGATCCTCAGCGAGGAAGGCAAAGTCGTCTGCACGCAGCTCTCGCGCGAATTGAACGTATCCGAGCACACCATACGGCGCGATCTAAAGGAACTGGCGCAATCCGGTGCCTGTAAGCGCGTCTACGGCGGTGCAGTCAGTATGCCGCCAGAAGCCATTGATTTTGCCAGTCGGGCAACCATCGACGCAGCCCAGAAAGATCGCATCGCTCAAGCCGTCATCCCGCTGATAAAGCCCAACAGCTGCGTCTTCTTTGACACTGGCACCACCAATCTGGCGGTGGCGAAACAGATCCCTGCGGGTCTGAAGTTTACCGCCGTGTGTAATTCGCCGATTATCGCGGCGGAATTGATGCAACATCACGATGTAGAAGTGATTTTTCTCGGTGGAAGGATCCAGAAGGAAGTCGGCGGCGCGATTGGTATCGACACACTCAGGCAGCTAGAGAAGATGTATTTCGATCAATGCCTGCTGGGAGGCTGTGCCTTTGATGCTAATGAAGGGCTGACCGTTTTTGAATATGACGATGCGGAATTTAAAAAGTGCCTCGTAACCCGTAGCAGCGAAGTGATCGTGGCCCTGACTGCCAATAAAATCTCCGCTCTGGCGCGCTATCGCGTTGCCGCCTGTGATGAGATCACTTCACTGGTAACCGATGACGAAATCCCCCCTGCCTGCCAGAGCGTGTTAAGCGAAAAAAATCTGGATCTGATTATTGCCCGATAATACAACGGTAGCCCCAGCGGCTGCCGGATCCACTCATGAAAGCAGCAGCTTTATCGTTTTTAGTACCCCATCATCGTCATTACTACGGGCAATAAAATTCGCCGCGGCTTTGGTTTCCTCAAACGCATTGCGCATCGCAAAGCTGTAAGCCGCGCGGCTCATCAGTTCAATATCATTATAACCATCGCCGAACACCATCGTTTCATCTGGCGTAATCGCCAATGTGTTCTGAAGAATCTCTACGGTGTGCCCTTTGTGTACGCCAACATTGGCAATGTCGATCCAGGCCGCTTCGGAGACCACGATATAAACATGGTCGTGAAACGCATCGAGATACTTCGCCGTCTCATGACAGTGTCCCGCTGGGTCATAAACCGTGATTTTCACAAAGTCATCGGTGACGACAGCAAAACTGGGTATCAACGTCACGTTGGTGTACGATTTCTTCACCTTTTCCAGTAAGGCTGGGCTGATCGTTTCTTTTACCATTGCTCCATTTGGAGTACAGCCGATGATCACATGTTGGTCGTCTACGCTTTCCAGCACGCCAATCAGGCTCAACGCAAGACGGTTTTTGATGAGCGATTGGTAAACATAATCTCCCTGATGTTTGATGCGCGTCGCACTGTCTCCCAGAATCCAGATATCTTTCGCCTCATCGCCAAAAAGCGCTTCCACCCGTTCGCACTGCTTACCTGTGCAGGCGGCAAACTGTACGCCCTTCTCTTTCATTAACGCATAAACCTCGGCAAACAAGGTTCTGTTGTAATCGCCATCGCTGTGAAGAAACGTGCCGTCCAGATCGGTAATTACCAACTTGATCATTCCACTCCCCTTTCAGATTGTACGTACACAGACAGCCGCGTTTCAGGCTGGGAACAGCCTGCCTGAATAAAGAAAAAAGCGCTTTTGCGTGGTGAGTTAGGCGACTGACGTGATAATTACACACCAACGCTCGATTTAGCTCGATAATGTATTTTTTTCGCAAAAAAGCGCAATTTTCGTACGGTAAAAATCATTTTCGCTAAATGCGTTGAGATAGCACGCGAAAATTAGCATAGCATTTATTGACAATGCGCAACAAGAAGCCAAATCAATCAATAGTGAGCATCAACAGAGGAAGCCGTGACTGAACCTCGATGAAAAGGGTTCTACCACACGCCAGATGTTCAAATGAAGCCGATACGGGACGAAACCCGTGCTCCGATGAGCCGCAACAGCGCCATATTTTGCTGACATAGCGGCTTCATTCGACGAATACGGCTAAACATTCGGCACTTGAAAGAAGATGATAAACAAAGCGCTTGCCACGAACGTCGGAGCCGTCCATAATAGCGCCCATTCCAAACACTGGAATGAAGAAAAGCATTCTAATCAAAACGTTACTGATTAAGATGTTATCTCCTGTACGACCGTAGCTCAGTTGGTTAGAGCACCACCTTGACATGGTGGGGGTCGGTGGTTCGAGTCCACTCGGTCGTACCAATTCATGTTCTGAAGATATTACCCTGCGCCCGTAGGTTAATGAATATGAATTGAAATTTCCCTTACTCATGTCCTGTTAATTTCATCAAAACCTATTCAAATAAGCGTTTTTACGCTCATTTTTAGCCTGATCCTGAGCGCTAATCTAATCCGCACGACAATCCTGTTACCGACTTTGCAGCATTAACCATAATTGCACACCAATCTCTATTGATGTCACTCATCATCAAAACACTTGACGAAATAGATGATGGTCATCATTATAAAAACAGCTCATTTTCTGTAAAAGAGGATAAGCCATGACTGACCTCTATCTGACCCTTCCCGCCCGCGTCATCGCGGTCGATAGTGAGTAGAAGCTGTCATTTTTCGGCCTCACGTGTGGACTTAACCAGCGTGCCTGCCACGATTTTCCTTCAAGGACAAGACTATGACAACCCGCTCCACCGTTCTCATTACCGGTGCCTCAACCGGAATTGGCGCCACTTATGCAGACCGCTTCGCACGTCGCGGACACGATCTGGTGCTGGTCGCCCGCGATGAAGCACGCCTCAATGCGCTCGCCGATCGCCTACGGAATGATCACCATATCAATGTTGATGTTCTACAGGCCGATTTGACCCGATCCGAAGATCTGGCCACAGTCGAACGCCGTCTGGTAGACGATTCCGCGATTGACATACTCATCAACAACGCAGGTATCGCACAGTCTGGAGGTATTCTCGATCAAACCGCTGACAGCATTAACCAACTGATCACCTTGAACACGACGGCGCTGACACGACTTGCTGCAGCCATTGCTCCACGGTTAGTTCAATCCGGTGCGGGGACTATCGTCAATATCAGCTCAGTCGTTGGCTTGGCACCCGAATTCGGCATGTCAGTGTATGGGGCAACCAAAGCCTATGTACTATTCCTTTCTCAGGGGTTGAGCCAGGAACTCGCGCCCAAAGGCATCTATGTACAAGCCGTTCTGCCTGCATCCACACGCACCGAACTCTGGTCTCAGATCGGTATCGATGTCAATTCGTTGCCGGAAGTGATGGAAGTCGGCGAACTGGTGGACGCCGCCCTCGTTGGCTTCGATCAGCGTGAACTCGTGACGATCCCGCCTTTGCATGTCGCTGAGCGCTGGGACACGCTGGATACAGCACGCCAGGGTCTGCTGTCGGATTTGCGTCAGGCAAATCCGGCGCAACGCTATCGCCCAGCCAAATAACACACTCGGTTACCTCCGAAGCCTCTGCTAGGCAACATAGGACTACGCCATAGCGCGGTCCCTATTCAATCGTTATTTATCTCTCTACAGGCAAAGGGCTACATCACCATGAAGGCATTTTTCATCAATCGCTATAAGGACGCGGGCCAGATTGGTCAACTGCCCGACCCCGAGATAGGGCAAGACGATGTATTGGTGCAGGTGCATGCCGCCAGCATCAATCTACTGGACGCCAAGATCCGTAAAGGCGAATTCAAACTCATCCTGCCCTATCGTTTCCCGCTGGTACTGGGCAATGATCTGGCCGGTGTGGTCGTGCGCGTCGGCCGCAATGTTCGTCGGTTTAAGGCTGGCGACGACGTTTATGCTCGTCCCCCTGAGGATCGCATAGGCAGCTTTGCCGAGCTGATTGCCGTGAAAGAGGAAGCGCTGGCACTCAAGCCGACCAATCTCGACATGGAGCAAGCCGCCGCCATCCCGCTGGTTGCCCTGACAGCCTGGCAGTCGCTGGTCGAGACCGCACAGTTGAAGAAAGGCCAAAGAGTGCTGATTCATGCAGGTTCGGGTGGCGTAGGCACCATCGCCATCCAGTTGGCTAAGCACCTAGGTGCATTTGTCGCGACCACCACCAGCACCCGCAATGTCGAATGGGTGAAAAGTCTGGGTGCCGATGTTGTGATCGACTACAAAACACAGGCGTTTGAAAGCGTGCTGAAAGATTACGATGTTGTCCTCAACAGTCTGGGCAATGATGTGCTCGAAAAATCACTTCAGGTGCTCAAACCTGGCGGTCGACTTATTTCCATCTCGGGGCCGCCGACCCCCACCTTCGCCGAGCAGCAAGGACTATCCTGGTTTCTTAAGCAGGTGATGCGTCTGTTGAGCAGAAGTATCCGCAAAAAAGCCGACAAACACGGTGTACGTTATAGTTTTGTTTTCATGCGTGCAGACGGAGATCAACTGCGAGAAATCACTGCGTTGATCGAATCTGGAGCAATCAAACCGGTCATCGACCGTACTTTCCCGTTGGAAGCAACCGCAGAAGCACTGGCTTATGCCGAGCAGGGAAGATCGAAAGGCAAAGTAATCATCAGTATTCGATAATTTGGTGTGATTGAGTAACGGGTATTTCTCAGGCGATTTTTGGGGGTTTCGACCAGAAATACCTGAACCTGCCGACGACCTGCTACTCTGGGATTCTGGGGTAAGGTCTACATGACTTAAGACACGCCAATGGCTCTTTCGGCGGGCGACAATCCGCCGTTAATGAACTGCGGCCCTACTGGCCGCGAGTTTCCAGATACAGTACCGTGGCGGCAACGCGGGAGCGTACGTTGAGTTTGCGCAGCATGTTGCGGATATGCACTTTTACCGTCTCTTCTGAAATATACAGCACTGCGGCGATTTGCTTGTTGGAAAGCCCTGATGCCACTTCCTGAAGCACGTCCAGTTCGCGCTCCGTCAATACGGTAAAGGGCGACGGCGTTTCTTTTATAGCAATACGGTGGCGTAAGACATCGCGAACCTGTTCGCTGAATGCATCACTGCTGCGAATGAAATCCAATAAGTGTTCCGGGGCACTGTCTTTAAGCAGATAGCCATCGGCACCCGCATCCATCAGCGCATAAATATCGCTGGGCGCATCCGACACCGTCAGCACAATCACGCGCGCGCAGATCCCATCACGCCGCAGCGCGTGAAGCGTATCCAGCCCGCTTAATCCTTTCATATTAAGATCGAGCAAAATGATATCGGGAGAATCCCGATTCGCGAGGCTCAGTGCCTCCATGCCATTGCTGGCTTCCCCAATCACGTCAAAGATGGCATCGGTTGCCAATAACTGACGGATGCCCCGACGCATAAGCGGATGATCGTCGACGATCAGCACGCGATAAGATGGTTTTTCTGACATGCCCAGCCCCAATGTAATATGGATCTTATTATTTTTTATTTATGATTTATCCCTGTCATCTTTCAAGCAACATGTGCGCCGCTCGAATTATTCAGGGTAGAGATTGTTCGTGTTACCGCGTTCACGCGCTGCCGTCGGCGTCGAAAAACAGACGCTAACCTGCGTCCCCCCATCTGGGTGGAGGCCAATAGCTAACCGCCCTCCTAACCGTTCGGCGCGTTCCTGCATAATATTTAAACCGTAATGTCCTGCCGGTTCTTCCTGATTGACAATGCCACAGCCGTCATCACGAATATCAACACAATGGCTGCCGTCCGGCTGCGTATGGCAGTTGACGGTAATCGTCGTCGCCTGCGCGTGTTTAATGGCATTTAGCACCGCTTCACGGATGATTTGCAGCAGGTGAACCTGCTGTGATGCATCCAGCGCCTGCGTAGGAATACGGCAATCGATATCAATCGTCGCCGGAGTCTGCGCCCTTAGCGGTTCAATCATTTCCTGCATCGCCGCAGGCAAATCGGCCTGTTGCAGCGTCAGTCGGAACGTTCCCAACAATTCCCGCAGTTGGCGGTACGCATCGCTTAACGCCTGTTCAAAATCGGTGATAATCTGCCGAGCCTGCGCATTTTCTTCCGCTACCGCGCGCTTTAATAATGTCATCTGGATATTCAGATAAGAAAGCACCTGAGCCAGTGAGTCATGCAGTTCACGCGCGATAGTGGCACGCTCTTCCATCAAGAGCAGTTGCTGGTAGTGCTTCTGCGCCTGATTAAAATAGAGGCCGCGCCCCAACATATTGGCGACGCTTTCCATCAGTTGCGCCGACGGCTGCTGCGTTGATGCCTGCCACCGCAACTGTCCAAACTCGACCTCTTGCAAACGGATGGGCAGCGCGTGCCACGCCGTCTGCTCGTCAGGCTGGCCTTCGCATAACAGCCAGTTCTCCCCTACCCGCATTTCCAGACAGACGACCGTTTCATAGCGATGAACAATTTGCAGAATCTGTTGAAAACAATGCCTGTCGATCGTGCTGACATTCATCGCCTGAGAGCAGTTATACAACACCTTCAGCATGCGGTTCACTTCCTGCAAACGCAGCGTTTTCTGCCGTACCTTGTCTTCCAGAGAGCGATAGAGCTTTTGCAATTCGTCAGTCATGCTGCTGAAGGTTTGCGCCAATAATCCCAATTCGTTGGGCAGATTGACATCCAGCCGCGAATGGGTAAAACGCCCCTTCTCAATGGACGCACAGGCCGCCATCAGCTTATTCAGCGGCACGACGACCTGACGGCGAATGCGGCGCAGCGTAAAGAAGATCAGTATATAGATAGTGATCGAGCCAATTATTGATGTCACAACCACTATCATCATCTTGCGCTCGGAATAATGCTGCAACGCCAGCACAAAGAGATCGATCTGCGTGACATAGCGAACAATATTGTCCTGATACCACACCCGATCCCTCGCGCTCAGGCGCTCATCCATCGTTTTCCAGCTCTGCAACAGTGCGGCATAACGGTCGCGTACATCACGCGGCACATACCAGCGATCCAACAGGTGAAAAACCGGGGAATCCAGCGTTTGCGCATAGAGGTGACGATGCGCTTCTAACGCTGCGCGATCGCCCTGTAAGTCATACCCCATGCGATAGCTTTGCATACGCATGGAGCCCGCAACGTTGATCGCTTCTGCATCGCGCAAGCCACTGGCTAACGTCAGCAGCGCAATGCCCGTCGTCAGGAATGAGAGCAGCGCGATATAAAAAAATGCGCGAGCCAGGCTGGTAGAAACAGGACGTTTGACCATCACAACAAGCAATCCTTTTTAGCAATACAAACTCGATACCCTAAATAATTCGAGTTGCAGGACAAAACGTTAACGTTTTGAACAACGCGAAGCGTTAGCCCTTTAGGGCGATGCTCAGCTATGAGCATCGTAACGCGGCAAGAGAAGGACAAATTCGTCGGGAACGAATTTGACCAGCCAACGGCTGGCCTTCGGTGAGAGACAGGATGTCTCTCATTTCATCCCGATGAGCTTACTCAGGTAAGTGATTCGGGTGAGTAAACGCAGCCAACGCACATGCAGCTTGAAGTATGACGGGTATCCACTATCACGATCCCCGCGTGCTCAGGCAAGCCGATAAGGCGCGAATCCTACATAAGCTTGATCCGGCCCCCCCATTTACCTCTAAAGGGTGATTATCGCATACAGCCTAGGGAGCATAGTGTAACCCCTATAAAAACAACGTGTTTTTTATTGGATATTTTACCGAGTGCCAGAGCGACAAACTGCCATGACTAACCTCTCCCGACGTTCCTTACTGACCGGTGGTCTACAGCGTGCAGACAACGCGCTGCGTCCGCCGTGGAGTGGTACTGAAAGCCATTTTCTGAGTCAGTGCACGCGCTGTAATGCCTGCGTTGAGGCTTGCGGAACGAGGATCATCCAGCGCGGTTCAGGGGGCTTTCCCACCATTGATTTCCAGCGCGGCGAATGCACCTTCTGCTATGACTGCGCTCGCGCGTGTCCACAGGCGTTGTTCGCGGAGAGTCACACCGCGCCGTGGGAATACCACCTGACGATTCAGGATGCCTGCTTATCACGGCATCAGGTGGAATGCCGCAGCTGTCAGGATACGTGTGAAACAGGCGCGATACGGTTTCGTCCTACTATCGGACGCGTTGCCGCACCGTCGATCGATGATGACGCCTGTACCACCTGTGGCGCCTGTATCTCTGGGTGCCCCGTCGGTGCCATATCGATGACAAAAATAACAGCGGGATATCACTCCGCGCCAGCGCGTCTCACGACGCAACAGGAAAACCGATGAGCACAGTCTGGCATGTTTGCAGTGTCGTGGTTCACGTCAATACGGAACGTATGGCGGCAGTAGGCGACGCATTGGAAAAATTACCCAATGTGGAGGTAGCCGCCAGCGATAGCGATACCGGAAAAATGGCCGTGGTGCTGGAATCAGATTCAGAAGACACGCTGTTAAAACACATAGCGTCAATACGCGAACTTGCAGGCGTATTGGCGGTTTCGCTGGTTTATCACCAGCTTGATGAACAGTCTTTTGATGAACAATCTTTTGCTTTCGATGAACAACCTCTTGATCAACAAGCTCAGGGTGAGGAAATACCATGAAACTCAGTCGACGACACTTTATGAAGGCGAATGCTGTCGCAGCGGCGGCCGCGGTCGCAGGCATCACCATCCCTATCGCGGTTCGCGCCGCGACCGAGCAATCGGACGCTATCCACTGGGATAAAGCCCCCTGCCGTTTCTGTGGCGTGGGGTGCGGTGTGTTAGTAGGAACGCAAAATGGACGCATCGTCGCCAGTCAGGGCGATCCCGAAGCGCCGGTTAACCGTGGCTTAAACTGCATCAAAGGCTATTTCCTGCCCAAAATCATGTACGGACAGGATCGTCTGACCCAGCCGTTACTGCGTATGCGTGATGGTAAATTCGATAAAGAAGGCGAATTTACCCCGATCTCCTGGGACAAAGCGTTTGACATCATGGCGGAGAAATTCAAAACCGCACTGAAGGAGAAAGGCCCGAACGCAATAGGCATGTTTGGCTCCGGACAATCAACAATTTGGGAAGGCTATGCCTCCGCCAAACTGTTCAAAGCCGGTTTCCGCTCCAACAATATTGACCCCAACGCGCGCCACTGTATGGCATCGGCAGTGGTAGGCTTTATGCGTACCTTCGGTATGGATGAACCGATGGGTTGCTATGACGATATCGAGCAGACCGATGCGTTTGTGCTGTGGGGCTCCAACATGGCGGAGATGCACCCGATTCTCTGGTCGCGTATCACTGACCGCCGCCTGTCGAATAGCAATGTCACGGTTGCCGTGCTGTCCACCTACCAACACCGCAGTTTTGAGCTGGCGGATAACGGGATGGTGTTTACGCCGCAAACCGATCTGGCCATTCTCAACTACATCGCTAACTACATTATTCAAAATAACGCGGTGAACGAGGCTTTCTTTACCCGCCACGTGAACCTGCGTAGAGGCGTGACTGATATCGGTTACGGGCTGCGCCCGACACACCCGTTGGAAAAAGCGGCGAAAAATCCCGGTTCCGATGCGTCCGAACCGATGAGTTTTGAAGAATACAAAGCCTTTGTCGCCGACTATACGCTGGAAAAAACGGTCGCGATCAGCGGCGTTCCTGCCGATCAGTTGGAAGCGCTGGCAAAACTCTACGCCGATCCGAAGAAGAAAGTGATCTCCTACTGGACGATGGGCTTTAACCAGCACACGCGTGGCGTTTGGGCGAACAATCTGGTTTATAACATCCACCTGCTGACCGGAAAAATCTCTCAGCCAGGCTGCGGGCCGTTCTCATTAACGGGTCAACCTTCTGCCTGCGGCACCGCGCGTGAAGTCGGCACTTTTGCCCACCGCCTGCCGGCAGACATGGTGGTCACAAACGAGAAACACCGCGCGATTGCGGAAAAACTGTGGCAGTTACCGACAGGCACCATCCCTGAAAAAATCGGCCTGCACGCCGTCGCACAAGATCGGGCGCTGAAAGACGGCACGCTGAATGCCTATTGGGTGATGTGTAACAACAATATGCAGGCTGGCCCCAACATCAATCAGGAACGTATGCCGGGCTGGCGCGATCCGCGCAACTTCATTGTCGTTTCCGACCCTTACCCAACCATCAGCGCACTGGCCGCCGACCTGATTTTACCTACCGCGATGTGGGTGGAAAAAGAAGGGGCTTACGGCAACGCCGAACGCCGGACGCAGTTCTGGCGTCAGCAGGTTAAAGCGCCGGGCGAGTCAAAATCGGATCTGTGGCAGGTCGTGAGCTTTGCCAAACGCTTCGCTGTAGAGGACGTGTGGCCGGAAGAACTCCTGGCGCAGAAACCCGCCTACCGCGGCAAGACGCTCTACGACGTGCTGTTTGCTAACGATGTCACCACGCGTTTCCCACTCAGCGAATTAGCAGAAAATCAGTTGAACGACGAATCTCGCGAATTCGGTTTTTATTTGCAGAAAGGTCTATTTGAAGAATACGCCGCATTTGGCCGTGGGCACGGTCACGATTTAGCACCGTTCGATGCTTATCACAAGGTGCGCGGTCTACGCTGGCCGGTGGTTGACGGTAAGGAAACGCAGTGGCGCTACAGCGAAGGACACGATCCTTACGTCAAAGCAGGAGAAGCCTACCGTTTTTACGGTAAACCGGATGGCAAGGCGGTGATTTTCGCGCTGCCATACGAACCTGCCGCAGAAGCACCGGACGAAGAATACGATCTCTGGTTCTCTACGGGTCGCGTGCTGGAGCACTGGCATACCGGCAGCATGACGCGTCGTGTCCCAGAGCTGCACCGCGCCTTCCCCGAGGCCGTGCTGTTTATCCACCCGCAGGATGCCAAAGCGCGCGATCTTCGACGCGGTGAGAAAGTGCGCATCATCTCACGCCGTGGAGAAGTCATCTCCGTGGTTGAGACACGCGGTCGTAATAAACCGCCGCGCGGGCTGGTGTATATGCCGTTCTTCGACGCCGCGCAGATGACCAACGTCCTGACGCTGGATGCAACCGATCCGCTGTCGAAAGAAACGGACTTTAAGAAATGTGCCGTCAAGCTGGCTAAGGTGTAGCGAACATGGCACGCCCGGAGAATTCAACACCCGCTCGCCGCCGCTTTCTGCGTGACGCCGTTCGTGCCGTTGCGGGTTTATCCGCAGCGGTGACGATACTCGGCATTCAGCAGCGGCGCGCGCAGGCTGACGTACTCCGGCTGCGGCCGCCGGGTGCGCTGCCTGAAGCGGTTTTTTCCGGTGCCTGCATCCGCTGCGGTCAATGTGTTCAGGTCTGTCCTTATGACACGCTGAAGCTGGCGACGCTGGTATCCGGCCCCGCAGCGGGTAGCCCTTACTTTGTCGCACGCGATATCCCGTGTGAGATGTGTGAGGACATTCCCTGTGTGGTCGCTTGCCCCAGCGGTGCCTTACAGCCGCTGGATGCTATCGATGATGCCCGCATGGGATTGGCGGTGTTGTTAGATCAGGAAAACTGCCTGAACTATCAGGGGTTACGCTGCGATGTGTGTTATCGCGTCTGCCCCCTTATTGATAGCGCCATCACACTAGAGCCAGAACGCAATGCCCGCACCGGAAAGCATGCTCGCTTTCTACCTATCGTGCATAGCGATGTCTGTACCGGCTGCGGCAAATGTGAAAAAGCCTGCGTGCTGGAACAGCCTGCGATAAAGGTCTTACCGCGCGCATTAGCAAAAGGTGAACTCGGGCACCACTACCGTTTCAACTGGCTGGAGGCACGCGATGGCAAATCGTAAGCAAGACGCCGGACGAGAAGCTCGGGCGAAAAAAGGCTGGTGGCGCAGTCACCGCTGGCTGGTCCTGCGTCGCCTGACCCAATCTCTAGTGCTACTCATGTTCCTCAGCGGCCCGCTGTTAGGGTTCTGGATCTTGCGTGGTAACTACAGCGCCAGCCGCTTACTCGACACCGTGCCGCTCAGCGATCCGCTGATGGTGCTGCAAAGTCTGGCTAGTGGTCATCTGCCCACCGCCCTTGCGCTAGTCGGGGCGCTGATTATTGCGCTGAGCTATGCACTAGCGGGTAAGCGCCTGTTCTGTAGCTGGGTCTGCCCTGTGAATCCGCTCACCGATTTAGCCGCTTGGCTGCGCCGTCGTTTCGGCATCACCGCCTCGGCAACACTTCCCCGCAATCTGCGCTATCTGCTGCTGATACTTATTCTGGCAGGTAGCGCGCTGACGGGTGGGCTGTTGTGGGAATGGGTCAACCCTGTCTCACTGGCGGGTCGTGGGCTAATTTTCGGGTTTGGTGCGGGTATCTGGCTGCTGCTGGCGCTATTTCTGTTTGATTTATTGGTCGTGGAACACGGCTGGTGCGGGCACCTTTGCCCGACGGGTGCGCTGTATGGTGCGCTTGGCAGCAAAGGCGCATTAGTTGTGGATGCCGCCAAACGTGAACGCTGTACGCGCTGCATGGACTGTTTTCATGTCTGTCCAGAGCCGCAGGTATTGCGCGCACCCTTGCTCGATAAAGACAGTCCGGTACAGGTGACTGACCGAGACTGCATAACATGCGGACGTTGTATTGATGTCTGCGCTGAAGACGTTTTTAAAATAACCCTTAGATGGAAATCGGGAGCAAAGTCATGAAAAGCCTGAGAATGGGATGGTTTCGCTGGATCACCGCCCTGGCGATAATGGGCAGTACAATAATGTGCAGTGCAATAGCCACTGCACAGGTCGATTTAAGCCAATCACCGGAAGTCGCCGCGGCACAGCCGGGAAACAGCCGGATGCCGAAGCAGCAGGAGCGTATGGCGCTCAACTATGTCAACCAGCCACCGATGATTCCGCATAGCGTGGATGGCTATCAGGTCACCCCAACCTTTAACCGCTGCTTACAGTGCCACGGCGTGGAGAGCTATCGTTCCACCAGCGCCCCCCGCGTCAGCCCGACCCACTTTGTCGACAGAGACGGCAAAGTGCTGAGCAATGTGGCACCTGCACGCCATTTCTGCCTGCAATGCCACGTGCCGCAGGCGGACAGTTCGCCAATTACTGGCAACACGTTCACCCCTTCTAAAGGCTTTGGACAGTGAGGTTTGCGATGAAACAGCCAGGAAAAGTAGGACGGTTGTTACGCCAGCTATGGCAATGGTGGCGTCGCCCAAGTCGGCTGGCGCTGGGAACGTTGCTGATTATCGGCTTCGCGGGCGGCATTTTCTTTCTGGCGACGTCTCAGAAAGGCATGGAAATGAGTAACAGCGAGGCGTTCTGCATCAGCTGTCATGAAATGCGCAATACCGTCTATCAGGAATATATGGAAACCGCGCACTACAGCAACCGCAGCGGCGTGCGCGCCACCTGCCCGGATTGCCACGTTCCGCATGAGTTAGTGCCGAAAATGGTACGTAAGATTCAGGCCAGCAAAGAGCTGTACGGCAAAATAATGGGTACGATTGATACGCCACAAAAGTTCGAAGCACACCGACTGACAATGGCGCAGAGCGAATGGCGGCGCATGAAAAATAACAATTCTCAGGAATGCCGCAACTGCCACAACTTTGACTACATGGACTTCTCAGGGCAAAAAACGGTCGCAGCAGAGAAACACAGCGAAGCGATAAAACTCGGTCAAACCTGTATCGATTGCCACAAAGGCATCGCACACAAACTGCCGGACATGCACGGCGTCAAAAGCGGGTTATAAGCCACACCTCTTCGTGACACACAGGACGGCGTATGCCGTCCTCATCACAAGCAGAAACATCCGCCCCAAAATAACAATGAACTAATTTCAGTCTTTTGATTTTATGGGATTGGTTCGCGTAAAAAATCGCGCTGAGGTGAGCGTAGACGCCGGATGAGCGGCATGGAGGCCGCGAAAGCCTGCGCCGCGTATGGAACGCGTCGCAGGTGGTCCGAACCGCGGATACGAACGCCGAAGGCATCGCGAAGCGGCGCGATTTCCCGCAAAAAGCCAGGGGTCACGGGGCGACGGCGATGAGCCGCCCCGTGTCGGGCGCGTGCAACTCGAGTTGCAGAAATTCACGCGGCGTGTTGCGCACGAAACCTCCACCGCAACAACAGAAACAACAGAAACAACAGAAACAACAGAAACAACAGAAACAACAGAAACAACAGAAACAACAGAAACAACAGAAACAACAAAAGGGCGATATATCGCCCTTTTGCTATTTAGATAAACATGAACCTCTTACTTCCCAGTAACCGCCTGCACCGACAGTGAGGCTTCGGCCTGCGCCACGCTGCGTTCGATAACCGCTCGGCGTGTGTCGTTTTGCGGGAGCAGTTTTAGCATCGCTTTCCAAGCATCAATCGCGTCTTGATAGCGCTGGGCTTCATAGGCATTGAAAGCCAACAGGCTGAGCACGCGCACATTGGTCGAACCGGAATTCACCAGCTCACGCAGCATGTCACCACCACGCTGGCTATCACGTGGGTCGGTGGATCTCGACAGCAAATCGGCATAGTCCAACGCCAGATCCGTATTTTTCGGATCGAGCTGGAACGCTTTGGCAAATGCCTGCACAGACATGTCATAGTTATTCAGCAAGCCCGCAATGCGCCCCAGCATCCACCAGTCTTGTGCATTATCTGGCTGCGCCTCCAGTTGGCTGCGTAACCCCAAACCGAGGCGCGCGACGTCTTCGATAGTCAGTGGTTCTGCATCAGCATCCAGCGCTCGCTTCATCAGATCCGGCGTTAACGCAACGACCTGCTGCAACTCTTGCACCCGATTAACCGCAGAAGTCTTCCAAAACATGCCGAGGCTGACGATGACCAGCAACAGCAAGCCCGGCAGCAAAACCCAATGGCTAAGCGGGCGTTGTTTTACCTCCGCTCCGCTGGGAATATCCTGCAATAACGTATGCTGGAGTTCCTCAACCAGTTGAGCACGTTCCTGCTCATTGGCAACATCCCCATTAAGCTCGCGCAGACGATCGCGATACAGCGCCTGATTGATCGCATCGCGATCGTATTCCCCCCGTGACGACCACGGCGCGAGCAGCAGCGCGGACAGTGCAATCAGCGATAAAACAATGATGGTTGTCAGTAACATCATTCCGATTTCTCCTCACGTCCCAACAACGTCTGCAAGCGCTTTTTATCCTGTTCGCTCATCGGTTCTTTAGCACTTTTAATGCGGCGCGCGCGGCGAATAATCATCGCAGCCCCCGCAGTCAGAAACAGCGCAGGCAGCAGCCATAGCAAGATCGTGAAAGGCGTGATCGGTGGTTCATACGTCACAAAATAACCGTAACGATCCACCATATAATCGACAACCTGCTCTTTCGTTTGCCCTTGCTGCATTAGCTCATACACTTTCTGCCGCATATCCGAAGCAATCATCGAGTTGGAATCGGCAATGCTGTTGTTCTGGCATTTCGGGCAGCGCAGTTGCATGGTTAATTCGCGGAACTGTTGCTCCTGGGTATCGTTGTCAAAACGCAATACTTCGGATGACGCCAGCACGCTGAACGACAGCAGCAGTGCACTAAGGAAGCTGAGCACTCTCATGCGCCGCCCTCCTTGCTGTATTTTTCCCACAGCGGTTGCAGCGTGTCTTGCCACACCTGCATGTTGAGATCGCCCGCATGGCGATAGCGAATGATGCCTTGTCCGTCGATCAGGAAGGTTTCCGGCGCGCCGTACACGCCCAGATCCAGCCCCAACATGCCATCGCCGTCAAATAAGCTCAGCGCATAGGGGTTACCGAGCGTCTTTAACCATTCCACTGCTTTGGGACGTTCATCTTTATAATTCATACCCACGACGCGGATCCCCTGCGCCGCTAGCATGTTGAGAAACTGATGTTCCGCCCTACACGTGGGGCACCAGGTCGCCCAGACGTTCAGCAGTAGCGGTTTACCATCGCTCAGTTCAGATTGGCTATACACCTTTCCCGGTTGATCCAGCGATTCAAGACGAAACGCAGGAATTGATTTGCCAATCAGGGCAGACTCCAATCGCATAGGATCATCGCCGTCGCTGTTACGCACCAATTGCCACAACAAGGCAACTGCCAGCAGTAAAAACAGGGCTAGCGGGATTAACAAAATCTTACGGCTCATGAGGATGCCTCCCTAACCGCGCGACGCAGGCGATAGCGAGGATCGAACATGCATAGGATGCCACCTAACGCCATCAGCCCCCCGCCGTACCATATCCAGCGGATAAAGGGTTTGTAATACAGTCGTACCGCCCAGCTATCGTCATCTAATTGTTCGCCCAAGGCCGCATAGAGATCGCGCGTCACGCCCGCATCAATAGCGGCTTCCGTCATGATCGCGCCGCTGGTGTTATAGAAGCGTTTTTCCGCTTTCAGGATCGCCTCCGGCTTGCCGTTATGCGTGACTTCGATCGTCCCTTTACCGCTGCGCCAGTTCGGCCCCACGACATCCTGCACACCTTGAAACGTAAAACGGTAATCATGAATTTGTATGCTGTCGCCTGCCCGCATCCGCACATCGCGCTCGACGCTATAATTCTGGCTGAAGGCAATACCAACCACCGTCACCGCCAGCCCAATATGACCGCACACCATGCCCCACTGGCTCAATGAGAGCTTGGTCAAACCGCGCAGTAAACCGTGACGCTGGGTGGAACTGGTATGCAGCTCGTACACCGTTAAGAAGAATACCCACAGCGCCATCGATAGACCGACCGCCGTCATGGCAACGAGGGAATCCTGCAATAACCACGGAAGCAGCAGCGACAGAGCCGCCGTTACGGCCAGCGCAACCAACAGCAGCTTACGCAGCTTTTGCGGCTCGTCGCGCCGCCAGCGAACTAGCGGCCCCACGCCCAGCAGCAAGGCAAAAGGTGCCATTAACAGGGTAAACATGGTGTTGAAGAACGGTGCACCAATGGAAATACTGCCCAAGCCCAGTTGCTTATGCACCAACGGTAACAGCGTTCCCAATAGCACCACCAGCGTGGCCGCCATCAGGATCAGGTTGTTGCCGAGCAGGAATGTCTCGCGCGACCAGAGCGAATTCGTTACTCGCGCCCGTACTCTATTGCCCTTGATGGCGAACAGCAGCAACGAACCGCCGATAACAATGACCAGAAACGCGAGAATAAACATGCCACGCGCCGGATCGGAGGCAAAGGCGTGCACCGACACCAGTACGCCGGAGCGTACCAGAAACGTACCCAACAGGCAGAGCGAGAACGCACCGATAGCCAACAATACCGTCCAAGCCTTAAAGCTGCCGCGCTTTTCAGTGACCGACAGCGAATGCAGCAGCGCCGTGCCCACCAGCCACGGCATCAATGAGGCATTTTCTACCGGATCCCAGAACCACCAACCGCCCCAGCCGAGTTCGTAATACGCCCAACCTGAGCCGAGCACGATACCCAACGTCAGGAACGACCAGGCCGCCTGCGTCCACGGTCGGGACCAGCGAGCCCACGCGCTGTCCAGCCGTTCAGCCAGCAGCGAGGCAACCGCAAACGCAAACGCCACGGAAAAACCGACATAGCCCATGTAAAGCAGCGGAGGGTGGAAGATTAACCCGACATCCTGCAACAGAGGATTGAGATCGCGTCCGTCAATTGGGTAGTCCGGCAGCGTGCGCGTAAAGGGATTCGACGTCAGAATAATAAACAGCAAAAAGCCAACATTAATCATCCCCATAACGGCTAGCACGCGGGCGACCGCATCCAGCGACATGCCCCGACTGAATACTGCCACGGCAAAGGTCCAACCGCTCATCAGCAGAACCCAGAGCAGCAGCGATCCTTCATGTGCGCCCCATGCCGCCGCCACGCGATACCACACTGGCAGCGCACGGTTCGAGTTGTTTGCTACATAAAGGACAGTGAAATCATTGATCACCAGCGCGTGTACCAACACGAGGAAGGAAGCCAAAATGCATGCAAACAGCGCCCAGGCAAGTGGACGCGCCAGCGCCATTAGGCGTTCATCCTGACGTGATGCCCCCCATAGCGGATACACGCTGAGCAGCAATGCAACGCCTAGCGCCAGACAGAGCAGATAATTGCCCACTTCAGGCATCATAACCGTTTACCCTCTATGCCAGCCGCAGAGGCGTGACCATTCTGCCCTTCCATCGCCGCTTTGATTTCCGGTGGCGTGTAGTTTTCATCATGTCGGGCAAGCACTTCTTTCGCCGCAATATGATCGTCGGTATCCAGAATGCCCTGCGCCACAACGCCTTGCCCTTCGCGGAACAAATCCGGCAGCATTCCGTTGTAAGTCACGTCCACTGAACCCTGTGCGTCATAAACGGTGAAACGGACTTCCAGACTTTGGCTGTCGCGGCGTACGCTGCCCGGCATCACCATGCCGCCGACGCGCAAACGCTGCCCGATCGCCGGTTTTTCCTGCGTTTCATTTTTGCCGTAGAGAATTTCGCTGGGCGTATAGAAGAGATCGATATTTGAACTCAGCGCATAGAGCGTCAGCGCTATCGTCAGCACCGCGCCACAGACAACGGCCAGAATCGCATAGAGGCGAGTTTTACGCGGTGCACTCATTGCACTACCTCCATCGCTGACTGACGCGCCGTGTTCTTACGACGCTGCTCGCGCGCCTGCTGGCGGCGAATATCCCGCAACAGCGCACGACGCCCCAAGAGGGTATGTCCGATCAACGCACTCAGCGGTAATAGTGTTAACACCACGGCCAGCCACACGTAAAAGGCATAGCCGCCCATCGCAAAAAAATCTTGCCAACTCGTGAAGGCGATATTCATCGTGCTACTCCTCCTTTATTGACCAGCGCAGCAACCCACGGTGCGCTGCGCTGCTGCACCAGTATCAAATTACGCAATCGCATGAGTGACAACGTCACGAACAAGCTCATAAACCCTAGCATCATGATTCGCAGCGGAAGACGCATAGCGGGATCGATGGTTTTCTGCATTTTTGTCGATGCCTGATGCAGGGTATTCCACCACTCGACCGAGAAATGGATGATGGGTAAATTCACCACGCCAACCAGCACCAAAATGGCCGCGGCACGCCCGGCAAGGCGGCGGTCGTCAAATGCGTTGTAGAGCGCGATGATACCGACGTACAGAAATAACAGGACGAGTTCCGACGTCAGGCGCGCATCCCATACCCACCAGGTCCCCCACATCGGTTTACCCCAGGTAGCGCCGGTGGTCAGCGCAATAAAGGTAAACACCGCACCAACGGGAGCCATCGCTGCCACGGCAAGATCCGCCGTTTTTGACTGCCGAATCATCCCGACCAGCGCGAAAATCGCCATCACGGCATAGACCCCCATCGACCACACAGCGGCTGGCACATGCAGGTAGATGATGCGATACCCTTGCCCTTGCTGAGAATCTACAGGCGCAAACCCGAACCCTAACAGGCAACCGCCGATCAGCAACGCGACGCTAATCAGGGCAACCCAGGGGATAAGCCTGCCGCAAAGGCCATAAAGGCGATCCGGCTGCGTAAGCTGATAGTTTTTTTTCAACATAATCGTGTGCTCACTTTGCGTAAAACGCATCCCAACGGGATGACGAATGCGATCCTGAGATCGGAAAATTATTGTATGCTCACCCGCAATGCCGCCGCCGTGGCAAACGGGCTTAGGGTCGCGCTACCTGCCAGAAAAGCGCCGAGGATCGCCAGATATCCCCCCACCGGTAGTTGCATCATCGCGGCCTCGACTGCCGCCGTAGCAAAAATCAGCAGCGGTATGGTCAGCGGCAATACCAACAGGCTTAACAACACGCCGCTGCGGCGTAGCCCGACCGTTAATCCCGCGCCAATCGCGCCCAAAAAGCTGAGAGTTGGCGTACAGAGCAACAGCGTTAACGCCATCACCCACCAGCCGTGGCTATCCAGACCAAACAGAAGTGCCGCTAACGGCGAAAGCAGTAGCAGCGGCAGCCCACTAACCATCCAGTGCACCACCACTTTCGCCAGCACCACTAACGGCAGCGGCAACGGCAGCAGCGTCAACTGTTCCAGCGAACCATCCTGATAGTCATCGCGAAAAAGACGATCCATCGCCAGCAGAGACGCGAGCAATGCCGCCACCCACACTACGCCCGGTGCCACACGCACCAACAGTTGTGGTTCCGGCCCAATAGCCAAAGGGAATAAGATGATGACGATGAGGAAAAACCACAGCGGGTTGAGAATTTCGGCGTTATTACGTAACGCGACACGCAGTTCTCGAGCAATCAGTCGTCGCATTATGGCGTGCCCTCACTCGGTGTGAGCTGGATACAGCGGATGCTTTGAGCAAACGGACGTAGCGGCTGATGGGTGGTTAAAATAATGATGCCGTCGTGCGCAATATGGTGTTCCATTCGCTGTGTCAGCATTTCGACGCCTGCCACATCAAGCGCGGTCAGCGGTTCATCCAGAATCCACAGCGGTACGTCGGTGAGCCACAAACGCGCCAGCGCAACGCGCCGCTGTTGCCCCGCCGAAAGACGCGCCACAGGCACGTCTTCATATCCTGCCAACCCGACGGCGGCAAGTGCCTGCCAATGTGCATCCTGATGCAGTTGCGGATAGAAGAAGCGCAGGTTTTCTTCACCAGTCAGGACGCTTTTGATGCCCGGTTGATGTCCTAGCCACAGAAGCTGCTGATTAAAATGCTCGCGGATACGATTGATTCGCTGCCCCTGCCAGCAGATTTCCCCCGACTCGGGCGTCGCGAGGCCGCTTAACATACGCAGTAGCGATGTTTTCCCTACCCCGTTAGCGCCAGCAATCTGCACCATTTCTCCCGGGCTGGCGGTAAACGACAACGCGCTGAAGAGCACATGCTCATCGCGTATGCAAACCACATCGCGCGCTTCTAACATCGGGGTGTACTCCTACTTTCTTCGTGGCTATAGAATAACATGACGCCTTTACTCCCCCCTCTTGGGGGTCGTAACCCTAAAGAGTTAATCTTTTTTATTGAGATCAATAAAGTCGGCGATTCCGGTTATCCTCGTCATTATGACGGTGCAAAAAGCGGCTCTGAAACCTCTGGTTCGCGGTATATCACCTGTTACTTCTGGCTATTCTTTAGCAGCGTTGCCGTGTTGATCGCCTCGATCAATTGAGCGCGGTTAACCCGGGGGCTGTATGTATCCAACAGGCGCTGCCAGATCGTAATCGCACGTGCATAATCGGCCTTCAGGAACGCATCAGACGCCAGCAGCATCAGCGCCGTCACTTCATTGGCGTCCAGCGCCAGCGCTTTATCGACCATCTCCTGCATAGGAGGCGTGACAACCTGACCAGATTGGTAATACAACACCGTCGCCAGCGCCGAATACAGCTCCGCACTGTCGCCCTTCAGCGCAATCGCCTGCCGATAAGCGCGCAGCGCGTTGTCATAGGCGTTTCGGTAAAGATAATATTCACCCAGCTCAGCCCAGAGGACGCCGTTGCTCGGTGTTTTACGAATGCTGTTCTGCAAAGTCGCAAGCTGTTTTTCCTGCTGTTGCGCGTCGCTAAAATCACGTAGCGGATCGGCAAGCCGCTGGCGTTCCACCTGAACGAGCGCCCCGCGCGGGCCCAGCGTATAGAACGCCGCACTGCTCAATAGGGTAGCGATGACCGCGACTACAACGGCGATAATGGGCATCGGGCGCTGTGCAGAAAAAGAGGATGACGTTAACGGCAGATCGTGAGTTAGTTCGCGCCCCAGCATTTTGGCCTCATGCTCAGAAAGGTGCTTCACGGCCTGTTCACATTGAAAATGCCAGATGCGTTCTGCTAAACGCGGTAGCTTTCCATCCCCTTCCGTCTTGCGCAGGGGCAATAGCGGCCACAGCAGTCCAGCAGCCAGAGCAAGCATAGCGACAGCGACGATCAGCACGTGTAGCAGACTCATAAGCGCGATCCTCGGTTCTGTCGCCGCATCACTCGCCACGCAATCACCGCAATCGCTAACAGCAAAAACAGCGGCGTTAGCCAAAGGATGCCGGTTTGCATTTTCATCGGGGGGTTGTACTGCACAAAATCGCCATAGCGCTGATTCATAAACGCCATAATTTCTGACTCATCTTTGCCCTGCTCCACCATGGAAAAAACCTCATGGCGCATGCTGACTGCCACGGGCGAATTCGACTCCAGCAGGCTCTGATTCTGGCATTGTGGACAGCGTAACTCTCCGGCAATCGCCATCGCGTCCTGACGCTGTGTCTGACTGGAAAACACCCAAGTATCGACCACTTGCGCCTGCACAGAAAAAGCTAACAGCATGAGAAGAAGCGCAAGGGATTTAGTCATAGACTCTTCTCCCTCGGAACCACCCCAGCAGTGCGCCCGCGACCATCAACATGCCGCCGCCCCACACCCAGCGAACGCCGGTTTGCACATAGAAACGCATCGCATAGCGGTTTTCGCCGGTTTTCTCGCCCATCACGGCATACCATTCCCTGATTGGCCCCCAGGCAATACCCGGTTCAATCATCTGCTGTTTGCGTGCGTTGTAATAACGGCGTTCTGGTATAACGCGGGCAATCGGTGAATCACCACGATAAATCGCAATCACCGCCTGCTCTGCGGTGTAATTCTGAGCAGCCACTAAATCCAGCCGTAAAAAATGAAACTGATAGTCACCCAGCGTAACCTGCTCTCCCTGCCCCACATTGGCGCTAATTTCCTGCTTGCTCCCCGCAGAGAACGTAATCCCCAAGGCAAACAGCACCACGCCCGTATGTGCTAACAGCGCTGGAAGCTGCTGGCGTAGCGCCAACAGCGGCTGTAGCCACTGCGCAGCCATCACCCAGCCGATCAGACCGGAAGCCAGCGCCACGCCGTACCCATACGGCCATATAATCAGAGTGGTGACGACACCGACTGTCAGCGTCACACCTAAACGCCGGACGGGCCAGCGCGTACTGTGTTTCCAGTAGCCTCCCGCCGCAACGCCAATGAGCAACAGCATCAAGCCAGCAAAGGGCAAGAGCACACGGTTAAAATAGGGTGCGCCTACTGAGATTTTCCCCCAGCCTGCCAATCCATAAATCATCGGATAAAGCGTACCGAGTAGTACCACCAGCGCGACGGCACTGAATAACAACAGCACCAGCAGTATTGCCATTTCCCGTGACCAGCCAGAGAAGCGGGCTGCGGAATGGACAAGCTGGGCACGCCAGCCATAAACAGCCAACGCCGCCATGCTTAAACCGGCAAACAGGATAAATAAAGGCACCGCGCGATCATGTTCGAGGGCGAAGGCATGGACAGAAACCAGTATCCCCGAGCGAACAATCAGCGTACCGAGCAGGCATAAAATGAACGTCAACAGCGCCAATATCAGCGACCAATGGCGGAAGATACCGCGCATTCGAGTGACAGACAGACTGTGGAGTAATGCGCTGGCCGTTAACCACGGAAGCAACGAGGCGTTCTCTACCGGATCCCAGAACCACCATCCTCCCCAGCCCAGCTCGTTATAAGCCCACCACGATCCCAAAATGATCCCCAGCGTCAACAAGCTCCAGGCCGGCAACGTCCAGCGCCAGCAAATCCAGGCGGCTGGTGCAGTAAACTCCCCGTGAATCAGGGCGGCTAACGCCAGTGCCGCACTCACGGTTAAGCCGCCATAGCCTAGATAGAGCAACGGTGGATGGAGAATGAGGCCAATATGTTGCAACATCGGGTTGAGATCCCTCCCCGCCAACGCAGGCGGGAAGAGACGCACAAAGGGATCGGAAAAAAACACAATGAATACCAGCAATGCGGTCGCAATCACCGCGAGCATCGCCAGCGTCAGCGGGAACAGATCGCTCGTCGCTTTGCGATAGCGGCAGGCGAACGCGGCGCTCCAGCCGGATAAACACAGCAGCCACAGCAGCAGCGATCCTTCATGCCCGCCCCAAACCGCCGCAATTTTGAGCCCCAGCGGTAAATCACGGTGGCTATGCTGAGCAACGTAATTAACCGAAAAATCATCCTGCACCACGCTCAGCGTCAGCGCGACAAACGCGAACAGCACGAGACCAAACAGCACCAGCGTCCAGCACCGCGCCAGTCGGTAAGTGCCCGACCAGCGCAGGGAGTAGCCCGAAAATGTCAGCAACGCTGTTGCCACACCGACGCAAACCGCCAGTAACAGCGACACATACCCAAACTCTGGCAATAACAACATCAACAGGCCTCTTGCTGGGAACTAGACAACGGTTAACTGCCCCGCATAGAGGATAAAGAAGCGCAGCAGTAAAACGCCCACCAGACTCATGCCGCAGACCGCCAGCACACCATAGGGTGAATGCTGTCGGTTAGCCCACGACTTGAGCAGCAAGGGAATGACTAATCCAATCCCTACAACGCCCAGCCAGAACCACACGGCCCAGAATCCACCACCCAACGCCGCCACCAGCGCCCGCTGCTTCCCATCGTCCCCTAACGCGAGGCCAATAAAGAACGCGAACAGCAAGAAGATCTCTAGCCACACGACCGGCGTTTCGACGCGATGGATAAAGTGCGCCTCTTCGCTATGCGGATTGCGGCGATAGCGGCAGGTCATAGCGATCAACGCCACTGCGGCACCGGAGGACACGCCCGAAAACAGGAATAACGCCGGTAGAATCGGATTATTTAGTAGCGGATAGGTCTTCAGCGCGGAGAGCAAGAATCCGGTATAAGCCCCTAACATCACCGCCAGCAACAACATCACGATATCCAGCGATTTCTGCATCGGTGCCAGCCAGCCGAGCACCTTGGGGAAGAGAGTCAGCTTCGGCAGCCAGCGCTGTTGCAGCACAATAGCCTGCTCGCTAAAAATATTGACCAGCCAGACTGCCAGCGCCGCCATGTAAACCTGAAACAGCATCACCCCAACGGACATCACGGAGGTAAAGCTGTAATGGAACATGAGCTTCCAGAACGTCCAGGGGCGCGTCAGGTGAAAGACCAGAATCAACAATCCCAAAATGATGGTGCACGGCGCGAGAATAAGCGTGGTGCGCATTAGCGTACTGTCTGCGGTGGCCTGTTCGGGATGGTAGCGCCGCAGTAAGGCAGACAGCGTCACCAGCCCCGCAGAAATCCCCACCAGGAACAGGTAAATCGCAATCGGCCAGTCCCAGACTAACGAATCAAAATGGAATGCGCTTGAAGACACGGGCGTCATTGATGAACCTCCCCGTATTTAAACGGTACGCGATAAACCTTAGGACGAGTGCCGAGCGCGATTTTGTAGCGATAGGTCGGCTGTTGACGAAGCTGGCGGGAAATGTCGCTGTCAGGGTCGTCAAGGTTACCGAACGTCAGCGCGTTCGTCGGACAAGACAACACACAGGCGGGCAGTTTTCCGGCTTTCAGGTTAGTCTTGCGGCAAAAATCGCACTTATCCGCCGTTTTCGTCTGCGGATGAATAAAGCGCACCTGATAAGGGCAAGCCGCAATACAGTATTGGCACCCTACGCACAGATCGGGATTCACATCCACAATGCCGCTTGCCGCATCACGAAACGACGCACCGGTAGGACACACGTCAACGCAGGGTGAATTCTCACAGTGCTGGCAGGAGTGACGGAAAAAGCGATATTTCACGTCTGGGAATGTCCCAATCGGTTCGCTGCGAATGATCGTCAGACGCGATACACCTTCCGGCACCTGATTGACTTCACGGCAGGCATCCATGCAGGCCGTACAGCCGATACAGAGCGATTCATCATGGATCATGCCGTAGCGGACGCCGTTGATATTCAGCGTCTGTGCGACGACTTGTCCCGCCGTGCTGGTGATGGCAATCAGCCCGCCCATACGGGCAAGAAATTGACGACGAGAGCAACTCATGGCTGCCTCTTATTACCCAGATGCACTGAGGCTGGGTTGAAGTCTGGGTTATTGCGCTGATCGCTATGACAATCCACACACAGTTTGATGCGGCTTTTGTCGTTCAGCGTCTGCATACTGTCCTGCGTGGGGTGCAGTTGATGGCAACTGGCACACGCTACTTTCGCCACATGCACATCGTGTGGCCAAAACGCTTTCTGCAACTGCTCCGGCGCATGGCATGACATACAGACGCCGTTCTGTTCTTCCACCTTATACATCGGGAAGTTAAAGCGCATGACATCCTTAACGCCCTCGCGGTGCAGCAGTGACGGCTTGCCATGACAGTTTGTGCAGGTCAGCTGTTGTTGATTATGCGGGTTGACTGCGGTGGCATGTTTGCCCTGCATGCCATCCTCTTCCGGTTTATGGCACTGTAGACAAGCCTCATCGGGATTGCGCTGTGGCATTACCGTCCACCGCTCTCCTTTTTCCGCCTGGGGTGCGGGCTGCGTCAGCCCTGGCAATGCCCAAAGCATGCCTGATACCAGCACCCCGGCAGTCAATAACGAACGTAATACGCTCATATCCACTCCACTTTATGATCGCCCGCGTCCACGGGCGATGGGGTTATTAGTTCAGTCGTCCAGCTTTACGCGCTTGCTCATCCCACTGCGGCACTACCGTATTCAGGAAATCCTGTTTCTCGGCGTTGATTTGCTGCATGTTGAGACCAATCGCCTGTTGCGCTTTCTCTTTTGTCGAGATATCCGGCAACTTGACTTCCCCTGTCACCCCTTTCTGTGCCAATAAGCGCACCAGTTTGGTTCTCGCCTCGGCAGATTTGCTCAGCGAGGTGCCAAGCATCCGTAAGCCTTCATCCGGCGCATGCATGTGAATACCGTGAGACGCCACCGCC
Source organism: Pectobacterium peruviense (assembly GCF_002847345.1). GTDB lineage: Bacteria > Pseudomonadota > Gammaproteobacteria > Enterobacterales > Enterobacteriaceae > Pectobacterium > Pectobacterium peruviense. The sequence continues at coordinate 70,945 of NZ_LXFV01000023.1, forward strand.
AAATCCCAGCGCCACTGCGCATGGCGGATATCTATCAGAATCGGCTGCATGTCTGCTTCGGTTGCACCGGCATCCCAGGCCGCTTTGGCCTCAAAATGCGCGTGAACCAGTTGCTCTTCTGCTTTCAGTTTTAATTCCTGAATGGCCGTTTTGCGTTCAGCGACAACCGCTTGCATTGCCGCTTTATCCTGCGTATGGCAATTGGTGCATGTTTCGCCGTAATTATCGAAGGGGTTACCGATCTTGTGATCGGTGTACAGCTTGCCGTCTGCGTTTTTCACTTTCGGCATATGGCAGTCGATACAGGTCACGTTGTTTTTACCGTGGATACCAACGCTCCAGGTTTCATACTCTGGATGTTGGGCTTTCAGCATCGGTGCGCGGGAAAGGGTGTTGGTCCAGTCGGAGAAGGAAATGGCGTCATAGTATTTCTCCATGTCCTCGACTTTCGTGCCGTTATCCCATGGGAATTTCACGGCTTTGTCTTTGCCAGAAAAATAATACTCAACGTGGCATTGTCCACAGACCATGGACTGCTGTCCGAACCGACTGGCGCTATCAAACGGCTTGCCAATCGCCTCCATCGCGCGTTCCGCGTAAGGACGGGATAGCGTCAGCGCGGGCTTGCCCTGAGCAAAATCCGGTGACGCGGTATCATGGCAATCTGCACAACCGAGATCGTTAGTAATCTCCGGCCCACCTCGCGCCCATTTGCCTTTGAAGTAGCCCTCCTCGCCCTCCTGTTGGATCAACCGAGCGACGTCCGGGCTTTTACAACTCCAGCACGCCATTGGCAGAGGGCCATCTTCTGCCGTCTTCGGTGCACCGGTGCGTAGCGTTTCACGTACGTCCGTTATTGCGTAAGCGTGGCCGCGCGGCTTGTTATAGTCTCTGGAAAAGGGGTAACCCGCCCAGAGGATCACCATATAGGGATCTTCTGCCAGCGCATCGTGGCGCTCAGACTGTTCGCTGGTCGCTTTCCACGAGTTGAACTGATCGGGGTGTTGATTGATGAATACCGAATTTCTTGCCTCTATCGGGGCGGGAGAAGGAGACGCCGGAACATCCGCCGAATAGGCTGGCATCATTAGAAAGAGACTGGCTACCATGCCCCACAGATAGGAGATTGACATGCTTATCCTGACCATGCGTTTGTGTCCACATTAAGCCGCCTGCTGGCGGTCATTTTAGTTATCCATTCGACAGAAACCACACCAACTGTCGTGACATTACTCGCCCTATGAATACCAAAAAGATGCATTTGAAATATTGTTTTTGATCAAAGGTAAAGAAAAGTAATGAATCGTATCGAAAGTTATATGAGGATTATCTCAATCACGGAGGGCGGACATTGCCAAAATAAGACAAGGGACTTAAAAATTGCGGGCTTAAAAATTATGAGCTTAAAAATTCAGTACTTAAAAACTGTCAGCTTCGGCATCAAAGTATGCGGTGTGAGCACTGGGATGAGGTGTTCATGTCGGAAATTCATCCCAGTGTGTTTTCTGATAAAACGCGACGTGAGGCATTCCCGCAGGAACGCATTACCGTGAACGCGCTAAATCCACGCTTGAGTAAGCGGTATTAACCCTTCAGGGATTTTTATTTTCCCTGACCATAAGCCAACGCCAGTTTGGCGTAGAAATCTTCCAGCGTGAAGCGGGCATCAACCGCGTTATACACCCGAATCTGGCGCGCATTGCCCTGAGGCGCATAAGTCAGATCGTCGTTTAACTGTGGCGCGTTGACCAGCGTGTAGTGATATTCGTGGTCATCCAGCAGCAGAGAAACCGAGGGATTATCACCCAATACCCAAACTTCACTTTTCGGCCAGGGAACATCTTTGATGGTTTCGGAAATCGCACGATTAAATTCGATCAGCTGTTGCCACAGGTACTCCCCGACTTTCCCTTGCGGCTTAACGCGTACCGCAAGTTCAGACAGCGAAACACGCACGGACATATAGACATTGTGCGGAACCTGCCATAACGGCACCTGAGATTTGAATACGTGGTTCGCCGCAACCGGATCGTTGAACATATTGTATTCCCAGCCGCCTTTCGGGTAAGGCATACCGCCAATCCACACAACCGTCATTTTGCTAGCGATCTTCGGTTCAGCTTGCAGCGCAGCGGCAATATCCGTAATCGGCCCCATGACTAACACAAATAACGGATGCGGATCGTCTTTTAACGCCTCCTTGATGAGCATCTGCGACCCTTCACTCAGTGCTGGCACGCCACCGTCGGCTTTCAGCGCCTGTGTCGCACCGCGATAAACGGGAATATCTGCCTTTCCCATCACATTCATCAGACGCTGAAGCTCATGATAGCTTTCCATCATGCTGTTTTCGCCATCACGTTTCATCAACGGCGCGGTACGGGAGTAATGGGCGGCAATCAGTCCTTTCACCTGCATCGTTGGCGTCAACACCGCATGCGCAACGGCAAAATCATCATCAGCCTCGTTTTTAGCATCAGCACTGATAATGACGCGAATCTGTTTATGATCGGCTACATCAAAAGGTGAAGTTTGAGCCTGAGCGGTGAACACGCTGAGGAAAGGCAATGCGACGATCACCATGGCAAACTGGGAAAAATACCTGTGAATAAACATGATTATCCTTAACTGTGCTGAGCAATCGTTGATATGGCAGCCCAGCGATTCAGGCTGCCCAGAGAACGCGGGCACGCGACGACTCTGCCCGCAGCACGCAAACGCTATTTAAAAAGCTTCTGAACAAATTCGCTGTAGGCCGGTCGCCAAACATCCATCTCATGGCCGAGGTTAGGATAGTGGGTATAGTCAAACCGGATATTTTTCTGCTCTAACACCGTTTTCAAACCCGCAATATCCTTACCGGTGATGTTATCGGTTTCGCCAATCACCACCGTGAAGTTCTTCAGTTGCTGATTAATCTGCTCAGGTCGCTCAAGCTGCGCGGCAACGGCCGTGTTTGGCACCGTTTCGGTAGTGACGCCGCTGAACGTTGCCAGCCAACCAAAATGATCCAGGTGGCTCATACCCGATACCAGCGCCTGATACCCCCCCTGAGACAACCCAGCCAGCGCCCTGCCGTTTGCATCCTGACGAACATTAAAGCGTTTGCCGATCTCGGGGATAATGTCATGAATAAGTTCTCGGTCCGCGGCTAAGGCATTGCGCGGATAGAACACCTTGCGTCGCTCCTGCGGTGGGTATTCTTCCGGGATAATCCCAGGAACGTCGGTTTCCGTATCAGGTATGACGACCAGCATCGGTTCAATTTTTTTCTCTGCCAGCAGGTTATCCATCATCTGCGGTATCCGCCCCTGTACTACGGCAGACGCCCCCGTATCGCCAAAGCCATGATAGAAATAGAGCACGGGTAACGGTTTTGACGATTCGCTATAGCCCGGTGGCGTCCAGACATACATCTGACGCTCTGATTTCAACGCGTTGGAGTGGTAGGTCAGTGTTCTCAGTTCACCATGCGGAATCTGGCGTATATCCAGAATGCTCCCCGGCACCAGAATCAGGCTGGTGTTCACCTGACGCTGCGGTTTGGTAAACGCCGTACCGGTATCAATGGTGCGAAAACCATCCACGCTGAAGAAATATTCATACAGATTCGGTACCTGCACTGGCGTTTTAAACGACCACACACCTGCTTCATCTTTTGTCATCGCATAGGACACGATGCTATCGGGTGTCGAACCGGTAAAAACACTGACCTGCTTCGCCGTTGGCGCAAACAGGCGGAAAGTAATGCTGCTGTCCGCGTTAACCGCCGTAACATACTGGCTCACGGGGGCCGTTGCCGCTGGCATAACAGGAAAGTCAGCCGGTAGCGCAGACGCATTGATAGCAAGGCCTGACAGAACGCCCAGCGTTAATAATGATAAAGAGATTTTCTTCATGTTCATTCGCATAATCCCATCCCAACGATTACGTAATCGAGTCTGTTTTTGCTAAATGTGACGGCACTGCGGTAGCGGTGCCGTCGTGATGACAGGTATTACCACCAGACTTCCGCCTGAACACCCAAGGAGAATTGATCGCTCTTGCTGTCGTTAAATGTGGCCTGACTGATATCGTTATCTTCAATTTTCAGGTAAGAACCATAAAATCGAATCTCTGGACGAGAATTCAAGATACTCGTGTCAACTTTAAGCGCATGGTACAGCGTAGTTTTATAACCGGATTCATGGTAATTCACACCGTTCGTTTTATTGGTTTGGTTAAAATACGCCAATTCTACGCCGGTCTGATTGAATTTATCCCAAATATAGGCGGGACGAAGTACGGCACGGATGCTATCAAAGTCAGTATTTGCACTGGTATCATAACTGTAGATATCGTTACCTTTTGAATAGACCAGCGCATTGGCCATAATGACATCATCACGCAAATACATTTCTCCTTGCGAGATCACGCGGAAGGCATTACCTGAATGGTTGCCATAGTAGTCACCATTACGGCTATACGTCGGGTTAGCATCAGATATATTAGCAAAACCGCTGGCAATAGAATTACTCGCACCTTGCACGGTAAATTCATTAAATCCACCGTTATACAACCCTTGACGTAAAATGACACCAGCAGTCCAAGCATCCTTCAACTTATAAGACAAACCATCGTTTTCGTCATTATTCTGTACATTGCTTTTATTGGCTTGTGCATATTTACCAATCAGAGACAATGTTGCATCATCCCACAGCGGAATACCTTTATAGCGGATATCAACCGCATTCGTATTGACCTGATTTTTATCCTTCTTCGGATCATTATATACGAATCGGCGCGCGTTAACGTCTTCACGGTTCAAAGAGACATCAAGTTTACCCACGCCTAACTGCCAGTTCTCAATACCTACACCGCCTGCCGCTTCTGAACGATGACTTTTCCAGTCCAGCATCTGAATTTCATAGACTGGCAGGGTATTTTTACCTACCCAAAAATCAGCCTCTGGGGCGAATGGTAAGAACCCTTTTGTATTGACGTACATCTGGGAGAATTGCAGTTTATTTTCATTATCGGCGTCTTCGCCAAACCAGGCGCTGTTGTACTGCATACCCACGTTACCATCCAATTGGATAACGGCGTCGACACGTTTATTCCCTTCTGCATAAACTTTTTGGCTCAGTATGAGATCAAACCAACCACTGTGCTCATTACCAAAACGCCCTAATGAACCAATCGCATACGATTTTGGTGCGCCATGATCGGCCGTTGCCCATCCAGAACGGAAATACCCTGTATAGCTAAAGCCAATATCATCCTTAACGAACTTGCTCACCTCAGCTAACGTTAATGGCTTTTGTGGTGCACTCATAACATCATCAGCCGTATTTGCGACTGGTTGAGCGACTGGCGCAAGAACAACCTGATTAACCGATGGCGAGCCAGAAGAAGCAACGACCAGCGGTTTATCCTTTGCCACCGAGTTTGCTGCCAAGCGTGCTTTATTTTCTGCGTTCGTCTTATATTCACGAAACTCTTTTTTGGTTGACTGCAATTCAGCTTTATTTACTGCCAGTTCTTTCTCCAATAGTTCCAATCTTTCTTCTACGGTCAATTTTGCGGCCATAGCACCATTAGACAAAAACACTGACGACATCAGTAATACCATCATCTTTACAGGGAATTTTTTACGCATGATTATTATCCGAGTAGGGTACGTTATTAGATTTAAAACGAAGCCATTCCGACGCCAGCCGATGGTTCGTCTATTTATAAAAAGCTTTTTTGTAAAACCCAAATGATCGTTTCTATAATTTAATGGCTAGCCGCGCCCTCCTGTTTCATTTTATTCTCCTGCCATCTTTCCCATGGGTAGTAAAAAATAGAGTTCGCATTCATTCCGGTTCTTCTTTCTGAGAATGAATGCGTAAATAACGTATCGATATGCTGGTTTATTTCAACGCTTCACCATTAGAGGAAATAACTTCTTTATACCAGTGGAAACTTTTCTTACGTCGGCGCTCTAACGTACCGTTGCCTTCATCATCGCGATCGACATAGATGAAGCCGTAGCGTTTCGACATTTCGGCTTTTGAGGCGCTAACCAGATCGATAGGCCCCCAACAGGTATAACCCATCACCTCAACGCCATCTTCCAGCGCTTCACCCACTTGATACAGGTGATCGTTCAGATATTTGATGCGATAGTCATCGTTAATGCTGCCATCACTCTCAAGTTTGTCTTTGGCACCCAAACCATTTTCCACAATGAACAGCGGTTTTTGATAGCGGTCATAAAGATAGTTCAGGATATAGCGCAGCCCTTCTGGGTCGATCTGCCAACCCCATTCGGAGCTTTCCAAATGCGGATTCGGCACCATATTCAGGATATTGCCACGGGCTTTCTGGTTCACTTCTTCATCGGTGGTCACACAACCCGTCATGTAGTAACTGAAAGAGATGAAATCGATGGTTTCCTTCAGAGACTGACGATCGTCTTCCGTTACCGACAGCGTAATGCCGTGCTCTGCGAAGAAACGTTTCATGTACGCCGGGTAGTATCCTCTGGTTTGTACATCACCGAAGAACAACCAGTCGCGGTTCTGCTGCATCGTTTCCATTACATCCGCAGGCTTGCAGGTTAATGGATAGAACATGGAACCCAGCATCATATTGCCGATTTTGGCATCAGGGATGATTTCATGGCACGCCTTCACCGCTTTAGCGCTGGCAACGAGCTGGTGATGAATCGCCTGATAAATATCCTGCTTACTACTCTCAGTAGGTAAACCAATACCTGTAAATGGTGCATGTAATGCGCAGTTAATTTCGTTAAACGTCAGCCAGTATTTCACTTTGTCTTTATAGCGCTGGAATACCGTGCGGGCATAGCGCTCGAAGAACGTAATCGTTTCACGGCTCCCCCAGCCGCCGTAATTCTTCACCAGACCGTACGGCATTTCATAGTGGGACAGCGTCACCAGCGGTTGAATGCCATACTTTGCCATTTCATCAAACAGGCGATCGTAAAATGCCAGCCCTGCCTCATTCGGCTGGGTTTCATCGCCCTGCGGGAAAATGCGCGTCCAGGCAATTGAGGTTCTCAGGCATTTGAAACCCATTTCAGCAAAAAGCGCGATATCTTCGGGATAGCGGTGATAAAAATCGATCGCGGTGTCTTTAGTTACACTGTCGCCCGGCGTACGCATGACGATCTCGCCGAAAATACCTTGTGGCTGTAAATCGGACGTTGATAGCCCCTTGCCGTCCGTTAAATACGCGCCTTCAACCTGATTGGCTGCAATCGCGCCTCCCCACAAGAATTCTTTCGGAAACTGATGGCTCATTTTTTCTCCTCCCAATTGGGTCGTAAATGTCAATTTCAGCGGATTAACGTCAACAGTGCGCCCTGTTCCTGCACGGTGTTTCCGGCAGTAGGCAGAACATCAACGTAATTTTCGCTATTCGTGATAATGACGGGCGTTGTCGTGTCATAACCGGCTTTTTCGATCGCCTGATAATCAAACTCCACCAGAAGATCGCCCTGTTTCACAACATCGCCGGTCTTAATGTGTGCGGTGAAATGCTGACCATCCAACTTCACCGTATCGATACCGACATGGATGAGCACCTCGGCACCGTCTTCCGATTCGAGGCCAATGGCATGATTGGTCTTAAACAGCGACGCAACCGTGCCATTGACAGGCGAAACCACACGCCCAGCCAGCGGTTTAATCGCGATACCTTTTCCCATTAATCCACTTGCAAACGTTTCATCACCGACCTGTTCAAGCGGCAGCACCGTTCCCTCGATCGGGCTGTTTATCGCTTGTTTACGCGTTGCATCGCTCTGGTTCTGCGTGGCTTGCGGTGCCGCAGTAGCCGCATTTACTGCTGTCGTATTTTCTTGCGACGGAATCCCAAAGGCCCAGGTAGCTACCGCAGCGAAGGTAAAGGCGATTGCCGTACCAATAATGGCGGCCCAGACCGTGTTATCGACACCTGTCGGTGGGATAACCTGAGTAAAGGTGAAGATGCTCGGGAAGCCGAAGGAATAAATGGTGGTATGGAAATACCCCAGAATTGCGGCTCCCATTGCGCCACCAACACAGCCAAAGATGAAAGGACGTTTCAGCGGCAGCGTAACGCCATACACCGCAGGTTCCGTAATACCAAAGATTGCTGCGGAGAAAGCCGAACCGGAAATACCTTTTAACTTCATGTCACGAGTGCGCAGCAATACGCCCAGCACCGCACCCGCCTGCCCTAATACCGCCGGAACCAGAAGAGGCATCATGGTGTCGTGTCCCAACACGCTGAGATTGTTGATCATCAATGGCGTTAACCCCCAGTGAAGACCAAAAATAACAAACACCTGCCACAGCGCCCCCATCAGCGCGCCCGCAATCATGGAGTTCAACCCATAAATCAGTTGGTAACCGCTAGCCAGCATGTGCCCAAGCCAGGTTGCAGCCGGGCCAATCAGCAGGAACGTGACGGGAACAGTGATACAGAGGCAGAACAACGGCGTGAAGAAATTACGGATATTAATATGCAAGATGGCATTCAGCGGCCTTTCCAGACGTGAAGCCAGCCAGGCCGAGAAAATAATCGGAATAACCGAGGAGGCATAATTAATGAAGGTAATCGGAATGCCGAGGAAATAAAGCTGTTGATAACCGGCGTTCTGCATCGCACCAAATTCAGCAATCATTGATGGATGAACTAGCGTTGCGCCAATCACCATGGTAACGAATGGATTGCCGCCAAATTTTTTCCCTGCGGTATAACCTAAAACAATAGGGAAGAAAAAGAAGAGTGCGTCGCTTGCGGCGAATAACACTTTATATGTTCCACTAGTTTCAACCATCCAACCACAGGCCAGACTGAGTGCCAAGAAACCTTTTAAAATACCGGAGGCCGCCATCACGCCAATTAATGGCGTAAATATTCCAGAAATAATATCGATGAAGCGAGAGAAAATATTTCCTTTTTTCTCATCCTCTCCCCCATTATTTTCGGCATCACTTTGGTCGGTCAATCCAGAAACATTCAGTAAACTGCGATACACATCACTAACGTGATTGCCTACGACGACCTGAAATTGCCCGCCACTTTCAACCACCATGATCACGCCTGGATTATTCTTCAGCGCAGCGGCATCCGCCTTTTTGCTGTCTTTTAGTTTAAAACGCAGTCTGGTTGCACAGTGCATCACGCTAATGACGTTGCTACGTCCACCGACACCATCGAGTATCTCACTTGCTAATGCTTTGTATTCCATCGTCTATCCTTAAATACTTAACAGACATATATATCAATATGTTATGTTTACCAGATCTGTTTGAGACAAAAAAAAACCTAAATCGCTTTTCCCAATAAACATTGAGAAAACGATTTAGGTTTTGCCTGCCCGTCTAGCCTGACAGTAACAATCCTGATTCTTTGTCAGCGCGACTTATGCGCCAACAATAAAAACGTACTTCATCTGATAATTTACTTTCCACATACTCTATTCTTTCACTTTCATCGTAAGCAAGGCATTTATCTTGCTACGCTGCTATTTTGTGACGAAAAGCAAATTAGCAGAAATTATTCTCCATCACCTGGTTCTATTTTCTCCAAACCTTCCGTTCGCACACGCTCAATATGAATCGTTAAGAACATTAATTCTTCTTTTGTTAACGTGTAAGCATACTTTTGAACAATATGTGCCTGTATTTTTTCTGCGCAGCGATAAGACAGTTGATATCTTTCCTTTACCACATCATGCAGTGATTCATCATCACTAAATACGGTACTCTTCCCTATTAATCGTTGCGCAAAAAATTTTAAATGCGTAACAAAACGATGATAGCTTAACGCTTGCTCGTTATAATCCAGATTGAGCTGATATTTTACGATATTCAGTATTTCCTGCATGATTTTGGTAATTTGCAAGACTTCTGGCATTTCGCTGTCGAGTTGCGCATTCACCAAATGCAGTGCAATAAACCCAGCCTCATCTTCCGGTAACCGTACGGACAAACGCTGCTCAATAATATCCAGCGCTTCCATCCCTACAGCAAATTCCTTTGGATACAGGCGCTTTATTTCCCATAACAGCACATTGCGGATATCCACGCCTTGCTTGTGGCGCTCTATCGCAAAATGGCAGTGATCCGTTAAAGAGATGTAGACGCTGTTTTGCAGTTTCCCGGGCAACCGCGCTTTTGCCAGCAAAATGATCTTGTCTGCCGTTGTGATGACATCCATCGGAATTTCTGACAGCAGCTCTTGTAGGCGCGAGGTCAGTTCTCCTGATTTCATCACAAAAACACGTTCAATCAGCGTTTCATCCAGCAGATCGCCAGAGTGCTTTTTGAAGCCCAGCCCGCGTCCCATCACAACCGACTCATTATTGTTTTCGTCGATTACGGTGACGACATTATTGTTGAGTATTTTGGCAATCTTCATTTTTCAAACCCTGGAAACAAAAAAACCAGACACCCGTAACAAGAACGAGCATCTGGTTTTGCCTGCTTACGCAGTAACAATCCGCAATGGTTGGTAAACTACCATCTGCATTCATCTTCTCAAGGAGCATGACACAAAAACGTGATACGGATCGATAGAAAAGCATGTCGCTTACACGCACTTTCTTTATTTATTGTCGGCTGTTACAAGAATCAACAACTTGCCATCACCCGCCGCAATAGCGTATTTCTACGGCGGATTTTTTAGGCAGTTGCGCAACAAAGTTAGGTAAAAAACCCAAATCGCTCAGTTTTTTGCGTAAACGTGACAAAATCTTCAATTTCATACCTTTTGCCACCTTGTTTCTCGTCGCTTAATAACTATAATACGAAACGTCGTTTCAATTGAATGGTTTCAGCTAAACAACGTGCCACTATCAATAATATTATTATCAACGGCATCGCCAACGCGCCCCTCCGCTAATCTCATGCGGCGAGCAGTTGCGCACTTCATTACCCATTCGCTACGACCATCTATACTTACCTCTTTTACACTGTTTCCTCACTCATTCTTTCCAGCGGCTTGTCCCAGAACGCCACTGGTTCACTCGTTTTTTTATCCATCACAACTTGTAGAAACTATCGTATGAAAAAGACAAAAATTGTTTGTACCATCGGGCCGAAAACAGAGTCAGAAGAAATGCTTGGCAACCTGCTGTCTGCCGGCATGAATGTTATGCGCCTGAACTTCTCTCACGGGGATTACGCAGAACATGGCCAACGCATCAAGAACCTGCGTGCCGTCATGGAAAAAACTGGTCAGCAAGCTGCTATCCTGCTTGACACCAAAGGCCCAGAAATCCGCACCATGAAGCTGGAAAACGGCGCTGACGTAACGCTGACCGCCGGTCAAGCGTTCACGTTCACCACCGATCAAAGCATCGTGGGTAACAAAGATCGCGTCGCAGTCACTTACGCTGGATTCACCGAAGACCTCAGCGTGGGTGACACGGTTCTGGTTGATGACGGCTTGATCGGTATGCAGGTTACAGCCGTCAGCGGTAGCGACGTCGTGTGTAAAGTGCTGAACAATGGCGATCTGGGCGAGAACAAAGGCGTTAACCTGCCAGGCGTTTCCATCCAGTTGCCTGCTCTGGCTGAAAAAGACAAACGTGACCTGATTTTCGGTTGCGAACAAGGCGTCGATTTCGTTGCTGCTTCCTTTATCCGTAAACGTTCCGACGTTGAAGAAATTCGCGCACACCTGAAAGCACATGGTGGCGAGCACATCCAGATCATCTCCAAAATCGAAAATCAGGAAGGTCTGAACAATTTCGACGAAATTCTGGAAGCATCTGACGGCATCATGGTTGCTCGTGGCGACTTGGGCGTTGAGATCCCGGTTGAAGAAGTGATCTTCGCACAGAAAATGATGATCGAAAAATGTAACCTGGCACGCAAAGTGGTTATCACCGCGACGCAAATGCTGGATTCAATGATCAAAAACCCACGTCCTACCCGCGCTGAAGCTGGCGACGTGGCGAACGCCATCATCGACGGCACCGATGCCGTTATGCTGTCTGGCGAAAGTGCGAAAGGTAAATACCCGCTGGAATCCGTTACCATTATGGCGACGATCTGTCAGCGTACCGATTCCGTGATGAAAAGCCGTCTGGATACCATTAAGACTCCTCCAGTTCTGCGTATCACTGAAGCCGTCTGCCGTGGCGCGGTAGAAACTGCAGAGAAACTGGATGCACCGCTGATTGTGGTTGCGACCAGTGGCGGTAAGTCTGCCAAATCTATCCGCAAATACTTCCCGAATGCCCGCATTCTGGCGCTGACGACAAATGAAGTCACTGCGCGTCAGCTTCTGCTGAGCAAAGGCATTGATACGCTGCTGGTGAAAGAAATCGCCTCTACCGATGATTTCTACCGCCTCGGTAAAGAAGCGGCGCTGAAGACCGGTCATGCGCAAGCAGGTGATGTTGTGGTGATGGTATCTGGTGCACTGGTTTCCAGCGGCACAACCAACACCGCTTCCGTACATCGTCTCTGATCCCCACTATCAGATCGGTAAAAAGCGCCTTAATGGCGCTTTTTTTATATTCTGAAACGACTTTCTACAGTGCGATAACCTAATTAATGCGTTTGCGTAACACGCCTTTTTAATAGCCAAAGCCTCAGAGTTATCCGATAAAAATAGCGCTGTTTTCCTTACTTTTTTAATTAATAGGTAAAACTCGCTGTTTCTTTGAGCGAACGATCGAAATTAAGCATGTTCTCATCAAAAATTTATTCTCATTAGAAAAAAGTTTGTGTAATACTTGTAACGCTACATGGAGATTAACTCAATCTAGAGGGTATTAATAATGAATCGTACTAAACTGGTACTGGGCGCGGTAATCCTGGGTTCTACTCTGCTTGCTGGTTGTTCAAGCAATGCTAAAATTGATCAGCTGTCTTCTGACGTTCAGACTCTGAACGCTAAAGTTGACCAACTGAGCAACGACGTGAACGCAATCCGCTCTGACGTACAAGCTGCTAAAGATGACGCAGCTCGTGCTAACCAGCGTCTGGACAACCAAGTTCGTACTTACAAAAAGTAATCGAGCTGGTTAAGTAGTGAAAATGGCGCACAGTGTGCGCCATTTTTTTTGCCTTTGTTCTGTCAGCAGTTCTGTTCCATCAACCTTCGCATTCATCCCTTTTACACGTTGTCTGCCGTCACTATCTTTCCATCCGATCCTTGAACCAGCACAGATGCGCCTGAGACGCACCTGACCGGTTTATTTCATGATTAACGAGAGGTAGTGCTGATGGCGGTGATTGGCGCAACCTGATGCGTCTTAGGCGTTTCTGGAGACGACTCTACCGGTGGTTGGTAGGTATTGATATCCTGCCCTACGCTAACCACAATCGGCATGCCGGAACGACGTACAATCGCATCAGAAACGGCTTTACTGTCCGTCTCCGCATCCTTAACAAACTTCTGTGTCTTCGCCGTCAACGGAATCGTCATGGTTTGTGGATCGTCCTTATCGGTCTTCGACAAAGGCTGATGCACTTCAACATAGCGTTTACCGTCCGGTTCAACGGAGGTTTTAATCGCATCATTAAGAATCTGCACACGCGTACCTACTGGTACGTTATCAAACAACGCCTTGATATCATCTGGGCGCAGACGGATACAGCCGGAGCTTACGCGCATGCCGATACCGAAGTCCGCGTTTGTGCCATGCAGCAAATAAACGCCGCCGTGCGCTGACAGACGCAATGCATGTAGCCCCATCGGGTTATCCGGGCCAGCCGGAACGACCGCAGGCAGCTTAATGCCCTGTTCTTCGAGATAGTGCTTACGGATGTTCGCCGTTGGCGTCCAGGTTGGATTCTCACGTTTCTCGCTCACGCTGGTCGTCATCAGTGGCGTATTGCGCCCCAGTTGACCAATGCCGATCGGGTAAACGATGACGGTGTTTTTCCCTTTCGGGTAGTAGTAGAGGCGTAATTCCGCCAGATTGACCACGATGCCTTCACGCGGGGTGTCCGGCAGCAGCATTTGCGTCGGGATCGTGAGAGTAGAACCCGGTGTCGGCAGGTAAGGATCCGCGCCAGGATTTGCTTCCAGCATGCCCAGTAAACCAATCTTGAAATCTGCCGCGATGGCTTCCAGCGGACGACCGTCATTAGGAACGGTATAAGCGATGTTCTCGCCGATAAGGCGACTATTGGGTGGCGGTAGCGGATATTCCGTCGCTCTAGCGGCGGTGCTGGCCAGGTATGCTGCGAAGGCCATACCAAGTAAAGTTAACGCGCGTTTCATATTAGGTTCCCTACAATCAATAACATCTGGCTGTGTACCCAGAATGCAGTATCCGGCTATACCTCTTGATCTGGTGTCAATGCGGCTATTGGTGCCTCTTTCCACCGAACGTGGGTACATATTAGCATTATTGTAACAAAAGAATATTTGATTTAAAAATCAAAGCATTGATATTCAATTCTTTACAAAACAGAGTCAGCATAAAATTTAACGGGAAATAAATATACGGGACGAATTCTGAAATATCAGCGAGTTAATAAATGAACCGAAAAACAATAACGTGCCGTTGGTAAAAATCAGTAAATGAAAAAAACAAAAAAGCGCTGGACGTTTTTT
>NZ_LXFV01000024.1 GCF_002847345.1 Pectobacterium peruviense
CCCACCCCCGTTCTTTTCGGGGGTTCCCGGGTTGGGGGCTGACTGACACCGCCGTACTGGCGGGCATATTCAACAGCGTCATCCGCCGTAAAAGTGCGGTAAAGTGACATTCCAACTCCTCGCTATTCTTAAATTCAAGATACGGACATAAAAACGTTCGGACGTCTATACATCTATCAGGCATCTTGGCAGAATACGAATATCGATGCAACATGGATTTAACGACCTATGCAGACACTTAACACAACCAGCCTGAAAATCGTAGATAACCAACTGTGGATCCTCGACCAGCAGGCGTTACCGCAAGAAAAAAGATGGAGCCCTTGCCCGGATGTCGCATCACTGGTTGAGCATATCCAGACGCTGCGGGTACGCGGCGCGCCGCTCATTGGCCTGTCTGCCAGCCTGCTGCTCGCGCTGCTGGCGGAGAGAGGCTTATCGCAGGCCGAACTGGCACAAGCGCTGGAGACGCTACGGGCATCGCGTCCTACCGCCGTCAACCTGATGAACAATTTGGATCGCATGAAGCTGGCGCTGGCACAGCCGCAGTTTGTCGCTGCACTGGTGCAGGAAGCGCTGCGATTGGTAGAAGAAGATCGCGCGCTGTGTGAACGCATCGCCGATCATGGCGCTGCGCTGGTGGAGCCAAACAGCCATTTGCTAACCCACTGCAACACTGGCGGTCTTGCAACCGCGGGCATCGGCACCGCCATCGGCGTGCTGCTGCGTGCACACCAACAGGGGAAAGTGGCGCAAGTGTGGGTCGATGAAACTCGTCCGCTGCTACAGGGCGGACGCCTCACGGCCTGGGAACTGGGTGAATTAGGCATTCCCTATCAGCTGATCTGTGATTCGATGGCTGCCAGCCTGATGGCGCAGGGTCAGGTCGATGCGATTTGGGTCGGCGCAGACCGCATTGCCGCCAACGGCGATGTCGCCAATAAGATCGGCACCTACAGCCTCGCCGTACTAGCGCACTATCACCAAATTCCATTTTACGTCGCAGCACCGCACACCACGCACGATCCGGCGTGTCCAGACGGTCGGGCAATTCCTATCGAACAACGCGCCGCAGCCGAAGTCACTGGCGTTTCCGGCAGCTTCGGCCACTGCCAGTGGGCACCGCAGAATGCGTCAGTCTACAACCCAGCGTTTGACGTCACCCCCGCCGCATTAATCAGCGGCTGGGTACTCGACACCGGCGTAATCACCCCACAGGACGTCAAAGAAGGGATATTTCAGACGGCGTTAAAGTGACGACAATCCCAAATATTTCCAGGAAATTCAGGATACGCCGCACGGACGCGGCGAAGCCATCACCCAATAGTGACCGTTCCCCCGCCCATCACCACGCCACCACAGCTCACTGCATCACCCGTGCGCGCCGCAGGTTTACCCTCAACGAGTACGCTGGATGAACCACTGCTAATACTCCGCGCATGACCATGGGGAACCAAAGGATCGCCTTGTCGGGCCAACGGCAGGCCGTCAACCTTAACCGTCGATGCCCCCACCGCGACGGGCGTCGGCGGATGACTACCGTGCCCCGTGTCGCTATCGCCTACTTTAACGGCGTTACCCATTTTTTAGTCCTTTTAGTTGATCAGTTCTTTTAACTGAATAGTCAGACTTGCTGCGACCATCATGCAGCGGCCTCGTCATCGACAGCCAATATCTCTATTCCACGCGGGACGAAGAAATTATTGTTCCTCAACATCGTATTCGCCTGCTCGTTCAGCGTAGCGAACTTGAGTTCCTCAGACGTAAAATCGTGCATAAAATAATTGAAGAAGATATCCGCCTCACGAGGCACCCGCTTAATGCCATTAAAGAACTTCACCAAATCGGCCCCCCGATACATCTGCCGACTCAGCCCTCTGCTTCTCCGCACGTTATCCGCATCATACTCAACCTGCTTCAGCCAGCCCCACTGCGCGTTGAGTTTATCCCTCTCACTTCCACTCACCTTTTGCCGGAGTATCTTGTAGTCATGCAATTTTTCCCCCAGCCAAAAACAGTAGTGGATCATATGCAGTTCGAACACGTCCGGGGTCGGGGCCGTTTTCCCTACCCATTTGCTGTAAAACTCACTGTATGCCTTCGCGGAGTAACCCTGCCGACTATCCTGCATGACGAAGTAGCTGGCGACTCTACGTGATGTTTTTTGCAAAGTGCGAAAATTGGGAAAAGGCACCTGCGCCCTACGCGCGGTTTCGTACATCTGTCGCAACGGCACCCGGCACAGTTCGGCACTGGGGCGCTGTTCGTCGGGTAACAGCCCGCCCGTCACGTCTTCACTGATGCCGGGGCAGAGCACTTCACGCCAGCCGGACCGTAGCGGCCCCAAAGGCAACAGAGGACGATATTCTCGCCGTTCATGTGCCGCGATCAGGTGCAACGCGTTTTTTACGGCGGGATGAAGGGATTTATCGAACGCAATCACTTTCGCGCCAAGGGCCGTGGTGATAAGCCCAACAACAGGGTGTCGGGCAACTAATCCCGCCCCGTCAGAGATGGTAGCCACGGTATCGCCCATATCCATCGAACTGCGGCGCGTGCAGTCGAACAGGCCAGCAAAAATCACCTCGACCTTACTGTCTTCGTAGCGGTATTCGTTTCCCACCTTGGTACAGACCGACTCCAGTAACTCGTCGATAAAGCGTCGGGCTAACGCGGCCCCCAGATCGGCGCCGAACACCGAGATCTGGATCAGTTTGATGGGCAGTTGATTTGCTTTTTTGATATCTGCCAGATTTTTTTTGAACTTATTTTTAGCCAAATCCACCCGCACATCGACGCCGGTCATCATCAACTCGGCCACTATCGGGCTATCCCGAATCGGTTCAGTCGCTTCGAGCAGCGCACGGGTCGCTGCTTTCTTTGCTGCGGAGACGGTGGCATCGAAACCACTCTTCATGGTCACCAAGTCGCCCAGCTTATTGGAGAGCACCTGACTCCAGTCCCCTTTGAAAACGCCCTTAACGGCATCAACCGCCGTTTCTTTGCCCTGTTCAACCAGCGCATCGGCATAATCCTCAGGCAACGCCTGCTGTCTGGCATCCATAATACTGTCCAATCTTTCAGACGGTGTGTCATCAAGAGGGGTACCTAAACCGGGGATATAGACTTTAGAATACGAATATGAAGAAGTGAGTTCAGCCAAAATTATTTCAGGATGGGCACGAAACAAACGCCCAATATTAGTTAGACGCTGGCTTTCTTCATCCATATTGATATTGCGCTTCAAACCATCAAAGAAAAAGCCTATCTGTAACGCCAGAGAACAAGTGCCTATCCCTGCCTGATGACGGCTCTCTTCACGCGCAACGCGACACTCCAGATCATCCCAATCGTTCATCGTCCTCTCCTTGTGCGATAGGGGGCAATAACATCATCCATATCAAGATAGCAACTGCTCACCCAACGCACGACCAACTTGTTATCTGGTAAGAACAGTACACAAAAATCATCCTGGCCTTTCTGTCGTTTAGGCATAGGTAAATTAATTGTGTGTTTTTCAAACTGATACCCCGCTTTTTCCTGTTCTTCAGTCATATCCAATTCCCAATCTATCTTGACCGTATTCCCGTCTATACGATAAGGACCTGCTGTACCGCCGCTAGTGTTAAGTCCATCAAACGCAAAGGTATTCCCTCCCATATTACCGTTGACGTACACATAGCTAATGGGGCGGTCGATCACCGAGTGGACAACGATTGACGCCCCACCATGTCGCTCCTGAATCAGGAACGTCCAGCCCAGCCAGAGCACCAGCAGAATGCTTGCCAGCCACCGCCCCCAGCGCGGTAATATCTGCCATATCGCCGTTATCAGCCCCGAGATTGCTCTTATCAAACCGGTTGTCGCGCTCATGTTCGTCCTTTTTGTTCTTGCTGATTCAATTCCCTTGTCATGCGCTGGGTAGCCATCACGCCCGCCTGATGACGGCTTTCTTCACGGACAACGCGACATTCCAACTCATCCCAATCCACCATTACAACTTCCTCGTCCGGTAAGGGTTTATTACATCCTGCATGTCAAGGTGACAACGATAGGCCCAACGTATCATCGGCTTATTATCTGGTAAAAACAGCACACAGAAATCATCCTGCCCTTTCTCACGTTTCGGCATCGACAGAGTGGTCGTATGTTTTTCAAATTGGAATCCTGCTTTTTCCTGTTCCTCAGTCATATCCAACTCCCAATCTATTTTGACCGTCTTTCCGCCGATCCGATAAGGACCTGCGGTTTTCCCCCCCGCATTTCGTCCGTCAAATGCATCGGTATTTCCCCCCATATTGCCGTTGACAAAAGCATAGCTAATGGGGCGATCCATTACTGACATAACAACAATTGACGCTCCGCCATGCCGTTCCTGAATCAGGAATGTCCAGCCCAGCCAAAGCACCAGCAGAATACTTGCCGTCCACCGCCCCCAGCGCGGCAAGATCTGCCATATCGCCGTTATCAGCGCCGAAATTGCTCTTGTTAAACCGCTTGCCACGCTCATGTTCGTCCCTTTTGTTCTTCCAACGCCTGACGCCCACCTTCCAGATAGGCTAATGCCCACAACCAACGTTGGCCGTCTACCGCTCCGGCCTGCTCGGCTTTCGCCAATGCCTTACGAACCATGCTCATCCTTTCACAGGGCGGGAAATGTCTGATGCTATCCCCCTCTTGCCATAGAGCGAGCAGGCGATGCTCGTCAGGCGAACCTTGCAACGCTTGATATAACTCAGGCGTCAATTTCACCAGAACAGGTTCAGTGGGAGGGATCGATAGACTCAGTTCGCGCCAACTGCCGTCGCATTCTCGCAACCACCAGCGGTCGATCCCGCCAAACAGCCCACCGAGCCACGGGGCATCGTGCTGTTCAACAAGCAGAGGCAGCGCGTGCGGTGTATAGAACCGCAGCAATTGGCTAAATTGCCCTGCGGGTTCAATCACCCTCACACCCAAAGCCAGTTGCTTTTGCAAAGCGCTAAGGGATTGGTCACTCTCCAACAGGCCAACCACGTGCCCCTGCTGAACAAGCGTCGCCAGTAATCTTTCGTCCTCTTGTGGACAATGCCAAAGCCAGGGGCCCAGATTGATCAGTTCAAACAAGTCATCATGAAAATAGAGCGGTAAAAACGGATTTTTGCTCAACCGTTCGCGTTGTTCAGCGGTGAGATTCGCCCCTTCCAGCAGGGCGCTACAGGCACCCCAGTGCCAGATAGTTTCAGGTAGCATCTTATTCTCCCTGTATCAACGCATCGCCCTGCGCCATGGCACGCAGCAGACAGGGAATACAGACCGGTTTTTCAAGGGGCGGTATTTTGGGCAGTTGGGGCGGCGCAATCACCTCAACCGTTCCCGGTAATGAGGGCAGTTGGCCTGCCCAACCAGAGCCACAACCCGGGCTGCCACCTGAATTCATCTTGATACCGGGGCCGACTAGCGTCACGCCGCTGGGATCGATCTTCACGAAGCTTCCCCCGACTTTCAGCGTCAGCTCCGCGCCCGCTTCAAGAACCACCTTAGCCCCCGCTTTTACATGCACTTCCTCACCCGCCTCGACCAGCAAAGCCTGCCCCAGTTTCTGATGCATCGACGCATCAACGGTCAGCGAGAGGTCTCCTTTCACGTGGTCACGTTTCTCGTTCTCCACCGTCAGGTGATCGTTGGCTTTAACGCGGGTGACTCGCTCATTATCAATCTCCGTGTGGGCATCATGTTTGATGTGCCAGACCACATCGTTCTCAACGAGCGCCTTGAGGTCTTTCTGCCCGTGAAGATAAATCTCCTCCTGACCGGCCTGATCCTCGAAGCGCAATTCATTAAATCCTTCTCCCTGATGCGTCTTCGTGCGCAGTACGGTTCGTGTCTTATTGGCAGGCAGCGGATACGGCGAGGGATTGGTGGCGTGGAAAGTACGCCCGGTGACAATCGGCTGGTCCGGATCGCCTTCAAGGAAGCTGACGATCACTTCATGGCCGATACGCGGGATGGCAATCATGCCGTACTGGCCGCCCGCCCAGCCCTGGCTGACCCGCACCCAGCAGGAACTCTGGTCATTGCTCGCGCCGTATCTGTCCCACGGGAATTGCAGTTTTACCCGACCATACTGGTCGCAGTAGATTTCTTCCCCCGTTGGGCCGACGACGGTGGCGATTTGTGGGCCATCCACCATCGGTTTGTAGGGCATGGCAGCACGCCACGTCGTCGTGCCTTTCACCACGGCAAAACTGTTGCTCATGGTCGTCGGTTCGCCGCCGCTTTCCTCTTCCAGCGCCTGCGGCTGCTGCCCGACGTGCGTCACGCTCACCGTCTGCCACACCGCATTCAGCGTCGCATTCGGGTGCTCCGTCAGCGTGAAGGTGTTACCCGGCATCAGCCCCGCGCAGTTGGATTCCCCTTCGCTTGTCACCGCCCCTGAGCGCAGCGCATCCAATCGGTAGCCGCTGAACGCCTTGCCGCTAGGGTCTTGCTTATAGCGTCCCGGATAGTCGTAATGCTGATAGCTTTCGCGCTGGTGCGCCAGCTCGCCACTCATTTTCTTGTGTGACAGCCCGTAAGCCGGGGTCTTGAAGCTGTAGTCTTTCAGCTCGACTTCGGCCGTACTCACCCGCTCCGCGTAGTGGAAACGTCGGACATATTCGCCCTCACTCAGTCCCTGCGTCGCCAGATTGAAGAACAGCTCGGGGCCTTTGGTCAGTGCGCCCGCATCGTCAGCAAACACCACCCGGTGTTTACCTTCTTCGTATTCGTGGAAGAAATACAGGCCCTCCTCGGCGGCCAGCCGGGTGATAAAGGCTAAATCGCTTTCCCGATACTGCACGCAATATTCCCGCACCGCATGCTCGTTACGCAGCGCAAAGGCGTAGTCGGTAATACCCGCTTCTTCCAGCAGCGCCCCGATAATCGCCTCCGGCTTCTGCGCCTGAAAGAGTCGGGCGTTGGTGCGTAATCCCAGTCGCCACAGGGCAGGACGGACTTCTATCTGATAGCGCGTGCGCCGGAATCCGGTGTCACCCTGCGTGAAGCCACTGATAATCCCGCTGACCCGACGTTTCAGTTCGCCTTCATACCAAATCATCAGCTCGCACGGTTGGTCCAGCACCGCGCCAAAATCGATATCCGGCAACGCGCTCGCCAGACTCAGCGACAGGCTGAAAGGCCGGTTCAGCCCTTCATCCAGCCTGAAATCCACCACCGCGAAAGTGCCTGCTTCCAGGGCACCGACCTTTACGGTGAACTGTAATCCTGTACTGTTTGCCATCGGCTTTCTCCTTATTTTTATTCTCGCTCTGCCGCCACGGCTACCGCATGCGCCATCCTGGCTAAACGCCACATGAGCAAAAATGCCACGCAGGTGAAAAGCGCAGAGCATTTAAATCGAGCAGCGATTCGGTATGTTCACGTCGTGGGAAACAAGAAGGTCGCAGGGTTGAGGCGGTGTGAAGAGTGATGAAAATGTTCCATGTGGCATCCTTGACGCTATTCCTTTTAAGAAAATACGCATAAAGGATAACAAGATGTTCATAGTGCTAATCGCGCAAAAAAAGGCCTAAAACCAAGTAAACACATTGATTAATATTAAAATAATATCATTTTGAATAAATTAGATAGCGAATCAAAAAGACTCAATCATCATATGAGAACAGGGCATTCGCCCTGTTCTCAACCTATTGATAAACCCGTCATACTTCAAGCCGCATGTGCGTTGGCTACGTTCATTCACCCGAATCACTTACCTGAGTAAGCTCATCGGGATTCTCTCTCTTGCCGCCTTCCTGCAACTCGAATTATTTAGGGTATAAACCATTTTTATTCATGGAATAAGGGCATAGCCCCCTACGCGCTAACACTCCAACTTCGGATATACATCCGCGATCTTATCGCCGGTAAAATGGGCGATCCAGCCTTCCGGGTTATCGAACAGGCGGATGGCAGTGAAATGCGGCTCTGGCCCCATATCAAACCAGTGTGCCGTACCTGCCGGTACAGACAACAAATCGTTCTTCTCACACAGAATCTGGTAAATCTTGCCGTTCAGATGCAGGCAGAATAGTCCCGCGCCTTCCACGAAAAAGCGCACTTCATCTTCGTGATGGATATGCTCGGATAAAAACTTGGTGCGCAGCTCCGCACACTGCGGATTGTCCGAACGCATGCTGATCACATCCCAGCTTTGGTAACCTTTTTCTGCCACCAGCTTATCGATTTCATGCTGATACACCGCCAGCACTTCCTCGGAGGACGGCGCGTCGCTCAGTTTTTGACTGGCTTCCCAGCGCTCAAAACGCACACCGATATCGTTCAGCTGTTTCTGAATCGCATCGGCATCCTGGCTTTGCCAAATCGGCTGGCTTGCATCACTGTCGCTAAAAATGGTTAATCCACTCATTGGGCGTACTCCGGTAAGTCGATCTGGTCAAAACGAGCCGCCTGACGGTGACGGCTTACGCTATCCGCGTCATCACGAATAAGCTGACAGGTGTGCCAACCGGCTTCCTGCGCGGCATCCAGCTCCTGACGAATGTCCGATAGGAACAACAGTTGCTCAGCAGGCAACCCGATGGCTTGTGCAATCGTGCGATAAGAATCAGTCTCCCGCTTCGCGCCGACGCGGGTATCAAAATAGTCGCTGAACAGCGGGCGCAGATCGCCCGCGTTGCTGTAACCAAACAGCAACCGCTGCGCTTCCACCGAACCCGATGAGTAAACATACAGGTGCAGGCCTTGCTGCTGCCACGCGGCGAGCTGTGCCGCTACTTCAGGATACAGATGCCCCTGAAAATCGCCGTTACGGTAGCCCGCACGCCAGATAATGCCCTGCAGCAACTTCAGCGACGTGGATTTACGGTCTTCATCCATAAACTGATTCAGCGCGGCAATCAGTGTATCGCTATCTGCATCAGGCTGAGCTAACTCCTGACGCAGCGCGTTCAGCACCTGTGCGATCTCAGGATCGCTGTCGTGCTGTCGCACCGTATCGGCCAGTCGCTCGCGAGCATAAGGAAACAGCACGCTGTGAACAAAACGGATGTCGCTGGTGGTGCCTTCAATATCAGTGACTATCGCCTTAATCATGCTTTCGCCTCCAGCAGTCGACGCTGCAATTCACACTGGAACAAGAACTCTAACCCTTCTAGATGACGACGCGCTTCTTTCACCGTCGCCCCCCAGCAGTAAAGACCGTGGCCGCGCACCAGAAAACCGTAGCGTAGCGGCGTGTGGCTAGCGAACTCCGTTACTCGCTGCGCTAGCGCTGGAATATCCTGATCGTTATCGAAAATCGGGATCGCCACGCGATCCAAATGAGTAGTCTGCCCTGCAAGCGACTTTTGCATTTCGTAGCCGTGCAACACCAGCTCAGTGCCTTTCTCCACCCGGGACAGCACCGTCGCGTTCACCGAGTGCGTATGCAGCACAGCGCCAATAGTCGGCTCGCGGCGGTACAACAGCGTGTGCAGCCCCGTTTCCGCCGACGGCGTACGGCCACTGGGCACATGGTTAGTGGCAATATCCACCAGCAGGAAATCCTCTGTCTGAAGACTACCTTTATCTTTACCCGATTCGGTAATCAGGCACTGCGCGTCATCCAGGCGCACGGACATATTGCCGCCCGTCGCCGGACACCAGCCTTTCTCGCCGATCCAGTGGCAGGCCGCAAGCAGCGCCGTCAATTGTTGATGTTCAGTCATGAGGCTTCCCGTTTTTGGTCTTTCTGTTTCAAAGCATACAGTTGCAAGGTTTAGATCTTTTCATTATGTCTTAGCACGCAAAGGCATTTAGCCATTTAAACGTCCAAGCGTCTTGATTGCCAAATACTAACAGCATGTTATATTACCAAGCAATACAGGCTTGCAGGAGTCCTATCCGCTATGAGCGCCGCTCTGATCCCCGACAGTAAACTGCCTTCGCTGGGCACCACCATTTTTACCCAGATGAGCGCACTGGCCCAACAGCATCAGGCCATCAATCTATCACAAGGTTTCCCTGATTTTGACGGCCCGGATTATTTACAGCAGCGGCTGGCGTATCACGTCAGTCAGGGCGCCAACCAATACGCGCCGATGACCGGCGTCTCGCCACTGCGTCAGGCCATTGCCGAGAAAACGGAAGCACTGTACGGCTGGCGACCGGATGCGGATAGTGAAGTCACCGTCACGGCGGGTGCAACCGAAGCGCTGTTTGCCGCTATTGCCGCACTGGTACGCCCCGGCGACGAAGTGATTTGTTTCGATCCCAGCTATGACAGCTACGCGCCTGCCGTTACGTTGGCTGGCGGCGTACTCAAACGCATCGCCTTGCAGCCACCCGCATTTCGCGTGGATTGGTCATCTTTTACCGACTTGCTGAGCGATCGCACTCGGTTGGTGATTCTGAACACGCCGCACAATCCGTCCGCCACCGTCTGGCAGAAAACCGATTTTGAGCAGCTATGGCAGGCGATTGCCGCGCGCAATATTTTCGTATTGAGTGATGAAGTCTACGAGCATATCTGCTTTGATAATGAAGGGCACGCCAGCGTGCTGGCACACCCGTCGCTGCGTCAACGCGCTATCGCCGTTTCCTCGTTTGGCAAAACCTTCCACATGACCGGTTGGAAAGTCGGCTACTGCGTCGCACCAGCGGCATTGAGCGCGGAGGTCCGTAAGGTTCACCAATATCTGACGTTCTCCGTGAACACGCCCGCTCAGTTCGCTATCGCCGATATGCTGCGCGAACAACCGCAACACTGGCGCGAACTGCCCGATTTTTACCGCGCACGCCGCGATCGCTTCATCAATGCGCTGGCAGGCAGCCGTTTCGAGATTCTGCCCTGCGAAGGTACCTACTTCCTGCTGGCGGACTATCGGGCGATTTCCGATCTGGACGATGTCAGCTTCTGCCGCTGGCTGACTGAGCACGTTGGTGTCGCCGCTATCCCGCTCTCCGTCTTTTGCGCCGATCCGTTCCCACATACGTTGATTCGACTATGCTTTGCTAAACAGGAAGCAACGTTGGATGCCGCGGCGGAGCGTTTATGTCAACTTTAAAGATTTCATTGCTGCAACAGCCACTCGTCTGGCGTGATGGGGAAGCGAATCTACGCCACTTCGATACGTTATTGGCGGAGATGAACGAGCGTGATGTCATTGTGTTACCGGAGATGTTCACCACCGGCTTTGCGATGGAAGCGGCCAAAGGTAGTTTGGATCAGTCGGTCGTCGAGGCGTGGTTACACCAGTGGGCGCAAAAGACCAACGCGCTGATCGGCGGTAGCGTCGCGGTGAACACGCCGAAAGGTGCAGTGAACCGTTTCCTGCTGGTCGATCCGCACGGCCACGTGTATCACTACGATAAACGCCACCTGTTCCGCATGGCGGATGAACACCACCACTATCAGGCAGGAACGGAGCGAGTCACCCTTGAGTGGCGCGGCTGGCGCATCTGCCCGATGATCTGCTACGACCTACGTTTCCCAGTATGGTCGCGCAATCGACAGGATTACGATCTGGCACTGTATGTCGCCAACTGGCCTGCACCGCGTGCAGCGCACTGGCAAACACTGCTGGCCGCGCGCGCCATTGAGAATCAGGCCTACGTTGCAGGCTGCAACCGCGTTGGCACCGACGGCAACGGCCACAGCTACCGTGGCGATAGCCTGATTATTAACGCTCAAGGGGAAATTCTGGCCTCTGCCGCCCCCAACCAGCCTGCCCAACTGGACGCCGAACTGTCGCTGGAAGCACTGCAGAGCTACCGGGAATCCTTCCCCGCGTGGCGTGATGCAGATCGGTTTACGCTGTAACAACTGCCGCCGTCGTCGGTGAGGTGATAGTTGCGGTGGGCGTTACCGTGCTGATGCGTGATGAAACACCATCTGATAGAGCGCCTGTAGTGCCAGCGCCACATCCGCCGTGATAACCGATTCGTCGGGATGATGGCTGATACCGCCGCGACAGCGGACAAAAAGCATCGCCACCGGCCAGCGCTCGGCAATCGCGATGGCATCATGCCCCGCACCGCTCGGCAGCATCAGCGTTTTCCCCTGTACCTGCGCCACCGCCTCGTTTAATGCCGACTGCAACGCGGGATCGCAGCGGGTTGCTGCAATACGATAATACTCTTCGGCGCTGAACTGGCAGCCGCGCTGGTGCGCGATAGCCTGTGCTAGCGTCAGGAGTTTTTGTAGCAACGCATCCAGCGGCGCATCCTCCGGCCCGCGAATATCCAGCGTCATCTTCACTTCACCGGGGATCACGTTTGCCGCACCCGGTAAGCATTGCAGCGTGCCAAACGTAGCGACCAAATGAGGATCGCTTTCCCGCGTCACCCGTTCTGCCTGTGCCATCCAGTCAGCGGCCGCCACCAGCGCATCCTGCCGCTGCGTCATCGGCACCGTTCCTGCGTGCCCCGCCAGACCGAGGAACGTGCAGTTGAGCCGCCGCGCCCCGTTGATTGCCGTAACCACACCTAGCGCCAGATCCTGCTGTTCCAGACACGGCCCCTGTTCAATGTGCAGTTCCAAATAAGCGACGATGTCACTGACCGGACGTGCCGCCTGCGCCACCTGAAGCGGATCCAGCCCCGCGATGGTCAATGCCTGCGCCACGCTGGTACCTTCCGTATCCTCACACGCTAGCCAATTTTCCGGCCAGGTGCCCGTCAAGCCTCGGCTACCCAGCAGGGTAATGCCAAAACGTGTGCCTTCCTCATCGCCGAAGCCGACGATTTCCAGCGCCACGGGCAACCGGATTCCCTGCTGATGAAACGTGCGTACCACTTCAATCGCCGTTAATACGCCCAGCATGCCGTCGTAGCGTCCGGCATTGCGCACCGTGTCCAGATGCGAACCCAGCAGCAGCGCCGGTGCATCCGGCGTCAGCCCGTCATAACGACCACAAATATTGCCCACGCTGTCCTGCCAGACGTTCATTCCAGCTTCGCGCATCCACTCCCCCACCTGCATATTGGCATGCAGGTGTTCCAGCGACAGGTAGACGCGAGTTAGTTGACCGGGCGTTTCGCTCATTTCAGCCAGCGCATCGCAGCGCGACATAATCAGTTCAGCGGCAGCCTGTGCAACAGCAGGTGACAGTAGAGGTTCACTCATGCACGCTCCTCGTTCGCCGCATAGCTGTTCCAGGCGGCCTGCATAGCCTCGCCCTGCACGGTGCGGAAGCCAAGACGGTTCAGCACCGCCTCCAGTGCAGTTAACGTTTGCATCACGCAGTCTTTACGTGCGTTGTAACCCATGGTGCCAATACGCCAGATTTTGCCCTGAAGCGGGCCAAACGAAGTGCCGATCTCAATAGCAAAGTCTTCCAACAGTAGCTTACGAACCTGCTCGCCGTGAACGCCGTCAGGAATCACCACGCCCAGTACGTTATTCATTTTGTGGCTAAGATCGCCAAAGGTTTCCAGCCCCATACCCTGAATCCCTGCCACCAGCGCATTACCATGTAGCGCATGGCGGACAATGCTGCGATCCAGCCCTTCTTCGAGGATCACCCGCGCGCACTCGCGTGCAGCAAACAACATGCTTGTCGCTTCGGTATGGTGATTCAGGCGCTCCGGCCCCCAGTAATCCATCACCATGCCCAGATCGAAATAGTTGGAATAGATCATCTCGTCGTCACCGTCCTGATGCGCGTCGGTTCTGATCCCCTGCTCGACGCATTTACGGCGGCGGATCACCGCTTCCATTTGCGGACTGAGCGTGATCGGCGAACTACCAGACGGCCCGCCCAGACACTTCTGCAATCCAGCGGAAACGGCATCCAAACCCCATTTATCGGTTTCCAGCGGATTACCGCCGAAAGACGCCGTCGCATCGGTATAGAACAGCACGCCGTGGCGGCGGCAAATCTCGCCCAGCGCCTCCAGCGGCTGCAACATGGTGGTCGACGTATCGCCCTGCACCGTCAGCAAGAGACGCGGGCGCACCGTTTTGATCGCATCTTCGATCTGGTCAGGCGAGAACACCTCACCCCACGGCACTTCAATGGTATGAACCTCGGCACGACAGCGGCGGGCAATCTCACACAGCAAATGACCAAAACGACCAAACACCGGTACCAACACCTTATCGCCAGGGCGGATTGCCGACAGCAGAATCGCTTCGATGCCGGCACGCGAGGTGCCGTCCACCAGCATCGTCCAGCGGTTCTCCGTGCGGAAAAGCTGGCGATAGAGTTCCATGACCTGATTCATATAATGGGTCATCGCGGGGTCATACTGACCAACCAGTTGGCTGGCCATTGCCCGTAATACGCGCGGATCGGCGTTGATCGGCCCCGGCCCCATCAGTAAGCGATGAGGGGGGTTAATTTGCGCGTACAGTTCGCTGCTCATGGTTATTGCTCCAGACTTTTGTTTCGACTTACACACTCGAAAAGCGTCATTACGCTTCCGATAATCCTCGGACCGAGGCGATAAACTGTTTCAACTCGCGGGTCTGCGGGTTAGCAAACAGCGTTTTACTGTCGCCCTGCTCCCAGACTGTGCCCTGATGCATAAACACCACGCGATCGCCCACTTCACGGGCAAAATTCATTTCATGCGTGACCAGAATCAGCGTCATGCCTTCTGCGGCAAGCTGTTCCAGCACCTTCAACACTTCGCCGACGAGTTCAGGATCGAGTGCCGATGTAATTTCGTCACACAGCAGGACTTTTGGATTCATCGCCAATGCACGGGCAATGGCGACTCGCTGCTGCTGACCGCCCGACAGATTGCCGGGATAATAATGAAGGCGTTCGCCCAGCCCGACTTTGTTGAGCATCTGTTCGCCTAACGCCTGACACTCCGCCGCGCTTTTACCCAGCACGCGGCGCGGTGCCAGCATCACGTTTTCCAGCGCCGTCATGTGCGGGAACAGATTGAAGTTCTGGAACACCATCCCGACCGAGCGGCTGATTTCCCGCGCCTGCGAATCCCTGTCGGTGACCGTCACCCCGCCCAGCTTGATGCTGCCGTCCTGATAACCTTCCAGACCGTTCATGCAGCGCAGTAGCGTGCTCTTACCCGAGCCGCTACGCCCGATGATCGAAATGACCTCACCCATTTCGATATCCAGATCCACCCCTTTCAGGACATGGTTCTGACCGTAATATTTTTGAACCTGATTAATGGTGATGAGCGGCATTGAATTTCTTCTCCAGATAGCGGCTGTAGTAAGAGAGCGGATAGCACATCAGGAAATAGCCCAGCGCCACCAATCCGAACACTTTAAACGGCTGATAGGTGACGTTATTCAACATGGTTCCCGCTTTGGTCAGTTCAATAAACCCGATGATCGACGCCAGCGCGGTGCCTTTGATCACCTGCACAGAGAACCCAACGGTAGGCGCGATAGCGATACGCATCGCCTGCGGCGCAATCACCCGATAGAGCGTCTGACCGAAATCCAGTCCGAGACAGCGCGACGCTTCCCACTGCCCCTTCGGTAACGCTTCCACACTGCCGCACCAGATATCCACCAGAAAAGCGCTGGTAAATAGCGTCAGCGCCAATGCTGCTGCCGTCCAGGGGCTTACATCAATACCGAACAACGCCAGCCCGAAAAACGCGAGAAACAGCTGCATCAGCAGCGGCGTGCCCTGAAATAACTCGGAATACAGATGGACAAAGCGCGTCGCCCATTTGCGCTTGGTCAGCCGCAATAGCATGAGCGGAAACGTCACCAGCGCACCGCCGATGAAGGCTGTCAGTGACAATAACAGCGTCCAACGCGCCGCCAGCAGCAGGTTGCGCACAATATCCCAGTCGGTAAATGTCATGATTGCTGACTCCCTAAGAAACGCCGACCCGCTAGCAGTAAGAGTTGCCGCATCAGAACCGATAGCACGAGGTAACACAGCGTGGTCGCCAGATACACTTCAAAGCTCAGAAACGTACGGGACTGAATCAGGTTGGCGGCAAAGGTCAGTTCCTCGTAGGAAACCTGCGACACCACCGACGATCCCAGCATGACGATGATGCATTGGCTGACCAGCGCCGGATAAATCCGCTGAAGCGCGGGTGGCAAAATCACGCGCAGAAAAGTCTGCATCCGCGTCAGTCCCAACACACGAGCGGCTTCCCACTGACCTTTTGGCGTTACCTGAATCCCCGCACGAATAATCTCTGTGCTGTATGCGCCAAGATTAATCAACATCGCTAACAGCGCAGCCTCCCCGGCCGTCAGTTTCCAACCCAAACTCGGCAAGCCGAAGACGATAAAGAACAGCTGAACCACAAACGGCGTATTGCGAATCAGCTCGACGTAGATCCCCCACAGCCGACTCAGCAGGGTGGGCTTGCCGCTACGCAAAGCCGCACCACAGATACCGATGGCGATGCCGCCGAGGGTTGCCATTACTGTCAGCTCAATGGTGACCCACAGCCCCGCCAGCAGCTCAGGCCAGAACGGCAACAGTGCGGAAAAATTAAGCTGATAGGTCATGGCGCGCTCCTGTTACGCTTTGATGCTGGCTGGCAACGGCGCTTTCAGCCATTTTTCCGACAGGCTATTGAGCGTCTCGTCTTTCAACGCCTGTTCGATCAGCGCATCGACTTTCGCTTTCAGTGCAGGTTCGTCTTTCTTCATCCCGATGTAGCACGGCGAATCCTTCAGCATAAACTTCGCGACAGGCGCTTTTGTCGGGTTCTGCTCAGCGATGGCGGCGACAACCAAGTTGCCCGTGGCGACAAATTCCACCAGCCCTGACAGATACGCCGACAGCGTGGTGTTGTTATCTTCGTAGCGCTTAATCTGTGCGGCCTTCGGTGCCGTTTCCGTCAGGACCATATCTTCTACCGCACCGCGTGTGACGCCGATACTCTTCCCTTCCAACGCTTCTGACGAGGCTAACGCGCTGTCTTTCGGTCCGAATACACCTAAAAAGAACGGCGCATAGGCGCGACTAAAATCGATCACTTTTTCACGCTCGGCATTTTTGCCCAGGCTGGAGATCACCAGATCGACCTTGTTGGTTTGCAGATACGGCACGCGGTTGGCGCTGGTTACCGGAACCAGTTGCAACGTTAGTTTCATCTCTTTCGCCAGATAGCGGGCGATATCGATGTCATAGCCCTGCGGTTGCAGATCGGTGCCGACCGATCCAAACGGTGGGAAATCCTGCGGTACTGCGACACGCAGCACACCGCGCTTCTCGATATCCTGCAACTGATCGGCCATCACGCTACCGGCCTGAACCAGTAACATTGCCGCACCCATCACCGCCAGTAACCCTTTTTTGATGCCCAGCTTATTGATCAACATCGTCTCTGCCCCCGGTTAGTGTAATTGAAACGAAAGATTCTTTAAAAACAAAAATTGAAACTATCGTTACAGATACTAAGCAAGGAGCATGCCAGATTCCATTTACGCTTTTTGTGCTGTTGGTTATGAGAAAACACCATAAGGAGTCAGAGAGTTTTTCTAAAACATGGGATAGCTATGAATATGATTATGGATATGCAATATCTGTGAAAAATTTCGTGCGTGATTGCAGAGAGATAATTTATGCAACTCATGCACCACGCCCGACGTAGGGCTGCTCAATCGCCGCAGCCCTACGAACCCTGGCTTTCGGCGTGAATTATGCCGCTGCGCGGTACATTCGAAACGCGTGTCATCCTGTCGAACCGCCTGTGACGCGCTCCCGACGCGGCACAGGCTTTCGCAGCGTCCATGCTGCTCATTCGGGATGCCCCACGTTTCTCATCATAATTTTTTACGCCTATGAACAGATAACAACGAGAAACAATCCACAGCGCTGCGTCACAAAAATAATCCAGAGCTATCACGCCAGAAACAAGCCATATGACAGATAAGAACACCAATTAATTCGCACCATTAAAGTGCAACAGCACCACACTAACGCACCATTAGCGTTGCTCTAACTCATCCAGTTCACCATAAAGATCCGCGATCTGATGGATGCGTTGGCGTCCATCGCGCAGCATTTCATGCAATAACGCATTGCTGATCACATTCACCAAACTCATGGCAGACGAATAGCTGTCAAACGCCGATACGCTGTCCAGCGGAACGCACAGCGACCAGGTTGCCAATGGCATCAGCGCGCTCACCTGAGGTTCGCAGAGCAGCAGCACAGGCACACCGCGTTTTTGCAGCTGTGCTAGCAGCGGTTGAATCAGGCGTGGACGGCGGCGAAAAGCCACCACAATCACGACATCCTGCGCAGTGAGATCGACCAACTCTTCGGATAGCGTCTGCCCCGGCTGCGTCAGCAGCGTGACCTGTTGGCGAATCTGAAGCAGTTGTTGGCGTAGGTGCAGCGCGACCGGATAGCTGTTGCGTAGCCCAATCAGACACAGGCGCTGCGTCTGCATCAGCGCCTGGATCACGGCACCAAACTGTACGGGATCAATCTGGTTTATCCACTGCGTCAGGTTCGCCATTTCCTGCTTGTAATGCCGAGCAAGCAACGTATTCCCCTGCACCGCATCACGGTTATCCGCCAGCGGCATCCCACTCTGGCGCAGCGTTCTCAGTTCATCGCGCATGTCACGGTAGCTGGGGTAGCCCAGTCGTTTGAACAAGCGGCTGACGGTCGCTTTGGAAGCGCCGCTCAGCCGCGCCAGCTCGGCGCTGTTGTAGCTAATCAGATCGTCAAAATGATCGAAGATGAAATCCGCGACACGCTGTTCTTGCGGTGAAAGCTCACTATAGCGATCCCGCAATCGTTCATCTATTTGCATCATCGTCTCTCGTCCATTGCGCGTGCTGTAACGTTTGTTTCATTGCGCAGAACATAGCACAGGATTGTCAGGATGATACAGGCACGCATTCCGACACACATATGGACTTCCCATCGCACCGAAAAACTGGAACGCCGTTTGCTTATAGCTAGGGTTAATAGAACTCATCACCCTACATAAAAAGGAATATCGAAATGATGCAAAGTAATACCGCCCCGCTAGGCATGGCGGTGGCACCTCATCATTTAGCCAGCGCCAGCGCCTTGGCTGTTCTGCGCGAAGGCGGCAACGCCATTGAAGCCATGGTCGCTGCGGCGGCAACCATTGCCGTGGTGTACCCACATATGAACGGGATTGGCGGCGACGGCTTCTGGCTGATTGTGCCGCCACGCGGCGAACCTGTCGCGATTGATGCCAGCGGCGCTGCGGGATCGCTGGCCTGCCGCGAGTGGTATCGGGGTGAGAGCCGTATTCCGCATCGAGGCCCGAAAGCGGCGCTGACAGTCGCGGGTACTGTCGGCGGCTGGCAGGAAGCGTTGGCATTATCTCAAGAGCTGGGAGGAGAACCGCTACCGCTCGCTCGCTTGCTGTCTGACGCAATTCGCTATGCGGCGGACGGCATTCCCGTCACGCAATCGCAGGAAGATGCGCTCACCCAGCGCTATCACGAACTGAGCGATTTTCCGGCCTTTAACCAACTCTTTATGCCGCAGGGAAATATCCCGCGCGCGGGTAGCCGTTTCACGCAGCCCGACTTAGCCGATACCTTAACGACGCTGAGCATTGAAGGGCTGGACAGCTTTTATCGCGGCTCTGTCGCCGCACGGCTGTCGGCGCAGATGACGCAGCTCGGGATGCCACTGACGGCCGACGATTTGGCGAGCTACCGCGCCAAGCGAACAACGCCGCTGGTGCTAAAACACAGTAAAGGCGATATCTACAATCTCGCGCCACCGACGCAGGGTCTGGTGTCCCTCGCGATCCTCGGCCTGACCGATCATTTAGACATGGAAGATCTGAGCGATAGCCAGACGATCCATCGTATTGTCGAATCGACCAAGCTGGCGTTTGGCCTGCGTGACCGCTTCATTACCGATCCCAAACTGATGACGCAAAATGTTCAGGCGCTGCTGGAAAACGATGCGCTTGGTGCACTGGCGCGACAGGTCGATACGCGAAAAGCCGCATCGTGGGGAGAAGGCAAAGGCCCCGGAGACACCGTATGGATGGGCGTATGCGACAGCAGCGGCCTGTGCGTCTCTTTCATTCAAAGCATTTACCACGAATTCGGCAGCGGTGTTGTGCTACCGGGAACTGGCGTGCTCTGGCAGAACCGCGGTGCCTCATTCAGCCTCGATCCGGCACATCTGCTGGCGTTAGAACCGGGCAAACAGCCTTTTCATACCTTAAACCCCGCCGCCGCACGTTTATCCGACGGACGCACGATGGTCTACGGCTCGATGGGCGGAGACGGACAACCACAGACGCAGGCGGCCATCTTTATCCGTCACGTCCAGCAAGGGCTACCGCTGCAACAGGCGATTACCGCTCCACGCTGGTTGCTGGGTCGCACCTGGGGACAATCCTCCGACACACTGAAGATCGAAGATCGCTTTAAACCCGCCACCATAGATGCATTGCGTCAGCTAGGACACGACGTCGAGCTGTTGAGCAGCTTTAGCGAAACCGTCGGCCATGCGGGTGCCATCGTGCGCCACACCAACGGCATGCTGGAAGGCGCTTTCGATCCACGCAGCAACGGCAGCGCGGCAGGCTTTTAGTCCTACTTAACCGAGAGAAAACAGAATGACGATGATCGAACAAGACGCACTGACAGTGTATCTGCAACAGATGGAAACGCTGCTATCTCTGCAACTCAGCCAGGAACGACGTCAGGAACTGCTGGTGCAATTCAGCCGTATCCACGCCATGGCACAGCCGTTGATGGAATTTCCCCTTGATGAGCATCAGGACATTGCTGGCGTTTATACGCTATGAGTTTATATGCTAAGCGCACGTCCTCATCATTATCTATCCGGCAGATTCAGCAAGGCTTGCAGGCTGGAACGTTCTCCGCCAAAGAGCTTGCACAGCAGGCACTAGCCGCGATTGAGCAAACCAATCCTACGATTAATGCTTATACCCATGTCACCGGCGAACGCATGTTGGCAGAAGCAGAGCGTATCGACACATACCGTCAACGTGGGGAAACCTTACCCGCGCTGGCCGGTGTGCCTTATGCCGTAAAGAACCTGTTTGATGTCAGCGGCGAAACCACGCTGGCGGGTGCCGAGCTTTTCAGCCAGAGACCGCCCGCTACGCAAGATGCCTTTGCCATCCGTCAGCTTGCCAGTCAGGGTGCGCTGCTGTCCGGCATGTTGAATATGGATGCCTATGCCTACGGCTTTACCACCGAGAACAGCCATTATGGCCCCACGCGTAACCCGCTCGACACGCAGCGTATTGCCGGAGGGTCGTCCGGCGGATCGGCGGCATCTGTCGCCGCAGGGTTGGTTAACTTCACGCTGGGCAGCGACACCAATGGCTCGATCCGCGTGCCGTCGTCGCTATGCGGCATTTTCGGGCTGAAGCCGACATTTGGCCGTTTATCACGCCACGGTAGCCACCCGTTTGTCGCCAGCCTCGACCACATTGGTCCGCTCGCCCGTAGCACAGACGATCTGGCACTGGTGTTCGATGCACTACAAGGTCGCGACAAGCACGATCGTTTTCAGGCCGAGCGTGAAACGCAGCATACCGCCCAACAGCTGGAAGCAGGCAGCGATGGACTACGCTATGCCGTGCTTGATGGCTACTTTTCCACATGGAGTAGCGAGGAGGCAAAAGCCGCCGTCTGCCAGATCGCACAGGCGCTGGGCGCACAGGACAGCCTGACGTTAACCGATGCCGCGCTGGCACGCAGCGCCGCCTTTATTCTGTCAGCCAGTGAAGGAGGAAATCAGTATTTGCCCGACTTACGCACTCAGTCTGAGCGTTTTGAGCCACTGTCACGCGAGCGGCTGCTGGCTGGGGCGATGATCCCCGCCGTCTGGTATGTGCAAGCCCAGCGCTTCCGTAACTATTTTCGTCAACAGACACTGGCGTTGTTTGAACACACCGACCTGCTGATTGCCCCCGCGACGCCCTGCTCCGCCACACTCATTGGGCAGGAAACCATGCGTATTAATGATACTGACCTGCCCGTCCGCGCCAGCATGGGGATGCTGACACAGCCGATCTCTTTCGTCGGGCTGCCCGTCGTAACGGTGCCGGTAGCAACCGCCAGCGGCCTGCCGATAGGTATTCAGATTATTGCCGCACCGTGGCGTGAGGATCTTTGTCTGCGGACGGCGTGGGCGCTTGAGCAGCAGGGAATAACCTATACCCTAAGAGGAAAGAAATATGTTGCCTGATGATGTCAACCAAGCGGATGTGCTGGCCGATGTGACTGCCGCGTTCTATCGCTACGAAAAAGCCTTAACCGGTAACGACGTTGCGGTGCTAGATGAGTTGTTCTGGCACGATGAAAAAACGGTGCGCTACGGTGCGGGAGAAAATCTGTACGGGATCGAGGAAATCCGCGCCTTTCGCCTCGCTCGTCCCTCTGCCGGTCTGGACAGAGCCCTGCGTAATACGGTCATCACGACCTACGGTCATGATATGGCCGTCGCTAGCACCGAGTTTACCCGCACAGGCAGCACGAAGATTGGCCGCCAAATGCAGACCTGGGTTAAAATGACCGAAGGCTGGCGTATTGTCGCCGCCCACGTCAGCGTGATGAGCGAGTGACAAAGGGGAATTTCCCCCTATCACCACGTCCACATAATTCGGCGTTCAAGGCTGGCGGTGATACACCGCTTCAATATTGTATCCATCCGGGTCGCGCACGAATGCAGCGTAATAATCCTGATGATAATTCGGACGCAGCCCCGGCGGCCCATTATCTATGCCACCCACCGCAATAGCGGCAGCAAAAAAAGCATCCACACGCTCTCGCGAGGCGGCGCTGAAAGCAAAGTGCACCGCCGGGCAAGGCTCACCCTTTGACTGATAAATCCAGAATTCGCCACCGGGATCGCTTGACTGCCCATATCCTTCCGTCACCGCAAAACTGACGGCAAACGACATGTCCTTAATCAGTGTGTAACCCAATGGTTCAAGCGCCGCTGCATAGAATTGTCGGCTACGGGCAATATCCCGTACTGGTATGCTCAGGTGATCTAACACGATGGCCTCTTTCGATAGTCGTTATGGATGATATTTAACCATCATAACCCTATATTTTATCTGGATAACACGATCGCGATCGGCAAAATGCACATGCACGATAGCGCACGAAGCATTTCACCAAATTGGTACAGCATCTCGACTTTATTACGCTGCAAAAATGAAGAATATATTATTCAGAACACTCTTATTTATTGGTGGGAATTAACACAATCATTTCACCCATTATATCTTTGCTATACTGTATAAAATACCGACAGATATCATAAGTAAAAAATGTACCTGCGTCGGCCTATTTGAGTGTCTATAAGCCCAAAAACGTGATTTATTTATCATATTATTCGATTAGTGGAATTCACTATAAATAGCGATTTATCCACAATCAGAAAAGGTTATATCAGCCGCAAATTCAATATGTAAAAACCAGCAGGTAACGTACTGTTATAAAAAGAATTACCCTTCAAGATAAAAATCACAAAGATCACATAAATCATGAAGATAACATAGCAATAATCGCGTTGTCGCTCTGGCTAATATTCGCCTAGCGAGAGGCGGCGCTGGGGCAATAAAGGGTTGTCTCAGAATCTGAGTATGATAGGGTAGATTATGTTTAATCATTATCAGGGTTAGGTTATAGAATTATAAACGACACAGGAAAACAATAATTTCATGGCAATTAAACTTGAAGTAAAGAATCTTTATAAGATATTTGGCGAGCACCCAGACAGAGCATTTAAACTGATTGATAAAGGCCTGAGTAAAGATCAGGTATTTGAAAAAACAGGGCTTACTGTCGGGGTAAAAGATGCCAGTCTGGCCATTGAAGAAGGCGAGATATTTGTCATCATGGGATTATCCGGTTCCGGCAAATCAACCATGGTACGCCTTCTCAATCGTCTGATCGAACCCACTCGGGGTCAGGTGCTGATCGACGGTGAGGATATCTCCAGGATATCTGATACCGCGCTGCGCGACGTGCGCCGCAAGAAGATCAGTATGGTGTTCCAATCCTTTGCGCTCATGCCGCATCTGAATATCCTCAACAATACCGCGTTTGGTATGGAACTGGCTGGCGTGCCGAAAGCAGAGCGTGAGCAAAAAGCGCTGGATGCGTTGCAGCAGGTTGGGCTTGAAGCCTACGCGGCGTCTTATCCAGATGAGCTGTCTGGCGGGATGCGGCAGCGTGTAGGTCTGGCCCGTGCGTTAGCAAATGACCCCGATATCCTGTTGATGGATGAGGCATTCTCCGCACTCGATCCGCTAATCCGTACTGAAATGCAGGATGAGTTAGTCAAACTCCAGTCCCGTCATCAACGCACTATCGTCTTTATCTCGCACGATCTGGATGAAGCGATGCGCATCGGTGACCGGATTGCCATCATGCACGGCGGTGAAGTGATTCAGGTCGGTACGCCCGATGAGATCCTGAATAACCCAGCCAATGACTATGTGCGCACCTTTTTCCGCGGTGTCGATATCAGCCACGTGTTTAGCGCCAAAGATATCGCCCGTCGTCGCCCAGTCACCTTAATTCGTAAAACCCCCGGCGTAGGACCGCGTTCCGCGCTGAAAATCCTTCAGGACGAAGACCGTGATTACGGCTACGTACTGGAAGGGGGGAAACGCTTCATTGGCATCGTGTCTATTGATTCACTGAAGCAGGCGCTGAAAGAACAGCAACCGCTGGAACAGGCGTTACTGCCCGAACCTGCTCCCGTGCCCGCAGATATGTCACTCAACGAGCTGATTTCTCAGGTCGCACAGGCTCCCTGTGCCGTCCCTGTCGTCGGCGAAAACCATGAGTACATTGGCATCATTTCCAAAGGAATGTTGCTTCAGGCACTGGATAAGGAAGGAGTGACCAATGAGTAAATCAACACCGAATCCGTGGGACAACACCACGGCACAAAATCAGCCTGCCGACCAAAACGCAACGCCTGAGCAGGGTAATAGCGCCGCGCAAAGCGATCCGTGGGCAACCAGCACGCAGAACGCGCCTGCCGATCACGCGGCTGATAGTTCTACAGCAGCACAACACGGTTCAACGCCTGACAGCGCATCGCAAAGCGATCCTTGGTCTACCGCCGCGCCTGCTCAAGATGCACCGGCTAACGGCAGCGATGCCTGGAGCAGTGCTCCGGCTCCCGATGGTTCTACCGATGCGGCCCATCAGGCTGCGCAATCCGGCAGTGACTGGTTAAACAGCGCGGCTCCTGCGACACCCGAGCATTTCAATCTGCTCGATCCGTTTAAGGACACACTAATTCCGCTGGATAGTTGGGTCACCCACGGTATCGACTGGGTTGTGCTGCACTTCAGACCGATCTTCCAGGGCATTCGCGTGCCGGTCGATTTTATTCTGGGCGGCTTCCAACAGTTTCTGCTGGGAATGCCTGCGCCGATTGCAATCCTGGTGTTTTCACTGATTGCCTGGCAGATGTCCAGCCTCGGCATGGGCGTAGCAACCCTACTGTCGCTGATTGCGATTGGCGCGATTGGTGCCTGGTCACAGGCCATGATTACGTTAGCGCTGGTGCTGACCGCGCTGTTCTTCTGCGTGCTCATCGGGCTCCCCATGGGGATCTGGCTGGCGCGTAGCGAACGAGCCGCGAAGTTTATCCGGCCACTGCTCGATGCCATGCAGACCACACCCGCGTTCGTCTATCTGGTGCCTATCGTCATGCTGTTCGGTATAGGTAACGTGCCGGGTGTCGTGGTAACGATTATCTTCGCCCTGCCACCGATTATTCGCTTAACGATTCTGGGGATTCGTCAGGTGCCCGCCGATCTGGTTGAAGCCGCTGAATCATTCGGTGCCAGCCCGCGCCAGATGCTGTTTAAGGTTCAGCTCCCGCTGGCCATGCCGACCATCATGGCCGGTGTTAACCAGACGCTGATGCTGGCGCTGTCGATGGTGGTTATCGCCTCGATGATCGCCGTAGGTGGTTTAGGCCAGATGGTACTACGCGGTATTGGCCGTCTGGATATGGGTCTGGCTGCCGTCGGTGGCGTCGGGATTGTTATTCTGGCCATTATTCTTGACCGTCTCACACAGTCTCTGGGGCGCGATCGTCGCAGCAAGGGCAATAAAAGCTGGTACGCCAGCGGCCCAATCGGCCTGCTGACCCGCCCTTTCATCAAGCAGTAACGCTCGTCCCGCTTGTCTGGCCAATGTCAGACAAGCGGCGACATTCACTACTCGTTTTATCCACACGTTAATTTTATTAGCAACACTTACCATTTACCCTAAATAATTCGAGTTTCAGGCAGGCGGCAAGGGAAGGCATCCCGATGAGCTTACAGAGGTAAGTGATTCGGGTGACTGACAAATCTGCCAAAGGCAGATTTGAACGCTGCTTGCAGCGGCCCCTACGGGGCGAGGTACACGCAAGTGTCCCGAGTAACGCAGCCAACGCACATGCAACTTGAAGTATGACGGGTATAAAGACAGAGGGAATCATGATGCCAAACACCAAACTTTGGGCCGCCGCCCTGACTACCGCACTGTTGAGTACGCAGGTTTACGCCGCTGACACCGCGCAGCCGGGTAAAGGTATTTCCGTTATTCCGGTTCAAAGCACCATCTCCGAGGAAACGTTCCAGACGCTGCTGGTCAGCCGCGCGTTGGAAAAGCTGGGCTATGACGTGCAAACGCCTCGTGAAGTGGACTACAACGTCGCTTACACCTCGATTGCTTCCGGCGATGCGACATTTATCGCGGTTAACTGGGATCCGCTACACGCAGACCAATATAAAGCGGCTGGCGGGGACGCGAAATTCTACCGTCAGGGTGAATATGTCTCCGGTGCCGCTCAGGGTTACCTGATCGACAAGAAAACGGCTGAAAAATACAAAATCACCAATATTGCGCAGCTAAAAGATCCGAAAATTGCCAAGATTTTTGATACCAATGGCGACGGCAAAGCCGATCTTACGGGCTGTACGCCGGGCTGGGGATGTGAAGCGGCCATCAACCATCACCTTCCCGCCTATGGCTTAACCAACACGGTCGAGCACAATCAGGGGAACTATGCGGCGATGATCGCCGATACCATTACCCGCTACAAAGAAGGCAAGCCGATTCTTTACTACACCTGGACGCCGTACTGGGTCAGTGATGTGCTGGTTCCGGGCCGTGACGTAGTCTGGTTACAGGTGCCTTTCTCTTCTCAACCGGGTGAAATGAAAGATGTCAGCACCAAGCTGCCAAACGGTGCCGACTATGGCTTCCCCGTTAACACCATGAAGATTGCCGCGAACAAAGCGTGGGCCGAGAAAAACCCCGCAGCGGCGAAGCTGTTCGCCATCATGAAGTTGCCGATTGCCGATGTGAATGCGCAGAACCTGCGTATGCATGAAGGTCAGGGTTCACAGAAAGATATCGAACGTCATGTTGATGGCTGGATCAAAGCCCACCAGCAGCTGTTTGATGGCTGGGTGAAAACCGCCGCCGATGCTGCGAAATAATCCCCTATAGACGAGCGCCCTTTCTAACAAAAGGGCGCTCATTTTCTCCGTTCTCGAAACAACACTTTCCCCGCTGACACCTCACCAAACCCAATCAGAAAATCATTTTATATTGTCGTCCAGGAATGCGTGGATTACGGGGATGATGTCGTTTCCATGCGTTTCTAAAGCAAAGTGCCCGGTATCGTAGAAACGGATATCAGCATGGGGAATATCCCGCTTCCACGCTTCCGCACCGGCAGGTAAAAAGTAAGGATCATGGCGGCCCCAGACAGCAAGCAGCGGCGGTTGCTGCTCACGGAAGTAAGTCTGGAATTCAGGATAACGCTGAACATTGGAGGCGTAGTCCAGTAGCAGATCCAGTTGAATATCAGCATTGCCTGGACGGGACACGTGCAGACCTTCAAGAGTGTATCCATCGGGGGAGACAAGGCTGGTATCACTTACGCCTTCTAAATATTGCCATTTCACAGAGGCTGCGGTCGGAAAATCATGAAGGGCAGCACGATTCTCTGCCGTCGGTGATTGCCAATACCGTCTGATCGCATCCCATCCTTGCGCCAAACCCTCTTCATAAGCATTACCGTTCTGCGAAATAATTGCCGTGATGCGATCGGGATGAGCCGTAGCAAGACGCCATCCAACCGGTGCACCATAGTCATGAACCATGATCGCATAACGCGGGAGCTTCAGCTGTTCAGTGAACTGCTCGATCGTCTTCGCCAGATTATCAAACGTATAGTCATACTCATCGCTTCCCGGCGATTCCGTGAAACCGAAGGACGGCAGATCGGGAGCAATCACGTGATAATTATCAGCAAGTAACGGAATCAGTTCTCGAAACATGTACGAGGATGCAGCAAATCCATGCAGTAGCAAAATGCTGGGTGATGATGGCTTTCCTGCTTCACGATAGAAAATATTGACGTTACCCACCTGCTCATAGCGATAGTGGACTTGGGTCTCGGGTGTCGTTGCTATATCAGTATTCACAGTCTTTTTCCTTTGTAACCTATAAAGTGGTCACTTGAAGGTTACAGATAATTAGTGTAACCTGTCAATATCATTTTAAGGGTTACATCAATGCACACATCACCGATAACTCAGCCCCACTTTCTCGCGAACAATCTCGCGTTGGACCTCATCAACAGTGCATTTGGAACAGGAAGCGAATACCACGACTGTTTGACGGATGACGCAAGTGTCATCGCATGGCTTAAAGCGGCGAAGCAACTACCTGAAAATTTTACAGATACGCCGACCGGCCTGATTAATGAAGCTCTGGCATTGCGTCAGGCAATGGTTCAGACAATAGAGGCCGTCCGATCGGGTAAGGAATATCACCCTGAACAAATAAACCATATTCTTGATAGTGGACGGCCGGTAAGAATGCTGGAATGGGATAGTCAGCAAGCTGGTTTTAGCGTTGTTGAATGCAGGAGGGATAATAGCTGTGCCAGCTTACTCGAACCGATAGCAATGGCGTTCGCTGCTCTGATTTCCGGATCTGAGGTAAAATATATTCGCCAGTGTGAGGCACACGACTGTACCTTGTTCTTTCTGGATACCACCAAATCACATCGTCGGCGATGGTGCAGCATGGCGCTCTGTGGCAACAGAATGAAAGTCGCGGCATTCCGCTCGCGTAAGCAGGAAGCAGACTGATAAGGGGAAATGAACGTTCACGCTGACCATGAGAAAACGTCAAAAGTACACGTTATACGTCCGGTAGAGGCATTCTTCCTTCTTTCTACTACGCCCCTTTCCAGCGAAAGGGGCGTTTTTTATTGCTGAAGGGCAATTACGGCAGTTTAACGATTTCGACCCAGTTCGCGCCTTTTCCGGTCGGGTAGTGCCCTACTCGCACTAAATCTCCGTTGTCCTGATTGATGCGGTACACCGACAGCGACGTCGATTTTTCACCGCTGGCGATCAGGAATTTCCCGCTTGGATCGATCTGGATACCGCGCGGCTGCGTTTCCGTTGGATAGCGCGTAATGTATTTCAGCTGACCCGTTTTCGGTTCAACCCGCAGCAGCGTAATCGTGCTTTTGGTGCGTTCCGATACGTACAGGAATTTTCCATTTGGCGTCAGACGTAAATCGGCACTCCAGATTTGTGGTCGGCTATCGGCGTTCTTTTTATCCGGCGTGATCGTTCCCGCTCTCATCCCTGCCTCGGCCGGAATGGTGTCGGTGTAATCCAACAGCGTAAGCTGCCCTGTCTTT
This sequence comes from Pectobacterium peruviense, assembly GCF_002847345.1. Classification (GTDB taxonomy): domain Bacteria; phylum Pseudomonadota; class Gammaproteobacteria; order Enterobacterales; family Enterobacteriaceae; genus Pectobacterium; species Pectobacterium peruviense. Next base: position 29,607 of record NZ_LXFV01000024.1, read on the forward strand.
TCATCCAACGCCAGACGAGCGACTTTACCGGATAATTCGTTGCTCACGTAGAGCGTTTTATTATCGGGTGATAACACCAGATGGCGCGGCCCATTTCCTTCAGGCAGTTTAATTTCGGCTGGCTCATTCGGCGTCAACGTTCCCGTTTTCGCATCAAACCGGAACTGTACAATTTGGTCGCTGCCGAGATTGCTGGCAAAGACGAACTTATTTTTTCGATCGGCAATAATGCTGTGCGCTTTCTCGCCTGTCGGCACCACGGTGACCGCACTCGCGTTCACCTTGCCGTCTTTATCAATGCCATTAACCGCGATTTTATTGCCACCATACGAGGCGCTGAACAGCCATTTCCCCGTAAGATCCGTCGAGATGTAGGCCATGCTGTCCGGTAATTCCGCTTTGCCTAATGGGCTCAATACACCGCTCTTGGCGTCGATTTTATAGCTGACCGCCGAGTAGGGGATGCCGCGCGTAGCAGCATAGAGGAACGATTTATCTGGGCTAACGGCTAACGGCATCACCTTCGCCCCAGCGGCCGCTTTCCCGATGGCGGTCAATTCGCCGCTTTGCGTATTAAGTGTGTAGACATCGATCGCGCCGTCAGTAGCAGCAGAGACGTAAACCGCCGTGACTGCCTGCGCCCCCATCGACCACAGTGCCGCTGCTGGCAGAAGTGCACATCCCATTAGCATTGCAATGCTGTTTTTCTTAAACACCTGATAATGCTTAAACATAATATCCCCTGTCGATAGTGTTATGACGCTGGGGATAAGCTAAATCAATCCCAGCAAAAGCGAAACATCTCCGTCATATTTAAGAAGCGGAAAGATATTCTGGCATCTCATTAGGCTCTGCCGGATACTATAGACTCTGCTTTTAACATCATATTAACGTTCAAACACTATGCCTCTTCAGCAACAATCTGCATCCTCTACACCACAACCAGGGCTTAGCCTGTCTTTGACCCTGATTATGTCTATCGCGACTGGCCTTGCCGTCGCCAGTAACTATTATGCCCAGCCGCTGCTGGAGACGATTGCCAGAGTCTTTGCGCTTTCCGTTAATCAGGCGGGATTCATTGTCACCGCCGCGCAGCTGGGTTATGCCGTTGGCCTGCTGTTTTTGGTGCCGCTGGGGGATATGTTTGAACGCCGGACGCTCATTGTCGGCATGACGCTACTCGCCGCAGGCGGGATGCTGATCACCGCTTCTGCGCCCACACTTTGGATAATGATTGCTGGCACGGCGTTAACCGGCTTGTTCTCCGTTGTCGCGCAGTTGCTGGTTCCTCTTGCCGCAACGCTGGCAACGCCGGAAACACGCGGCAAGGTCGTTGGCACGATCATGAGTGGCCTGCTACTGGGGATTCTGCTAGCGCGCACCGTCGCGGGTGCGCTGGCTTCACTCGGTGACTGGCGTACCGTTTACTGGGTTGCCAGCACGCTGATGGTCATCATGGCGCTGATTCTGTGGCGGGCATTGCCGCGTATTCCTCAGCAAAACACGCTGAACTACCCGCAGTTACTGGCCTCTATATTCCGCCTGTTCTCTGCAAATCCGCTGCTGCGCACGCGCGCAATCCTTGGCTGTCTGTCCTTTGCCAACTTCAGCATTCTGTGGACGTCGATGGCATTTCTGCTGGCTTCACCACCCTATGGTTATTCCGAAGGCGTTATCGGCCTGTTCGGGCTGGTCGGTGCCGCAGGCGCATTAGCAGCATCACGCGCTGGTCGTCTGGTCGATCAGGGCAAAGCCAAGCCGACCACCAGCGTTGGGATTATCCTGCTTTTGCTGTCGTGGGGCTTTATTGCGCTCGGTATTCATTCCGTGGCGGCGCTGCTCATTGGCATCATCGTACTGGATCTGGCGGTTCAGGGCGTGCACGTGACCAACCAGAGTGTGATTTACCGTATGATGCCCGACGCACGTAACCGACTGACGGCAGGCTATATGACCAGCTATTTCATCGGCGGTGCACTGGGATCGATCCTCTCTGCTTCGGCTTACCAGCAGTGGGGCTGGCTCGGCGTTTGTGCCGCAGGCAGCATTATCAGCCTGTTGAATCTGCTGGTGTGGTGGCGAAGTCATCATCACGAGACGCAGGAAGCGATGGCGGCGCTGTAACCGCGCTTATTTGCAACTGTCTCGATTGCAATCGTCTCATTCGAGACAGTTTCCCACGAGAAAGTTACGCACGAGATCATCACGCCCGTTCCGCAATAACGTGAAATTCCGGTAATGCTTTGCTAGTGTTACCGGTTAATTCCCTTTAAGTGCAAAAAATATCAAGCCAGTGAAGACATTAACCACATCTGCACCGACAAAATCGGCGTCTTTTAGCGAAGGCGTATTTGACAGCTTGCCGATTGTTATCGGCTATATGCCCGTAGCCTTCGCGTTTGGCATGAACGCCGTCAAGCTAGGATTTACCCCGCTGGAAGGCATTTTTCTTTCGTGCATCATTTACGCTGGTGCCAGCCAGTTCGTCATCACCGCCCTGCTTAGCGCAGGTATGTCCATCTGGGTAGCAGCGTTGACCGTCATGGCGATGGATATCCGCCATGTGCTCTATGGGCCTGCGTTACGGCATCGTATTGCACAACGTCTGCCAACCCGAAAAACTGCGCTGTGGGCGTTCGGCCTGACGGACGAAGTGTTTGCCGCGGCGGCCGCCCGGTTGGCGAAAGACAATCGACGTTGGTCAGAAGACTGGATGATGGGCGTGTCGCTTTTAGCCTGGCTCTCCTGGGTGCTTGGCACGGTGATCGGTGCTGTATTCGGTAACGGCCCGCTGGATGATTACCCTGCCGTCGAAGCCGCGCTGTCTTTCATGCTGCCTGCGCTTTTCCTGAGTTTTTTGCTCGCGTCCTTCAAGCGGAAACAGAGTCTGGTTGTGGCCTGCGCGCTAGGCGGCGCACTGCTTGGGCTGCTGCTTTCTTCTATCCCTGCCGCGATACTGCTCGGCATTCTCAGCGGCTGTCTGGCCTCACTGGTTAACCCCGCCACACCGCAGGTAAACATATGAGTACAGACGTTATTCTTATCGGGCTGATGGTCGGGATGGTGAACTATCTCTTCCGCTATCTGCCTCTGCGGCTGAGCGCCTCACGTGCTTCCGGTTCACTGCAACGCGGCAAAAAAGCCCTGTTGCTTGATAGCATTGGCATTGCCTCCATCTGCGCGCTGCTGATGGTTTCCAGCGTGCCAGATATTCTCGCGCATCACGAAAAGTTGCTGCCAACACTCGTAGGATTTATGACGCTGACCGTCTGCTTTTATAAAACCCGCAGCATCGTCTTATCTACGTTACTGGGAGCATTCTGCTACGGCATTGCGTTTAAACTGCTGGAATCCACAGTGTAAATTATCAAATAAGATTTTGATTTAAATAAAGTAAGCGGTGAATAATCCCTACTTCACGCTATTCTCCGCTTACGTTCTGTCACAGAAATAAGCACAATTTCCCACCTGAATGCCGTTTACCCATTTAGTAACATTAGTTACTATGCATACCGTGATTAATGAGGTTTATATAAAAAATGGACAGTTCATTCACTCCTATAGAACAAATGCTCGATCTGCGTGCTTCACGCAAACCCGGTTTCCCACGTCAGGAAGTTTTGTTACTGCGTCTATTCATGCACGTTCAAGGCAAAATTCTGGAACACAGAAACAGAATGCTGAAAGATCAGGGAATTAACGAAACCCTTTTCATGGCATTGCTGACGTTAGAATCTCAAGAATCTTACAGTATTCAGCCATCTGAGCTCAGTGCAGCGCTGGGATCGTCACGCACCAATGCGACACGCATCGCTGACGATCTGGAGAAAAGAGGCTGGATAGAGCGACGCGAAAGCAGCAGCGACAGACGCTGCCTGCACCTGCATCTGACAGAAGAAGGCAAAACGTTTCTTGGCCAACTGATTCCACCACAACATGACAGTCTCCATGTGCTTTGTTCAGCACTTGAATCAGGAGAGCAAAAACAGCTCGAAACCCTGATGAGAAAGCTCTTGGTTAGGCTGGATGAGATGGACGATTTCGGCAACATATAGCAGAAGAACAACAACAAAAAATCATAACCAGCACCTTTTTCACCCGAAATGACCCGATGCTTAGGTATCGGGCAGGTGAGTTTTGCTGCGAAAAATACGCATGATCTTTCCGTGGTCTCAACCTGCGGCTTAGCACAACGGCAATCTCACGCTCCGGGTGGGCAATCTGAAAACTCCCCCGGGCGGCACAGTAATACGAATTCATTGCGACTATCGCCAGGCTGCTCTGTCTGGTGCGATAGCCGATACAAAGAAAATAAGAAGAGAGAGAACAGCATGAGTGAAAGTGTGGAAAATCAGGTGCCGCAGACGCCCCAAAGAAACAAGAAACAGCAGCGTAAACGGGTCTTGTCGCTGCTGACATTTATTTTCGTCGTACTGGGCTGTGCCTGGCTGGTTTACTGGTTCCTGGTGCTCAGACATCACCAAAGTACCGACGACGCCTACGTCGCAGGCAACCAGATTCAGATCATGGCGCAGGTTACGGGTAGCGTCACCCATGTTAACGTCGACAATACCGATTTCGTTAAACAGGGACAGGTCTTGGTGGAGCTGGATCCTACCGATGCCCAGCAGACCTTTGAGCGCGCGAAAACCGCACTGGCCAACAGCGTGCGCCAAACGCACCAGTTGATTATCAACAGCAAACAATATCAGGCCAATATCGAGCTACGTCAGACTGAACTGAACAAGGCACAAAGCGACCAGAGCCGCCGTGAAGCACTGGGCAGCGCAAATGCCATCGGACGTGAAGAAGTACAGCATGCCCGTGATGCCGTCGCGACCGCCAAAGCGGCGCTAGAAGTTGCCAGACAACAATATCAGGCGAATCAGGCAATGATTCTGGATACGCCACTCGAGAAACAACCCGCCATACAGCAAGCTTCCGTAGAAATGCGCGATGCCTGGTTAGCGCTACAGCGTACCAAAATTGTCAGCCCGATTGACGGCTACATCTCACGCCGCAGCGTGCAGATTGGCGCCCGCATTTCCTCGACTTCAGCGCTGATGGCCGTGGTTCCTGCCAATCACCTGTGGGTCGATGCTAACTTCAAAGAGACGCAGTTAGCCAATATGCGCATCGGCCAACCCGCTACCGTGATCGCGGATATCTATGGTGATGATGTTGTGTATCAGGGAAAAGTGGTCGGCCTCGATATGGGTACCGGTAGCGCGTTTTCTCTGCTGCCCGCCCAGAACGCTACAGGCAACTGGATCAAAGTGGTTCAGCGCTTGCCCGTACGAATTGAGATCGATCCGAAGCAGGTTGCCGAACATCCGCTGCGTATTGGCTTGTCTGCTTTGGTGAATGTCGATACCGCCAATACAGAAGGCAGCGCGTTAGCAGAAACGCCGCGCACCACGCCAGCCTACCAAAGTGATGCTCTGACGCTGGATCTGACCCCTGTTAACCAAGATATTAGCGCCATTATTCAGGCGAATGCCGGTTAATCGACCAGGAGAGAAACGTGCAGAGAAAACCGCTTAAAGGCGCGAGTCTCGCCTGGATGACCGTTGCTCTGTCGCTGGCAACGTTTATGCAGGTGCTGGATTCCACCATCGCCAACGTCGCTATTCCGACCATCGCCGGTAATCTGGGTGCGTCCAACTCACAGGGAACGTGGGTCATCACCTCGTTCGGGGTCGCTAACGCCATCTCTATTCCTATCACTGGCTGGCTAGCAAAACGGTTTGGTGAAGTCCGCTTGTTTCTATGGTCAACGGCACTCTTCGCACTGACCTCTTGGCTGTGTGGGATGTCCACCAGCCTGGAAATGCTGATTTTCGCTCGCGTATTGCAGGGGATTGTCGCTGGGCCGCTGATCCCGCTGTCACAGAGTTTGTTACTAAGTAATTACCCTCCCGCAAAACGCAGTATCGCTCTGGCACTGTGGTCAATGACCGTAGTCGTCGCACCGATCTGTGGCCCTATTCTGGGCGGCTGGATTAGCGACAACTATCACTGGGGCTGGATATTCTTCATCAACGTTCCGCTGGGCATCGCCGTGGTGTTTATTGCCTTGCAAACGCTGCGCGGACGGGAAACCAAAACAGAGATCAAGCCCATCGATACCATCGGGCTGGCGTTGTTGGTCGTTGGCATCGGTAGCCTTCAGATGATGCTCGACCGAGGCAAAGAGCTGGACTGGTTTAACTCGACGGAAATTATCACCCTCACCGTGGTGGCGGTGATTGCAATCGCGTTCCTGATTGTCTGGGAGCTGACGGACGACCATCCGGTGGTGGACTTATCCCTATTTAAGTCTCGCAACTTCACCATTGGCTGTCTGTGTATCAGCCTCGCCTATATGTTCTACTTTGGGTCGATCGTGCTCTTGCCGCAGCTGTTGCAGGAGGTGTATGGCTATACTGCCACCTGGGCAGGGCTGGCATCCGCACCTGTTGGGCTGATGCCAGTGGTGCTGTCGCCGATTATCGGTCGATTCGCGCCGCGTCTGGATATGCGCAAGCTGGTGACGTTCAGCTTTATTATGTACGCGGTCTGTTTTTACTGGCGTGCGTACACCTTTGAGCCGGGTATGGATTTCGGTGCATCAGCCTGGCCGCAGTTCGTACAGGGGTTTGCCGTCGCTTGCTTCTTCATGCCGCTGACGACTATCACGCTGTCGGGTCTTCCGCCTGAACGTTTGGCGGCAGCATCGAGTCTGTCGAACTTTGCACGAACGCTGGCAGGTTCAATCGGGACATCGCTGACCACCACGCTCTGGACGCAGCGAGAATCTCTGCACCATGCGCACCTGACGGAATCTATCACGCCGTATAACCCGATAGCGCAGGAAACGTACCAGCAGCTTCAGGCAATGGGGATGAGTCAAACGCAGGCTTCGGCTTATATCGCAGAACAGATTACGGCTCAGGGGCTGATTATTTCCGCCAACGAGATCTTCTGGGGCGCCGCCGCCGTATTTCTGGTGCTATTGGTGCTGGTCTGGTTCGCCAGACCGCCCTTTACCACCGGCGGTGGAGGTGGAGGCGCGCACTAACCCGTCATAAGCCTCCTTTCCCCTTCAGCCAATCACTGGCGAAGGGGAACCCTTTTGTCACATTCCCACCTTCCCCGATTACTCGAATACACCTCCCCATTTTCATAGCGCCGTAGTGAATAAGGATTTACAGATTCGGGATAAACATATTTTCACATTCCGATTACAATGCGCCTCTTTTATTCGGGGATTGAGTGGTTCTCTATGTCACAGGTTTTACATTTCATTTTGGCAACGGCTGCCATTTTTTTACTGGCATTACTCGTCAGTCACGACAGAAAACGCATCCGAGTGCGCTTTATCGTGCAACTGCTGGTGATTGAAATTTTGCTGGCCTATTTCCTTTTACACTCCAGCATCGGCCTTAACGCGATTAGCTCCTTTGCCGGTTTGTTTGAAAAGCTATTATCTTTCGCCAATCAAGGGACCGACTTCGTATTTGGCGGCATGAATGCGCAGGGGCTCTCCTTTATCTTCCTCAATGTGCTCTGCCCTATCGTCTTTATTTCCGCACTGATCGGGATTTTGCAGCACTGGAAAATTTTACCGTTGGTTATCAAAGGTATTGGCACGCTGCTGTCCAAGGTTAACGGAATGGGGAAACTGGAGTCGTTTAACGCCGTGAGTACGCTGATGCTGGGGCAATCAGAGAATTTTATCGTCTATAAAGGCATCATCGCCGACATGTCGCCACGGCGGATGTACACGATGGCCGCGACGGCGATGTCGACCGTTTCTATGTCGATCATCAGCGCTTACATGACCATGCTGGACGCCAAATACGTCGTTGCGGCACTGATCCTGAATATGTTCAGCACCTTTATCATTCTGTCTATAGTTAACCCTTATCTGCCTGACGACGAACCAGAACTGAAGCTGGAAAAGCTGCATGAAGACCAGAGTTTCTTTGAAATGCTGGGAGAATACATTCTTGCTGGTTTTAAAGTCGCGATGATTATTATGGCGATGTTAATCGGCTTCGTGGCCTTGATTGCCGCCGTCAATGCGCTGTTCAGCACCGTCTTTGGCATTAGCTTCCAGGCTATCATGGGCTATGTCTTTTCACCGCTGGCCTGGCTGATCGGCATTCCGTCTTCCGATATCCTGAACGCAGGCAGCATTATGGCAACCAAGCTGGTGGCCAATGAATTCGTTGCCATGATCGAATTGAAGAAGATCGCAGCAGAAATGTCGCCGCGCGGTTTGGGAATTTTGTCTGTCTTCCTGATTTCCTTCGCCAACTTCGCATCAATCGGCATTATCGCAGGCGCAATCAAAGGGCTGAATGAAGCACAGGGCAACGTGGTATCACGCTTTGGTCTGAAGCTGGTTTACGGTTCTACACTGGTGAGTTTGCTGTCTGCGGCAGTGGCGGGATTAGTGCTTTAGTTCGTGATAAAAGTCAGTCGAGCGGTGATAATGGGTAGATCGTAAAGACGCTGTGAATACATCCATGGCGCAAACGCTTTACTCTTCTATCCCATTATCACCGTTCTTGTTCTGTCGATGGGATTACAAACGATATGAATCAGCCCCTAAAAAGGGGCTGATGAAAAAATCAGAAGGCGACGCAGACAGGGGCATCAATCCGCATAACGGATTCCTGCGCGAAACGTGATTTATAGGTGGTGCGCAGCGCTTCGATATCGCGCTCTTTATCAGCGCCATGAATCAACATCAGCGCCTTGCTGTTCTCTCGGGCAACCAGTCCATTGTTCCCCAGCCATTGTCCTTTGGCATCAAACACCGTCAGCCCTTCTTTAAAGCGTGGCGTCACCTCACCGTCCAGAAATGCTTTCCATTCGGCATCAGAAATCGCCGGGCCAGCAGGACGGTTCAAACCAAAATACAGCGTGGTCTGTACCTGCTTGTCGCCAATTTGGCATACATCAGCGGTTGGTACAGCGGCAACAGTAGTGGATGAGCGCGGCAGAGAACTGCAGCCGCTTGCCAGCAACGCGCCCAACAGTAACGATACAGCGATAACTTTCTGCTTTTTCTGCTTCATCAATCGTTCTCTCATCCATGGTGATGCCTTCTCAGAGGGTGTATCCCCCTGAGAATTGACGCGTGATATCAGGCTTGATTCTGTCGCCACCACTCGGACAGCAAAATGCCCGTTGCGACTGAAATGTTCAGGCTTTCAACCTTACCAGTACCGCCGATAGAGACTTTTACATCCCCTTGTTGCCAGGCGCTATCTGACAGGCCATCACCTTCCTGACCCAGCACAATCACGGTTTTCGCCGGAAGCGTTGCTTGCGACAATGCCGTACCTTTATGGCTAGAGGTGGTCACGATGGTGTAGCCTGCGTTACGGAACTCCGCCAGCACAGACAAGAAGTCGTCAGCATTGATCGCTTTAACATGTTCCGCACCGCCTTCTGCCGTACGAACCGCAGCACCGGACTCCAGCAGCGCCGCATCCTGAACTAAGACACCTTTCACGCCGAAATGCGCACAGCTACGCATAATGCCACCGAGGTTATGCGGGTTACCCACATCTTCCAGCGCCAATACACAGTCATTCTCGCCAGCCGTTTTAAGGTACTCACGCACATCCATTCCCTGACGTTTTTTAATCAGGAAGCAGACGCCGCCGTGGTGTTCAGTGCCGGAAGCCTTAATCAGCTCTTCCTCTTCCACAACGTGGTAAGCCTTGCGGTTCGCCGCCATCCAGCGCAGTGCATCGCGGAAACGCGGCGTCACTTCTTGCAGGAACCAGGCACGAACAATCACCTCAGAACGGTTTTTAAACAGCGCCTGACAGGCATTTTCACCGTAGACATGTGTTTCTTCCTGACGCTGGCGACGCAGTTGTTCAGGATCGATCTGGCTCTTGCCAGTAATACCGCCGTGATCCGGCGTGTCGCTCTCGCTTGGCGCACGAGACACGGTTTTCCACGGTGATTCATAACCACCAGTGTCTTCACCACGCGGGCGACGAGGCTTGTCGCTGCTGCGTTCGTTACGATCTTTATTGCCCCACGGCGTTTTCGCACTGCTATCGCCGTCGCGGGACGGATTTTCACGGGCATAACGCGGGTTAACATCACGCGGATGCTTCGGTTTTTCACGCTGATCGCGAGAGCCACCACCATCACGTCGATCGCCACGACGATCTTTATCAGCAGGACGCTTGTTTTTATTGTCTTTCTCGCCCTCATCATCACTGCGGACGTACATCACACGGACTTTGCCGCTTTTACTATTGAATGAATCGCTCATTGTTTTCTCCACCTACGCGCTGGGCGCGAAGATTACCTTATGTACACCCGCTTAGCCACACGCTTGTGGTAAAAGAGCGCTAACAGTCAGAAGCTATTGTAGCTATTGGGCAAACCACGTTGTTGCCATAATGTCTCCCCACCATAATTTATTCACGTTTACGCGCCATGCCGTTGACCTTCTAATGCAGCATTGCGCGCATTTTATCAGCGACATCTTTATTTTAGCCCTTTTATCTGAGGCCCTGTTATGAATACGGTATGTGGATCTTGCCAAACAACCAATCGCCTGCCAGAAGAGCGTGTTGATGACCATGCAAAATGTGGTCGTTGCGGAGAAACCTTATTCAGCGGTGGTATCATCAATGCCACTGAAGCGACGCTCGATAAATTGTTACAGGACGATCTTCCCATTGTGATCGATTTCTGGGCTCCCTGGTGCGGCCCCTGCGTCAACTTTGCCCCTGTGTTTGAAAACGTCGCGCAGGAGCGCAGCGGGAAAATCCGCTTTATTAAGGTGAATACCGAAGCTGAACCCGCACTCAGCGCCCGCTTCCGTATCCGCAGTATTCCAACGTTAATGATCTTCAAACAGGGCCAGATGGTCGACATCCTCAACGGCGCACTACCAAAAGCACAGTTTGAAAGCTGGCTGGATGAATCGCTGTAGAGAAACGCGGTAGAAATGTGGGGCATTATTGCCCCGCCTCTTTTGGTCAACCCGTCTGTCGATTAGAATGTCGTCTTTCTGAACTGGCTTCCCAATAATGAAAACGAAGCAGGTTCGTTGCAGAATCTCATGGCGTCACTAATTTCATGATCAACCGCCCATCCATGGCAAACCGTTCTTTCATCGGAAACAATGCCGTACTCCGCCTGCGCCAACAACGTCTTGAGCAGTCCACCAAACCATTTCGCGCACGCGGCTGCCGCGTAGTACGCTGCCAGCAATGTTTATTGCCCGCAATCAACTGCCTATGTCACACCATTCAGGCGCAGCAATCCCGTAGCCGTGTCTGTCTGGTGATGTTTGATACCGAGCCGTTAAAACCAAGTAATACCGGACGCCTCATTGCCGATATTCTGCCCGACACGCAGGCGTTTCGCTGGTCACGCACTGAGCCCGATCCCCAGTTGCTTGCTACTCTGCAAGATCCGAACGTTCAGCCGTATCTGGTATTCCTTGCCGATGCCGCGGAAGAAGGACGTCAGGTGTTTCAACAGCTTCCCGCAACAGAAAAGCCTGCCCTGTTTGTCTTACTCGACGGGACTTGGCCGGAAGCGCGTAAAATGTTCCGCAAAAGTCCCTATCTGGACAATCTGCCGATCCTGTCGCTGAATGTAGAGGCGCTGTCCCGCTACCAGTTGCGTGAAGCCAGCAGTGCAGGACAGCATTGCACCGCCGAGATTGCCATCGCTCTGCTCGCACAGGCGGGGGATATTGTCGCGGCCGATGCGCTATCACAGCATTTTGATCGTTTCCGCCGACACTATCTGGCGGGGAAACCACACCACCATTTGCAGGAAAGTTTACCCATCGTCACAGCAAAACCGGCAGAAAGCGTTTAGTATCAAAGGGGATTGATGTGAAGGAGTGACGCATGAGCCAGCGCGGATTGGAAGCACTGTTACGCCCTAAGTCTATCGCCGTTCTCGGCGCGTCAGAAAAACCGGGACGGGCCGGTTTTCTGATGATGAAAAACCTACTAGACGGCCATTTCAGCGGCCCCGTGCTACCTGTTACGCCAAAGTATCGTGCCGTTTGCGGCGTGCTGGCCTACCCCACTGTCGCCAGTCTGCCCATCACGCCCGACCTTGCCGTGATTTGTACCAACGCTAGCCGTAATCTAACGCTGTTAGAGGAACTGGGGCAGAAAGGCTGCAAAACCGTCATCATCCTCTCCGCACCGCCGACCCAATTCAGCGAGTTAAAGGCCTGCGCAGTGCGCTACCACATGCGCCTGCTTGGCCCCAACAGCCTCGGGCTGCTCGCGCCCTGGCAAGGTCTGAATGCCAGTTTCTCCCCCGTTCCTATTATGAAAGGCAAGCTGGCATTTATTTCGCAATCAGCCGCGGTTTCCAACACGATACTGGACTGGGCACAACAGCGCGGCATCGGCTTTTCCTATTTCATCGCTCTGGGCGACAGTCTGGATATTGATGTCGACGACCTGCTAGATTTTCTGGCTCGTGATGGCAAAACTAGCGCAATTTTGCTGCATCTGGAACACATCAGCGATGCACGTCGTTTCCTTTCCGCGTCCCGCAGCGCGTCCCGAAATAAACCGATACTGGTGATAAAAAGCGGTCGTAGCCAGCAGGCACAGCAGTTGCTAAATGACCAGCGCCACGGTCTTGATGCCGCCTATGATGCAGCCATTCAACGTGCGGGTTTACTACGCGTACGAGATACGCATGAGCTTTTTTCCGCAGTAGAAACCTTAAGCCACCTGCGACCGCTGCGCGGTGAACGTTTGATGCTGGTAAGCAATGGCGCATCACCGGCCGCACAGGCGCTGGATCAGCTCCTCAATCGGCAAGGCAAACTCGCACCGCTCAGCGATGCGACTCGACAAGCGCTACAGGACGTGCTGCCGCAAACCGTCACTCTCGGTAATCCTCTCGATCTGCGTGATGACGCAACCGCAGCTCGCTATCTGGCGGCCGTCTCTGTATTGCTAGACAGCGATGAAATCGATGCACTCTTAATTATTCATGCACCCAGCGCCGCCGCCCCGAGTACCGATTGCGCCGCACAGTTGATTACGCTCTTCCAACAGCATCCGCGTGGGAAAAGAATTACTCTGCTGACCAACTGGTGCGGTGAGTTTTCTTCGCAAGAAGCGCGACGTCTGTTTAACGACGCAGGCATTCCGACTTACCGCACACCAGAAGGCGCGGTCACGGCATTTATGCATATCGTCGAGTATCGGCGTAATCAGAAACAGCTCAAGGAAACTCCGGCACTGCCGCTGAATCTAGGAATCAATACCAGTCAAGCACACGCTCTGATTCATCAGGCGCTGTCGGATGGTGTGACTCAGCTCGATACGCATGAAGTCCAGCCAATTCTGCAAGCTTATGGTTTGAATACGTTACCCACCTGGATTGCTGGCGACAGCGCCGAAGCCGTTCATATCGCCGAGCAAATTGGCTATCCGGTCGCAATTAAACTGAGATCGCCAGATATTCCGCACAAATCGGAAGTTCAGGGCGTCATGCTATATCTGCAAACTGCCCGAGAAGTCCAGCAGGCGGCAGATGCAATTCTTGACCGGGTGAAACGCACCTATCCGCAGGCACGCATTTACGGCCTGTTAGTGCAGAGCATGGCAAATCGCGCGGGTGCACAAGAACTCAGGATTGCCGTTGAACAGGATCCCGTTTTCGGCCCGCTGATTATGCTGGGAGAAGGTGGCGTTGAGTGGCGAGAAAAGCAGGCTGCCGTCGCACTACCTCCGCTAAATATGACGCTGGCACGCTATTTAGTACTGCAAGCAGTGAAAGGCGGTAAGATTCGGGAATACAGCGCTCTGCGTCCGCTGGATATTCCCGCGCTCAGCCGCTTGCTGGTCCAGGTTTCCAACCTGATTCTCGACTGCCCTGAAATTTCCCGGCTAGACATCCACCCTCTATTGGCATCCGGGGACACGTTTACGCTGCTGGATGTCACGCTGCATCTGACGCCATTCAGTGGCGATCCGCAGTCAAGGCTGGCAATCCGCCCTTATCCACATGAGCTGGAAGAAACGGTTACCCTCAAAAATAGTGATACCTGCCTGTTCCGGCCGATTTTGCCGGAAGATGAACCGCTGCTTAGTTCGTTCATCGCAAGAGTGACGAAAGAAGATCTGTATTACCGTTATTTCAGCGAAATTAATGAATTTACTCACGAAGACTTAGCCAATATGACACAAATTGACTACGATCGTGAGATGGCATTCGTTGCCGTGCGACAGCGTGGGGAAGAGACGGAAATTATTGGCGTGACACGCGCGATTTCCGATCCTGATAATACCGATGCGGAATTTGCCGTGCTGGTGCGATCCGATCTGAAAGGACTTGGCCTTGGCAGACGGCTGTTGGAAAAGCTGATTGATTACGCTCGGGCACATGGTCTCTCCCGCTTGACCGGCATCACCATGCCGCATAATCAAGGCATGATTCAGCTGTCCAAAAAGCTTGGTTTTCACATCGACGTACAATTAGAAGAGGGTATTGTGACGTTGGAATTGCTGCTGAAAGACTGATCGCAGGATGTGACATGGCTCTTGCAACAGCGATGGCGATGCCAACCAACGGCAAAACAGGCTCACAACGGCCGGAAAGTAATGGTATTATCGCTCATTCGGCTACTCCTTAACTTTTGATAATGACCAGAAGGTCATATACCTTAGCGCAGCTTGAAGTATGGCGGGTATAAACTGATGAGAGAAGAAACGCACTGTGATGCTGTCAAATTTTAAACGCAATAAATACCAACAGCACCTTGCACAACTGCCCAGAATTCCTCAGAACGCAGATGATGTTCAGACGTTGCATTCGCCGGAGCTTTTCCGCACGACGCTGACTAACGCCATTCTACGTGCTAAGAAGCGCGTCTATATTGTGGCCTTATATCTTGAGCGTGATGACGGCGGTATCGGAATTCTATCCGCAATTTATGAAGCCAAACGGCAGTGCCCTGAACTGGACGTCCGTGTTTTAGTAGACTGGCATCGTGCTCAGCGCGGCAGGATCGGCGCAGCAGCAGAAAATACCAATGCCGATTGGTATTGCGATATGGCGAAAAAGCATCCAGATACACATTTCCCTATCTATGGTATTCCGGTCAACACACGTGAAGCGTTAGGTGTACTGCACCTGAAAGGATTCATTGTCGATGACACTGTCATCTACAGCGGAGCCAGCCTGAATGATGTTTATCTGCATCAGCATCAGAAATACCGTTATGACCGCTATCAGCTGATTCATAACCCTGTATTGGCTGATACGATGGTGCAATATATTCAGACCATGCTGTCCGCACCGGCAGTGCAACGATTAGATCATACCGATCGTCCAAAAAGTCTGGAAATCAAAAATGATATCAAGCAGTTCCGTCAAACGTTGCGTACCGCCAGTTATCAGGCCCCAGAACACAGCGCTGATGCCAATGAATTAACCGTTACGCCACTGGTTGGGTTAGGAAAACAAAGCCCGCTGAATAAGACCATACATCACCTAATGTATTGTGCTGATGAGCATGTGGTCATCTGTACTCCCTATTTCAACCTGCCCGCGCTGCTGGTCAGAAACATCATTCGGCTATTGCGGGACGGCAAAAAAGTAGAAATCATTATTGGCGATAAGACCGCTAACGATTTCTATATTCCAGAAGACCAGCCTTTCAAAATCATCGGCGCATTGCCGTATCTCTACGAGATCAACTTGCGCCGCTTCCTCAGTCGTCTGGAGCGCTACATTGAGAGCCAACAGCTTGTTGTACGGCTATGGAAAGACGGCGACAACAGCTTCCATCTGAAAGGCATGTGGGTAGATGATAAATGGCAGTTGCTGACGGGGAACAACCTTAACCCCCGCGCATGGCGCCTGGATCTAGAAAACGCGATCCTGATTCACGATCCTCAGCAGGTTCTATTGCAGCAACGTCTGGATGAATTGGATACGATCAGAACGCACACTCACGTCGTAAAAAGCTACACGGAGCTGGAGAGCATCGCGCAATATCCCGTGAAAGTACGCAAGCTGATACGACGTCTGCGCCGTATTCGTATAGACCGGCTCATCAGTCGTATTCTCTAAAACCCGCGCTATACTTTGAAAAACCTCGGCTTCCGAGGTTTTTTATTATCATGGGGAAAGCTATGCGCTTATTGTGTGTTGCAGCAATAATTTGCTGCTCCGGATGTAGCCATATCGCGCAAGATCGCTGGACAGGACAGGATAAAGCCCAACATTTTCTCGCCTCAGCCGCCATCAGCGCCGCCGGATATGAATATGGCACTCATCAGCGCTGGAGCTCAGATCGTAGCGGAGGATTCGGTATTATGCTGGCAATCAGCGTAGGCATGGCAAAAGAGCTTTATGATAGTCGGGAAGGCGGAACAGGGTGGAGCTGGCAAGATCTTGTTTGGGATATAGCCGGTGCAACCACCGGCTATGCATTATGGCAATTATCTGAAAACTAAAGTTTCATCCCTTTGCCTCTACGATGCAGCGTTAACGACACAATAAACGCAACCGCCCCCATCGCTGATACGTACCAGAAGAAAGCTGTTTCCATACCAAAAGATTTCAGCGAAAGCGCAACATACTCAGCAGATCCACCGAACAACGCATTAGCAACCGCATAAGATAAGCCGACGCCTAACGCACGGACTTCGGGCGGAAACATTTCTGCTTTTAAAATACCGCTGATAGATGTGTAGAAGCTGACAATAACCAGAGAAAGCATCACCAACGAGAAAGCAAGGACAGGACTAGTGACATTCTGTAAAACCGTCAGAATAGGAACCGTCAGCAGTGCCGCAAACCCGCCGAAGCAGAGCATTGAACTACGTCTGCCAATCTTATCCGACATCGCACCAAAGAAAGGCTGCAGTAGCATAAAGACAAACAGTGCGAGGGTCATTATCCCGCTAGCGGTTTTCGCATGCATCCCTGCCGTGTTCACCAGATATTTTTGCATATAAGTCGTGAACGTATAAAAAGCTAAAGACCCACCTGCCGTAAAACCCAGTACGGTAATAAAGGCGCGACGATGTTTCCACAAGCCCGCAAGAGAGCCAGCATCTTTATGTCCACGCGTCGTTTTATCAGATGTTTCATTCAGCGAACGGCGTAAATAAAGCGCCACAATAGCCAGAACCGCGCCGAGAGCAAAAGGAATACGCCACCCCCATGCACGCAAATCTTCATCACTTAGAATCTGCTGTAATATCACGACGACCAACAGCGCAAGCAACTGACCACCAATCAACGTGACATATTGGAAAGAAGCATAGAATCCCTTTCTTCCCTCAACGGCAACTTCACTCATATACGTTGCACTGGTACCGTATTCCCCACCGACAGAAAGCCCCTGAAATAAACGGGCTAATAACAGTAATAAGGGTGCCCAAGTACCAATAGTTTCATACCCTGGTAAGCATGCAATAACCAGAGATCCAAAACACATCATGCAAACCGAAATTAGCATTGAATTTTTACGACCATGCTTGTCAGCAATGTAACCGAAAAGCCAACCGCCTATCGGTCTCATTAAAAAGCCTGCTGCAAAAACCCCTGCGGTTTGTAGTAATTGAGTGGTGGTATTTCCCGAAGGGAAAAAGATGTGGGCAAAATAGATTGAGCAAAAGGAATAAACATAAAAATCAAACCACTCAACCAAATTACCCGATGAAGCGCCAACTATAGCTCGGATACGCTGACGCGTATCTTTCGCATTTTCCGTTAGATCAGTCATCCTATTTTATTCTCCTGTTTTTCTGAGCATAAAACGATGCCCGTTATAGTAAAGCAGTACTTAAACCCAGAGGCAAAAAGTTCCTGATTGTAATAATTTATTAATGCAACAGCGTAACCCAGCGCCTTTAATTATCCTTAATTGAAGGATAGACAAATAAAATAATGACAAACAATACGTTATTATTAGGTGAGTTAATTAAGAAGGTAAGCAGAAATTTTTATTCGGATAGAAGAGAAGATCTAACAATCTGAAATCGGAATAAACAAAAGGCCATCCGATTAAGGATGGCCTTTTGTTTTAATTGAAACCTGGCAGTTCCCTACTCTCACATGGGGAGACCCCACACTACCATCGGCGCTACGGCGTTTCACTTCTGAGTTCGGCATGGGGTCAGGTGGGACCACCGCGCTATCGCCGCCAGGTAAATTCTTTTTAAGCCGAACATTAACCCAAATCACTGGTGCTGATACCCAGAGTCGAACTGGGGACCTCACCCTTACCAAGGGTGCGCTCTACCAACTGAGCCATATCAGCGCACCTGTATAAA
>NZ_LXFV01000025.1 GCF_002847345.1 Pectobacterium peruviense
TTTTATCAACCCGGTTGTGTGTTCACATCGCCGTGTTGATGGAGGCGCATTATAGGGAGCCGATTCAGAAGCGCAAGCAAATCTAGTAAACTTTTTTCCGTTTGCGCATCTTTCATTCGTTCCGCTTGTTAACTGTGCATTTTTATCCATTTTGGCAGCTCTGCGAGGCTTTCCAGCACATCATCAGCCAATGCTTCGCCCTGCTCGGTCACGGGTTTACCAGTGCGAACCAGTAATTTATTTCCCACACCAGCGCCAATTGCAGCCTGCATATCCTCTAGCTTATCTCCCACCATATAAGAAGCCGCCATATCAATGTGCAACTCGCTCTGTGCGGAAAGCAGCATACCAGGCTCAGGCTTACGACAATCACAAGTCTGGCGGTATTCATCTTCACCAGCTTCAGGATGATGTGGACAAAAGTAGATGCCATCCAGATCAACACCGCGATCTGCCAGCGACCAGTCCATCCATTCCGTCAGTTGCATAAACTGATCTTCTGTAAATTTACCGCGGGCGATGCCGGACTGATTAGTCACAACAACCAGCGCGAACCCCATGCCCTTCAACTCTCGCATAGCGTCGATGACACCATCAATAAATTGAAAGTTGTCAATCTCATGAACATAACCGTGATCAACATTAATCGTGCCGTCACGATCAAGAAAAATTGCTGGAATGCTTTGTGCCACTGACTTTGCTCCTGAATGGCGTAAATTACGCGGCAGTATCGCATGTTTTCGCCCACGGAGAGAATGCAGGACAGTGACAATCCCGATT
Source organism: Pectobacterium peruviense (assembly GCF_002847345.1). GTDB lineage: Bacteria > Pseudomonadota > Gammaproteobacteria > Enterobacterales > Enterobacteriaceae > Pectobacterium > Pectobacterium peruviense. Next base: position 781 of record NZ_LXFV01000025.1, read on the forward strand.
GACTTAGACGTCTAGACGCCCTAACATCCATTTCATCTTCTGTTAATACAGAAACTGATTTATCCAGCCATAGGCACTTACGATAAAAACATATGATTGAACTTTCTAATATTACTAAGGTTTTCCAGCAGAACGGGCGGAGCATTACCGCACTTGCTGATGTCAGCCTTCATGTTCCTGCCGGGCAAATCTATGGCGTTATCGGTGCATCGGGCGCTGGTAAAAGTACATTGATTCGCTGCGTCAATTTATTGGAGCGCCCAACAGAAGGGAAAGTGCTGGTTGATGGACAAGAGCTGACTCAACTGTCAGATAGCCAGTTGACGCGCGCACGCCGGCAAATCGGCATGATTTTCCAACATTTCAACCTGCTCTCTTCGCGCACCGTTTTTGGCAACATTTCGCTTCCGCTGGAATTGGATAACACACCAAAAGCTGACATTACCAAGCGCGTAAACGAATTATTGGAGCTGGTTGGGCTGGCAGATAAGCACGATGTCTACCCAGCCAATTTGTCCGGCGGACAAAAACAGCGTGTCGCCATTGCGCGTGCGTTGGCAAGCAATCCTAAAGTGCTGCTGTGTGATGAGGCAACCAGTGCATTGGATCCTGCAACAACTCGCTCGATTCTTGAATTACTGAAAGACATTAATCGTCGTCTGGGCCTAACCATTCTCCTTATTACACATGAAATGGATGTGGTGAAACGCATTTGCGATCAGGTTGCGGTTATCAGCGACGGACGACTCATCGAGAAAGACACAGTAAGCGAAGTCTTCTCGCATCCTAAAACACCGCTGGCGCAGAAATTCATTCAGTCAACGTTACACCTAGACATTCCTGACGATTACCTAACTCGTCTGTCCCCTGACCATGGCCCAGACACCACACCTTTATTACGCATGGAGTTTACGGGTAAATCGGTGGATGCCCCACTGCTGTCAGAGGTTGCTCGGCGCTTTAACGTCAACAACAACATTATTAGCGCCCAGATGGATTATGCCGGTGGCGTCAAATTCGGCATCATGCTGGCAGAAATGCATGGCAACGATGCGGATATCAAATCCGCAATCCAATTCCTGCAGGAAAGTCACGTTACTATTGAGGTTCTGGGTTATGTCTGAAGCAATGATGTGGTTAATGGCTAAGGGAGTATGGGAAACCGTCGCGATGACGTTTGTTTCTGGCTTCTTTGGCTTTGTGCTTGGCTTACCCGTGGGCGTTTTATTGTATACCACGCGTCCGGGGCAAATTATCGCCAATCCGAAGATCTACAGGACCGTTTCTGCACTGGTAAACATTTTCCGCTCGATTCCGTTCATTATTTTACTGGTATGGATGATTCCTTTTACCCGCATCATTGTCGGAACCTCTATTGGCCTGCAAGCGGCCATCGTTCCTCTCACCGTCGGTGCGGCACCGTTTATTGCCCGTATGGTGGAAAACGCGCTGCTTGAAATTCCGACTGGCCTGATCGAAGCCGCCCGCGCGATGGGTGCGACGCCGATGCAGATCGTCAAAAAGATATTACTGCCAGAAGCGTTACCGGGGCTAATTAATGCCGCAACCATCACGTTAATCACGCTCGTAGGCTATTCTGCTATGGGTGGAGCCGTGGGCGCAGGCGGCTTAGGTCAAATTGGTTATCAGTATGGTTATATTGGTTATAACGCGACGGTCATGAATACGGTATTAATATTACTCGTTGTTTTGGTTTACCTGATTCAATTCTGCGGCGACAGGGCAGTAAAAGCTGTCACACACAAGTAGTCATCACAATACGCATTTGCCTAAAGGCATCTGCCAAGAAAATAGATAATTAGGGGTAAGGATATGGCGATTAAACTGAAATCTATTGCGACCATTGGCGCACTCATTGGTGCTCTGGCACTAGCGGGATGTGGTCAGGAAGAGAAGAATCCTAATCATATTAAAGTCGGCGTTATTGTTGGCGCAGAACAACAGGTTGCAGAAATTGCACAGAAAGTGGCAAAAGACAAATACGGTCTGGACGTTGAGTTAGTCACATTTAACGACTACGTGTTGCCAAATGAAGCCCTGAGCAAAGGTGACATCGATCTGAACGCCTTCCAGCACAAACCTTATCTGGATCAGCAGATCAAGGATCGTGGTTATAAACTGGTTTCTGTCGGCAACAGTTTTGTTTACCCGATTGCGGGTTACTCCAAAAAAATCAAATCGCTGAATGAACTGCAAGATGGCGCTCAAGTTGCGCTGCCAAACGACCCAACCAATCTGGGTCGTTCTCTGCTGCTGCTGCAGAAAGTCGGTTTGATTAAACTGAAAGACAACGTTGGCCTGCTGCCAACCGTACTGGATGTGACCGAAAACCCGAAAAATATCAAACTGGTTGAACTGGAAGCGCCACAACTGCCACGTTCTTTAGATGATGCGCAAATTGCTCTGGCCGTCATCAACACCACTTACGCTAGCCAGATTAACCTGACGCCAACGAAAGATGGCCTGTTTGTTGAAGAAAAAGACTCTCCGTATGTAAACCTGCTGGTTTCACGCGAAGACAACAAAGACGCTGAAAACGTGAAAAAATTCGTTCAGGCTTACCAGTCTGATGAAGTGAACGATGCAGCAAATAAAATCTTTAATGGCGGCGCGGTGAAAGGCTGGTAATCCTGCCCTAACACGTTTAATTAAAAGATATCTGCAAGACGGGCTACGGCCCGTCTTGTTATTTGTGCAATTGCTTGCTTCAATACTCGCTCTTTGAGAAAAAGCAGAGGAATCCTTAATGCGTGCTGTTCCCTTTATATTGTTGGCAATGTCGCTGACAGGCTGTTCTTTATTTCAGAAGCCACCGGCACCGGCTCCTCAACCCGTTATTGAAACCAAACCCGCAGAGCCTGCGCCGAAACCGAAGCCTGCGGCTCGCCCAACGCCAGCGGTGTTGTATAAAAGTGCAGAAGAATTAGTCGGTAAACCTTTCCGTGATATGGGCGAAGTTTCCGGTTCTTCATGTCAGGTTAGCGCTCAGGATTCTCCCCCAAACGCGGCAAATGCGCGAAAAAGAATGCAGAACCGCGCAACGGCAATGAAAGCGAATGCGGTTTTACTGCATGAATGCCAAACCGTCAGCGGTGTCGCGGGTTGCTACAGCCAGGTTGTTTGTCAGGGCACAGCGCTGAAAGTCTCTGCACAATGAGTCAATTTGTTTTCAATCAGATCGGGGTTATCCGCTCACCGTATAAAGAAAAATTTGCCATTCCGCGGCAGCCGGGTCTGATTGAAGATGGAGGTGGAGAGCTTCAGCTATTACCGCCGTATAATCAGGCGGAGTGTGTCCGCGGGCTGGAGGATTTCAGCCATATTTGGATATTGTTCATTTTTCATCAAACGATGGAAGGCGGCTGGCGTCCGACTGTGCGGCCACCGCGCCTGGGAGGAAACACACGCACGGGCGTTTTCGCGACGCGTTCTACCTTCCGTCCCAACCCTATTGGCATGTCATTGGTTGAATTAAAAGGGATCCGAGCAAAAGGCGATGCGATTACACTTGAATTAGGCAGCCTTGATCTGGTCGACGGCACACCGATAGTCGATATAAAACCCTATCTACCCTTTGCAGAAAGTCATCCTCAGGCGCGAGCGGGTTTTGCCCAAATGGCACCCGATGCCGCGATGCCAGTACTTTTTTCTCCGCTTGCGGAAAACCAGATCGCAGAACATCAAAAGAAATATCCTCAGCTAAAACGCTTTATCTCACAGGTATTGGCACAGGATCCGCGCCCTGCCTACCGCAAAGGAGAAAGTACCACGCGGGAATACGCCGTTTTGCTACTGGAATTCAATGTGCGCTGGCGCGTATGCGGGGAACAAACTGAAGTGTTAAGCCTCGACCCGTCTCACACGAGTTAATACGCGAACCACAGCAATATATTCTAAAATTGTCCCTGCTCTCTTTTGACACGCCGCCCACGCTGGTAAACTAAGCCACTTTTTATGTGCCTTCGGCTGCGCGGCAGCCCTATGCTATTTCTCGTTCTAACGGAACTAAAACCCCATGCGTACTAGCCAATACATGCTCTCCACTCTCAAGGAGACGCCAGCCGATGCCGAAGTCATCAGCCATCAGTTGATGCTCCGAGCAGGAATGATTCGTAAACTGGCCTCCGGCCTTTACACCTGGTTGCCGACCGGTTTACGTGTTTTGAGAAAAGTTGAAAATATCGTGCGCGAAGAGATGAACAACGCGGGCGCTATTGAAGTATCCATGCCGGTTGTTCAGCCTGCCGATTTATGGGTGGAAAGTGGCCGTTGGGATCAGTATGGCCCTGAACTACTGCGCTTTGTCGATCGTGGTGAACGCCCATTCGTACTCGGCCCAACACACGAAGAAGTCATTACTGACCTGATTCGTAATGAAGTCAGCTCTTATAAGCAGCTGCCGCTGAATTTCTTCCAGATTCAAACCAAATTCCGCGATGAAGTTCGCCCACGTTTTGGCGTAATGCGCTCACGTGAATTCCTGATGAAAGACGCCTATTCTTTCCACACCTCACAGGAATCGCTGCAGGTTACCTACGACGCCATGTACGCTGCTTACAGCAAGATTTTCAGCCGCATGGATCTGGATTTCAGAGCCGTTCAAGCAGATACCGGTTCTATCGGTGGCAATGCATCCCACGAATTCCAGGTACTGGCGAGCAGCGGTGAAGACGATATCGTTTTCTCAACGGAATCCGACTACGCAGCAAATATTGAACTGGCAGAAGCTGTCGCGCCGAAGTTAGGCCGTGCGGAAGCAAAGGAAGAGATGCGTTTGATTGATACGCCAAACGCCAAGACCATCGCCGAGCTGGTTGAGCAGTTTACGCTGCCAGTAGAAAAAACGGTGAAAACGCTGCTGGTTAAAGCAACGGAAGAAAGCGGCCATAAACTGGTTGCGTTGCTGGTTCGAGGCGATCACGAACTGAACGAAATCAAAGCAGAGAAAATTGCTCAGGTAGCCAGTCCACTGACTTTCGCAACGGAAGACGAGATCCGCGCAATCATCGGCGCAGGCCCAGGTTCACTCGGCCCAGTCAAGTTGTCGATTCCCGTCGTTGTTGACCGCACCGTTGCGGCCATGAGCGACTTCAGCGCTGGCGCGAACATTGATGGTAAACACTATTTTGGCATCAACTGGGTGCGTGACGTTGCGCTGCCGCAGGTAGCAGATATCCGTAATGTAATTGAAGGCGACATCAGTCCAGACGGTAAAGGCACACTGCAAATTAAACGCGGTATCGAAGTGGGCCATATTTTCCAACTGGGCAGCAAGTATTCTGAAGCACTGAAAGCGACCGTTCAAGGTGAAGACGGACGCAACCAGACGCTAACGATGGGCTGTTACGGTATTGGTGTAACTCGTGTTGTCGCGGCAGCGATTGAGCAAAACCATGACGAACGCGGCATCATCTGGCCAGACGCGATTGCGCCTTTCCACGTTGCCATTCTGCCAATGAATATGCACAAATCTTTCCGCGTGAAAGAAGTGGCCGAGGATATCTACCAGCAACTTCGCGCTAAAGGCATTGAAGTGCTGCTCGATGATCGTAAAGAGCGCCCGGGCGTGATGTTCGCCGATATGGAATTGATTGGCGTACCGCACACCATCGTTATTGGCGATCGCAATCTGGATAGCGAAGAGATTGAATACAAAAATCGCCGCGTCGGTGAAAAGCAGATGATTAAAACCAGCGAAATCATCGATTTCCTGCTGGCAAATATCGTACGCTAATCGCCGTCAGACTGCCCTTTCACACGAAAGGGCAAACACAGACATAAAAAAATGGTGGGTTTCCCCACCATTTTTTATTTCAAGATATCAGTAACCCGTCACGAATTATTCACGAAACAGTTCTTCAATGCTTAAACCCTGAACCTGCAAAATTTCACGCAGGCGGCGTAAGCCTTCAACCTGAATCTGACGAACACGTTCACGCGTTAAGCCGATTTCACGACCCACATCTTCCAGCGTAGCCGCTTCATACCCTAACAGCCCGAAACGACGCGCCAACACCTCACGCTGTTTGGCATTAAGCTCAAACAGCCATTTAACGATATTCTGTTTCATATCGTTATCCTGCGTGGTGTCTTCAGGTCCGTTGTCTTTTTCGTCTGCCAGAATATCCAGCAACGCTTTTTCCGAATCACCACCCAGCGGGGTATCGACGGAAGTAATACGCTCATTCAGGCGCAGCATGCGGTTGACGTCATCAACTGGCTTATCAAGCTGTTCGGCAATTTCTTCCGCACTCGGCTCGTGGTCCAGTTTATGAGACAACTCGCGCGCGGTGCGCAAGTAAACGTTGAGTTCTTTGACAATGTGAATAGGCAAACGGATGGTGCGGGTTTGATTCATGATCGCCCGCTCTATCGTCTGTCGAATCCACCAGGTAGCGTAGGTTGAAAAACGAAATCCTCTTTCTGGATCGAATTTTTCAACCGCACGGATCAGGCCGAGGTTCCCCTCTTCAATCAGGTCTAGCAGCGCCAGACCTCGATTGTTGTAACGGCGGGCAATTTTCACCACCAGCCGCAGGTTACTCTCGATCATCCGGCGGCGCGATGGGATATCGCCACGCAACGCGCGTCGGGCAAAATAGACTTCTTCTTCTGCGGTTAAAAGCGGCGAATAGCCGATCTCTCCCAAATAGAGCTGTGTTGCGTCTAGGACACGCTGTGGGACCCCTTGTGATAATAGCTCGTCTTCCGCCGAGTCATTATCATTGGTATCTTCCTCTGCCAGCGCTTTATCGTCAAAAACGTCAAGTCCATTTTCTTCGAAATCGGTATCTTCATGTAACTCGTTAACTTTCAGCGTACTTTGGCTCATAAGTGGCTCCTACCCGTGATCCCTTGGCAGAATACCGAAATACTCTGCCCGATTTATCGCTGCGGCAGAAAACGCAGCGGGTTTACGGATTTCCCCTTGTAACGAATTTCAAAGTGCAAGCGAACTGAGCTTGTGCCCGTACTGCCCATCGTAGCGATTTTTTGTCCTGCCGTGACGTCTTGCTGCTCACGGACTAGCATCGTATCGTTATGGGCATAAGCACTGAGGTAGTCATCATTATGTTTGATGATTATCAGATTTCCGTAACCACGTAGCGCATTACCCGCATACACCACGCGCCCACTGGCGGTTGCGGTGATCGGTTGCCCACGTGAGCCGGCGATATCAATCCCTTTATTTCCCCCCTCAGAAGCGGAGAAACTATCTATGACTTTCCCATCGGTAGGCCAACGCCAACTGCCGACAGCAGCAGTATTGCTGCTGGCAACAGCCGCTGGAGCGGAAACAGGAGCGGTTGTTGTTGCCCCTGCCGTAGGTAACATCTTACCTACATTCTGTTTACCCTGATTACCAGAATACGCATTAGTTGACTGAGAATCAACCGATGTAGATTGTATTTGAGCACTTGATGGCGGCGTCGGGACTCCACCTCGGGTGGCATCCGTTGTTGCCAACATTCCACCACCGCTCATCATGCCGCCGCCAGAAGCGTTGTTGCCAGAGCCACTACCTAAGCTCAGTGATTGCCCGACATTCAGGCTATACGGCTCAGGGATATTATTGCGCTGCGCCAGATCCCGGTAATCATTGCCAGTAATCCAGGCGATATAAAACAGGGTATCTCCCCGTTTAACGGTATAGTCATTGCCGCCGCTGTAGCTGCCTTTCGGAATATTACCGTAGCTGCGATTGTAAACAATTCGGCCTTCGGACGTTGCTGCCACACTTTCACCCGCCGTTGAAATGCGTGATGGTGGCGCAGATAACATTCCCCCTCGGCTGCCCGTATTTCCGTCAACGCTGCTGATCGGTGCGGATTTTGAATTATTATTGGTGCATCCAGCCAACCCTAAGACAATCACCGTACACGCAGCAATGTGACGCAAATTCATCATTCGGCTTCCCATGCGCCTTACTCCCCTATACCTATAGCGTTCAAAAAAATAACTATACCCATCATACTTCAAGCCGCATGTACGTTGGCTTTCCTTAGTCACCCCAATCACATACTCATGTAAGCTCCTGGGGAATCCTGCGGTTGCCACCTGCCTGCAACTCGAATTATTTAGGGTATATAACATTCAAAAAACAGTCGTACCCAGAACTCAATTCGGACATGTGTGCCTCGCATCCGCTGCCGCTTCACTAATCGTAGCCTAACTGACCGTAGCGTAAATGATTGTAGCGTAAACGATATCCGGCGTTTTATTCGTTAGTTGGAACGAGAAAGATCGCTACTTCACCATCGCTGGCGCATAAGCAAAACGGGAGAGGCACCACGATGGTTAGATGCTAACAATATCAACAAGTTCGCACCATAAAACAGTTGTATTGAAATTTTAAAGACTTAACAACACATGCATATCGTCGCCAACGGTATCAGGCTAATTCCCCTTTGACCAGCGGAACAAACCGAACTGCTTCAACCGTTTTAATAATAAATTCACCAGCATGGCGTTGAACAACCTGCAATATTTGCGACTGTTCCCCGACGGGCAACACCATCACACCACCTTCATCAAGCTGTTCCAGCAGCGCTCGAGGAATTTCCGGCGGTGCAGCGGTAACGATAATGGCATCAAACGGTCCGCGTGACGCCCAGCCCTGCCACCCATCGCCATGGCGAGTAGATACATTGTGTAAATCAAGCTGCTTTAAGCGACGTTTAGCCTGCCATTGTAGCCCTTTGATGCGCTCAACCGAGCAAACATGCTGAACCAAATGCGCTAAAATCGCCGTTTGATAACCTGAACCGGTGCCAATCTCCAGCACACGGGATACGGGCGTCAGGTTAAGCAGCTCCGTCATCTTCGCGACCATATAAGGCTGCGAAATAGTCTGGCCGGAACCGATAGGCAGAGCGGTATTTTCATACGCTTTATGTTCGAAAGCTTCGTCAACAAAACGTTCTCTGGGTACGGCTTCTATCGCCGTCAGCAGACGTTCGTCCTCTATGCCCTGTTGGCGCAACTGCGCCAACAACGTTTCTATACGTTTGTTTACCATTCCCCGCCGACCTCAGCTCTGGTTAACCTCATCGCCAATACAGCAATATTCCCGCACAGGGGTAAGCCAGCCGCCGCAATTGCACGGTTACCGACCTTGATTCTCTTCAACTATTTTCGGCAAAAAAGCGTTGCCGCACATCAGGCACCGATATCGGTATCCTGTTGAGAATGCAACACTTCACGCACCACGCTGGTCGCAAAACTGCCAGCAGGTAGCCAGAATTTCACGGCTACGGTCACGTCATCTTGCCATTCCCATTGCATCTGCTGCGGATACAACAGCACAGCACGCCGGGCAGATTCGACCCGCTCACGCTTGACCAAAGACCATAGCGTTTCTTGCCCGGTCAATGCCTGTTCTTCAAATGCCAGTGCATCATCCTGCGTGCCCAGTTCACCGTCTCCAGGCAGCGGCGCAGTAATCTGAAGTTCACCAGCATCAAGGCGCACCTGCAAGGTTTCCAGTTCATCCGCTTTAGCCACAAACCAACTGCCGCGCCCCGTTAGCTGCAATGCATCACCACACAAAACGGTTTTCGCTTGCGGTCCCGCCAGTCGTGCGCTGGCCACCTGATTAAACATCGCACTACGGCTAGCAGAAAGATAAAAGCTACGCTTACTGCGTTCTTTTACCCGAATATCGTTATTGGCCCAAAGACGCGCCTGCTCAAGATTATTTCCGTTTCGTCCGAAACGCTGGCTACCAAAATAATTAGGAACGCCGCTCGCAGCGATCTGCGCTAAACGGGCGTCAACCTCGTTCCGATCACTCACCTGACGCAGTACCAGAGCAAAATGGTTACCCCGCAGTGTACCGATCCGCAGTTTGCGACGGTGGCGGATAACCTCAAGCACGTCACAGCCTTCCAGTTCCAGCAAAGAAAAATCTGGCGTCTCTTTTCCCGGCATATGCAGGCAAAACCACTGTTCGGTGACAGCATGGCGATCTTTCAGACCCGCATAGCTGACGGCACGTAGCGGTAGACGAGCAAATTTCGCCAGCATCTCGGCCACAAATTGCGTATTGCAGCCGCGTTTACGTACGCGAACCAAGACCTGTTCACCATCACCATCTGGTTGAAACCCCAGATCTTCCACCACCAGAAAGTCTTCCGCAGTGGATTTCAATGAGCCGGTAGCCTGTGGTTCACCGTGCAGCCAGACGAGTTGTTCGCTATTTTCCATCGTTATCCTACAAGGTACATGACCCGATGACACACGGTCATGACATTGTTTCTTATACTGTTAATTTCTATTATTGATAAGGTATTGTTGATAAGACATTACTTATAAAAAGCGGCTTACCACGCGACAATTTCGCCCGTTTCTTTTTTTACAAGCAGGGCAACCGCTTCGCAGGCAATGCCTTCGCCACGACCGGTAAAGCCCAACTGTTCTGTCGTGGTCGCTTTCACATTGACGTCGTCCATATGGCACTGCAAATCCTCCGCAAGATTCACACGCATTTGCGGGATATGCGGTGCCATTTTCGGCGCCTGAGCAATAATCGTGACGTCCAGATTACCTAGCTGATAGCCTTTGTCATTGATACGACGCCAGGCTTCACGCAACAGGCCACGGCTGTCCGCACCTTTAAAGGCCGGATCGGTATCAGGGAACAGCTTGCCAATATCGCCCAACGCGGCGGCACCCAACAGAGCATCGGTCACCGCATGCAGCACCACATCCCCATCGGAATGAGCCAGCAGACCTTGAGTATAAGGAATTCGCACGCCACCAATCACCAGTGGACCTTCTCCACCGAACTTATGGACATCAAAACCGTGACCGATACGCATCGCGCGTTCTCCTTATGTATTTAGCAAATAAATTTAGCGAATAAAATGAGGTTACTGCAAACTGGTTAAATAGAATTCAGCTAATGCCAAATCCTCTGGACGCGTGACTTTTATATTATCCGAACGTCCGCTGATAATTTGCGGACGATAGCCACAATATTCCAGTGCGGAGGCTTCATCTGTGACGGCAACGCCATCCTGAAGCGCACGTTGCAGACACTGTTTCAGCAGTGCCGCAGGAAAAAGCTGCGGCGTCAGCGCATGCCACAAATCGTTACGTTCTACTGTGCAATCGATAACCCCGTCCGTGCTGCGCTTCATGGTATCACGAACTGGCGCGGCCAAAATTCCACCGACATCACTCTGCTCGACAATCGCCAGCAAGCGCGTCAGATCGTCCTGATGCAGGCACGGACGCGCTGCATCATGCACCAACGCCCACGCGTTATCATCAACGGCAGCCAGACCAGCCAGCACGGAATCCGCACGCTGTAGCCCACCCGTTACAGCACAAATACGGGGGTCGTTGGCAATCGCCAGAGTATGAAAGAATGCGTCATCTGGGCTGATAACGACGACGACACGCTGTATTTGTGAATGGCGTAACAACGCATCGAGGGTATGTTCAAGAATGGTTTTATGGCCGGTAGCATCATTGCCGATCATCAGATACTGCTTAGGACGATCGTTTTGCATCCGGCTGCCGTTACCCGCGGCGGGTAAAACGGCAACAATTTCAGGCGGGGAAAGGCTCGATATCTGCATGCGTCAACGTTGTGTATTGTTGGATGAAGTATTAGTAGATGAAGGCGTATTCGCGTTGCGATGGTTAGATTCTGGCACCAAACGATAGAAACTTTCACCGGGTTTAATCATGCCCAGTTCATTGCGTGCGCGCTCTTCAATCGCTTCCTGTCCGCCATTGAGGTCGTCAATTTCGGCAAACAGTTGTTCATTACGGTCTTTTAATTTGGCATTGTTTCCCTGCTGGACAACAACATCATCCTTCACCCGAACATAATCATGAATGCCATTCTTGCCCAGCCACAGTGAGTACTGAAGCCAGCCAAGCAATATCAATAATAACAGCGTAAGCTTTCCCATCCCGCCCCCTGAAAAACCGCCTAATCATCCCATAACTTTTGTTTCGACTCCACTGTGTCCGGCAGTGGGAGGCAATATTCACCCTAACGCGTGCCCAAATGAGGATATTTCGGGCAGAAAATCACGCCAAACGCCCCCCCCCGAGCAGCACTCGTGTCATCTATTCATCCCTTTTGCTTTCTACAACTTCCGCCGTTCCAAGAGGACGTAAGCGTGCTAGAGCCCGCCGGGTAAAACCGCCATAGGAAAAACGTCAGTTGAACCATTAATGCTATCTGTGTATTTTTATGCATACAAAGTGCATAAAAAAAGAAAATTTTACATTTAAACCAGGAGAAAACCATGTTCAAAAAACTGTTATTCGTAGGTGCGATCTTCGCAACCGCGCTATCCACTAGCGCTTTCGCCGCTGAACCCACTTACGTTGTCGGCTCTGGCGGAACCTATCGTCCGTTTGAGTTTGAAAATGCACAGAAACAGTTGGAAGGCTTTGATATTGATATTATTAAAGCGATCGCCAAGGCGGAGAATTTTAATATCAAGCTGATCAATACACCGTGGGAAGGCATCTTCGCGACCCTGAACTCCGGTGACCGCGACATTATTATCTCTGGTATCACGATTACCGACAAACGTAAGCAAATGGTTGATTTCTCCACGCCTTATTTCCCTGCCGAACAGTCCATCGTTGTTCCTAAAGGGTCGACGATCGACTCAATCGCTGCGCTGAAAGATCACAAAGTGGGTGTTGTGAACTCCAGTACCGCCGATATCGTGGTTTCCGACGTATTAGGCAAAAACAGTACATCGATTAAGCGCTTTGATAACACCCCGTTAATGTTACAAGAGCTGTATGAAGATGGTGTGGGTGCCGCGGTTGGCGATGTGGGCGTGGTGAAGTTTTACATTAAGACGCACCCTGAAAAACAGTTCAACCTGGTTTCTGATGCCAAATTCGAACGCCAGTATTTCGGGATCGCCGTGGCGAAAGGCAACGATAAACTGCGCGAGAAGATTAACGCCGGACTGAAAAAAATCGTTGCTGACGGCACCTATGCCAAGATTTATCAAACCTGGTTTGATAACAACGTGCCGACCTTACCCGCAGAGTAATGCCAGCACGTCTTCTGGCCTCAATCGCCTAATGTAAGACATCGCACCAACCGGACAGCTAGCCTGTCCGGTTTATTTTAGAATAATCATTACGTTAGCCTATTCAAAAAAGGAAACGATCTTGACGGGATTTCGTTGGGAGATCATTCAGGAGTATGCCCCGCTATTTATGGAAGGCACCTGGATGACCATCAAATGCACCATTATTTGTGTCATTCTTGGCACCTGCTGGGGATTAACGCTCGGATTAGGCCGCTTAGCACAGGCGCCGCACGGGCCGTGGAAATATATATTGCACTACGGCGTTCAATGGCCAGTGCGGATCTATATCAGCGCCTTTCGGGGTACACCGCTGTTTGTGCAAATCATGGTGGTGCACTTCGCTCTGGTGCCGCTGTTCATCAACCCGCGCGACGGGCTGCTGGTGACCAGCAATATTATGTCGGTCGATTTTGCCCGTACCTTACGCTCAGATTATGGCGCATTCCTCTCTTGCGTCGTGGCGATTACGCTGAATGCGGGAGCCTATGTCTCCGAGATATTCCGCGCTGGTATTCAATCTATCGATCGCGGTCAGATGGAGGCTTCACGCTCTCTCGGCATGAGCTATGGCCGTACCATGCGGAAAGTGATCCTGCCGCAGGCTTTTCGCCGTATGCTGCCGCCGCTGGGCAACAACGCCATCGCCATTGTGAAAGATTCCTCGCTGGCTTCGGCAATCGGTTTGGCGGATCTCGCCTATGCCGCGCGCACGGTATCAGGGGCTTACGCCACCTACTGGGAACCCTACCTGGCGATCTCTATCGTCTATTGGGTTATTACTTTCCTGCTCTCGCTGCTGGTGCGGCACATGGAAATGAGGTTTGGCAAAAGTGATTCACGTTAATAACCTGCAAAAACAGTTTGGCGATACCCATGTTCTGCGTGGTATTTCCTGTGATATCGCACCTCAGGAAGTACTCTGTCTGATTGGCCCATCTGGCTCAGGAAAAAGTACCTTTCTGCGCTGTATCAATGCACTGGAGACGCTGTCTGCGGGCGAGATTACGGTCAACGGTTTTGCCATTCACGATCAGAAAACCGATATCAATCGTATGCGTGAAAGCGTCGGTATGGTATTTCAGCGCTTTAATCTGTTCCCACACATGACGGTGTTGGAAAATGTGATTATGGCACCGATGGGGGTAAAGAAATTACCCCGCGCACAGGCCGTTGAACGCGCGAAAGCGTTGCTCAGTAAGGTCGGGTTGCTGGATAAAATCGATGCCTGGCCGAACAGCCTGTCCGGTGGTCAGCAACAGCGTGTTGCCATTGCCCGCGCGTTAGCGATGGAACCGGCGATCATGCTGTTTGATGAACCCACATCTGCGCTAGATCCAGAACTGGTTGGCGAAGTACTGGCCGTCATGAAAACGCTGGCGAACGAAGGCATGACGATGGTCATCGTGACCCATGAAATGGCATTTGCCAGAGAAGTGGCTGATAGAGTGATCTTTATCGATCAGGGTATTATTCAGGAACAGGGAACGCCAGAGGCGATCTTCTCTCATCCGAGTAACCCGCGCACGCAGGCTTTCTTGAGCAAGATCTTGTAAATATGTTGAATGCTGTAAAATAACAGGCTGTCAGCGTCCACGCTGGCAGCCTTCTCCCTTACCACCTTTCTTTTACCACCCGGTCAGAAAAGAAAAGACCAGCCAGAACAGACAGACCACCGTCAGTCCCGTCGCAAAAAGCGTATAAAAAAGATAGCCTCTCAGCAGAAAGCTAAACCCGACACCAACCAGCACCGAAAACGGCATCAGCGCCAGAAAGAACGGCCAGGTGTAAAGCATGAAGAAAAACGTGGTATTAGAGCCGTATACCAGAAAGGGGATGCTAAAGGCCAACCAATAGAAGGAGAACCCCGTTACCGCGCCCATAAACAGGTAGGAAACGCCGTCATCCTCTTCTTGCGCTGGCCGAGTCTTGCTAATCGTTAACTGCGTGGCATTTTGCATAATCTTTCCCATTCTTCCCCTGCATCACCCAACAGCGCGGTGAAAAAAGCGGGGACATCAGAGCTTGATAATAGCTCGCTTGCCAAGCAGATCTAACAATTGGTCGGTCAAATTTGTTACGAATTGTTCGCCATCCAGATGACTATCCGGTGCTTCCGGCGCTTCATACACCGAGTCGATTCCCGTGAAATTACGCAGTTCCCCCGCACGGGCTTTTTTGTACAACCCTTTAGGGTCGCGCGCTTCACAGGTGGCTAACGGTGTATCCACGAAGACCTCGATGAACTGCCCTTCGCCCAGTAAATCCTGCACCATTTTACGCTCGGCGCGATGCGGCGAGATAAACGCCGTCAGAACCACCAGACCAGCATCGACCATCAGTTTGGCGACTTCACCCACGCGGCGGATGTTCTCGCGCCGATCGTCGTCGGTGAAGCCAAGGTCACGGCACAGTCCGTGCCGGACGTTGTCGCCATCCAGCAGGTAGGTACTAACGCCACGCTGGTGCAGCGCTTGCTCCAGCGCTCCCGCCAGCGTGGATTTACCGGAGCCAGACAGCCCGGTAAACCAGATAACGACGCCCTGATGACCATGCAGTTTCTCGCGAGACTCACGGGTAACATTGTGCGCATGCCAGACGACGTTATCGTCAGTTGGCGAGTGGCGTAAAGACACGTTATTTGCCTCCCAGCAGATCGCGCGCACCCCAATGCGGGAAGTGCCGACGCACCAGTGCATTCAGTTCTAGCTCAAACGCGCCATATGCGCCGGGCTCTTGATACACCTGTTCGATAGGTTCCCGCACCAGACCCGCACCGACCGTGACGTTGCTCAGACGATCGATAAAGATCATCCCGCCCGTCACCGAATTATGCTGGTAATTGTCCAGCACCAGCGGCTCATCAAAAATCAGCTCAACCGAACCGATACCATTCAGCGGCAGGTTCTCCGCGACGCGCTGCGTCAGCGTATTGATCTCAACCTGATACTGAATATTCTCGACCCGAGCGCGCGTTTTCTTACCGCCAATCTTGATGTCATAACTCTGTCCCGGCACCAGCGGCTGCTCCGCCATCCAGACGACATCCACCAGCGCATGTTGCACCGCTTTCAGCGATTCGCTGCTGTCGATCAGCAGGTCACCACGGCTGATATCTACCTCATCCGCCAGCACCAGCGTAATCGCTTCACCCGCCTGCGCCTGCGGTAAATCCCCGTCAAAGGTCACAATACGGCTGACGGTGGATTCTACACCGGATGGCAACACTTTAACCCGTTGCCCAACGCGGATGATGCCGGAGGCGAGCGTTCCCGCGTAGCCGCGGAAATCCAGATTCGGGCGATTCACATACTGCACCGGGAAGCGCATCGGCTGCTCCAGCGTACGCTGTGCCACATTGACGGTTTCCAGCACGTCCAGCAGCGTCGGTCCGGTATACCAGCCCATCGTCGTACTCGGCGTTGCGACATTGTCGCCATCCAGCGCGGAAATCGGCACAAAGGTGATATTCAGGTCGGCGGGCAGTTGCTGAGCAAAATCCAGATAATCCTGCTTAAACTGCTCAAACACCGTTTGCTGATAATCCACTAAGTCCATTTTGTTCACCGCCACCACCAGATCGCGAATCCCCAGCAGGGTCGCAATAAAGCTGTGACGACGGGTTTGATCCAATACGCCTTTGCGAGCGTCAATCAGCAGGATCGCCAGTTCGCAGGTTGATGCGCCGGTCGCCATGTTGCGGGTGTACTGCTCGTGTCCCGGCGTATCGGCGATGATGAATTTGCGTTTTTCCGTCGAGAAGTAGCGGTAGGCCACGTCAATCGTGATGCCCTGCTCACGTTCAGCCTGAAGCCCATCAACCAGCAGCGCCAGATCCAGTTTTTCGCCCTGCGTGCCCAGGCGCTTGCTGTCATTGTGCAGCGTACTGAGCTGATCTTCATAAATTTGGCGCGTATCGTGCAGCAAACGACCAATCAGCGTACTTTTTCCATCGTCGACGCTACCGCAGGTCAGGAAACGCAACAGCGTTTTATCCTGCTGCGCGTGTAAATACGCTTCCACACCGCCCTGCTCAGCGATCTGCTGTGCAATCGCATTGTTGATGATGACGGCATCTTTCTCAGCCGCATTGTCTGCCGCTGTGTCTTTTAACGAAGTTTGGCTCATTCGACGATTCCTCAGAAATACCCTTGACGCTTTTTCAGCTCCATTGAACCGGCCTGATCGCGGTCAATTACCCTTCCCTGACGCTCACTGGTGGTGGAAACCAGCATCTCTTCGATGATTTCCGGCAGCGTTTGCGCCTCTGATGCCACCGCGCCGGTCAGCGGCCAGCAGCCCAGCGTGCGGAAGCGCACCATACGCTGTTCGATCACTTCACCGGGTTGCAGATCGATGCGATCGTCATCCACCATCATCAGCATGCCATCGCGTTCCACTACCGGACGCGGTGCGGCCAGATACAGTGGAACAATATCGATGTTTTCCAGATAGATGTATTGCCAGATATCCAGCTCGGTCCAGTTGGAGAGCGGGAAAACGCGGATGCTCTCGCCTTTGTTAATCTGGCCGTTATAGTTATGCCACAGCTCCGGGCGCTGATTCTTCGGATCCCAACGGTGGAAACGATCGCGGAAGGAGTAAATACGCTCTTTGGCACGCGATTTCTCTTCATCGCGGCGCGCCCCGCCAAACGCGGCATCAAAACCGTATTTATCCAGTGCCTGCTTCAGCCCTTCGGTTTTCATGATGTCGGTGTGCTTGGCGCTGCCGTGCACAAAGGGGTTAATTCCCAGCGCTTCACCCTGCGGGTTGCGGTGCACCAGCAGTTCACAGCCATAGGCCTTCGCCGTCCGGTCACGAAATTCGTACATTTCACGAAATTTCCAACCGGTATCAACGTGCAGCAGCGGGAAAGGCAGCGATCCCGGATAGAACGCCTTGCGCGCCAGATGCAGCATCACCGAAGAGTCTTTGCCGATGGAGTACATCATCACCGGATTACTGAACTCGGCCGCTACTTCGCGGATGATGTGAATGCTTTCGGCTTCAAGCTGCCGTAAATGCGTGAGTCGTTTCTCGTCCATACCCTTTCCTTAAGCCAAGTTTACTACCGCTGGGCGGCTGTCTTGCGGCACCGTCGGCGTTGTCTGACCAAACCAGGCAATCTGATGGTGCAAATCCACCACCTCGCCAATCACCAGCAGCGCCGGTGTCGGCGCTTGCCGTGCCAAATGTTCTAACTGTTGCAGCGTGCCAATTTGCACTTGCTGATCGTGTCGGGTGCCGCGACTGATCACGGCAACGGGTGTCTGCGATGAACGGCCATGCGCGATCAGCTGCTGCGAAATCTCGGCGGCCTTCATCGTACCCATGTAAATCGCCAGCGTCTGACGGCCACGCGCCAGCGTCGACCAGTCCAGCGAATCGCCATCTGGGCGACAGTGTCCGGTAATAAAAAGCACGCTCTGTGCGTAATCACGATGCGTTAACGGGATCCCCGCATACGCGGTGACGCCAGCTGCCGCCGTCACACCGGGCACCACCTGAAACGTGATGCCAGCCTGCGCCACCGCCTGCAATTCTTCTCCACCGCGGCCAAAAACGAAGGGATCGCCGCCTTTCAGGCGTACTACCCGTTTGCCTTCCTGCGCCAACGTCACCAATAGCTGATTAATCTCATCCTGTGGCAGCGAATGCGCACTGGCACGCTTTCCGACGCAGATGCGTTCAGCATCGCGGCGCACCAGATCCAACACGTCGGGGCTGACCAGATGGTCATACAGCACCACGTCCGCCTGCTGCATCACCTGTAATCCACGCAGCGTCAGCAGTCCGGCATCGCCGGGGCCTGCGCCAACCAGTGCGACTTCACCACGTGCCGCCGCTGGCTGCTGCTGTTCTGCTTGCTGATGTACCAGTTGCTGTTGCAATTCGTCTTCGGCCTGCGCCAGTTGCCCCGCGGACACCAGCGACGCAAAGCGTCCGACAAACAGCCGCTCCCAAAAGCGACGGCGTGCCGGCATCGAATGCAGTCGGGTTTTAATTCTGTCACGCCAGCTTCCGGCGATATCTGCCATCGTGCCCAAACTGGCGGGCAGTAATGATTCCAGCTTTTCACGCAGCAACCGCGCCAGTACCGGTGCCTGTCCACCCGAGGAAATGGCCACCACCAGCGGAGAGCGATCGACAATCGAGGGGAAAATAAACGAGCACTTCGGCTGATCGTCCACCACGTTCACCAGCAAATGCCGCTGATTCGCCGCCTCAAATACCGCGGCATTCAGCTCAGCATCATCCGTGGCGGCAATCACCAGAAATACGCCGGATAGCAAATCAGGCGTAAAAACCTGCGCCAGCCATTCAATCTTTCCGTCCTGATGCTGTGCCGCCAACGGTTCGGCCAGCGCCTGCGCGACAATTTTTACCTCCGCACCCGCGCGTTGCAGTAGATCGATTTTGCGCGTAGCAACCTCGCCGCCGCCGACAACCAGTACCGGACGCTGACGAAGATCGGCAAATATAGGGAGATAGTTCACAGTCGCCTTAACTAAGCAAAAAAAGAGATAACGCGACTATACGGTGAGGACAGAACACTTATGAAATGCCGAATTGGAATGACAAGTTCCGTAATGGAATAACAACACGTTTACAAATGCGATTGGGGCGATGACTGCGGTAAAAATGACGGTGATAAAAGGCAAGACAACTCCCTAATTCAGAGTGATGGCAAGCCTATTTACGGGACGAGAACGGTGATAATGGGATAGAAGAGTAAAGCGTCCGCGCCAAGGACAAAAGCGTCAGGAACGCTTTTGAACGTCGCTTGCGACGGCCCTGAAAGGGCGAATCTCATGGATGAGATTCATATCCGCGCGGCTCGAGCTTACAGGGAGGTACTTGCAGCGTCTTTACGATCTACCCATTATCATCGCTCAACACACTTTGTGTATTATGGTTTTCTCTTTTACCCTTCGTGCAACCCGCACTCGCGCTTTAAGCCGAAGAAGCGGGTTTCTTCTTCGCTCATGCCCGGTTCCCATTTGCGGGTGGTATGCGTATCGCCGACGGACAAATAGCCCTGATCCCACAGCGGATGGTAGCTCAGGCCGTTTTCTTTTAGATATTGATACACCGTCCGGTTATCCCAATCGATAATCGGCAGGAATTTAAAGACGCCGCGCTGAATCGCCAACACGGGCAATTCGCCCCGACTGCCGGACTGCTCACGGCGCAGGCCAGCAAACCAGGTTCCCGCACTTAGCTCGCTCAACGCCCGGTTCATCGGTTCGACTTTATTCAGCAGGTTGTAGCGCTCAATGCCTTCCACACCCTGCTCCCACAGCTTGCCGTAGCGCGCTTCTTGCCAAGCTGGAGACTCTGCGGCGCGATACACGTGCAGATTCAGCTTCAGTTGTTCCGTCAGTGCATCAATAAACTGATAGGTTTCAGGAAACAGATAGCCGGTATCCGTAAGGATGACCGGAATATCTGGCCGCTGTTGCGTCACCAGATGCAGCGATATCGCAGCCTGAATGCCGAAACTGGACGACAAAACAAAGTCGCCCGGCAGATTCTCCAGCGCCCAGCTCACTCTTTCCTGCGCAGACAGCTGTTCAAGCTGACCATTCACCGCAGCCAGCGCAGCCACCTGTTCCTCTTTCGGTAACGCGTTGAGCGCCTCGAGGTTAAATTCGGCCATCAGGATCTCCTGTCAGTCATAAAAATCGCGAGCGGGATCCAGCACCGGTTTAATGATGTTGGTACGAATAACGAAATCGCCGAAGCCTTCATTCTGCTGACGATCTTGCGCCCACAGCCCGACAAGCCTGTCGATTTCGGCAAGGATCTCGGTTTCATTAATGTTTTCGCGATACATACGAGGAATACGTGTTCCCTCGCGATTCCCGCCAAGGTGCACGTTATAGCGTCCCATCGCTTTGCCCACCAGACCGATTTCCGCCAGCATCGCACGGCCACAGCCATTCGGGCAGCCCGTAACGCGTAGAACGATGTGCTCATCGCCCACGCCGTGCTGCTGCATAATGCCTTCCACTTTCGTGACAAATTCCGGCAGGAAACGCTCGGCTTCTGCCATCGCCAGCGGACAGGTCGGGAACGATACGCAGGCCATCGAGTTTTTGCGCTGCTCGCTAACGCTGTCATCAATCAGACCATGTTCACGCGCCAGCGCATCGATCTTCGCTTTGCTACGTGCAGGAACACCCGCCACGATCAAATTCTGATTCGCCGTTAAGCGGAAATCCCCTTTATGGATCTTGGCGATTTCCGCCAGACCGGTTTTCAGCGGACGACCCGGATAATCCAGAATACGGCCGTTTTCGATAAACAGCGTCAGGTGCCATTTATTGTCGATGCCTTTTACCCAGCCGATGCGATCGCCACGTTCGGTGAATTCATACGGACGCACCGCTTCAAATTTCACACCGGAACGCGCTTCCACTTCCTGCTTGAAGTTGTCTACACCCACACGCTCTAGCGTGTATTTGGTTTTGGCATTTTTACGGTTGGTACGGTTGCCCCAATCGCGCTGCGTGGTCACTACCGCTTCGGCAATGGCCAGCGTATGCTCAATGGAAATATAGCCCAGCTCACTGGCAGTACGTGGGTAGGTTTCTTTGTCACCGTGCGCAATAGAAAGCCCACCGCCCACCAGCACGTTAAAGCCGACCAGACGGCCATTATCGGCGATCGCAATAAAATTGAGATCGTTCGCATGCAGATCTACATCATTCTGCGGCGGAACCACAACGGTGGTTTTGAACTTACGTGGCAGATACGTTGAACCCAGAATCGGCTCTTCATCCGTCGTCGCCACTTTTTCCTGATCCATCCAGATCTCGGCATAAGCACGCGTGCGCGGCAGCAGATGCTCAGAGATCGTCTTCGCCCACTCATACGCCTGCTGATGCAGTTCGGACTCTATTGGGTTAGACGTACACAGCACGTTACGGTTCATGTCGTTCGCCGTCGCCAGCGCATCCAAACCAATGCTATTCAGCATCTGGTGTACCGGTTTCACGTTCGATTTGAGAATACCGTGATACTGGAATGTCTGACGGTTGGTGATGCGAATACTGCCATAAATCGTGTTTTCGCCCGCAAACTTGTCGATCCGTAACCACTGCTCCGGCGTCATCACGCCACCGGGCAAACGGCAGCGCAGCAACATCGCATGGCGCGGTTCCAGCTTCTGCTCAGCACGCTCGGCGCGAATATCGCGGTCATCCTGCTGATACATGCCGTGGAAACGGATCAGCAAAAAGTTATCGCCCTTAAAGCCGCCAGTCAGACCATCGTTCAGGTCTTCAGCAATTGTGCCGCGCAGAAAGTTACTTTCTGTTTTCATGCGCTCTGCATCAGTGAGTTTCCCTTCTACCACCAAGGGGCCAGGGTGTTTTTCACTGAAAACGTATTTTTCGCTCATTAGTACACATCTCGCTGATAACGGCGCTCAAGGCGCAGATCGCTTAAAAACTCATCGGCTTGTTCACTGTCCATGCCACCATGCTCAACTATCACATCCAGCAGTGCCTTTTCGACGTCTTTCGCCATACGGTTAGCATCGCCACACACGTACAAGTGCGCACCGTCCTGGATCCAGCGCCAAACTTCCGCACCTTTCTCCCGCAGTTTGTCCTGTACATAGATTTTGTGTGCTTGATCGCGCGACCACGCGAGATCGATGTGCGTCAACAGCCCTTCTTTCACATAGCGCTGCCATTCAACCTGATACAGAAAGTCTTCCGTAAAGTGTGGGTTACCAAAGAATAGCCAGTTTTTCCCTTCTGCCCCATCGGCATCGCGCTGTTGCATAAAGGCGCGGAATGGCGCAATCCCGGTTCCGGGCCCAATCATAATGACCGGAGTTTCCGAATTAGCAGGTAGGCGGAAGTTATCGTTATGCTCGATAAAGACGCGGATTTCATCGTCTTCACTCAGCCTGTCAGCCAGATAGCTGGAAGCACCGCCTGCACGCTCGCGGCCTTCACATTCGTAGCGCACCACGCCAACGGTGATATGCACTTCGCTTTCGGCTTCCGCCTGCGAGGAAGCGATAGAATAAAGACGCGGCGTCAGCGGACGCAGCAGGCCAAGCAGCTGTTCCGCCGTCAGTTCTGCTGGCGCTTGTCGCACCATATCAACCAGCGGTGTCCGCTGCGCAAACTGCTGAAGCGCAGGCTTATCGGCCAGCAGCGACAATAGAGTCTCATTGCGCGACAGCGCCGCATATTTCTCGACGATCGGCGCGGTATTTTGCGTCAGCTCAAAGTGGCTTTTCAGCGCCTGCGACAGTGGCAGCGTATTGCCGTCAACGCTGACGGATTCATCGCCTTTCAGCCACAGCAGTTCCAGCAACTCCTGCACCAGAGCAGGATCGTTATCAAACCAGACACCCAGCGCATCACCCGGCTGATAACGTAAGCCGGAATCCCCCAGATCGATCTCGATATGGCGCACGTCTTTTTCTGAACCACGTCCGGTTACTTTCTGATTCACCGCAAACGTGGCCTGCAGCGGCGAGGATTTGCCGTACGGGCTGCTGGTAATTTCATCCAGTGCGCCCTGAGCAGCAAGCTGAGCCACCGCATTGCCCTGAACCGGCACTCGCGCTAGCAAAATATCAACCAACTGACGCCGCCATTGTTCGGCAAGCGCCTTATAATCCACATCAGCATCGACACGATCCAACAAGCGTTCCGCGCCTAACTCCGCCAGACGGCCATCGAAATCCTTACCCGCCTTGCTGAAGAATTCATAAGAAGTATCACCCAAACCAAACACGGCAAACGCAGTGTCTTTCAGTTCCGGCGCTTTTTTGGAAAGCAGGAACTTATGCAGCGCGACCGCCTCTTCCGGCGGCTCCCCTTCACCCTGTGTGGACGCCACGATCAGCAGCAGCTTTTCCTGCCCGATTTGCTTGAACTTATAATCACCCGCATTGACCAAATTCACGGACAGCTTGGCCGCCAGCAGGTCGTCACGTAATTGTTCCGCGACCCGACGCGCGTTGCCAGTCTGCGAGGCAGAGATCAGCGTGATGGTTTGTACTGGCACCGTTACTGCAGAAGCAGTGGCCGCGGCGATCGTTGCACCAGGCTGCACGTTTCCAGGCTGTTGTACCAGCCCCCAGAAATAGCCGGATAGCCAGGCCAGCTGCGTCGATGAAAAATCACCGGTTGCCGCCTGTAAACGCGTTAATTGCTCCGCGCTCAGCGGAAGCAACGAAGTGGGGGAAACCGGAGTAGTCATTGTGATTTCTGTTTCCTTGTGCCTGTGCAGTTAGCCAACGGCGCTAATACAAAAACATGCAATAAAAAGATGGATGGAGGATAAGGGTAACGATCTGCATCTTAACAATTAAAGAAATGATGGAAATATTAAATAACCAAAATGACTAAATGGTTTTTCTGATAGTCCTTACTGCTTAAAGTGTTATAGCTGATGGGGTGCGCGTTTCATGGCGATATGGGCAGGAAATCATGAGGAAAGAGGGGCTGCCGCGCAGCCCCATACAAACAGGATGTGGGCTAAATTTTTAGGACTTTCATGCCGAAATCGTCAGGATGAACGATATTTTCGAGCTTCCCGACCTGCAATAAGTCGCCATTAGAAACGACACTGCTGATATTGGTATCAGGAAAGCGGAGGTTCTTGATGAGATGCACTACGATAGGCTTACCCTTTTTATCAATATCCATCACCCACCCAAGAAAGCCTCCCGAGTATTTCGCCAGACTCCCTATTGGGTAAAGGCCGTAAATTTGCACGTACCTGACCAGAATAGCCTTATCATAGGCACCGTTCGCCTCATAGATTTTACGGTAAGCAGCCAATGGCGTACGGGGAGAAATGCCATTGCGCGTATGCCTTAGCTTATTAATCGCCTTAATCACAGAGACTAATCGGACTAACTCCGATAGTTGATCCACCTGTTTGCCGTGCGGATAGCCGCTGCCGTCCAAACGCTCGTTAGCATTCTCAATCACATCGCGACACGTGGGAGTTATTACCCAGCCTAGCTCACGTAATTTCGCGCATAGCACGCCGACATGGCCGCTAAGGATCGCTTTCTGCGCCGGGTTCATATTCACTTTCAGCGACGGAAGACGGGCGTTTACCAGTAGCGGCTTGCCCATCGTATGGAGTAATGCGCCTAACACCGCCTCACGCACCTGAGGATTATGCGGATCGGAAATTAACAGCATGTCGGCCAGCTTCCCCGCGACCTGAACAGCATGCCTGACCCAATCTGCTTCATCGCGCAGGAAAGACAGCGCATACAGAAAGGCTTTTCTCTCTTTTTTGACCATATAGAGCAGGGTGTCGACGCAGTCGTAAAAGATATCAATAGGCAATTGATTGCGAGTTTTCATGTACATCAGCCCAATCTGAAGCCGGTGAGCAACCTCCATCACTCCTCGTTCCATCGGCGTCTGGCGAGTACGCTTCTCTCGCTCCTGACTTTCTCGCAGCAATAGACTTTTCTCCTTGGTGCCCGGAATGAATAGCGGGGACGAATACACCATGCTGCCAGTAACGCCAGTTCGATATGCCGCTTCTCTTTCCGACTCATTCGTGTAATGAAGCAAGGCTTCCGACTGGGATGAAGACAAATTGATAAATTGAATACCAACGGCGGCATAGCCATTATTCCCAAATGGCCGTATATGGCGAATTTTCCCCTCGGCATAAAAACTTTCTCCGTTAGGGAATTCAAGCGTGATTCCGGGAATATCTTGACCGACTTCAATCGCAATACTCTCAACCAGATCGATTTCGACCAGACATCCACCGGTTGATAAATTACGCAGCGTTCCGGGTACGTTAAGTGTATGCATATACACTTCAATACGAGCACGGGCCTGCATGCCAAGAATAAAAGGAATACGAATCGCACCTCTGTTTTCCATGACGAAAACAGACTCAGGCAAACGGCACTCCAGCCGATAAAACATACTGTCCATCTTGAATAATTGTGTGGGAATATTACAAAGACTGTAGGTTTCGCGTTCGATGCTCTCCGTACCTTTGAGTGCTTCCAGATCAAAATTCAAACCACCATCTGCAAGATATCTGTCGATATCCGAGCCAGAATATTCCACATCCAACACGATTCGGCTTTTATCCAGATTCAGTTCCGCAACGTCTGCCTTCAATGCATATAGCATATCTTTAGCATAGATAGACATAACATAGGTATGTTGCAGCAATGTGCTAATCACTTTAGCGGGAGGGGGAGAAAATTTTTCCACTATAAGATCCACCTATTAATGCGATGGTGATATATCAAAAATCCCAAAAAGGACTTCTCTCTTTTTAATAAAAACAAATTCTTTCGTGGGATTTAATGATTTAGAAAAATGCCGACCTTTACTGGGTAAACGTCAAGCAGGCTCAATTTCTTATTTTTTCTCATCCCAATATCATTACGAAACGACGATCTCATCGTTGTTTATCATCCTAACAAGGATGCCTAGAAGGCACAACGACCACACACCCTCACAAAATAGACTTAAATTTAAACAAAAAGAAGATTAAATCTAAAAAAACAAAAATAACAAACATTAAAAACCACAAAAATATCAATTTAAGATACAAAAAACCAATACATACATAGATTTAAACGATCGTTATTTTTTAATCAATAGCCAATGACTATCAAATGAGAATT
Source organism: Pectobacterium peruviense (assembly GCF_002847345.1). Taxonomy (GTDB): domain Bacteria; phylum Pseudomonadota; class Gammaproteobacteria; order Enterobacterales; family Enterobacteriaceae; genus Pectobacterium; species Pectobacterium peruviense. Next base: position 27,535 of record NZ_LXFV01000025.1, read on the forward strand.
ATTGATCATTTAAAACAATTTCCAAACATTCCAAATTACTGTGTAGAATCCAGACGAGCAATGTTATGGAATTGCTATTTCTATGGAGAGGGTGAGTAATCAGTAAAATGAATACAACAACATTGAATATCGATGGGAAAATTTTTAGGCTGACAGCAGAGTTTCAGCCTATTATCCATCTCCCTCAAAATAAAATATTTCGCTATGAAGCCCTTGCCAGGTTTTATAACTCAGAAGGCGTGTTGGCATCGACCCAGCAGACAATAGATCAAATTGAGAAATGTCGAGCCATCGATGAAGTGACAGATTTTATGTTTGATGTTGTCTGTCAGGTAATAAAAAATAAAAGTAGCATGACAATATCATTCAATTTGTCACACTTACTTTTTAATAATATGCCCTATTTGGAAAGATTGTATCAAAAATGCGTAATACATAAGGTCAGTCCACAAAATATAGAAATAGAGATCAGTGAAAAAACGACCCGACAACAGTTAATTGATGGAATTCCGTTTTTAAACCAAGCAAAGAAATATGGTTTTATGATTTCATTAGATGATTTTGGTGCAGGAAACCTACAGATAGACAGCTTAAGTTTGTTTAACTTTGATACAATAAAAATCGATCGTTCCATTATAGATGGTATAGGTAAAGAAGAGACAAAATCACAAAAACTAAAAGTCTTATTGAATAAACTTATCCCTCTTGGCGTAAATATTATCTGTGAAGGCGTTGAAAAAGCCACCGATTTGAATCGGTTAAATAAATACCATCCGATTGGTATTCAAGGATACATTTTCTATCGCCCATTAACGTTCAGCCAATTAAGGCTGCTGGAAGGTTTTTAGCTGGCATCGCAACGTCTACCGCCCCGTTCTCCACAGGTTAGCGCGTCATAAGCAGTCAGCAAAAGTCATTCCCACGGTAAATTCCCCACCAACAGTGCCTTAGACGATCGACATTAGCGAACAGGCTCACATTTCTGGCGTTCACCCCAGGAATTTATCCTTTGCGATAGCACATCAATGCGATACTCACGCCAGTAGCAACGGGAGAAGAATGATGTGGCAACGACGCGCACTGGAACTCAATACGCAGGATATTTGGCACTGGCAACAGGTCATTTCGGTCGTCGATTACGCCCGTGAACACGGCTTCAATACGCTGGTTCTGGGTGCGGCAGATTTACTGGATAAACTGGTAACTCCAGAAGCCTACAACAACGCGCGCTTTGACGATCGCATCAGCAGCCAGCAGCGTTCCCGCTGCGTTTATCTGAATCAGGTTGCAGCGCACTGCCGTGAACAGGGTCTGACGCTGTATCTGCAATGTAAAGAGCTGTCGTTTCCCACGGATCTACTGCTTCATCACCCAGAATTACTCGACGACAAACAGAGTCTCCGCATGGATACCGATTTTTGGTGCGACTATCTTGCCGCCAAAGTCGAGCTACTGATGCAGCAAATCCCACGGCTGAGTGGCCTGCTGCTGGCGATATCCAACAGCGACAGTCTGCTGCGCTTTTCTGCCCCTTCCGGCGATGAGATCAACGGCGTCGTTCCCGTTACCACGCACTGGCCGACCAACGCCGCCAGCGAGCAGATCTATCACCGGTTATTCTCCGCCGTCGCCCGCGTGATGCATTATCACCAGCGCCATCTGGTGTTGCGCGCGTTTCCCGCCAGCCACCAGGATATCGGTAATGTTCTGAACGCTATTCGCACGCTACCGGAATCCGTCTCCGTCGCCATCAAAGTCACGCCCGAACGCTTCTGGCCTGAATTTCCCAATAATCCGGCACTGCTGGATATTAACGGGCGTGAAGTCTGGGTCGAGCTGGATCTGGCTGGCGAAGAGGTCGGCTGGGGCAATCTGCCCTTCCTGCGCTACACCGAGGTACAAGGGCGGTTGCTGTGGTGTCGAGAGAAAAACCCCGCGATTGTCAGCGCGCTGTGCCGTATCAGCTGGGAAGGCGTAGATAACCACAGCGTGATCGGCACGCTAAGCGAATTCACACTGTTCGCCTGTTCCCGGTTACTCACGAACCAGACTGCATCGACAAACGAAAGTACGCTGTTTGCACAGTGGTTAATGGCACGCTATCAGTGGCAGCCGGACGATAGCGTATTGCACACGATGCAGGCCTTGCTTGATCAGGCGCATCAGGCCATTTCTCTGTCGCTCTATACGCGTCACCACGTTTTTCATCGACACAGCCTGCTGCCAACCAGCTTTGGTCAGGCAATCTGGAGTCTGTACGGTCAGCTCAACCGTAACCACTGGTTACCGGGTTCCGGTCAGGATATTACCTTCGACCCGCAGCATGCAGAGCTGGCATCACAGAACCTCTATCACATCGCTAAAGAGAAAGATGCCGCATGGCAGTTGGCGGAACAGTGCCAACAGGCCGCACTGCAATTCTCCCGTGAACACACAATGCCGGAAGCGCTCAGGCAGCGCTGGCAACAGGAATGGCGTGGTCTAACCCTGTATTGCCGCGCGTTTGTTCATGCGCAGAAAGCCTTCTTTACGTTGCACTACTGCAAACAGGTGGAGAACAACTGGACGCTGCGTGAAATCGCCAAAACCAATATTCAGGCGTTATACGGCATTGGGCATGAGATGGAGGATTTCTGTTTGCAACACCGGGATTACCCGGTGAGCCTGCATGTGATGTTTGATGCCGGGCGTCCACGCGCGTTAGCCGATAGCCTGCAACAGCAGTTGGCTGAACTCGCGTAACGCACCGGCAGTCCCTACCCATCAATAACTATCTTAATAACTAACAGCCCTAGCGAATCACCCGTTTCAGAATGCGCTCCCCAGAATTGCTGAAGTTTTTCGCCGACTCTTCGACGCTCTTTTTACTATAATCGAGCTGCTCGATGGTTTGCAGGATCAGGCTGGCAAGCTGGGGATCTTCAAGATAAGAGGAAACGGGCGTTTGCATCGGTTTTTGCAGCGCCAGCGATAATCCGGCAACCGACAGATCGTTAGTGTCCAGCTTCTGCTTTTCTTCCAGCGTATGTCTGGCAATGCGGCTGAGCGGAATACCGCGCTCGGTCCCCATCAGCAGCGCCCCTTCAGGATCGTTCATCAGGAAATTCAACAATAGCGCCGCTTCTTTCGGGTGTTTGGTGTTTTTGCTGATGGCAAACAGCATCGACGGCTTGAAGAACTGCCCTGAATTCTCCGAACCTGGCGTCATGATATACGGTCCTAATTCAAGCTTACCGGGTGCTGCCAACGGATCGGCGTATTTCTTCACAACCGAAATCCACAGATGCGCCCCACCGTATTCGCCGTTAATCCAGGGGCGCGTTTCATACATGCCCACTTTGCCAAACGCGTTGTAATACTTTGAAGACGGCATTACATGTTCGTCGATCAAACGCTTGTAGAAGCGGAATGCCTCGATCCATTGCGCCTCACTGTAGTTAAAGCGTTTGTTCTTCTCATCGATCATGCCGATCTGATATTTCTGCGTCATGTAATAGTTGATCAATTCCAACACGCCTTCACCACTGTCCTGCGCAGGCGAAGCAATTGGGAAATAGTTATCACCCAGTTTTTCTTTAAATACCTTGCCCGCGTGGAACAGCTCATCCCAACTGGTGGGATACGGCAGCCCGGCTTTCTTCCAGGTTTCCGTGTTGTAGTACATCACCAACGCATTCAGCGAGGTGGAAATCGCGTTCACCTTACCGTCGATGGTTGCTGGCTTCAGCGCATCTTCGGGGAAATCCTGCAATTTCAGTGTATCGGTCAGCTTATTCAGGTCATAAAACCCAGTGCCAGTCTTGGAAAAAATCGGCAGCCAATTCCAGTTCACCTGGAGTACATCCGGCTCCTCACCGCTGGCAATTTGCGTCGTCAGACGAGATAAGTGCCCGTCCCAACCGGTATATTCAGGTTTTACACTGATATGCGGATAGTGTTTCTGAAAAGCTTCCAGCGCGCTCAACGTCGCCTGATGACGGCTGTTTCCTCCCCACCAGGAGAGGCGTAATTCCACTGGTTCAGCAGCCTGCGCGAGCGAACAGAGCGCAGAGAAGGCGATGACAATCAGTCCAAGTAATCTCATTTTTCCCCCAACGACATTATTATTGTGGTGTGTCTGGTGTGGCGTATAGATGAGAACAGGTAGGGTACATGGCTACATTTCTCGACCCTGACAAGATAGGCAGAACCTTTTTTATCGCGCCAGTCACCGCGGCGGGAAAACGCGTGATTTGCGGGACGGATGGAAGAAATGTTGATGACAGCGTCGCGTTGGCAGGCATTTCAACCACGCAGCATGAGTCCTATCTGACGCGGTAGGGAGGCGCCTCACATCATTAACCGACGCACCACACCAAAAAGAGATTTAATTCACAAATAAGAAACACAAAAACAACAAAATCACTCCACGTACCCGGCAAAAGAGAGAAAGCAGCCTAAAAGCGTGATGAAACACACACTGCATGAAGCACCGTGTCGCCCTCTTCGTTATGCCTTTCACATTCTCTTAAGCGGTATGCCCTGCGCTGTGAAGCCAGTTCCAAGCTCCGCAGATTTCATCGTGGCAGACCTGCCGAACACCCCAAAACATGCTGCAATGCGATCATGAAGGACAAAATTGGATCTCATCATGAAACACTCTATTCAGTCATACTCCCCCGCCGCTGATGGCGTCACACCGGATACCGCCATTTTTCAGCAAGCTATCGATCAGATTGCGGCGCAAGGCGGCGGCACGCTGACGGTGGAACCGGGACGTTATCTGTTAGGGGGATTACTGCTGCCTTCCAATTTTTGTCTGCAACTGGAGGCCGGAGCTGAACTCATCGTCAGCGGTGATTATGAACAGTTTGCGCAGGCTGCGACAATCAGCATGGCCGAACTGTCGCACCGTGCGTTTCTTTATGCCTATCAACAGCGCAATATCACGATCTGCGGTCAAGGTAAGATCATGGGGAATGCCGATGCGTATTTTTCTGCGGAGCCTGACGATCAAGGCTACCGTCTGCCAGCACAACATCGCCCACGTATTGTAGTCTTCGAGGATTGCGAACACGTTCGTTTGTGTGATTTTACGATTGAACACGCCCCAATGTGGACCGTGCATCTGGTCAGCTGTCGCCAGATCATCGTCGAACGTTTGACGATTGATAACGATCTGAGCATGGCGAATACCGATGCGTTGGATCTCGACAGCTGTCAGCAGGTGCAAATCAGTAACTGTTCATTGAGCGCTGCCGACGATGCGCTGTGCATCAAAACCACCCATAAGCCTCCCCATCTGCAACGTAAGGTGCAGCAGGTTGTCATCAGCAACTGTCTGCTGCGTTCCAAGAGCTGCGCGCTAAAAATCGGCACCGAAACCTTTGCCGATATCGAAGATATCTCCGTCAGCAACTGCGCTATTTACGATACCAACCGCGCAATCGGCCTGATCTCTCGTGATGGTGGCGCATTCCGACGCCTGCAATTCAGCAACATCACGTTCCAGTGCGTTGCCGCACATCCGTGCCACTGGGGCAAAGCCGATCCGATCTTTATCTCCGTGCGCTATCGCGATCCCGCCATCGAGCCGGGTCGGATCGAAGCGGTACAATTTTCTCAGATCGCTGGGATCAGCGAGGGGGCAATTAACCTGCACAGCACACCCGCAGGCTACATTCGCGATATCCACTTCCACGCGGTGCATCTCGAACAGCGGCAGAGCGATTCACCGGAACAGGGCATGTACGATGTGCGCCCACCCTGCAACCCAGAACGCCCAACAGGAATGGGGCTGGACAATGCATATCGGGTCGATCCGGTAACGGGCCGCGCCTTCGGCGTCGAGCATTATCCAGACGGCATGCCTGCACTCTTTGCCCGTGGCGTCCTGAACCTGACCACCAGCCACATGACGATCCACCGCCCCGATCCGCTGCCATCCGGCTGGCATCACGCCGCGATCGTGCAGTTGGAAGAATAAGCACTTTCGGGTAGTATGCGACGGCTTTTTGCATACTATGTTCTGGAAGCCCCTTTTTCAGAACGGAACCGGGAACATCGCTATGGTCACTACACTATTTAAAGATTTTCAGTTTGAAGCCGCACATCATTTGCCTCACGTGCCAGAAGGCCACAAATGCGGGAGACTGCATGGGCACTCTTTCATGGTGAGACTGGAAATTACCGGTGAAGTAGATCCGTATACCGGCTGGGTGATGGATTTCTCTGAACTGAAAGCCGCGTTCAAGGCGACATGGGAACGGTTGGATCATCACTATCTGAATGAGATCCCCGGTCTGGAAAACCCAACCAGCGAAGTGCTGGCACACTGGATCTGGCAACAGCTGAAGCCGACACTACCGCTGCTCAGCGCCGTGATGGTGAAAGAAACCTGCACCGCAGGCTGCGTCTATAAAGGCGAGTAACGAGGAAGTAGCGTGTAGTCTGGCGTGAGGATCCTTTTCTCACGCCTCCTGATATCAGGCGATATTCAGGTACTTATGCGTCTGCATGGAAAGCCGCCAATTGCGGGCAATACAGGTCGCGATGCACAGTTTGGTCGCGTCGTCTTTCTGACTGATCGGCTGTAACGCTACGATGCGCGGCTTATCATCATCAAGCCGCGCCAACAGTGCATCCAACGCTTCGATATCACGTTCACGCGCCACCGGGTGTTTGATTTCATCTGCCCGTTGCAGCGCCTGATCGAGCACCTTCATGCCACCACGCATGTTCACCTTTGGCGATACCGTCACCCAGGTTTTGGGCGAACAGCGCACGTCGTGCGTGCCGCTGGTTTCGATCTGGCAGCTGAAGCCCTGCTTTTCCAGCTGTAGCGTCAGCGGTGCCAAATCATGAATGCAGGGCTCGCCACCGGTGATCACAATGTGGCGTGCGGTGTAACCTTGCTGCGCCATCAGTGCCAGAATATCGTCCGCACTCGCCGCGCCCCAGGCGTCGCTTTCTTCTGTTTTTACCAGCACCTGATCCAATGAGGTTTCCCGCTCTGCCAGTTTGTCCCAGGTATGTTTGGTATCACACCAGCTACAGCCTACCGGGCACCCTTGCAGGCGCACAAACACCGCCGGAACACCGGTAAAATAGCCTTCACCCTGTAACGTCTGGAACATTTCATTAATCGGGTACTGCATGTTTTCACTGTCTCACTGACTTAAAAAACACATTATACCCTAAATCATTCGCGTTGCAGGGCAGCAGCCGCTCAGCAACCCATTTGTCGGCAGCACGCCAAGCCAAGGGACAGTTGAGTAATTCGACGAGTGCGTCAATAATCAATCTGTTGTTACGATTTCACCTGCTTTCATGTTTCATTATTAACAAGGACAAAAATAAATGAAGTTATTGAAACCATTAGCCTTATTACTCGCCTCTTGTGCATTTGTGCCTGCGTTTACGCAGGCACAGGATATCGCCCAGGTTAAAACGCAGCCAGGTTATTACCGCATGATGCTCGGACAGTTTGAAATCACCGCCCTGTCTGACGGCACCAACACCATGTCCATGGATAAACTGTTGCAGCGCACCCCGCCAGAAAAAATCACCGAACTGTTGGCAGAAAAATCGCTAACACCACAGGTGGAAACATCGATCAACGCCTATTTGGTCAATACCGGGAAACACCTGATTTTGATCGATACCGGCAACGGTAAACAAAGTAATCCTACGGTAGGGAAGGTGCTGCCAAATCTGATTGCGGCGGGTTACAAACCTGAACAGGTCGATACCGTATTGATGACCCACCTACACGGTGACCACTTTGGCGGTTTGGTGCAGGACAATAAGCTGAACTACCCGAATGCCACCGTGTATGTCAGTCAACCAGAAACCGACTTCTGGCTCAGCCCAGAAAATCTGAAGAATGCGCCAGAAGGTAGAAAGGCGGCGTTCCAACGCGTGCAGAACATCTTTGATGCCATTAAGAAAGATAACAAGCTGAAAACCTTCCCAGCCCCGCAGACGGTACTTCTGCCCGGAATCACCGCGATTCCAAGCCCAGGGCATACGCCGGGACACACCTCGTTTATGGTTGAAAGCGAGGGGAAAAAGTTGCTGGTATGGGGAGATATCGTTCATGCAGAAGCGGTGCAGATGAGCTTACCAGCCACCACCATCAGCTTTGACTCAAATATGGATCAAGCGACGGAGTCTCGTAATAAAGCACTGGCCGACGCCGCCAGTCAGGGTTATTGGGTCGCGGGTGCTCACCTGCCCTTCCCCGGTATCGGCCACGTAGGTACACGTCTGGAACGCAACGGCACCACCAACGGTTACCGCTGGCTTCCGGCGAATTACAGCATAGCTGGGCTGTCACAGTAATCCCCTCGCCGTCACTCAAGCAGGGGGCGAATCCGCCTCCTGCTCCACCACCACCTCCGCAATTTGCTCATACAACCACTTGATCGCCGGATTACTGTCCTGCCTTGCATGCCAGAGCGCCGAGAGCGTATACCTCGGTAAATCAAGCGGAACCGGGCTGTCGATCAGGCCGTAATGCTGACACCACAGCGTCGCCAGTTTTTCCGGTACGGTAGCGACTGACGGCGTTTGCTGCAATATTCCCGGCAGAGCGGAGAAATGCGGCGTGGTGTAATGAATCGTCCGCGTCATTCCCTGTTTTTCCAGCATGTCGTCCACGACACCACGTGCACGTTCACGGTAAGTCACCAGTAAATGGCGCTGCTGGCTGTATAGAGCCAAAGGAAGAGGACACAGCAACGTGAGCTGCTGCGGATGCCAAAGCGCTCGGAACCCTGACGATAGCAGCGCGCGCTGCTTCAACCAATTGGCCTGCGAGCTGGCGACGGAGATCACCAGATCGACGCTGTCATTTTCCAACCGATCCACATCCAAAAATGGATCGGTGGCAACAAGGTTGATGCGCAAATTAGGCGCCGTCGCGTTGAGCCGTTTCAGCAACAACGGCATCAGCCATATTTCTACCCAATCGGTCATTCCCAGCGTGATCACTCGTGAATCTGTCCGCGGATCAAATCTCTCGGGATCGCCCAAAACCGACTGCAACTGTTCAAAAGTAGGTGACAGTTGGGTCGCCAGATAATCCGCGCGCGCCGTTGGGCGCATCACCTGCCCCGTGCGGATAAACAGAGGATCGTCAAACAGTGTACGCAAACGCGCCAGCGCACCACTTACGGCGGGCTGCCCCAAATGCAGCTTATCCGCCGCAGCGGAGACGCTTTTTTCGCGATACAACACCAGAAATGTCACCAGCAGATTTAAATCCACGCCTCGAAAATCATTTTCCATGATAGTCAGTATCAAGTTAATCAATTTGAACAATAGTACCGTCAGCAGAATAATCATTCCAGTCCCTGACGAGCAGGGTCACCTTCCAGGAATGCATAATGAAAATGAATCTTCTGAAACAGACGTTATTACCCGTGGTTTTGCTGACGGGAACGCCCCTTATCGCCGAGGCAGAATCGGTGCCTCAACTGAGAACGCAGGCGCCGGGTTATTACCGGATGATGCTAGGCCAGTTTGAAATTACGGCCCTTTCTGACGGTACGGTCACTATCCCACTAGATAAACTGCTCACCCACATTCCCCACGAAGACATGCTGCACCTGCTGGCGCAAAAGAATCTTCAGCCGCAGGTCGAAACCTCAATTAACGCGTATCTCATTAATACAGGTAAACGGCTGATACTGGTAGACACTGGGGCCGGGCCACTGTTCGGCAAACAGGGGGGGAAATTACCCGACAACCTGCGCGCCGCTGGCTATCCACCGGAGAAGATTGATACCGTTTTGCTGACCCATATTCATGCCGATCATTCTGGCGGCGTCTCGCGTGACGGCAAGCTGGTTTTCCCTAACGCCACCGTTTACGTTAATCAGAAGGATGTAGATTTCTGGCTCAACCCGGCTAACAGCCACCATGTGCGGGATAGCGAAAAACACACATTCGGGCAGTCTGAGGATTCATTACAACCTGTCGTTGCCGCCAAACGGCTGAAAACCTTCTCCGACAAGCAGCCGCTTTTTCCGGGTATTACCGCCGTACCAGCACCGGGGCATACGCCAGGTCATAGTCTTTATCAGATCGAAAGTGACGGTCAAAAACTGACGCTATGGGGCGATACGATCCATGCCGAAGCGGTACAATTTCCTCGTCCGATGACCACGATCGATTTCGATCGCAATATGGATGAAGCCGCAGAAGCGCGTTTACAGATTCTGGCAGAGGCGGCGCAGAATAATGAATGGATTGGTGCGGCACACATTTCCTTTCCCGGTTTAGGTCAGGTCAAAGCCGTGTATGATTCAAGCGGTAAACCAAACGGCTATCGCTGGATCCCTGCGAATTACAGTATGGCGGGGCTAAAAAACTAAGGGGCAGAATGGAATTCATTACGTTAATTACTGGCGGTTCGCGCGGCATCGGTCGCGCAACCGCACGCTATCTGGCAGGAAAAGGCCACAAGATTTGTATCGGCTACCGCACCCAGCAGGATAGTGCGAATGGCGTCCTCGAAGAGATACGCGCGAGCGGCGGAACTGCCATCGCCGTTCAGGTCGATATCGCCGATGAAGAGCAGGTCATCGAACTCTTTAAGCAAACCGATAAAATGCTTGGGCGTCTGACAGGCCTAGTGAATAACGCCGCGATACTCAAACCTCAGGCCACTATTGAACAGCTTGATGCCACACGGCTTAACGATATTTTTGCCACCAATACCGTGGGTAGTTTTCTCTGTGCTCGGGAAGCGGTCAAGCGCATGGCATTTCGGCATGGTGGAAAAGGTGGAGCTATCGTCAACGTGTCATCCGCAGCCGCTCGGCTGGGTTCACCACACGAGTATATCGACTATGCGGCCTCAAAGGGCGCGCTCGATACCTTAACTATTGGTTTATCTCTGGAAGTCGCCGATCAGGGCATTCGGGTTAACGCCGTGCGGCCCGGTTTTATTTATACCGATATGCATGCAGACGGTGGAGAACCGGCAAGGGTCGATCGCGTCAAGCATTCGCTGCCCATGAAACGAGGCGGTCACCCGATGGAAGTCGCGCAGGCGATAGGCTGGTTGTTATCGGACGAGGCCTCTTACGTCACTGGGAATTTTATCGACTTGGCGGGCGGGAAATAATCCCCCCCTCTCATCCCTCCTCTTAATCACACTTGTTATGCAGGCGAAGAGAGAGTTTCGTGCGCCATACTGCCGCCATTCATATGTAACATATACACGCGCCCGACGCAGGGCGCTCAGTCGCCGCCGCCCTGCGAACCCAGGCTTCCGGCTAAATTATACCGCTGCGCGGTTCCATCGGTGCCCATGCCCGCTTTTCGAGCCGCCAGTGACGCGTTCCCGACGCGGCACTGGCTTTCGCGACGTCCTGTCGCTCACTCGGCGGTCAAGCGCACCGCTGCATAATTTTCACGCCGGATAACGGCCAAACCATAAAAATTCGCAGCATTTGCATATAAGAGTAACGATGACCTCTTACAAATAAACCCGCAGGTACTCCGCTAAACAGAGGATCGCCATCGCCTGACCGTAAGGCATGGAGGTCAGCGCTATGTTGCGGTAGAAATCCAGATCGGTACCCATCGCGGTGCCGAATGACACCTGCGTCAGTTCACCGTCCTTATTGACGTGATTAATCACGCCGCGAATCGCTTTCTCCGCAACCTCAGCGTAGCTTGGATCAACATAGCGCTTGCGCACCGCTTTCAAAATACCGTAGGCAAAACCGGCAGTTGCCGAGCTTTCAAGGTATGAGTTTGGATCGTCGATCAGCGTGTGCCACAGGCCGCTGTCATCCTGATATTTTGCCAATGCTTCAATCTGGCTTTCCAACACCTGCAACAGGAAACGGCGCGTTGCGTTGTGCTCCGGCAGATCCAACAGTTCGATAAATTCAGGAATGACAATGGTCAGCCAGCTATTACCACGCGCCCAGCGCGCTTTGGCGTAGTTGTGCTGCCCTTCAAATGTCCAACCATGGAACCACAGGCCGCTTTCACGATCCATCAGGTATTGCACGTGCAGCATGAACTGATATGTCGCTTCTTCTACAAATTCCGGCCGATTTAACAATTTGCCGATTTTCGCCAGCGGCAGCACGCTCATCATCAGCGTGTCGTCCCACAGTTGCTGATGGTTTTCGTTGTTATAAACAATGTGCTGCAAGCCCTGCTTGTCCGTGCGCGGCATTTCATACATCACCCACTCCGCCCAGCGCTCCAGATACGGCAGCCAGCGGGCATCGCCCGTTTCTTCATAGCGATAAGCCAGCGTCAGGAACGGGCACACGGTGTTCACGTTCTTCGTCGGTGTGCCTTCCGCCAGACGTTCAGTAAACCAGTCGTCAATGATGGCGCGCATCTGCTCGTCACCCGTCTGCTGATAATACTGATAAATCCCGTACAGCCCGATGCCGTGCGTCCACTCCCACCCTGCCCAGCCTTTGGTATCAATCACCCGACCATCGTCCAGCCGTAACAAGAACTCACCGGTTTTATCCTCAATATTCACCAGATTGTCGGTGATACGGCAAATCAGCGCCTTCAGATCCTCACGGGAGATGAAGCGTTCCGGCTGACATAAAAGCGGGCTATGTTTTACACTGAATACGGTCATAGTCATTCATCCAATTGAGTTATCAGTTAACAGTTCAATACAGTTACGGCTGTGTAGCGTGCGTTACCGGCTTGTCGCCGTTATGACGGTTCAGATAGCCAATATTGTTGTTGCCCCACAGAGATTCATACGGCATACCAGCCAGCATTTCGACCGTCGCCCGCGCCTGCGGCGTAATCCTCTCCGGCACAGGACGCCCGGCTTCACGCATTTTCAACGTCTCTTCCCGCAGCACGCTGTGCGTTTGCAGGTTGAGCTTAAAGCGTAGAGAAACCAGGAAGCCCAGCGCCAGCACGCACACAGTGCCGAAGCTTAAAATCATCAGAATCGTGTGGCTGACGCTCGGCGCTTGTACGCTCTGCCCGGATACAAAACCGGACAGCTGCAACACAATCCCCACCAGCATCACCGCACCGGCCTGAGAGGCTTTACGAGTCAGCGTCATAATCCCAGCGAAGATGCCTTCACGACGCTGCGCGGTGATCACTTCATCCACATCGGCGATGTAAGTGTAGGTGTTCCACGGTACGTAGTTGATCCCGCCGCGTCCGATACCCGCCAGCGCAGAGATCAGCAGCAACAGAGAGAAGGTGTCATGCAGGCCGCTGTACCACAGGACGGCGTAGGAGAGCGCACTCAGGCCAAACAGGCACACAACAAAACGATAAGAGGGGGCTGGCCCAAAGCGTATACACAGCGGAATCATGCCAATCACCGCAATAAATTGCAGAATCGCCATCGTTCCCATCAGGTTAGAGGCCATCGTCGGGCTTTGCATCAGCACAAAGACTACGTAGTAGGTAAACACGGCGTTGAACACATCCTGCGCGATATACCCGCCCAGATACATACCGAGATGCTGGCGGAAAATACGAATGCGCAGCGTAGAAACCAGTTCAACGTTCAGCCGTTTCAGGCTTTGGCTCAGCGTCAGGGACTGGCGCTCTTTTTCCGCCCGTAGCGACGCTTCCGACATCTGATCGCGTGGCCGCTCCCAGGTAAAGAAATAGACTAGCGTCAGCACCAGGGCGCAGATAATCGAGAACACCAGACTCGAATATAAGAAGGACACGGCATTGTCTTTACCGAAGTAGCCCAGCAGAATGCCCGGCAAGAAAGCAGCTAAAATCGCGGAAAGCTGCGCCAGCGCGATACGTGCGCCGGAGAACTTGGTTTTCTGTTTGAAATCGTCAGTCATTTCCGGCACCAGCGTTTCATACGGCACCAGCACCATCGTATAGACGATATCGAACAGCAGGTACGTCAGCAGATAGTACCAATAGCCCATATCCCCGACCCACATGAAGCTGTAGCTGAATACGCAGGGAATACCGAGCAGAATAAAGAACTTACGACGGCCGAAGCGCTTGCCCAGCCAGGTTGAGCCGAAGTTATCGGTCAGGAAGCCCATCAGCGGGCTGACGACAGCATCAAGCACGCGCGCCATCGCAAAAATAAAGGTTGCTTCAATCGGCGTTAAGCCGCAGAACGTGGTGTAAAAATAGAGTAACCAAGCGGCCGTCAGCGCGGTTGTACCCGCACCAAGAAAGTCCCCTGAACCGTAGGCTAAATAGTTAGCCAAACCGATCTTACGTGTTTTCATCGCCATCCTTCCCCGAGCATTTCTAGTTATGAGGGTGTCACGCTGTTACGTTAGCGCTCGGCGATCGTGAAAACCTTTGCGCTTTTGCCATCACGCCCCCTACGCTGGCAGCACAGGGAAGATTGGTGCGATCCGCGTCAAAGATTTTATAAAAAGCCATTTTAACTGAACAAAACTCGCAGTTCGTTTATCGCGATCACAGGATAGGAAGTGAGGAACAAGCAGGAAGAAAGGCGGAGCTGGCAGCAGGCTACGCCTCATTATGTCTTGAAAAACGGCATTTTTTTTATCGAGGCGAGATTATTCCGCGTGCTGTAAGCGCCACAGGAAAGTTTGTCGCGCATGGGCTAAACGTGGCTGGCGCAGCGCGCCCGGCACCCAGACCAGATAGTAATCAAGCTGTGTGGTGCCGACAGGCGGCGGGATAATGACAAGTTCCCCCGAATCCAACAGATCCTGACATAAATATATCGGCATCACCGTCCAGCCAAACCCGCTGGTCAGCACGCGACGCAGCGCACGCAGATCCTGGCTCACCACGGCGGGCACCAGTCCCTTATCCTGTATGCGGTTTTTCTTCAACCAGTGATCAATCAGAGGAAGTTCCAGGTCATACGCCAGCATCGGCTCCTGTGCCAGCGCCTGCGGCAGATCGTCTGCCCGTACCAACCGTTCGACAATCGCGGGCGCCGCCACGGCCTGTAGTGTCGCACTCTTTAACAGATCGCTTTTCAGCCGCTTATCCGTCACGGGATGCGCCGTTATGCCCAGATCGCAATGCCCTTCCAGCAGCATCTGTTTAATCAAGTCGCCGTCACCGGTATGCATATGCACCCGGACACCCGCCTCAAGCAGCGGAAACAGCTGTTCTGATACCACTTCAGCCATGAAATCCGCATGACCAATGATATGCAGCGTCCCCGCGACATCCATTGACCTCGCACGGGCGGAGGCTAACGCCGCTTCGGCTTCATCCAGTTTATCTCCGAGATCCGCCGCTAAGTCATCTGCTGCCGACGTTGGCATCACGCCGTTCGCCTGACGCTCAAAGAGACGACGCCCCACCGCGACCTCCAGCCCGGCAATGTGCTGCGACACCGCAGGCTGGGTCAGATTGAGCGCGCGCGCCGCCCCACTAATTGAGTGCTGTCGATAGACTTCCACAAACGTGCGTAGACGAAGGAGTGACATGAGATACCTATAGAGCCTGAGATATAAAATTATTTATACCCCTTTAATAATAATCTTGTTGGCGGACGGATCAACCCCTGCCGTATCCTTTATCCCATCTTGAGTGACCCGGAAACCCCGGCTAACTTTCTGTTTTCTCTGGTACTCGACGACTAAAAGGGGACAAAACATGTCGACACAACAATCCAAAAAGGATTTACAAGCCATCCTGAATACGATGAAGCGTGCTCACATTGCATCTGGCCCCGCCGATGCCGCGCTGCGTCAAGATCGCTTACAGCGCAGCATCAATCTGCTCCGTGAAAACCATGCGGCGCTCGCGCAGGCCATGAGTGATGATTTCGGCCATCGCAGCCTGTATCACTCGTTTGCTGCCGACATAGGCATCACGCTAAAAATGCTACAGAACGCCATCGATAACGTTGAACGCTGGATGCAGCCAGAACCGGTTGATGAACCCGCTCCCGGCATGCAGGCGTGGATTCAACATCAGCCTCTGGGTGTGATCGGCGTGATCAGCCCGTGGAACTTCCCAGTGAATCTGTCATTCGGCCCGCTGGCTGACATTTTTGCCGCGGGTAATACCGCAATTCTGAAACCGTCAGAACTCACGCCGCACACGTCTGAACTGCTGGCGGAATTGATTGCCCACTATTTTGACCCGCTGGAATTGGCCGTCGTGTTGGGCGATGCGGAAATCGGTCAGGCATTCAGCGAACTGCCGTTCGATCATTTGGTCTTCACCGGCAGCACCGCCGTGGGGAAACATGTGATGCGTGCGGCAGCAGAGAATCTGGTGCCGGTCACGCTGGAACTGGGTGGCAAATCACCGGTCGTCATTGATAGCAGTGCAGATATCACAGAAGCCGCTGAACGCACGCTGACGGTGAAAACTTTCAACGCGGGGCAAATCTGCCTGTCGCCGGACTATGTGTTGCTGCCCGAAGGTCAGGAGCAAGCCTTCCGCGATGCCGCAAAAGCCTTTATGCAGAAAAGCTTCCCGACACTACAGGCGAACCCGGATTACACGTCTATCATTGCTGATAGGCATTACGATCGCCTGATTCGTATTCTGAAAGAAGCTGAGCAACAAGGCGCGACCGTCGTCAGCCTGGCACCGGAAGGTGAAGCGCCCTACGATGCAAAAAGCCGCAAAATTGCACCGCATCTGGTGTTCGGCGTACGTGATGATATGGCGATCATGCAGGAAGAAATTTTCGGCCCGCTACTGCCCGTCAAAACGTATCAAACGGCAGAAGAACCGATTAACTACATCAA
This sequence comes from Pectobacterium peruviense, assembly GCF_002847345.1. GTDB lineage: Bacteria > Pseudomonadota > Gammaproteobacteria > Enterobacterales > Enterobacteriaceae > Pectobacterium > Pectobacterium peruviense. The sequence continues at coordinate 44,214 of NZ_LXFV01000025.1, forward strand.
TGCGCATCCACGTCCGCTGGCGGCTTATCTGTTCAGCAATGATGAAGCCATGCAGCAACGCTTCGCCGATAGAACAACGTCAGGCGCATTGGTTATCAATGATGTGATGACGCACGTCTCTATCGACACACTCCCGTTCGGCGGCGTTGGCGCATCCGGTATCGGCGCGTACCACGGCATCCACGGATTCCGCCGTTTCAGCCACGCCAAACCGATTGTCATACAAAGTGAAGATGGCGCATCTAACCTGATGCTGCGAGCGCCTTACCATGAGAAACAAGACGCGATTGTCGCCGTTCTCAAAGGTTAACAAGCCTCTATTCACCCGATCATCCTGCAACCATAGAGAGAAAAATGATGAAAATTTTAATGGTCCTGACTTCTCACGACAAACTGGGCAATACAGGTAATAAAACTGGCTTCTGGCTGGAAGAATTTGCGGCACCTTATTACACCTTTAAAGATGCGGGTGCCGAGATCGTTCTCGCCTCCCCTGCTGGCGGCCAGCCGCCTCTCGACCCGAAAAGCGATCTGGCTGATTTTCAAACTGAATTGACGCATCGTTTTAAAGCTGACCCTGCTGCGCAGCAGGAACTGGCGAATACGGTAAAACTGGATACCGTCATCGAACAGGATTTCGATGCGGTCTTCTATCCCGGCGGCCACGGTCCGCTTTGGGATCTGGCGGAATCGCCGATCTCTATCGCCCTCATCGAGGCCTTTGTACGCGCCAACAAACCAACCGGTTTTGTTTGTCACGCACCGGGCGTACTGATTCACGTGAAAGCAGAAAATGGCGATGCTCTGATTAAAGGCCGCAAAGTGACAGGCTTCACCAATGGTGAAGAAGAGGCGGTTCAGTTGACGGACGTGGTGCCTTTCCTGATTGAAGATGAATTCAAGAAACTCGGCGGTCTGTATGAAAAAGGCCCAGACTGGGCACCGTACCTTGTTGAAGACGGTAAGCTGATCACCGGTCAGAACCCAGCAAGCTCGGAAGTGGTCGCCAAAGCGATTCTCAAACAGCTGGCTTAATCCGCGCTATACCTCATTTTTCTGTGTCTAAAAACAGGGCCGCATCGCAATGCTGATGCGGCTCTGTCATCAAGTGAAGTCCCCTATATTTCAGGGGGGAGACAAAATTGAATCGACCTGCTGCGCGGTTAAATCGATGCCGTAGAAACGCTGATAAAAATCATGCGTCTCTTTTGCCATATCGATGTGCTGCATCTGCTGCGGATACAGCGTTTTTGCCAGCCAAAGAAATTGCAGCGCCTGCTCCGACGTTTCTCGACACCACCAGAACATGCCCAGCGGATTGGCATAAACACGCCCCTGTTTTACCGCCCGTAGCTGCTGCCACTGCGTATCCTGACGAATCGATTTCGCATCCGCAGCCCGCATCGTAATAATCACATCGGGATCGGCCTGAAAAATCTGCTCAAGCGATACGGGTGCGGTCGTCACCCCAGAACGGCTAAACCACGGCTCTGCCACGTTGATCGCGCCGCCCAGATCCATCCAGTCCTGATTCAGTGAAGGGCGTCCCGATGTCGTTAACGGATCGCCAACCGCGTGGTAGACCTTCACTCGCTGCTGTGACGGAATGTTCTGGATCACCTCCGTCACACGTCTGACGTTATCCTGATAATAGGCGGCAAAATCCTGCGCCCGACGCGATGCGTCTGGCCCCAGAACCTCACCAGTAATCAGCGTGCGTTCGACCATCGCCGCCAGCGAGTTATAGCGGAGCGGTACGATGGCAATCCCGGCCTTATTCAGCGCTTCGGCTTCAGCAACTGGCACACTGTCCGACACGAAAAAGACCTGAGCACGGCGCGCAATCAATGCTTCGGTATTAATTCCCATATTTCCGCTCTGGGAAACCAGCGAAGCCTGCGTAATGGACGGCACAAATTGGCGGAACAGCGGCATATCGCGCACCAGTTTCGTCGTCCCGACAATACGATCGCCATAACCCAGCATAGCCAGTATCGAGTTTTGCGCATTCCACGAGGTGGCAACCCGCTCAACCGTCGCAGGCACCGTCACAGTGCGATCGCCGTAATAGTGAATCACTCGCTGTACGGATTCAGACGTTTCCGCCTGAACCAGATGCACACCAGAGAAACTCACCGCCGATAGCACGAACACATTAAGCAGAAGCTTGTGATACCGCGTGGCAAGATAACGTTTCAGCATCACACTCACCAGTCAACCGTCAGAGAAGCGCGGATTTCACGCGGATCGCCGACAAACGCGTTGGCTCCACTATTAATGCCGTTAATGTCGCCGGGGAAAATAGAAGCCCAGTAGCGTTCATTGGTGACGTTATTGAGCGCAACACGAAACGCCGCAGGTTTATCGTACAGCTTAAAGCCGTAGCGCGTGCCCAGATCCAGCGTGAAGTAGCTACCCGCCCATGCCGTATTGGTATCATTGGCCGCGCGTTTACCGGTGTAGTGAAGATTCGCCATATAGACCAGATTGGGTGCTGACGGGTGGCTATATTCCGTCAGCAGATTGGCCTGAATCTTTGGCACCCCGACTACTCTCTTATCACGTGTTGCTGAATCTTTAGTGTCTTCTAATTTAGGATCCAGCAGCGTCATGCTGCCATAGAGATGCAAACCGGAAAGCACTTCACCATCCGCCATCAATTCCAGCCCCGTGTTAACCTGATTACCCTGCTCTTTGAACACGTTGTCTGATACATACGCAAAAGGCCGTTCCAGACGGAAAAGAGCCGCATTCAGGTTCATCCCATCCCACTGCGATTTCACCCCCGCTTCATACTGGGTACTACGATAAGGCTTGAGCGTTTGCCCTGCATTTATCACCAGATTGCCTGAATCCTTCGCAGGCGCAGTCCCCCCCTTCTCCAGCGAATCAGCGTAGGCGACATAGGTCATTACGTTAGGCAAGGGCTTATACATCAACGACACCGTCGGGCTGGTGCCAGTTTCACGCTCTACACTACCCTTTGCGCCAAAACTGCGTGAGGTGATCCAACTTTGACTCACTACCCCCATAGCCGACCAGCGATCGTTGAACGTGATGGTATCACCAACGGTGATGGCCTGCTGGCTGTCACGGCCGGATTTAGAGTAACCAGAACCGACATAAAAGCGCCCGTCACTAGGGTCGGTGTAAGTGCGTGGTGCATCAAACGCACTGGAACCTAACGGATAGGGTTTCTGATCCCCTGGAGAGGCATACCTCGTCCACTGATATCCCGTGGAGCTAAATACCACATCATGCGAAGGCCCGTTTGTATCAATGTGGCCGTTCAGTTGTAGCGTATTACTCAATACCTTAAAGCGTCCCGCAGAGTATGGCTGGGTCAGTTTAGATATAACCGTTCCGTCTTTTTGAATCGCGTGTCCTAACGAGCGCATACCGCGATCGGCGGTTTGATAACCCACCCCGCCCGAGGCATACCAGTTATTATTGAAATAGTGCTTAAGGCGCGTGCTCGCCGTTTTGGTAATGAGGTCAAGACCCGCAAAGCTCTGTCCGTATCCCTGCTTCGTCACATCCGGAGCACCGGGTAACTGGGTTGCATTGTCATAGGAAAAACTACCGGCATAGCCCATTTTTCTGAAGCGATACTCGCTGGCATTAACTTCCAACACCGTATCGGGGGACAGATTCCAGTCAAACGCCACGCTGGCTAATTGCCGCCTCAACGTGCTGTTGCTGATACTTCCTTCACCTTCATCGTGTAGCAGGTTGATTCGGTAACCGAACTGGTTTTCGTCACCCAGGTGGCCGCCTAGATCGGCATGCCCCATCGCGGCACCTTTACCGGAATAGCCTACGGTAAAGCGGTTCAACGTCTGCGCCGTCGGCCTTTTCTGCGTGAAGTTAAACTGTCCGGCTGGACTGGCAGGCCCATACAGTGCGCCAGTCAGGCTGTTAATCACATCCAACCGTTCCAGCATCTCAACCGGAAAGGCCGTGGTAGAAATAATGTTTAATCCATCCAACCGACTGTTCGCCAGCACGTCACCTTGCATACCACGGCTCTGCGGACGACCTACGTCAATGCCGCCGCGCGCCTGCATCTGGCTGGAGGCGTTATATTTCAGGAGATCGTTAACATTTTTTGCCTGCTGATTGTTAATCATGGCTTCCGTCACGGTCGTGGTCGAATACGGCGTATCCAGCCTTGCGCGTTTACCCAGCGGCCCGATCTCCACATCATCGGTCGTCATACCTGCACCAGCCAGATTCGCATTCGCCTCGCTGCGCTCCGCCTTGACGACCATGACGTCCGTCGCTTTTGCCTTTTCGCTGTCCTTGATCATTGCCGGTTCGGCGCTCAATACGGGTGGAACAACCACCATTAATACTGGTAATAACCACCGTGCTTTTTTTCTATTATTTTTTCGGGCTTTCATCCGCGATATCCCTGTTGGTCAATATTATGTCAATTATCGATATGTAATGTTTTATATATCGCCACGTACTATACAGACATGACAGGAAGAAAATAAGGAGAGCGATAGAGGAATTTATTTTATAAAACCTTGAATTTTAAAAATTAAAATATAAAAACAAGGTGTATAAAAGGTAATGCATTGTGGGTATGAAGCATTTCAAAACGAGGAGAATAGAGCGGTAAGAATGTGGCGTGACAACGGCCAGACAGGACCACGGATTCTCGCCATAAAAAACGTCAGGAACGTTTTTCAACGTTGCGTAGCAACGGTCCGAAGGGTGACGGACAAGGATTCCGCCATAAAAAAATCCAGAAACGCTTTCACGCTTCTGGATTTTTGTGGTTAATCACGTTGGTGTATATCAGGCCGTTTTCTTAGTGACCTGATGACACCAGAAACGCAATTACTGGCCTTTAACTTCTTTCAGACCGTGGAACGGTGCTGCATCACCCAGTGCTTCTTCGATACGAATCAGCTGGTTGTATTTAGCAACACGGTCAGAACGGCTCATAGAACCGGTTTTGATCTGGCCTGCTGCAGTACCGACAGCCAGGTCAGCGATGGTTGCATCTTCAGTTTCGCCTGAACGGTGAGAGATAACAGCCGTGTAGCCTGCATCTTTCGCCATTTTAATTGCAGCCAGCGTTTCGGTCAGAGAACCGATCTGGTTGAATTTGATCAGGATAGAGTTAGCGATGCCTTTATCGATACCTTCTTTCAGGATCTTGGTGTTGGTTACGAACAGATCGTCACCAACCAGCTGGATTTTGTCGCCCAGAACTTTAGTCTGGTAAGCGAAGCCAGCCCAATCAGATTCGTCCAGACCGTCTTCGATAGACACGATCGGGTACTGTTTGGTCAGATCTTCCAGGAAGTGAGTGAATTCTTCAGAGGTGAACGCTTTGTTGCCTTCGCCAGCCAGAACGTATTTACCGTCTTTGTAGAATTCAGACGCTGCGCAGTCCATCGCCAGAGTGATGTCTTTGCCCAGCTCGTAGCCTGCTACTTTTACCGCTTCTGCGATAACGGCCAGTGCTTCGGCGTTGGAACCCAGGTTTGGCGCATAGCCACCTTCGTCACCAACAGCAGTACCCATACCTTTGGATTTCAGAACTTTAGCCAGGGTGTGGAACACTTCAGAACCCATACGGATGGCTTCTTTCAGCGTTTTCGCGCCAACAGGCTGAATCATGAACTCTTGGATATCAACGTTGTTATCCGCGTGCTCGCCGCCGTTGATGATGTTCATCATTGGCAGTGGCATAGAATATTTACCTGGGGTGCCGTTCAGCTCAGCGATGTGAGCATACAGTGGCAGGCCTTTTGACGCTGCTGCTGCTTTAGCGGCAGCCAGAGATACGGCCAGAATAGCGTTAGCACCGAACTGAGATTTGTTTTCAGTGCCATCCAGGTCGATCATGATCTTATCGATGTTCGCCTGATCTTTCGCGTCTTTACCCAGTACAGCCTGAGCAATCGGGCCGTTAACGGCAGCAACAGCTTTCGTTACGCCTTTGCCCAGGAAACGGGATTTGTCACCGTCACGCAGTTCCAGCGCTTCGCGAGAGCCAGTAGAAGCTCCTGATGGCGCAGCAGCCAGACCTACAAAACCACCTTCCAGATGAACTTCAGCTTCAACAGTTGGGTTTCCGCGTGAGTCGATGATTTCACGGCCGATGACTTTAACAATTTTGGACATTAGATTTTCCTCAGTACAAGTTAAACTAAAACTTTAGATAGAACTAAAACCCTAGACGAACAACGCGCGATAGCGATCGCGCGTTGCTGATATAACTCTTACTTCACCTGACGCTTCTGATACGCGCCAGCGGCTTTGACAAAGCCGGCAAACAAGGGGTGTCCATCTCGCGGCGTTGATGTGAATTCCGGGTGGAATTGACAGGCAACGAACCAAGGATGATCGGGTAACTCGACAATCTCCACCAGTTTGCGATCGGCGGAAAGACCAGCAACCCGTAATCCCGCCGCTTCAATCTGTTTCAACAGCATGTTGTTAACTTCATAACGATGACGGTGACGTTCGATAATCGTCTGCTCACCGTACATCTGACGCACCAGACTGCCTTCGGTCAGGTGGCATTGCTGCCCGCCAACGCGCATGGTACCGCCCAGATCGCTTGCTTCATCACGAACTTCAACATTGCCGTTCTCATCACGCCATTCTGTGATCAGCGCAACCACCGGGTACTTACAGTCTGGCACAAACTCCGTTGAGTTTGCCCCTTCCATCCCGACAACGTTACGGGCAAATTCCATTAATGCGACCTGCATCCCCAGGCAAATGCCCAGATAAGGGATATTGTTCTCACGGGCGTAGTTCGCCGACATGATTTTCCCTTCGACGCCACGATAGCCAAAACCGCCTGGAATCAGAATAGCGTCCAAATCTTTCAATACTTCGACACCACGAGTTTCAACATCCTGTGAGTCGATCAGCTTAATATTTACCGTCAGGCGGTTCTTCAACCCACCGTGCTTAAGCGCTTCAATAACGGATTTGTAGGCATCCGGCAGCGCAACATATTTGCCGATTAGGCCGATTGTCACTTCGCCGCCCGGATTGGCTTCTTCGTACACAACCTGTTCCCATTCTGACAGGTTTGCTTCAGGGCAGTCCAAGCTGAATCGTTTACAAATATAATCGTCCAACCCCTGCGATTTCAATAGCGCCGGGATTTTATAAATCGAATCAATGTCTTTAAGGGATATTACTGCTTTTTCCGGCACATTACAGAATAAAGCAATTTTTGCACGCTCATTGGCAGGCACAGTGCGATCGGAACGACAAATCAGCACGTCAGGCTGAATACCGATAGAAAGCAGTTCTTTAACGGAGTGTTGCGTCGGCTTGGTTTTCACTTCGCCCGCTGCCGCCAGATAAGGTACCAGCGTCAGGTGCATAAACAGCGTGTGCTCGCGGCCCACTTGTACCGCCATCTGCCGAATCGCTTCAAGGAACGGCAAAGATTCGATATCACCGACGGTACCGCCGATTTCGACCAGAACAACATCGTGGCCTTCGCCACCTTCAATGATGCGCTCTTTAATCGCGTTGGTGATATGTGGGATCACCTGAATGGTCGCGCCCAGATAGTCGCCACGGCGCTCTTTGCGCAGGACATCAGAGTAGATACGGCCAGTGGTGAAGTTGTTGCGGCGAGACATTTTGGTGCGGATGAAACGCTCGTAGTGACCCAAGTCCAGATCGGTTTCGGCGCCGTCTTCGGTGACAAACACTTCACCGTGCTGCGTCGGGCTCATCGTGCCCGGATCCACGTTGATATACGGGTCCAGTTTCATGATGGTAACGTTGAGGCCACGGGCTTCAAGAATAGCCGCCAGAGAGGCTGCGGCAATGCCTTTACCCAGAGAGGAAACGACCCCGCCGGTCACAAAAATATAATTAGTTGTCATGCTGAACCTGAGAGTTTAGGTTTAAAGACGATGGAGGTACCAAGACGGGAAAGTAGTATACCTGAACCTGATGAGCGCCACAAATGTTCGTTTTACACAATGTGGCGATTCCAACACACGTGAAGATGAGGTAAAACCGCGTTTACCACCACCTTCAATTACCTTTAAAAACAATGAAATAAAATCATTAAAACAGACAAAAAACCGGCTTATAGTTAGAAACTGATTAATGGCTTATTTCTTGTTTTTTTACCTGCTGCCACGCGGCTTCCATTTCGTCCAACGTTGCCTGTTCCAGCGTTTTCCCCGATGCCGTAACGATTTGTTCTACCTCACGAAAACGGCGAGTGAACTTACGATTAGCCGCTTGTAACGCGCTCTCTGCCTTGTGCCCTAGGTGACGAGAGAGATTGACTGTAGCGAACAATAAATCACCAATCTCTTCACCTAATTTTTCTTCATCGACAACGGCTTGCCGCGCCTCAAACATTACCTCATCGATCTCTTCATACACTTTGTCGAGCACCGGGCCCAGGCTGTCCCAATCGAAGCCAACAGACGAACAACGCTGCTGAATTTTTTGCGCTTTCATCAAGGCAGGCAGCGCATCAGGAATGTCATCCAACGGCGAGTGACGGTCTTTTTCCGCACGTTCCTGCGCTTTTGTCTGCTCCCAGTTTGCCAGTACCGCATCGCTGTCCGTCAGCGTCAGTTCGCCGAAAATATGCGGATGACGGCGTTCCAGCTTGTCGCTGATGGCGTTACACACGTCCGAGAAATCGAACAATCCCTTTTCCTGTGCCATTTGTGCGTAAAACACCACCTGAAACAGCAAATCCCCCAACTCACCGCGTAAGTCGTCAAAATCCTTACGGCTAATGGCATCCAGCACTTCGTAGGTTTCTTCCAGCGTATAAGGCGCGATGGTGTCAAAAGTTTGCTTCTTGTCCCACGGACAACCATTTTCGGGATCGCGGAGGGTTTTCATGATGGCGAGCAAGCGCTCGACGGAGGATAAGTTCGTCAAAGATACAGTCATAATATTCCTGAAAATCAAAAATTATTTTTACGAAGAGTGCAGACAAGCTGGAGAGGTTTCGTGCGCGATATATTCGAATCTCATTTCAGCAACAGCTGACGCGCCCGACACGAGGCGTCCAATCGACGCCGCCCCGTGACCCCAGTCTTTTGCGCGGGAATTACGCCGCTTCGCGGTGCCTTCGGAAACACAGTCTTCTGGCGGACCGTCGCTGACGCGTTCCCTACGCGGCAGCGACTTTCGTGGCATCCATGCCACTCATCCTAGATGACTGTGTTTCCTCAGCGTAATTTTTACGCTTGAGGCAAAACACAAAACCATTATTTACGCCCCCTGCTGGCGCCGCGCATCAATCACATCCGGCAGTTGGTTGAGCTTCGCCAGAATGCGGCCCAACACTTGCAGGTTGTAGATTTCGATATCCATATCAATCGTTGCCAGTTGCTGCTTAGTGTCGCTACGGCTGGCGACGCCCAGTACATTGACCTTCTCATTCGCCAGAATCGTGGTGATATCTCGCAGCAGGCCGCTACGATCGTTGGCAATTACCCTTACCACCAGCGAGTAGCCGCTGGAGTAGCTTTCACCCCATACCGCGTCCACAATGCGCTCCGGCGAACTGGCACGCAGTTCGTCCAACTGTTCACAGTCAGCGCGGTGAATCGAAATTCCCCGTCCGCGCGTGATAAACCCGGTGATCTCATCACCCGGAATCGGCTGGCAGCAGCGGGCAATGTGATGCATCAGATTGCCAACGCCTTCAACCACCACGCGGCCGTTGTCTTTGTTATTACTGCGCGCTGGCGGCTGATGCGTTTTTTGCGTCAGTTGGCGTAGCGCTTCACGATCCAGCTCTTCCGCGCTCGGCTGTTTTAACTGCGATTGCAGGAAATTCACCATCTGGTTCAGACGAACATCACCGCCGCCAATCGCAGCCAGTAATTCATCCAGCGAATTCACGTTGTAGCGCGGCAGCAGCAGTTTTTCCGCCGCTTTCAGGCTGACGCCCAAATGAGCCAGTTCATCATCCAGAATCTGTCGACCTGCCAGAATGTTCTTGTCGCGATCTTGCTTACGGAACCAGTTCTGGATCTTGGAGCGTCCGCGGCTGGTGGTGATATACCCCAGATTTGGATTCAGCCAGTCACGGCTTGGGTTCGGCTGCTTCTGGGTGATAATTTCAATCTGATCGCCCATGTGCAACTGGTAGGTAAACGGCACAATACGTCCGCCGATTTTCGCCCCGATGCAACGGTGCCCAATATCGCTGTGGATGTGATAAGCAAAATCCAACGGCGTGGAACCCGCAGGAAGATCCACCACGTCGCCTTTCGGCGTAAAGACATAGACACGATCGTCAAACACCTGGCTGCGAACTTCGTCCAGCACGTCATTCGAATCCGCCACTTCTTCCTGCCAGGCAAGCAGTTTACGCAGCCAGGCAATACGTCCTTCGTAACCGGAGCGCCCGCCGACTGCGGTGCCTTCTTTGTATTTCCAGTGTGCCGCCACGCCCAGTTCAGCATCTTCATGCATCTGGCGCGTACGAATCTGAATTTCGAGCGTCTTTCCACCCGGCCCTAACACCACGGTGTGGATGGACTGATAGCCGTTCGGTTTGGGGTTAGCAACGTAGTCGTCAAACTCATCTGGCAGATGGCGATAGTGCGTATGCACGATCCCAAGCGCCCCGTAGCAGTCCTGCAAACGCTCAACGACGATGCGAACTGCACGCACATCGAACAGTTCATCGAACGACAGCGCTTTCTTCTGCATCTTGCGCCAGATGCTGTAGATATGCTTGGGACGGCCGTAGATTTCTGCCTGCACGCCCTCTTCTTTCATCGCATCGCGCAGCGTTTTAACAAAATCCTCAATGTACTGCGCACGATCGATACGACGCTCGTGTAGCAGCTTGGCGATTTTTTTATATTCATCAGGGTGCAGGTAGCGGAAGCAGAAATCCTCCAGCTCCCATTTCAGTTGGCCGATACCCAAGCGGTTCGCCAGCGGTGCGTAGATATTGGTACACTCTTTGGCCGCCAATACCCGTTCTTCTTCTGGGGCATCCTTCACTTCACGCAGGTGTGCGATCCGCTCGGCGAGCTTGATGACCACGCAGCGGAAATCTTCCACCATCGCCAGCAGCATGCGGCGGATGTTATCAACCTGCTCAGACGCGCCCGAGTCATTCTGCGTCGCTTTGAGCTGGCGAATTGCATCCATATCGCGCACGCCATGCACCAAATCAACGATGTTTTTCCCAAACGCGGCTTCCAGCGTCGGTTCATCGACCACGTTCGCATCGGCTAGCGGAAAGAGCAGCGCCGCGCGCATACTGTCATTGTCCATGCTGAGCGTGGACAGGATTTCCACCATTTCGATGCCACGCCACAGCAGTAGCGGCGCATCAGCGTGATCTTGCGTTTGCTGCTCACAGTAACGCCAGGTTTCGGCTAAACGTTCACACGATTGCTGACTGGCAATGCCCAGTGAAGCAATCCACGCGTCAGGGACAAATTCACCTGCCGTATTCAAATGCGCACTTCTTACCGCAACCATAATTTCTCCCTACGTTACCCTTCACCTTGCAAACGACGTGGCTCTGCTACTTATTGCGCTTTCCGCGTGCCGGTATCGTGCAAAAACAGTGCCATCGATTCAAGGTGTCCGGTATGTGGAAACATATCCAACATCGCGACATTTGCCAGCCGGTAACCGGCTGCGAGTAAGACTTTGCTGTCGCGTGCTAGCGTCGTGGCGTTACAGGAAACATACACCACCCGTTTCGGTGCCAGTTTGGTTATCTGCTCCATCACGCCTGCTGCGCCAGCACGTGCCGGATCAAGTAATATCTTATCAAAACCCTGAGCCGCCCACGGCTGCTGCGTGACGTCATCCTCAAGATTTTGGTGAAAAAATGTGACATTGGACAGGGCATTGCGTCGGGCATTCTCGCGCCCTTTTTCGACTAGCGCGGTAACCCCTTCCACACCAACAACGCTGGCGGCACGCTGTGCCAGCGGCAGCGTGAAGTTGCCCATGCCGCAAAACAGATCCAATATTCTATCCTGTGGTTGCACATCCAGCCACGCCAGTGCCTGCGCAACCATCTGCTGGTTCACCGCGTCATTGACCTGAATGAAGTCACGCGGGCTAAATGCCAGCGTCAGCCCGGCGACGTGATAAACCGGTTCCTCACCGTGCAAACACGTCAGCGAGTCAGCATCCGGTGCCAGATAAACCGAGACACCCTGTCTCTGGGCAAAATCACGCAACGTCTGTTCATCCGATGGATGCAGTGGATCAAGGTGCCGCAGCACCAGTAGCGGACCGTTCTCCGCCTGCACCAGTTCCGCATGCCCAAGGCGTTTCACCGCTTTTAATCGGCTCAGGCATTCACGTAACGGTTGCAGTAGCGCGTCAAGCTCAGGGCGCAACACCGGACAGGCTTTGATATCCACGAGATCGTGAGAATTTGACTGCCGATAGCCCATAAACAATCGCTGCTCTTTTGCATGAAAGTATAACGCAAGCCGCGCACGCCTCCGATAGGCATAAGGTGTGCCAGCAATGAGCGACGCAGCGGGCAGTTCAACGCCTGTTTCTCGCGTCATCATGCGCATCAACGCCGCCGTTTTACTGCTCTGTTGCAGAGTAATTTCTGCATGCTGCTGCTGACAGCCGCCGCAGCGGGTAAAATGAGGACACTGCGGCTCAACGCGCTGTGGGCTAGGCGTCAGTAGGCGTTTAAGTTTTGCGTGTGAAAACTGACGTTTCTCTTCCGTCAGTTGGACCTCAGCCTGCTCTCCCGGCAGCACACCTGTGACAAACACTGTCTTTCCTTCGTGACGTGCGACACCTTGCCCAAATGGGTCAAGTGACTCGACCGTGACAGTGAGGTTTTTCGCTGGAACCGCTTTCCGGGTCGTCACACGCCGGTTTGGAGAGTAGAATTGCGCCATAATGTACTATCGATTGATCTCTTGAGTTGAACGGCTGTACTCGAATTATTTAAGGTATAACTAAATTAAATAATAGGGTGCCTAGCATCCTCTAATTCTCCCACATTGGAACCTCATGACCAAATACAGTCTTCGTGCACGGATGTTGATACTGATTTTGGCACCGACACTTATGATCGGGCTGCTGCTCAGCTCGTTCTTCGTCATCCATCGTTACAATCAGTTGCAGGCGCAGTTGGCCGATTCAGGCACCAGCATCATTGAACCACTAGCGACCATCAGCGCTTACGCGATTACCCACCGCCAGATGGACACGATTCCTGCGTTAATCAATACGCTTCATCGCCGCCACTCCGCGATTATTCGCACGATTAGCGTGTTCGATGCTCGTAATCAGCTACTGGCTACGACCAATGTGCGCAACAACGTGGCATTACAGCCACTCAGCAGCGATGCACCTTCGTACAATAAGCTGCACCTGCACTACACGAATGATACGTTGGTTCTGCACATGCCGATCGTCAATGACAGCGAATTCATGCCTGGCGGGGCGACGCCCGTGCTGCCACACCTCTCGGTTATCTGGTGATTGAGCTGGATACCAGCGCCATTCGGCTTCAGCAGTATCAGGAAATCTTCATTGCCGCGCTTCTGCTGCTGCTCTCTTTGGGTGCCGCTGTCGTCTTCGCTTATCGTCTGATGCGAGATGTCACCACCCCAATCCGCAATATGGTGGATACCGTCGATCGTATTCGCCGTGGGCAGTTGGATAGCCGGGTAGAAGATTACATGCTCGGCGAGCTGGATATGCTGAAAAACGGCATTAACTCGATGGCGATGTCGCTAACTGCCTACCACGAAGAGATGCAGCAAAATATCGATCAGGCGACCTACGATCTGCGGGAAACGCTGGAGCAGATGGAGATCCAAAACGTCGAACTGGATCTGGCTAAGAAACGGGCGCAGGAAGCAGCACGCATCAAATCTGAGTTTCTGGCAAATATGTCACATGAACTGAGAACGCCACTGAATGGCGTGATCGGTTTCACCCGTCAGACGCTGAAGACCCCGCTGAACACGACACAGACTGATTATCTGCTCACCATCGAACGCTCCGCCAATAATCTGCTGAATATTATTAACGATGTGCTGGATTTCTCAAAGCTAGAGGCCGGAAAGCTCGTGCTGGAAGATATTCCATTCTCCCTGCACAGCACGCTGGATGATGTAGTGATGTTGCTGGCGCATACAGCACATGAAAAGGGGTTGGAGCTAACGCTCAGTATTCAGAATGACGTTCCCGAACAGTTTGTCGGCGATCCGCTGCGGATACAGCAAATCATCACCAACCTGCTGGGCAACGCGATTAAGTTCACCGAACAGGGCAATATCGATATTCGAGTGGAGAAGCGTAGGCAGGAACATCATCAGGTCCAGCTTGAGGTGCAAATCCGCGATACCGGCATCGGCATTGCCGAGTTGCAGCAGTCACAGCTGTTTCAGGCTTTCCGTCAGGCTGACACCAGTATTTCACGTCGTCATGGCGGAACAGGGCTTGGGCTGGTCATTACTCAGCGTCTGGTCAAAGAGATGGGGGGCGATATCAGTTTCCAGAGCCAACTCAACAAAGGGTCGACCTTCTGGTTCCACATCACGCTGCCGCTCAATCCCCACACCATACCGACCGAGCCGGCCTATACGATGCTGCAAGGTAAACATCTGGCCTACGTCGAGTACCATCCGATTGCTGCACAGGCCACGCTGGATATCCTGAGCCAGACGCCGTTGATGGTGAGCTATAGCCCGACGTTTGAGCAATTGCCGGAAGGTGATTTTGATATCCTGTTGCTCGGAATTCCCGTGCAATATCGCAATACGCTGCTCGACTACACGCCCAGACTGCGCGATATCTGCCGCCGTGCCCCTTGCGTGATTTTGGCGCTGCCCAGTCTGGCGCAAATGGATGCCGAGCAGTTGAAAACCTTCGGTGTGCATGCCTGCCTGAGCAAACCGCTCGCCGCATCACGCCTGCTGCCCTTGCTACAGGACAGCACGTTGTTCCAGCTCTCTTTTCTGCCGGACGCGACCACATCTCACCAGAGCGTCGTCCGCCATCCAGCCCGTCTACCGCTGAGCGTGATGGCGGTGGATGACAACCCAGCTAACCTGAAATTAATCGGTACATTGCTGGAAGAACAGGTCGATACGATTATCCTGTGCGAAAGCGGAACAGACGCGATTTCACAGGCAAAAATGCATCAAATCGACGTTATCCTGATGGATATTCAGATGCCGGGTATGGACGGCATTTGCGCCAGCGAGCTGATTCGCCAGATCCCTCATCATGCTACCACGCCGATCATCGCAGTGACCGCGCAGACCATGACGGGTGAACGTGAGCATTTGCTGCGCTCGGGTATGGATGATTATCTGGCTAAACCGATAGACGAGCAGATGCTGAAAAGCGTGCTGACCCGCCACGCGCGGAAAGATCCGTTGAAGCGCGACCGAGGAAATATTGCGGGTTTGCTGAACGAGCACGACGATAGCCAACTCTCACTCGACTGGGCGCTGGCGCAGCAACAGGCGGCAAACAAGCCAGAACTGGCGCGTGACCTGCTGCAAATGCTGTTGGATTTTCTGCCGGAAGTTCGGCAGAAGATAGAAAATGTGCTGAATGGTCAGACGGATGACGAGATTATCGAGCTGGTTCATAAACTGCACGGCAGTTGCAGCTACAGCGGTGTTCCACGTCTGAAACGCATCTGCCGCTATTTGGAACAACAGCTACGTAACGGTGTTCACGCCAGCGATCTGGAACCCGAATGGCTGGAGCTGCTGGACGAGATCGATAACGTGAACAAAGCCGCACAGCCGCATATCACCCCCCGACTCCCGTAAGCGCTGTCTCTTCGTCGCAAATACAGGAGAACATCGTGGGTTTTGCCGTTATCGGGCGTAAAAAATTATGCTGAGGAGATAGCTGGCTTAGGATGAGCCGCAGGACGCGGCGAAAGCTTGCGCCACGTCGGACAAAAACGTCAGAGACGTTTTTGAACAGCACTCGTGCTGGCCCGAAGGGTGAGCCCCATTTATGGGGCGAGTAAACGTGTCGCAAGCGGTCCGTTAAGCCGGATATCGACGAAGGTACCGCGTTAGCGGCATAATTTCCGCCGAAAGCCTGGGGTCACGGGGCGAGCGGCGTGTGAGCCGTCCCGTGTCGGGCGCGTGCTGCGAAGTAGCATGAAATAGCCGTATTGTGGCGCACGAAACCGTCTCTCAGTCTGCATAGAAATGTGTATAAATACCAAACACCATCGCATCACGATGGCGCTCAGCGCGATACTGACTGCGCCAGTCGGATCGTGGCAGCGATGTTACGCGCCGTCATTCGCACATTCTCTGCCGCATTATCCAGCGCTTCTTCTAGTGAGCAGATGTTGTAAAGCACGCTGAATACGGCATCCAGACCATGTTCATGCACCACCGCGACATCTGCCGTCAGGCTGCCTGCAATACCAATAACTGGTTTATTATACTGTTTGGCGACGCGCGCCACACCGATCGGCACTTTGCCATGAATCGTCTGGCTGTCGATACGCCCTTCCCCGGTAATCACCAGCGTGGCATCTCGTACCAGTTCATCCAGACCCAGTGCTTCCGTAACAATCTCAATACCCTGACGAAGTTCAGCGCCGCAAAAGGCCTGTAGCGCCGCCCCCATCCCACCCGCAGCACCCGCTCCGGGAACGTGTTCCACATCCATGTCCAGGTCGTGACGAATCACCGCCGCATAATGCTTCAACGCATTATCCAACTGTTCGATCATCTCCGGCGTTGCACCTTTCTGAGGGCCAAAAATAGCCGATGCACCCTGTTTCCCCGTCAACGGGTTGGTCACATCGCAGGCCACTTCAAAACGGCAGCTTTTAATACGTTCATCCAGCTCGCTGATATCAATGCTGGCAAGCTTATCGAGTTCACCACCACCAAAACCAATCTGTTCGCCCTGCTTATCCAGCAACTTCGCGCCCAGCGCCTGCACCATGCCCGATCCGCCATCATTGGTTGCGCTTCCGCCAATCCCGATGATGCAGTGCCGAACGCCGTGATCCAACGCGCAGCGAATCAACTCGCCCGTGCCATAGCTCGTGGTCTTTAACGGATTACGCTGTTGAGAAGGCACGCGTTCCAGACCACTTGCCGCTGCCATCTCAATAAAAGCCGTTTTTTCATCGCCAGACAGGCCAAAGAACGCATCAATGTTATCGCCTAACGGCCCTGTCACCTTAACATTCACAATCTTGCCATCAGTCGCAGCGACCATGGCTTCAACTGTTCCTTCCCCACCATCTGCAACGGGCAATTTGACATAGCAGGCATCGGGAAATATTTCACGAAATCCCTTTTCAATCTGCGTGGCAACCTCTTGTGCAGACAGGCTTTCTTTATAAGAATCCGGTGCGATCACTATTTTCATAAACGATCCGATTTCATCAACGTTCCGATTGCATCAATAATCCGCGCGCTCATGAAATAGCGCTTATACCCACCCGCTTTCAGGGCAGAGATCCTGAAATCTCTTGGGTAGATCAGAATGATTATCTGCCAGTCGGCTGGCACACGGTGCCAGCCTCGTGACTATCGCTTCACGGGTTATCTCGTGACTTCTACTTTAGCCAGCTTCTCGTAGTAACACGCCAGTGCGCTATGGTCGGCCGATCCCAGATCGTCCGCTTTCAACGCCTGCATCATTTCCATCACCGCCGCCGTTAACGGCAACTGTGCGCCCACGCCGTGTGAGGTATCCAGCGCATTCGCCAGATCTTTAATATGCAGATCGATGCGGAAACCTGGCTTAAAGTTACGGTCCATGACCATAGGCGCTTTCGCATCCAGTACGGTGCTGCCCGCCAGTCCACCGCGAATCGCCTGATAAACCAGATCGGGGTTAACGCCTGCTTTCGTCGCCAGTACTAGCGCTTCAGACATGGCCGCAATGTTCAGTGCCACAATCACCTGATTCGCCAGTTTGGTAACGTTGCCCGCACCGATATCACCGGTATGTACAACGGAACCTGCCATTGATTTCAGAATTTCAAAGCAGCGGTCAAACTGTGCTTTGTCACCACCGACCATCACGGACAGCGTGCCGTCGACCGCTTTGGGTTCACCGCCGCTGACCGGTGCGTCCAGCATGGCGATCTCTTTCTCCGCCAGCACAGCAGCAATTTCACGGCTGGCAAGCGGTGCGATTGAACTCATATCCACCACAATGCTTCCGGCACGCGCACCTTCGATGACGCCGTTTTCGCCCAGCACCACCTCTTTAACGTGTGGAGAGTTAGGCAGCATGGTGATGATCACGTCGCTCAGCTCCGCAACCTGTTTCGGCGTTTCAGCTGACGTCGCACCTGCCGCAACCACTTCCGCGACGGCTTCCAGATTTCTGTCCATCACGACTAATGAGTAACCTGCTTTCAGCAGATTTTTACTCATCGGTTTTCCCATAATGCCCAGTCCAATAAAACCAATTTTCATCGCCCTAACCTCATTGTCTGATGTAGATATCACTTCAATTCACGATGGCGCCGTCTCATGACGGATCCGATTCGCAACGGAATCACTGAATCACTTTTTGTATTTGTCGCTCAGCGCCTGTGTCGCGCTGCGGAATACGCCCAGATCGCTGCCTACCGCGACGAAGCTTGCACCCCATTCCAGATAGCGACGCGCATCGGCTTCAACCGGTGCCAGAATGCCGCACGGTTTGTTATGTGCCGCCGCGCGGTCGAAGATGTGGCGGATTGCCTTCTGCACGTCAGGATGGTTAGGCTGACCGAGATAACCCAGCGCCGCCGACAGATCGCTCGGGCCAACGAACACGCCGTCTACGCCGTCAACCGCGATAATCGCATCCAGATTGTCGAGGCCGTCCTGACTTTCGATTTGCACCACGACGGTAATGTTGTCGTTAATCTTGGCGAAATAGTCCGGTTCGGTGCCATAGCTGTTGCTACGATGCGCCACGGAAACGCCGCGAATACCCGCTGGCGGATAACGGGTGGAAGCGACCGCACGCGCGGCTTCTTCTGCCGTTTCCACGAAGGGGATCAGGAAGTTATTGAACCCGATATCCAACAGCCGCTTGATGATGATCGGTTCATTGCACGGTGGGCGGACAACAGGCGCGCTGTGGCTGCCTTTCAGCGCCATTAGCTGAGGAATAAACGTCACGATATCGTTAGGCGCGTGTTCTCCATCCAGCACGAGCCAGTCGAATCCCGCCAGCCCCAGCACTTCAGTTGAAATCGGGTTGCCTAGCGCACACCAGCAGCCAATCAGCGTTTTCCCCTGTAACAAATCTTGGCGAAAACGGTTAGGTAACAGCGGAGTCTTCATTTTTTATCCTCAGTCATTCCAGCGCCGCTTACCTGAAGCGGCGCGCTCAAAAAACGGAAAAGCAGAACGTTAGCGAACCAGACACGGACGTTTATTATCGAACGTCCACTCAGGAATAAGGTACTGCATTCCCATTGCATCGTTACGTGCGCCTAATCCCATGTTTTTATACAGTTCGTGTGCTTTCATTACCTGATCCATATCCAGCTCGACGCCCAGACCTGGTTTCTTCGGCACTTCCACCATGCCACCAACAATCTGCAACGGTTCTTTCGTCAGGCGTTGGTTGCCTTCCTGCCAGATCCAGTGCGTATCAATCGCCGTAATCTTGCCCGGTGCCGCGGCGGCAACCTGAGTAAACATGGCCAGTGAAATATCAAAGTGGTTATTGGAGTGAGAACCCCAGGTTAAGCCCCATTCGTGGCACATCTGCGCCACACGTACGGAGCCTTGCATCGTCCAGAAGTGCGGATCGGCCAACGGAATATCGACCGATTGCAGCGAGATGGTGTGGCCCATTTGTCGCCAATCGGTGGCGATCATATTGGTCGCGGTAGGCAGACCAGTCGCACGGCGGAATTCAGCCATCACTTCACGACCAGAGAAACCTTGTTCCGCGCCGCACGGATCTTCTGCATACGCCAGTACGCCGCGCAGTTGTTTGCCCAGACCGATGGCTTCATCCAGCGACCAGGCACCGTTCGGGTCTAGCGTGATACGTGCCTGCGGGAAACGTTTAGCCAGCGCAGTCACTGCTTCGGCTTCTTCGCTACCGGCCAATACGCCGCCTTTCAGTTTGAAATCATTGAAACCGTATTTTTCATACGCGGCTTCAGCAAGACGCACGATGGTTTCTGGTGACAGAGCCTCTTCGTGACGCAGACGGTACCAGTCGCACTTCTCATTCGTCTGGCTCTGGTAAGGCAGATCGGTTTTATTACGATCGCCGATGTAGAACAGATAACCCAGCATTTCTACCGCATCACGCTGTTGACCATCGCCCAGCAGCGAGGCCACGCTGACATTGAGGAATTGCCCCAGCAGATCGAGCATTGCGGCTTCTATTCCCGTGACGACATGGATGGTGATACGCAGATCGAACGTCTGCAAACCGCGTCCAGAGGAGTCGCGGTCAGCGAACTGTGCGCGCACTGCCGTCATCACGTTTTTGTATTCGCCTAGCGTTTTACCCACCACCAGCGCGGCAGCATCCTCCAGCGTCTGGCGGATTTTCTCACCGCCGGGAATTTCACCGACACCAGTATTCCCGGCGTTATCTTTCAGAATCACAATGTTGCGAGTGAAATAGGGTGCATGTGCGCCACTCAGGTTGAGCAGCATACTGTCGTGACCTGCAACCGGAATAACCTGCATGTGGGTAATAACCGGAGTTGAATTTTGCAACGTCATTTTCTTATCCTTATCTCTCTAATTTTTCTATGTAGGGTTAGCGGCCAAAAACCGGGCGTTTACGATCAAACTTCCAACCTGGGATCAGGTACTGCATGGCGACAGCATCATTACGAGCCCCGTTCGGTAATTTTTTGTACAGATCGTGGGCTTTCATGACCTGTTCCATATCCAGCTCAATCCCCAGACCGGGGCGCTCTGGCACCTTAATTTTACCGTTGACGATTTGCAGCGGCTCTTTGGTCAGGTGCTGCCCTTCCTGCCAGATCCAATGTGTATCAATCGCCGTCGGGTTACCTGGCGCCGCCGCACCCACGTGCGTGAACATCGCCAGAGAAATATCGAAGTGGTTATTTGAATGGCAGCCCCACGTCAGGCCCCACTCATCACACAGCTGGGCGACGCGCACCGCACCGTGCATCGTCCAGAAATGCGGATCGGCCAGCGGGATATCGACCGCCTGCAACATCACGGCATGGTTCATTTCGCGCCAGTTGGTGGCAATCATGTTGGTCGCAACTGGCAGCCCAGTTGCACGGCGGAATTCCGCCATCACCTCACGGCCGGAGAAGCCTTGCTCGGCACCGCACGGGTCTTCCGCATAGGTCAGAATGCCCTTCATGTCTTTGCACAAATCTATCGCTTCATCCAGCAGCCAGGCACCGTTTGGATCGACGGTAATACGGGCATCTGGGAACCGTTTTTTCAGCGCCTTCACGGCATCGATTTCTTGCTCACCGGGCAACACGCCACCTTTGAGTTTGAAATCTTTGAATCCGTAGCGGTCAGTGGTGGCTTCGGCAAGACGCACAATCGCCTCGCTGTCCATCGCCTGCTGGTGACGCAGGTGATACCACTCGTGTTTGCCTTTTTCACCTGATACTTTCTCACCGGATAAATAAGGTAAATCCGTCTTCGTGCGGTCGCCGATATAGAACAAGTAACCGAGCACAGTGACTTCATCACGCTGCTTACCCGGCCCCAGCAGTTCGGCAACGGGGACACCCATAAATTGCCCCAGCAGATCGAGTAGTGCTGCTTCGAGAGCCGCCACCGCATTCACGCGCAGCTCAAACGTCCAGGCACCCTTGCCGAAAGAATCAAAATCAGAAGATTGGTTGCCGACATGGATGTCATGAACCAAACGGTTCATCCGGGCTATTTGTTCGCCTTTCACGCGGGGAATGGCATCGACCAGCGTGTTGTAAATGACTTCACCTCCGGGCGCTTCACCAACACCGGTATGACCGGCGCTATCGGTTAAAATCACGATATTACGAGTGAAGTAAGCACCGTGTGCACCACCGATGTTCAGCAGCATGCTGTCATAGCCCGCAACGGGAATGACTTTCATGTCAGTAATTACAGGAGTCGCTGAAAAGTTTGCCATTACAGGCTCCCGTCATGGATAGAGCGCACAGGCTTGACGCTTAGGTTTCCGATGTTTGCCAAAACGCAGGTGTGCGCTGAGGCAGGTGAAAATAATTCAGTCATACAGAAATAAAAAACAGATGGTGCACCAGTAGATGATTTCATGTTGTTTTCCTACTTTATTAGCGCGACCTTGTTTTTACTCTGATTTGAAATGAACAATGCTTGTAGGGTTATCAGAATAAAAACAGGTATAACTACCTTAATACCGGAATAAAACGATTAGGAAAGCAGTGTCGTAATCCGTGCCGCCTTACCAACCTCAGTAAAAAGTATAAGTTTTCTTATTTCACAACTCATTGGGCAATAGCACAGCATTCCCTGTCGAAATGCAGATTAAATATGTCATTATCACAGGCCAATGGGAGGTGTTTCACGAAAACCGGGAAAAGCAAATTTCTGCCTTATAAACACCGGAATACGTACCATTGGCACCCGATTTCGAATAGGTAAATCCCTACTTTCCATGACATAAATAAAGGGCAAAACGCTGCGCCATCAGTATGACGGCACAGCGTTTTGTGTTACTGCCTACATGCAGATTAATGCTGTAGCGAATGGCTTTAATTATTAACGAATGGCTTTAATTCAATACGTTTAATATCTTGCACAATGAACAGGTAGCTGGCGATGGCAACCATCGCATGGACACCGACATACACCAGAGCACCATTGAAAGAACCGGTCATTCCGATGATGTAGCCAATTGCAATCGGCGTCACGATACCAGACGCATTACCGAACATATTAAACAGCCCACCACTTAACCCACTGATTTCTTTCGGTGCTGTATCAGCCATAACCGCCCAGCCCAGCGCACCAATGCCTTTGCCGAAGAAGGCAGCAGACATCACCGCAATGACGACCCACTCGGTTTCAACGTAGTTACAAATCACCATCGACATGGAGAGCAACATACCGAGAACGATAGGTGTTTTACGGGCAAAGGTCAGTGAATTGGTCCGGCGCATCAGGTAATCGGAAATGATGCCGCCCAGAACGCCGCCCACAAAACCGCAGATAGCAGGCACCGAGGCAACAAACCCCGCTTTGAGGATCGACATACCTCGCGCCTGAACCAAATAAAGTGGGAACCAGGTGATGAAGAAGTAGGTCAGTGCGTTAATACAATATTGGCCGATATACACACCAAGCATCATGCGAGACTGCATTAATTGCTTGACCTGATGCCATTTTTCACCCTTCACGGCCGCTTTCTTCGACCCTTTGGCGTCCATATTGATCAGTGCGCCACCGGCTTCAATATAATCCAGTTCAGCCTGATTCACGCCTGGGTGATCTTTAGGATCGTGGATCACTTTCAGCCAGACAAAGCTGAGGATGATACCTAATCCACCCATGAACCAGAACACGTGCGCCCAACCTACAGCGTGTACCAGCCAGCCCATGATAGGGGCGAAGATCACGGTCGCAAAGTACTGAGCCGAGTTGAATATCGCGACGGCCGTTCCACGCTCTTGTGCGGGGAACCAGGCAGCCACAATTCGGCTATTTCCCGGGAAGGAAGGTGATTCACACAAACCGACCATAAAGCGCAGGAGGAACAGAGAAATGACAATGCCCGCACCGCTGAAGATATCGACAAAGCCTTGTAATAAGGTAAAAATCGACCAGGTGAAGATACTGTAGAAGTAGACTTTCTTTGAGCCAAAGCGATCGAGCAGCCAGCCTCCGGGTATTTGACCAATAACATATGCCCAGGAGAACGCAGAGAAGATATATCCCATCCCCACCGCGTCCAGCCCAATTTCCTTAGACATTGCTGAACCAGCAATGGACAAGGTCGCACGGTCTCCATAGTTAAATGACGTGACAATAAACAACATCACGACAATCCAGTAGCGGGCGTTTGTTCTCTTTTGTATCGCGCCAGCTGCTGAGCTTACTGTATTCATGATGAACTCCTGCTTCAATCGCGGTTCGCTCATTCATTCCGAATAACAGATAACGGTGTAGGGTTATCAGAATGAAGATCAGTGGATATCCCCGTCATACTTCAAGTTACATGTGTGTTGGCTGCGTTCACTCACCCGAATCACTTACCGGAGTAAGTTCATCGGGACTCTTTCTCTTGCCGCCTACCTGAAACTCGAATTATTTAGGGTATAGTAAATTCCCATTTTTATTTTTTTTGCGAATAGCCAGGCTATATAGCATCAGAGTAATTAGCTGACATCTTCAACTCGCAGGAACATTATAATTTTTACCTGCTGGCCACTCACTAGATAAAAGCACAACATTAAAAATGTCCTTTGGAATATGTTGGTGCACTTGCCCTATATAGTGCGAGGTATTTCACGAAAAACGCCGTTATTCTCTTTTTACATCCATACACATTATTTTCATTTCCGTTCTAAAAACAGTGCGCAGACAGAATGTGATCAAACTCACCAAAAATTGGTCATTAACCTGATAAATCAGAAACAAAAAGCGCTTGCTTAGGTCAATTGCATAATGTACGAGAAGAGAACCTCACGTATACTCATTAACGAGCAATGAAGTAATAGTGTGGTAAATGACTCGTGTAGTAATAGTTACCACTGCGTTTCTGATAAACAAATAATAAAGGCTTGCATCATGTCAGATAAATCAGAAAGTAATGCTGCACAAGAGCAGCCACTTTATATTAAGGTTCACGATTCTGATAATGTTGCCATTGTTGTTAATAATAATGGCTTACGTGCTGGAACCCGTTTTAATGATAGTCTGGAATTAATTGAGCATGTTCCGCAGGGTCACAAAGTTGCCCTTGTTGATATCGCCAAAACAGGCGCAATCATCCGCTATGGTGAAATTATCGGGTATGCGCTGCGCGATATTGCCAAAGGAAGCTGGATTGACGAATCCGTGGTCGAGCTACCTCAGGCACCCGCACTGGAAACCCTGCCGCTGGCGACCAAAATTCCGCCCTCTCTTCCTCCGCTGGAAGGCTATACCTTTGAAGGTTACCGCAATGCCGATGGCAGCGTAGGCACGAAAAATCTGTTGGGCATAACCACCAGCGTGCACTGTGTCGCGGGCGTAGTGGACTATGTCGTCAAAATTATCGAGCGAGATTTATTACCCAAGTACCCCAATGTGGATGGTGTAGTTGCGCTCAATCATCTCTATGGTTGTGGTGTGGCAATTAATGCCCCTGCGGCGGTCGTTCCTATCCGCACCATTCACAATCTGGCACTGAATCCAAATTTTGGCGGAGAAATACTGGTGGTGGGTCTGGGCTGTGAAAAATTACAGCCTGAACGCCTGCTAGAAGGGACGCCAGATGTACAGGCCATCTCCCTCGATGACACCAGCATTGTCCGCTTGCAGGATGAACACCATGTTGGCTTCCGCTCGATGGTGGATGACATTCTGACGATGGCCGACAAACACCTGCAACGATTGAACAAACGTCAGCGTGAGACTTGTCCGGCCTCAGAATTGGTTGTCGGCATGCAGTGTGGCGGCAGCGATGCTTTCTCTGGTGTCACCGCTAACCCGGCCGTTGGGTTTGCCTCCGACCTACTGGTACGCTGCGGCGCAACCGTCATGTTCTCCGAAGTGACTGAAGTGCGCGACGCTATTCATCTACTAACACCGCGCGTGATCAACGAAGAAGTCGGTAAACGTCTGTTGGAAGAGATGGCCTGGTACGATAACTACCTCGATAGCGGCCAGACCGACCGTAGCGCCAACCCATCGCCGGGCAACAAAAAAGGTGGCCTTGCGAACGTAGTGGAAAAAGCGCTTGGCTCCATCGCCAAATCGGGCACCAGCGCGATTGTCGAAGTTCTTTCTCCCGGCCAGCGCCCCACCAAACGCGGGTTGATTTACGCGGCAACGCCAGCCAGCGACTTTGTGTGCGGTACCCAGCAGCTCGCTTCCGGTATCACCGTACAGGTCTTCACCACCGGTCGCGGTACGCCTTATGGTCTACTGGCCGTACCCGTGATCAAAATGGCGACCCGTACCGCATTGGCAAACCGCTGGCACGACCTGATGGATATTGATGCCGGTACGATTGCAACCGGAGAAGCGACGATCGAAGATGTCGGCTGGCAGCTTTTCCATTTCATTTTGGATATCGCTAGCAGCAAGAAAAAAACCTGGTCCGATCAATGGGGGCTTCATAACGCACTCGCCGTTTTCAACCCGGCCCCGGTAACCTGATTATCTTTTTCCGCAGGCCAGAGCCATTATCCGGCCTGCGGATGGCATTATTTGATCTACAATAAATTCAGCCGCAATGAAAACCGAGAAAAAGCAGTAATTAAAACAATAAGCATCAATGCAGCAACATTTAATTTCATTAGTGCAAAGAAAGAATAAAAAAAAGTTAACAATAGGTTCTTCTTATTGTCAATTATGCCCATCCAGAACACATTTTCAGTAAATCCGCTATGTTCTCCTCACCTATTTTTAATCATTTTTTCTCTGATTATTTATTGCCAATAAAATGAATCAATTGACAGGTGATCGTCCTCATCATAAATTTACGCGTGCTGAAAAAGCGTGCTAACACTGATGAAATATTTGTTACAAATATATAGTTACAAAATCTCCATCACGCACAAAATAGGGTCAATAACCCGCTCATTATAAATAGTGTATACCCTAAATAATTCGAGTTTCAGGAAGGCGGCAAGTAAGGGAATCCCGATGAGCTTACTCAAGTAAGTGATTCGGGTGACCGAATGAAGCCAACGCACATGTAACTTGAAGTATGACGGGTATAGAACATTATTTTATTAAGCGAGTAAGACACCCAAAAAATTTCAGTATACCTATTTGAATAATTTGAATATTTACACAGCAATATGCCTGACAGATTTCATGGTATCGTCACGCGGCAGCCCTGTAACGTTTCAGCCTCTGGAATAACCAGAACGGCTGAGGCAAGCAAAGCGGCCAGCATGGCTGAACCTGGAAACTGAGCGGGATACGTACGCCGGGGTTTCTAATGAGATTAAATACACCTGTCACACAGCAGGAGTATCTGTTAGACATGGACACCATATTGATGTCCACGACAAATATTCACAGCCACATTACCTATGCCAACTCTGCCTTTATTAAGGTTAGCGGTTTTTCTGAAGAGCAGCTTATCAACCAGCCGCACAATATTGTGCGCCATCCAGACATGCCCGTTGAAGCCTATGCCGATCTGTGGTTTACGCTGAAACAAGGAGATAGCTGGACCGGACTGGTCAAAAACCGTCGTAACAACGGTGACCACTACTGGGTTCGTGCCAACGTTACACCGGTTTACCAGCAAGAGCAGCTTGCGGGCTATATCTCGGTACGTAACACCCCCAATGCCGAAGAAATAAAAGCGGCCGAAATGCTGTATAGCGCCGTGCAGAAGAAACAAGCGGGTAGCCGCAAGTTCTATAAAGGGCTGGTCGTGCGCACCGGATTCTTTTCTCCACTGTCGATCTTGCAGAAATTGTCAGTCCGCTGGCGCTTACGTATCGCCGTATTGGCCGTGGGACTCATTCCCGCGTTGCTTGCCTTCAGTGGCATGAATCCACTGTGGCTGTTGGCTCTGACGCTATTACTCGTCGTCATCATGGATCAGTTTCTACAGCAGCAAATTGCGCAGCCAATCAGGATGATACTCAAACAGGCGCAGCATGTGGTATCAGGCCGTAAAGTAAAGCACATCCACCTCAATCGGGTAGACGAAATTGGCTTACTGCTACGTTCAGTTAACCAGTTTGGCCTGAACCTGCATTCGCTTGTCGATGACGTCAGTACGCAAGTTCACGGCATCACGAATGTCAGCCATAAATTGGCGGAAAACAACATCGACCTGAATAGCCGCACAGAAGAAACGTCGGCGAATCTGCAACAAACCGCCGCTGCGATTGAAGAAATTACCGTTGCGGTACAGCAGAGTGCAGAAACGGCGGCGCAAGCGACAACAATGGCACAAGCCGCCAGCAGCACCGCCCTAAAAGGTGGCAATATTATGAAGGAAACCATCGGCATGATGGATTCCATCTCCAGTGCCAGCGATAAAATCGTTGATATCATTGGCGTGATAGACAGTATTGCCTTCCAGACTAACATCCTTGCGCTAAACGCCGCGGTTGAAGCCGCGCGTGCAGGGGTACAGGGACGAGGGTTTGCCGTGGTGGCCGCTGAGGTTCGCAATCTGGCACAGCATTCCGCCTCTGCTGCCAAAGAAATTAAAACGTTGATCGATGCCAACGTAGAAAGCGTGAAACAAGGCAGCGTGATGGTAGAGAACGCAGGCAAGCATATCAGCGACATCGTTGATGAAGTTTTGCAGGTCTCCACCATGATCAAAGAGATCAGCAATGCAACGCATGAGCAGACTTCTGCATTAGGTCTGATCAATACCTCGATTGCACAGATAGAACAAATGACACAGGGCAATACCGATATGGTCACGCAATCAACCGAAGCGGCTGAAGGGCTAAATCTTCAGGCTAAGCGACTGAACAGCGCAATTAACGTGTACGGTAGTTAACTGACGTCATTTCATCACTATTGCTGGCAAGGGAGTAAGGAAACACGCTTGCCAGCCCCCTCCCTTTTCCTTTAATAAGTACCTAGCCGTCCCCCACTGATTTGTAAGTTTTTCGTAAAGAAAATCGCGATTTAGCCGATAGTGATCGGAGAACTGACTTATTTCAGGAGGAAGTGATGTCCAACGATATTAGCCGGATTACCATGAATACGCCGTCACAAGTAGCAGCGGCACCTACGGCCAGTAAGAGTAAAAATTCATCGACTACAGAGAGTAAGGCTGCGCCTGCAGCCAGTAATGGTAATGGTAATGGCGCTCAACAGAAAATTGCCGCATTACAAAATCAAATCAAAGTGCTAACCAAACAGCTAAAAGAGTTGGGTGAATCAGCCGCCAACGCGCAAAGTGAAGATGAGCGCAAACTCATTAAGCAGCAGCAGCAGATGATTCAGGCACAAATACAGGCACTCTATGCCGAAATTGCCCGCATCCAAAAAGAAGAAGCAGAAAAGAAAGCGCTTAGCGCGGCGTCAGAAAGTTCATCACAACAAACTGAAAATAAAGAAAAAGAAGGCGGTGTTGATATCTACGTCTGACCGTAAAATCTGACACATTCCCCCTCGACTTTCCCTCGCTTTCCTGACTGATATATTTTGTTACATTAGCTGTCAGGAAAGTGAGTATTTCATGTTTGATTGCCAACAATATCACCTTCGAGAAAGTGTTTAAATTGCCGATATAAGGGCTTGTACCCCTAATAATTCGGGTATATAGGCATATTTTCAGGAGGGAAGATGTCAAACACAATCAGCAGTATCAGCGTATCGACAACAACGGCAAGCAGCAGTAAAAGCAGCAGCACGTCAGAACAGCAAATTGCACAGTTAACCAAGCAGGTCCAATCACTCACCAAGCAGGTGAGTAAACTGACCGAATCGGCTTCCAGCGCAGAAAGCGATGAAGAACGTAAACTTATCGAACAACAGCAGCAGGCAATTCAGGCACAGATTCAGGCATTACAGGCGCAAATTGCTCGTTTGCAGAGTGAGAAGTCTGAGCAGCAGTCTGATTCCTCTTCTACAACGCAAAATGCTAAACAAGAAGGCGTTAACCGCCCAACCGAAGACAATAAGATTAATGTCTACGTATAGTCTGCGTCAGGGATGGGGTAAGTAGCAAACGTAAAAGGTCGCTTCATTGAAACGACCTTTTTTCGTCAAAGACTGCGCGAGGAAATGGATAATCAGGAACGAGGTCGCTTCAGCGGTGTTACCAATCCTTGCAAACCCTCTATCTTGATTGCCAGCGTAATTTGCATCAATTCCCCTAAACGCCCCTGAGGAAATTCATCCTTGCGAGAAAACCACAACAGGTACTCTTCCGGTAAATCAATCAGCACCCGCCCTTTATATTTACCAAAAGGCATCTGCATCCTGGCAATCTCTATCAGGTCTTCTTTTTCCACCCGTGTTCACTCCCAATAGCGTAGTCGTTTCAGGTTCGAGATATACAGAGCGTGCACGAGGCAAGGCGCCCATTTGGAAACCTCATCCCCGTGTTTCTCCTATAACGGGCTTACATCACCGTAATTATCCAGTAGTCGGATCATTTCCGCCTCATCGATCACAGGGATCCCCAACTCTTGCGCCTTCGCCAGCTTAGAGCCTGCCGCTTCACCGGCGATCACCATGTCGGTTTTCTTCGAGACGCTGCCGCTCACTTTTGCCCCCAACGCAGTTAGCCGATCTTTGGCTTCATCGCGGGACAGAATACTCAGCGATCCGGTCAATACCACCGTTTTCCCCGCAAATGGGCTGTCGATCTCTTCGGCATTGACGACTTGAACGTCGGGCCAGTGGATGTTGATGCCAGCGGGATCGGTCAGTTCGCGGATCACGGTTTGGTTGTGCTCTTCCTCAAGGAAGTGGCGCACATGCGCGGCAACGACTTTACCGACATCCGGCACCTCCAGCAGCGCGTCTTCATCGGCAGCAAAAAGCGCCTCCAACGAACCAAAATGGGCAGCCAGATTGGCAGCCGTCGATTCGCCAACATCACGGATTCCCAACGCGTACAGGAAACGCGCCAGCGTTGTGCTTTTTGCCTTTTCCAGTGCACTGACCACATTCATGGCGGACTTAGGCCCCATGCGATCCAGCCCCGTCATGATCCCAGCGCTCAGGCGAAACAGATCGGCTGGCGTTTTGACATACTCTTTTTCCACCAGTTGATCGATGATCTTATCTCCCATGCCTTCAACATCCAGCGCACGACGAGAAACAAAGTGCTTCAGCGCTTCTTTACGCTGAGCGCCACAGATCAAGCCACCGGTACAACGCGTGACGGCTTCTCCTTCCACACGCTCAACATCAGATCCACACACGGGGCAGGCAGCAGGGAAAACGATCGGTTGCACGGTTTCGGGTCGTTCAGATTCGACGATGCCGACGATCTGCGGGATCACATCCCCCGCTCGGCGCACAATCACGCGATCGCCAATCTGCAAACCGAGTCGCTCAATTTCATCGGCATTATGCAGCGTCGCGTTGCTGACGATCACACCCGCCACGGCGACGGGTTCCAGACGCGCAACGGGCGTAATCGCCCCCGTCCGCCCCACCTGAAACTCGACATCGCGCACCCAGGTCAGTTGTTCCTGCGCGGGGAATTTAAACGCCACCGCCCAGCGAGGTGCACGAGCAACGAACCCTAATCGTTCCTGCAATGCCAGAGAGTCAACTTTGACGACGACGCCATCAATATCAAAGCCTAATGAACTACGAGTCTGTTCAACCTGACGATAAAAATCGAGCACTTCGGCTGGACCAGTGCATAGCTTGATTCTGTCACTAACCGGTAGTCCCCACGCTTTGAACTGCATCAACCGCTCCCAGTGACTCGCAGGTAGTTCACCACCTTCCAACAGGCCGACGCCATAGCAGAAGAAGGTCAGCGGACGTTTAGCGGTAATGCGTGGGTCGAGCTGACGCAGCGATCCGGCAGCGGCGTTACGCGGGTTGGCAAAGACTTTGCTCCCTGTACGACGAGCCTCTTCGTTCAACTTTTCAAAGCCGCCGTGTTTCATAAACACTTCGCCGCGCACTTCAACACGACGCGGAATATTGTCACCGTCAAGACGCAATGGGATAGCCCCAACGGTACGGATATTACTGGTGATATTTTCCCCAGTCGTTCCATCCCCGCGCGTGGCCGCCTGTACCAGAACGCCCTCTTCATACAACAGGCTGACAGCCAAACCATCCAGTTTCAGTTCACAACAGAATGTCAGCTCGTCACCGTTCTTCAGCCTGTCGCCAATTCGCTTGCTGAAGGCCAGATAGCTTTCTTCATCAAATACGTTATCCAGCGATAGCATCGGCACTTCATGGCGTACTTGCTCAAATGCCGCCAGCGGTGCCGCACCAACGCGCTGCGTAGGAGAATCACTCGTCACCAGTTCTGGGTGATCGGCTTCTAACGCCTTCAATTCCTGCATGAGTTTGTCATATTCGATATCAGGAATTTCGGGCGCATCTTCAACGTGATATTTGTATTCGTGATGGCGTAAGACCCGGCGCAATTCCGCTACCCGCAGTGCGGCCACATTCACTTCGGCTGGTTCTTTCTTCACTGGTTTCATACCTGTTTTATCTGACGTGTCGCCCTGTTGGCGTCATGATTTTCGCCCGTGATAGGCTAGGGCGAAAATCATTAGCTTGCGGCCTGAACGACCTCGAAATAGTTCGAGCGCCGTCAGTTTTATTTCGTTTAAGATTGAGACGTGCTGGCTTTAATCGTGTTGATGATATTTGTCGTGGAGCAGCCGTCCTCAAAGTTCAGAACTTTCACTTCACCACCGTTGGCCCAGACCTCTTCACTACCGGCGATTTCATGTGGCTGGTAGTCTCCGCCTTTCACCAGAATATCCGGCAGGATGCTGGCAATCAGACGCTGGGGCGTATCTTCTTCAAACGGCACGACCCAGTCGACAGCTTCCAACGCGCCTAACACGATCATCCGCTGCGGCAGCGGGTTCACAGGTCGCGTCGGCCCCTTCAAGCGTTTGGTTGATGCATCGCTATTTACTGCAACGATCAGCCGATCGCCAAGTTTGCGAGCATTGGCAAGATAAGACACATGTCCGGCATGCAGAATATCGAAGCAGCCGTTAGTCATCACAATCTTTTCGCCACGCTGACGCGCCAGCTCAACGGCATGTTTCAACTGTTCTTCGGTCATCACGCCAAATCCGGTTTCAGCACGGCCACGGATAGCATTTTCCAACTCAATCGGTGTCACCGTGGACGTTCCCAGCTTGCCAACGACGACACCTGCGGCGGCATTCGCTAAGAAACAGGCTTCTTCCAGCGGGTTACCCGCTGCCAGTGCAGCAGCCAGAACACCAATTACGGTATCGCCAGCACCAGTCACGTCATACACTTCCTGCGCCTGCGTCGGCAAATGCAGCGGAGCTTTGCCCGGCTGTAGCAGCGTCATCCCTTGCTCAGAACGGGTAATCAGCAGCGCAGACAGATCGTAATCCGTCATCAGTTGCATACCGCGCTCAACCAGTTCTTCTTCCGTTTTACAACGTCCTGCAACCGCTTCAAATTCAGACAGGTTCGGCGTCAGCAGCGTCGCACCGCGGTAACGGGAAAAATCTGTCCCTTTCGGGTCGATCAGCACCGGAACGCCAGCTGCTTTTGCGGTCTGAATCATAGTTTGTACATGCGCCAAGGCGCCTTTTGCATAATCAGACAGCACCAGCGCACCAATTTTTGGCAGCGCCTGTTGGATACGCTCGATGATAGGTTGAGGATCGATCCCCTCAAATCCCTCTTCGAAATCCAGTCGGATCAGTTGCTGATTGCGCGACAGCACGCGCAGCTTGGTGATCGTCGGGTGCGTAGGAACAGAGACAAAGTCACACTTCACATTCACTTCGCCAAGTTTGGCGTTCAGCGCGCGTGCAGCATCATCAATGCCCGTTAACCCTACCAGACGCGATCCCGCCCCCAATGCTGCGATGTTCATTGCAACGTTCGCCGCGCCGCCCGGGCGCTCTTCGATCGTATCAACCTTGACCACAGGCACCGGTGCCTCTGGTGAAATTCGACTGGTTGGCCCATACCAGTAACGATCCAGCATGACATCACCAACCACTAACACACCCGCTTGACGGAAATCAGGCAGCGTCACTTTCATCCTCTACTCCAGGCTTTATTTCGCATAATGCGCGTAATAATATCATAGGCACTATGATTACACGTCACCGCTCCGAATCTCTTCGCCGAGCGTTTGACCACATATATTGAGAAAACTTACTCACCCATCAGCCATTTATTCCAACTCACTAGCACCTGTTCCCGTTCCGCAACAAACCGATCCTTGCTAACCCGCCCAGACAGTTCCTGCAAAGCCAGATGGTGCAGTTCATTGCGCATCGTAACGTAGGCCAGCTTGAGCGCGTTGGCTTCACTCTCTTCCATCACGCCATACTGCGCCATCAGTTCCAGAATACGCACATTGTCTGACCAGCGAGTCAAACGCGGTTCCTGCGCGGCATAGCGCAGCACCAGA
Organism: Pectobacterium peruviense; assembly: GCF_002847345.1. Classification (GTDB taxonomy): domain Bacteria; phylum Pseudomonadota; class Gammaproteobacteria; order Enterobacterales; family Enterobacteriaceae; genus Pectobacterium; species Pectobacterium peruviense. The sequence continues at coordinate 78,420 of NZ_LXFV01000025.1, forward strand.
TACTGGGCGATAAATTCGATATCCGTAATACCGCCCGCATCCGTTTTGATATCAAAGAGTGATTTATCTTTGTTCGCCAAATGCTGACGCATTTTTTCGCGCATTTCCCGCACTTCGGTTCGCAAGGTATCAGCATCACGCTCTGTACAGAGGATACTGCGACGAATAGATTCAAATGTTTGCTGCACGCCGCTTTCGCCGTACACCATACGCGCACGCACCAGCGCCTGATGCTCCCACGTCCACGCCTCATTACGCTGGTAATCATCAAACGCTTCAACCGTACTCACCAACATGCCAGCCGCGCCCGATGGTCGCAGACGGGCATCAACTTCATACAGAATGCCTGATGACGTCCGAGTGCTAAACAGATGCATCACACGCTGAGCAAGGCGCAGGTAAAACTGACGTCCATCAATACTGCGTTCGCCATCCGTCATCACGTCCGATGGACAATCCAGCAAGAACACCAGATCCAGATCGGAGCTATACCCCAGTTCCCAACCGCCGAGCTTACCGTAGGCAATAACGGCAAACCCACGGCCTTCACGATGCTGCAAGTGGGAGGGTTGGCCGTAGCGCACCACCATCTGCCCCCACGCCTGCTGAACCACTGCGGCGATAATCGCCTCTGCCAAATACGTTAAGTGATCGCTCACTTTCATCACCGGCAGTACACCACCGATATCTCCTGCGGCGATACGTAACTGTTGTGACTGCTTGAATTGACGAACGGCTTCCAGCTGTTGTTCTTCATCGTCCTCAGGGACGCGCATCAGATACTGACGTAGCTCATCGGCATACGCGCTCGGTGCCGTCGGTTGATACAGCGTTGACGCATCGAGCAATTCATCCAACAGAAGGGGATAACGCGCTAGTTGGCTGGCAACCATCGGCGAAGCCGCACACAGGCGAATCAACTGAGCCAGCGCAGCACGAGACTCCAGCAACAGCTCAAGATAGGTAGTACGCGTAACGATCCCCAATAGCAGTGGGGTCAGGCGAGACAGTACCGTATCTGCCTCCTGGCGGGCACAGACTTCCGCCAGCAAACACGGCATGAGCTGATCCAGTACATCCCGCCCACGCGGCCCTATTGTGCGTTTCGCTACATCGTGGCGGAATTCCACAATCACCCGCATCAGTTTTTCACGCACGGTTTCCGTAAGATGCGGCGTCAGTGGAGCCAGCTCACCATCATCCAGCGTGTCCTGCCATAGGCTGCTATAGCTGCCATGTTCAGGGATATCATTGTTGTCCGGCGCATCATCGCCAATTAGGTCATCAAATACGTGACGCACCGCCTGCATATGCTGTTCCAGCATGGATTGCAGCGTATCCCAGCTGTCGAAACCCATTCCCCATGCCAGTCGCTGCTGATTCAGTTCATCATTCGGCAACGTTTGCGTCTGCTCATCGGCAATCGCCTGCAGCAGATTCTCCAGACGGCGCAGGAACAGGTAAGAGGTACTGAGATCGAGCACTTGCTGTGGAGTTAATAACCCCAATGTTCCCACATGCTGGAGCGTAGGCAACAGTGAACGTCCCTGCAGCAGCGGTTCACGTCCGCCACGAATCAGTTGGAAAACCTGCGTGATAAATTCGATTTCACGAATCCCACCGGCCCCCAACTTGATGTTATTACGCAGATCCCGGCGACGCACTTCGCGCGCAATCATGCCCTTCATATTTCGTAAGGACTGGATCACGCTAAAATCGATATAGCGACGAAAGACGAAAGGCTTCAACGTACTACGCAACTCCTGGCTGTACGCATCGTCCATCCCGCCCATCAAACGCGCTTTGACCATCGCGTAGCGTTCCCAGTCGCGACCCTGTTCCTGATAATAATCCTCCATGGCCGCAAAACTGAGCACCAGTGGCCCGCTGTCACCAAAGGGACGTAGCCGCATATCCACACGGTAAACAAAACCATCAACGGTCGGCTGATCCAGCACCTTAATCAGCCGCTGTCCCAAACGCGTGAAGAACTGTGCATTATCCAGCTCGCGCCGTCCGCCTTGCGTATGACCATTTTCGGGATAGACGAAGATCAGGTCGATATCTGAAGAAAAGTTAAGCTCTCCCCCACCCAATTTTCCCATGCCAAGAATCAGCAGAGGCTGAGCCACGCCCTGCGCATTGCAAGGTGTGCCCCACTCACGACAACAGGCCTGATATAGCCAGCTTCTGGCCGCCACAATCACCACCTCGGCCAGCTCGCTAAGCTGACGCAGCGTGTGTTCCGTGGTACTGGTTTGCAGCGCCTGTGACCACGCAATTCGCGTCAGCATATGGCGGCGAAACCGACGCAATGCCGCCATCAACGCATTTTCATCGTTAACGTCAACCAGTGCGTTGCTCAACCAATCGGCATAGTGCTGCCACTCTTCAGGCTGTGGAGGCTGCTGATGAATCCCCTGCCACCAGTCAGGATGCAGCGCAAGCGCATCGCTGACAAAATCACTCAATGCCAGAACAGCCGCGTCGCTGTCTGTTATCGGTTCATCAGGCGCGGCCTCGCGCAAACGCGACACAGCGCGCTGAGATTGTTCCGTCAGAAGCACAGGTAAAGCGGGCAAAGGAAGTATCGACATGGGGGTTCCCTTGATGCGCCGCCTATCGTCACTGACAGGCGGCAGTTAACGGTTACTGTGATGGTCCGCCGCTATGCAGCCAGAACGGGGGCAGGGTCAACACGGCTTTACGATTGGCTTCCAGATACACTGAAGGTTCCCGATCGGCAGCGAGATGCTCAATTTCCTGTAGCAGTATCTGCCAGTGTTCAACGTAGACTTCTACCTGATCCGTCGGGTAAGCACCGGATAAAAGGAGAAAAGCGTAGAGATTACGTTGCAGACGAGGAATTTGCTGTTCGTACTGCGCTTCCGTCAATTTAGAAGAGAAGGCGCTTTTCAGCTCCGCAGTGCTGCGGCTGAGCATAATGTCAGCAAAGCGTTTGAACGATCCCTGTAACTTAATGCGATCTTTATTATCCATGTAGTCACGCCAGCCAGACTCGACCAGCCAGGAAGTCAGTACCAACTTACTTTGCAGGTAGTCGGTGCTGTAACAGATTTCCGGCCCGTCAGCGCCTTCTAACCGGCTTTCCAGAGTGGCGAGTGCAGAGCGGAAAAGCGTGGTGACCTTGCGTAACACGACGCCCCCCACCAGCACCAGCATTTCGCGCATCAACGCACTGGCCTGTGGTAGAGCTTCACGAGCAGAGGAATCCCCCCTTACCCACAGTTCTTCATGGTATTGCCAGTGACTCAAAGCCAATTCCAGCGCCGCGCGGATAGCCTGATCGATGTTGGTTTTAGGATCCACAACCAATCGATTGAGAGGAAGACACTCGCGAACCGGATTGCCTTTAGCCAGATGGTACCCACGTGCCGCCTTACTGAGGCTGCCCTGGCGCATACCACCAAACTCCGCGATTTCCTTTGCCAAGGCCAGCAGATGAGTGGTCTGTCCCACCTTGAGCTCCATCTCCAGTTCGCACAGCGGTTCACTCAGATCGCCAGCGCGAATTTCACCACGATCTAACGCAACCTCAATCACGCTTTGGTAGTAAGTAAACACCCACTTCTCACGCGTAAAGTCTGTGCTAAACAGCGGGTTAAGCGACGATTGCAGCGCTTCAACATCGCAATCTTCCGGCCAAACTTCCGCAGGAAACAGGCTGAGATCCAGCTCTGCTTTCTCCAGCGCAACGTTATACTCAGGGTGCTGGTGCAGCCCGCCAATCACCTTGCCGGCTGTTTTCGCCGTCATTTCGTAGCGTTCATTCTCGCCGCGAATACGCAGACCAATGCCATTACGGCGCAGATAGTTATCCGCCGTTTCATAATAGATATTGCTCAGACTCTCAGCACGCATGTGCTCATACTGGCTATAATCACTCTCCCATTCAGCCAGTTGCGTCAGCAGCGATTCAACGCTGTCGGGATGAACAATAAACTTCAGCTCAATTTCTTCACTCATAGCATTCACAACACCAAGACCGCGTTCATTATCATGTCAGTAAATAACATTTTACTGCACCTTACTACCCTTACCGTACACACTCTTTTTCACCTGCGAACAAGCGCGCATTTCTTATGCAAACCTGCAATCAACTACGCGACTTTCCTCTATTGAAAAACAAAGCGCATTGTCCTCTAAGGCTCATGCCAGCCAAGAGTAAGACTGTTCTCATTTCGGTTTATACATTGCCTCGTCAGACTTAAGCCTCTACTATCAGACCACCATTAACGCAACATGATGATCTTATGCAGAAATTAGGCTTAATCTGTTTTACTTTGTTTTCACTCACGCTGAGTTGGACCGCACAGGCGGAAGAAAAACGCTACATTTCCGATGAGTTATTGACGTATGTCCACAGCGGGCCAGGCAATCAATATCGCATCGTCGGCACAGTGAATGCTGGCACTGAGGTCACGCTACTCAGCGTTAATGAAAGCGCGGGCTATGCACAGATTCGTGATGATAAAAACCGCACCACCTGGATTCCTCTCGACCAGCTTAGCGATACGCCAAGCCTGCGCACACGAGTGCCAGAACTGGAAAAACAGGTAAAAGACCTGACTGACAAACTGAATAATATCGATCAGACCTGGAACCAGCGTACCGCTGATATGCAGCAGAAAGTCGCTGCCAGCGATAGTGTTATCAACGGATTACGTCAGGAAAATCAGGATCTGAAAACGCAGCTTATCGTCGCACAGAAGAAAGTCAGCGCGGCGAATGTCCAGCTTGACGATAAGCAGCGCACCATCATTCTACAGTGGTTTATGTATGGCGGCGGTGTTGCTGGCATAGGCTTGCTGCTGGGTCTGCTGTTGCCACATATCATTCCCCGCAAAAAGAAAAACGACCGCTGGATGAGCTAACCGGAATAGTGCCTGCTTCTTGCAGGCATTTTTCTCTGTGGCCAACGCGGCGGCGCAAAGATGGTAGTATGTTATGAAATATTGGTTATTTATTCAGGAGCCCGACGTTGAAGATCTACCTTGTCGGCGGTGCTGTTCGGGACAGCCTGCTGGGTTTACCCGTCACTGAGAAAGATTGGGTGGTGGTCGGCGCTACGCCAGAGCATCTGCTTGCACAGGGCTACCAGCAGGTCGGAAAAGATTTCCCCGTCTTCTTACACCCCGTTAGCCGCGATGAATACGCACTCGCGCGTACCGAACGTAAATCCGGCAAAGGCTATACCGGATTTGTCTGTCATGCCGAACCGGATGTCACGTTAGAGCAGGATTTGCTACGCCGCGATTTGACCATCAATGCCATTGCTCGTACCGAACGTGGCGATCTGATCGATCCTTATCATGGCCGTCTCGATCTCGACAACCGCGTACTACGCCACGTCTCGGACGCCTTCAGCGAAGATCCGTTACGGGTTCTGCGTGTTGCCCGTTTTGCCGCACGTTTTGCTCATCTCGGTTTCCAGATTGCAGAAGAAACCATGGCGCTGATGCAAAAAATGGCGCATGAAGGCGAGCTGGCTTATCTGACGCCAGAGCGCGTCTGGAAAGAGACGGAAAAAGCACTTGGCACCTCATCGCCGGATGTCTATTTTCAGGTGCTGCGCGACTGCGGCGCACTGGCCGTGCTGTTCCCTGAAATCGATAATCTGTATGGCGTACCAGCCCCAGCCAAATGGCACCCGGAAATCGATACGGGCATTCATACCATGATGACAGTAGCAATGGCCGCACGCCTCAGCCCTGACATTGACGTGCGTTTTGCTACGCTGTGCCACGATTTAGGAAAAGGGCTAACACCACCTGAACTATGGCCGCGTCATCTTGGCCACGGCCCGGCGGGCGTCAAACTGGTTGAAGCACTCTGTCAGCGCCTGCGCGTGCCTAATCCAATTCGCGATTTGGCGAAGCTGGTTGCGGAATATCATGACCTGGTTCATACCGTGCAGGTACTGCAACCCAAAACCCTTCTGAAGTTATTTGATGCGATTGACGTCTGGCGCAAGCCGCAGCGTCTGGAACAGTTAGCGCTGACTAGCGAAGCCGATGCCAGAGGCCGAGCCGGCTTTGAAGAGAACCCTTATCCGCAAGGCAATTACCTGCGTGAAGCCTTCCGCGTCGCCAGTCAGGTCAGCAGTGCCAGCGTCGTCGCCGATGGCTTTAAGGGCATTGATGTGCGCAATGAGCTGGCTCGCCGCCGTATTCATGCATTGGCAGACTGGAAAGCGCAACAGCCAGATGTATCGAGCACAACCTAAAACAAAGAGGCCACGTTAATCCGTGGCCTCTTTTCTATCTAGCGCTAATCTAAACGCTCAGTCTTACATAAATACCATGTAAACAACGCCTGCGACGATAAAGCGGTAAATCGCGAAGGGGATAAACGAGATGCGTTTGATGATTTTCAGGAAGGTTTTAATCGCAATCAGCGCCACAACAAACGCCGTAACGAAACCAACGACAAACATCGGCACATCAGCGAGCGACAGGAAATGCCAGCTTTTATACAGATCCAGAACAGTCGCGCCCATCATCATGGGAACCGCCAGAATAAAAGAGAACTCAGAGGCTGCATAACGGCTAACCCCCATCAGCATACCGCCGGAAATGGTCGCTCCCGAACGTGAAAAGCCGGGCCACAGCGCCAAACACTGAAAACAGCCAATCATAAATGCCTGACGATGCGTAATGTCATCCAGCCCAACGGCACGCGGTTCTTTTGGTTTGAACCATTCTGCGGCTAGCAGAAGGAAGCCACCGATAACCAGCGCATACATCACGTTTTGCGGATAAAACAGCGATTTGATGACGTCATGAAAAATCAGACCGAGCACAACCGCAGGGATCATTGCCAACAGGATGTGCGTCAGTTTCAGACGCCCAGCGGTTTTCCCCTCATGCGGGACCTCACCGAAGTGAATCCCTATCAGGCCAAAGAGACGGCGCCAGAACATGACGACAACCGCCAGAATCGAGCCAAGCTGGATGATAACTTCAAACGTCTTGGCTTTCTCATCAACAAACCCTAACCAATGACCAACAATAATCATATGTCCCGTAGACGATACGGGCAAAAACTCGGTCAGCCCTTCCACCACGCCAAGAATAAATGCGATTAGCAACGAATGCAGGTCAGTCATCTAAAAATCCTTGCCTCTAATAAAAACGAAAATGCAGCCCATAAAAAAGCGGCCACGCACTTCAGCGAGCCGCTACACACCCTAAATAATTCGAGTTGCATGCAGGCGGCAAGAGAAAGAACCCCGATGAGCTTACTCAAGTAAGTGATTCGGGTGAGCGACAAATCTGCCAAAGGCAGATTTGAACGCTGCTTGCAGCGGCCCCAACGGGGCGAGGTCCACGTAAGTGCGCCGAGTAGCGCAGCCAACGTACATGCAGCTTGAAGTATGACGGGTATAACTGGCTTATAGACTATTTAGGTTACGATTTAGTTGCACGTAAACCCGTATTTATTCTGTGAAATCAGATTTATCGCGCGCCGCGCTCAATAATGACCCCAACCTGACGCGCCTGCGCCACGGCGCCCGGCTTGCTAAGCTTGATGCGCAACCAGGGAATGGAGAAGCGCTGCATCAGCATGTGTGCGACTTCTTCAGCAACACGTTCCACCAGAGCAAAGCGCTGGTTTGCCACATGGGCAATCACCGCGTCACTGACATCAGCATAGCTCAGACAATCATTCACATCGTCACTGGCTGCAGCCTGACGGTTATCCCAGCCCATTTCGATATCGAACACCAGTTTCTGCTGGACAGTCTGTTCCCAATCGTAAACACCAATAGTAGTGATTACAGTAAGCTCTTCAATAAATACGATATCCATCACGCCGTTCTCTGTTTTTGTCGCTGTCGGATACCACTTCCGACGGAATGTGCGTATTATCCACAGATGAGAAGAGTAAAACGACCCTTATTAAACGGAATGGCGTTATGAGTGTTACCGCGCTTGGTATGATGTTAATCGCGTATCTGTGTGGCTCTGTTTCCAGTGCGATTTTGTTTTGCAAAATTGCTGGGCTGCCCGATCCGCGTCAGCATGGTTCTGGGAATCCCGGAGCCACTAACGTATTGCGTATTGGCGGCAAAGCGGCCGCTGCAACCGTATTGGTCTTTGATATCCTGAAAGGCATGCTGCCTGTCTGGGCCGCTTATGCCTTGGGCGTTACCCCACTGTATCTTGGGTTAACCGCCATCGCCGCCTGCCTCGGGCATATTTATCCGGTCTTTTTCCACTTTCGCGGCGGTAAAGGTGTGGCAACCGCTCTTGGTGCCATCGCACCAATCGGTTGGGATCTGACGGGGCTAATGACCGGCACTTGGCTACTGACCGTACTATTAAGCGGCTATTCCTCGCTCGGTGCCATTGTCAGTGCGCTCATCGCACCGTTTTATGTCTGGTGGTTCAAGCCACAGTTTACCTTCCCCGTCGCGATGCTCTCTTGCCTGATATTGATGCGTCACCACGACAACATCCAACGCCTATGGCGCGGACAGGAAGGTAAAATCTGGGATAAGCTGCGCAAGAAGAAACAACCGGAAGACGAGAATACGTCCCCCGAAGAGTGAAGAGTAAGACAAAAAAATTCCCGTTTTCACGGGAATTTTTTATGAGGGATATCCCCTAAATAATTCGAGTTGCAGGCATTTAGAATCGGCCGATAGCGGCAAACTCCTGCGACTGCACTTTAAACTGTGACATGCTTTCTGCTAACAGACGCGCCTGATCTTCCAGTGAGCGCGTAGCGGCCGCGGATTCTTCGACCAGAGACGCATTTTGCTGTGCAACCTCATCCATCTGCGATACCGCCAGATTCACCTGCCCAATCCCATTGCTCTGCTCACGCGTTGCCGTAGAGATCTCACGCATTAGCGATGTCACGCGCGCCACGGCATTAGAAACGTCGTCCATTGTTTCGCCCGCCATTTTTGCCATAACGGTACCTTCACTGACGCGGCTCTGGGATTCTTCCATCAGCGTTTTGATCTCTTTCGCCGATTGCGCACTGCGCTGCGCCAGATTACGGACTTCCCCCGCAACCACGGCAAATCCACGTCCCTGTTCACCCGCCCGCGCGGCTTCAACTGCCGCATTCAGCGCCAGAATATTGGTTTGGAACGCGATGCCGTCAATCACTGCCAGAATATCGCCAATACGTGCGGAGCTGCTGGAGATCATCTGCATTTTCTCAATCATGCCCCCGACCGTTTCGCTACCTTTATTGGCAATATCAGACACGTTTTGCGCCAGCGTATGCGCTTGTTCCGCACTCTCAGCGTTTAGCGTTACCGTCGCAGTCAACTGCTCCATACTGGCTGCCGTTTCTTCCAACGACGATGCCGACTCTTCCGTACGAGCAGCCAGATGGGTATTACCAGAAGAGAGCTCGCGAGTACCAACGTCAATCTGCATACCCGCATCGCGGACGCGGCCAACGGCGGTTGCCAACGAATGCTGCATTGCCTTCATCGCCTGAATCAGGCGGCCAATTTCATTATTGCCACCATCAGCAATACGCTGAGTCAGGTCACCGTGGGCAATAAACTCCAACTGAGCGACAGTTTCTTCAAGCGGAGACAAAATGGAACGCTTCAGTGCAATCCAGGCAGCCAATACCAGCAGCAAAACGAATACACAGGCAATACCGATGATCGCCAGACGGTCAAACGCAAAGCTTTCTGCTTCGGTGAGCATGCTTTCCCCCACTTCCAGCCCAAAGTCGCGGAATTCATTCGCTACCTTATCCATCTTAACGCTGAGCGGTGGTAGCACGTCCTGCAGTAACACGTAATAAGCAGCAACGTTACCGCGTTTCAGCGCATCGACCATTGGCTGAACGCCAAGGTTCATGTATTGCTCGTAGTTGCTTTTAACCTCTGCCGCCATTTTGGCGCCGCGTTCCGTTACAGTGCCATAGGAAAGAAAACGCGTCATTTCTTTGTGGGAGAGCGCCGTATAGGCTTCCGCTCGTACTACCGACGCATTAGCGAGATCGGTCAGCCCGTTTTCCATCTGACGAGCAGCCAAGGCCGCCCCTGTTCTTGCTCGCAGCGAGGCGGTATAGCTCCCAGCCAGCGCAGTGACCTCTTTGCCCTGAATCTTGTCGATTGTCGTCAGCGACGTGATTCCCTGATTGATTGAAGTGATGCCAATTCCGCAGACCAGCAATAAGAGCAATACCATCGTTCCTAACAAAGCAATCAAGCTCGTCTTGATTGTGATGTTTCTTAACATTTTTATTTCCCTGGAATTACAACTAGTAAATAAATGCGGAGAAATGCTCCACATAACGTGATCTCGATCATGTTTCTATCGGTAGCAAGCCTGCTTTCTTTAAAGAAACTTTAGTAACGAAAGTATTTTTACTTAAACAGCTCACGCCACCGCATAGCGCTTCAGGCGCGCTAAAAGTCAGGGACATTAAACGCTTTTTGGCTATAATGACGGCCACGCTATTTCAGGTTTTAAGAGAAGGAAACTGACATGAGTCTGAACGATGTTCCAGCAGGTAAAGATCTGCCAGAAGATATCTATGTAGTGATTGAAATCCCCGCGAATGCCGATCCAATCAAATATGAAATTGATAAAGATACCGGTGCGCTGTTTGTAGACCGTTTCATGTCTACAGCCATGTTTTATCCATGCAACTATGGCTACATCAACCACACGCTGTCTCTGGATGGCGACCCGGTTGACGTGCTGGTTCCAACTCCGTATCCGTTGCAGCCGGGCTCAGTGATCCGCTGCCGTCCTGTTGGCGTGCTGAAAATGAGCGACGAAGCAGGCGAAGATGCCAAGCTGGTTGCCGTTCCGCACAGCAAGCTGACCAAAGAATACGATCATATTAAAGACGTCAATGACCTGCCTGAACTGCTGCGCGCACAGATCGGCCACTTCTTTGAACATTACAAAGATTTGGAAAAAGGTAAGTGGGTGAAAGTTGAAGGTTGGGATAATGCTGCAGCGGCAAAAGCCGAAATCGTAGCGTCCTTCGAGCGCGCAAAAAACAAATAAGCGCGACGAGTTCAAAGACACCACACGATCAAAAACACCGCATTACGCGGTGTTTTTATTTATGTCGACAGACTTGATTAACTACTCAACCTCAAGCCTCTTCTCCATTGCGCTTTAGCCAATCACCGCTGGCAATACGCATCAACCCTACAACAGGGTGTTTGTACAGATAAATCCAGGCATTGCCCAGAGGAGTGGGAATCAGCTCACGCTGGTATTCGTGACCGTCCCGTTTTAACGCATCCAGCTCCGTCAGAATCGACGAACTAATGCGATAAACCTCGCAACGGATCTCTCCATTGCCAGGTACGACTGCCGGATAATGGCCGAGATCGTACAGCTCAAACCCTGCGAGCTGACAATCCCCTAACCATTGCGCATTCGTCATCCAATGACTATTTCCCTGTTTGCGTCGTAAACTGCCGTAAACAATAATTCGCATCGCTAGAACTCAAACTGATAGAGCACATCTAATGCCTGGCTAATTCCAGACACCGCTTCCAAGTATAGCTTTGGCATCAGGCGGTAACGCAGCGTTAACGTTGCCAAAGAATCGAATATGCCAACTCCATATTTCACTTGCAGACCCGGAAGGACGTAACCGCTGACGACAACCTGAGAATTATCGCCAACACCCTGTGTATCCAGAGCTAAATTACTTACGCCAAAGGCCTCGCCGATTTTACCCACAACTTGACCACTTTGTGCAACCCCTAAACCTACTAACATTGAGGTCATCGCCGAGCTATCTGCTCCACCGCTGTCCAAACCCTGTCCACGCAGCAGATAAGAGAGCGCTTCCTGCTGCGACATCGCTGGATCGGAGAAGACTTCCAGCTTCGGCGTGGCGGCCATGCCAGTGACGCGCACGCCAGCTGTGACGTCATCAGCGGTGTTGTCTGGATTACGCACGGCTTCAATATTCAGGATCGGCTGATCTGGCGGGCCAGAGAACAAAATCAGTCCTTTACGGACGATCAGATCCTGTCCATAGGCTTTAAAGCGGCCGGACGGGATATCGATCTGACCGTTCAGCCCTAATCCGCGCTCGTCCTGAACCATCTTCAGATCGCCCTGTAGACGGGCAGCCAATCCGAATGCATCCAGCTGTACATCATTACCAACGCGGATCGTGAGGTTGCTGTTAATAGGAATCGCAGCGCTGGCTTTCTTCAACGGCTGGCGCTGAGCATCGAGCATCACTTCATCCGACGACACCGCCACGGCGCTTTCCGGCATATCTTTAACCACAATTCGCGCCCACGGAATACTGACCGATCCGTTTAACGCAAACAGCTGCGGCGTAGCCTCAAAAACAATATCCGGTGAAACATCCAACCGCGCCATAGGCGGAATCGTCACCCGCAGCTTCTGGCCTTTCGCGGCAATTCGCGCACGCCAGGCATCAGGCCGCGACCAGTCCGCGTTCCCACCAAGGTTCAACTGTCCATTGTCCGTTTTCAGGAAACCTTGCAGCGTTGACGACATCCCGCTGAAGTTCACCGCCAGTCGCCCATTGGTCAGGTCAATCGGCATCCAGTTGCCATCAATATCCAACCGCTCCAGCACCATTTGGCCGAATAACTGAGGTCGAGCGACATCGCCCGCGAGACGCAGGTTCGCATTCAGTATCCCCGCAGCTTTTTCTCCTTTACTCAACGCAGGGTTGAGCAACGCCAGCGAAATATTGTTGATCGTGACGCTGCCGCCAAGATTTCGCCGACCTTGTGGATCGGTCACCTGAATATCACCGCTGAAGCGCCCGTTTTCGCGAATCGCCATCAGCCAACCGAGTTGTGCACGCCCGCGGTCGAGCCCAGCATTCAGCGTGAAGGTGTCGAAATCAATCGGCAGCGTGTTGCCCTGCATCTGTTGGCGAACGCTGATACCGTTCCCTACCAGCGAGATTTTCGCCTGTGGTAAACCTTGTCCCGCCTGCCAACTAATATCGGCACCGCCCGTGAACGTTCCGGCCAGCACGGTATCTTCCGTCAGGAACGGTTTCAACATGGCAAGATCAAAGCGGTTCAGTCGAATACTCGCCTGTCCACTCGGCCCCGCTTCAATCGCTTTTGGTACACACAATTCTGCATTCGGATTACGCCAGCAGTGCGTACCAATCGTGATCTTCTGCTGTGTATTCTGATAATCCAGCGCCATATCCTGCGTCAGACGCCATTCCCCTACAGGGGTGTCGAAACGGGTATTGTTCAGCGTGCCGCGCCAGCGTTGTTCCTGACGATCGAAGCTGCCTGAAAGCGCGAGTTGCCCCGCAACTGGTTCACCCTGCATGTTCAGCCGGAGCTGATGCTGTTTCTCATTGCCGCTGGCATCCAGCGTTAACAGCCTAATATTCAGGCCATCTTGCTTCAGCTCTTCAAGACGCACCGCGAGCTTGCCCTGAATCTGCTGCTCAGAGCGGACATCGCCCTCCACCCTCACTTGGCTAATCGTAATAGCCTGCCAGCGCAGCCCGGAAGCCGTGATATCCGCCAACATCTGCGGTTCGCGCAGATTGCCGCGTAGTTTGAGTGTGCCTATCGCGCGCCCTGCCAGACCGGGCAACATGCCGTCCAGCGACGGCGCATTGATGTCGGCATCCAGTTGCCACTTGTCGCTCAAGTCGCCTTTGACGTTCAGTTGGTTACGACCTAACGCCAGATTCAGCCCTGGTATTGTCCACTGGCCTGCCGCGTTACCGCGCAGTTCACCTCTGGCCGTAAGCTTGTTCGCCTTCACGTTACCGTCCAGTCGCAGTTCAGGCACCTGCAACTGCCAGCTACCGCCATAGACGCTACCGCGCGTCGTTATCTTTCCGTCTATTTTCGCAGGCCACTCGGGCCACTGTTTCGTGGTGTTAATCCCGTTCAGCAGAAGTTCACTGCGCCAGCTGATCGCTTTACTCCAGTCGATAAGCGCACTCAGATCGGCATTGCCCTGCAACGCTGCCAGCCGCAAGCGGCTCAGCGTAAACTGCTGCTCGTTGCCTTTACCATCCAGCAGCAGCGTCGCGGGGGGAATATCCGCACCGCTGAGGTCGCCGCGCAGCGACAGCGCGTAGTCGGTCGCTTTGCCGTTAAAACGCAGCCTGACGTTGCTAGCCTGATACTGTATTGCGCCCGTCAGCGGCCAACGCACGCGTTCGGTTTGCAGCGTCAACACCAGCGGCAACCCAGCTTCCGCGAGTTGAGTTTGTAGGTCTATTTGTGCACGCTGCGGTCCCGAGAGATTCAGCGCCACATTCAGCTGTTCGCGCAGGCCGCCGTCGACCGTCAGTTTCAGCTTTTCGCCCTTGAGCGGATCGACATTCAACACGCCGTTCGCCGTCAGCGAGACAGGCCAGTTATCACTAAGCGTCGCCTCACCGCGTACATTCAACCCGCCCTGCGGCGATTGCACGATCAGTTTGTCCAGACGCAAATGCTGCTGTTGGGTCGACGCCTGCACGAACAGGTTATTAATCAAAATATCCTGATCGCCTGTCAGTCGCAGCTGTTCGCCATGAATCTCGACAATGTTCAGATCCAGCGGCAGCGTGAACTGCGGTAGATTCGGCAGCAGCGGTTTGGAGAACAGTTCGCTCAGGCGTTCACCCAGCGGCTGTTCAGGCTCGGCTGGCTTATCAGATGCGCTATCCGTTTTTGATGTCGATGCTGTCGGTATTAGAGCCGTCGTCGTGGCTGCCGCGACCGTATTATTTGCCTCTAGCACTTTATCGATTTGAAGCGTTTGCGATGAGCCTTGTTCCGCCGCCTCGCGTACATTCGCCGCTGTTTCTTTGATGACGGATGCCATTTCAGCCGCCGTCACTTTGCCATCTTCCAGTACACTAACCGGCGTTTTTGGCAAGGCCACCAGCAGCGCACTAATTTTGGTCGGCAGCAGCGTCAGCGCGCGCCCTTCCCACTGCATTCCCGTACGGAATTCGCCCAGTGAAATCGCCGTGTCATCGACGGTAACCTGAACGCTATTGAGTACCAGCTGACGCAGAGAAATAGGGAAAGGTGCTGAGATTTCCGTGACTGGCGTCGAAGGAGGCGGTGATTCTTCTGCCACAGGCAGGGCTTTGGTATCCACGACGACATCCACGCGGTTCGCCGAGAGATCATTGATACATAACTGGCTTTTGCGCAGGCACCCCAGCGCGAGCGACAGATGGAATTCATCACTCTTTACCGTCACGCCCGGTATTTCGTAGCTGACATTTTTCAGCGTTAGATCACGCCAGCCACCGCTCACGCTGGCAATGTTGAGTCCCGGCACCACCCGCGCGGCGGTATTCAGCAACAGATGCAGACCCGGCGTGGTTCCTACCAGCAGACCCAGCCCAACAATAAGCAGCAATAAGAAAGCGACGATCCCAATTCCTATCCTTTTCCACCAGCGTCCTTTCCGCGCTGGCGCTGGCGTTGTCGGCGCGCGCTCCTGCGTGATGTTTTCTTCTGTCACCGGATCCTGTGCTTTTTTTTCGTTTTTATCATCCATCATAATTCAGGCCCCAGTGCGATATAGAACTGAACATCGTTCTTCTTCTCTGCATCGCCGATCGGCATAGCAACATCGAGTTTCACCGGACCAATCGGCGAGGCCCAGCGCACGCCGACGCCCGTGCCGGTCTTGAAGTTACTTCGTTTGATGTCATTCACTGCTTCACCTGAATCAACAAAAACCGCGCCCCACCATTTCCCCGTCACGTTATATTGGTATTCGAGCGAGCCGGTCGCCAGCTTGGACGCACCAGTCAGTTTGTCGTTACTGTCACGCGGCGAAATAGATTTGTATTTATACCCACGAATGCTGCGATCGCCACCGGCAAAGAAACGCAGTGAGGGCGGGACGCGGGAGAAATTATTGGTTTCTATCCAGCCCAGATTGCCGCGCACGACAAAGCGGTGTTTATCCTCCAGCGTGCGAATCCAGACGTTTTGTGCCTGAACCACGGCAAAATCGATATCCGATCCCCAAGTGGTGTCGGAAATGTCGATAGAGTAGCGCTGCGTATCACCCCATACCGGCATCAGTCCGCCGCGTTGGCGGGTTCGGTTAATGCTGACGCCCGGATAGATCAACATCGTGGTATCCGTCACGCTCGCCTGCGTAAAGTGATCGAGGCTCCAGCGCAAATTAATCGCACGTTGCCAGCCGCTGGAGAGATCCCAGTAGCGGGCAACGTTCACCGTAGTGCCATCGGATTTAGTATCGTTGAGATCTTCGCGTTTAAAACCACCTTGCAACAGGTAATACTGCTCAAGAGGGTTCTTCAACAGGGGGATTTTGTAGCTAAAATCGAGTGATTGCTCTGGCGCAGACACGCTCAGGCTGCTTTCCAAACTGTGGCCCCGTGAATTCACCCAAGGCTTATTCCAGGTCGTTTTAAAACGGGGGCCAACATCCGTGGCATAACCCACTCCGGTTTCGATGCGGTTGCGGGTTCGCGGCGTCACCACTGCGTCCAGCGGCAGAACCTTAGTGCTTTTTGACTGCTCGAAATTGGGCGACACCACGACGGAATTAAACCACCCCGTTGCGGAAAGACGGCGGTTTAACTCGCCGAGATCCTCACTGGTATAAGCATCGCCTTCATGAAACGGCACCAGATTTTGCAGATAATCATCGCGGATTTGTGCGCCCTGAAAATGAACGGCGCCGAAGCGATAGCGTTCCCCGCTATCAAAATCGATATCCCAAAATGCTTCTTTCTCTTCGCGCATCACGCCAAGCTGACTTTGCTGGAAGCGTGCATCGAAATAGCCTTTGCGTAATGACAAACCGTTCAACCCGCTTTTAAAGCGATCATAATCACTATGATTCAACACAGAACCAATTTCAGGACGATCGTCTTTAACCAGCTGTTGATAGTCTTTATCGTCATGTGCACCACCACGCAGGGTGATGTTCACACCAGCTATTTTTACCGGTTCGCCGGCCGTCACCGTCGCAATCAATACGGGTCGCCCGCCGTTAACGGCAGGCCGAAATTCAAAACCAATCTGGGGATCGTAATAGCCGAGCGCGCGCAATCCCTGACGGATCGCTTCATCGACGCGTGAGCGGAAACGTCCGTCGGCATTAACCTCATCGACCGCAATGGTAGACAAGCGTGCCCGCACATTTTTTTGTAGCTGCCCTTCCAGCCCCATGACTTGCAGGCGCACACTCGCCGCCTGACTCTCCGGTGCCAGCATGAGCAGTGCGCACATCAGGCCAAGAATCCGGTATCGCGGTGCACCGCAGCCAGCAAGGCCGTTTTTTTGTCTTGCTACGCCTTTTTGCTCGGTAACACTTTTTTTTCCAATGAAACGGTTCTTTGAAGTGAAACGTCTTTTTGCAATGAAAATAGTCACTGAGCTCCCTGATAAATCAATCTGTCGCCTAAAACCTATAGCATGGCTTTTATCACTTCGCCCGCCGCATTGGCGGCCGTCTCTGTACGCTTACCTGACAATCCGTCACGTAGCGTTAAAATCACCTACCAACTTTGCATGATATTAGTGATAAATACTAATTTTCTATCTTAAAAATAGATATTCACCTACAAACATCACTATGCCGAATTGTGGATAAACATTACCTTAACATTAAACACGATTAAGATATAAAGACAGCCCAAGGCTTCTTGGTTATGCTTTCCATGAAAGCGGGTTATATACCCAGTCTAGCTGGAGTTAACAACGTGATGAATTCGATTGATAAGATGCAACGGATTACGCAATCCGATGCTTTAGCGGGGCGTGCCACCCCCATGCCAGTAGCCAGGCTGCACGTCGTGCATGAACATTCCATGACGCATGTGCCGGACCACATGTCTGTCGCTATTTTTGCGATGGGCTGCTTCTGGGGCGCAGAGCGTTTGTTCTGGCAACAGCCGGGCATCTACAGCACCGCAGCGGGTTATATCGGTGGTTACACGCCCAACCCGACCTACCGCGAAGTGTGCAGCGGGCAAACCGACCACGCCGAAGCCGTGCGTGTCGTTTTCGACCCTGCGGTTATCAGCTACGCTCAGTTGCTGCAATTATTCTGGGAAAATCATGACCCCGCGCAGGGGATGCGTCAGGGCGGTGATATCGGCAGCCAGTATCGCTCCGCCATTTATACGCTCACATCCGAGCAGGAACAGGCCGCGCAGGAAAGCCTTCAGCGTTTTCAGCAGGCGATGAGAGAAAACGGCGATGGCCGGGCTATCAGCACAGAAATCGAGCCTGCGGGTCCGTTCTATTATGCGGAAGATGATCACCAGCAATACCTGCACAAGAACCCGAACGGCTACTGCGGGTTAGGCGGTATCGGCGTCTGTCTGCCGCCTCAGCGTTGACCGCTGGCGGTAATTTCACCGCTCCTGCTATAATGCCCCCGAACCGGGCCAATCCTCGCCCGGTTTTGACCTTCAATAACGATCATAATGTGTTCACTTTTATGTGTTCACCTTTCTGAGGATCGCTGCGTCAATCTCGGCTCATGCGAAAACTTACCTAAAGTAAAAACTATGTTAAACAGTCTATTACTGATTCTTTTTCTTATTGCCATCAGTGCGTTTTTCTCGATGTCAGAGATCTCGCTGGCGGCGTCTCGTAAAATTAAACTCAAACTGATGGCTGATGAGGGAAATATCAACGCCAATCTAGTGCTCAAGTTGCAGGAAACGCCGGGCATCTTCTTTACCGTGATTCAAATTGGCGTCAACGCCGTCGCGATTCTGGCCGGTATCATCGGCGATGCGGCATTTTCCCCTACCTTTTCCATGCTGTTTGAACGATTCATGTCACCCGAATCCGCAGATAAAGTCAGTTTCATCTGCTCATTTGTCCTTGTCACTAGCCTGTTCATTCTGTTTGGCGATCTCACCCCGAAACGCATTGGTATGATTGCGCCGGAAACCGTAGCGGTCCGCATAATCAACCCCATGCGCTTCTGCCTGTTCCTTTTCCGCCCGCTGGTCTGGCTATTTAACGGTCTGGCTAACGTCATTTTTCGCCTGCTCAAGCTGCCGATGGTGCGTAAGGATGACATCACGTCCGATGACATTTACGCCGTGGTGGAAGCCGGTGCGCTGGCTGGCGTACTGCGTAAGCAGGAACACGAACTGATCGAGAACGTGTTTGAGCTGGAATCCCGTACCGTGCCGTCTTCCATGACCTCGCGTGAAAGTGTGGTCTACTTCGATCTGCGCGAGCACGAAGACAGCATTAAGGAAAAAATTGCCCAGCAGCCACACTCCAAGTTTCTGGTTTGCGATGGCACAATTGATCAGATCGTCGGCTATGTGGACTCCAAAGATCTGCTGATTCGGGTGCTGGGAAACCAGAGCCTGACGTTGAGCAGCGGCGTACAGATTCGCCAGGCGCTGATCGTACCGGATACGCTGACACTGTCCGAAGCATTGGAAAGTTTCAAAACGGCGGGCGAAGATTTCGCGGTCATACTGAACGAATACGCACTGATCGTCGGCATCATCACGCTTAATGATGTGATGACCACCCTGATGGGCGATCTCGTCGGTCAGGGAATGGAAGAGCAGATTGTGGCGCGTGATGAGAATTCATGGCTGGTTGAAGGCGGTACGCCAATAGAAGACGTGATGCGGGCGCTGAATATTGATGACTTCCCGCACTCTGGCAACTACGAAACCATCGGCGGATTCATGATGTATACGCTGCGGAAAATCCCGAAACGTACCGATGCGGTGCGCTTCTCAGGCTATAAGTTTGAGGTGGTGGATATCGACAGCTACAAGATCGATCAGTTGCTGGTGACCCGTCTGGAAGACCGTCCGATTGTCGCATCAAGCACGAAGGTTGATAGCACAGATTAACGATTAGTCTGGCAAAGCATCATAACAAACCAGAACGGCCCGCTATGGGCCGTTTCTTTATCACTTATCCCATCTCAGCCTGAAGCCGGATGACCTGGCGATTCACTTCTGACATCACCAGAAGATGCTGCTTATCTTGTTTCTTTGGCAATAGAATTTTGCCGTAGTCGAACTCAAAAGCACCAACCCCTTTTATGTACAGCCGCCCGCGAAACAAAGTTTTCACATATTTAGCGACTTTCAAAGGATTGTAACGTTCGAAGATCCTCATCGTTTTACTCTCCCGTTTTATTTTTCTACGCTCTCCCTTTCGCCAACATGGTTAAGGTTTTGGAGCGCTAATGAGATAACGGATACTGCTAGTTAGTACTGTAAAACGGCATTTAGTTCCCCACTATTCAGTATTCTTAACTGCTTTTACAGATTTTTACAGAACAGTGTTTAAGTAAACCCCTAGTCATTAGTATAAACCTTCAAAAATAAGGGTTTTGTGCACTCGGGCACAAACCGTTTTATCGCGGAGCAGGACAGACCAGTTTCCTGAATCTACGCTTATTCCATAGCCTGACATTTTCCATAATAGACATCGCACCAGGCTCCCCACACTGAAGGACATACCATGATAAAAATACGCCACCTGCTGCTCGCGCTCTCTATCACTCCCTTATTGGGGCTTATCTCATTCCCAGCTTCAGCCCATACGCTGGTGCTCAACCAATCGGTTCCCCCCATCGGCGTCGCGGATAGAGGAGAACTTCAGTACCTTAATAATCAGTTTAGTTATAAAAACTGGAACAGCGCGCAATTGCCCGGAAAAGTACGGGTGATACAACACATCGCTGGCCGCACCTCGGCAAAAGAGATGAACGATCCCCTCCTCTCCGCGCTGAAGGCCGCTAACCTACCGCATGATTATTACCAAACGACGACAATCGTGAATACTGACGATGCCATCATCGGCACCAGCATGTTTGTGCGCAGTAGCCTTGAGGACAACAAGAAAGCCTTTCCGTGGTCACAATTTATTGTCGATAGTAACGGCAACGTGCACAAAGCCTGGCAGCTACAGCCGCAAAGCTCCGCTATCGCGGTGCTGGATAAACAAGGGAAAATCCGTTTCGTGAAAGACGGTGCGTTGAGCGGACAAGAAGTGCAGCAGGTGATGTCCCTGCTGCGTCAGTTGCTGGAAGAGAAATAACGGGCTAGAACAGGGAAACGCGAAAACCGGGGTTGAGGAAAGATTCACGCGGCGTATAAGACAGCGGCTGCCCCTGCCAATCGTGAATCTGCGCCCCGGCGGCTACCGCTACCGCATGGCCTGCCGCCGTATCCCAAATGTTAGTCGGCCCGAAGCGTGGATAAAGCTGCGCGTCGCCTTCCGCCACCAGACAAAATTTTAGCGATGACCCAATCGCCACCGTCTGGTGCTCACCTAACTGGCTAAGATAATCTTTTAGTTCACTGTCAGCATGAGAGCGGCTGACCACCACTAGCGGCGGATGCGCCTGCTTCACCCAAATTTGCCGACGCTGACCGTTCTCTTCTTTCCAGGCTTTGCCGTCCGCCGCGGAATACATCACGCCCGTGACTGGCACATAAACCACGCCCAGCACGGCTTGGCCGTTTTCGATCAGCGCAATATTGACCGTAAATTCGCCGTTGCGGTTGAGGAACTCTTTAGTACCATCCAGCGGATCGACCAGCCAATAGCGCTGCCAGTGCCGACGGACTTCCCACTCAGGCGGATCCTCTTCTGACAGCAAAGGAATATCAGGAAACGCCGCCGCCAGCCCGTCCTTAATGACCCGATGCGCCGCAAGATCGGCGGCAGTCACTGGCGAATCGTCTTTCTTGTGCGCGACATCTACGGGATGCTGCCCGTCGTAAACCTGCATAATGGCAGCACCGGCATCACGGGCCAGTTGGCAAATAGGTTCTAGCATGATCTACCTCGTCGTTATCGGTTGCGCGTAACGCAGACTTCATCTCTGTCATTCATTATACATCTGTGAGGCAATCTACGATTATCGCCATTACTGATGTCATCCTCAGAATTTAGAGACGATAATCACTTTAACTTCATCATGATATGAAAGACACCCCGATCGCCTCACGCGTCGACAATCACCGCACAAGGAGTTACGCAATGAAGCATTCACTGGCACTCAGCCTGCTTGCTACGCTGGTCGCCACGACCGTTCATGCCGCCACCGTTGATTTACGGGTATTAGAAACCACCGATCTGCACAGCAATATGATGGATTTCGATTACTACAAGGATACGCCAACCGATAAATTTGGGCTGGTGCGCACCGCTAGCCTGATTCACGCTGCACGCGAACAGGCGACCAACAGCGTGCTGGTAGATAATGGCGACCTCATTCAGGGCAGCCCGTTAGGCGACTACATGGCGGCGAAGGGGCTGAAGGCTGGCGATGTACACCCGGTTTATCAAGCGATGAACACGCTGGATTATTCCGTTGGTAATATCGGTAACCACGAATTCAACTATGGCTTGGACTATCTGCACAAGGCGCTGTCAGGTGCGAAATTCCCTTATGTGAACGCCAATGTGCTGGATGCCAAAACGGGTAAACCACTGTTTACGCCTTACCACATTGAGAACAAGTCAGTTAAAGATCGCGATGGTAAGCAGCATACCCTGCGCATCGGCTATATTGGCTTCGTCCCGCCGCAGGTCATGGTATGGGATAAGGCCAATCTGACAGGAAAGGTCACCGTGGAAGACATCACGGAAAGTGCCAAAAAATGGGTGCCAGAAATGCGTAAGCAAGGTGCCGATCTGGTGATTGTTATCCCTCACTCCGGACTCTCCGCCGAACCGTATAAAGCCATGGCGGAAAACTCCGTTTACTACCTCAGCCAAATTCCTGGGGTTGATGCCATCATGTTTGGCCATGCTCACGCGGTTTTCCCCAGCAATGACTTTGCCAACATCAAAGGCGCGGATATCAAACAGGGAACGCTTAACGGCGTGCCTGCCGTAATGCCGGGACAGTGGGGTGACCATCTCGGTGTCGTCGATTTCACATTGAATAACGACAGCGGCACATGGAAGGTGGAAAATGCGAAAGCAGAAGCCAGACCGATCTATGACAAAGCACAGAAGAAATCGCTGGCGGCGGAAGACGACAAGCTGGTGAAAGTACTTTCCGATGCGCATAAGGACACGCGCGAGTTCGTCAGCAAGCCCATCGGCAAATCCGCGGACAACATGTACAGCTATCTTTCGCTGATTCAGGACGATCCAACCGTGCAGATCGTCAACAATGCTCAGCGCGCCTATGTAGAACACTTTATTCAGGGCGATCCCGATCTGGCCGACCTGCCAGTGCTCTCCGCCGCCGCACCGTTTAAAGCCGGTGGACGTAAAAACGATCCGGCCAGCTATGTCGAAGTAGAAAAGGGCCAGCTCACTTTCCGTAACGCCGCCGATTTGTATCTCTACCCGAATACGCTGGTGGTGGTGAAAGTCAACGGACAGCAGGTGCAGGAGTGGCTGGAGTGCTCTGCGGGTCAGTTCAAACAAATCGATACGAGCAAGCGTGACCCACAATCCCTGCTCAACTGGGATGGCTTCCGCACCTATAACTTCGACGTGATCGATGGCGTCAATTATCAGATTGATGTCACGCAACCTGCCCGCTATGACAGCGAGTGCGCGTTAATCAACGATAAATCGCACCGTATCAAAGCGCTGACGTTTAACGGCAAGCCGATCGATCCCAAAGCAACCTTCCTGATCGCCACCAATAATTATCGCGCCTACGGCGAGAAATTTGCCGGTACGGGTGAAAAGTATGTGGCCTTTGCATCGCCGGATGAAAACCGTTCCGTGCTGGCGGCCTACATCAGTGCGGAAACGCAAAAGGCGGGAGAAGTGAAGCCACAGGCGGATAACAACTGGCGTCTGGCGCCTATCGTCAGCGATACACCACTGGATATCCGTTTTGAAACATCGCCGTCAGAGAAAGCTACCGCGTTTATCAAAGAGAAAGCACAGTACCCGATGACGTCCGTCGGTAATGATGAAACGGGTTTTGCGGTTTACCGCCTCGACCTGCAACACGCTAAATAAGCGCTTAACGCCTATTATGCTCAGGCTCCTGCTTCGGCGGGAGCCTGAACGATCGGTTATTCAAACCAGAATATCCTCCATTTTCACTCCAGTATCATACTGTTACAGAGTAATAAAACAGGGGTGATCTCTTCTCGGTGTACAGTAGGTTATCTACATACCGATACAACAGAGAAAAAACGAGGATTTTTTATGTCAAAGGCAGTCGTTATTTATCATTCAGGTTATGGTCACACGCAACGTTTGGCTGCTGCCGTCGCAGAGGGTGCCAATGCCGAGCTCATCGCGATTGATGCAGAAGGGAATATCAGCGACGCCGAGTGGGAGAAACTCAACGCTGCCGATGCCATTATTTTCGGTACGCCAACCTATATGGGCGGCCCAACCTGGCAGTTCAAGAAATTTGCAGATGCCAGCTCTAAAGCCTGGTTCTCACGCACCTGGAGCAACAAAGTGTTTGGCGGTTTTACTAACAGCGCCAGCCTGAACGGAGACAAACAGGTCACGCTGATTTATCTGCAAACGCTGGCTTCACAGCACGGTGGGATTTGGGTCAGCCTGAACCAGTTGCCGTCCAACGCCAAAGCGGCGAAACGCGACGATCTGAATAACCTGGGTGGCTCAGTAGGCCTGCTGGCGCAGACACCTTCCGACGCCAGCGCAGATGAAGTGGTCGCTGGCGATCTGGCGACCGGTAAGCTGTATGGTCAGCGCATCGCTGATATCGCAGCGAAACTGGCAAACTAGTCAAAAAACACAGACTACACATCATTTCTCGATCGACAAGCGCCGCTCTTTCGCGGCGCTTTTTTTATCTAACTAGTCGCGGAACGAACCCCGTCCATTGCGGTAGTAGCCATTTCCTCGCTCATGTCCACGTCCGTCCCAATCGCCTCGACGCGGGCCGCGTTCCTCAACATAACGCGGCGGAGCAAAACGACGATTGTCATAATCGCGTCTATCACGCTGACTCTCACGCCACCAGCGGGCATCACGCCAGCGCCAGCCATCCCAATAGTAACCGTGACGATTACGTTCACCACGATTGTAACCCCGGTGCTCCTGCCACCAGCGCTCGCTGCGCCAGTCGTAGCCATCCCAGTAATTACCTCGTCTGTCACGCTCGCCGATATTCAACGTAACGCCGGGCATCAGATCGATGCTGGCACCCTTCGCCTCTGGCGCTGGCATAACCGCAAACATTCCCACAAACAGGGCACTGATGACGAGTGGCTTAAACATAGGGTAACTCCTTGCTCACCGCGACTGCGGCCTGGCAAAGATATACGGGGAATTCCCCTGCGCCACTATCAGATAAATGCGCATTTTCCTGATTTTACCGTTCTTAACGTTTCGCTAACGCTAATGCACGCTATTCATCAGCACCCTATTTATTCATTAATAAATTTAATACCCAAAAGCCCCCATAAGTACGAATACATGCAGATTTAAGGATTAACCATAGGGAATAAATATTAGAAATATTCACCTTAGCGCTAATACTTAATATCAGAATATCCATCATGCACAGAGGGAATAGCCATGAGCGAACACTATACGGTAGGTGATTATTTACTGGATCGCCTGACACAGATCGGTATTCAGCATATCTTCGGCGTACCGGGTGATTACAACCTGCATTTTCTCGATCATGTCATCAGAAACCCAGATATTACCTGGGTAGGCTGCGCGAACGAGTTAAACGCGGCTTACGCTGCCGATGGCTATGCACGATGTCGCCCGGCAGCGGCGCTGCTCACCACCTTCGGTGTCGGTGAACTCAGCGCGATTAATGGCATTGCAGGCAGCTACGCAGAATACCTACCTGTTATCCATATTGCCGCCGCGCCCTGTCTCGCTTCACAGCGTAATGGCGAATTGCTCCATCACACATTAGGAGACGGTGACTTTAGCCACTTTTCCCGTATGGCGGCAGAAGTCACCGTTGCCCAAGCCAGCCTCACCGTTGAGAACGCAACCGCAGAGATCGACAGAGTGATTGGTGAAGCCCTCGCTCAGCAGAAACCGGTATACCTGTTTCTGCCGGTGGACGTGGCAGCGGCACCTGTCAGCGCACGACCCTATCCGCTCATTATTCCTGAACCATTACGCTCTGATGATTCGCTAAACGCCTTTACCGCCGCAGCCACCGATATGCTGAGCAAGGCAAAATCAGTCTCGTTGCTGGCAGACTTTTTGGCTCAACGCTTTAACGTCGCGGGACAAATCCAACGTTGGCTTGATAAAACACCGCTTCCCCACGCCACTTTGCTGATGGGAAAAGGCACGCTAAACGAACAGCACCGCAGCTTTACCGGGACTTATTCAGGCGGCGGCAGTCATGAAGCGATCCGAGCACATATCGAAGATGCGGATGTCATTATCAGCATCGGCGTACGCTATACCGATACGATTACCACCGGTTTTAGCCATCAGATCGCTATCGAAAAAAATATCGATATTCAGCCAACGTTGGCTCGCGTAGGGAATCAGGTTTTCCCCTCCGTTCCGATGTCAGACGCTATCGCCGCGCTGGAAAAAATCACCGAGACACTCGCGGCCCGTTGGGATTATCGCACCATTACGCCTCCAGCTTTACCGCAATCGGAACACAGAAGTGCACTCAGCCAGCGCGAATTTTGGCAACAGATGCAGCGCTTCCTCCGCCCTGACGATATCCTCGTGACCGATCAAGGGACTTCCTGTTTTGGTGCCGCCACACTCCGGTTACCAGCGGGCTGTCATTTCATCGTCCAACCGCTGTGGGGGTCGATAGGCTATTCTTTGCCAGCCGCATTCGGCGCACAGATTGCCGAACCGGAAAGACGCGTGGTTCTGTTGATCGGCGATGGTTCGCTTCAGCTCACCGTACAGGAGCTGGGTTCTATCATTCGGGATCGATTGAATATGGTCATTGTGGTGCTGAATAACGAAGGCTATACCGTCGAACGCGCTATTCACGGCCCGGAACAACGCTATAACGATATTGCAGCCTGGAACTGGACACAGCTTCCCGCTGCGCTGGGCGCGAATGAAAACGAGATACTCTGCGAACAGGTGCGTTCACCCGTCGCACTCGCTCAGGTACTTGAGCAAGTGAACGCGGAATCTCGCTTATCGCTCATTGAGGTGGTATTGCCGAGAATGGATATTCCAGCGCTCTTACAGACCATCACCCAATCGCTTGAGACTCGCAATACCGTGCAGTAATTCAGCATGCCTTTTACCGCCTACCTCGTAAGCGGTATATTCAACGCCAAAAGATGCATTTAAAATGCACTTTATAAATTGCATTCGTTGAGAGGCATCATCATGGCATACCGCGATCAATCCCTGGGTGAGTTGGCTATCGCTATTCCGCGCGCCACCAAACTCTTTCGTGAACTCAATCTGGATTTCTGCTGCGGCGGAAAACAAACGCTAAGCCGCGCTGCTGGCAAAAAAGATCTCAATATCGATGAGCTGGAAGCACAGTTAGAAAAATTGGCTGCACAGCCTTCTGATGCACAAGACTGGCGTGAAGCACCGCTGGCTGACATCATCGCGTACATCATCCCCCGTTTTCATGACCGCCACCGTGAACAATTGCCGGAACTGATTCTGATGGCGGAAAAAGTCGAGCGCGTGCATCACGATAAAGCAGACTGTCCGCACGGCCTCGCAAACCAACTGACCGCGATCTATAACGAGCTGTCTCAGCACATGATGAAAGAAGAGCGCATCCTCTTCCCAATGATCAGTCAGGGAATGGGCGCGAATGCTGCCGCACCGATTTCAGTGATGGAGCATGAGCACGATGACGCCGGGCGTGATGTGGAAGTGGTTAAAGAGCTGACCAACGGCGTCATACCGCCTGAAGGTGCCTGCAACACTTGGCGTGCGCTGTACTCCGGTATCAACGAGTTCATTACCGACCTGATGGAACACATCCATCTGGAAAACAATTTGCTGTTCCCACGCGCACTGCGCGGTGAGTAATGTCGTTTCAATAAAAATAAGAAAGTCAGTAAAAACAACAAAGGCGCTCAATGAGCGCCTTTTCTTTTGTCTGAAACTTACAGAATTTCCAGCAGTTCCACTTCAAAAATCAGTGCGCTGAACGGCGGAATAGAAGCACCCGCGCCACGTTCGCCATACGCCAGATTATGCGGAATATAGAGTTCCCACTTGGAACCGACTGGCATCAGCGTCAGCGCCTCAATCCAGCCTGGAATCACGCCGCTGACTGGGAATTCAGCAGGTTGACCACGTTCAACAGAGCTGTCGAATACACTGCCGTCAGTCAGGCGACCCGTGTAATGCACACGCACACGATCCTGACGAGCCGGAATTGTACCTTCACCCTGTGTCAACACGCGGAATTGCAGACCAGATTCTGTGCTGTTCACACCTTCTTTTTGTGCGTTCTCAGCCAGGAACTGTTGGCCTTCTACCGCCAGCTCTTGCTGACGATCGCGACGTACCGCATCAGCACGCTCATGAATTTCACGCAGCGCACGATGAACCACATCCACAGGCACCGCTGGCGCATTACCTTCCAGCGCATCGCGTAGACCAGCAAGCAGCGCTTCTGGGATCAGACCTTCAAGCCCTGATTCCTGTAACTGTTGACCAACTTGTAAGCCGATGCCGTAACTTGCCTGCGCTTCGACGCTATCAAAAGAAGGAGTTGTCATGGATGTTCCTTTTAATCTGTAAAAAACTGAAAGCGCAGCATAACAGCGACGGGGATTGGGGTAAAATCCTGTGTGCAGGTAATCACGTTAACCGCACACCAGCCAAACCATTACGGGAAGCTGGCCTATACTGGTAGTTCTGATGTTTCTGGCGCACGGCTCGCCTTAATCATCAACGCGTTAACTGGTCAGCTCATGCAGATTATCGGTATACTGGATTGCGTTATCATCCTGATACTGTTTTTATGCCGACGCCGCCTTGCTACTGATATAGCTTAGCTACTGGTATAGCTTGGTTTGGCATAACGTAGTTAATCACATCATTTTTATCTGATGCGGCTTTTACACTGGCACTGTTTTTTTATACTGATGTTTTTATACGCCTGTTTTTATTCTGAATTGTAGTAAGAGAGGTCACCATGGGCAGAATTGCGCCCAGGAAGCGGAAAACCACCTGGGATTATCAAACGCTAGTACGCTTCTGTCAGCGAATTATCCAGCGTCAGCCCTCAAATGCTGTAGCCGTAGAAAACGACGAGCAGCACGAAGAGCAGGAGCGTCTGTCTCCCCCTTCTCTGCGTGAGCGTATTAGTGTCTCGCTGCGAAAAGTCTGGCATTTACCTGACGGCTATCACTGGATGGAACCATTGCCGCTCCTCCATCGTCGCTGGATTTTAATCGCTATCGCACTGCTGCTGATCGTGTTGCTTTGGCCTTACAACGCGCAACATCCTCAGCCTGTTCTTACCACACCCGTTCCTCTCACTCAGGCGGATAATCAGGCGGCGATGCAAGCCGTGATTATTGAAAGCCAACCTTCAACACAACAACAGCAGCCTGCCGCTGCGCCGCCGCCAACTCAGTCATCGGCGCCATGGCGACAGTATGAAATAGCCTCAGGGCAAACGCTGGCACAGCTCTTTCGAGATAACAATCTGCCCGTCAGCGATGTGTTCGCCATGGCTCAGGTGGAAGGCAGAGATAAACCGCTCAGCAATTTACGGGCAGGTCAGGGAGTTAAATTGCAGTTGAATGCACAAGGAATGGTTGCAGAGCTGGAAATCGAAACCACGGCAAACCAGACGATTCGGTTCACCCGCGGTGCAGACGGCGCGTTCACCCGCACACGCTAACAGGCCAGCCGCTCCAATAGGAAATCGCGCAGGACAATAGCATGGTTGTGCTGCGCGTCTTTACTGCCATAAAGCAGCGTGATTGTCTTCTTCTGCTCAAGTAGTTCCAGTAGCCTGATGCGCGCATTACTCTGCGCCAACTCATTTCGATAATAGTCCGCAAACTCCGCCCAACGTTCAGGCTCGGCGTGAAACCATTTCCGCAGCTCGCTACTCGGCGCAATATCTTTAAACCACTCAACGCCCTCCAGACGTGCTTTACTGATGCCACGCGGCCACAGGCGGTCAATAAGAAAAGTGTGGGAAGAGAAAGGAGCCTGCGCGTCATACACGCGGGTGAGGTGAATCAAGTCAGACATGTGGCCTCCTTTTTAGAATCTCCTTTTCAGGGTAATAAGGTAATGATAGGTCATTTCCGTATCCCTAAAATGCAAAACGCTGGCACAAGGCCAGCGTTTCACATGTTAACTAAAGTGTTAATTCAACGATAAACGTGAATTACGCTTCAGCAACAACAACTACATTCAGCTCAGCAAATACATCGCTGTGTACCTGGAAGCTTACTACGTGCTCACCTACAGTACGCAGAACGCCGTTCGGCAAACGAACTTCGCTCTTAGCAATGTCAACACCGGCAGCCGTTACCGCATCAGCGATATCGCGAGTACCGATGGAACCGAACAGTTTACCTTCGTCGCCTGCTTTAGACGCGATGGTAACGCTAGCCAGTTCTTTGATCTTGGTGGCGCGAGCTTCAGCAGCGGTCAGAACGTCAGCCAGTTTGGCTTCCAGTTCAGCACGGCGTGCTTCGAAGAACTCAACGTTTTTCTTAGTTGCCGGCACAGCTTTGCCCTGCGGAACCAAGAAGTTACGAGCATAGCCCGCTTTAACGTTTACCTGATCACCCAGGCTGCCCAGGTTTGCTACTTTATCAAGCAGAATAACTTGCATTACTTTATCCTCTCAAAGTCTCGTTAATGGACAGTGACCGATTACTGATGACGGTCAGTGTACGGCAACAAAGACAAGTAACGCGCACGCTTGATAGCGCGGGCCAGCTGACGCTGGTATTTTGCACGAGTACCGGTGATACGGCTCGGAACAATCTTGCCGCTTTCAGTGATATAATTTTTCAGCGTAGCGATATCTTTATAATCAATCTCTACAACGCCTTCCGCGGTGAAACGGCAGAATTTGCGACGACGGAAATAACGTGCCATGTGGCTAGTCTCCAGAATCTATCAATTCAATCTGCTCGGCATGTAACACTATCTTGCTCAGACCATTGCGCCCTTGATGGCAGCTAATGAATCCGTGCACGGTAAGTTGCGTGCCGACCGTTATACTGTGGGTAACTGCTTGTGACGAGAGTCCGCTGACAATCACGGGCATACGACACCATGCTTGCCGACTTAATCCGGCTTCCTCCTGTGTCGAGCGGTGCTCAAGCACAAACTGACAGTGAGGAATACCTGACGGACTGACTTTACGAATAGGTGTCTTGCACACTGTGCCGGACAACACCAGACGATTCACCGTCACCACAACAATTACTCTTCAGAATCCCCTGCATCCACATCATCGCCAGCTTCAGCGAAATCTTCACGACGCTCACGGCGTTCGTCTTTCGCTTTCACCATTGGAGATGCTTCAGTTACCGCGTGCTTAACGCGCATAACCATGCTGCGGATAACGGCATCGTTAAAGCGGAAGTTTGTTTCCAGCTCATCGATCGCTTCCTGCGGCGCTTCAACGTTCAGCAGAACGTAGTGAGCTTTGTGCAGTTTGTTGATCGGGTAAGCCAGCTGACGGCGGCCCCAGTCTTCCAGACGGTGGATCGTGCCCTGCGCACCAGTGATGGTAGCAGTGTAGCGCTCGATCATGCCCGGAACCTGTTCGCTCTGGTCAGGATGAACCATAAATACGATTTCGTAATGACGCATCGAATTGCTCCTTACGGATTATTCAGCCTCCTGTCTGGGTCAACCGCGGCCCGTGGAGGCAAGGAACGTGTATGTGTGCGGCTGAAAAAATGACGCGTAAGTATAGTGCCCGACATTAAAGAACACAAGGAAGAAACACAGGAGTTTTCTACGCTGTGATATTTGCAGAATTAACGTGGGATTACAGCGTCCGCTGGAAGAAATCAGCACCCGCCTGTAACGCCGTCGGCGTAATACGATGCGCCACACCCGGCTCGGTCAGATACGTCAGATTGGCGAGTGTATCGCGTGCCTGTAATGCCTGATGGAGACGTGCACTTTCTGCCGCTGGCACGACATCATCCGCTTCGCCATGCCACACAAGCAGCGGCCGATTGGACAGCGCATCCAGACGTGTAGTGACATCATAATCAGCCAGTTTGGTCGCTAACGCCTGCAATACCGCTTTATTTTCGTCGCGTTCGGCCGGAACCGGAGGAAATAGCGTTGATGACAGCGTGGAGAAATAGCCGGAGCCCATAAATGCAGCCACCGCAGTAATCCAGGGATAACGAGCCATGCACCCGAGCGCGCTCATTCCACCAAGCGACGCGCCGCAAACACCAACCCGTTCGCCGTCGATCAAGCCACGCTGCCGATATTCCGCGACATAGTCGGGAAGCTCTTCAATATTCGCTTGCAGAATGTCCCAGAAATGACACAACCGATGCGCTTCATCACCATCATAGCGGGCACCATGCATTGCCGCATCGGTCAAAATCACCCGAAACCCAGCCTGAGCCAGCGCGTAGCCAAAATACGAGTACACCTCTTTTGATGACATGTAACCATGGTAGAAAAAAATCGTCGGTAAAGGCTGCTCCCTTCTTCCCACAGGCGCCGCGTGAATCGCTTCGATACCGCTGCCGAGTTTATCCAGTGACATTTCGACCATATTTCCCTCGTTTAAAGTTCTGTCAGCACGTTTTTATGTAGCGAAATCGTATTTAGCGACCGGGTCACGACCTTTTACGATAAACCCACTCGCTGCCATCCCTTATCCCAGTGACGTCATTAATTTCATGCTGATTTAATCGACATATTTATGTAAATAAAAAAATCACATTGATCTAGATCAATAACAGAAATGAATGTTTACACTCCGTGATTAATTTTTTTTCATCTACTGCCGTTAAAGCATGTGAAGCAAGACTAAAAAATAACCTTTTTATTATAAAGAGACACACATATGTTGGGACTTTCCTTTAAACACTGGGGTTTGGGTATCAAGTTATCAATTATCGCCTCCCTGAGTGTGGCGATATTGTTCATTGCCTTCACTCTCACCCTTACCCGCTCCGCAGGCGATCAGTTGAAATCGTTGACCCTCAGCGACATGCAGAGCCAGGTGAATGGAGTCACCGACATGATCAACATGTACGATACCAGCCTACAAGCAGAGGTCAGCAACTATACGCGGCTGCTGGCGAGCTTTTTGCCAACACGGTTTTCACTGGATACCGTTAACCGCACCGCCTTCGGCAACACACCTCAGCCGACACTAAAAGCTGGCGATACGGTATTGAACCTCAACACCGACGTGACGGACGACTTTCTGAGCCGTACCCATGCGATCTCAACGATTTTTGTCCGCGATGGGGAAGATTTTACGCGCATCACCACGTCACTGAAGAAAGAAGATGGATCGCGCGCGATGGGTACCAAACTCGATCGTGAAAGCCCGGCCTATGCACTTGTGATGAAAGGTGAAACCTACAGTGGGTTAGCAACACTGTTCGGCAAACAGTACATCACCCAGTATCAACCGATACGCGATAGTGAAAACAAGGTTATCGGTATTCTGTTCGTCGGCGTCGACATCACGAAGCAATTTACCGAGATGCAACAGACCATTCTGAACAAGAAAATGGGTGAAACAGGCCATTTCTTTGTACTTAGCACGAAAAAAGGAAAGGATGCAGGTAACTATCTTTACCACCAAAGCAATGCCAACCAACGCCCTGACTGGTCAGAAGGTGCGTTAGAGAAAGTGCTGGCAACCGGTAATGGCACGATCGAATACGACAACAACACGATGACGGGCGAAGAAAAAACCCGAATCATGGTGTACCGCAGTATTCCACAGTGGAACTGGATTGTGGCGGGAACCATTAGTAAGGAAAGTCTGATGGCGGAGGTTAACCGCACCCGCAACCTGTTTTTGGGCGGTGGCATTATTCTGGTTCTGCTCTTTGCAGCCTTCTTTGTCGTGCTGACACGCAAATGGCTGAGCCAGCCGTTGGTTGAAATCGTCAAAGTGGCAGAACAATTCTCTGCTGGTAACCTGACGGCCACGCTTTCCAGCAACCGTGGCGATGAAGTGGGCCGCCTGATCGATGCGATTAACGGCATCGGACAGGGGCTAACGACTATTGTGTCGCAGGTAAGAAGTTCATCTGAGGAAATCAGTGCCAGCACCGATGCGCTGGCTGCTGATAGTGAAAATATCAGCGAGCAGATTGCCCGTCAGGCCAGTAGCGTCGAAGAAACGTCTGCCAGCATGGAGCAACTCTCCGCCAGCGTGAAGCAGAACGCCGATAACGTCTCTGCTGCCAAAGATCTGGCGGAGCAAAGCGCAGCCGCAGCACGAAACGGCAGCCAGACCGTCACCGATTCGGTCTCTACGATGAGCGACATTAAAAACTCATCGCAGCGAATTGCCGATATCACAACGGTGATCGAATCTATCGCTTTCCAGACCAATATTCTGGCACTCAATGCTGCGGTCGAAGCTGCTCGCGCAGGCGAACACGGCAGAGGCTTCGCCGTCGTTGCGGCTGAAGTGCGAGCGCTGGCACAGCGTAGTTCTACCGCGGTGAAAGAGATCGAAACCTTGATTGATGAATCGCTGGAAAAGATCGAAGCGGGCTATCATTTCTCAGAAAAAACGCAGGCGGTAATGGACGACTTACGTAACCGCATCCTGCAGGTCAGCACGATCGTGAACGATATCGATATCGCTTCACGCGAGCAGTCCGCCGGGATCAGCCAGGTAAACATCGCAATTGTACAGATTGGTCAGGCAACGCAGGAAAACGCCATTCTGGTCAACAATTCGGAAGATACCGCGCAGAGTCTGCGCCAGAAAGGCCACCATCTCAGCGAGCTGGTCAGCGTCTTCCGTATTTAACATCCACACAGTAGCCATCGTGTTGCCGGTATTGCACGATGGCCACCACTTGAGTATTATGCCGACGATTTTTCACTATTCCCCCACTGACAAAGGAGACGACATCATGACGACAACTACTCTGATTCTTTGCAGGACATCTCGGGACTAATTCCGCATTCTTTTCCGCTTTGCGTTATCCCCCCCAGCTGTAGCCTGCCTTACCCTATTTTTAAATTGATCAGCAGGATGATCTATGGGCAATGCTATTCGCTCTATTTCGGCGCGCGTCAGTGTGATCGCGACGGAAAATACCTGGATTGAAGATAAAGCAATCCAACAGCTTCAAATTACATCACAACTTCCCGATATGGTACGCGTGGCCGGTATGCCAGATTTGCATCCGGGCCGTGGTTACCCCATCGGTGCCGCTTTTTTTTCACAGCAGCGCTTCTATCCGGCACTCGTCGGAAACGATATCGGCTGTGGCATGGCGCTATGGCGCACTGGCCTGAATGCCAAAAAAATTTCACTGGATAAGCTGGAAAAACGGCTTGGCAATATCGATGGGCCACTGGAAGACGATATCGATATTCCACCCGCACTGGCAGATTTCCACTATTCGCTGGGCACCATCGGCGGCGGCAACCACTTTGCAGAATTACAGCAGCTTGATGAAATTTATCAGCCAGATACGCTACACGCTCTGCACATTGATCCTAAACAGCTGCTGTTGCTCGTGCATAGCGGCTCAC
This sequence comes from Pectobacterium peruviense, assembly GCF_002847345.1. GTDB lineage: Bacteria > Pseudomonadota > Gammaproteobacteria > Enterobacterales > Enterobacteriaceae > Pectobacterium > Pectobacterium peruviense. The sequence goes on from NZ_LXFV01000025.1 coordinate 114,007, forward strand.
GCGGATTAGGGCAAACCATACTGGAAGCCCACGTGCGGGAATTCGGTCATCAGGGTATTGAGGCCAACACGCCAGCCGCTGAAGCCTATCTGGAACAGCATCAGTTTGCGCTGACGTTTGCCACCCACAATCGACGACTGATCGCACAGCGGATGCTGGAACGTTGGCATACGGAAGGTGATGCTGCACTGGACGTGAACCATAATCTGGTGACATCAGCCACGATTGAAGGCATTTCCGGCTGGCTGCACCGCAAAGGCGCGACACCCGCCGACTGCGGCCCAGTTATCATTCCCGGTTCACGCGGCGACTACAGCTATATTGTGCAACCCATTCCCCACGCAGACAGCCTCTATTCACTGGCACATGGAGCAGGCAGAAAGTGGATGCGTACGGAGTGTAAAGATCGACTGTCTTCACGTTATAGCGTCCAACAACTGGCGCGTACGCGTTTCGGTAGCCGTGTGATTTGTCAGGACAGGCAGCTGATTTTTCAGGAAGCACCAGAAGCCTACAAACCGATAGACAGCGTGATCGGTGCGATGCAGCAGGCGGGATTAATCACGCTGATTGCTCGCCTGAAGCCGATACTCACCTACAAAACGCGCGGGGAGGATAAATGATATTGCTTCAACTTTCCGCCGCGCAGGGACCGGACGAATGCATGCTGGCAACGGCAAAAGCGCTGCACGCTCTGACGCGAGATGCCGCGCAGCAAGGCATCGAGTGCGAAATCATCGAAACCGAAGCTGGGAAACGTTCAGGCACGTTACGTTCCGCACTGGTTCTGTTAAACGGTGAGCAGGCAGAACCACTAGCTGACAGCTGGTGCGGTACGCTTCAGTGGACGTGCAATAGCCCTTGGCGCAAAGGTGGCGGACGTAAGAACTGGTTTATCGGCGTCGCACGTTTTTATCAGGAACAGGCGTTTGCCGATGACGAGATTCGTTTTGAAACCACCAAATCCTCCGGCCCCGGCGGACAGCATGTGAATAAAACCGAGTCTGCCGTCCGCGCCACTCATGTCGCCAGCGGTATCACGGTGAAGGTGCAGAGTGAACGCAGCCAGCACGCTAACAAGCGTCTGGCCTGTTATCTCATCGCCTATCGTCTGGAAGCGTTACAGCAACAGCAGCACGCCGAACTACGGGCACAGCGGCGTCTGTTCCACCACCAGATAGAACGCGGCAATCCGGTAAAAGTCTTCAAGGGCGAAGATTTTACGCTGGTCACCTCGCGCTAACCTCAGCTAACAGCGGGCATCTCATTGCCCGCTGTTATTTTCCCCCTTACTAAAGAGAGTGCCATCAGCCCAATGATAGCGCTACACTCCCGCTATCTACTCCTGTCAGGCTGAAGCGATGAATATCATGCGGATACTTTTCTTACCCTTAATACTGGTACTGTCCGGCTGTCAGCTTATACAAGGGAAGCCCGTCGCAGCACCACCGCCCGCAGAGAAAGCACTCGAAATTCGCTACGCGCAAACCAGCCAGTTAGAAAAAGTGGGGACGATCTCCGCGACCGTACGTGGGAACGCAGACGATGCCGATCGTGCCATTCAGCAAAAAGCCGATGCCTCCGGTGCACATTATTATGTGATTGTACTGAAATCCGAGGCCGCCACGCTCCCCGGTCTGTGGTCTGTACGCGCCGTGCTGTATCGCTGAATCGTCGGGACATGCTGTAAAAAATACCGGGAAGACTCCCGGTATCATCATGCAGAAATAGATTAATACGACATACACGCCGCATTCAGGAGCCCACCGCTGAGCGAAGCGGCACAAAGGAAAGCGCCAGACGCAATATCGTTATTCTGGATATGCTGGCTGAGACGCGGCATATACAGACGCACGGCGAAATAAATCAGTAATTGCACCACCAGCGCGACCACGCCCCAAGTGATGTAATCCACCAGACTCACCGAATTAATCGCCGCGCTGGAAAGCGGGATCACATAGCCAATCAACGCCCCACCAAATCCAATCGCTGCCGTACCGTTGTTCTCTTTAATCAGCGCCCACTCATCATGCGGCGTGATACGGGTGTAGATAAACAAAAAGGCCAGCACCATGGCAAACCCGATAAAGAAATAGGACGCGAAAGCGAGTAACGACGTAACAATAGGCATAGCAATATTCCTTTCAAATGAGACACGTTGGCGCGTCAGCAACAGGTAAGGGGAAGGATATAGATGATTCATGCATAGCAAAGCGTTTATACATGACTTTACGTGATAAGCAATGCAGGAATCCCCCAGCGTGGCGCGTTATCCTCCTCGCCATCGTATCCGCACGAGCAGCCTCACATTTTTGAGAAAACGGATAATCATTGCACCTGAAATGCCGATAACAGATAAGGCATTTTTTATCAGTTAGATAGGAGCCTGTTTCACTCGCATCACCTGCCTTTTTTATGCAAACACATAACGACAACTAATCCGTTATTGGCCTGCGATAACGGTAAATAATTAATGAATGAAAGGAAGAAGTTTATGCTGCGCTGGATGTCATTTCAGAACCTGTCTGTAACACGAAAGTTATTGGTAGGGTTTGGTTTATTGCTCATCATGGGAGTGATTCTCTCCATGGTCGGTTTTTATGGATTACACAATAGCGACCAATCGTTAAAGCGCATCAGCCGCCTTGGCGCCATTTATGACAAGACCGTTGTCGCCCGAGAAGGCAACTTTGGCTATGCGCTGGAGCGTAAAGCACAGTATCTGGAGCAGCATGACAGCGCTATCGGTAACATCAGCGAAGAGCTTTCCGCGCTGCTGAAGGAAATTGATACGAGACACTGGCCAGCGGAAGATAAAAACGCCATTCAGGATATCAGCGCGTCACTCAATGCCTACCTGACCCAACGCCAGCGAGTCATGGGACCGAATGTCAGCCAGCAGACGCTCAGCGAATTGAACGATCAGATGGCACTGTTGCAGGAAAATATCAATAAGCTTTACTTCACGGAAGAGAGCCGCGCTGGCCGCAACGTCATTAATAGCGATATCCAGTTGGGTGTGATTACGCTGATCGCCATCATACTCGGCCTGACGACCGCGATTGTTATCTCACGGCAGATAGTACGCCCATTGCACCAGGCGTTACACGCCACTCGCGCCATTGCGGGAGGCGATCTCACCATGCAGCTTCACAATGAACGTCGTGATGAATTAGGTCAGCTGATTTCAGCCATGGGGCAGATGAATAACAATCTGCACAGCATGATTGATAAAATCCGCCTCAGTGCAAATCAGATTTCCTACGCCGCGGGGGAAATTACCGCGGGTAACACCGATCTCTCCTCTCGCACCACGCAACAAGCCGCCGCACTCGAAGAAACGGCGGCTAGCATGGAGCAGTTGACGTCAACGGTGAAACAGAATGCCGATAACGCTCATCAAGCCAACCGGTTGGTCATGAATGCTTCTGATACCGCGAACCAGGGGGGTGAGCAGGTTTCTAAAGCGGTTAATACCATGCACGGCATCGCGCAAAGCTCCCACCGTATCGCTGAAATTACCTCAATGATTAACAGCATCGCGTTTCAAACCAATATTCTGGCGCTCAATGCTGCAGTAGAAGCGGCACGAGCGGGTGAGCAAGGACGCGGTTTCGCCGTCGTCGCCAGTGAGGTGCGTAATCTGGCACAGCGCAGCGCGCAGGCAGCCAAAGAGATCGATACGCTGATTGGCGAGTCGGTTTCGCAGATTAATAACGGTGCCGCGCTGGTTAACGGCGCAGGGAAAACCATGGAGGGGATTGTACAGTCCGTGACGCAGGTCCACGCCATAATGAAAGACATTACTACCGCCTCGGACGAGCAACATCGCGGTATTTCTCAGGTCGGTCAGGCCATCATAGAAATGGATCAGAACACGCAGCAAAACACCGTGCTGGTGGAGCAATCCTCTTCGGCCGCTCACTCACTGGAACAACAGGCGCTCATACTTTCTGATGCGGTTTCCGTTTTCCGACTTTTACAACCTTCGCAACAAGAGATTCGCAGACTGGCAAACTCCGCTGCGTAATCCCAATGACAGAGAGGTGCCCTAGGGCACCTCTCTGCTATCGTTCGCAACGCTAATTATACTCGCTGGCGAACGGCTTCAAACAAACACACGCCAGTAGCAACAGACACATTCAATGAAGTCACGCTGCCCGCCATCGGAATGCTGATTAATTCGTCACAGTGCTCGCGGGTCAGGCGACGCATGCCTTCCCCTTCCGCGCCCATCACCAGCGCCAACGGCCCAGTCAGTTTACTTTGGTACAGCGTATGATCCGCTTCACCTGCCGTGCCGACGATCCAGATATTACGCTCTTGCAACAGGCGCATCGTACGGGCCAGATTGGTCACGCTGATAACCGGTACGGTTTCCGCCGCGCCACAGGCCACCTTCTTCACCGTCGCATTCAACTGCGCAGAACGATCGCGGGGCACAATCACCGCATGTACGCCAGCGCCATCCGCATTACGCAGGCAAGCACCCAGATTATGCGGGTCGGTCACGCCATCCAATATCAGCAGGAAAGGCGTATCCAAATTATCTAACATCGCTGGCAGATCGTTCTCCTGGTATTTCCGCCCTTCTTTGACTTTCGCTACGATCCCCTGATGCACCGCGTCTTCCGCCTGCTTATCCAGCCATTGACGACTCGCCACTTGAATGACGATGCCCTGCGCCTCCAGCTCGGCAATAACGGGCTGAAGGCGACGATCGTCGCGCCCTTTCAGAACAAAGACTTCCAGAAAACGCTGTGGATCGCGCTCAAGCAGTGCCTTAACCGCGTGGATACCGTAAATAATTTCGCTCATTAATACTCTTCAAATTAACCATAACAGGCAGAACCTGTTCATTAGAGATAGAGGCTACCCTACTCCTCCTCTGATCGAGGAGGAAGCAGGTTAACTAACCTTACTCAGCAGACTTTTTCTTCGCACGCTTAGCCTTGGTTGCGGCGGCGATTTTACGCGTTTTTTCTGCGTTCTTTTTCGCTTTATCGTGGTTCTTTTTCGGCTTCACTTTTGGTTTATCCGACGCCGCGTTGCGATCGCCTTCTTTGCGGAATGCGGCATCCGGCTCAAAGTTTGCGGCAGCTTTGGCTTTGCTTGGGCTACGACGGCGTCGGCTTGGCTTAGCCTCACGCGACTCCGGTTTCTTCGTACGGTCGCGCGCCGTTTTACCTTCACCGCGAACCTTGCGAGTACTGGAAATCAACGCAAAATCAATGTTGCGTTCATCCATATGCACGGCTTCAACACGGATTTCCACTTCATCACCCAGACGATAGACCTGCCCACGCGATTCGCCGATCAGTCGCTGACCGATATTATCGTAGCGGTAGTAGTCATTATCCAGCGTAGAAACGTGTACCAGCCCATCGATAAACAGATCTTTCAGGCGCACGAAGAAACCAAAACCGGTCACACTGGCGATAATCCCCGTAAAGACTTCGCCAACGTGATCCTGCATAAAGTCACATTTCAGCCAATCCGCGACATCACGGGTAGCTTCATCAGCACGGCGCTCCGTCATCGAGCAGTGCATGCCCAGCTGTAGCATCTCGTTAATATCGCTATGCCAGCCGCCCGTTGACGTCCAGCGCTCATGACGATCGCTCAACAGATACTTAATGGCACGGTGCAGCGACAGATCTGGATAACGACGAATTGGCGACGTGAAATGACCGTAAGACGTTAATGCCAGTCCGAAGTGTCCCCGGTTTTCCGGGTCATAAATCGCCTGTTTCATTGAACGCAACAGCATGGTTTGCAACATTTCCCGATCGGGACGTTCCGCCAGCTCATTCATCAATTCGGCGTAGTCTTTCGGCTGCGGCTTCATTCCGCCTTTCAGCGTCAGACCCAGCTCGCCCAGCACGCTGCGCAGAGCTAATACATGGTCTTCGCTCGGTTGATCGTGTACGCGGAACAGCGCAGGCTCTTCGTTCTTCTCCACAAATTTCGCAGCGGAGATATTCGCCAGAATCATGCACTCTTCAATCAGCTTGTGCGCATCGTTACGCACCACAGCTTCCACACGGTCGATACGGCGTTCAGCGTTGAAAATAAATTTCGCTTCTTCGGTTTCAAACGCGATGCCGCCACGCACTTCACGCGCATGTTCAAGCGCTTTGTACATGTGGTGCAGCTCTTCCAGTCCGCCCACCAGCGGCTTGTAGTGTTCACGCAGCTCAGCGTCGCCTTGCAGAATATTCCACACCTTGGTGTAGGTCAGGCGTGCGTGTGAACTCATCACCGCTTCATAAAACTTGTAAGACGACAGCTTACCCTGTGACGATACGGTCATTTCACAGACCATACACAGGCGATCGACCTGCGGGTTGAGTGAACACAGCCCGTTCGACAGCACTTCCGGCAGCATCGGTACCACCTGCGACGGGAAGTACACCGACGTGCCACGCGCTCGCGCTTCATGGTCAAGCGCCGTATTCGGCCGAACGTAATAGCTCACGTCCGCAATCGCAACCCACAAACGCCAGCCGCCGCCACGCTTCGGCTCACAGTACACGGCGTCATCGAAATCGCGGGCATCTTCGCCATCAATCGTGACCAGCGGCAGCTTACGCAGATCCACACGGCCTTTTTTCGCGGCCTCCGGTACTTCTTCGGAAAGATCCTTCACCTGATCTTCCACTTGAGATGGCCAGGTGTGCGGAATATCGTGGGTACGCAGCGCGATATCTACCGCCAGCCCGGTGCCCATGTTATCGCCGAGGATCTCGACGATCTTACCGACCGCTTTCGTGCGGCGCGTTGCGCGTTGCGTCAGTTCAACCACGACGACGAAGCCCATGCGAGCGCCGTTAATTTCTTCTTTCGGGATCAGGATATCAAAGCTCAGGCGGCTATCATCCGGTACCACGAACCCAACACCGGCATCGACAAAATAGCGGCCGACAATTTGTCCGGTACGTGGTTCAAGCACGCGCACAATGCGCCCTTCGCGACGACCTTTACGATCCGCACCCAGCGGTTGTGCCAGCACAACATCACCGTGAATCGCCCGTTTCATCTCTTCAGCAGACAGATAAAGATCGTCTTTGCGGCCTTCCACACGCAGGAAGCCGAAACCATCGCGGTGACCAATGACCGTGCCACGTAGCAAATCAAGCTTCTCCGGCAACGCATAGCACTGGCGGCGGGTAAAAATAAGCTGGCCGTCACGCTCCATCGCACGCAGGCGGCGGCGCAGCGCTTCGAGGGCTTCTTCTCCGGTTAATTGCAGGTCGGCGGCTAATTCTTCCCGGCTAATCGGGGTATCGCGCTTGGCGATATGCGCCAAAATATATTCACGACTGGGGATGGGGGATTCGTATTTTTCTGCTTCTCGTTCCAGGAATGGATCTTGTGACATTGCGGTTCCTCCGTTGTCATCAGCAGGAGGCTGAACAAAATTCATTCAACCAACAATAATTTATAAAGCGGCGGGTTTTCTTTGACCATATCAGCCAGCGTGTATTGATCTAGCTCATGCAGGAAATTTTGTACCGCCTGTTGGAGCACCTGTTTCAAACGACAGGCTGGCGTAATGTGGCAAAACTCATGGCTACAGTTGACCAACGTGAGCGGTTCCAACTCGCGCACGACATCGCCAATTCGGATTGTTTCTGCCGGTTTTCCAAGGCGGATGCCGCCATTCTTACCGCGCACGGCCATCACCAACCCAGCACGACTAAGTTGATTGATAATTTTGACCATATGATTACGAGACACGCCATACACTTCCGTTACCTCCGAAATGCTGGTCATTTTCCCGCCCGGCAGTGACGCCATGTAAATCAGCGCCCGCAAGCCATAATCCGTAAAACTTGTTAACTGCACATAAACCTCGGATACCTCTGGGTATCATTGACGGGCGCATTGAGTACGCCCCTGAAAAAACAACGCTATTGACAGATAATAAACCAGGCACAAACACTACGGCTAATTATTTATACCCTTTGCGTTACGAGAGGTTGTCTGGCTGTGCCTCGCTCGCTCAAACCTTTTACGTCAGCCATATCTTTTTAATTTTATCTCACCGCAACACAGATAACGTATTCTCTTTAGTTGCACTCACCACATCTAACGATCGATATGCTATCACCCACGAAGGCGGCGTAAGGAAAAGGACACCATGGGGTTGAAAAATATTTCTATTCGTACCGGCTTATTAACGCTATTGCTGCTAACCACCTTACTGCTGCTTATCGTCAGCGGCATGGGCGTGGTTGCCATTAAGAAAGACAGAGAAACGCTGACAGCACAAAATCAGATTCAGGGCATTGAGCTGGGTAATTTGATGAGTGGTTACAATCAAACGCTCAGCGCGCGAGCCTCAGCAACACTTGCCGTCAGGAAAATCGAAATCGGCCTGCTGGACGACGGAGCCAAGGAAACTGGGCTCGTAGAGAAACATCTCCGCCAGTCACAGGAAGACATTGAACGCGTGATAAAATCGGCTAAGGCCGATCCGAAACAGCAAGCGCTAGCACAAGAAGTACTGAAAGCCTACCAAGCCTATTTTCAGCAGGGCATGACTCCGATGCTGAGCGCACTGCAAAAACAGTACACCGATGAGTATTATGACGTCCTGGAAAAACAACTCGGCACGTTGAGTGAAGCCTTTGATTTATCGATCCAAAACTTCCGTCAGTATGCTCAGCAGCTTTCCGAACAGGGTCTGGCACAGTCCGAACGTAATGAACGCATTATGCTGTTACTGATTGCCATTGCTAGCCTGTTATCTATCACGCTGGTCGCATTAGCCTGGGTCGCACTGCGGCACATGTTGCTCAAACCGCTGGACCATGCGATTGAGCAGTTGGAGCAGGTCGCCGCGGGGAATCTGACGCGTCGTCTGATTCAAGGCGGAGACAATGAGTTGGGTCGACTCAACGATGCCATAGGCCGCATGCAGGGGGCGCTGCTGGAGTCGGTTAGCCAGGTGCGCGATGCCAGCACGCAAATCGATCTCGGTAGCCGCGAACTGTTTGAAGAAAACGCCCAGCTTTCCCAGCGCACCGAAGAATCCGTTGCGGCACTGGAACAAACGGCGGCCAGCATGGAGCAATTGAGCGCGACGGTGAAACTCAATGCCGATCACGCAGAGCTTGCCCATCAGCTCGCTAATAACGTCTCGAATACCAGCAGCCGCAGCAACGAATCCGTCTGTTACGTGATTGAAAAAATGCAGGAGATCGCCACCAGCGCCAAGCGCATCAATGACATCCTCAGCGTCATTGACGGCATCGCGTTCCAGACCAACATACTGGCGCTGAACGCCTCCGTCGAATCCGCCCGCGCAGGTGCACAAGGCAGAGGCTTTGCCGTCGTTGCCGGAGAAGTGCGTAATCTGGCGCAGCACAGCGCGCAGGCAGCGAAAGAGATCCGCTCACTGATTTTAGACTCACAAACTCGCGTGTCCGAAGGGCTTGAACTGGCTTCCAAAGCGGGTGAAACCATGGACGAAGTGACCGATGAAATCGTGCGTATTACGCAACTGATGCGAGACATTTCTACCGCTACGCAAGAACAGCATCGCGGTATCGAGCAGGTGAATGTCGCCTTCACGCAGATCGACAAAGTGGCTCAGCACAATGCACAACTCGTTAAAGCCTCATCCGCGACTACGCAGTCGTTAGAGCAGCAGTCTCAACAACTGATGCGGTCCATGGCGCTGTTTCAGGTAGAACCTCGCCTTTCTTAATTATTGATGTATTGCACCCGCTGGTGGTCAACTCCCACGCTGACCACCAGCATGATGCAGAATAGCCCGGCCCCCTATTATTGACCCAATACTGCCCCTAAAACGCTGAATAAATAATGAGAACAATGAGGAACCAGCGTCCCTCTTAACACACCTATTTCATAGGTATACTTTCAGATAATTTGAGTATTATTTTTTTACCGCTATTCTCTGTTTTTAAACATAAGCGTATAAATAGGGTTTCAGCATAAAAGCGATCACAATAATCGCGGCAATATATTGAATAAATAGATAATAAGAGAAATTCCTTATTGATAGCATGAGCTATGCATTTCAGATCATTAATTACTTATTAATAATATATTTATTATATTAATTAATAGCACGCTATTTTATTAATTCAGCCCATTGATTTCAGCGCACAGAAAAAGGGGGACCGCCAATCACCCGATAACACCGCAGACGGCATCATGGTAAAACGAATGCCTCTGACAACAGCGAATCAAGGGTAAAGACAGAAAGAATATAGGCAGAGATAAACATGAATAATCAGTCAGTTGATGTTGATTTGATTACCAGGTTTGACAATGAAGCCAAACTGCACGCGCTCGATTCCGTCTATGCCATCGCCGAATTCGACCTGGCAGGGAAACTGATTGAAGCCAATCCTCTTTTTTGCAAAATGCTGGGCTATAAAAAAGAAGACATTATTCAGAAAAGCCACACGCTTTTTCTGCCAGAAGCACAACGTCAAAAACACGACCATTTCTGGCACGATGTCATCAAAGGGAATATCAATGCGGGGGAATTTCAACGAAAAACCCAAAAAGGGGATATTATTTGGCTCCACGCTGCATATACGCCAATTATTGATCATTCAGGTCGTCGGATTGGTGTAATAAAACTGGCGCTTGATATTACTCAGGAAAAACGTCTGATGTCGGAACATCGGGCACAGCTAGATGCGATTGAAAATGCACAGGGCGTGATCGAATTTGATAAAGACGGCTATATCACCCACGTCAATAAACACTACCTGATACTGACAGGCTATGAAGCAAAGGAAATTCTCGGTCTGCATCACAAATCACTCTGCGATCCCATTTATACCGAACAGGCCGACTATCAAACATTTTGGGAAACCTTGCATCGCGGTCACCCTATCAGCGGGCGCTTCCACCGACTGGGTAAAGGCAACCATTCATTCTGGATACAGGCAACTTATAGCCCGATCATGGATAGTGAAGGGAATGTGAGAAAAATCATTAAATATGCTCACAACATCACGCAAAACGTCGAAACCGAAAAGAAAGCCCATCAGCAAGGCATCATTCTCGATATCCTGCTGTCAGTGCATGACAGCTTTCTGCTCGATCACAATCTGCCTTCAGCCTGCGATAAAGTCTTTGAGCGGTTGCTTGACGTGACCAACAGCAGTTTCGGTTTTATCGCCACGTTGCAGGAAGATGAAGACGGCCAGTCGCTCTATCTTCCTGCGATTTCCAACCTTGCCTGGGATGAAGAAACCCTAACCTGGTACAGACACCAGCGCAGAACTCACGGCGGCCTGAGACTCCGTAAACTTGATAATCTGTTTGGCCATGTTGTGACTCACAACACGGTGGTTTGCAGCAACAGCCTGCTGAGGCAAAAGGCTGGCCGGGATCTTCCTCCCATACATCCTGCGCTGCATTCTCTGCTCGGCATTCCTATCACCCACAACGGCAAAGCGATCGGGATGATCGCACTGGCCAACCGCCGAGAAGGTTACGATCAAACGATGATCGAGCTACTGGCGCCGTTGGTAAAAACCCTCGGTATCATTATTCATGCGCGTTCGCTTGAGGATGAACGCACACAGATAGAAGCGTCTCTCCGCTTTAACGCAGGTCATGACTTTCTGACCGGCCTGCCTAATCGCAGCAGCTTCTTCGAGCAAGCCGGCGCGTTTTTTCAGCTCAGGCAGCAAAACCAACACGCCGATAAAAGCTGCCTGGCAATTATTGATATCGATTTATTCAAAAACATTAATGACCAATTTGGCCATCTGGCTGGCGATGCCGTCCTCAAAGAACTGGCAATGCTGATGCGCATGTCATTACGTCAGGAAGATCTCGTCGCCCGTCTTGGGGGAGAGGAGTTCATCATCCTGCTAAAAGATGTTCCTTACCAAACCGCCGTCACGGCTATCGAACGTATTCGTAAAGCGATTGAGCAACATACGCTAGAATACGATCGTCAAAATCTGCATTTCACGATCAGTGCAGGGATCGCCGCCTACCGTTCCGATCTGGCTTCCGTTGAGCACTGGATTCAGTTAGCCGATGAGAATCTCTACGCGGCTAAACGGCAAGGACGCAACTGTGTGAAATAAGCCCATCCCGGCAGCGCTGCTGGTAGCTTTGTTCAAATGTTTGCATTCCCGCAGCGGCTCCGGTCTGAATCAGGCCGGGAAGCTGATGTGTTTTTCCCTCACGAATCAGGTTGCTGACTGCCGCGGTGGCGGTCAGCACTTCATAAAGCGCGATTCGACCGCCTTGCGCTCCAGACAACAGCTTTTGCGTCACCACCGCCTGCAAGCAGGTCGCTAGCTGGCTACGGACATAGGCTTTTTCTTCACCGGGAAAGACATCAATCAAACGGTCTACCGCCTGTGATGCACTGCGCGTATGTAGCGTTGATAGCACCAAGTGGCCAGTTTCCGCGGCTGTCAACGCCAGCCGAATCGTCTCCGTATCGCGCAACTCTCCCAGCAGAATGACATCAGGATCTTCCCTCAATGCCGCCCGTAGCGCCTGCGCAAAAGAAGCGCTGTGCGCACCGATCTCCCGCTGTTGAATCAAGCAACGTCGGCTGACATGAATAAACTCGATCGGATCCTCCAACGTAATCACATGGCGATCGCTGTTGTCGTTTAACGCCCCGACCATCGCTGCCAACGTCGTGGATTTACCGCTGCCCGTCGCGCCGGTAATCAGGATCAGTCCGTTTGGCTTCTCCAGCAGCGTCGAGAGCACGGGTGGCGCATGTAATTCATCCAATGAAGGCTGAACAGACGGGATAATACGTAAGGCCGCAGACAGCCCCTCTCTCTGGCGAAAGACATTTACCCGCAGGCGCTGTCCATCAGGCAGCATTAACGCGCCGTCCACCTGCCCTGCCTGCCGCAGTTGCTCCTTCTGAGCCGGTTCTAGCCAGGCATCGCACCATTGTGCCACCTGCTCCGGCGTTAAACATGGTAAGGTATTTTCAGGCTGTAGCCGCCCATCCACACGCAACACCGGAGGATGCCCGCTACAAAGGTGCAGATCCGAAGCATTATGTTTTACACTACGCGCCATCCACTCATCCAACTCCATAGATTAACCTCCTGAATAACCATGATGACAATCCAGCAGAATCTACAGGACATCCAGCAGCAAATCGCAGCCGCCGCTGTGCATTGCGCACGCGCACCAGAAGAAATTACGCTACTTGCAGTCAGTAAAACCAAACCTGTGAGCGCGATCGAAGAAGCCATTGCGGCAGGTCAGCGTGCGTTCGGCGAAAACTATGTCCAGGAAGGCGTGGAGAAAATTCATTATTTCCAGGAAAGCCAACCGGACACACCGTTGGAATGGCACTTTATCGGCCCGTTACAGTCAAATAAAAGTCGGCTGGTAGCGGAGAACTTTGACTGGTTTCACACCGTGGATCGCCTGCGTATCGCACAGCGTCTGAGTGAACAGCGTCCAACCACGTTGCCGCCGTTAAATGTTCTGTTGCAGATTAATATCAGCAATGAGCCGAGCAAATCCGGCATTATGGTGGATGAACTTGCAGAACTCGCCGCCAGCGTCGCCGTTTTGCCTAACCTACGCCTGCGCGGGTTAATGGCCATTCCGGCACCGGAAACGGATCACGAGCGGCAGCTTGCTGTTTTTAAACAAATGACAGCGCTGTTCCAAACATTGTCAGTAAATTATCCGCATATTGATACACTCTCTATGGGGATGACGGACGACATGCGTGCGGCGATTACCGCAGGCAGCACGTTGGTGCGCATTGGTACGGCAGTCTTTGGCGCGCGAGACTATTCATCCCCAAAAGCATGAACAGTCAAAGGCGCATAAACAGAAGGTATGCCCTAAACAGCACGTCATCTTTAGACAGAATACAAACGGAACAGGTGATCAGCGATAATGCAGATGCAGCAACGTAAAATAGCGTTTATTGGTGCCGGAAATATGGCGCAGGCCATTATCGCCGGGTTGGTCAACGGCGGTTATCCCGCTCAACACATCAGCGTTTGCGCGCCTTCGGGTAAAAACCGCGATGCGCTGGCTGCACAATATGGCGTCATCAGTAGCGCAGATAATGCACGCTGCGCTCAGGAAGCGGACGTCATTGTTCTGGCCGTCAAACCGCAAATGATGGCGACGGTTTGCGAACCGTTACATGAACAGATCAATTTCGCGGGCAAGCTGGTGCTCTCGATTGCCGCGGGAATCAACATCGCCCGTTTCCAGGCGCTGCTGGGTGAGCCGCTGAATATCGTGCGCATTATGCCCAACACGCCGTCTCTGGTCGGAAAAGGGATGAGCGGAATGTACGCCCCCGCATCCGTCAGTCAGGACGATAAAGACTTCACCGCACAACTGATGCAGAGCGTTGGTAAAATTTGCTGGGTAGATAGCGAATCTGGCATTAACGGCGTGATCGCCGCAGCGGGCAGCGCACCGGCCTATTTCTTCCTGTTTATGGAAGCGATGCAGCAGGAAGCCATTCGCCAAGGGTTCGATCAAGAAACCGCTCGCCTGTTGGTGCAACAGGCCGCGTCCGGCGCTGCTGCGCTGGTTGAAGCTAATCCCGATACACCGCTGTCGACCTTACGGGAAAATGTCACCTCCAAGGGGGGCACCACGGCAGAAGCCCTGCGGGTGTTTAACGAACAGCAGTTGACGCAAACCGTGGCCGAGGCCATGCAGGCGGCAATTGCTCGCGCACAGGAAATGGAAACGCTTTTTTAATCAAAAGCGAGCCCCCGATTCTTTATCTTATTAAGGAAAAGACGTACTTATGCTCACCCTGACTTTTCTGGTCAAAACGCTGGTCGACCTCTATGTAATGGTCCTGCTGCTACGCATTTGGATGCAGTGGTCACGCAGTGATTTCTATAACCCACTGTCGCAGTTTGTCGTCAAAATCACCCAGCCGATTGTCGGGCCACTGCGCCGAATTCTGCCGTCGCTGGGGCCGATTGACAGCGCCTCACTGCTGCTGGCCTTTATCCTGACGACGATCAAATACCCGTTACTGTTGTTGATTCAGGTTGGCGCCATCTCTCTTAGCCCAATGAACCTGCTGGTCGGGCTCATTTCGCTGATTAAATCCGCAGGCTATCTGGTCTTCTGGGTCATCATTATCCGTTCCATCATGAGCTGGGTCAGCCAGGGTCGTAGCCCCATTGAGTATCTGCTGCATCAGTTGACCGAGCCGCTAATGGCACCGCTCCGCCGCATTATTCCTGTGATGGGCGGCATTGATTTCTCTGCCATGGCCGTGATTCTGATTCTGTATATGCTCAACTATCTGGGCATGGACCTGTTTCCGGGGCTGTGGTTCCTGCTGTGAGTGCGATTACCCGCCACGGCGATGCGTTGGTGATTCGGCTGTATATTCAGCCGAAAGCCAGCCGCGATCAGATCGTGGGTTTGCATGGCGACGAATTGAAAGTCGCCATCACCGCTCCACCGGTTGATGGGCAGGCTAATGCCCATCTAACCAAATTCCTCGCCAAACAGTTTCGGGTCGCCAAGAGTCTGGTCGTGATTGAAAAAGGCGAACTCGGACGGCATAAACAGATTAGAATTACCCATCCGCAGCACATCCCGGCTGACGTCGCGGAATTCATTGAATAAACACGCAGGACAAGACGATGCAAAAAGTGGTTTTGGCTACCGGAAACCCCGGTAAAGTGCGCGAGCTCGCCAGCTTGCTGGCCGATTTCGGTCTGGATATTGTGGCTCAAACCGAGCTAGGCGTGGATTCCGCCGAAGAAACCGGCCTGACCTTCATCGAAAATGCCATACTGAAAGCACGTCATGCGGCGAAAATCACCGGATTGCCAGCCATTGCCGATGACTCAGGGCTGGCTGTCGATGCGTTGGGCGGCGCACCGGGCATTTACTCGGCACGCTACGCGGGCGTAGAGGCCAGCGACCAGCAAAATCTGGATAAGCTGCTGCTGACAGTAAAAGATGTACCGGATGAGCAACGCCGCGCCAGCTTCCACTGCGTGCTGGTGTATCTGCGCCACGCGGAAGACCCGACACCGATTGTCTGCCACGGCAGTTGGCAGGGTGTGCTGACACACCACGCCTCTGGCAGCGGTGGCTTTGGCTATGATCCCATCTTCTTCGTCCCTGGGCTGGGTAAAACGGCGGCAGAATTAACGCGTGAAGAGAAGAACGCGCAGTCCCATCGTGGTCAGGCGCTGCGCCTGCTGTTGGATGCGCTACGCAATGCTTAAGCTTCCCCCGCTCAGCCTGTACATTCATATTCCGTGGTGCGTACAGAAATGCCCGTACTGCGACTTCAACTCGCATGCGCTGAAAGGCGATGTGCCGCATCAGGAATATGTCGATCATCTGCTGGCGGATCTGGATGCCGATTTGCCGCTGGCGGGTGGCCGCGCACTGCACTCAATTTTTATCGGCGGTGGCACACCTAGCCTGCTAAGCGCGGAAGCGATGCAGGCACTGCTCGACGGCGTTCGGGCGCGAATCCCGTTAACGCCAGATGCTGAAATTACGATGGAAGCCAATCCCGGTACAGTCGAAGCCGACCGTTTCAGCGGTTATCAACGCGCAGGGATTAACCGTATCTCCATCGGCGTGCAGAGCTTCGATCCGCAAAAGCTGACGCGTCTTGGGCGTATTCACGGCCCAGAAGAGGCCAAGCGCGCGGCACAGCTAGCAACCGGTCTGAAATTACGCAGTTTTAATCTGGATCTGATGCACGGCCTGCCGGATCAATCACTGGACGAAGCGCTGGACGACCTGCGTCAGGCCATTGCGCTCAACCCGCCGCATTTATCGTGGTATCAGTTAACCATCGAGCCCAACACGCTGTTTAGCTCACGTCCGCCTACACTGCCGGATGATGACGCACTGTGGGACATCTACGAGCAGGGTCACGCACTACTGAGCGCAGCGGGTTACCAGCAGTATGAAACCTCCGCCTATGCCAAACCGGGCTACCAGTGCCAGCACAACCTGAACTACTGGCGCTTCGGTGACTATCTAGGGATTGGCTGTGGGGCGCACGGCAAGCTGACTTTCAGCGACGGCCGCATTCTGCGCACGGTAAAAGTCCGTCATCCACGTGGCTATATGCAGGGCACGTACATGGATAAGCAACACGATGTTGCCAACGATGATCGGCCTTTTGAGTTTTTCATGAACCGCTTTCGCCTGCTGGAAGCCGCTCCACGCGCGGATTTCACGGCTTATACCGGTCTGGAAGAACACAGCATTCGCTCGCAGTTGGATCAGGCGCTGGCACAAGGCTACCTCACGGAAACCGCCACCCACTGGCAAATCACCGAACACGGTAAACTGTTTCTGAACTCCCTGCTGGAGCTGTTTCTGGCGGAAGAGTAGTAATCATTCCGTGGGCAGGTTTTCTCTGGTAAATCTGCCCATTGCTTTCCCTTCTGGTTCTCTTTTTGCAACGCTTACAACGCTTGTTGCGAACCGCCTCCCTTTCCCATCAGATAGGCATCAAACGTAAGGAGCTTGGGCAAGGTTTGCACTCATTTCCCCTCGTCAGACATACGCTATTTTTTCTGTACGAAACAGATAGCGTCATTGTTGTCAGAATACTTCATCAGTCACAGGGTATTGTGCGGTACCTCAAGTGGCTAGGAACCCTTTTCAGCGGCCATAAGCAGCATTAACTCAGGCTTGAACTGATAGTTTTCGCGGACAGAATACAACCACATCTGACAGGCTGTAATGAGCGAAGAATGGAAGTTCGTAACTCCAACAACTTCATGACTAACATTGAGGTGTCTTAATCAACGGGGAGCTGGTCAATAACAATCGGGGGGAGTACCTATCAGGTATCCAGTTATTATAACCCGTCTGCAGATAGCATCCTCAACCTGATAACCTCCGCCAAAGTGGAAATCAGTTGCTTAACTAAGTTTGTCAGCAAAGATGCCTATCTGGCAGCAAGCAGACGGTGCCATCTTATCGTTACAATCTCGGAACGACTGATAAGCCCCCTCCTTTTTTCTAATGGCGTGAAAACATTCAGTTGGAAATCTCGCTGTTGCTGCATCTTATCTCTGCAAGCGCAGCAGCGTTATAATCAACGGAATGATCGACCCGTGATATAGGGCTACCAAAAAATTCAACGCCCGACATAATCATATTGCCGATATTCTCTCGCTGTTTATCACTGAGGCTGTCCCACCACTCAGGAGATGAGTATGTATTTTCAGCTTTTGTGAAGAAAAAATACAGGAGGGTATTGAAAATCCTGTCAGTTGGAACCTTAATCAGTGACCGCACAAAACGTCTGATTATTGCTGAAGTTCCCAGCCAACTGAACACTATATATCCCTTACCTTCGCCGGAAAAGGCATTGAAGCAGACCTGTTCCGCCGACACGGTAAGATCGTTCAAATCCTGAATCTCAGTGCCATCGAAATCCCTCTCCGGTGACAGAATTGACGAAACCGCAATGGGTAATGGCTCTGAAAAAGTGAAGATAACACTTTCAATTTCTGAAAACTGTCTTCTAAGCAGAATGCGGTCGAGGCTAGTTTTAAGATTATTCAGTTCAGTTATTGCTGCATTCAGACCGCTTTGATGCAGGCTGACATATTCCTGAATATAAAGCTGGTCGGCCTGTGGCTTTCCTTTATCGGCATTTTTAGCAAAATCGGAAGACCGCCGCCCCCCCTCCTTGGCATAAATTTCTTTAGACAACGAACGAAACATTAGGGCAAAACACTGCTCGTCCGTGCCTGTAAATTTTTCGTTCTCTAGGCATGAAAATAAGATTCTGTCGTGAACGGCACAAAAGCCGGTAAAAGTGGATGCCTGATTGATACCGATCTTCTCGGGAACCCATCTTCCGTTGTTTCTCATCAGGCTCGGAAGGTTCATTACCACCCCCATGACATGATTACCAGGGTCAGCAATCGCTTTAAGGCTGCTACTCTTAGACAGAGTGTGCGCCTGAACGATGCGTTTATCACAATCTTCATGCATGGATGCTGGCGCATAACACGCCTTCCTCTGCGAATTAGACTTTGAAAACTTCAGGGCTTCGGCTTTGGATACCGGAGTTTCACGGTCTCGATCGAGATGGCACTTTTTGTACTTAAGTCCTGAATTGCACCAGCACTTATCATTTCTTCCTATCTTCATTTTATCGTTTTCCACGAAATTAATGCTCTGACAAAAAACGTTCACTGAAAATTGATCTTACCCATCAATAGTGGACACGCGACTATAAGTGAGTCCCACCTCAATCTGAGGTTGATCACTCATGACAATACAATATCAACCAGCATTAATGA
Source organism: Pectobacterium peruviense (assembly GCF_002847345.1). Taxonomy (GTDB): domain Bacteria; phylum Pseudomonadota; class Gammaproteobacteria; order Enterobacterales; family Enterobacteriaceae; genus Pectobacterium; species Pectobacterium peruviense. Next base: position 133,296 of record NZ_LXFV01000025.1, read on the forward strand.
CCAATACCCGTAGGTTAACTGTTACATGAGCAACGTTCGCTCTTGGCACAAAACTGCCTGTGAGATTAGGTCTAGCTCTGTGCAGTAACAGAGCCACATCAGGTCGAAGCTAACACACATAGGTAGCAACATAATCTCAAACGATATCAGCTGGTTCAGGCTATACGAGGATTGAATTTTTACCTGCGGTTATGACAAAGTAGAAACTTATCGCACCTGTTTATCAACCACCTGCTGGTAACGATGATGAAACGTATAACAACAATCGTAGTAGCGCTGCTGGTCACAGCAGCATTGAGCGGCTGTAACACCACGCGCGGCTTTGGCCAGGATGTGCAGAAACTGGGTAGTAAAATTTCACACGCCGCTAGCTAACCCACCGTCAGATAACAAAAAACCGGCCATACGTTAGT
>NZ_LXFV01000026.1 GCF_002847345.1 Pectobacterium peruviense
ACCTCCTGGAAGGACTATTTCTTTGCTGAAATCCACGACCAGCCGGGTAGCTAAACGGTCAGAGCCAGGTTCATTCGACGAGAACCATCGTCGCTACGCAGGAGAACAAGCATGACACTCGATTCTCACGACACTGTTTGCCAGCCGTTGTTGCAGGTAGACGGCGTCGGGCTGGAATACCGCACGCGGCGCAGTCTGGTACGCGCCACCCATGATGTCAGTTTTGACGTCTTTCCCGCCGAACGGTTTGTGTTATTAGGGCCTTCCGGCTGCGGCAAATCCAGCCTGCTCAAATCTATCGGCGGCTTTTTGTCCCCGGTAGACGGTGAAATCCGCCTGGACGGGCAGCGTGTCACACGTCCAGGCCCAGATCGCATTATGGTCTTTCAGGAATTTGACCAGCTACCACCGTGGAAAACCGTGCTGGAAAATACGCTGTTTCCGCTGGTTGCCAGCCGTCAGGCAACGCGAGCCGAAGCAGAAGAGCGCGCCCGTTATTTTCTCGATAAGGTCGGTCTAGCGAAGTTTGCCGATGCCTATCCGCATACCTTATCCGGTGGGATGAAACAACGTGTTGCCATCGCGCGGGCGCTGACCATGCAGCCGAAAGTGCTGCTTATGGATGAGCCATTCGCCGCACTGGATGCCCTAACCCGCCGCAAAATGCAGGAAGAATTGCTGGCGTTGTGGGAAGAAGTACGCTTCACGCTATTGTTCGTCACCCACTCGATTGAGGAAGCGCTGATCGTCGGCAGCCGAGTTTTACTGCTTTCACCACATCCGGGTCGCGTGCGGGCGGAAATCAACTGCCATCAGTTCGCGCTAAACGATCAGGGCAGCGAAGCTTTTCAGAGCACGGCACAGCGCATTCACCATCTTCTTTTTCCAACCGATGTCGACGCGCCGTCACCCGTCACATCCACGCAAGGTAAAACTTATGAGCATCCAGCCCCCCGTGCGGCCCGAGTATCAGCGTGAACTGGCACCGCTGAAAGATTTTACCCTCGCCCAACCTCTGCCGCTGGCAACCCGTCTGTGGAATCAGACCTGGATTCGCAAGCTGGTGCTGCTGGCTGGTCTGCTATTGCTGTGGGAAATAGGCGCACGTTGGCAAAATAACGACCTGATGCTGCCCAGCTTCCTGCAAACGTTTCAGGCCTTTCGCGACGATGTCGCCAGCGGTGAACTGCCGCATAAGATGGTGGTTTCTCTCGGCACATTGCTGAAAGGCTATATCATCGGCAGCCTGCTCGCGCTGGCACTCAGTGCACTGGCGGTGTCCACCCGTTTCGGGCGCGATCTCTTAGGCACCTTGACCTCCATGTTCAACCCACTGCCCGCGATTGCGTTACTGCCGTTAGCGCTGCTGTGGTTTGGGCTAGGAGAAAAGAGTCTGGTATTCGTGCTCGTCCACTCCGTGATGTGGCCGATGGCACTGAACACCTATTCCGGTTTTCTCGGTGTTTCGGAAACGCTGCGTATGGCGGGTCGCAACTACGGCCTGACCGGCTTTCGCTACATTAGTGCGATCTTGATCCCTGCTGCGCTGCCGTCGATTATTTCTGGCCTGAAGATCGGCTGGGCGTTTGCCTGGCGCACCCTGATCGCCGCTGAGCTGGTGTTCGGTGCATCCAGCGGCAATGGCGGTTTGGGTTGGTACATCTTCCAGAACCGTAACGAGCTTTACACCGACCGTGTTTTTGCCGGGCTGGCTTCCGTCATCATCATTGGGCTGCTGGTTGAAGGACTGGTATTTTCTACTATCGAAAAGGTCACGGTGAAACGCTGGGGAATGCAGCGCTAAACGTCATTTTGGTTATGCGAAATCTACCCATTCATAGCCAGAATTATTCTTTTGCGGCGTTCGATATCGCTGTTACAACTGATTTGTCTTTTCCCACAGAGATGAGAGATCGCGAACATGATTGCAATACAAGCGCCACAAACCTATCTGAATCGTGATGGTGTCATTCGTTCTGTCGGCGACTATGCGGCGCCTTACGCCAGCACAATACTGATTATTACCAGCCCGCAGGCATGGAAAACGACGTCTGACGCCGTCGAACGCAGCCTCAATGAACACGGCTTACGCTATCAGGTCGAATTCTTGCCGGGCGATTGCACCAAACCCGCGATCGAGACGCTAACTGCACAGGCGCGCGCATTCAATGCGGAACTGATTTTAGGCATCGGAGGCGGGCGTGTGCTCGATGTCGCCAAGGCTGTCGGCGATATTCTGGGGCAGATCCCCGTCATCGCCGTCCCCACCATTGCCGCAACCTGCGCCGCCTGGTCACCGATCAGCGTGATTTACAGCGATAGCGGTGCGCACAACGGCCCCTTTCCACTGACGCGTTTACCGGTGTGGGTGCTGGTAGACAGTGAAATCATCGCCCACAGCCCTTCACGTTACCTCAAAGCCGGTATCGTGGATGCACTGGCAAAGTGGTACGAATTTCAACCGTATTTGCGCCACGGCGATGATGGACTGGCGTTAGCGCTCAAAGCGCAGGCGGCAAAGCTGGCCGTAGAAACGTTTAATACGTACGGCGAGCAGGCCATAGCGGATAATGAACAAGGGTTGGTCACCCCTGCCCTGCGCCGTGTGATCGATGCCGTTATTGCACTGGCTGGCGTGGCGAATAGCATGAAAGATGAGGTGCCACGCATCGGCGTCGCGCATGCGATTCACAACAGCATGACTCGCCTGCCGGAACTGCATGACTGGCTGCACGGAGAGAAAGTGGGTTTTGGTCTGGCTACACAGGCTTTTCTGGAACACGATAACGACGCTGACCGCGAAGAACTGTTCGCCCAGTTGCGCCGCTACGGTAGTCCGATCACGCTAAGCGCCCTTGGTCTGAACGAACGTCCATTGCTGGTTGAAAGCATCGCGCAGAACGTGAAAATCGCCCCCAAAATTGCTGCCCGTCTGCCGTTCGCAACGGATGCCGAACGGATTCAACAGGCGCTATGGCGTACGCAAACGCTGGAAGAGAACACGTTCAACAGCCACGCGGCATGACGGCAGATAACGCTTTTTTCCCAATAATGAAGCAATCAGGCATTGTTGGGAAAAAACCATCAGCCATGGCATGTCATCCCGCTAAGGGCAAACTAACGAACCTTTTTGAAAAGGAGCAATACCACTGGCACACAGACTAAAAAACCATACACATATCCATTAAAAGCATTCTCTGTTGCATCCTTGATCTGGCGGAGAGAGGATGAATAACGCTCTGCTGAAACGGAATTAGAAAGCTGTAGGGTTTCATTCTCCATAAAAACAGACATAGGCTGTAATGATATAAACAACCATACCAAGTAGCAAAACAGTATAAATAGAATACTTCCCCATCTCAAAAAGTACATTCCCCTATTCTCCCTCATGTAAATCACCTTATTTTTTTGAAGATAAAAATAATTAACAAGATGCAGATGAAAAAGCCAAAAAAACCAACCTCATCGATTACACCAGCCTTAGCTTGCACTATATTGATCGCATTACTGTATTCACTCATCGTCATAGCATCTGAAACTCGCCTTGATTCCTTCTCAAGGAAACTAAAAAACGATCTTTTGGCAAAATGAAGTACGATAAAATAGCAACATGAGACGAACAGAATCCCTGACCATCTAACGATAGTTTTTCTTTTATTTGTTAGCATCGCTAAAACCACCTAATAAACCGCCCACTGAGCCACCAGAATAAGATGAGCCATATCCTAAAGCTGAAGCCACTTCCGTAACAGCTGACTCTCCCCTTGACCTTAGCGTCTCTTCTGTTGGCATAAAGTTATCTATGTTGGGGTATTGCTTTTTGAACTCGCCAGTCACGTCTGCAACCTGCATTGATGCTCCGGCACTTTTCCCCATTAAATATCGCTGCAAAGATACAGGTACGGCGAAACTCTCTTCCAGATCAACGCGCATTTGAGAGTTTGTGTTGTACCCTGCACTGAACACGCTCGATCCAGCAAACTTAATTCCATCCATGGTGTGAGTGGTACAGTTTTTACCTGTCACATCATACTGATCAACAGTTTTCCCACGTCTTTGAGTCGCATCACGCATGTCTGGAGTTTGGATGGAAGGAGCGCCATTTTCCCACAACCGTTCAAAGTATTTTCTCGTGATAAATAGATCTGCGTCATCAATGCGAAATACCTTAGCTTCCATTTTATATAATTCATTCCTGTAATACATTCTCGCATCTTCATATTTCAAAAAATTAAGAATTCCATCACCTAAAAGAGCCCCGAACCATCGCCGGCCAAATCGACCATAGGTATACACATGAGCATCATTATTCTCATGAACTGAAACAAAAACATGTCCGGCGCCCTTGATTTCAGTCCAAATAAATACACCATTTGCTATTGGATTTACCTCCGGCTTACATTGTTCAACCAGAGCAGTCCATTCACTTTTTTTGGGGGGAAGATAAACAGGATCACCCCTAAAGTAAGACTGGGGTTTGCTCTTGATCCCCTTTGCTCCTTCAATAGTTTGACCAGCAAACCACCGGTAAATATTATTTCCATTCCCCATAATCCCTCACGCATTCAGAAATCAATTTCCTATTATTCAACAGCTAACTACTTAATATAGTACATAGAATAGTTTTCTCAGTATTCTACTATTACGTTGGTACTCAATAGAAACGGGCGCATCGATTATTCGATGCGCCCGTTGTACATGCAATTTGGAATGTGACGGTATTACCCCTGCTCGGCGGGCTGGGTACTGATACCTTTGATTTCACGCTCGTACGCCTGCGCTTTCTTCTCATCGAACTGGTGTTCCCACTTGGCAATCACCAGCACCGCCAGCGCATTTCCCACCACGTTCAGCGCGGTACGTGCCATATCGAGGATACGGTCTACGCCCGCAATAAACGCCAGACCTTCCAGCGGAATGCCGACGCTGCCCAGCGTGGCAAGCAGTACAACAAACGACACGCCCGGTACGCCTGCAATACCTTTGGAGGTTAGCATCAGCGTCAACACCAGCACGATTTCCTGCCCAATCGACAGTTCGATGCCGTACAGCTGCGCGATGAAGATTGCGGCAATGCTTTGGTACAGCGTAGAGCCATCGAGGTTAAAGGAGTAACCGGTCGGCACCACGAAGCTGGTAATCGACTTCGGTGCACCATAGGCTTCCATTTTTTCGATGATACGCGGCAGCACGGTTTCTGAACTGGCGGTGGAGTACGCCAGAATCAGCTCATCTTTCAGAATTCGAATCAGCATCGTGATTCGCAGTTTACACAGCCGTGCGACCGCACCGAGCACCACCAGCGCAAAGAAGAAGATTGCCGCGTAAACCAGCATCACCAGCTTAGCCAACGGCCACAGCGAAGCAAAACCAAAGTTGGCAACCGTGACGGAAATCAACGCAAACACCCCAACCGGCGCGTAGCGCATGATCATGTGCGTCACTTTGAACATCGTTTCCGATACGCCGCGAAAGACGCTCAGCAGCGGATCACGATGTTCTTTAGGCAACGAAGATAGCCCCAGACCAAACAGCACCGAGAAGAAAATGATCGGCAGCATTTCACCGTGTGCCATCGCCGCGAAGATATTCGGCGGAATCAGCGACAGCACCGTCCCCACCAGACTGTGCGAGCCGCTCTGCACCTGCTCGGTGGTCTTTTGATACTGCGAGATATCAACGGCCGTCAGCGTCGACATATCGATGCCGAGCCCCGGCTTGAAGACATTGGCCAGCGTAATACCAAGGATAATCGCTACCGTCGTGATGATTTCAAAATAGAGGATGGTTTTGAAGCCGATACGCCCAAGCTTTTTGGCATCCCCGACACCCGCAATCCCAACAACCAGCGTGGCGATAACAATGGGGACAACAATCATTTTAATCAGGCGGATAAAGATATCACCCGCTGGGCTAAGAATATTGCTGATGAGCCACTGACGGCTTTCCTGCTGTTCATGCAGTACGGCACCGAGAGCAATACCAAGAACTAACGCAATAAGGATTTGCCAGGCTAGGCTGATTTTTTGTGTTTTCATCGTCATTTTCCGTTTTAAACTCCCCGCCATTACTGACATGGCGCTAGCGCGACTCCGGCGCAATACGAACCGAAAAAATCAACGTGGAGGTGAGTGACTAGTAAGAATATCTGATTGGTTGCTAGCGTTATTTTTCTACTGTGACACAAAAGTCGTTAACATAATTATTCAATAAAAATGCACAACTATTTGTATCGCTTAACAAAAATAAATACATAAGCTATTGTTATGATAGGAATGCTACTATTCCACCACTATCAGATCAAGCAGATTATCGGCACGATAAATCATATTTATGCTGAATCGAGTACAAAAAATGGCGGACGTTGAGGAACAAGAAATTGCAGCGAAGTAGAAAGGAAAACGTCTGCCCAGTCAGAAAAAACGCTGGCTGGGCATCAGGTTAGGAAAGTGTGCAATCACTCAGATTTGGTAATCAATCACCGCTTCGTCGTTATCAGAGAATACCTTGTCCTTAATGTCATCCAGCGACAGCTCTGTATTGCACAGCTGAATAAATTTCCAGGCATAATTACGCTGTAATTGTCCCTTTTTGAGCCCCAGCCAGACCGTGTTAGCTTCAAACAGGTGCTCGGCATTCAGCCGTACCAGACCTTTATCACGCACGGGGTCGTATGACATATCGGCGACAATCCCAACGCCAAGCCCCAGCTCAACATAAGTTTTAATCACATCCGAATCCTGCGCACTCAGCGTAATATCCGGCGACATGCCCACAGCCTGAAACGCCCGATCCAAGCGCGAACGTCCCGTAATCCCCTGACGATAGGTAATCAGTGGTTCCGCATTGAGCATTTCCAGCGTAATAACTGGCTCCTGCGTCAGCGGATGGTGCTCTGGCACAATGACCGAATGGTGCCAGCGATAATAGGAGAATGCTGCCAACGAGGGATCGTTAATCAATTGCTCACTGGCAATACCGATATCGGCTTCGCCAGAATGAAGCATCGCCACGATTTCATCCGGCGTGCCCTGATTCAGCACCAAACGCACCTGTGGGTACAACGATCGGAAGGCTTTAATCACTGGCGGCAGGCTGTAACGCGCCTGCGTATGCGTGGTCGCGATCACCAGTTGCCCGGTGTCGTTATTGGTGAAGACATTCGCCAACCGGCGAATGTTGCTGGCGTCATTCAGAATGCGCTCTGCCACCACCAGCAGTTCTTTTCCCGGCTCGGTCATCCCTAACAAGCGCTTACCGCGACGGATAAAAATTTCAATCCCCAACTCTTCTTCCAGTTCGCGGATATGGCGACTCACGCCGGATTGAGAGGTAAACAGCGTATTCGCTACCTCGGTCAGGTTATAGTTGCACCGTGCTGATTCACGAATAATCTTCAGTTGCTGAAAGTTCACCTTTCACTCCCTTGTTCTTTATTACAGATAGCAACATTGATCCAAGTAATGAGAGGCAGAACAAATAAGCAAATGGAGTTGATTATATTTTTTTATACTAACGGTATGTCTGCCGCGATAGATTATCTAACAATGAATAGACATAAATAGTAAAATCAAAATGTTAGATAAAAGCAGTTTTATGTCTCACACAGAGTCAATCAACCATTTCGCTATGATTTATGCTTTTCTGATCTATTTATCTCGGTGCTTTTATTCCCTTTTTCCAGTGTTTCTGCTCAGGCTAAATAGGACGCACGACTTCAAGCTGAAGTGCTATCACTGCTATGATGGCGGTCAGAATCAAAGACAAGGTGGCAGCATGCAGGGCGTACCGGAACACTTTACCGATGAAAGAGACTATGCCCAATTTCGGCACTTGCCGACGCTGCCCGGCATAGAGCTTTATCACGCGCATATCTGCCGCTATGCCTTTGAGCCACACACGCATGAGGCGTTTGGCATCGGTACCATTGACGATGGCGCAGAGCGATTCCGCTACCGCGGTGCCAAACATATTGCGCCTGTCGATTCGTTAGTCTTGATGAATCCCGACGAACTGCACACCGGGGAATCCGCCACGGAAGACGGCTGGCGCTATCGCATGATCTACATCCCGCCCGATGTGCTGGAAAGCGTCTCCGGTGAGAAAGGCTGGTGGTTTACCGACGTCGTGCGTCACGATCCTGCGACCGCACGTAAACTGGCTATGACGTTGGCTACGCTGTGGCAGACGACCGATCCATTAGCGAGTGAAAGCCTGCTGCTGTCGCTGATTGCGCTTTTCCGGCCCCACGCGCACATTGCACAACGTCAGGTTATTGAACCGTTCCATCGCTTTGATGTGGTGAAAGCTTATCTGCGGGAGAATTTCGCCCACACCATTACCTTAAAAGAGCTGGCGGCACTGGTTTCCCTCAGTCCGTATCATTTTCTACGCCAGTTCAAAGCCCAGTTTCACGTGACGCCGCACCAGATGCTGATGGCGATTCGGCTGTATGAGGCCAAGCAGATGCTGACACGGGGTATGGCGGCCGCCCATGTTGCCGTCGCCGTTGGGTTAACCGATCAGGCGCACCTGACGCGCACTTTCGCTCAGCGCTATGGCGTCACGCCTATTCGCTATCAAAAGCAGGTTTATCCGGTTCTACGCTAGCCTTTTTAGCGTGAATACTTTCAGCGCCACGATGACAAACAGCAATATCCTACAATAATTAGTCGCCGACTCTCCCTAGACTGGCGCGATGAAATATTGTGAACAAGCAGGTTTATCATGCTGATTGGTGTTTTATTTGCGCTTGCCGCTGGGCTGATGTGGGGATTGATTTTCGTTGGGCCGCTGCTCGTACCGGACTATTCTGCCGCATTGCAGTCCACTGGACGCTATCTGGCTTTTGGGTTGATTGCCCTGCCGCTGGCCTGGCTCGATCGCCGCCGCCTGCGCAAACTTACCCGCAGCGACTGGCTGGAAGCCACGAAGCTCACCGTTATCGGCAACCTGCTGTACTACTTTCTGCTCGCCAGCGCGATTCAACGCACCGGCGCGCCGATATCAACGATGATTATCGGCACGCTGCCCGTCGTGATTTCCGTGACCGCCAATGTGCTGTACAGCAAGCATGACGGCCGTGTGGCCTGGCGTCGACTTCTCCCTTCGCTGCTGTTGATTGCCGCCGGACTGATCTGCGTCAATATTGCCGAGCTGAAAGGCAATACGGACACATTCGATGTATGGCGTTACACCAGCGGCATTGCGATGGCATTTTGCGCGGTCATTTGCTGGACCTGGTATCCGCTGCGCAATGCACGCTGGCTGCGCGACCACAAAAGCAATACGCCGCTTACCTGGGCCACCGCACAAGGTCTGGTCACGCTACCGCTGGCACTGGTGGGTTATATTCTGGTGTGTGGTCATCTGGCGCTGACGGATGCGACGTTTACGCAACCGTTCGGCCCACGGCCTGAGGTTTTCATCCCACTGATGATTGCGATTGGTCTGTTTTGTTCATGGATCGGCACGCTATTTTGGAACGAGGCAAGCCAACGCCTGCCGACGGTACTGGTAGGGCCGTTGATTGTATTTGAAACGCTGGCGGGGCTGGCCTATGCCTTTATGATTCGGCAATCCTGGCCGCCGCTGTTGACGCTCTGCGGCATCGCCTGCCTGATTATCGGTGTAATCTGCGCCATACGGGTGAAACCGGAACCTGTCGTTGTGAAAAAATCAACGGTGGTAGAAGTTCAGGTGCCGGTTTCACGAGCCGAGTGAAAGCGAGTGAGGAAATAAGGCAAGTCGTCCGTTATGTCCGGCTTGCCAGCTTCTGAAACAGTTCAGTCAGTTGCGCTTCATCCCTTGCGCCCTGATGCTGATCGGTCACCTTACCATTAGCATCAATGATAAATGAGGTCGGCGTACCGCTGACCTGATAGCGCTCTTTGGTAATCCCCAACTGATCGCGCACCACCGGATACGTCACACTATGGTGTGCCAGCATCGAGGTGATATCTACGCTATCCGGATCGGTGTTAACCGCCACAACGACCACTTTATCGCCATAGTCCTTGCTTAGCTTCTCCAGCGCGCCCATTTCGATCATGCAGCCGCCGCAGCCCGACGACCAGAAATTCAGGTACACGCTTTTCCCCTGCCAGCGCGACAGATCCACCTGCTGGCCAGCCAGATCGTAGGCTGCCAGCGCAGGTGCTTGTGCCCCGACGCTAACCTGCTCTTCCTTACAGCCGCTCAGCGCGATAGCGCCCAGCAGGCAAAGCGCGGTAATACCGTTACGCCATTTCATGATGATTGACCTCTTCACCAAAATACTTACCGTGTTGCAAACGGATAATGCGGTCAGCAAACCGCCCCAATTCAGGATTGTGCGTCACCATCACAATGGTACGCCCCTGCCGATGCAGATCTTTCAGCAGATCCAACACCCGCCGTTCATTCTCTTCGTCCAGATTTCCCGTCGGTTCATCGGCGAAAATCACCGGAGGCTCATTGACCAATGCGCGAGCGATGCAGACGCGCTGCTGTTCACCGCCAGAAAGTTGGCTCGGTAAGTGATCCATACGATGCGCCAGCCCAACCTGCTCAAGCACGCGCTGTGCTGCGGCTTCATCCACCACGCTGTGGTAATGCTGCGCCAGCATCACGTTTTCCAGCGCGGTTAGAAACGGAATCAGGTGGAACTGTTGAAATACCAGCCCAATTTTATCGGCACGGAACTGACGTCGCCCTTCCTCATCCAGCGCCGCCGCATCGACACCGTCCAACAGCACCTGCCCTTCGCTTACCGTATCCAGACAGGTAAGAATGTTCATTAGCGTAGTTTTACCGGAACCGGACGCGCCCATGATGGCGACAAACTCACCGCGTGCGATGCGGATATTGATATCTTCCAGCGCGGTAACCTGACCAAAGCGTTTATAGAGCTGGCGAGTTTCAATCACCGCTTCCGTTGCCTGCGCCTTTTCCTGCGCGTTTACCTCTACAGACATCGCACTACTCTCCTTTCAAAACTTTGGCCGGTTCGACGTAAATCGCCCGCCGGGTAGGAACCACTGCCGCAACCGCCGCGACCAGCAGAGACAGCCCCAGCGTGAGCGGGAACACCGGCAAACGCAGCGAAATAGTCGCGTTGAATACCGCCATCCCCAGCACTTGTGCCAGCAGATAACCCAGCAGCGAACCGCACACCACGGCCGCCAGCGCGATAATGCCGGTTTCAGCCAGCATCTGCCGGATGATGTCTCGTCCACTCGCACCCAGCGCTTTTTGTAGCGCAAACTCGCGCGCGCGTTCGCCAACAATCGCCATCAGCGTGGTGTTCACACACAGTGAAGACAAAACGAGGATCACCGCCGATACCAGCCCCATCAGCCCTTTGATTTTATTCAGCACCTGACCTTCCGACGCCGATACTTTCAGAATCGGGCGGATCTCCAATTGTGGATACTGCTGCTGGAGTTGGGCAGCAAAGCGATCGACCTGACCCAGATCGTTGCTGACGCTGAGCAGCGCATTGCTGATCGCGCCTTCTTTATCCAGCCACTTTTGCGCCAGATCCAGATTCACGATCAGCATGTTGTCTGTCGCATCGCCGGATTCCACAATGCCTTTAATCTGCAAGCGCTGCTTCTCGCCATCGTCCACCAGCGTAATGCTGTCGCCGACTTTGACGTTCAACCGCTCCGCTAGTTTTACCCCGATCATGGCATTACGATCGTCGAAGCTGACGCCAATCCAGTTGCCCGTGACCTGCCAGTACGGTGCCAGTTGGCGTAGCGATTCGAACCACACGCCCATCAGCACCACTTTCTCCAGCTCCGTACGCGCCATGCCATACAGATAAGGACTGGATGCATTGATTAACCCAGCTGGTGCGTTGTCGATAATCGGCTGAAATGTGCTTTGTGGGATCGTATTGCCACGCGCTGGGCCAATGTAGAAATTCGCGCCAAAGGTACGCAGTTCCTGGCTCATCTTGGCATTGATATCAAAATAGACGGCGGACATCGCTGTCACAATCGCCGCCCCTACCGTCAGTGCGGCAAACACCACGCTGACGCGCTGCATACGCAACCGCAGCGCGCGAAAAACCAAACGCCAGAACATACTGTTCATCCAGCTATTAGCGCCCATACAGCACCTCCACCGGATAGAGTTTGGCAATTTTCCGTGCTGGGAACCACGTTCCGATAATAGCGATCAACATCGAGATCACCAGCACGCACGGGATAACGATCCACGCAAAGCTCAAGGGTACGCCAAACAGCATCAGGCCAATCGCTTTCGCCAGCCCCCAGCCTGCGACACAGCCTGCGATGCCGCCCGCCAACCCGCTCAGTGCCGCTTCCAGATAAAACAGCAGCATGATTTGCCACTGGCGTGCACCCAGCGCTTTCATCAGCCCGATTTCTTTGGCGCGTTCCATGATGGTGCTGGTCATCAGCGAGGCAATCCCCATCGCAGAAGCCACCAGCGCCGCAAAAGTCACCACCGCCAATAGCAGTTGAATCTTGTCGATCACCACGCCTTCCGACGCAGCCACCTGCCAAATGGGGCGCACGACCGAACCGGAAATAGCTTCTTCCAACTGGTGCGCAATCGAAGACACATACGCGGTGCAGTACCAGAGGTCATATTCTTCGGCGTTGAGCGCTTCCAGATTCTCACGCGCCCGCCGCGACAGTTCATTTTCTGGCACGGTTAACGCCGACACGCGGATGGCCTGAATTTTACCCGCCAGTCCTAGCAGCGATTGCACTGTTGCCAGCGGCATCACCAGTCGACTTTCTTCATCGCCGCCGCTGCTCAGAATGCCGCTAATTTCTACCGTCGCATCCCCTTTCGATCCGTGCAGCGCGAGTTTATCCCCCACTTTCCAGCCCGTTTGCGTTGCCAGCTGTTTCCCCACCAGCACTTGCGCCACATTTTCCGCTGTCACCGGTTCCTGCGGCCACTGCCCTACCACCTGCCAGTATGGGCTAACGGTCATTTGCCCTGTGCGATAGTCTTCTTCATCCGGTACGGCGACAGGCTGAGAAAAGAACGTACCCAATACGGCAACGGGCTGACCATTGATCTCAACATCACCGCTTAGCAGCGGCGCGAAACCAACAATATTATTGCGCCAGAAGATATCTTTGATGTTCGGCAGCTCGGCTTCATCAAGAAAATCCTGCCCTTCCAGCGGATTACTGCGCTCGCCGAACAGCGTGGGCAGCGCCGCCTGACCCGCGGGTTCAATCAAAATATTCGCGCCGTAGGACTTCAGCTCACGCGCCATCTTGTCACCGATATCGATGGACACTGCCAGCAGCGCGGAGATCAGCCCCGCCGCCAAAAATACGGTCAACACCGCCAGCGATTTGCGCCGAATATTTCTGCGCCAGGACTGACGTAACAGTCGCCACAGCATGATTATTCCTCCTCCGCCGGTTCGCCAGCCGCCGCTTTGGCCGTGGCAAATTTCGCGGGACTTTCGCGGAAGCGGTTATAGTTCGCTTCCGACGAGAAGAAGTAGGTTTTACCGCCGTAGCGATATTTATGCTCTGCGTTCACGTTGGTCAGCTTGGAACCATCAACCGGATCGATCACGTCCATCGATACCACCGTCGAGAAGTAGTTAGTGCCAGCCGCCAGCGAAGCGCGTCCAATCACCAGTTCATTATCGTCGTTGCTCCATCCTTCAATCGGCACCGGATTGCAGCCGCCCGCTTTCCCGATAGAAGGAATGAAAATATGCACGCCGCAGGCGACACAAATCACCTGATTGCCCTCCATCACGTAGCCCTGATCGCCGCACAGCAGACAGGCATCAAACACCACGCCCAGACGCAGACGGTCGGGATAGCGGTTAATGATGAAAAAGCGCACGGCCTTGCCATCATCGGCAATCCAGACGAAGCGATGCAGCTTGCCATCGCGTACCTGCTCAATCGGAATATGCACTTTGCCATCGGCCGCCAGCGTTACCGGCTGGGCTTCCGACAAGCGAGGCGGCTGCGACGCCACCTTGTCCCAATAGAGCTGAGCGAAGACGACAACCAGCAGCGCCGCTACCGTCGCCAGCAGCGTACGGCGCACATTACGATAGCCTGCTGTCGCTTTGCGTTTTTCAATCGCCTCATGCGTGGCCTGCATCTCACGGCGCGCATGCAATAGCGGCCAGACCAAACTGGCGGCTAAAACCGCCATAACCAACGCACTGAGGTAATTCAATAAATAGGCGCTATTGGTGACGTGCGCCACATAGCTCAGGCGCGGTTTGGTTAACCCTAGCGCCTGGAGTTTCATCAATAACAGCAGCAGATTGCCGCTTATGGGCAACAGCAGAAGCACAACCAGCAAAGCCAGCAGCGGCCAACGCAGTAAACGAATGCGGCGCACAATCATGCCGCACAGCGCGGCACAAAACACTAGCCAGCCAAATGCCACTATCACGGCGCTGAAATTCAACAGCAGATCGGTATTCACGACATGCGTGGTCGTCAACGCGGTCAGATTGGGATCGTTGCCCCAATGCACCGCAGCACCGGCCACTAACAGCGCCTGCCACACATAGCCGAGACGCGGATGGGAAAAGCACTGACAGGCAAGAAACAGGATCAAAGCAAGCGCTTGAAGTGCCGTAAACCCAAGCAGAAACGCTTGCCCGTTAGGAAAGTGAACACCAATAAATGTACCGGCACACAGCGCCAGTAGCGTGACCCAGGCCAGCGGCCCGATCGTCGGTGTAGAACGATGACTCCAGTTCAGCCCCAGCAAGAGTGCAATCGGCAGGAAGGATTGGAGTGTCGTGATAAAGAAATAACTCATATATACCCGTCACCTTTCAAGTTGCAGGTGTGTTGGCTTTGTTACTCGGCCCACACATGGGCCTCGCCGCTGCAAACCGCGTTCAAGTTGCAGGTGCGTTGGTTAAGCATGCTGTCTGACGGCATCAGTACACTAACCAGAAAATCACCGCCTCTGCGGGCAGCAATAATGTACCCGCAGAGACGTGAACATGACCGCGACAGTGCATCGCGGACAGAAGACCTTATTCTATGCCGACGTATTTGAAGTCAAAGCTGACATCAAACGGTTTCCACCAGCGGCCTACGCCCGTTTCACCATCGGTGTGACGGTGCATACCGGCTTTTGACGGCGGATCGATGTGGTAAGTCACTTTATAGTTGCCCACGCCCATCATTTTGATGTTCGCGCCGTAGTGTGGGCCATCGCTGGCAACCATCGGCATAAAGGTTCCTTCCTGCTTCGCACCGGTATCCGTGTTGGTCAGGGTGTAAGCAATCGTCAGGAACGGCATCCACTCACCGGCACCGAAACCGTTCTTGTTGCCTTCAGCAGCATGAATATCCGCTTCCAAATGGATGTCCGCTTTAGCAGCAGGCAGCCCCATCCCACGCGGTTCCATGTCGATAGGTTGCAGATAAACGGCCGCAATTTCCATTTCGTTCAGGGAAACAGGCTCACCTGCTGGATATTCTTTAAACGCCAGCGCAGCCGGCGCGGTGAAAATACCGGCAATAACGGCACCCGCAATCAGACTTTTTTGCATATTCATCAAACCCATCCTCATCTCAGTCGTCTCCCCTCACACTTGTGTCGCCAGGCGATTGGGGTTGTTATGGTTATTTTCTGCTCTTATTGCTTTCAGTATTAAATTAATGTCGAATTCATTCTTTATCAGACGGCTGACGCTCTGCGCCGCATCACCCACAGGGCGAGTAACGCTGCGGCAACCAGCACAACTTGTGGGATCAGCGTTTCCACATAAGGATAAATACCCAGCCAGCTGATTTCCGGCACGCTAGTCAACAACGTCGGTTCAAACAGTTTGCCTTCGATCAGTTCCAGTACGCCTTTACCTGCGAACACAAACGCCATCAGGTACATAAAGCAGCCGGTAAACATGAAGAACGGCTTAAGCGGTAATTTGACGATGGTGTAGCGCATCACAAAGTAAGCGATCAGTAAGATCACACAGCCGATGGCAAACCCAGCCAGAATGGAGAGGTGCCCCGCCATATTGTTGGCATCACCCACCAGCGCGTAGTAGAACAACACCGTCTCCGCACCTTCGCGGTACACGGCCAGAAAACTGGTTAGCCACAGACCGATCATGGAACCGCTGCTCAGCGAATGGGACAGTTTGCCTTCCAGATAAGCCTTCCAGTGCCGCGCTTCCACTTTGGACAACAGCCAGTAGCTCATGAAGAACAGCATCACCACGGCGATCAGCATCGTAATGCCTTCCAGCAACTCACGGCTGGCACCCGAATTGGTGAACACAAGTTGGAAAATGACCGCGGTAATCACGCTACACAGCAATGCGACGTAAACCGACTGGCGAATCAGCGACAGCTTGTCCTGCTGATTGTTTTTCACCAGATAGGCCACGATCGCCGCCACAATCAGCAAGGCCTCCAGCCCTTCACGCACAATAATCATCAGGCTGTATATCAACAGGCTCCAGTGCGTTTCACCGCCGTCGCCTAGCATGGCGACCGCCTTCGCCAGTTCCTGCTGCAACGCGTCGGCCTGTCCTTGCAACTGCTCCACAGGCTGTTTGGCATTCATCATGCTCACCAGACGGGTGAAATACCCTTCCAGCGTCGATTTGAACGCCGCATCACGAGAACCGACTTTGTTCTCCATGCCCGTCGCTTCAAACAGATCAAAGTAGGTGTCCTGCACCGCCATGATGGCGGGTTTAATCTGACCCTCGCGATATTGTGCGATAGCGGCGGCAATGGCCTGATTGATATCCTCGGAGACTTTCGCCCAGTTCGCATCCGGCACGGCATCAGTATCGGCATTCGCGGCAGGTGTCGCCGTTGCCTGCTGGCTATCGCGCGTTGTCGGCAACCCCGGTAAGACATCCTCGATATCTTGCAACAGCGTGGTGACCCGATAGGCAACGTCTGTCAGTTGCTCGGGTTGGCTGGCTAACGTAATCAATGCAGAGAATTGTTGATTAATGGAAGCAGCCTGCTGCGCCGAGCGATTCTGCCGGACAGACATTTCCATCTCGGAGTTTTTAAACCCCTGATAGTGCGCCTGCTGCACGCTCTGGCTGGCCTTTTTGTAATCGCCGGCCTGATATTCCGTCACGGCCAGCGCGAGCTGGTCATCGATGATTTTAAAACTCTGTTGCCAGTACGGCGCGATCTCAGCATTGTCGTAGGCACCGTGCTGCTCCTGCGCAACCAGCTTGTGCCCTTCCGACAGCACGGGCAAAACAGCATCCAGTTCACCCTTCAGCCATGAGATTTTTGCCTGCACGTCAGCCTGCGGTTTTCCTTCGCCAATCATGCGGCGAATTTCACCAAAGGTCGCTTCTAGCTGATAGCTTTTTTGCGCGGAGATATTGATGCGGATAGGGCCTTCGAGGTTTTCAAATACCTCAAAATAGGCCATCTGAACTTCAGTGCGGGCGTCATCCGGCTTTTGCTGCTCATAGAGCTGAGCCGTTTTATCCAGCCTGGTTTCGATATCTTGAATGAATGTGGCGTAATCGGTCGCGGCAACTGCCACTGAACAGCTCAACAACCAACACAACAACAGAAGCGTTTTTTGCCAGATAGACATAAGCGTGTGGTGAAGCACAAATGATATTTATTCTTATTATCACTTTGAAGTCGTCATCTGTCTTGATTTACGTCACGAAAAGATAAGCAAGAATGACTTTAGTATGTAACAAATAGTTTCAATCATTTATTTAACGTCAAAAAATCCCATCACCTTCCTATACCCTTGGGAAAATACGGTTTTTGATCGCAAAAACGGCAAAATACCACCGTCAAAACAAAGCAATAATCATGCCTAAATTTAAAATAAATGGCTCTATCTCCAGAGACTACCGTCTTAAAATAGCATTTCTTTACACTACCACAGTCAGATTTACAGAATAAAATGCCATTTTTCCTCTGTAATCCAAGGCATTAGGCAGGTTTCTGTTAACGCTTTTCGCCACTATTTTTGGCCGACAGCCCAATAACTTTCACTCTCTCACCAGATACCAACGAAACTGGCAGACTCCTTTCCGCCCTGTTTGTTATCAGCCTCGTTGGCTATCTCATACCCAACCTTTGTATGCGTTCAACTTCTGTCGCGCATTCAACCCACTACGGATCAGAACTTTTCCCATCCATCACCGTGACGGCCATGTGCTGACAACAGTGGTGTAGTGCTCCGCCCGACAGCGCGATGAACAGGAGCAGCGAGAGCCGGACGAGAGAATGCGATTTGCAAATCGCTATCCGAATCCAGATTGAATACGTCCACTACGGCAGACAGTTCACTGGTTTGTTCATCCAGACGAGCGGCGGCTTCTGCCGATTGCATCACCAATGTCGCGTTCTGCTGTGTGACGCTATCCATTTCGTGCACCGCCTGACTAATCTGCGTAATACCGCGCGTTTGCTCATCCGTTGCCGCCGCAATCTCACCAATCAGATCGTTCACATGCGCGATGGACGCAATAATTGCAGTCATCGCCTCGCCGGATTGCTTTACCTGCCCTGCACCGGTTTCAACCCGTGAAACGGATTCTGCAATCAGCGCCTCGATCTCTTTCGCCGCCTGTGCACTACGTTGCGCCAACGTACGAACCTCACCAGCCACCACGGCAAATCCTCGTCCTTGTTCCCCCGCACGCGCGGCCTCAACAGCCGCATTCAGCGCCAGAATATTGGTCTGGAACGCAATGCTGTTAATCACCGAGGTGATATCGGAAATCTGCCGCGAACTGGCACTGATGCCATCCATCGTTGCCATCACGTTGGTGCTGATATTTCCGCCTTTTTGCGCCATCTCAGCAGCATCTTTTGCCAGTTGGCGTACCTGATGCACATGATCGGTAGTCTGCCGCACCGTGGCGCTAATCTCTTCCATACTGGCAGCCGTCTCCTGCAATGCCGCCGCCTGCTGTTCCGTGCGGCTCGAGAGATTATCGTTGCCATCCTTAATGCTGGACGTCCCGTTGTTGATTTCTGATGTGCTCTGCCGGATGACGGTCACCGTATCACGCAAGCTTTTCTGCAACCGCTTGATATCGGGAATCAACCTCCCCGCACAGTTTTTGCCAAACTCCGCCAGCTCACAGCCTAAGCGGCCTGCCGTTAGCTGTGCCAGATGGGATTTAAGCACTGAAATCGGGATAACCAGATAGTTCCTTAGATAGTATTCCGTGAAAATCAGCACAATGAGGCCAATAACCATCACGGCAATCAACGAATTACGATTTTGGTTATTGTGTTCATTCACACTTGGAATCAACGAGGAAGCGGTAATATTGTCCGAATAGCGTTTGATGTCTTCGCCAAACGTCAGACTAATCGGTGGGTAAACAGAACGGAATATCTGTCGAAATCCTTCATAATCATTACGTTGTAGCGCCGCATTCATCGGATCGATCGCGGTAGCAATCAGGGTAGTCCATGTTTTATTTACCGCATCCACCGTCGCTGACTCAACGCCAACGTGCTCCGCGGCCTGGAATTTCTCTAGCGAATCCTTGGTATTTTTTAGCGCAACCTGTGCCATTTCCAACGTCTTTCTGGCGTTTTCTGGTTCGTTACGCTGCAAATAGTCCATCGTTCTTTCCATGCGAGTGACGGCCCGAAAATATTGATCGGTTCCATAGACCAGATGGGAATACGTTTTTCGCTGAGTCTCACTTTTATCAAGCAAATTGGTGACCTGATAAAGTGAGTAAAGACTGAATCCTGATGCTACTCCCCACGCCACTAGCAGGGAAGCCACTATGACCAGCACCATCATTTTTATGCTGACATTTCTTAGAAATTCCATAATGCACTCCGCGACGTTAAAAAATATTTCCCGCCCGCACTCGCTGTCGGGAAAGTATTTACTTTTTTGCTCATGACGGTGCCGTCCGTCGCATCACGCCCTTTATCCCGCGCGATCTGACAGACGTTCTGGAATTCCCTGATTAATTACCCATTAGATGGGAAGTCGAGCTCAAAAAATTAACGAACAGAATGCGTTATCTTCCTTGAGAGGCCAGTTTCCGTTGTTTTAAACAGCCGATAGGCATGAATGCATCAGCCTAGTCGGTGGCACATAGAGTTAGTATCGTCAAAAACAGTATAGGCATTAACGGATAAAGAGGATGAATACGCTATCACGTTATTTTCCAGACAAATGTCCTATGGAAAAAGGTCGTGACGCTCAAGGCGTTAGGACAATTTGTCACGCGTTGAGCATGACCACGATCAGTAAATTAATTTTCTTTATCGGCGATTATCGAAGGTTAAACAACTGCATCAATGCGCCGCTACAAGAATGCAGTTCTTACGATCCCAAACTCGGCTTTGGAGAAAAATCATGCAGAAAGTGCTTACCGTCTGCCCGTATTGCGGGTCAGGCTGCAAAATTAACCTGCTGGTAGAGAACGGCAAAGTGGTTGGTGCGGAAGGGGCAAATGGCGTCACCAACGAAGGTGAGCTGTGCCTGAAAGGCTACTACGGCTGGGATTTTCTCAACGACACCAAGATTCTCACACCTCGATTGAAACAACCGCTGATCCGCCGTCAGAGAGGTGCGCCCTTTGAAGCAGTCTCCTGGGATGAAGCCATCGGTTTCGCCAGCTCTCGACTGAAAGCCATCAAAGAGAAGTACGGTGCCGAGTCGATTATGCATACGGGATCGTCTCGCGGCCCCGGCAATGAAACCAACTACGTGATGCAGAAATTTGCCCGAGCGGTAACCGGCAATAATAACGTCGACTGCTGCGCCCGACTCTGCCACGGCCCTTCGGTTGCCGGATTACAAGTCACACTGGGCAACGGCGCAATGAGTAATTCCATCTGTGAAATCGAAAAGACCGACTGCATCCTGATTTTTGGCTATAACGCCGCGGACTCTCATCCTATCGTGGCACGCCGGATCCTGAAGGCCAAAGCACGCGGGGCAAAAATCATCGTGTGCGATCCACGCCATATTGAAACCGCACGTATCGCCGATCTGTGGCTACCGTTGAAAAACGGCTCCAACATGGCGCTGGTCAACGCGTTTGCTAACGTGCTGATTAACGAAGGTCGCTACGATAAAGCTTATGTCGCCCGCCATACCGAAGGCTTTGAGGAATTCAGTCAGACCGTCGCAAAATACACGCCCGAGTATGTCGCCGACATTACCGGTTTATCACCAAAATTGATTCGAGACGCGATGCGGATATATGCCGCCGCACCGTCCGCCACCATTCTATGGGGAATGGGCGTGACGCAGTGGGGTCAAGGCGTTGATGTGGTCAAAGGATTGTCCGGTTTAGCACTGCTAACGGGGAATTTGGGGCGTCCGAACGTTGGCGTCGGGCCGGTGCGTGGGCAAAACAATGTACAGGGTGCCTGCGATATGGGCGCGCTGCCCAATATGTTCCCCGGTTATCAAAACGTCACGGATAAGGCGACGCTGACGAAATTTGCCGATGCCTGGGGCGTGCCTGAGCTGTCTGACAAAATTGGCTACTCGCTGACCGACCTTCCACATAAAATAAAAGAAGGGAAAATCAGAGCCAATTACGTAATGGGCGAAGATCCACTGCAAACCGAGCCAGATCTGTCGATGCTGCGCGATGCGTTCAACGAGCTGGAGTTACTGATCGTACAAGACATCTTCATGACCAAAACTGCCGCGATTGCCGATGTCATTTTACCGGCAACATCCTGGGGCGAGCACGAAGGGGTCTATACCGCTGCTGACCGAGGATTCCAACGTTTTTATAAAGCCGTAGAACCGCAGGGCGATGTCAAACCCGACTGGGAAATCATCAGCCTGATGGCGACGGCTCTCGGTTACCCGATGCACTACAACAATACGCAGGAAATCTGGGACGAACTGCGACAACTCTGCCCGCTGTATTACGGCGCGACCTACGAGAAAATGGCCGGACTGGGCTATGTGCCGTGGCCGTGTCCGACAGAAGACAGCCCCGGCACCCCGTGGCTATATGCAGGCAACCACTTCGATCGCCCTAGCGGGAAAGGTCTGCTGCTAACCGCCGAATGGCGACCGCCGATGGAGCTGGTGGATGAAGATTACCCGCTGGTATTGTGCACCGTGCGCGAAGTCGGCCATTACTCCTGCCGTTCCATGACAGGCAACTGCACCGCCCTGCAAACACTGGCCGATGAACCCGGCTACGTACAGGTCAGCCCGCATGACGCTGAACGTTTAGGCATAGACGATCAGCAACTGGTTTGGATCTCATCGCGGCGCGGCAAGGTTATTTCTCGCGTTGCCGTCAGCGAGCGTATCAATAAAGGCGCCGTTTACATGACCTACCAGTGGTGGATCGGTGCCTGCAATGAGCTGACGCTGGATCATCTCGATCCGGTATCCAAAACACCGGAATACAAACACTGTGCCGTTAAGCTGGAAGCCATTGACGATCAGCAAGCAGCGGAGAACTATGTACAGCAGGAATACAGTCAGTTGAAAGATCGCCTGCGTACCACCGCAGAAAACGTCAGCTAATTCCTCTTGCCTAAGCCGTCGCGAATCTTTACGTGGCGGCTTAGGAAATCATGGGGTTTAGAAAATACCTGTTATTTAGAAAGTATCTGTTATTCAGAAAATACACGCCGGTTTAGACAGCGTTTAACTCTCCTCTCCGATAATGTTTTTATTCTCCTATCTCATCTTGTAAATATTTATTAATGAAACCGGATGAATTTCCGTCAATTGCTAATAATTTTCTACGCAGAAATTAAACTTTCACATCTCTGTTTATCTTTTAAAATTATGTTGGTTATCGCTGACCTTCTCATCGTTCAATTGTTTTTTATTCCAATTTAGCGCAATTTGCGTTTCATTTTACAATGCTTTAATTTGTTTTTAACAAAAAGAGCCCCTGTTAGCCGTGATGTTCAAACCATCCGCATTACGCGTAAAGTCATGACCAAACAATCGGTTAAATGGCAGCTGACAGGGATAAAAGGAATATTATTATTGCTCGCATAGAGGTCATTTATGTTACCGATTACCGTTACCTTATCGCGCCCTCATTATCTGTCATTGATTATTCGTATCGACCCCGGAAGTTAACCCTCTCCTTTCATTCGTATTCTCCTGAACGTCTCTGACGTTGGGAAATAGCCAGACCTTATACCTTTCGATATGCGGTTATACCCGTAATACTTCAAGCTATATGTACGTTGGCCGCGTTCCTGCGACTCGAATTATTTGGGGTATATAAAAAATCGCATGGCTTTTTGCACCTTTAATTTGCCATAGAGAAAGGCAGTAAATTATTTGGGAAATAATAAAAAACAGGAGACATATTGTGCTCACTATTCTCGGTTTCTCTATGGTCATCTGCTTTATGTACCTGATCATGACCAAGCGAATGTCTGCGCTTATCGCGCTGATTCTTGTCCCTACGCTGTTTGCGCTAGCCGCAGGTTTCTATCAAGGGCTGGGCGCGATGATGCTGGACGGCATCAAAACACTGGCACCCACTGGCGTTATGCTGACGTTTTCTATTCTCTACTTCGGCATAATGATCGATGCAGGGCTGTTCGATCCGCTAGTGCGCTTCATTCTCCGTTTGGTTAAAGGCGATCCGCTAAAAGTCTTGGTTGGTACCGCCGTATTAACGCTGATGGTCGCGCTGGACGGTGACAGTACCACTACCTATATGATCGCAATTGCCGCCTTTTTGCCGCTCTATCAACGGTTGGGCATGAACGTGCTGGGATTAACCTGTCTGGTTAACATTGCCAGCGGGGTAATGAACCTTTCTCCATGGGGCGGCCCCACGGCGCGCGCCGCTGCCGCATTGCGCGTGGATGCGCTGGACGTATTCCTTCCCATGCTGCCCGCGATTATTTTAGCCAGCCTGACGCTGGTCGGCGTCGCCGTTTTTCTGGGGCTACAGGAGCGTAAACGCTTGGGGATCATTGATATCAGCAATTTCCAGAATGTCTCGATCAATCTGGGTAATGGCAGTGACGAAGAAAGCGATGCTAATCGCCGGCCTAAAATGTTCTGGCCCAATTTTATTCTCACCACCCTACTTTTGGTGTTTCTGGTGATTGGCCTTCTACCCATTCAGGTGCTGTTTATGGCCGGCTTCGCCATCGCCGTCATGCTCAACTACCCGAAGCTGGAAGAACAAAAAGCGCGAATCGGTTCACACGCGGCTAACGTGCTGGCGGTGACATCACTGATTTTCGCCGCTGGGATTTTCACCGGAATTTTGTCCGGTACAGGAATGGTCGATGCGATGGCGAAAAGCCTATTACAGGTAATACCAGAGAGTTTCGGGCCGTACCTTGCCGTATTCACGGCGCTCATTAGCCTGCCCTTTACTTTTTTGATGTCCAACGATGCGTTCTATTTCGGAATCTTACCGGTTATCGCCCAGACAGCGATCAACTACGGTATTACGCCAGAAGAGATCGCCCGTGCCTCGATAGTCGGCCAGCCGTTCCACCTGCTCAGCCCGCTGGTGCCGTCGCTCTATCTGTTGGTCAGTCTGGCAAAAGTGGACATCGGCGATCACCAACGCTTTGCAATCAAATGGGCGATTTTTGTCAGTCTGTCGCTGTTGGTCGGTGGTATTGTCTTCGGTGCGTTTCCGTTCTATCACCAGTGAGTCAGGATTGCTCCGGTCTGGCCGGAGCACACTCAGCTAGCAGGCGATCCTTACTGGCAAGAGCACAACGATATCTCCGTAACACCCTAAACGACATAGCAGGATAGCGATGGCTTTAACTCCCCTACAGACAAGGATTGTCAGGCAGATTGTCGCCTATATTCGCCGTGAGCAACTGCCACTCGGCGCTCACCTGATCGAATCATCGCTGGCGCAGGAGCTGAACGCATCACGCACACCGGTCAAGGCTGCGCTACTATATCTGACAGCAAGAGGTATGCTGCATTACCATCGCAACCGAGGGTTTTACCTCGACCGCCATGCTCATGAACTGGGTCAATTAGTCGCCGAATTAGCCGCCAGCAGCGAAGATCCGCTCTACCAGAAGATTGTCGATATGCGCCTCACACGGCGGTTACCCGAGCAATTTTCAGAAGTGGATCTCATGCGAGAGTGTCAAGTATCCCGCCCCGTGCTGCGTAACGTTCTGACGCGTATTCAACAGGAAGGTTGGCTAGAGTTTCGTACTGGTCAAGGCTGGCGAACCACGCCGATTATCGATTCCGTCGCGGCCTATGAGGAAAGTTTCACCTTCCGCCTGCTGGTTGAGCCAATCAGCCTGCTATCACCGCAGTTCCATATCGATCCGCACACGCTTCACGCCTGCCGTAAACAGCAGGAAGATATTCTTAATGGTGGTTATCTGACGCTCACGCCCCATGAAATGTTCGATGCCAATACGCACTTTCATGAAACGCTGCTCGCCTGTAGCGGCAACCGCTTCGCCCACCATAGTCTACAGCGAATCAATCAATTACGGCGCCTGGTGGAATATCGGCAAGGCAGTCCCGTCTTCAACCCCAAGAGGTTGGAACAGATTGCCGAACATCTGGTCATTCTTGATTGCCTGCAACGGGGAGAGATCGAAAGTGCAGCAGATAGGATGAAAAAACACCTGGAAAAAGCATGCCACGATAAAGTGAGCATTGATCTCTTTCGGTGAAATAACCAACAGCGAGGTCTCAAATCATCAGTAACATATGTTTAAAAAATAAAAAACACCATTTTAAACACCTTAAACGCCCAGGTAGTTACAAACAGAAACACATAGAACAATAATTAAACTCCACATCAACAGCAAAAAAATAAAACCTAGGAAACAAAAAACAAAGTCACGATTTAAATAATTAAAAAATTATTTTCTTCATAAAATGGCATGTATATAAAGTTTTCGTTAATTGTTCTTTTATTTTTACTTAATCTTTAAGTAATTCACCATCTGTTTTATTGATGTATAGCCACATATCATTAGCAACACTACTTCAACACTTTAGCTCATCTGCCTTTACCGCAAAAAAACAAACTAAGATATTGTTTAATAATGAATTAATAAATAACTCACGCTTTACGCGATCTGCGCACCACATCCCCATTTATCATTACAAGCGGTGCGGACATGCATTTTTCGCATGACAAAGATCACAATTACATAACAATCCGTAGAAAAAAAATGTAAAAAGCAAGAATCGTTGTAATATCGGCGGGCAGACACAACACCCCAATAACAGGTTCGGGTGAGGGCTTGGTGTATTCAGGGAAAGCACCAACCATCACGCGGCAATAATATTGTGTTGTCTGAATCAATTCATCAACATGAGGTTTATATGCAAAGGCAGAAGTTACTTGTACAGATAGTCTTGGCTATCGTCCTGGGGATATTAATCGGATGGGCCTGCCATCAGTATCTTGATGGCAGTCGAGCAAAAGAAGTTGCATCTTATTTCAACATGGTTACCGATATTTTCCTGCGCTTGATTAAAATGATCATCGCACCACTGGTCTTCGCTACGCTGGTTTCTGGCCTGGCAAGCATGGGAGGAAACTCCTCTGCCGTTGGCCGTATCGGTATGAAAGCCATGATTTGGTTTGTCAGCGCATCATTTATTTCTCTGCTTATCGGTATGCTCTTCGCGAACCTGTTCCAACCTGGTTCAGGCATGAATCTCGAAATCCCGGTACAGCAGGTTGCGACTGGCCTGAATACAGACGGGTTTACACTTAAGAGTTTCATCAGCCATATCTTCCCGAAAAGTATCGTAGAAGCGATGGCGAACAATGAAATCCTGCAAATTCTGGTTTTCTCTCTGTTCTTC
This sequence comes from Pectobacterium peruviense, assembly GCF_002847345.1. Lineage (GTDB taxonomy): Bacteria > Pseudomonadota > Gammaproteobacteria > Enterobacterales > Enterobacteriaceae > Pectobacterium > Pectobacterium peruviense. The sequence goes on from NZ_LXFV01000026.1 coordinate 26,743, forward strand.
GGCTCCGCACTTGCCTATGTGAAAGGCAAAAACAAACACGCGACCACGATCATTTCCATGATCGAAGAACTGACCAAAGTGATGTTCCGCGTGACCGACTACGTGATGGCGCTGGCACCTATTGCTGTGTTTGCCGCAATCGCTTCCGCGATTACCACACAAGGCCTGGGACTGCTTTACGACTTCGGTAAACTGATCGGTGAGTTCTATCTCGGCTTGGCCGTGCTGTGGGGCGTTCTGTTCCTGGTTGGCTACCTGTTCCTGGGCAAAGCCATCATGACGCTGGCGAAACTGATTCGTGAACCGACCATGCTGGCCTTTGCTACCGCAAGTAGCGAGTCCGCTTACCCGAAAACCATGGAAGCACTGACCAAATTCGGCGTACCGAAAAAAGTCACCAGTTTTGTGCTGCCACTGGGTTACTCGTTCAACCTTGATGGTTCCATGATGTACCAGTCCTTTGCGATTCTGTTTATCGCACAGGCTTACAACATCGACCTAAGCCTCACCCAGCAAATCCTGATCCTGCTGACGCTGATGATCACGAGTAAAGGGATGGCGGGCGTAGCACGTGCCTCTATCGTCGTGGTCGCCGCAACGCTGCCAATGTTCAGCCTGCCGGAAGCCGGTATTCTGCTGATCATCGGTATCGACCAGTTCCTGGATATGGGTCGTACTGCAACTAACGTCATTGGTAACAGCATCTCTACCGCCGTTGTGGCCAGTCTGGAAAAAGACATCCACGATGATGAGGAAGAGGTTACCGATGAGGTCGTCGCCTATAAGGAACCTCAGCAGGCCACGCAAAATAGCTAATGCTGAATGAGTGTTTCATCATAGCGGCCTTTTGGGCCGCTATTTTTTTATCCCTCGTCGTACAATGACATTATCGCGACGTTTATAGTCCGGACGTCGATGACAACCCTTTCATATAGCGCCAGAATTTCTCGGAAGCCACATTCAGTCGTGCATCAAGGCGATAGAGATACACACCCATGCGGATCACGGCATTTTCCATGCTCAGGATCGTCAGCTCTTTATTTTTCAGCTCTTCCTGAATCGAATAGTCCGGCAGCCAGGCAATACCATACCCTTTCTTTGTCATACGTTTGAGCAGGTCGCTCATGGAAGAAACAAAATTGACGGTGAACTTATCGCTGTCGACGCTGGATAAGTAACGGCTGACCTGACGCCCCATATAGCTCGTCTCGGTATAGTTGAGCAACGGCACCGATGAGGCACTCACATCAAACAGCGGCTTCCCCGCACTGTCGCACGCGCAGACCGGATAAAGCCGAGATTCCAGTATCTTCTCGTGCATAAAGGGTTCACCCATCAGATCTTCATTGTAAAACGAGAAAATGAAGTCGCTACGCCCTTCTTTAAGATTCAGTACCGCTTCATCCACATCGATCGATTCGACATAGAAGATTTTTTCCTGCGGGTCCGGCACGTCTTTTAACAACTCCGGCATGATAAATACCGACAGCGAATGCGCTGCCGCAATGGTGATCTTATTCTTGTAATTATCCCCACCGTGCAGCTTATTGAGCTGATACTCCAAGTCGTCCAGCGTATTGCGGATATAGGCGTGGAACACGCGACCCTGTTCGGTTAATTGCAGCGGCAGCGCGCTACGGTCGAAAATATCAAACCCGACCGCCGCTTCCAGCGCCTGAATGCGCCGGCTAAATGAGGATTGAGAGATATTCCGCTTCTCGGCAGCCAGCGTAAAGCTCCGGTGCTCTTCCAACATGATAAAGTCATAGAGCCACTTGGTTTCGATATTGTTTAGCATCACCCCTCACTCAACACGCTCAGCGCCATGTTTTTTCCTATACCCGTGTTTTACATCGTCAACAAAGATACTTCCCACCGCGCACCGTTAAACCCAGTAAAAGCATAGAGATGCCAATAGTTATGCAAATCATACATAGCAGATGGGAATTTAGCAATTCACATTGCCCAGCAGTATGCGATTATCCTTTTAATTTCATAATGCTACAGGGTTAACAGCATGAACAGTCTCGTGGGAATTCTAGGTGGTATGGGGCCGGGCGCCACCGTCGATGCGATGCAAAAATTGATCAAAAACACGCCAGCGTATCGGGATCAAGACCACATTCCAATGATTGCGGTTTCTATTCCTGATATCCCAGACAGAACACAGTGCATTCTTCAGCACAGCGCTTCACCGCTGGGTAAAATGCTGCAATATATGAAAATTCTCGAAAATGCAGGCGCTGAGTGCATCATTATTCCGTGTAATACCGCACATTATTGGTTCAATGAACTAAAACAACAGTGCCGCGCGGAGATGATCAGCATTATTGATGTGACCTGTCAGGCAATTAGGAATGCCAATACCACACGAGTCGGCTTATTAGCAACGACAGCGACAGTGAAAGCGAGAATTTATCAGGACAACCTGACAAACGATAATATTGAGTGCTACACGCCGGATGATGCTGACCAACACCAGGTAATGGAAAGTATCTATGCCTATAAATCCGGTGATATTGCTGGAGCCTATAGCATGCTGTCGCCGGTAAAAGATCGCCTATTGCAGGCTGGCGTCGAGAAAATCATTTTAGGTTGCACCGAGCTTCCACTGATTCTAGAACAGGAAGTCAGAACGTCACCACAGCACTATGTCGATGCCACGGAAGAGTTAATCAAGAAAACGGTTGAGTGGTATTTCACCCACAACCAGAAAAATAATATCGCCGCTTAATTAGCCTTAGCTTTTATATTAAATAATTTAAATAAATATGCCACTCGACATTAACATGTTCGCCGAGTGGCATATTGCGACATACTCAATATTTAATGAGTTTCAATCCCTAATAAAATATTAAGCAGACAAGATCGTAATAAAAACGGTTAATAATTATGACGGAAATTTCAGCGCACTGCTTTGCGCCCCAGAATTAGAAACAACCCAGGATTTAGCCGCCGCGGTTGTCATCAAACTGTATGAATAGTTAGATGATGCCGTCCATTTAGCCGCCGGTGATTTGCTCGCCACCGCTGCCGGTGAACTACCATTATCCGTAAAGGTTGAACCATTGCCTTTATCATCAACCATGCCTTTCTTTTCAGCTCCGGTGCCAAATACGTTGCGTTCAGAAAGCACATTGGCATTCTGCGCAACCGTAAAGGCCAGATTGAATTTATTGACGTAGTTGTTGAATACGTGGAAATAACCATAACGCATCAGGCCTGGCGCACGAACCTGAATATTTTCGTAATAGTTGTGGCAGATGGTCAAACGTGGGTAGCCATTGTATGCACTATTATTATCATCTGCCGGATGGCCGAAAATACAGCCATATTTATGGTTTGAGAATAAGCAGTTACTGATCGTGACGTAATCCGCTTTCTCACCGATATAAATCAGTTTATCGAGACTGCCGTCGCTATCACTCCACGTATGCCCCGGCCATGAACAGTGGTCCACCCAATATCCCTTACCGTAGTTCAGATACAGCTGGATATCGTCATTGTCCTTGATAGAGACATCATGTTTAAAAACCAGATTCTGGAAAATAACGTTAGCTGAATTGCTCTCAGCGCGTAGGTGAATATTAGTCAGTACATTAGCCCCGCCGAAAGAACCGACAATGGTTTTATTGCTGCCAAATACGACCTTGGTCAAGGCTGATGCTTTTAGTGATGCTCCAAGCACCACGATGGTTTTTGTGGAACCGCTCACGGCAGACTTAAAATCGGCCAGAGAATTTACCGTAACAACTTTACCGCCCGACCCTCCGGTAACATTCGCTGCTTTTGCAAAACCGATAATCCCAGTAAGGTTTGTTGTTGGATAAGCCATAAATATCCCTCTTTACAATTAGTGAATAGTAGTGTCTTCCGATGCATTATTTAATCGATAATAAATAACACATCGCCGACAATTAAAGAGTGTATATAAGGGATTTCATTAAGCTTATTAATTGAGTTTAATAAAAAAACAACCTTGCGAATAATTCAACTATTAATTAATGCGCTGCCATCTTTTAGTAAAATGGCAGCACCAAAATGTATATTACCAGCCTTTCACTGCACCACCGTTAAAAATACGGTCAGCAGCCTGCTCAACTTCATCAGACTGATAGGATTTAATGAATTTCTTCACGTTCTCCGCCTCTTTATTATCCTCACGGGTCACAATGATATTCACATACGGTGATTCTTTACCTTCAATGAAAATACCGTCTTTGGTTGGTGTTAAGCCCGTTTGCTGAATATATGTCGTACTGATGATCGCCACCGTCACTTGCGGATCGTCTAACAAACGTGGCAACTGTGCACCTTCCACTTCCATAATACGCAGGTTGTGTGGATTGGTCGTGATATCCAGTACCGTCGGCAATAAACCCGTGTCCGGCTTCAGGGTAATTAATCCGGTTTTCTCCAGTAATAACAGCGCTCGCCCCAGATTAGTAGGATCGAAAGGAATCGCGATGGTATCGCCGTCTTTCAGATCGTTGATGTTTTTGATCTTCTTAGAATAGCCTGCCATCGGGAAAACGAAGGTGTTCCCTACCGCCACGAGTTTATAACCGTGTTCGCGATTTTGCTGTTCCAGGAAAGGACGATGTTGAAATACGTTCGCATCCAGATCGCTTTTATCCGTTGCCTCGTTCGGCAATAGCGAACCGCTAAACCCAACCAGCTCGACATCCAGATTATATTTCTCTTTTGCTACTTTCTTCGCGACGTCAGCGACATCCTGCTCAGCGCCGTTAATCACACCGACTTTAATATGATTGGCAGAGTTACCTGCGTTATCGCATGCGGTCAACGCCATTGCTGCTGTGGCCATTCCCGCCACCAGCGTTATACGCCATTTATTCATCATTCTGTTTCACCTGATACCTTAAATACATCGATTTCTAACTACACGGATTTAAAGAGAAAAACAGTATGTCTCTCGATAAAATGAGTCAAATAACTCCGCGTTCTATCAATATGCCTTTCATCATTCGATCAATAAATAGAATTGTATATACCCTAAATAATTCGAGTTGCGTGACAAAACGTTAGCGTTTTGAACAACGCAGAGCGTTGGCCCTTTAGGGCGAGGCTCATTTATAGCCTTGTAACGCGGCAACCGAGCGACAAATCGGTTTTAGACCGATTTGAACAGCGCTAACGCTGGCCCGAAGGGTGAGTCTCATTTATGAGACTCATTAATCCCCAGGAGCTTACACAAGTAAGTGACTGGGGTGAGTAAGAGCAGCCAACGCACAAGCAGCTTGAAGTATGACGGGTATATCTGTTAAGCCGATTCCATTTTAATTATCTACTATTGCTCGCCTCTGCATTCCCCCGCATTATGACACTTTGATGACTTTGGATTCACACGGCGAAACCATGATTAATGTGGCTTTGGTTGACGATCACATCGTTGTACGGTCTGGCTTTGCACAGCTTCTGACATTAGAGAATGACATTCAGGTAGTGGGACAATATGCCTCGGCGGCGCAAGCGTGGCCGCATTTGCTCAAACAGCCGATTGACGTTGCCGTGATTGATATCGCTATGCCGGATGAAAGCGGCCTGTCGTTATTAACCCGCCTACGTCAACAGCGCCCCAATTTTCGCGCCATTATTCTGAGCATCTATGACACCACTGCATTTGTACAAAGTGCGTTGGATGCAGGCGCGGGCGGCTACCTCACGAAGCGCTGCGGCCCAGAAGAGTTAGTGCAGGCAGTTCGCGTGGTCAGCAGCGGCGGCCTTTACCTCTGCGCCGACGCGCTGCACGCCATTCGTCATCAGCAGCAGCCACCGAAGGAGTTACTGACGCTGACTCCACGCGAGCGGGAAATATTCAGCCTGCTGGTCAACGGGATTAGCGTCAAAAGCATCGCTGAACAACTTGAGCTCAGCCATAAGACGGTTCATGTTCACCGCGCCAATATTCTCAGTAAATTACAGTGTGAATCCACGGTAGAACTGGTGCACTTTGCGCTGCAACACCAGTTGCTGGCCGGGAAATAGACCATGCGCCGCCTGCACGTCATCGGTATGACGCTGTTTCTGGCCTTTTTCTACAGCCTGATTTGGCTGGCGCTATGGACCATCAGTTTCTATCTGAGCAATAACGGCCAGCAGGCGACGCTGCTGTTACCGCAAGGGCTGCGGCTGGCGTTGATGATTTTGCTGCCGCGCAAATACTGGCCGACCTTGCTACTTTCGGAAATCGCTATCCAGAGTTGGCTTATCAGCGAGCAGTTGATGACGCGTTCGCTATTGCTGCTTTCCCCTTTTCTGAGCCTGATTCCCGCGGTCATCACGCATAAAATCTGGCATCGCTATACACTTTATTGGCAACGACTGCTGCTGTTACTGGCGGCGTTGACGCTTAACACCCTTCTTCACGGCATCGCCATCGGGCCCTGGTTACATTCGCAGTTAACACAAACGCTGCTGGCCACGTTTACCGGCGGCGTCCTGCTGATTCCGTTCATCTATCTGCTGTACGAATACATCAAGCAGCAGCATTTGCAGACCTTGCTGGCGCAGGAGATCCCCGATCCACCACTGCGTACTTCACTGCTGATTTGGTGCTCACTGTTTTTTTCTATCGGCGTTTGCCTGCAAATGGCGTTCACACCCGAGATGGAACGCCTGCTGCTGATCTTCGTTTTTCTGCCCAATGTGGTGATGGCGTATAAATTCGGCTGGCAAGGCGGCGTACTGTCCGCCGTACTCGGCAGCCTGATGATTGCCGTCACGCGCCAAGTGAGCGGAGCGTTTGATGACCTGCGCGAGCTGGAGCTGTTTCTCTCTACGCAGGCGCTGCTCGGCATTGGGTTGGGGATCGCCATCAGCCGTCAGCAACAGCTGGCACAGCGGCTCCAGCGCTATCGTCAGCAGTTGGAACAGGAGCTAAAAACCCGGCGGCGGCTGATGGAACGCATCATCCATACCGAAGAGGCCGTGCGCAAAGATATCGCGCGCGAGCTGCACGATGATATCGGCCAAAACATCACCGCGATTCAAATTCAGGCCATGCTGGTGAAACACAGTGCGCCTGCCGATGCGGCGCAACATGCCGCCGGACAAATCAGCGAGCTGTCGCGGCGAATCCACCACACCACACGCCAGCTGTTGCGCCAGCTGCACCCGCCAGTGCTGGATGAAATGGTGCTGGATAAAGCGCTGCATCATCTGGCAGATGAGTTCGCCTTTGCGGCTCGCGGCATCCAGTTTCAGTTGGATTATCAGCTCCCAACGCCCCCTCATGATGACGTAGTCATTTTCACGCTTTATCGGCTGGTGCAGGAACTGCTCAACAACATCAACAAACACGCCAGCGCCACACAGATTACCGTCCGTCTCAGACAGCAGGATGACCTGATTACGCTCGACGTCATTGATAACGGCGTAGGCATCGCACAAAAAGGCAGTACACATTCGACAGGCGGCGGCTTCGGCCTGCGGGGCATTGAAGAACGCGTGCAGGCACTGGGCGGAAACTGGCTGGTGAAAGCCGCCGTCAGCGGTGAACCCGCTGCGCCGCGTGGCACGCACATAATTGTTAACCTGCCCACAAAATTTAAACAAAAAGACGACTAGCTAGGAATTATTCCTAGCCATCTAAAACCTTGTCTCATCCTTTTTAATTCGCATCCCCCTACTCTTCTCTCAACGCGACGGAGAACCCCATGCAGGCACCCATGTTTCCCAAGGGACAGCTTTCACCAACACAAATCAGTCAGCGCTATCGCTACTGGCGACCGCGGTTGTTGATTTCCATGGTCATCGGGTACGCCACGTTTTACCTGACGCGTAAAAGCATCAACTTCGTCATGCCGGTGATGCAGTTGGAATTAGGGTTAAGCAAAGGCGATATCGGTTTGCTGGGGACGCTGTTTTACCTCTGTTATGGCGCATCCAAGTTTATTTCCGGCATCGTCTGCGATCGCACTCAGGTGCGCTGGTTTATGGGTGTCGGGCTGATGATTACCGGCGTGCTGAACATTCTGTTCATGTACTGCCAGTCGCTCACCGGTTTGTTGATTGTCTGGGCGCTGAACGGGTTCTTTCAGGGCTGGGGTTGGCCCCCTTGCGCCAGACTGCTGAGCAGTTGGTATTCGCGTAATGAGCGCGGCCTCTGGTGGGGATGTTGGAATACGTCGATCAACATTGGTGGTGCGGCGGTTCCCTTACTCGCGGGCTATCTGGCCTCCGAATGGGGCTGGCAAGCGGCGCTGCTGGTGCCGGGCATTATCGGGATTGTGATCGGGCTGTGGCTATGTTGGCAGCTGTGCGACAAACCGCAACAGCAAGGGTTGCCAAGCGTCGGTCAGTGGCGACGCGACGCGCTAGAGCTTCGTCAGGAGCAGCAGAGTCCGCCGATGCCGATGCGTCAGATTCTGCGCGATGCAATTTTGCGTAACCGTACCATTTGGCTGCTCGGGTTTTCCTACATTCTGGTGTACCTGATTCGCATCGCACTGAATGACTGGGGAAACATCTGGCTGTCGGAGAGCCACGGTTTCAACCTGCTCAGCGCGAACGCCACGCTGTCGCTGTTTGAACTGGGTGGATTACTGGGAGCGCTGTTTGCTGGTTGGGGTTCAGATCTGCTGTTCCGAGGTCAACGCGCACCGATGATTTTGCTGTTTGCACTCGGACTATTTTTAACCATGACCGCGCTGTGGCTGGCACCAATTCACCACTATTCACTGCTTGCAGCCTGTTTCTTCAGTATCGGTTTTTTTGTTTTTGGACCACAGATGTTGATCGGTCTGGCTGCGACGGAATACAGCCATAAGGATGCCGCAGGCACGGTGACAGGTTTTCTGGCGTTGTTTGCCTATCTGGGAGCGGCGCTGGCGGGCTGGCCGCTAGCACAGGTGCTGCAACACTATGGATGGTCGGGATTTTTTACTCTGCTGGCATTGGCCTCAGCCTGCATCGGACTGTTATTGATGCCGCTGCTGATGGCAGGTGTCAGCCGCCGGGAACGTTTGATGACATCAAAATATCAATAACAACAGATAACTATACCCTAAATAATTCGAGTTTCAGGACAAAACGTTAGCGTTTTGAACAACGCAAAGCGTTGGCCCGCCAAGGGCAAGGCTTATTTATAAGCCTTGTTACGCGGCAAGCGAAGGAATCCCGATGAGCTTACTCAAGTAAGTGATTCGGGTGAGTGAACGCAGCCAACGCACATGCAACTTGAAGTATGACGGGTATATACAAAGGAAAACATCATGAAACTGACTACCTTAACGACCCTCATCGCCGCTGGACTGACCGTTGCTGCCGTTACCACTACTACCGCTCGGGCTGAAGGTCGCCTGGTCATTTACTGTAGCGCCACCAACGCCTTCTGCGAGGAGGAAGCCAAGGCCTTTGGTGAAAAACACAACGTTAAAACCTCCTTTATCCGCAACGGTTCCGGCAGCACGCTGGCGAAAGTCGATGCTGAGAAGAAGAACCCACAGGCTGACGTCTGGTACGGCGGCACGCTGGATCCGCAGTCTCAAGCGGGCGAAATGGATCTGCTGGAACCCTATCAGTCTAAAAACCTTGATCAGATCATGCCGCAGTTCCGCGATCCCGCTAAACGTAAAGGAAACTACTCGTCTGCGGTTTACGTCGGCATTCTCGGCTTCGGTGTTAACACCGATCGCCTGAAAGAGAAAAATCTGCCAGTGCCACAGTGCTGGAAAGATCTGACCAACCCTATCTACAAAGGCGAAATTCAGATTGCTGACCCACAGAGTTCCGGTACGGCCTACACCGCACTGGCGACCTTCTCCCAGCTTTGGGGTCAGGATCAAGCCTTTGATTACCTGAAGAAATTGAACACCAACGTATCGCAATACACCAAATCCGGTATTGCCCCCGCACGCAACGCCGCGCGTGGCGAAACCGCTATCGGCATCGGTTTCCTGCACGACTACTCGCTGGAAAAAGAGAAAGGCGCACCACTGGCACTGATCTCCCCGTGTGAAGGCACCGGCTATGAAATTGGCGGCGTCAGCATCCTGAAAGGCGCGCGCAATATGGATAACGCCAAGCTGTTCGTTGACTGGGCGCTGTCAAAAGAAGCACAAGAACTCTCCTGGAAGAAAGGCCAGTCCTACCAGATTCTGACTAACACTACGGCCGAAGCGTCCCCGCTGTCGCTGAAGTTGCAGGACCTGAAACTGATCAACTACGACATGGACAAATACGGCGCGGCAGACGTGCGTAAAGAGCTGATTTCCAAGTGGGTTAACGAAGTCAAAATGGGCCAATAATCTCGATTGATTGCCTTTGATTGATCTTTGTTGATTGCAAAAAGAACGGGAGCACTGCGATACGCGCGTTTCGCTTAGCGCAGTGTTCTCAGCATCGCTGATTAACCATTACTCAATATTATTAACCAACCAATACCTGTGACGATTCAATCTCATAAAACAATTCGATAAAACTTGCACGCACCAGGGAACCATCATGTCACACACACTAACTCTCTCACCGACGCCTAAACGGGATCCCGTTTTCCTGTGGCTGGCGCTGATTGCAGCGACATTTTTGCTGCTACCAGCGTGGAGCCTGGATTATGGCCTGCTCGATGCCTCACGCGATGAACTGCTGGCGGCCTACAGCTGGTCGAGCCTGAATATCAGCCTGCTTTGGTTTCTGCTCCCGTTAGGATTACTGGCGCGTCCACTGCTTACGCCCAGCCGGGAACAGCGTGGTCGCCACCGTTTTGATGCGGCTTATGCGTTGTTCTGTGCCCTCTTTGTGGTCATCAGTGCGACCATTGAAGGCCGCGGCATGGGCTATGGCACCCTTGGGCTGTTTGTTGCGCTGAGTGCAATTATTACGCTGGCGCTCTCGCGGCTTGACTGGCTGGGTGGCGATCGCTTCGTCATCGGCTCACTTATCAGCATCATTGCGCTGATTAGCGTGTTTATTCTTTACCCAAGTATCGCCATCTTCATCCCGATGTTCACCAATGACAGCGGTGAATTCGCGCCGCTGTCGTTTATGCAGATTCTAAGTCAGGCCCACATTTTACGGGTGATCTGGAATTCATTCCTGCTGTCGGTTGCCGTCGGTATCGGCTGCACCTTCTTCGGTATGGTGCTAGCGATTTATACCTCGCGTATTGCACGACGTTCCGCAATTATCGGCCGCATTTTCTCCATCCTGCCTATCGTTACGCCACCGTTTGTCGTCGGGTTAGGCGTGACGCTGATGATGGGCCGCTCCGGTTATATCACCGAGCTGATGGTGACTTGGTTTGGTCTGACGAACACCAACTGGCTGTATGGTTTTACCGGCATCTGGCTGGCGCAGGTGCTCGCCTTCACGCCGATGTCGTTTATGATTCTCGAAGGCGCGATGAAGACGATTCATCCGTCGCTGGAAGAAGCATCGTATACGCTGCGAGCCAACCGCTATCAAACCTTTCAGCGGGTTTTCCTGCCCCTGCTGAAACCGGCACTGGCTAACTCGTTCCTGATCGTAATTGTCCAGTCGCTGGCCGATTTCAGTAACCCTCTGGTGCTAGGCGGTAACTTCGACGTACTCGCTACCCAGATTTACTTCTATATCACGGGTGCACAGTTGGATTACCAGTCAGCCAGTACGCTCGGCGTTGTCCTGCTGCTGTTCTCACTGGCCGTATTCTGCGTGCAATATCTGTGGATCGGTAAACGCTCCTACGTCACGATTTCTGGCAAATCCTCTCGGGGTGATGTGCAGCCGCTGCCCGTCTCGCTGGTGTGGATCGTCAGCATCCTGCTTTATGTTTGGATTGCCTTTAACGTCCTGCTGTACGGCAGCATTTTCTACGGCAGCTTTACCGTTAACTGGGGCGTGGACTACACCCTGACGCTGGCAAACTTCAGCAAGCTGTTCGGGCAAGGCTTTAGCGACGGCGCCTGGCCTTCCCTGCTGGATACACTGTTGTTCGCGGGTATCGCCGCACCGATTACGGCACTGTTCGGGTTGCTTATAGCCTACATCGTGGTGCGCCAGCAGTTCTACGGCAAGAAGGCTATCGAGTTCACCACCATGCTGTGCTTTGCGGTGCCGGGCACCGTTGCCGGTGTGTCTTACATCCTGGCCTTTAACAGCGCGCCGGTTTACTTAACAGGAACCGCGGTGATCGTCATCATGTCGATGGTCATGCGTAACGTGCCAGTTGGTATTCGCGCCGGTATCGCTGGGCTGGGGCAGTTGGATAAATCACTGGACGAAGCGTCACTCAGCCTGAGGGCGGGTTCGATGCGCACGGTGTTTTATATTCTGCTACCGCTGCTACGTCCGGCCATTCTGTCCGCACTGATTTACAGCTTCGTACGTGCGATTACCACCGTCAGCGCCATTATCTTTCTGGTTACACCGGATACTCGCGTCGCCACGTCTTACATTCTTAACCGCGTGGAAGACGGTGAATACGGTATGGCGATTGCCTACGGTTCCATCCTGATTGTGGTCATGCTGGCCATTATTTTCCTGTTCGATTATCTGGTCGGTGAAGCGCGGATTTCCCGCACGAAAGCCAAGAATAATGCCTAAGCGGAGTGATTACCTTGAATACTGAAAAAAGCTTTGTCGAACTGAAGCACATCACTAAACGTTTCGGCAACAACACCGTCATTGATGATTTGAATCTGGCTATCCCACAGGGAAAAATGGTCACGCTGCTAGGGCCATCAGGCTGCGGTAAAACCACGGTACTCCGAGCGGTTGCCGGATTGGAAAAACCGACAGAAGGCCAAATTTTCATCGACGGCGAAGACGTCACCGAGCGCTCGATTCAACAGCGTGATATCTGTATGGTGTTCCAGTCTTACGCCCTCTTCCCGCATATGTCGCTGGGCGAAAACATCGGCTACGGGCTAAAAATGCTCGGCCGACCAAAGGCTGAAATCAATCAACGCGTGAAAGAAGCGCTAGCGCTGGTCGATCTGGAAGGGTTCGAAGATCGCTACGTCGACCAGATTTCCGGTGGACAACAACAGCGTGTTGCTCTGGCGCGTGCACTGATCCTCAAACCTAAAGTACTGCTGTTCGATGAGCCACTGAGTAACCTTGACGCCAACCTGCGCCGCAGTATGCGTGAGAAAATCCGTGAGCTTCAGCAGCAGTTCAACATCACCTCGCTGTATGTTACGCACGATCAGAGCGAAGCCTTTGCGGTGTCCGACATGGTTCTGGTGATGAACAAAGGCAAAATCATGCAGTTGGGTGCACCGCAGGAACTCTATCGCCAGCCCGCTTCACGCTTCATGGCCAGCTTTATGGGGGACGCTAATATCTTCCCTGCCACCTTCACGGCAGACAGCGTAAATATCTATGGCTACCTCATTCCGCGTCCACAGGGGTTTGCTGCCGGATTAAGTGAATCGACTGTCGGTATTCGCCCTGAAGCCATTACGCTCAGTCATCAGGGTGACGAAAGCCAGCGCTGCACCATCACGCAGGTCGCCTATATGGGGCCGCAGTATGAAGTGCAGGTGGACTGGCACGGCCAATCGATGCTGTTGCAGGTTAACGCCACTCAGCTTCAGCCGAATCCGGGCGACAGTTACTATCTGCAAATTCACCCTTACGGCATGTTTGTCCTGTCCGAACAGTAAATATCGGATACCCATCCATCACTCACTGGGAGCATTTGCTCCCAGTGTTACTTTTGACACGCCAGCTCTGGCACACGTTCATGTTAACCCGCTTCAATTACGCCAGAACACATACACCTGTTACGGATTCCCCACGCGATTTGCTATGATAATGCCCTTTCACGCACGGAATAGTCGCTATGAAACAGAAACCCATCACATTAAACGATGTCGCCGAGTACGCAGGGGTTTCCTATCAGACGGTTTCTCGAGTGCTGAATCAAGCGCCTCACGTTTCATCTCGTACTCGCAGTAAAGTGGAACAGGCGATGGCGGCGCTGAATTACACGCCTAACCGCGTCGCACAACAGCTAGCAGGGAAAACCATCACCACGCTGGGGCTGGTAACCACCGATCTTTCACTGCACGCTCCTTCACAAATTGCCGCCGCGATTAAGAGCACCGCCAACCAGTTGGGGATCAACATCGTGATGTCCATGCTGAGCAGCTCGGATGTCAACACCTGCAATAACGCCGTTAACGATCTGCTTTCTCAGCGGGTCAGTGGCGTCATCGTGAATGTTCCGCTATCAACGGATGAAGTCGCCCACATTAGCCAAACCTGTGCTGATACGCCCGTGCTGTTTATGGATGCCGATCCCCATACCGACATACTCAATTTCATGTTCGATCCTGACCACGGCGCGCGGTTGGCTATCTCGCATCTGGTGGAACTGGGGCATCAACATATCGCTCTGTTGACTGGGCCAATGACCTCGATTTCCGCACGCCTACGTTATGAAGGCTGGATAGCCGAGCTGGAAAAACAGCAATTATCCCCCGCTTCTGTATTGCACGGTGACTGGAGCGCCGCTTCTGGTTATCACCAAACACTGGCTCTGCTGGGACAATCCCTGCGTGTGTCCGCCATTGTTGTCGCGAACGATCAAATGGCGCTTGGCGTTCTACGCGCGCTGCACGAATATGGCCTGCGTGTGCCGGAACAGATGTCGGTGATCGGGTTTGACGATACTCAGGACAGCGCTTATTACACCCCGCCACTGACGACCATTCGCCAGGATTTCAGGCTATTAGGTAAAGAAGGCGTCACCCGTTTGCTCGCTACGCTGGGCGATCCTACCCAAACTACTTCACTACTGTTACCCACCGAACTGATCGTACGCCATAGCACCGCCATCCATTCATCAACCCATGCCTCTCTGCAAGAACTCACCAAAAATCTGTTGGACATTACACGCCAGCTCCAGCGTTTGTAACCCGTTACACAACAACACCGTTATCACCACAGCGGCCAAACCATAACAAAATAATCTTATAAACAACAAGTTACCATTTCATCTTTGTTGATTTATTGCGCACCGCTTTCCAAATTCGATGTTATCTCATTTGTTTTGCAAACGATCTTTGTGATCGCTTCCACTTTATTGCCACATTCCTCTTTACTCACTTTGGCCAGTCGATATGTTATGGAAAATATAAATTGTGAGCGGATAACAATTTAAATCATCCAACCACAATGACAGGTTCAAGACGTTCAGGAGTAAAGCCATCATGAGCGATACCGTTCTACCGAATCCAACACGCCATCACGCCACGCTGCGAGAAATTCTTGCTCGACGTGATTGGGAAAATCCAGCTTGTACCAACTATCAAAGGCTCCCTGCTCATCCTCCATTCAACAGTTGGCGAAGCGTGGCTGCCGCGCATCAAGATGAGCCGTCTCAGCGTCTTCGCCGCTTGAATGGCGAGTGGATGTTTAGTTATTTCACTCGCCCCGAAGCCGTACCGGAAAGCTGGCTACAGCAAAATTTACCTGATTCTGCTGCCATTCCGGTTCCTTCCAATTGGCAGTTACAGGGCTATGACACACCGATTTACACCAACGTAAAATACCCGATCCCCGTTAACCCACCCTATGTTCCAGAAGATAATCCCACCGGTTGTTACTCGCTCACTTTTAAAGTCAATCATGACTGGCTCAGCAGCGGACAAACGCGGATTATTTTTGATGGCGTCAACTCCGCGTTTTACCTCTGGTGTAACGGTCACTGGGTCGGCTATTCGCAGGATAGTCGTCTACCGGCGGAGTTTGATATTGGTCGCTATCTGACAGCAGGAGAGAACCGGCTGGCGGTGATGGTGTTACGCTGGTCTGACGGAAGTTATCTGGAAGATCAGGATATGTGGCGTATGAGCGGTATCTTCCGCGACGTCACACTTCTACATAAATCGACGGTTCATCTTAGCGATGTTCAACTCACTACGCCGCTCAGCACCGATTTCCGCCATGGCACACTGGATGTTCAGGTAAAGGCAACACTCTCCGAGTCTGAAGCCAAAAACCATCGCATACATGCACAACTCTGGCGCGGTAATAACCTCATTGGCGAGACACGACAGGCGTTCGGTGGCGACATTGTGGATGAACGTGGCACCTACCATGACAGGGCCTCCCTTCGTCTTGATGTGCCGCGGCCCGATCTGTGGAGCGCCGAGCTGCCGCATCTGTATCGTGCCGTCATCGCACTGGAAACAGCGGAAGGCGAACTGCTCGAAGCGGAAGCCTATGATGTCGGCTTCAGAAAAGTTGAAATTAGCAACGGCCTGCTGCTGCTAAATGGCAAACCGCTGCTAATCCGCGGCGTTAACCGCCATGAGCATCACCCGCAAAACGGTCAGGTGATGGATGAAGACACGATGCGGCGCGATATTATGCTGATGAAGCAGCATAATTTTAACGCGGTGCGCTGCTCCCATTACCCCAACCATCCGCTGTGGTATCGGCTGTGCGATCGCTATGGCCTGTATGTGGTGGATGAAGCGAACATTGAGACGCACGGTATGCAGCCGATGAATCGGCTGTCAGACGATCCCATGTGGCTGCCAGCCTACAGCGAACGCGTATCAAGGATGGTGCAGCGCGATCGAAATCACCCTTGCATCATTATCTGGTCATTGGGGAACGAATCCGGTTACGGCGCAAACCATGATGCACTTTACCAGTGGATCAAACGCAACGACCCCACCCGCCCCGTGCATTACGAAGGCGGCGGTGCGAATAGTCGTGCGACCGACATTATGTGCCCAATGTACGCCCGTGTTGATGAAGATCAGCCCTTCCCCAGCGTACCCAAATGGTCGATCACAAAATGGATCAGCATGCCGGGCGAACATCGGCCACTCATCCTCTGTGAGTACTCGCACGCGATGGGCAACAGTTTGGGGGGATTCGCCCGCTACTGGAAAGCATTCCGGCAATATCCTCGGTTACAGGGTGGATTCATCTGGGATTGGGTCGATCAGGCATTGATCCACCATGATGAACAAGGCAATGCCTACTGGGCGTACGGCGGAGATTTTGGCGACATGCCGAACGATCGCCAGTTCTGTCTGGACGGCCTACTTTTCCCCGATCGCACTCCACATCCCAGCCTGTATGAAGCGCAACGCGCACAGCAGCATATTCAATTCGTCTGGCAGGCTGAATCCCCCTGTGAATTACGCGTTACCAGTGAATACCTGTTCCGTCATACGGACAACGAGCAGTTGAATTGGCACATTACACTAGACGATAAGATCCTAGCAGAAGGTTTACTGCCGCTGAGGCTCGCCCCGCAAGCTACTCAAACACTAACGCTACTGGAGTCACTTCCCACCATCGATCGCACAGGGGAGCTTTGGCTCAATGTTGAAGTCGTGCAACCCAGAGAAACCGCCTGGTCGGAAGCAAACCACCGCAGTGCCTGGGATCAGTGGCAACTCCCTACACCGCTTCATATGCCCGAGGCATCATGCTCTGGGCAGAAAAAACCACCAGTCCTGCAAACATCAGATACCTATTTTGACGTTGTTCAGGGCGAACAACATTGGCGATTTAACCGCCAGAGCGGTTGGCTAGAGCAGTGGTGGACAACTGGTACTCCAGCACTGTTGACTCCCTTGCAGGATCAATTCGTTCGGGCTCCACTGGATAACGACATCGGTATCAGTGAGGTTGACCGCATCGATCCACGCGCCTGGGCCGAACGCTGGAAATCGGCAGGGCTTTATCAATTGCAGACGCAGTGTGTCGCGATTCAGGCAGACCAGCTCACCGATGCCGTCCACATTGTCACCGATCATGTATTCCGCCATGCGGGGCAGATTCTGCTACGGAGTAAAAAACACTGGCAGATTGATACTGGTGGCGTGATGACCGTCGATGTCGACGTTGATGTCAGTACGGTACTTCCGTCGCTGGCCAGAGTCGGCTTGAGCTGCCAATTAGCTGACGTCGAGCCTCAGGTCAGTTGGGTCGGGCTTGGACCACACGAAAATTATCCCGACCGACAGCTTGCGGCACAGCATGGGCATTGGAATCTGCCGTTGGATGACCTTCACACTCCCTACATTTTCCCATCGGAGAACGGGTTGCGCTGCAACACGCGTTCACTGACATATGGTAAATGGGCTATCACCGGAAATTTCCACTTCGGGCTAAGCCGCTACGGGCTAACACAGTTGATGACGTGTACCCACCATCATTTATTAGAAAAGGAAAAAGGCGTTTGGCTCAATCTGGATGGCTTCCATATGGGAATTGGTGGTGATGACTCCTGGAGCCCCAGCGTTCATTGTGATGATTTACTCACGGCAACGCATTATCACTATCGAGTCACTATTCAACACCACTAACCCTATTGATATGAAAAAACAGTATTAAAAAACAACGAAAGAGCGCGGGTGTACCGCGGTTTTCCATCTCAGTTGTATCCAGCAAGTATATATCCGCCATCAAAATAAACGTTGCGGATATTATGCATATCGGAGAAGACAACATGTACTACCTACACAATAAAAATTTCTGGATATTTGGCCTATTTTTCTTTTTCTATTTCTTTATCATGGGGGCTTACTTTCCCTTCTTCCCTATTTGGCTTCATGACATTAATCAAATAAGCAAAAGCGACACAGGCATCATTTTCGCCTGTATTTCTTTTTTCGCCTTACTATTCCAACCTATATTTGGCTTGCTGTCCGATAAATTAGGTCTGAGAAAACACCTGCTATGGATTATCACCATAATGCTCGTGTTTTTTGCTCCGTTCTTTATCTATGTTTTTGGCCCATTGTTAAAATACAACATCGTTTTAGGTTCTATCGTCGGCGGGATTTATCTCGGGTTTATCAACAACGGCGGCGCACCAGCCATTGAAGCCTATATCGAAAAAGTCAGCCGTCGCAGTCAGTTTGAATTTGGCCGTGCACGTCTGTTCGGCTGCCTCGGTTGGGCGCTCTGCGCCTCTATTGTCGGCATCATGTTTACCATCAATAACCAGTTTGTTTTCTGGCTTGGCTCCGGCTGTGCCGTCATCCTCGCCATTCTGTTGCTGCTGGCAAAACCAGAAATCTCATCCAGCGCTATCGTTGCCGATCAAGTAGGCTCCAACCAGAAACCGTTCAACCTGAAAATGGCGGCCGAACTGCTAAAAGAACGCAAAATCTGGTTCCTGACCCTCTATGTCGTCGGCGTTTCCTGCACCTATGATGTGTTCGATCAGCAGTTTGCCAACTTCTTCACCTCATTCTTCGAGACCCGGCAAGAAGGCACCAGAGTATTTGGCTACGTTACAACACTGGGTGAATTGCTTAATGCCACCATCATGTTTTTTGCGCCGCTTATTGTGAACCGTATCGGTGGTAAAAATGCCCTGCTCATTGCCGGTACAATTATGTCCGTGCGGATTATTGGCTCTGCTTTTGCCGACTCTGTGCTGGAAGTCATTGTGCTGAAAACGCTACACATGTTCGAAGTTCCTTTCCTGATTGTCGGCTGCTTCAAATACATTACCACCGTTTTTGAAGTCCGCTTCTCCGCGACGATTTATTTGGTGTGCTTCTGCTTCTTTAAACAGGTATCGATCATTTTCATGTCTATCTTTGCTGGCAATATGTATGACAGCATCGGCTTTCATGGCACTTACCTGATTTTAGGCGGTATTGCCCTTTCTTTTACGGCGATATCCCTCTTTACCCTGTCAGGAAAAGGGCCGTTATATGCCTTTTCTGATAAACAGAAAACATCGGTGAATACACTTTAGCGGCAGCAGGACACGATAAAATGCCGGTATTTGACAAAAATATCGGCAGATTGAACATTCTCTCACCGAACAGTGCGATTTTGTGGTTTACGCCTTTGACATGCGCGGCACACGCCGTTATTATGCGCCCCGTTCACACGATTCCTCTGTAGTTCAGTCGGTAGAACGGCGGACTGTTAATCCGTATGTCACTGGTTCGAGTCCAGTCAGAGGAGCCAAATTAGAAAATCCCGCTTAAGGCAACTTAAGCGGGATTTTTGCTTTTTAGCACTTTGTTTAATAAATTCATGTGCAAAGCGTTCCCTGCCTACATTCCGTTTTCACTCCGCATCAGGAGAATGAGGTGGTCAGATTTGGGGTCAAGTTGGTTCGATGACGGAGTGACCCCCAACTGTCTCTTAACGACTTGAAAATCCGCAACTTAAAACCTTCTAATAACGCCTTAAGAGTCTCAGATTCATAGCATGATTACTTCGTTGTTACGGAAAGAAGTTACCCCTGCATCTTGATGACAACTTTTCCCTTTGTATGCCCTTGGGCAAGATAGGAAAGTGCATCTTTTGTTTCAGCAAACGAAAACACCTTGTCGACCACTGGCTTGATTTGTTCCGTTTCAAGGAGTTTGCCAATTTGGGTCAGTTGAGCACCATCAGGTCGAACGAAGTGAAATGTGTAGGCAGTGCCCCGTTTTTTCGAAAGGCGCATAATCTTCCGGCTCATCAACCAGAAAACAAAAGTTAGAAAGACGTTTAGCCGCCGAGCCCGTGCGAATGCAACATCTAACGGCCCGATGAGAGAAACAATTATTCCTCCTGGCTTAAGCGTGTTGATAGATTTTTCAATCGCATCACCTCTGAGAGTGCCAAGTACAATATCGTAGCCACTCAACACGTTTTCGAAGTCTTGCTTTTTATAATCAACCACGTCATCTGGACCAAGATGACTTACCCATTCGACGTTGCCTGTACTCGTGGTCGTTCCCACCGTTGCACCAAGGTGTTTCGCCAATTGGATCGCAAAAGTGCCAATTCCCCCCGAACCTGCGGGGATAAAAACCTTCTGACCAGGCCGGAGTTTGGCACGCTCGATCAGTGCCTGCCAGGATGTGAGGCTCACCATCGGGAGTGAAGCCGCCTGCACAAAATCCAGGTTTGCTGGTTTCATGGCCGCCGCGTTCTCAGGTACCACGGCAAATTCGGCGAGAGAGCCCATTCCACTATCGAAAATGCTGGCAAAAATTTCATCGCCTGGCGCGAAACGAGTCACACGACTCCCTACGGCGATGACGACACCAGACAGGTCACTGCCCAATGTTGCAGGGAACGTAAAATGCAGAATTGACTTAAATATTCCGGTAGGGATCATATTGTCGATAGGGTTTAGCCCCACAGCGTAAACGTTAACCAAGATTTCATCAGCGTTGAGAGAAGGATAATCTACGTCATCGAATCCCAATTCAGAATGCTTACCATAACGTTTAAACGTGAAGGCTTTCATCGTCTTATTATTCATTTTTTATTTATCCTGTCGTATCAAGCTGAAGGCTATTACGCACAACTTGGTCGAGGAATTTTACGGGCGCAAATCTAAGCAAAAAATTCAACTAACCTGCCAATGTCCCCACAGTGTAGCGCAACTTAGGATGTGAACTCGGAGCCGCTTGATTTGTTAGCCGATGCCTCGCCAATTCCCGATGAGGCCCCGTAACAAGCACTACACGTTTATTTGCCATGCTGAGATAAGACCTTCATAAGTGGTTTGGGGCATACTCCTCTGCAGAACAGCCAAAGACTGTTATTCGCGTCCTGCAGAGTGCGACTCATTGATTAAAGGGCTTTATATCGCTCTGCGGCTTCATCTTGTTTGATGTCTGAAAGCAGAACCTGACGTGAAGTATCGAGGGTGTCCCAGCGTGCAGCATTATGTAACGGCGGGGTAGTGACGAGTTCACGGCGATCAAAGCCAACCAGTGCGGCATCCACTAACTCACCCACTTCCATGAATTTTGGCGAGTTAGTGATATCGATACCCGCACGGTCCCAAATTTCCGTGTAAGTGCCAGCAGGGAGCACCGCCTGGATATAAACGCCCTTAGATGATAGCTCGACATTCATTCCCTGAGACAGGAAAAGAACAAAGGCTTTGGTTGCGCCGTAAACCGTCATGGCAAATTCCGGGGCCAGGCCTACGACGGAACTGATATTAACGATCGAGCCTTCACCTGCTTGTACAAACCGTGGCGCAACGGCACTGGCCAGTCTCGTCAGAGCGGTGACGTTGAGTGCGATAAGGCTTTCTATCGATTCAGGCGTCTGCTCTGTAAAACTGCCGGACTGCGCGATACCCGCGTTATTGATAAGAATACCAATCTGCGTGTCTTCACGCAGACGGGTTTCGACCAAAGCTAAATCGTTAGTTTGCGTGAGATCAGCAGGCAAGACATCGACAGAAATGCCATTTTCCTGTCGCAAGCGATCGGCCAATGTATCTAACTTTGCTTTGTCACGAGCAACCAGAACAAGGTCGTGGCCCCGACGGGCGAAACGTTCGGCGTAAACTGCACCAATACCCGTGGATGCACCTGTAATGAGAACTGAAGCTTTAGTCATAAGTTGATCTTCTTTATTAATGTGTAAACAGAATTCGCAATGTGCGATGTATGTAGAACCGTGACACTCACAGATTTACTTGCTGGCCTCGGCAAGCGACGGGTAATCTGTGTACCCTTGGGCGCCACCGCCATAAAGTGTTTCAGGATTGAGTGAGGCCAGAGGTGCGCCCGTCTTCAGCCTTTCGACCAGATCAGGATTGGAGATGAACGAACGACCAAACGCGAACAGGTCGGCTTTGCCTTCAGAGAGGTGAGTTGAAGCCAACGTCAGGTCATAGCCGTTATTGCCAATGTAGGTATTTTTAAAGCGTCGACGCAGAGAATCGTAATCAAACGGTGCTGCATCACGCGGGCCGCCCGTAGCGCCTTCAACGACATGGAGATACACGATGCCTAACGCATTGAGTTGATCAGCGACATAGTTATATTGTTGCTGCGGATCACTGCAAGAAATCGCATTAGCAGGGGAAACCGGTGAAATGCGCACACCTGTGCGATCTGCACCAATCTCCTCTTTAACGGCCGCCGTGACTTCTAACAGCAGGCGCGCACGATTCTCGACAGAGCCGCCGTACTCATCAGTACGCTGATTAGCCCCATCTTTGAGGAACTGTTCCAGCAGGTAACCATTCGCACCATGAATCTCAACACCATCAAACCCAGCAGCAATGGCATTAGCAGCGGCTTTTCTGAAATCATCGATAATCCCCGGAATTTCCTGCAACTCAAGCGCACGTGGCTCAGAGACGTCAGAGAACCCATTGTTCACAAACGTTTTCGTCTTGGCTCGAATGGCTGAAGGGGCAACTGGCGCTGCGCCATTAGGTTGTAAGTCGACATGCGATATACGCCCTACGTGCCATAGCTGTACGAAGATATGCCCGCCTTTTGCATGAACCGCATCAGTCACTTTACGCCATCCTGCAATTTGCGCTGGCGTATAGATCCCCGGGGTATCTTGATAGCCCTGCGCTTGTGTAGAGATCTGCGTAGCTTCAGTAATCAACAGACCGGCTGTGGCACGCTGTGCGTAATACGTTGCTGTCAGTTCGCTGGGTACCAGACCTTTTCCGGCACGATTGCGTGTTAACGGTGCCATCACAATGCGGTTGGTGAGCGTTAATGGCCCAAGACTATAGGGTTGGAATAATTGTCGGTTCGTCATGCTTGTTCCCTTGATAGTGATTTGTGAAACGCTAGACATAATGATGATGATCGTAATCTAAAAAGTCAAACGGTTTGATTACGATCATCATCAATGTATACTTGTGGCATACATTTTTAAGAAAAGGCCATAAAACGATGAAAGTTTCGAAAGAGCAGGCTCGCGAAAATCGAATGCGTATCGTTGAGACAGCCTCGGTGTTATTTCGTGAGCGGGGGTATGACGGCGTGGGTATAGCTGAACTCATGTCAGCCGCAGGTTTAACACACGGCGGATTTTACAAACACTTTAGCTCCAAGGCAGATTTGATGTCGGAGGCGATGAGCTGCGGTTTTTCGCATTCGATAGAAAATACCGTGGGTATCGATATGGCTGGTTTTATAGAGCAATATCTCTCTCGCAAGCATCGTGATTCGATGGGAAATGGCTGCGTGATGTCAGCGCTTGGTGTTGATTCAGCACGCCAGTCAGCATCAATTAAGGAAAGTTTCGCAGCTGGAATTGAGAATCAACTGGCTACATTAGAAAGCGAGAATGGGTCGGGAGACGACGTGCGCGCCGAAAGAATTAGCGCCCTTGCTCACCTTGTTGGTGCTCTGGTACTGTCTCGTGCCTGCCCTGATGATTCGGCCCTCGCCGATGAGATCCTAAAAGTTTGCCGCTCACGTATTCTCAGTCAAGAGGCACTATTTCCCGGTAAATAATTAATTCTTCTCAAATTTACCGGCGAGAAGCCTCCAGACAGAGGCGAGGAAAAATAACTGACCATTCGCAGTGTGACTGAATTTATTTCTGCAGGAAGGTTTTAAGCTGCTCGGAGAATTTCAGCGGTTCTTTTAGATGCAGGAAATGATCGCCGTTTTCATTTTTACTATAAACAATCATCTGACCATCAGGCACGGTTTCCGCTATCCAGCGCTGACTTTCCACCCAGTTACTGTATTCGCCAGACACCACCAGCGTAGGCCGTGCAATTTTTTTGGAAACCACATACACCTCATAATCCTCTTTCAGAAGATGAATGAGATTGATGTATTCAGCGCCGTTGGACGACCATTCTGGGATAAAAACGAGCGGAGTACCCTTACCTGCTTTCCAATAGGACAGTGACACACCATCATTCGTCTGGAACGAACCGATCTCCAAACCTTCCACATCTGAGAGCTTAGCTAGCAATCCCTGGATGGCATTAGGAAAATCGAAATCTCGCCCAAAGTGTTGCAATGCTGTTTTACGCATAATTTTTGCCTCTTCTGGCTTTTAACGGCCTGTTATCTGAAAACAAATACATTTTACTGAGCTAGTTCTTTAGTATGTAGAGCAGAAAATGAAAGTAGGCATTCCATATTTGAGAGGAATAAATAGTGGATCTGAATGCGCTTAACATGTTCTTGATGGCCGCCCGTTGCGGCAGCCTGACTGCCGCCGCCTGGGAGAACAACATCCCGCTGCCGACGCTGAGTCGCAGGATTCAGGGGTTGGAAAAAGAGCTCAAGGTGCTGCTGCTTGAACGAACAGCGAAAGGCTGAAAGGTAACGGAAGCCGGGAAAAGATTACTTAACCACGCAAGCTCTGCGATGGATATCCTTAACGACGCGGAACAGTCTGTGGTGTCAGGTAATCCTCATATTACCGGACGACTGCGACTGACGCTTCCCCAGTCTATGGGGCCCTGGTGGGAAATCATCAGGCAGTTTCAGCAGACATACCCACGCATTGCGATAAACGTGTATTCCACCGAGAGAAGAGTGGATCTGATATCCGACAGGGTCGATGTGGCATTACGAGTGGGTACCATCGCTGATGATTTCGTTGTTGCACGACATTTAATGGATTTTCGCCATATCCTTGTTGCCAGCCCAGAGTTACTGAAGGTGTCACTGCCTCTGCGTGAACCGTCTGATCTGATGCAGTTCCCCTGTGCAGCCTGGGGAGCCGTTATTGACGCACACCCTGTCTGGATGCTGGGCAATCACGCTTATGACGTCCCAGCCATATTTACAGTAAATGATTATCTTCATTTACGGGCTGGCGCCCTTGTCGGGGATTTCATCACTGAACTACCGGTGTTTTTTGCTGCTGAATATATCAAAAGAGGAGAGCTAACTGAGCTGCTGCCGGAGCATCCGTTGCCCTATTCGTCTTTGCATCTGGTATACAAAAAGCAGCAGCACATCTCTTCAACGGCCAGAGCCTATATTGATTTTTGTACAGCGCACATCGACAAATTATCAGAACAATGTCGCGTTCCATCCGATGCTTATCTCAGGGATAAATGATGTCAGCAGCGCTCTCTCGATAAGATTAATGACCGTATTTAAAATTAAACCCTAGTGCGTCACCCGTCGTGTCGTATTCGCGGAAGTTGTAGATCAGAGGCTTCCATTTTGACGAGTCGATAACATCATTTGATCCTAATAGCTCGCTCTCCACCCAGACATTAACAATATCCAGTTCGACAAGAATAAAACGCCCTTTGTCTGTGGTGCTGACAGTCTTACATTCTACCTGAATAGGGCATTCAATCACCCGAGTCGGTGTAATATCGGTCGAGGCTTCAGAATGAAGACCGACTTTGGAGAATTTATCGTGGCATATCTGAACGCCCCATTTTATCTGACCTTCAGATAGCGTATCGCTTCCGGTCAATTTACCCAGTTCTTCAACCTTCTCCCAAAGTTTGTAATCAGGAATATTAATAACCACATCAGAACCGGATAATAAATTACTACAGGTCTTACTTCCTTTGGTGACGCCGATAATGATTTTATCACCGAGAGAAATTGACGATGATACAGAGGAAATATTGATATTCCCGCTGCTATTATCCGTTGTCGTAACAAGAAAAACCGGAAATCCGTAATAAAATGAACTGAGTTTTACATTCTTTTTCATTTGAGTTCATACCTCATAAGAGATTAGCGTTATATTTTTTCATTTTTACTCTTTTGATTTCCACTTAACAATAACCCTAATTGAGTATCGGCAATACAACCTTTTTACGAGTGGCTTGGTATTGTAAGAATTTAACTAGCAAAAAATAATTCACAAGCACAGAAAGAGGTATATGATATGCATCATATGGTTTTTCACTTCCCGATCCATAATGCGGTTGGGTAAAAGATGAGGTTTAAACATGGAACGAATTGTCATCCCAGCGAATTATGTTCATACCCGAACAACACCGTTTTGGACAAAGGAGACTGCACCCGCGTCTATCTGGCAGCGCCATTTAGATGCCGGAACACGGCAAGGTGTTTACCCGCGTTTGTGCGTGATGCAAGGGACAATTCGTTATTATGGTTATACCGATGAAACGAGTTCTGAGCCAGTCGAAACGCTGACCATTGAAGCCGGACAATTTGGCGTATTCCCTCCAGAAAAGTGGCACAGAATTGAAGCGTTATCTGATGATACGTTATTCAACGTAGATTTTTATGTCGATCCAAAAATTCTGATAGAAGGTTGAGGTAAAAAGAATGACAACTGAAAATAAAGGATATTCATTAACACTGCTGAACCGCGATAATAATGAAAAAGCAGAGAAAGTTTATCTTAAACCGATGGCTTTTTATGTACCCGATTTCGCTGCTAGTGCGGTTGAAGAATTAGTCAAAAATCTGTCTTTAACCGACGACAATAACAAAGGTTTTTTGCTGACGGTAACCAATAATAATAATGGCGTAGCTGTTGACAAAGATTTCCCTGCAATTGCGGCGTTGAAAGATAAAACCGTTTCCGCTGACGCAGTGAAAGAATTGGTTAATATCGTGCGTGGTTACGATGCGGATGAAGACACTAACGTCTGCGGCTGGTAAAGCGGCATAGCACGATAATTATTCAGGCTGTATATACGCAGACTTTCACGCAACTCGAATAATTTAAGATATATCGTTAGTACAGCCATACCTATTTATTAAAAACAGGCGCTGGATGTCTTTTGACTGAACAAGCGCCCCCTGCCCCCTACTCTCCAATTACTCAACACAGTCATTCACGCCGCAGTGTAGGCTTATCGACCATAACCATCAATATGACGACTCTTTTTGTCTGTGTCGCTCACTAACCTGAAAAGTGCAGTCACGTTAGCATTAGCTGATTACCTAATTCAGTAAGAGAAACCTGTCTATAGCGATTCGTATAACACAATTATACCATCCCGACGAATAGCGGCATTTAGATTAATAATTATTACGCTAATTATCAATTAACTTAATCATTAGCATTGAAAAACTAAGAATGGAAAGAAAATAGACTTTAAAACCCTATAAGGCGTTATTAAAATAACCATAAATACTTAAACATTTTTTATATAATGCCGATTTGTTATGAAACCGCGTGGTCTGCCTGCGTTTATGGCTACAGCACACAGCGTCGTATTCCACGTAGTAAGAGAGAAAGAATAAAAAGACTGTAGTCGCAGATGAAAATACATGGAGTTTTTTCAAATGAAATCAAGCAATATTCTGTTGTCTTCACTGTTCATGGCCGCCCTTTTTGCATCAGCGGCTGCTAATGCGGGCCCGAAATTCAATGTGACCTTTAAGAACCTTAGTGCATCCAGTGCTCCAGACGCTGTTTTTTCGCCAACGACAACAGCAGAAGTTTTCTCACAGGCGAATGCTTCACCTACACCAAGCGAATTCGTCAAATCTGGGAATTCAAATCAATATACGATCTCCAATCCAATCAGTGACGTTGGTTCGATGCACGTTCGCTACAAGGTTGGAACCAAGGTTTGCCAGTTTGATATGACATATACTGTGAAGTATGTGTTGGGAAATAAAATCCCCCAATGGACTAAGAGCACCACACCTGGCAACGGTGCACGCTGCGATCTGAGGGTGACTTATGCCAACGTTAATACTCACGACTCAGACGTAGAAATCACCATGAGATAACACCCGTACTAAAAAATAGCTGAGCAACGCTCAGACGTTTTTTATGAATAGGGATAAGCTGCATTAGTCGTTACTTATCCCTTCATCACAACGAGTGAGAAGAACGAATGATTAACTTCAATGGCCTTGCAAAAAGTACGGTGGCAGATACGCAGTCCACTAATAACAGTCGTTTGATAAAAAAGCAGGAAAACGTATCCGAAGGCACACAGCAAGCATCTACAGGGTCTGATGGTTATTCAAATAAAAAATATAACGGCATCACCACACTGGCAAAACAGCTTAGCGATGCCGCCGTCAGAGCCGAAGCCAGAGATGCCACTAGTGACCGCAGTACATTGGCAGCCAAAGCCAAAAGCGCGAATAATGAGATCCTCGGCGAGAATTACGCTAATAACAAAAAAGCGCACGATGCGGAAATACCTGATAGCGATGACCCTGAGCGATTAGCCAGAGCGAAACAAGCTACGGCGTATAATAACCGTCAAGGAAGCAACCCCTTTAAGGGCCTGTCTCGTGAACAATTGGCACTGATTACCTATGACGACAGCGGAACTTTTACCGTGAATGAGCGAAGAGCAGCCTGGAGCGAAGCTTACGATCAAGAAGAAGTCTGGCGCACGATGGCAATAGCCCAAAGTAAGCTGGAGTGGAATCGCGGTGAGTTTAAACAAACCGAATTTTTCAAAATGGTGTTATCTCATCATGAAAGCCTGCCATTAATCGAACAAGCACAGGCACCGGAAGGCTATGTACCACGTCTGAAGTACCTGATAGAAATGGACTTCAACTTTATGACTGGGGAATCAGGCAAAGACGACGATCCGTTCAACCGCCTATTTGAGCTCCTTTCCCCCACCAAGCTTCACTTAGAAGATGGTAAGCTCACTCTGGATGCAACCAAAGATGCCTGATGAGCAGATGACTACCTCTGCATAGGCATTTATGACTGTGCTGCGATGACGTCAAAAGCGCTGGTTTGATCTTTTTTCCGCGCGACTTTATTGGCGTACATTGCGGCATCGGCTCGACGGATTACGCCGTCAGGCTCATCAACGGAAGGATCTGCCATAACGATCCCCATGCTTGCGCCTAAGTATTCGATACTGACCGAACCGAGCGGGTAATTCCCCTGCAATACCGGTGTAATGCTGTCACTGAAGGAAGAAACCACGCGATAGTCTTCTCCCGACGCAACGTTTACCATCCGGGCAAAAACAAATTCATCGCCACCAAGACGCCCGACGACATCCCCCGGATTCCCTCACATTAGCAAACGTTGAGCAACCTCTTGTAAGAAGATATCACCCGCTTTGTGGCCAAACTGGTCGTTAATCTTTTTAAAACCATCGAGGTCAATGAACACAATCAGCACCTGCTGATTGTCATTCTCGGCCTGAGAAAACAGCGCTTCCAGCGAGTAAAATACGCCTCGGCGATTAAGCAACCCAGTCAGTGAATCGGTGTAAGAATACTCATGTAACGCAGCATTTGCGGCCGTCAATTGCTGCACCAGCCACTCTTTTTGCACCTGTTGAGCTATCAGTTGCGCGAATAAACTGAGGATCTGCTCACCCTTGGTTGTCAGCGGCTTATGGTCGGAACTTGCTGCACAGAGAGTGCCGTATAATTGTCCATCATCCATGCGCACTGGCGTGCTAGCGTAGGTCATAATACCCAGCTCCTTCGCCGCCTGCGAATCACTCCAGCATTCGGCCACATTAGGCGTATAGCTCTGTCCTTCGTCAAGCGCACGTTTGCACAGCGTGTCATGCCACGGAACCGACACACCTTCAGGGATATTGAGTGTTTTGGTGTTGTGAGCAAACAGGATACTTTGAAATCCGGCTTCGGTATCTACTTGCGTCAGGTAGGTCGACTCCAGGTCGGTGACCAGTTCCAACATAACCAATAACTGGCGAACCAGCCCCTCGAAGGAAGCCTCTGAACGTAATGCGTCCGAAAGGTGAGAAAGCAAATTATCAGTCATAACAATAAATCCTAACGGTGCATATTTTTAAATAAAAACAATCAATTAATATAATTCGTGACGTATTTAAAACCGCTATCGGCGCAAACTGATTATATCTACGATAGCCTCCCCGTGTTACAGAAATCATACGCACCTTTCGTCTCTCACCCACCGATTTGCACTCTGTGAGTTTACCTCGTTCTGTTTTCTATAATCGGTTAAGAAGCACCATATTTTATGCAACATGCCTGAGATTCATCGTCCCCGTCAGGCTAAACCTTTCATTCTGCTATTGCCATCACACTTACCCATCAAGGCTGCACGATCTGTTTGACTTTCCCGCATGCGAGGACTTACAACAGCAGCACAGGCGTGTAACTAGTTTTCTAGGCAAGACCTGAAGCTCTCCCACTCAACACCATGGGAAAAGCTTCAGGTCTTTTTTCATTTCTGGATCAGGGGAATCGTCGTATGAGCCACACAGCAGCAGATAATAACGCGACAGCCTATGCCACCACCGCTGAAAAAATCGTCACATTAGTCGGTGGAATTGACAACATTGAACACATTGAACATTGCTCTACACGACTTCGGTTGAGCCTTTACGACAACAGCCGGGTGAACCAGCGCGAACTGGAAAAAGTGCCCGGCGTGCTGGGCGTTCGCGTCAACGTGCAGTGTCAGGTGATTATCGGTAGCGAAGTCATGCAGGTTTACGATGCGGTGCAGCATCTCGCTGCTGGCCGTAAGGAAACCGCCCGCACTACACCAGCAAAAACCAGCCGTACGGCTTTGGTTATCGATTTTATCATCAGCGTTTTTCAGCCGCTGGTGCCTGCGATTGCCGGTGGCGGCGTGCTCAAATCGCTGTTATTGCTGATGGACTTACTCGGCTGGCTCACCAAAGACAGTTCAACGTATAAAGTGCTGGATAACATCGGTTCCGCCCCGCTCTATTTCCTACCGATTCTGGTGGGCATTACCACCGCGATGAAGCTGAAAGTGAATGTGCTGGTCGCCGTTTCCGCCGTCTCCGTCATGGTGCTGCCCGCCATGTCTAAACAACTGGCGGAAGGCGCAGAGTTTCTCTCTCTCGACCTGAAGAACGTCGCTTACGCGTCACAGGTTTTCCCAGCGATTCTGTGCGTGCTTTTTTACGCACAAACCGAAAAAATCTTTAACCGCTACTCGCCGAGCGCCCTGCGTATTTTCCTATCGCCGATGCTCTCGCTGTTGGTAACCGTTCCCGTCACGCTGTTGGTTCTGGGGCCGCTCGGCTATGAACTCGGTGCAGGTTTGGCTAGCGTGATCCTCTGGCTATACAGCAAGCTCGGTTTTGTGGCGACAGCGCTGCTCGCCGCCGCATTGCCCTTCATGGTGGCGTCGGGGATGCATAAACCGATGCTGCCTTATGCCGTTTCATCCATGAGCCAGTTTGGTAAGGAAATGCTCTACCTTCCCGCGTCGCTCGCCCACAACATTGCCGAATCCGGTGCCTGTATGGCGATTGCGCTCAAGAGCAAAGACAAAACGCTAAAATCGACGGCGCTTTCAGCCGGTATTTCCGCCCTATTCGGTATTACCGAACCCGCGCTGTACGGGATTACATTGCTGAATAAAAAAGCGCTCTACAGCGTGCTGGCTGGTAGTCTGGTCGGCGGCGCGTTTATCGGGTGGATGGCAGTTGAAGCCTTTGCGCTGGTTGGCCCCGGTCTGGCAAGCATCTCCATGTTCGTCTCTCCGGAAAATAGCTGGAACATCGTCTACGCCATCGCCGGTGCCGCGCTCTCTTTTGTCATTGCCTTTCTCTCCGCGCTGTTCCTCTGGCGAGAAGAAAAAACCGTTGCCGCAATAGAGGAAGAAGAACGCCATCACGCGGTTACCGAGTGCCAGTTCGCCAGCCCGATTGAAGGAAAAGTGATTCCGCTGGAAAGCGTGAATGACGAAATTTTCTCCAAACGTATTATGGGTGACGGCATCGCTATCATCCCAGAGAAAGGCGTGCTCTACGCTCCGGCAAGCGGCACCATTGAAAACGTGTTTGAAACCGGTCACGCCGTCAGCATGCTCACCGACAGCGGTGCCGAACTGATTTTCCATATCGGCATCGATACCATAAAACTCAATGGTCAGGGATTTCAGCCGAAAGTCGCGGCGGGACAGCAGGTTAACACTGGCGATATCCTCGTTGAATTTGACCTCGATAGCCTCATCGCTGCGGGTTACGATCCCGTTGTCATGATGGTCATCACCAACAGCGAGTGCTTTCGCGTGATACCGGAAGCTACTGACGTAGTCATCCATCCCCACACCATCATCATG
Organism: Pectobacterium peruviense; assembly: GCF_002847345.1. Taxonomy (GTDB): domain Bacteria; phylum Pseudomonadota; class Gammaproteobacteria; order Enterobacterales; family Enterobacteriaceae; genus Pectobacterium; species Pectobacterium peruviense. The sequence continues at coordinate 59,404 of NZ_LXFV01000026.1, forward strand.
ACCTTAAAGGAGTCTGTGTAATGGATAAAAACATCGCATTCCCGGAACACTTTTTATGGGGCGGCGCGATTGCCGCGAATCAGGCCGAAGGCGCCTGGAATGAGGACGGCAAAGGGCCGTCGGTCGCGGACGCCATCACCTGGAAGCCGAATCTCGATCTGAAGAATTACCATGCTCACATGGCGCTGACGGATGAAAACATCTCTGATGCGTTCAACGGGAAAAATGACGCGTTCTATCCCAAACGGCGCGGCATCGATTTTTACCACCGCTACCAAGGCGATCTGGCACTATTTGCTGAAATGGGCTTCAAGGTGCTACGCGTCTCCATCGCCTGGTCGCGTATTTTCCCTACCGGAGAAGACAGCACGCCGAATGAGGCCGGTTTACAATTTTACGACGATCTGTTCAGTGAGATACGTAAGCGTGGCATCGAGCCGCTGGTGACACTTTCACATTATGAAATGCCATTAGCGCTGAGTGAGAAATACAACGGCTGGGTGCACCGTAATGTGTTGGATGCCTTTGTGCGTTTCAGCAATGTCTGCTTCGATCGTTATAAGCATCTCGTCCGCTATTGGCTGACCTTTAACGAGATCGACAGTATCCACCGTCACCCGTTTACCACGGCGGGTATCCGTGAAGAGAAAAGCGCACCGGGTCAGGCTCAACAAGATATTTATCAGGGGCTGCATCACCAGTTTGTCGCCTCGGCTCTCGTCACCCGCGACTGCCATGAAAAAATCCCCGGCAGTCAGGTGGGTTGCATGCTGACCAAGCTAACAACCTATCCGCATTCCTGCCGACCACAGGATGTCGAAGCGGCGTTGAAGAAGAATCTCGAAAATTATTTCTATGCCGATGTGCAGGTGTTCGGCGAATACCCACCGCTTATCAAACGCGATCTTGAACGGCGCGGTATACACATCACTATGCAGCCCGACGATCTGGCGATTCTCAAGCAGCACACCGTGGATTTTGTGTCGTTTAGCTACTACATGTCGCTTACCGAATCCACACAGCCAGACGCCGAGAGAATACCGGGAAATACCGTTCTGGGGGTGAAAAACCCGTACCTTCCCGCCTCAGATTGGGGGTGGCAGATCGACCCCATCGGACTGAAAATCTCCCTGCTGGAACTTTACGATCGCTACCAGAAACCACTGTTTATTGTCGAGAATGGTCTGGGCGCGAAAGACATTGTCGAGAACGGCAAAATCCACGATCCTTATCGCGTTGACTATTTCCGCTCACATTTCGAGCAAATGCGTGAAGCGATTGGCGAAGGCGTTGAGTTGATGGGGTTCACCAGTTGGGGAGCGATTGACATCATCAGCGCTGGCACCTCACAGATGTCCAAGCGCTATGGCTTCATCTACGTCGATCAGGATGACGAAGGCAACGGTTCGCTGGCGCGTCTGAGAAAGGATTCGTTCTACTGGTATCAAAAAGTCATCGCCACCAACGGCAGCGATCTCACCTGACGGACAGACTTAGTCGCAGGCGAGGTGTGTCATCGCAGGGCGCTGCCATGATCAAAAAGTCATCGTGACCAGAAAGCTAGCGTGATGAGGAAACCCGTGTGATTAAAGTGAAGAAAGCCTTAAACAACAGCATGCTGTTAGTCGATCATGAACAGCAGGAGATGATCCTGTTGGGTAAAGGTATCGGATTTGGTGCCAGACCCGGTTCCTTGATTGATGTGACGCACGTTGAGCAGGTTTTCATTCCACTGGAAAACCTGAAATCGCGCCATTTTCTCTCCTTGACCGGCACCATTCCTGCGGCTTTTTTTGACGTTACGCAGGAGATCGTCACGCTGGCGCAAAGTCAGTACGCCGAAAAACTGAATTCGGTGCTGTTCTTTACGCTGGCGGAACATCTCTATTTTGCGGTTGAACGCGGCAAAACGGGCAACCACTTCATCAATAAGCTCAGTTGGGAAGTAAAACGCTATTACCAAAAAGAGTACGCCATCGGGATGCAGGCAAAAGATTGCGTGTCGGCACGCTTTAACGTCACGCTGCCTGATGATGAAGCTGTCAACATTGCGTTTCACTTGATTAATGCCGCTGGCAGCGCCGAAATTGCCGATGCGCATCAGCAGGTTCAGTTGGTGAATCGTCTGGCAGAAATTGTCCGCTATAAATTAAACAAGAATATTGATGTCAACGCCGTCGATTATCTCCGTTTTATCACCCATCTTCGCTATTTCTCCGAGCGAGTGATTGCGCGCAAAATCGCGCCGGGACACACCGACGATTTCTATCAGGAGCTACTGAAACACTACCCTGAGGCGATGGCTATTTCCTGGGCCATCCGAGATTACGTTCAGGAAAAATACCAAATGGCCTTACCGAAAGACGAGCTCACCTGGCTGACTATTCATATCAGCAGGCTGGCCGCAAGTCAGACGCCGTAGTCATCGCTTTACTCAATACAGCAAATCATCACTGTTTTTATCAATATTCCCACAAGTAAAACGCTGATTTCTCCTGATGCACGCGTAGGTTGACCCTCATCACGATAGTGAACAAACCGCGTTAATGAGATTGCAAACAAGAGTGATTATCATATATTGTTTTAATCGCCTGCCGAAAATATCTCCTTATTTTATTAATTTATGCATCACATTTACTCTGGAGAAGATAATAACATGTCAAAAACGCTGTCTGTTCTGCGCAAAAAAGCGCGCCTGCTCACGCTGGCCTCATCGCTGATGGTGGCCTATGCATTGCCAGCTGTCGCCGCAGAAGATTCCCTGACTCTCTACACCACGCGCGAACCAGGGCTGATTCAGCCGCTGCTTGATGCCTTCACCAAAGAGACATCCGTCAAAGTAAACACCGTGTTCATCAAGGACGGCATGCTGGAACGCGTGAAAGCAGAAGGCCAAAATTCACCGGCTGACCTGCTGATGACCGTTGATGCTGGCAACCTGATCGATCTGGTGGAAGCGGGCGTCACGCAGCCGATTCAGTCCAGCACGTTAACCGACGTCATCCCTGCTGCGCTGCGCGATAAAGACAACCAGTGGTTTGGCCTGTCGATGCGTTCCCGAGTACTTTATGCGGAAAAATCACTGCCGCTGACCGGCATTACTTACGAAAATCTGGCCGACCCGAAATGGAAAGGCAAAGTATGTATCCGTGCGGGTCAACACCCTTACAATACCGCGCTGGTAGCAGCAATGATCGCACACCATGGCGAAGCTAAAACCGAAACCTGGCTGCGCGGTGTGAAAGAGAATCTGGCACGTAAAGCCACTGGCGGTGACCGCGATGTCGCACGCGATATCCTCGGCGGTATCTGTGATGTGGGTCTGGCGAATTCTTATTATGTCGGCCACATGAAGAATGCCAAAGAAGGCACCGATGCCCGTAAGTGGGGCGATGCCATCAAAGTGGTTCAGCCTACCTTTGAAAACGGCGGTACGCACGTCAATATCACTGGCGCAGCCGTTGCACGCCATGCGCCGCATAAAGATCAAGCCGTGAAGCTGATGGAATATCTGGTTTCCGCCCCTGCTCAGCAGCTCTACGCACAGGCGAACTATGAATACCCAGTTCGCAAAGGCGTTACGCTGGATTCCACCATCGGCAGCGCGATTGGTGAAGTGAATGTGGATAGCATTCCGCTGACTGACATCGTTAAATTCCGTAAACAAGCTAGTCAGTTGGTAGATAAAGTTGGATTCGATCAATAAGACCGGTTCGTCAACCCTGCGCGGCGCCTTCGGGCGGCCGCGCCTCTTTTTTTCTCCGCTTCGCATCGCCGCCGTCGTCATTGCGCTTGGCGTACTGGCTCCGCTGGTTTCTCTGCTTTGGCTAGCGGCGGGTGCGGGCGTTGGCCATTGGGATCACCTGACGCGCTACGTGCTGCCCGATGCTGCGCTAAACACGCTGATTCTGCTGGTCGGCGTCGGCGCATTAGTGATGGTGATTGGCGCGGGCTGCGCCTGGCTGGTGACCGCATTTGATTTCCCCGGCAGACAGTTCGTTAGCTGGGCGCTGCTGCTACCGCTGGCGATGCCAACTTATATTGTCGCGTTTGCCTGGCTCGATCTACTGCACCCTATCGGCCCGATTCAGGAAGCGATCCGCAGCGTGCTGGGCTACGACAGCCCACGCCAGTTCCGCCTGCCAGATCTACGATCCATGACAGGCGCGATTCTACTGCTTGGGTTGGTGCTCTATCCGTACGTTTACCTGACCATGCGCGCCATGTTTATCAGCCAGCCCGCACACCTGCTGGAAGCCGCACGCACGCTGGGCTTGAGCGCGACGGGCACCTTTCTGCACGTTGCCCTGCCGATGGCACGTCCTGCGCTTGCCGTCGGCACTAGTCTGGCGTTGCTGGAAACGCTGAATGATATTGGCGCGTCCGAATTCCTTGGGGTGAATACGCTGACAGTGACGGTCTACACGACTTGGGTCACCCGTTCGGATTTACCCGCTGCGGCACAGATCGCTTGCACCATGCTAACGGTGGTCATTCTGTTGCTGACACTGGAATATTATGGTCGGAAAAACCAGCGCTACGGCACCAGCCGACAGATGCGCGGCATCATACCGACACCATTGAAAGGCGTCCGTGCGGGGCTGGCGACCTACGCAACCACGTTGCCGATTCTGCTTGGCTTTATCGCCCCAGCCCTCTTTCTCGCGTGGGAAAGCGCCAAACGACTGGGCGATAACGTGACGATCTCCGCGGGTCTGATACAGTCGTTACAGAACTCGCTGCTGCTGGCCGTTGGTGTCACGCTGGTCGTTACCGTCGTTAGCCTGATTATTGCGTGGTATGCCCGCCATTCTGCCATCACTGACCGAACGCCAGAACGACGCCGTACCCTATTGAGAATCGCCTCACTGGGCTATGCCGTTCCCGGTACTGTACTCGCCATCGGCCTGCTGACGCCCGGTATGGCGACGGATAATTTCCTCGCCGACCTGATCGGTTATAAAGGATTACCGCTGCTTTCAGCCGGTATCCTGCTGGTGGTCTGCTGCGCTATTCGCTTTATGGCGATTGGGATAGGCGCGCTTGATGCCGGGCTGACACGCATTCCGCCCGTGATGGAACAGGCGTCGCGTTTGCTGGGTGAAAGCGAGTTGGTGACGTTTTTCCGCGTGCATCTTCCCCTGCTGCGCCCAGCACTGGTGACCAGCGCGCTACTGGTGTTTGCCGATGCAATGAAGGAACTTCCTGCGACACTGCTGCTCCGCCCCGTCAATTTCGAGACGCTGGCGACCGTCCTCTATGCCGAGGCCGCCAGAGGTACCTATGAGGAAGGCGCGATTGCCGCACTGCTGATCGTGCTGGCCGGTACACTCCCCGTTGTGCTGCTGGCACGAAGTCAGCTAAAAACGTCGATTGAGAAAGAATGAAAATCATGAGGAAGAGTCAAGGTGCCTGAGGCTACACTCGTTCTGAATAATGTCCACGTCGCCTACGGGCACAAGCATAATTTCCATCATGTGCTGAACGGTTTCTCCATGCAGGTGGTCGCAGGGGAACTGGCCTGTTTACTCGGTGCATCCGGATGCGGCAAAACCACAGCGTTGCGCGCCATTGCCGGTTTCGAACACGTGACTCAGGGAACGATTCACGTCGGCGGGCGCTGCGTGGCGGGCCCAGACATGCATCTGCCACCGGAACAGCGCAACGTCGGGATGGTGTTTCAGGACTACGCGCTGTTTCCCCATCTGACTGCCGCGCAGAACATTGCCTTTGGCCTGCGAAAACAGCCGAAAGATCTTCAGCAATCGCGCGTCCGAGCCATGCTTGAATTGGTCGATCTCGCCGCGTTAGGGCAGCGCTATCCACATGAGATGTCCGGCGGACAACAGCAGCGTATCGCGCTGGCACGCGCATTAGCGCCTCAACCTGCCGTGCTACTGCTCGACGAACCGCTATCCAGCCTCGACCCCGACAGCCGAAAACGACTCGGGCAGGAAGTCCGCGACATCCTGCGCGACGCCGGACAAACCGCGCTTTTAGTCACGCACAGTGAACAGGAAGCCGAACTCATGGCCAGCCACATTGGCTATTTGAAAGAAGGTGCGTTGGAATGGCGGGAACAGCGCTAACAGCAGCTACATGATTTTAAAAAAAAACATGATTTAAAAACAAAAAAACAGGGAGCACACCACAACGCTCCCTGCTCTTGTTTGTTACCAACGCAGCATAACTACGCGTTGCCCTGCCTATGTTTATCCGCGTATTCCGGGCTATTGATCCACTGGTGATCCGCTTCCCAGGTGAAACGCCACTGGCGCGTGGGGCCAGCCATCACATTCAGATAATAGCTGTCATAACCCGCAATCGTGGCGACCGGATGGTAGCCTCGCGGTACCTGCACCACATCCCTATCGTGTACCGCCATGCATTCATCTAATGAACGGTCATCGGTATAGACGCGTTGCAGGCAGAACCCTTGTTCTGGATTCAACCGGTGGTAATAGGTTTCTTCCAGATAAGTTTCCTGCGGCGGATTATCGACGTCATGCTTGTGGCTAGGATAGGAGCTGGTACAGCCCTCGTCGGTGTACACTTCGACCACCAACAGGCTATCCGCCGCTTTATCCTCCGGCAAAATGTTATGCACGTAGCGCTGGTTATTGCCGACGCCACGCTGCTCGGCGTCAATATCCTGCGGCGCGATCAGCCGGGTCGGATGTGTGCCGAACCCCGGTGCAGCGCACACTGCCAGCTCCAGCGCGGTGTGTGCCGTCACCGTAATCGTTTCGCCAGCTGTGGCATAAACCGCATAGGGCTTTCTGCGCTCGAACGGGCTCATTCGGTCGCCAATCTGCTCGAAATGCTCACTCGGCGTGACAACGGTAGCTTTACCGCTGACCAGTACCAGACAGCGTTCGTTATCGCTGGCGGGTAGCGATAGGACCTGCCCCGGTGCCAGTTGGTACATATCGAACCCCACATATCGCCAGCCCGCCGTTTCCGGCGTGATGTGTTGCGTGCGCCCGTGTTCATCAGGCGCGCGATGACGAGATAAGAGTCGGGACATCTTGTTACCTCCTATACCACCACAAATCAGATCAGTTCCGCCTGCTGGGCGAAACGTTGCAAGTTATTGTAGCCCAGCGTGGCATAGGTTAGCGGATGTGCGACGGCCGGATCCTGTTCCGCTTCGACAACCAGCCATCCGCTGTAATTATTAGCTTTCAGGATGCTGAACACCGCTGGATAATCAATGCAGCCATCGCCTGGCACGGTAAAGACGCCGCTTAGCACCGCGTCCAGAAAACTGGTTTTACGGTTTTTCACGTCTTTCAGCACGTCTGGGCGGATATCTTTGCAGTGAACGTGGTTGATACGATTAATCCAGCGTTTGGCCACCGCTACCGGATCGGCTCCCGCGAACGTCAAGTGACCGGTATCCAGCAGCAGCCCGACTTCCGGCCCGGTGTGTTCCATCAAATTATCCACGTCCTGCGCACTTTCAATTACCGTGCCCATATGATGGTGATAAGCAATCTGCACGCCCTGACTTTGCGTGTAGCGCGCAAATTCAGTCAACTTTTTGCCATATTCAGGCCAGCGTTCTTCTGGGAAACGCGGACGCAGATGAACCGGTTTCTGCTGGTCGCCGTGAATCGCGCCCGTCACTTCTGCAAACACCAGCACCGTCGCGCCGAGATCCCGCAATAGCGCCAGATGCCCCTGCACCGCTTCGATCTCTTCTTCAACCGAGCGGGTCAGTAGTTCACCGGAATACCAGCCGGAAACTAAGCGCAAGTCGTGCGCTTGCAGGATCGGCCCCAGTACGCTGGCCTGACGTGGGAACTTGTTGCCTAATTCAAAACCAGCGAAACCCGCCTGCCGCCCTTCAGTCAAACAGGTTTCCAGCGGCGTGTCCGCGCCCAGAGAAGGCAGATCGTCATTTGTCCAGGTGAGTGGATTTATACCAAGTTGAACAGTCATGTTATTTTCCCTTTATTCGATCACATAGAAACGGGTTAACCGCGCTGACGCCAGACGGCGATCAGTTGCAGGTAGTTATGTTTAACTTGCTCAATCAATTCGGCGTCATCGATCTCATTGCGCAGCCACTTTTGCGCAGGCTGGGCAAACAGGGTGCGCCCGACGGCAAACCCTTTCACGATCGGGAAATTGACGGCGGCGCTAAAGCCTTGTTGCAATGTTTCCAGCGGCGCATCCAGCCCAAGGATGACCACGCCGCGACAGTAAGGATCGCGCTGTGCCAACAGAGGCGTGAGTTGCTCCCAGCCTTCGGCGGACAGCGGTGGCAGTTTCCACCAGTCTGGCCGCACGCCGAGGTTATAGAAGCGCTGAATGGCGCGTAGATAAAGCGCATCGCTGTGCGCCATCCCTGCGGGAAGAATAACTTCGAGCAGCAGTTCATGGCCGGATTGACGGCAGGCCTGATAGACCTCCATCACCTTCATTTCCTGCTCGCGCCGCAGCGCGTGGGCATCTTCCGGGTGGAAGAACACCAAACATTTCACCACGTGCTCCAGCGGCCAGCTCACCAGCTGTGAGCCGATGTTGCCCCGCTCCATGATTAAGGGGCGCGAACCCGGCAGTTCAATCGGTCGACCAATCCACCAGCCTTTTCCGGTGATATCATTCAGCGCATCCTGACCGAACGTGCCGTCACACAGCAGACCCGCTTTGCCCTCCAGCCCCGCCTGCTGAGCCGCATAATAGCTGGCACGCAAAATCAGCATCTTCAGCGCCGGAATACGACTGATTTCCGTGCCGCAGTTCAGCGCCATGTCTTCCAGTTGACTGCGGTGATCGAACGCAATCACGCACAGTTCATTCCACTGTTTACGGCGTGTCGTAACGCGATGTAGATGGTTAAGCTCTTCATCCAGATCGGGACGCGGAACGCTCGCCGCACGGGCTAAATAGTTATCCAGTTCGATCTTGCTTGGCATTGCTGGCGCGCAGCCGTGGCGTGATACCACCAGCGCACCACAGGCATTGGCGTAAGCACAGGCTTTCTCCCAACCTTCACCGTTGAGATAGCCGCGCAGCAGGCCGGACATAAACGCATCGCCCGCGCCCAGCACGTTGAGAACATCCACGCGTACCCCTTTGATCGTGATGCCTTTATCCAGATGGTCGGGAATGGCATCGCTAAACACCGAACAGCCCAGCGCTCCACGTTTACACACCAGCTCTGCCTGCGTATGCTGCCGTACCGTGCGCAGCGCTTGCAAGGTATCCGTGCTGCCGCCAGCAATGTGGAATTCCTCTTCGGTGCCGACAATCACGTCGAACAGCGACAGCACCTGCTGCAACTGCGCCGTGACTGCCTGCGCTTCAACAAAACGGGTTTCGCCATCGCCCAGCGACGTCAGTCCCCACAGCACCGGACGGTAGTCAATATCCAGCGCCGTCTTCACCCCGTTGCGCCGTGCATATTGCAGCGCCGTCAGCACCGCGGCACGCGTGTTAGGGTGAGAGAGATGCGTGCCGGTAATCGCCAGACAGCGGGACGATGCGATGTAATCTTCGGTGAAATCCTCCGACGAAATCGCCATATCAGCGCAGTTGTCGCGGTAGAAAATCAGCGGAAAGGTATCGCGATCTTTAATGCCCAACAGCACCAGCGCCGTCAGGCGTTCCTTATCGGTAATCAAATGGCTGGTGTCACAGCCGACCTGATTCAGCTCTTCGCGCAGGAAACGCCCCATATGCTCGTCGCCCACCCGCGCTAGCATGGAAGAACGTAACCCCTGCCGCGCCGTACCGTAAGCCACGTTGCCGGACGACCCGCCCAGATACTTGGCAAAACTGCCCATATCTTCCAGACGCGCGCCGATTTGCTGCCCGTACAGATCGACAGCAACGCGCCCCATGCAAATCACATCAAACGTCTTTTCCTTACTCATAGCAGCAAGCCCTGTAAAAAAGTCGCGTAAAAAAAGCCTTAATTAGCCCACCTCGTCCACGTTCACCCAGCGCGCCGTTTCGTGTGACTGCACTATCGCATCCAGAACTCGCGATACTTTCCAGCCCTCTTCGAAATCCGGCCATAGGGGTACGTCGGCCGCAATACCATCGATCAGATCGCGCACTTCCACCGTTTTCTGATCGTTAAATCCAATACCGTGTCCGGCGCTGGCACAGAAGGCCGCGTAATCCGGGTGTTGTGGCCCGGTCAGCAGCGTTTTAAATCCCTGCCGATTTTCCGGCTCGTCATGCCGATACAGCTTCAGCTCCGCCATGCGTTCCTGCGTGAAACTCAGCGAGCCTTTGGTGCCGGTCACCACGTAGGTCAGACCCATTTTTCGCCCACAGGCGATACGCGAAGTTTCAATCACGCCGCGCGCGCCGCTAGCAAACCGCACCATGGCATGCGCCTGATCTTCATTCTCCACCTGTACCCATTCGCTGCTGCCCGATGCCGTCGGACGCTGCGCAATTACCGTTTGCAGATCGCCACAGACGCTGGCGATATCGCCAACCAGATACTGCGCCATGTTGACGATGTGCGCCGCCAGATCCCCCAACGCCCCTAGCCCTGCCGTTTCTTTAAAGCAGTGCCAGTCTGCAGGTTTGTTAGGATCGGCCAGATAATCCTCATTGTGCGTGCCGTAAAAATGCACTACCTCGCCAATTTCTCCGCTGGCAATAATCTCTTTGGCAAGCTGTGAGGTCGGGTTCTTCATGTAGTTGAAGCCCACCAGCGTTTTCACGCCCGCCCGCTGTGCAGCATCAACCATTTCTCTGGCATCACGCGCGTTCAGCGCCAGCGGTTTTTCTGAGTAAACATGCTTACCGTGCTGGATGGCCGCCATCGCCATCGTCTTATGCAGAAAGTTCGGCGCACAGATATCCACCACATCAATGTCGGGATCGGCCACCAGTTCACGCCAGTCACCGGTTGAACGCTGAAAACCGAACTCCTGCGCCCGTTTAGCCGCTAGTTCCGGCGACACTTCCGCCAGCATGGCTTTCACCAGATTCCCTTTCAGCGGGAAGACCGTCGGTGCCTGCGCGTAGGCGATAGCATGCGCACGCCCGATGTAGCCAGTGCCGATTAACCCAATGCGTACATCCTTCATATCCACCTCAGTGCAAAAAAGATTCGGTACAGGCGCGGATCAGATAGCGCCGCGACGGCTCTTGGCATAGGTGTCGAACGCCACGGCCAGCACGATAATCAACCCGGTGATAATCTGCTGGTAGTAGGCCGATACGTTCATCAACACCAGTCCGTTAATCAGAATGCCCATGATGATCGAGCCGATAATCGTGCCGCTGATCCGGCCATAGCCGCCCATCAGCGAGGTGCCGCCAATCACCACCGAGGCGATGACGCGCAGTTCGAAGGTGATCCCCGCGACGGCTTCTGCGCTGCCGAGACGGGCGCTGAGAATAAAGCCCGCCAGTCCGGCCAGGCAGCCAATCACGACATAGACGCTGACCAGTACACGCTGCACATTCACACCAGCCAGTCGCGCCGCTTCGGTGTTGCCGCCAATGGCGTAGACGAAGCGACCCCAGCGGGTTTTATGCAGCGCCAGATAGCCCAGCAAGGCGACCAGCGCGAAGATCCAAATCGGCACCGAAATACCGAGGATCTCTCCCCGTCCCCACCAGCGATAGCCGGGATCAAAGCCCGCAATCGGCGCACCGTCGTTCATCACCAGCGTTAATCCGCGCCAGATGGTCATCCCGCCCAGCGTGACGATGAACGGTGGCAGACGCAGTTTGGTCACCCCTAAACCATGCAGGAAACCAATGAAAGTGCCCATTGCCAGACAGACGCCCAACGCGACCAGCCAGCTCAAGCCGTACCAGGCATCGGGATCGACGGTGGTGAAGTTGTCGCCTTTAATCACTGAGGCGGCAGTGATCGCACATACCGCCAGAATCGAGCCAACGGACAGGTCGATCCCGGCAGTCAAAATGACGAACGTCATCCCTACGGCCATGATGCCGTAGATGGACACTTCGGTAAGGATGTTGGTGATGTTGCGTTCGGACAGAAAGTTGCCGTTCTGCGACTGAAAGAAAATCAGCAGCAAAATCATGAAAATAAACACGCCAAAGCGTTCAAAAAAGGCAATCGGGTCAAAACGTCCGCGCGTATTGGACGGCGTAATGGTCTTAGAAAGCGGCTGCTGGGACATGCGTCACCTCCGTTATGCTGCGTGTAATGCGTCGTGGCAAATGGCCATCATCGTCATCAGTTTTTCTTCTGTGGCGTCATCGCCATGAATTTCCCCGCTGATCCGCCCTTCACTGAGCGTGATAATGCGGTCGGAAATCGCCATGATTTCCGGCAGGTCGGAGGAAATCACAATCACGGCGACGCCCCGTTTCGCCATATCGAACAGCACCTGATGGACTTCGGACTTGGTGCCGACATCAATGCCGCGCGTGGGCTCATCCACGATCAATACCTTGGGGTTCAGCGCCATACAGCGGGCAAGAATCACCTTTTGCTGGTTACCACCCGACAGCTTGCGCACCTCTTGATCGCTATTCACCATCTTGATGTGCAGCGCCTGACGGTAGGCGTCAATCAGATCGTCTTCTTTACGGGTGTTCACAAACCAGCGCCAGCGCATGAGCGACGAGAGATTGGAGAGCGAGATATTTTCCCTGATCGATAACCCCAGTACCGCGCCCTCTTTCTTGCGGTCTTCCGGCACCAGAGCAATACCCTGCGACAGCGCATGCAGCGGCGTGGACGGATGATAAGGCGCGTCATCCAGCACAAACTCACCGGTAGAGAACCCATCGGCACCAAACAGGCAGCGTGCGATTTCCGTGCGCCCTGCACCGACCAGCCCAGCAATGCCGAGCACCTCGCCCTCATGCACCTGAAAGCTGATATCTTTTAGCGCAATGCCGTGCGCATCCAACGGCGGTTTTTCCCGGCTTAAGCCCTTCACCGCCAGACGTACCGGCTTATCCTGATGATGCGTCTCGGAAGGCGGGCGACGGTTAAACACCACGTCACGCCCCACCATCAGGCGAATAATTTCCTGCACGTTGGTGCTGGCAACATCCCCAGAACCGGTGTAGCGGCCATCCTGAAACACGGTAAAGCGGTCGCATAGTTGGAAAACTTCATGCAGTCGGTGCGTCACATACACCACGCTCACACCGCGACCTTTTAGCTCACGTACCACGCGGTGCAGGCTGTCGACTTCGCTATCGCTCAGCGCCGCCGATGGCTCATCCATCACAATCAGTTTGGCGTTCAGCGTCAGCGCTCTGGCGATCTCCACCATTTGCTGCTGCGCTACACTCAAACGCGCCACCTGCGTCATCGGCGCAATATTCAATTTCAGGTAATCCAGTACCGCTTTCGCCTCGCGATTGACCGCCAGCGCGTCGACAAATAATCCACTGCGCTGCGGTTCACGCCCTAGGAACATGTTTTCCGCCACGCTCATATTCGGCAGCAGATTAAATTCCTGATAAATGGTGATAATTCCCCGCTTTTGGCGTTCAACCGGTGATTCGAGCGGTAACAGCTGCTGGCCGCCAAACCAGATATCGCCACTGGTCTGCGGCTGCGCCCCTGCCAGCGCTTTTAACAGCGTCGATTTACCCGCGCCGTTCTCTCCCAATAGCGCGTGAATTTCTCCCGGCTGTACGGTCAGTTGCGCATTGCTCAGCGCCCAGACGCCAGAGAAACTCTTTGCCAGATTGGTGATGTTCAGTAGGGGTTCCGTCATGCGTACCTTCCTCCCGCAAGGCCGCACGGATGCGGCCTGCTGAATACCTTTTATACCCGTAATACTTCAAGCTGCATGTGCGTTGGCTTCGTTCACTCACCCGAATCACTTACCTGAGTAAGCTCATCGGGATTCCCTCTCTTGCCGCCTTCCTGCCACTCGAATTATTTGGGGTATATGATTTAACAATGGCGTGGAAAACGATTTATTTTCCCGCTTCGCCAATGCGCTCGGCATCGTTCAGGTTATCTTTGGTAATCATGGTCGGTTGGTAGTCTGCCCCGGTGATAGGCGCTTTACTGCGGATGTTATTGGTTAACTGCGTCAATGCAGTGGTCACGGCATAGCCCGGACGCTGATCGGCGGTAACCGCAAGCCAGCCGTCGCGTACGCGAGCCAGCGCTTCCGGTACGGCATCAAATCCCGTCACCAGCACATCGCCGGGTTTCAGACCTTGTCCCTGTAACGCTTCAATCGCGCCCAGCGCCATATCGTCATTCGCAGAGAGGATCACCTGCGGACGTTTAGGCAGCGAAGGAAAAACACTTTCCACAATGCGCATCCCTTCAGAACGCATCCAGTTTCCCGTCTGGTCAGCCACAATGTGGTATTTGCTACCGCCCGCTTTCAGGCTATCGCGAATCCCCTGCGTCCGTTCAATGTTGGAAGAAGAACCCGGCTGACCGGTCAGCAAAATGATCTCTGCCCCATCTGGGAACTTGGTTTTAACATAGTCGGCAATAGCCTGGCCGCCTTTGTAGTTGTTGGCACCAAAATGCGGCACCGCTTTTTCCGTTTTCACCGAACGATCCAGCGTCACCACCGGCAGCTTGGCATCCTGAATTTCGGTCACGGCGCTGGAAACCGCATTAACGTCATTTGGTGACACCACGAAGCCCTGCGCACCACGCGTGATGGCATTCTCCAAATCGGCGGCCTGCTTCGGCGAGCTACCCTGCCCATCCAGAACCTGCAAATTCACGCCCAGTTCTTTGGCGGCTTTGACAGCAGTGCGCTGCATGTGAACTTCAAACGGCATAGCGAGATTCGGCGTACTGAAAACGATTTGTTCATTTTGGGCCTGAGCAAGACCAGACAGACCCAGTGCGATGGCGATTGCGGTAACGCTAATGATCTTTTTCATATGTCTTTTCTCTGCTTCTGTTATGGGTATAGGTGTAGGGTTGAAAGCAGGTAAAACGCGCTGTGCCGATGCGGTTACACGGCGACCTCCTTGCCTTGAGCCAGTGATTCAAACGCTTTATCCGCCAGATTCAACGCGCGTTCACCGTCCAGCCCGGAGCACTCAGGCTGCGTACGACCATTCAGCACATCGACAAAGTGCTGCCACTCTGCCGCGTAGGCCGCGTGATAGCGTTGCAGGAAGAAATATTCAGGTTTCGCGGACAGACAACCGTCATCCGTCCACTGCTCGACTACGTTTTCACGAATATTGCCAGCAGTGAGCACACCTTTCGCGCCGTGCAATTCAAGGCGCTGATCGTAGCCGTAGCCCGAACGGCGGCTGTTAACGATGGTCGCCATCGCGCCAGAGGCAAATTTCAGCACGATAAATGCAGTATCAATATCGCCCGCCTCACCAATCGCCGGATCGACCAGATTGCTGCCTTGTGCAAAGACCGACACTGGCTCTTCGCCCATAATGAAGCGCGCCATATCGAAATCATGGATCGTCATGTCGCGGAACATACCGCCGGAAACGCGGACATACTCGGCAGGCGGCGGGGACGGATCGCGGGAGATAATCAGGAGAGATTCTGGTTTGCCGATATTGCCTTCGCCAGCCAGCGTTTTGACGCGTCGGAATTGCGGGTCGTAGCGGCGATTGAAGCCCACAAACAATGGCACGTTCTGCTGTTTGACGACGGTCAGGCAGTCGCGAACGCGGGCAATATCCAGATGTACCGGTTTTTCACAGAAAATGGCTTTGCCATGCTTGGCGGCCAGCTCAATCAGGTCAGCGTGCGTGTCGGTCGCGGAGGCAATAAGAACGGCGTGCACGGCTGGGTCGTTCATGACCTCGTCAACAGTTTGCACTTTGGTATGGTAACGTTCTGCCAGCGCCGTGGCATTTGCGGGGTTGGGATCGACCACCGCGTACAGGTTGGTTTCTTTGTGTGCCGCGATGTTCACTGCGTGGACCTGACCGATACGACCCGCGCCCAATAAAGCGATGTTAAACATAGATGCTCCCTTGCTACCTGAGTGGTATTTAACGCCAGACTGATAAAGTGACGGGCTAACGGCTAGTCTCTTCTCTCCATCCCCATCACCCACTTTTTACCGCAAATCCTGATAGCTAAAATAAAACATTTATTTCAGTTTTGTATAAATTGAAAATTATATTTTTGCGCGTCAGTTAACATTTTCATGACATTTTCGCTGTTTTCTGCAACCACAATCACACATCGGGTGAGAACGTTTATGGGGATATATATGACTATCAGCGGATCGGTCAGGTGCTGGCGTACAGCAGGAGGGAAAATGAAACCGTGGTTTGAAATGAAATGGATATTTCAGTTTAATGTTACATGTGAGAGAAATCTTAAGCAGCGCTAAGCAGCACTATGACGCTAAGCTAACAATATCTAAAGCCATATGAGTGTCTTGCTGTTTCTGTTTTCTCGGCGTAAAAAATTGCGCTGAGGTGGGCGTGACTGCCGGGTGAGCGGCATGGACGCCGCGAAAGGCAGTGCCGCGTTGGGAACGCGTCACTGACGGCCCGAACAGCGGTCACGAACGCCGAAGGTATCGCGTAGCGACGCTATTAGCGCCGAAAAGCCAGTGGTCAAGGCGCTGCGGCGATTGAGCGCGCCTTGTCGGGCGTGTGTGGACACACTGAGGAAATAAGTATGCTTAACACGCCCGAAACCTTCGCAGAGGCTGGAATGAAACGGCAAAACTCATACCAGCCACTTGGCATAGCCCCCTAATATTGCCGCGCACGGGAGAGCGCAGCTTTCACACTATTGGCAGCAGACTCAATCTCTGGATTATCCGCAACCTGCGCCGTGCCCGTGCGCCACCAGGATTCATAGCCGTGCGTCATGGTCTTCGGCAGCACCTTGATATCGAGCAGTACCGGGCCTGCATGCTGACGTGATTCCGCCAGCGCCAGTTTGAGCGATGCCTCATCATGCACCCGCCACGCTTTGCAGCCGTAACTTTCCGCATTCTTGGCGAAATCCACCGGAATGAGCGCACCGCGCAGTTGCCCCGATTCCGCATCGCGATAGCGGTTTTCCGTACAGAAGCTGCCCATCCCCTGACTCATTTGCAGGTTGTTGATACAGCCAAAACCTGCGTTGTCGAACAACAACACGGTGATTTTGATGCCCTCCTGTACCGCCGTTTGCAGTTCGGTGTGGAGCATCAAATAGGAGCCGTCGCCAACCATCGCGTAGACAGGCTGCTGCGGTGCCGCAAGGCGTGCGCCAATAGCCGCCGCAATCTCGTACCCCATGCAGGAATAGCCATACTCCAGATGATAGCTGTCCGGCGTTTTCACCTGCCACACACGCTGTAAATCGCCCGGCAACGAGCCAGCCGCACCAACCACAATCGCGTTATCCTCCAGCTCATCATTCAGTATGCCCAGTACGCGCGTTTGCGTCAGATGGGTATTCAGCATCTGGCGGTATTCATCCAACTTGTCTTCCAGACCATCTACCACTTCTGGCACCAGCTCACCCTTATCCTGCACGGTAAACAGCCGCTCTAGTTCGCGCTCCCATTCCGCACGAGCCTGTTCGACAGCCTGCTGCCAGCCGCTACGATACGACACCGTTGCCAATCGTTCACTCAACGCTTCCAGCCCGACACGGGCATCAGCAATCAAGGGCAGCGCATCCAGTTTTAGCGCATCAAACTCGGCAACGTTGAGCAGTAAAAATTCGACATCTGGGTTCTGAAACAGTGATTTGGAACCCGTGGTAAAGTCGGTTAAACGGGTTCCAACCCCGATAATCAGATCCGCCTCTTGCGCCAGCCGATTCGCCGCCAGCCCGCCCGTGACGCCAATACCGCCACAGTTCAGCGGGTGCGATGAAACAAGTGCACCCTTGCCCGCCTGCGTTTCGCCAAAGGGAATCGCAAACTGCTCGGCAAACTGTGCCAGCGCATCATGTGCGCCGGAATAACGGACACCGCCGCCGCAAATCAGCATTGGACGACGTTTTCTCGCAATTAGCGCCACCGCATCATCCAGCCGCGCAGCATCCGGCGGACGACGTTCGAGGTGATGAACGCGCTTGCGGAAAAACGATGCCGGATAATCCCAGACCTCCGCCTGTACATCCTGCGGTAAGCACAGCGTTACCGCGCCCGTGTCTGCCGGATCGGTCAGGACACGCATGGCGTTAATCAGCGCACTCATCAGTTGTTCAGGGCGATTAATACGATCCCAGTAGCGGGAAACCGGTTTGAAGCAGTCATTGGTACTAATCGACAGATCGTGGTATTGCTCGACCTGCTGTAATACCGGATCCGGCTGGCGACAGGCAAACAGATCGCCGGGCAGCAGCAGTATCGGGATGCGGTTGGCGGTAGCGGTCGCCGCAGCGGTCACCATATTCGCCGCTCCCGGCCCCACCGATGAGGTCACCGCATAGATTTTCCGCCGCTTGTGCTGTTTAGCAAACCCGACGGCGATATGCGCCATTCCCTGCTCGTTGCACCCCTGATGCACGGTGAGACGGTTTGCCTCCTGCTCCAGCGCCTGGCCGATGCCCAGCACATTACCGTGACCAAAAATGGTCATGACACCCTGCACAAAGGGGGATTCTTCACCGTCTACGCTGATGTATTGCTGGTTGAGAAACCTGACCAGCGCCTGCGCCATGGTGATGCGACACGTATCCATTGATCTACTCCTTAAATAAGGATCTGATTTCTATAATGAACTATGTATATTCAGCGAGTATTTCGTGCGCAAAAATTTAGCTATTTTTATGCTACGTCATAGCACGCGCCCGACTCAGGGCGCTCAATCGCCGCCGCCCTGAGAACCTAGGCTAGTGGCGATAAATTATGCCGCTACGCGGGTCCTTCGGTATGTGTCACCGCAATCCGAACCGCCAGTGACGTGATTACTCGCCCCATAAACGGGGCTCACCCTGCCGGTCCAGCACAAGTGCTGTTCAAAAACGTCTCAGACGTTTTTGTCATGCACGGCACTGGCTTTCGCGACATCCCTGTCGCTCTTTCGGCGGTGCCCCTAACCTCAGCATAATTTTTAACGCCAGAAGAGAAAAACCAGCGCACGCGGTTTGTTACCCATTAACTGATAGATACTCAACTCACTCCAGCGTGGGCATGATGAAGCTGCTGGTGTGGTGTTCCAGACGGACGCTGGCGGGCCAGCGGCTGGTGACGGTTTTCATGCGGGTGTAGAAGCGCACGCCGTCGTTGCCGTGGACGTTGAGTGGCCCAAAAATGGAGCGCTTCCAGCCGCCGAAGCTGTGGAACGCCATCGGCACCGGAATCGGTACGTTTACGCCAACCATGCCGACCTGCACTTCTTCACAGAACTGGCGCGCCGTTTCGCCATCGCGAGTAAAAATAGCCGTGCCGTTGCCGTATTCATGGTTATTAATCAGCGTCACCGCCGTCTGGTAATCTGGCACGCGTACGACAGATAACACTGGGCCAAAAATTTCTTCCTGATAGATTTTCATCTCTGGCGTGACGTTATCAAACAGCGTTGGCCCGATAAAATAGCCTTGCGGGTGCCCTTGAACAGACAGCGTGCGACCATCGATACGCAGCGTCGCACCCTGATCGACGCCACTTTGAATATAGTCGGCAATTTTCGCCCGATGCGGCGCGCTGATTACAGGCCCCATTTCATTTTCCTGCCCGTCTACCAGACCCGGTCCAACGCGCATCGCTTTTATCTGCGCGCTCAGACGCTGGTGTAGTGCTTCTGCCGTGTCATCACCTACCGCGACCACTACCGACAGCGCCATGCAGCGTTCGCCCGCCGCACCAAATGCCGCGCCCATAATCGCGCTGGCAGCCATGTCCATGTCAGCATCCGGCATCAGGATGCAGTGATTTTTCGCTCCACCCAGCGCCTGACAGCGTTTGCCGTGCGCCGATGCAGTCTGGTAAATGTATTCCGCCACCGGCGTCGACCCCACAAAACTCACCGCCTGCACGCGTGGGTCGGTCAACAGCACATCCACCGCTTCTTTGTCGCCCTGAACCACGTTAAACACGCCATCTGGCAGACCGGCTTCTTTCAGCAACTGCGCCAACAACAGCGAGAGTGACGGATCTTTTTCCGACGGCTTAAGCACAAAGGTATTACCCGTCGCCAGTGCAATCGGGAACATCCACATGGGCACCATCGCCGGGAAGTTAAACGGCGTAATTCCGACGCACACACCGAGCGGCTGCATGAGTGAATGGCTATCCACACCCGTGCCAACATTCGCCGAGTGCTCACCTTTTTGTAGGTGCGGAATACCGCAGGCAAATTCAACGACTTCCAGCCCGCGCGTCACCTCACCCACGGCATCGGAATAGACCTTGCCATGTTCCTGTGAAATCAGCCGAGCCAGCGTATCCATTCGTTCTTCCAACAGCGCCTTGAAGCGAAACAGAACGCGCGCACGGCGTAGCGGAGAGTGCTTCGACCACGCAGGGAATGCCGCCGCCGCGCTGGCAATGGCCTGCTCAACTTCCGCCTTATCAGACATCATAACCTGGCGAATCTGCTCGCCCGTCGCCGGGTTATACACCGCCGCGTAGCGCTGGCTGTTGCTGGAGGCAATCGCCCCCTGAACGAAGTTAGATACGGTTTCCATGTTTACACCTTTGTGGGTTTTGAGGAGACAAACGGCTGACATCGGATTACAGTATATGAAATGAATATTCCATTTAATGTAAAAATAAAATAAATGTTGATTATTGTGATCCGCTGCGAATTTTTATGTAAACTTGAAGCCAGCTGTCCACAAAGACAGGCGAGCAGCCTCTGAAAATAGCCTTATCGATAAAAGGTTTGTCGCCAGAAATGCCGTACAGATAAAACAGCCGTATCCAGAAATGAATTTTCTGTTCCGTTTCAAGCGCCAATCATCACAGGCACGACGGAAGTGGGCAGAATTGTGATATGTGAGTCTTATACGTCTTTGGGAGATGACCCGATATGCCCATGGCAACCAGCCTGAGAGAGTTACAGGAACAGATCCGTGAGCGTTATGATTCGCTCAGCAAGCGGTTACAGCAGGTCGCGCACTATGTGCTGGATAATACCAACAGTATCGCGTTCGATACCGTTGCGGTGATCGCCGAACGCGCGGATGTTCCCCCCTCAACGTTGATCCGCTTCGCCAACGCCTTTGATTTCAGCGGCTTCAATGAAATGAAACAGCTATTCCGTATGAATCTGGTGGAGGAGACGGCAAGCTATACCGACCGTGCACGGCTGTTTCGAGCGATGGAAGCTGACGCGGTGCCAGAAACGCCGCTGGATATTCTGCATGAGTTTGCACGTTCAAACGCGCAGGCGATGCAACAGCTGGCAGCACGCACTCCGCAAGAGGATCTGCAAAAAGCGGTCGATCTGCTGGCGCAGGCGGACACGATTTATATCGTGGGGCTACGGCGCTCGTTCAGCGTCGCGACCTACCTCACCTATGCACTCAGCCATCTGGAAAGCAGTGCGATTCTGGTCAACGGTCTGGGTGGCATGTTTCGCGAACAACTCAGCCGCGTTAACTCGCGCGATGTGGTGGTCTCCATCAGTTTCTCACCCTATTCACAGGAAACCGTGATGGTCAGCGAAATGGCGGCTAAAGCTGGTGCGCGACAAATTGTGATTACCGACAGCCAAATCAGTCCGCTGGCAACGCTCAGCGACGTTTGTTTTGTGGTGAAGGAAGCGCAGGTTGATGCGTTCCGTTCACAGTCTGCCACGCTGTGTCTGGTGCAGTCGTTGATGGTATCGCTAGCCTATCGGCAGGGAAACGGCGCAGAACAGAGCGAAAAACAGCAGCGCGGCTAGCCGGAACTATTTACGTAGCAGGATGCAACATATAGGGAGACCCGTTTTATGCTTCAAGTCATCGCACAGGATTTTATTAAACCTGAGAGCATTGAGATCGTCATGCCGCTGTACCGCGAATTAGTAGAGAAAACGCGACAGGAACCGCTGTGCATCTCCTACGCGCTGTTTATCAACCAGAAAGATCCGGGGCATTTCACCTTTATCGAAACCTGGCCAGATAGAGCGGCACTGGACATTCACTGCCAGACCGAACACTTCCAGCGTCTGGTTCCCATGATAAATAGCCACCAGCGAGCCGAGTGCACATTTCTGCTGATGGATCCATTTGACAGTAATATTCCCACCGTTTGAATCAATCCAATTTTAGGTCGCCATGCGGCCTACATATCGTCACAACGCCTTCCTCATTTTGCTTTTTTTCACACTCAAATTTAATTCATTTTTTTTGAATTAAAATCTCAATTTTTTCCTGTTTCACATTTTTCACAACCAGATAACATACAAAAACCCTCTGACAACAGGTCATTTTACTGTTAACTCAGCAGGATAATGAATATCAAACAAATGAAATAATTTGATAATCATTCTAATAATATCGCCAACGCATTCTTATCCAACCAACAATATTAAGGGATAAATAATGTGTCGGTAGATATCGGCACTCATTCAGGAGGAATCGATGTTTAAAATAAAACAGGTGGTCGCATTTACGGCGCTGATGGCGGCGGCAGCGACCAGCTATGCGGCAGTAGAGGCCGATAAGCGTCCGATCAATGAGCTTTATCAGAACGCGCTTCGAGAAGGCGGTATTGTGACCGTCTATGCTGGTGGAGACACACCGGGTCAGCAGGATGGCATCAAACAAGCGTTTGAAAAACGCTTTCCGGGCATGAAACTCAACGTCATTGTGGATTACAGTAAATTCCACGATGCACGTATTGATAACCAGCTAGCGACCAAGACGCTGGTGCCGGATGTGGTACAGCTACAAACCCTTCAGGATTACCCGCGCTGGAAGAAAGATGGCGTATTACTGAATTACAAGCCGATCGGCTGGGATAAAGTGTACCCTGCGTTTAAAGACAAAGACGGCGCCTGGACTGGCGTGTTTGTCGATGCGTTCAGCAACGTGGTCAATACCAAGCTGATTGCCGAAAACGCTTGGCCGACAGAAGCTAATGACTATCTGCGTCCCGATCTGAAAGGCAGTATTGTCTTAACCTACCCGAATGATGACGACGCGGTACTGTTCTGGTTTAAACAGGTTGTTGATAGATACGGCTGGGAATATGTCGCTAAATTCAAAGAACAGAATCCGGTTTATGTACGCGGCACACAGGCTCCCGCAGACGATGTTGAAAGCGGCAAATCAGCAGCGACATTCTCTACAGACGGCGCGCTCGCTCCCGATCAAAACGCCAACTCCCGTTTTGTTCTGCCTAAAAACGATCCGTTTGTCTCTTGGGCACAGCGTGCGGCTATTTTCAAACAGGCTCAGCACCCGGAAAGCGCCAAGCTGTATCTGAGCTGGTTGCTGGATAAAGAGACGCAGAGCAATGTCTGGTATATGTGGTCAGTTCGTACTGACGTTGCGCCACCAGCTGGCTATAAGCCTATCTGGGAATATAAGAACACCAGTCCGCAAGCCTTTGCCGACTTCATGAGCGATCGTGCTGCGGTAGAATCATTCCGCGCTCAGATCGGTCTGTATCTCGGCGAAGTGAAAGGCGAACCGTCTCCGGGTAACTTAGGGCTGCATCCAAAAGAAGCATTACCCCATTAATACGTTATTCCTCGCCTTATAATAAGTAGTCTTATAATAAGATAAAGCCCTTATCACCATAGCAATGGCAATAAGGGCTTTTTTGTCTTTTACCCAGAACACATCAAAATATCAATCGGCTATCTTGTGTATTCATGCCACTTCGGTTCGGCGACGACCTTTATTTTTTGCCCGATAAAGCGCCATATCTGCCGCCTTTAACCAGTCAATGTATTGGGCCATAGTGGGTGAAATCTCCGCAATCCCGACACTGACAAAAACCGCCAACTGCGGCGTCTGGTTCAGGAACTTCAGCGATAAACTCTCTCGGATGCGGTTCACCGCGTCCAACGCATCCCCCGCGCTAGTCTGCGGTAAAATAACGGCAAATTCATCGCCGCCGAATCGCCCGATCACATCCGTCTCCCGAAAACCTGACGTCAGTTCACGCGCCAGCAGCAATATCGCCTGATCGCCGACGTTATGCCCAAAGTTATCGTTAAAGGCTTTAAAATGGTCGATATCAAACAGGACTAACGTGGCGGTACGCTTATAACGCTGGCAAATATCATACTCGTGCTTCAGCAGGCGTTCCCAGTGGTGACGGTTATAGAGGCTGGTCATACCGTCATGAATGCTGACTTCCATCAACATACGCTTGTGCTCTGCCAGTTTTAGCGCGGTCGTGTAGGTGACATAACCCAAAAAAATCGGGTAAATCAGTAACATCGGCAAGCAGGTATAAAGCTGAACCGGCGTGGTATCCAGCGAAATGGGTACAGCAAACAACATAAGAACCAGCACGCAGGTCACACACTGTAATACGATGCCCTGAACAAATAGCTTGATTCCACCACCCGCCGTACCGTTCATACCAACCATCGCGACAATCAGTGCGCTGGGCAAAAGATTCACGCCCATGAATCCTATCCAGATGCCACCAAATGCCACATCAATCAATAAATTACGCTTCTCACACCGCATAGGATCGCGCGAACGTAGGGATAGCGTGTAAGCAATGTGAGGCCAGACAAAGGCATTAAGAAAAAGGAGCCCCCACGCGAGAATCGGCACGGGTTTGGCAATCAATACCGAGGAAATAAAAAGAGAGCACAGTATCGTACCGACAATACGTGGAATATAGACTCGCTGGGAAAAGCGTAGCCCTGAGCGACGTACATCTACCGTCAAAAACATCGGCGACGAGGCTGACATAGCGACCCCCATGCGGTTCACTAACGAATAGCGAGAAAAAAGAACATTATGACTGAAAGCATGTGAGCATCAGTGAACAGTATTTTAATTTATTCTGTTACATAACAGACTCGTGTCGTAACGGCTAAACAGAGTAACACGAATGTTAACTCCCGGTGGTCTTACCCGTGGCTTTCGCGCCGTACCTGTTATTGCGCCGCCATGTCAGTCATGATGGCCGATGTGGCTAAGAGGGAGAGGGTTGTAAACGGTTAATATGAATGGTCAGAAACATAACTTCGTCGGTGGTCAGCCGGCAGTCGTAATTCTTCTCCACATACTCATACACCTTCATCGCACAGGCATAGGCACGCGGCATCAGTTCGGTAATTCCCTGATAGATGGAGTCGTCACCGTGGCTCACCGTTTCCCGGTTTAACAAACGTAGCGCGAAGAACTTCAGGTGCGTAATCAAACGCTGATAATTGAGAGAGTGCTCGTCAAACGTGATGTGGAGATCGTATTTCAGAATGGTCAAAATATCTTTAATGATACCCGCGCTTTGCATCGTGCTCTGCATGTCGCTGTTATTTGTCGCATTCGCCAGATGCAGCGCAATAAACCCTGCTTCATCCTCCGGTAAATCGATATCCAATCTGGAGCGAATCAACGCTAGCGCCTCTAACCCAACGGCAAACTCACCGCGATAGAACTGGCGAATATCCCATAGCATCAGATTCTTGATCGTCTGTCCTTTCTTATGGCGTTGGATTGCAAAGTTGATATGGTCGCTTAATGCCAGAAACAACGTGTCCTGCACATCGAGCCGCAGCGTTTTTTGCGCCAGAGTAATAATCTGCTGCGTGACCGCCAGACAGTCAGGCGGAATATCCGCCAGCAGTTGTGATAGCACGTCCGCGATACCGTCGCTTTTCTTCACGAATTGACTTTCAATGCGTAGCGGATCGATAGGATCGCCGACCTTTTTGCCAAAGCCGACACCTTTACCAATCGCCACAATTTCCCGTTGGTCATCAGCCAGCACCAGCACGGCGTTATTGCTCAGTATTTTTTCAATGATCATCGCATCAGCCGTCCTGTCTCACGGGAAGGCTTGCGACCCTCCCTGCCGTTTAACGCCTCGAACGTCATATTGTCGAGGCGTCTTCTTTCATCATTTACGCTTCTGAGCTATCCAGCCCATTGTTTTTAATGACATCAGCATACCAGTATGCACTTTTTTTACGGATGCGCCGCAAATCTTTCAGATCGAATTCTTCACGGTTAACGTAAATAAAACCATAGCGTTTCGAGCATCCCTGATGGGTAGAAATGAGATCCAGCGCCGACCATGGCGTATAGCCGAAGACATCCACACCATCGGTAATCGCAAGCTGAATTTGCTCAACGTGGCGTTGCAGATAGTCGATGCGATAATCGTCCTGAACCTCACCGTTTTCATCCAGCGTATCAAACGCGCCCAGCCCATTTTCTGTAATGATCAGCGGTAAATGATAGCGATCGTGCAGCTCACGCAAGGTATTGCGGAAGCCGATAGGATCGATTTCCCAGCCAAAGGCATTTTTCTGCAACCACGGGTTGCTTGCGCCACGGTGCACGCCCTCTTCCCCCGATTTTAGGTGTTGGTCACCTCCGCGAGCGATCTCATCCGACCCGTCGCCTTTGCTGGCTTCAACCGTTTGCGAGGTGTAGTAGTTAAACGCGATGAAATCAGGTTTGGCCGATGCCAGAATGTCCATATCACCGGGCAGAATCTCCGGCGTATAGCCTTTTTCTTCCATATAGCGCCAGGCCGCCGTGTTGTAACGTCCGTATACCGCCATATCCAGATAGAGCCAGTTACGGATCGCGTTATAGTTGAACGCCGCCATCACATCTTCAGGCTTCGCTGAGGCCGGATAAATCAACGCAATGTTGGGTGCTGGCCCAATTTTCGCGCCGGGCACTTTTTCATGCAGCGCATTCATTGCTTTTGCCTGAGCCACCAGCATGTTGTGATTCTGCTGATAGAGATTCTGCTTAGGATTTTCCAGCGTCGGATCCAACGTGCCTAATGCAGAACCGTGCAAAATCATCATGTTTTGTTCATTGATGGTCAGCCAGTACTTCACCTTTTCGCCGTATTCATCAAACAGTACGTTGGCGAAGCGTTCAAACGCGTCCACCGTTTCCCGGTTGTACCAGCCACCTTTTTCCTGTAGCGCCTGCGGCAGGTCGAAGTGGTACATCGTGACGATCGGCTCAATACCGTAATGCAGCAGCTCATCGATAAGGTTGTGATAAAACGCAATGCCTGCCGGGTTTACCTCACCGCTGCCATCGGGGATGATGCGGCTCCACGCGATGGAAAAACGGTAGGTTTTGAAGCCAATATCGGCAAACAGTGCGACAT
Source organism: Pectobacterium peruviense (assembly GCF_002847345.1). Classification (GTDB taxonomy): domain Bacteria; phylum Pseudomonadota; class Gammaproteobacteria; order Enterobacterales; family Enterobacteriaceae; genus Pectobacterium; species Pectobacterium peruviense. The sequence continues at coordinate 86,499 of NZ_LXFV01000026.1, forward strand.
CTTCTTTGTAGCGATGATAATGGTCACTGGCGACTTTGAAATCCGTGGTGCCCTCAGGATAGGATGTTCTGGCATCAATCACCGACGGCCCCTTGCCGTCTTCATTCCATGCCCCTTCAACCTGATAAGCCGATGTCGCCGCGCCCCATAAAAACCCCTCTGGGAAACGTTTAAGATGACGGTATTTCACAGTTTTTCTCCTTTCCTTAACGAGATAATGTCAGCAAGACATCGCTGATGTTATGGGTGGCACGCGATCGGGTTGAATTCAGGCAAAAAAAAACCTGATACGGACATGTCTGAATCACATGCGTCGTATCAGGTTTCGCTCAGGCCTAAGCCCGATCACGTCCTTCTTATCGGGTTATATCTGCTAACCGTCGTAGACTCAAACCAAGGTCGGGCAATCTGTGATGAATATCACCGATAATCCCCTCGTCTGAGCATGATTCGTCCCCTACGCCAGCCATCCCAAGAATGCAGACTACCGTTCACCACCATCATGGTCTCGTGCACCGTTAAGCCTAACGAGCCGCTTCAACAGCCTGAGTAGCTTCATTCCATCGGGCGAGCCCAATCCCGTACAGGCGTCCCATCCTTCTGAAGCCACAAACGCCCCATTATTCCCCCGCACGATATCCTTGCAGCTATTACGATTACGGTACAGCAAGGGGGGAATAAACAACGATGCCGACTCGGTCAGTGCGAGCATTCGCGCCAGCAATCCCGCCCACAGCGGCGCGACGGCGCTGGTTCCGCCAACCACGCCTTCCCGTCCGTTGACTTCAATCAGATAGCCCGTTTCGGGGTCGGCATTACCACTGACATCCGGTACGCCACGGTGTTGCAGAGGGTGATGGCCACCGTATTTGTCTGCCAGAGATAACCCTAACTGCCAACCGGGAAGCGCAAAATATTGGCTGACGCCGCCCCCCGTCGCGCTGCCGTCTCGGCTGTGCCAGGTAGTTTCTTCCATTGCTTTTTGCAGCCGAGTGCCGCCACAGGCTAAAACGTAGGGGCTGGAAGCAGGAAAGTTCACATGCAGCCCGTGAGGCTCGCCATCTTTCGCTCCCTGATCGCCAGAGGCCACGCACACAGTGATACCTAATGCAGCGGCGGTTTGAAAAGCCTGGTTGTAAACCTGTAACGATTGCGCTGTCCATTTCGACTCACTGCCGCCCCAGCTAATCGAAATAACCGACGGTGCGTTTTTCTCATCATGAATCGCGGTATTGATTGCTTCTAAAAACCCTGCATCGGTATTCGGGGCAAAATACACCACAATTTTGGCCGCCGGTGCCAACGTGCCAGCAATCTCGATATCCATCTGTACTTCGATATCAATCGGGTTCACTTCTTTATCGCTATCCAACGATGCTGGGGCATTCTTGGCACCTCCCACACAAACATCGACAATCTGCGGTGGATTAACGCCCATTCGTTTAAAATAGTGCTCCAACTGCGGTAAGCGATACCCGCCCCCCAGTTCAATGATGCCAATGCACTGCCCGGCGCCATCATGCTCAGGGAAGTGATAATGCTCAGCCAGCTCTAGCGGCGTATAGCCCAGCGGGCGCTTTTCTGTATTAGAGAACGGACGATTCATACGCAGGCAACAATCCGTCGCCAGACGCTCATCAAGCCCTAGCACGGCGATAACCACGCCCTGTAGATATTCGGGCAGATAAATCCCTCCCGATCTCCCACGAAAAGCCCCGTTTTTGTGATCATAACGGGCTAAGCTCACGCGAAACGCTTGCTCTATCTGCCCTGCAGTACCCGTCAAGAAGACGGTGCGGCTGGCAGGATGTTCACGTTCGATAGATAGCCGATAATGTCGCGCAAACGCACGAACATGCTCGATATCAGCATCATCAGCGCTGAATTTTCTGGCATAACTGGCACGCGACAGCGGCTTATTGGCGTTGATGCCGCCAAATTGTGGATCGATGCTATCGTGCAGTTCGGTGTAATACTCATCATCTGGCGTAGTAAAACGCAGTACCAACATGACCCTGACGCTCTCATTAACATTACAGCGCTCACGGTACGCTGCGTCAGCGATGTTTCCGCGCTCACTCCCTTTCAATAATTGGTAAGTCATCGTCTTCTCTCCCACTCAGCTATTTGCCGTCTGGTTCAATGTGACTCAATGCCACGTAAATCTGGCGTTTGTCGTTCTGTGACAGATGCTCAACATTAATAGAAGAAAGAAACGTGGCCTCTTGTTGAGGCGCAAAATGCCCACCATTCGCGAGATAACGTTTAATACTAATCAGAAGTTGGTCGTCAATCGTGAGTAACGTGGGCCTGATCGTGTCGTTCAGCGAACGAGGTGTCCAGTCGCTCTCCGGTGTCGCGAGCCAGTCCGCCATGTATCGATACTGAATGGCTTTGCTGGCATTCATTAATGAAGTAAAGAACAGCTGTGTACTCTGAGGGGATAAACCAACGGCAGCAGATTGTTCCCGCGCCTTACTCAAAATACGGTCCTCTTGCTTCAAATCCTCAACCGGCAGGTGTTGACGGGCTTTGTACCCCGCAACATCTTTCATGAGCGCCATCCTCTCCTGAATAAGTTGATAGATACCAAGAGAATCATCCTGCACGGCTGCATGCAGAGGGAGACACCAGGCAGAACTCATCACTAACGAGATAACAGCGGAAATAGGCAAATTCATTGGGTTGCACTCTCCTGTCAGCACTACCATGAACATCTATGGCTATGTTTTTATTTTGCCATTGCGGCAGGAGATAATAGATTTCGCTATATGAATCTTCCATGACGAAACTATTTCAATCATTACCCATAGGACACACTTCCTCTTAAAAATTTCCCCATCTGTCGCAATTCCTGCCATTAACGTTTTAAATTACAAGCAACTACGGAATCATGTCTCAGAAGCACAATCATCAACATTGGATGATTAAGATACAAACAATGACCAAATGAAATAGTTCAAATAAGTTATCAAGTGGCGATATTGATCGATAAAGCAAACGCGCACAAAAAAGCCCGTCGTGGCACTTGGCCATGACGGGCTTGATTTACGCCCTAAACGAACGGGATCGATTAGTGATCGGTGAGGCCATACAGCGAGCTACGACGCTGTAGCATTTGACCACCGTCACGCGTCAGCGGTACCCAACCAACCGCGCCACGTTTCACCGTAGGCTCAGTGAACAGCAGATCAAACGGTATGGAGACGTAGAAGCCCTTGCTGAAGCTCCCCTCACCGTATTCAGCGGCGCTGACGTTAGTTTTGGTTGCAAAGGCACCCGCAACAATCCCGCTGTCAAAGCGGCGAGACAAGTCGAGCGTGACCCCTTTATCACCAGCCAGATAACGACCTACGCTCACTTTCGCCACAGCACCTTCTACAAACGGCAGTTCCCAATACGCGGTCAGATGACCTGTCACCACATCGTAATCGGCCATTCTCATGATGTCGTTCCAGTCACGCTGTTTGACATAGTTAACATCCATCCCCAGCGCCCAGCTTTTACCGAACGGACGATACAGCACTTCAGAGCCAACGCCAGCATACATCATTTCCAGATAGCCGCCGTAGACCTGCGTATACCAGTCCTGCGCGGGATTATCCCTGCGGGTCAATTGCAGATTGGTCAATAACAGATCGGAAGATGTGGAATATTCACGCACCCAGGTTCTGACTCGCGGCAATGCCGCGCCATCGGCCGGCGGTGATTTATAGTTAAACTTGTCATAGTTATTCACCAGATTCAGCAGCGCGGTTCCCCCCACGCTCCAGTGATCGCTTAGACGGTAGTCCACATTGCCTTTAAGCGCGATTTGGTACATATAGAAGGATTCAGGACCACCGAAAGACTGCACCAGCGTCGGATCTAATGAATACGTCAGGCGATCGGGCTCTGCGAGCAGCACCTGCTGACCGCGCACGTCAGATACCGGCTCTTTGCGATGCGTAGCAGGTTCAGGTTGACCAAGCGGAATAGCAGCCTGTTGAACCTGATGGAAGGCTTTGGCATCGACTTCCGTACTGGCAATCGGTAAGCGCTGGCTGCGCTGAACAATGTGATATTCATCAAGACTACCTGGGACATGATTCGCCAATACGGTGGCAGCACGCTGTGTGGCCTGCTCACTATCACGATATTTTGTCTGATCGGCAACAATGGTGACCTGCTTTTGGTCCGCGTAGATATCGGCGTCCTTAAAGCCAGCCTTATCATTCAGCTCTTTCGAAACGAGCTGCCAGTTTGTCCCTTTACCATCCTGCACTGGCGCATAGACTGGTGGCGCATCGTCTAAATAGTTTGGTTTCAAACTGTTGAAGTTGGTACGTAGGGTAAAGCCCCACATCAGGGTATTGCCCCGCTGCCACGACAGCGTGGTATCCAGTATATCGCCCACACGGTAAACCGCTCCGATGTTGAAAGGAGAATCCTGCTTGATTTTCTCGCTTCGCGCACCATCTGCAGTCTCATTACTATAATCGTTGCTGTCATACTCGAGTTTCAGGCGCAGCGGATCCCATGGCGTCTGATATTCAATTCCACCAAACAGTGCCGCCGGACCGTGTAAGAAATTCTTAACCTCAAACTGACCGATTTCTGTATTCTGAGTACGATTGCAGAAGCTGGCTTTAAGCGAACAGGCTGGGTTTTTAATATTCCCGCTCTCCGCCATATTGCCCCACCCCATACCCAAGGTGAAATCAAACGGCCCCATACGCTTGCTGGCTACCAGATATTCGCTATCGAACAACCCGGTACCAGCAATATCGCGCAACCCCAGCGATACATCCGGCATCCAGTAGCTTTCCTGCCACAAGCGAGCCTTGAGATCGAAGGCTTTGTCCTTGTAGGTTTGATTACCGCTGAAAGACGCGTCGTCGCTATAAAGTCGGGTACGGATATCGGTATAACGCACCGTTGTTTCCAGCCAGTCAAAGAGCTGGAGGGACACGGAGTAACGTCGATACTCCTCATTGTCGCGGTAGTTAAGGCTAAATTCACCCGTTTCCGCCATGCGTGCGGTTGGCATTTGCAATAAGCCCGTGCCACCGAAATCAGACTGCGACACACCCGCAGGCTGAAAACGCAGATTCGGGTTCGTCGCAGTACGGCTGTTTTCTGTTTCAGCCGCCATAGCCTGCGCACTCAGAATGCCGCCAATCGCCAACGACAGACAGCCTAGTTTAACGTTTCTGTTCTTGGTCATTCGAGTGGGATCCGGTTAGCAAGGTAGTCAGCAAGCTGCTCGTTAAGTGATGACATATCCTGTGGTAAAACAGAAGGATTGAAACCGATGAAGATCGTTTCGCCCGCAGCAGGTTCAATATGCTGACGATTCCACAGCGCTAGCGGTACCTTGCGCCACTGGCCATTTCCCCCAATCAGATAGCCGTAACTATTATCTGCTCCCGCTAAAAGCCGCCGTCCAGCGAGATAATTCTCGACCGACCATCCTGCACGTAGCACAACATTTCCCGACGTCTCCAGTTCACCCACATCGGCGGAGGTATTCACCAAACCGATCAGAGACAGTCTGTCATCATGAGGAGCCACATACAGTGCATATTCCCCCACCAGAGGGTGATTATTTTCTATATAAACACGCACGCGGTCAGGATCCAGATCGGTACGGATACGGCCGGCCACATCAATGGGGTTAAGGGCTTTTCTCAGAAGCCAGGCGGAGATCGCCAGATCGCCATCACCGGAGTTACGCCAGCGCGTTTCCAGCTCAGCCAGTTTTTGCATTAAGACATCGCCCTGTACACGAACTTTCTGTGTCGTCGCGAAATCAGAAATAAGCGCGGTTCGCCAGTTGATGTTCTGTGGCCAGGAAACCTGCTCATAAAACTTTTCAAGACGCGTACCGTCGTCCAGTTTAACAACGGCGATCGTCTCTTGAGGCGATTTCACAGTGAGCTGTGCAGACGTCGCGACACCGGAAACCAGCAGCAACAAGGTAGCGATACGATTGAGTGCCAACATTGCAGCCCCTTATTGTACGTAGGGTTTTAATACGGTGAATGTTACCAATGCCATATCCGGCCCCATATACTGCTGGCTTTGAATCACACTTCCGTTAATCGGATCGAGCCAGTAGCTATTGGTGTAAGATTTATTCAAGGCGGGGACGGTAACCTGTTCATCAAAGCGCAACAGCTCACGCGAGGTATCCAGAATTTTTACTGTTTCTTTGCCACGGGCCTGAAAAACGGACCGGGTATCGTACCCACCGCGGAAGACCTGAGACCACTCAACACGGCTTTGCCATGTCATTGGCGTTGATGTCTTCAATAGACCTAATGTCAGCGGATCCTGTTGCAGGTTATCCACATAGGTAATGTCTTCGCCAAAGCCCTGCGTTTTCACTAAACGACCATGTTGGGTCGATATTATATTTTTATCAGCCCCAATCCATTTCAATTGGTTCTGTTCGGCAAAAACGAGAATGACAAACGCCTGTGGCGCCTCTCCCACTTTTAGATAGGCCGACGCATAGGGTGTATCGGAAACCCGTTTGGCCGTCACATGGGTGTCATCCTGACCAAAAAACGCCAGTTTGAACGTTTTCCCCACCTGCTCCACATTTTGGGAACAGCCAGTCAACACAATCGATAAAAGAGGTATGGCAATCAGCGAACGTACCTTTGCCATTCGTTTTATTTTTGTCATGAAATGCAGTTCTCGTTGAACAGCGCAGCCTGGAAAAAGAAAGGCCACCGAAGTGGCCTTAGAGTAGATATAAAATTAACGGGTGCCCGTCGTCGTTGTCGTACCCGTGCTGTTGTTATCGTCATTGCTAGCAACAGCAACAGCAACACCAACAGCAACAGCGGCAGTAACACCCACTGCAATCAGTGCCGTAGTACCTGCAGCAGCACCCGCACCAGCACCAGCACTACCAGCGGCAGCAGCACCAGCAGGACCAGCTGCATACACACTTGACGACATAGCCAGAACAGCGGCCAGCGCGATTAACGTTTTCTTCATTACGATTTCCTTTTTAACATGAAGTACTTCAGGGTGGAGTACCGTCAAAAAGACCATACCCCGTCCTTCATTCTAGTCAGCACAACAGCAAACATCTCTATTTAGCCCGTTACCGACCGTTACCGGGATCCTCCCAGCAATGCGTTCAATCCAATGGCGATAAAATTCTCTATCACGCAAAGCATTTTTGAGAGGCTACCACCTCTGATAAGCAATACCAGAAAGCAAAACTACAACTCAATTTTTGCAACACCGTTAAAAATAGCAAGATCCCGATGTAATAAACAGCAATGATCTCGGTAAAAAAGCAGATTTCTTTAATGAAATTTACAGTATTCCAGAAAAAAAGTCATAAATATCTTAGCGATATCAATCCATTGATTCACCAATATAATAAAACGCCAGATATTTCCTAATCTGGCGTTTTATTAACAAACCGCATTACCTAAGCATAAGAAATGATTATTCCAACCATTCGGTATGGAATACACCTTCTTTATCTGTACGCTTGTAGGTATGCGCGCCGAAATAGTCGCGCTGAGCCTGAATCAGGTTAGCTGGCAGCACGGCTGAGCGGTAGCTGTCGTAATAGGCAATTGCCGCTGAGAAGGTTGGCGTCGGGATACCCTGCTGAACGGCGTAAGAGACGACATCGCGCAGTGCTTGCTGGTATTCATCCGCCACTTTCTTGAAGTAAGGCGCCAGCAGCAGATTAGCGATATCCGCCTTCTGATCGTACGCATCGGTGATTTTTTGCAGGAACTGTGCACGAATGATGCAACCCGCGCGGAAAATTTTGGCGATTTCACCGTAGTTCAGATCCCAGCTGTTTTCGTCTGATGCCGCTTTCAGCTGTGAGAAGCCCTGAGCATAAGAAACGATTTTGCCTAAGTACAGCGCACGACGTACTTTCTCAACAAACTCGGCTTTATCACCACCAAATGGCTGAGTCGTCGGGCCCGTCAGCACCTTAGATGCCGCAACACGCTGATCTTTCAGTGAAGAAAGGTAGCGGGCAAAAACAGATTCCGTGATCAGAGACAGCGGTTCGCCCAGATCCAGAGAGCTTTGGCTGGTCCATTTACCGGTACCTTTGTTAGCGGCTTCATCCAGAATCACGTCAACCAGATATTTACCTTCTTCATCTTTTTTCTTGAAGATATCGGCCGTGATTTCAATCAGGTAGCTGCTTAACTCGCCTTTGTTCCACTCAGAGAATGTGGTAGCAAGCTCGTCGTTGTCCAGATTCAGCGCCTGCTTGAGCAATGCATAGGCTTCAGCAATAAGCTGCATATCGCCGTATTCAATGCCGTTATGCACCATCTTGACATAGTGACCTGCGCCATCAGCGCCAATGTAGGTCACACAGGCCTCGCCGTCCGCACGTGCGGCAATCTGCTCCAGAATCGGCGCGACCAGTTCATAGGCTTCTTTCTGACCACCCGGCATGATAGAAGGCCCTTTCAGCGCCCCCTCTTCCCCACCGGATACGCCAGTACCGATGAAGTTAAACCCTTCAGCAGACAGTTCGCGGTTACGGCGAATGGTATCTTTATAGAAGGTATTACCGCCATCGATCAGAATATCGCCCTTCTCCAGATAAGGTTTCAGCGATTCAATGGTTTTATCGGTTGCTTCGCCAGCCTTCACCATCAGCAGAATACGGCGGGGTTCTTCCAGGGATTTAACAAACGCTTCAACGGTGTAAGAAGGCACCAGTTTTTTGCCCGGATTTTCCGCGATAACTTCATCGGTTTTATCGGAAGAACGGTTAAAGATGGAAACGCTATAGCCACGGCTCTCAATGTTCAGCGCCAGATTGCGCCCCATCACCGCCATACCGACAACGCCAATTTGCTGTTTGGACATTAAAGCAACTCCAGTCTGAAGGATAACCTGCCTGAAACGGCGACAACGCCTCGCGCTGCGACCTCGCAAGCAATTTAAAAACAGGTCGACATGGTAACTCAGCTTTGCGTGAGTGGGTAGTGATTGGTTTGATAGCGAAAGCCCCGTCAACATGAACATATGGCGGGCAAAAGAAAAAACCGCAGAACGATTCAGCGATCTACGGTTTTACTGCATATTACCACTCAATATTACTTTTTCAGCAGCGCCTTAATACTTTCTTTAAATTCGGCACCAAACTCAGGATTGCGTAATCCATAAGACACAAATGCCTGCGCGTAACCCAATTTACGGCCGCAGTTAAAATTCTTGCCCGACATCTGCACCGCATCGACCTGCTGAGTCGCAATCATATCGGCAATCACATCTGTTAACTGAATACGTCCCCATGCGCCAGGTTCGGCTTTATCCAGCAATGCCCAAGCATCGGCAGTTAACACATAGCGCCCTACCGCAGAAAGATCGGATCCCGTTTCGGATGGTGCCTCGGGTTTCTCAATCATTGAGGTGATCGCGGCAGCATCGCCTGGGTTCACTAGCGGTTTTTCACAATCGACAACAGAGTACTCTGGCAACACCTCATAAGGGCGATGTTTCACCAGCACTTGGCTACGCCCAGTTTCTTCAAAGCGGGAAATCAGCAGCGCCAGGTTTTCCTGCGTCTGATCGGCCGTGCTTTCATCCAGCACCACATCAGGTAACACCACCACAAACGGATTATCCCCTACGATTGGGCGAGCACAGGAAACGGCATGCCCCAGCCCCAGCGTTTCCCCTTGGCGGACGTTCATGATCGTCACGCCTTTCGGACAAATGGCCTGAACTTCAGCCAACAATTGGCGCTTAGCGCGCTCTTCCAGCAAAGATTCAAGCTCAAACGAGGTATCGAAGTGGTTTTCGATCGCATTTTTTGACGCATGCGTCACCAGGACAATTTCTTTAATCCCCGCCCTCACGCACTCATTGACGATCTTCTCAATCACAGGGCGGTCAACCAGCGGCAACATTTCCTTAGGAATGGCCTTGGTCACCGGTAACAAATTCATCCCTAAACCTGCTACAGGGATAATAGCTTTTAATGATGTCATGGATTGACTCTCTTCAATCTGATGGTTTTTATCTAACTGTGTTGATCTGGCCGATCGTTTTCACCCTGCGGGGGGTAATGCCACACGCCACGCATGACACTAAGATTACACCCAATCAGCCACAAAGCGATCTCAAGCATCGACTTTTTCTGATACATCAGACAATTCTGGTGGAGCAGAGTGATATAATGGATCGACTATTCAAAGATATTTTTAATGAAATAAAGACAAAGGGTGGACTAGTTGATGAAAGGGATCGTGCTCGCGGGGGGAAGTGGTACTCGGTTGTATCCAATTACTCGCGGAATTTCCAAACAGTTACTGCCGATCTATGATAAGCCGATGGTTTATTATCCTATTTCGGTTCTTATGCTCGCTGGTATCCGTGAAATATTGATTATCACTACGCCTGAGGATATGCCAGCATTTCAGCGTCTTCTGGGGGACGGTAGCCGTTTTGGCATCGAACTTAGCTACGCGATTCAACCTAGCCCTGATGGACTTGCTCAGGCCTTTATCATCGGTGAAGAATTTATCAATGGGGAACGCTGTGCGCTGGTACTCGGTGATAATATTTATTTCGGTCAGAGCTTTGGTAAAAAACTTGAAGCCGTTGCAGCTAAAGAAGAAGGGGCAACAATCTTCGGTTATCAAGTCACCGACGCCGAGCGGTTTGGCGTTGTCGAATTTGATCAGGATTTCAGAGCGTTATCGATAGAAGAAAAACCGATTAAACCAAAGTCTAACTGGGCCGTTACTGGGCTCTATTTCTATGACAGAAATGTCGTTGAAATGGCGAAGCAGGTAAAACCGTCGCACCGCGGCGAGTTAGAAATTACCACTCTGAACCAAATGTATCTTGAACAAAACAGACTGGATGTCGAGCTGCTGGGCAGAGGTTTCGCATGGCTAGATACCGGCACACACGACAGTCTGATTGAAGCCTCACAATTTATTCACACCATCGAAAAGCGTCAGGGACTGAAGGTTGCCTGCCTGGAAGAGATTGCATTTCGCAAAGGGTGGCTATCTAAACAGCAAGTTGCCGATGAAGCAAAAGTGATGCTCAAAACGTCTTACGGACAATATTTAACCCAACTCATCGCAGAAAAATAATATGCAAATCATTAATACTGCTGTTCACGGCGCAAAAATTATTCAGCCGAAGGTATTCGGTGATGCACGAGGTTTTTTTCTGGAAACGTTTGAAAAGAGACGTTATCAGGAGATGCTGGATATCGATGTAGACTTTGTCCAGGATAATCATTCCCGCTCAAGTAAAGGTGTATTACGAGGTCTGCATTTCCAGAAAACAAACCCGCAGGGGAAACTTGTCCGCGTTGTACGTGGCGAAGTTTTTGATGTTGCAGTAGATATTCGTCAAGATTCTCCTACCTATGGGAAATGGTATGGAGCACTCCTCTCTGAAGAGAACAAAACTCAATTTTGGCTCCCTCCGGGGCTAGCACATGGTTTTGTTGTCCTCTCAGATATCGCAGATTTCGAGTACAAGTGTACAGATTATTATGATCCTAGCGATGAGGGTTGCCTATTATGGAACGATCCTGATCTTGGTATCGAATGGCCAATATCAACCCCACAGTTATCCGAGAAAGACAAAGTAGGAAAGTTATTCAAGGATCTAGCAAAATGAAAATATTACTGACGGGTGCAAATGGGCAATTGGGTCGCTGCTTTCAGGATCGTCTTCCCGCCCACTGGCAAATATGGTCAACGGATGCTAGCGAACTTGATATCACTGATTTAACGCAGATTGAAGCGGCTATAGCACGTTATCAACCAAACGCGATTGTTAATGCGGCAGCCTATACCGCCGTTGATAAAGCGGAATCAGAATCAGTATTAGCAGAAAAGATAAATGCCACAGGTCCCCATAATTTGGCTACCGTAGCACATGAAAAGGGGATCCGATTAGTCCACGTTTCGACGGATTATGTCTTTGATGGAAATGCCACGACGCCTTATCTTGAATCCAGTACTACCAATCCCTTAAGTGTATACGGTAAAACAAAGTTAGCTGGCGAGCAGGCCGTAACGAAAGCAGCCCCCGACGCCATCATCGTTCGTACCGCTTGGGTGTTCAGTGAATACGGTAATAATTTCGTTAAGACGATGCTGAGGTTGGCAAAAGAACGTGACACATTAAGTATCGTTGCCGATCAAAAGGGATGTCCAACTTATGCAGGGGATTTAGCGCAGGCGATTATTTCTCTTATTGAGAAAAATGCGGAATGTGGAATTTATCACTATTGCGGTGATAAAGAAGTTAGCTGGTATGAATTTGCAAAAACCATTTTTGAAATGGCAAAACAGCAAGGCGTTATCGATAAACTCCCACAGTTAACGGCGATAACAGCTGAGCAATATCCTACCCCAGCATATCGGCCTCAATACTCTTCATTGTCGTGTGAAAAAATAGAAAGAATCAGTATAAAATGCTCTAATTGGGAGCAAAGGCTTAAAGGAATAATTAGATATTAACAATCACTATTAACGGTCATATAGAAAAATTGGTGATTTTATCTGATACTTTCCTCATGTCGTCACAAGGCACAAGGCGCTTGTGTAAAAAAACAAGCGCCTTAAAAATCAAACAGTGTCATTTACTTATAAATAAAAACCATAACGTGATGTAAAAAATAATAAACTTAATTTAAGCAATAGATTTAACATTTACGTTCCAACGGTGAAACTAACTGCTTAGATCTGATAATTAATATTGATAATATATAATATGCCCAAGGCTCACTATCATAAGCAGTATATAATGTATTTATCATTAACAATAATGGTAAAAAAACAATCAACGTTAACTTACTATCTTTTTTTCTCATATTAATAAAAAGAGAGAAAAAGAATGAAAGATATAAAACAAAACCTAAAAAACCGATATCTAAGTATGTATTAAGGAATAAATTATGGACATTTGGCTCTCCATTATAATATTCACTAAACCTCGGTAAAAATTGCCTTGCAGAAAGGATACCCTGTCCCAAAAAGCCAATCTCATCATACTCTTTAAAAACAGAAATCCAATATAAAAGCCTAATGGACATGCCATCATTTCTTTCAAAGCTTGTTATTGATGAAATCCTAATGTAATCTAAAATATAAGGCATCGCAAAGAAAACAATAATTATAGTTGTTAGCACAAAAAAAATCTTTGCAAAAGGCCTATCTTTTTTTAAGAAATAAAAAACAAAAATAGCAATAAGTATAAATATAAAAGACGTTCTTGATAAACTGAGAAGAGCAGTCAAAACAGTTAACCCTGCATATAAAAAATGATATTTCCTATATATAATAGAATATAATACATAATGTAAATATCCAAATAACGCAACTTTTGCGCCAAACATATTTTTATCACCACCACCAAATAAAGCAAAATCACTGTCAAATATCTGACCAGCTGAATAAGAATCTCCAGCCGTTATAGATATCCCGCCAGAAATCAATTGCAAAGTAAGAATCTGAATAAAACAAAGTAACATTATAAATCGCAAGTATAATTCAATTGTCTTTAACGAATTAAAACCTCCCGAAACTTTCCTTTCAGATATAGATAAAAAAAACAGTAAAATAGCATTAAGATAAAGTTTAATTAATGCTGAAATCGTATCATCATCTATAGGATGCAATAAAAAAACAACGCCAGAGACACAACAAAAAAGGAACAGAAAAATATTGTAGAGGTAAGTTTTATTTCTTAGCGCCCCCATAAGAGAAATGCAAGCAATTAAATAGAAAAATGGATATATTTTAAATGGCAAAAACGTGGAAAAAACCGCCAACCCGATTAAATTAGATACCACCACATCTTTGTGAACACGATATCCTCTACTTATAGCAAGACTACCACTGCTTTTTCTGTATAAAACATTCATATCTACCAACGTTTTTTAATTTAATTATAGCAATGAAATTCCACACCTAAATATATTTATTAAGTAGATATAAAATACCTTGCGTCTCTTTAATCATTAACGCTTTGTCTGACTTTGATTCTACATTTAAGCGAACAACTGATTCTGTATTAGAAGAACGAAGGTTGAAACGCCAGTTTTCAAATTCTAAACTGATACCATCGGTCTCATCAATAGATAACGCTTTCGGCAAGTAAGTCGCTTTCACTCGCTCTATCGCCTTAGCAGGTTCGCTTAATATGGAGTTAATTTCTCCAGATGCCGGATAAGCCTGCATCCTTTCACTCACCAAATCGCGCAGGCTTTTATTTTTTACACAAAGCAATTCAGCGACCAATAACCAGGGGATCATTCCAGAATCACAGTACGCAAATGAGCGGAAATAATGATGAGCGCTCATTTCTCCGCCGTAGACGGCATCTTCTTGCCGCATCCGTTCCTTGATAAAGGCATGTCCTGTTTTTGACATAACCGGTTTGCCTTGGCAGGAATTAACGATATCAATGGTATTCCAGCTCAGCCGAGGATCATGAATGATTTTGGCACCGGGCTCTTTTTGGAGAAAAGCCTCGGCCAATAAACCAACAATATAGTATCCCTCAATAAACTCACCGAGATGATTGAACAAGAAACACCGATCAAAATCGCCATCAAAGGCAATCCCTATATCAGCCGAATGGGCAATAACCGCATCAGAGGTATCTTTTCGACACTCTGGTAAGAGCGGATTAGGGATACCATTAGGGAAAGAGCCATCGGGCTGATGGTGTACTTTGATAAAAGTGACGGGAATATTTAATTGGTTGAAGCGTGCTTCCAGCGCATCAATAACGTGTCCTGCCGCACCATTACCGCTGTTGATGACTAGCTTTAACGGTTTAAAATTCGCAGGCTCTATATAGGTCATTAAATGCTGAACATAATCATCAAGCACAGAAATCTTTGTGTATTCACCTTTCTCTTCGGCAAGTATCGGGGTAAAAACATTGTTCTCTGCCAATACCTGAATATCGCGCAATCCCGAATCACCACTAATTGGCTTAGCACCTTTGCAAACCAATTTCATACCGTTGTAATCAATTGGGTTATGGCTTGCGGTGACTTCAATGCCTCCGTCAATCCCCAGATGATGTGTCGCGAAATAGATCTCTTCTGTACCGACTAATCCGATATCTAATACGTTTGTTCCTGCATCCCGTAGGCCATCGGACAACGCTAATTTCAAACTCTCGCTGGTTAGCCTGACATCACCGCCAACAACAACATTTTTGGCTCTTGTAAACTGACCATAAGCCCGACCAATCCGGTAAGCAATATCTTCATTAAGTTCGTCGCCCAGACGACCCCGAATATCATAGGCTTTAAAACAGGTGAGCGTAGACATCAATAATACCTTTTATATTCTGCCGTATCGATCTTGCAGTCTGACGATGTCATCGTCAGCCAAATAGTGTCCTGAACGTACCTCAATCATTACAAGATCAATAACGCCAGGGTTTTCTAAAGTATGAACAGCCCCAGGCGGAATAAACGTAGATTGATTTTCTGAAAGGAAAAACTCTTTTTCATCAATATTGACTTTGGCCGTGCCCACTAACACAACCCAATGCTCTGCCCGATGGAAATGTTGTTGCAGAGAGAGGCCATGCCCAGGGTGAACGATTATTTTTTTTACCTGGTAATGATCGCCAGAATCAATATTGCTAATTTTACCCCAAGGACGAAATGACTCATGGTGTTCACGGTAGTGATGGAGATTACTTTCTTTCAGCCGATCGACCACTTTTTTTACATCTTGCGATCTATCTTTAGCGGCGACCAAAAGCGCATCTCCGGTATTAACAATGACAACATCATTAATGCCGATTGTTGCAACCAATGCCGAGTCAGAAGAGATATAGTTATTATGGCTATCGAGCGCGATTACCTCACCAATATTAACGTTACCCGATTCGTCCTTTTCTAAAATGTCCCATAGCGATGACCATGAGCCGACATCACTCCATCCAGCAGCCAATGGAATAACGACCGCATCACTGGTTTTCTCCATGACGGCATAGTCGACAGAATCATCTGGGCAACGAGTAAAGGCTATTTCATTAAGACGTGTAAAATCTAGATCTTCACTGGAATCAGCGCAAGCCTGTTCACAGGCAGCGAAAATATCTGGTCGATGTTCCTGGAGCGATTTAAGGTAAGAACTTGCCTTAAACATAAACATTCCACTGTTCCAATAGTAGTCGCCCGATGAAAAATATTCCTCGGCTGTACTTAGATTAGGTTTTTCAACAAAACAGTCAACAGGAAATGCTATTCCATCAGCGCTAATACCACGGCGGATATAGCCATATCCTGTATGTGCTTCAGTTGGTACAATTCCAAAAGTAATTAATTTTCCTAAAGCGGCTAATGGCTCTGCCAGCTTAACAGCATCAGTAAAAGCCGATTCATTTTGAATTACATGATCTGCGGCCAATACTAACAATATAGGATCATGTGTAGGTGTTTCTCTCATCGATAGCAACGCTGCCACAGCAATAGCTGGTGCAGTATTACGACCTATTGGCTCCAATACTATTTTTCCACTCGTGTTCAGCTCTCTGAGTTGCTCTGCGACTATAAATCGGTGCTCTTCGTTGCAAATAACTAATGGCTTCTCTGCCTTTAACTGCTTCAGACGTTTTATCGTTGCTTTGAGCATTGTCTCATCGCCACATAACGCAATTAGCTGTTTAGGATATTGAGTACGAGAGAGTGGCCATAAACGAGTTCCTGAACCGCCAGCCATAATAACAGGGAAAATCATTTCATTTCCTTTTACATCGAAAAAAACATAAAATACGTTTCCGTTCGGGTACAAAAAAAAGTAAGACAACGAGAAATTTCACTATCTAACAGATTTAATTAACGGAGCTACTTTTTTCTGAATAAATGGAAGTTTGTAGGCATAAAAACCCAGAGTCCCAAATTTAAAAAAAAGCTGAGTGAAAATTTTTCTTTTTCCCATTTTTCTATAACACTCAGCAACACTCTCTTTTACACTTTCTGAACCAGAATGGCCCACAATCAATGAACTATAAAACCAAGGGCGTTCTCTCAGCAGCACGCTCAAAAACTCATGCCTGACACCTTGATTTTCATAGAAATCATATGCAAGATTGACATATCCGGTTAAATCAATTTCTATTCTTTTTGCAAGTCCATTCTCTAAAAATGTGTCATTCCCCCCCCGGCACCAAGCTAAAGGCTGAGAAATATATTGCAACTTAAATAAATCAGAATTTTTTATCATTGATAATACAACATAAACATGTGCATATGCTGAACCAATATAATCTTCGTCAAAAAAAACTGCGTTCCATTTATCTCTTTTTACGATTAAAGAACTTAGATAACTGAAGACACCACCTAATGTTCGGCACTTCTTGAAATAATCTATATAGTCTTTTTTATTTTCAAATGAAAAAACAGCACTATCAGAACTCAACCACTCTCGATGTTCAAACTTTATGTTCTTCATATCTACATCAAACTCTTTTCGATTGCATAGATATAAATCACATTCTTTCGAAATAAAAATTTCTAATTGCTGAAGCGCATCAGAAGATAATATATCGTCACTTCCCAGTAACCAACAGTAATCTCCTGAAGCTAAGGAGACTGCCGATAAATAATTCCTATCAGGACCAATATTTTTTTCATTTTTCTTATAGACAATCTGAATCCCATACATATCTTTCCATCTTTCTATTGATTCAGTGGTTCCGTCAGTTGAAGCATTATCGGAGATACATATCTCTATATCAAATGAATGCCCCTCTTGGATGCTTATACTATTTATTAACTCCCCCAGAACATCACATCGATTATACGTTGGGATGCAAAATGAAATTTTCATCTTATTTAGCCTTAATTAACTTGCAATAAAAATATGGAAGCCCCCAAACAACAGTGGCAATGAAAGATAATGAAAGTCCTAAAAGCATCCCTACAATTCCATATTTTTCAGTAAAAAACCATTGCGCGCTAAAACCTACCACCACTTGAATAGGTACGAGATAAAGCAGTGGTTTCAGATAATTCATACTTTGTAAAAGCATAGCAAACGTATCACACCAAACTCGAATTATAAAATAAGCACCAAACATTAAAAAAACAGAGTAATTTATATTTAAATCTATTTTAGTAGAAATAAATGGTATTATTTCATCTTTAATAAGAAAGATAAAAAAAGTAAATAAAAAAATAAAAACAGAGCCAAGGATTATGTTTATTATTACTATTTTATTTAACCTCTCCCAATTTTTCCCCACACACAACTCAGCACATACAGGCCATAGCGCTTGCAAAACAGCGCTGTAGATAAAAAATAGCAAAGAAAAAATTTTCATTAACACAGAATACACGACAATGTCAGATGCGGATAGCTTCTGAGACATAACAATATAATCAGCTTGCAATACAAGGACAGATAAAAGAGCGAAAAAGAAGAATCCCCGACCTCTTTTTATAAGTGCGACATAGTCCTTTACTTTCACATCTCCATTAATATCTTTAAGATATCTATTAACCAAAAAAAACATAGTAAAGAAAGATAAAGGAATAAACATTATAGCCAATGATAATTTTACACTTAATCCCATATGCATTTTATGGGCAAACCAAACTCCAAAAAAACCAAATAAGTAAGAAACTGCATTTACTGCATTTGCTTTCCAGCCAGCTTGTTCTGCGAACCATATTTTACAGATGATGCTACCGATACCAACAGAACAAAATATTACACTCGCAACAAAGAAAACATTACCTTTATTACCTATTTCTAAATAGGAGAAATTAGATAAATATATACCAGATAAGAAATCAGATGATACATAGAGTATAAGAACTAAAAACAACATCCCTAAAAACACAATATCAAAAGATGCTTTTATATATTGATTATAATTTTCACCTCTTGCTCTTGACTCTGAAATATAATTTTGGAGACTACTACCTATACCAAAATCAGCTATACCGCCCCAAACCAAAAGTCCCGACAGAAGAACAAATGCAGCATATCCTTTTTCCCCCATCATATCCAAAAGGTAACGAATAGATGCAACTTGAGATAATGCAATTACTATTTTTGCAACCCAAGATGA
>NZ_LXFV01000027.1 GCF_002847345.1 Pectobacterium peruviense
ACCGACTTTTACCGTCACCGCATCACCGGCTTTCACTTCATTGCCGACTTTGCCCGTCACTGCAATCGTCTGACCCGATTCAGCAGCGTTAATCACGTTATCCGACGTAACGTTGTCGATAGTAATCGACGCGGTAGGCGCCACCGTATCTACACCATAAGCGTGACTGGTATTGGCGGTAGTAACATTGCCCGCAGGATCGCGAGCCGTCACGGTCGCAGAGATATCACTATTCGCTGCCAGCACAGCTCCCGGAACATTCACGCTCCAGGTCTTGCCATCGGTATTCACCGTCGTCTGATAGGTCTCGGTTCCCACTTTCACCGTCACCGCATCGCCTGCTTTGACGTCGTTATCAACCTTACCCGTCACCGCGATGGTCTGACCGGATTCGGCTGCGTTAATCACGTTATCCGACGTCACATCGTCGATAGAGATGGAAGCCGTTGGCGCCACCGTATCGACGCCGTAGGCATGACTGGTGTTGGCGGTGGTGACATTGCCCGCAGTATCGCGAGTGGTCACGGTCGCACTCACATCACCATTGGCCGCCAGCACCGATCCCGGAACGTTGACGCTCCAGGTTTTGCCATCAGGATTGACGGTGGTCTGGTAGGTCTCGGTGCCCACTTTTACCGTCACCGCATCACCGGCTTTGACGTCGTTATCAACCTTACCCGTCACCGCAATGGTCTGCCCGGATTCGGCTGTATTAATCACGTTATCGTTAGTGACATTATCGATAGAGATAGAGGCAACCGGCGCCACGGTATCCACACCGTAAGTGTGACTGGTATTGGCGGTGGTCACGTTGCCCGCAGGATCGCGGGTAGTGACGGTCGCACTCACATCGCTGTTCGCGGCCAGCACCGAGCCCGGAACATTGACGCTCCAGCTCTTGCCGTCAGGATTGACGGTCGTCTGGTAGGTCTCGGTACCGACTTTCACGGTAACCGCATCACCCGCCTTAACGTCGTTATCAACCTTACCGGTCACGGCAATGGTCTGACCCGATTCAGCAGCGTTAATCACGTTATCGGAGGTGACGTTGTCGATAGAAATGGACGCGGTGGGCGCAACGGTATCGACGCCGTAAGCGTGGCTGTTATTGGCGGTGGTGACGTTGCCGGCAGGGTCACGGGTGGTCACGGTCGCACTCATATCACTGTTCGCGGCTAATACGGATCCTGGAACATTCACGCTCCAGGTTTTACCATCAGGATTGACGGTCGTCTGGTAGGTCTCGGTTCCGACTTTTACGGTGACTGCATCACCGGCTTTAACGTCGTTGTCGACGTTACCGGTCACCGCAATGGTCTGGCCGGATTCGGCGGCGTTAATCACGTTATCCGACGTGACATTATCGATAGAGATAGAGGCAATCGGCGCCACCGTATCCACACCGTAAGCGTGGCTGGTATTGGCGGTGGTGACGTTGCCTGCGGTATCGCGGGTCGTCACGGTCGCACTCACATCACCGTTCGCGGCCAGCACTGAACCCGGAACATTCACGCTCCAGGTTTTACCATCGGTATTCACCGTCGTCTGGTAGGTCTCGGTTCCGACTTTTACGGTGACTGCATCGCCCGCTTTCACGTCGTTATCGACTTTACCGGTCACCGCGATGGTCTGACCCGACTCGCTGGCATTAATGACGTTGTCTGATGTCACATCATCAATAGAGATCGACGCCGTTGGCGCAACGGTATCCACGCCATAAGCATGACTGGTATTGGCAGTGGTCACGTTGCCTGCAGGATCGCGGGTGGTGACCGTGGCACTCACATCACCATTGGTAGCCAGCACCGATCCTGGAACGCTCACGCTCCAGGTTTTATCGTCGGTATTTACCGTCGTCTGGTAGGTCTCGGTGCCCACTTTAACGGTGATCGCATCGCCCGCTTTGACGTCGTTATCAACCTTTCCGGTCACCGCAATGGTCTGACCGGATTCGCTGGCGTTGATGACGTTATCGCTGGTGACATTATCGATAGAAATGGACGCCGTTGGCGCAACCGTATCGACGCCATAAGCGTGGCTGGTATTGGCGGTGGTCACGTTACCTGCCGTATCGCGCGTGGTGACGGTCGCAGAGACATCACCGTTCGCCGCTAATACGGAGCCCGGCACATTGACGCTCCAGGTTTTGCCATCAGGATTCACGGTGGTCTGGTACGTTTCCGTGCCGACTTTAACGGTGACTGCATCGCCCGCTTTGACATCGTTATCAACCTTACCGGTCACCGCAATGGTCTGGCCGGATTCAACAGCGTTAATCACGTTATCCGACGTCACATCGTCGATAGAAATTGAGGCAACCGGCGCAACGGTATCGACGCCGTACGCGTGGCTGGTATTGGCGGTGGTGACATTGCCGGCAGGGTCACGGGTGGTGACGGTCGCAGAAACATCACCGTTCGCCGCCAATACGGAACCCGGAACATTCACGCTCCAGGTTTTGCCATCAGGATTGACGGTCGTCTGGTAGGTCTCGGTGCCGACTTTCACGGTAACCGCATCACCCGCCTTAACGTCGTTATCAACCTTACCGGTCACGGCAATGGTCTGACCCGATTCAGCAGCGTTAATCACGTTATCGCTGGTGACATTGTCGATAGAGATAGAGGCAATCGGCGCCACCGTATCCACAGCGTAAGCGTGATTCGTGTTGGCAGTGGTGGCATTACCTGCCGCATCGCGGGTAGTGACGGTCGCAGAAACATCACCGTTCGCCGCTAATACGGAACCCGGCACGTTGACGCTCCAGGTTTTACCGTCGGTATTCACCGTCGTCTGGTACTTCTCGGTACCGACTTTAACGGTGACTGCATCACCGGCTTTCACTTCATTACCGACGTTACCCGTCACCGCAATCGTCTGGCCCGACTCGTTGGCGTTAATCACGTTATCCGAGGTGACGTTATCGATAGAGATCGACGCGGTTGGCGCAACCGTATCCACAGAGTAAGTGTGATTCGTGTTTGCGGTGGTGACATTGCCCGCAGTATCGCGAGTCGTCACGGTCGCACTCACATCACCGTTCGCCGCTAATACCGATCCCGGAACATTGACGCTCCAGGTTTTGCCATCAGGATTCACGGTGGTTTGATAGGTTTCGGTACCGACTTTTACGGTGACTGCATCACCGGCTTTCACTTCATTACCGACGTTACCCGTCACCGCAATGGTCTGACCCGACTCGCTGGCGTTAATCACGTTATCCGAGGTGACGTTATCGATAGAGATCGACGCGGTTGGCGCAACCGTATCCACACCGTAAGCGTGGCTGGTATTGGCGGTGGTGACATTGCCGGCAGGATCACGGGTGGTGACCGTAGCAGAAACATCACCGCTCGCCGCCAATACGGTGCCCGGAACGTTGACGCTCCAGGTTTTGCCATCGGTATTCACCGTGGTCTGGTACGTCTCGGTACCGACTTTCACGGTGATCGCATCACCGGCTTTCACGTCATTGTCGACTTTACCGGTCACCGCAATGGTCTGACCCGATTCGGCTGCGTTAATCACGTTATCCGACGTCACATCATCAATAGAGATCGACGCCGTTGGCGCTACCGTATCGACGCCGTAAGCGTGGCTGGTATTGGCCGTCGTGGCATTGCCGGCAGGATCGCGGGTGGTGACAGTGGCACTCACATCGCTGTTCGCAGCCAGCACCGCACCCGGAACATTGACGCTCCAGGTCTTGCCATCAGGATTCACGGTGGTCTGGTAGGTCTCGGTGCCCACTTTCACGGTAACCGCATCACCCGCTTTAACGTCGTTATCAACCTTACCGGTCACCGCGATGGTCTGACCCGATTCGGCTGCGTTAATCACGTTATCGGACGTCACATCGTCGATAGAGATGGACGCCACTGGTGCCACCGTATCAACACCGTAAGTGTGATTCGTGTTGGCGGTGGTGG
>NZ_LXFV01000028.1 GCF_002847345.1 Pectobacterium peruviense
AACGCTCCAGGTCTTGCCATCGGTATTCACCGTGGTCTGGTAGGTTTCTGTGCCGACTTTAACGGTAATACTGTCGCCTGCTTTCACTTCATTGCCGACGTTACCCGTCACCGCGATCGTCTGACCCGATTCGGCTGCGTTAATCACGTTATCGGACGTCACATCGTCGATAGAGATCGATGCCACTGGCGCAACGGTATCGACACCGTAAGCGTGAGTAGAATTGGCCGTGGTGACATTGCCCGCCGCATCGCGCGTGGTGACCGTTGCACTGACATCACCATTCGCTGCCAGCACCGAACCCGGTACATTGACGCTCCAGGTCTTGCCATCGGTATTGACGGTGGTCTGGTAGGTCTCGGTGCCCACTTTTACCGTCACCGTATCACCGGCTTTCACTTCATTGCCGACGTTACCCGTCACCCCGATGGTCTGACCCGACTCGCTGGCATTAATGACGTTATCGGACGTAACGTTATCGATTGAGATTGACGCGGTTGGCGCAACGGTATCGACACCGTAAGCGTGAGTAGCATTGGCCGTGGTGACATTGCCCGCCGCATCGCGCGTGGTGACCGTTGCACTGACATCACCATTCGCTGCCAATACCGAGCCCGGAACGTTCACGCTCCAGGTCTTGCCGTCAGTATTCACCGTCGTCTGGTAGGTCTCGGTACCGACTTTTACCGTCACCGCATCACCCGCTTTGACGTCATTATCGACGCTACCGGTCACCCCGATGGTTTGACCCGATTCGGCTGCATTAATCACGTTGTCGCTGGTGACATTATCGATAGAGATAGAGGCAACTGGCGCCACCGTATCTACACCGTAAGCGTGATTGGTATTGGCGGTGGTCACGTTGCCTGCGGTATCGCGGGTAGTGACGGTCGCACTCACATCACCGTTCGCCGCTAATACGGAGCCCGGAACGTTGACGCTCCAGGTTTTGCCGTCCACATTCACCGTCGTCTGGTACGTCTCGGTACCGACTTTAACGGTCACCGCATCACCCGCTTTGACGTCGTCATCAACCTTACCGGTCACCGCGATGGTCTGACCGGATTCGCTGGCATTGATCACGTTATCGCTGGTGACATCGTCGATAGAGATCGACGCCGTTGGCGCAACT
>NZ_LXFV01000029.1 GCF_002847345.1 Pectobacterium peruviense
ATTGCCTGCGGTATCACGGGTGGTGACCGTCGCACTGACATCACCATTGGCCGCCAGCACCGAACCCGGAACGTTGACGCTCCAGGTTTTTCCATCGGTATTCACGGTGGTCTGGTAGGTCTCGGTACCGACTTTTACCGTAATTGCATCACCGGCTTTGACGTCGTTATCAACCTTACCCGTCACCGCAATCGTCTGCCCGGATTCGGCGGTGTTAATCACGTTATCCGACGTCACATTATCGATAGAGATAGAGGCAATCGGCGCCACCGTATCCACACCGTAAGCGTGGCTGGTATTGGCGGTAGTGGCATTGCCCGCAGGATCGCGGGTCGTCACGGTGGCACTCACATCACCGTTCGCCGCTAATACGGAGCCCGGAACATTGACGCTCCAGGTTTTGCCGTCAGGATTGACGGTCGTCTGGTAGGTCTCGGTACCAACTTTAACGGTGACTGCATCACCGGCTTTCACTTCATTGCCAACGTTACCGGTCACCGCAATGGTCTGGCCGGATTCGCTGGCGTTAATCACGTTATCGCTGGTGACATCGTCGATAGAGATTGAGGCAATCGGCGCAACGGTATCGACGCCGTAAGCGTGAGTGGTATTGGCCATCGTGGCATTGCCTGCCGCATCACGCGTGGTGACCGTCGCAGAAACATCACCGTTCGCCGCTAATACCGATCCCGGAACATTGACGCTCCAGGTCTTGCCGTCAGGATTGACGGTCGTCTGGTAGGTCTCGGTACCGACTTTAACAGTGACTGCATCACCGGCTTTCACTTCATTGCCGACGTTACCCGTCACCGCAATGGTCTGACCGGATTCGCTGGCATTAATGACGTTGTCTGATGTCACATCATCAATAGAGATCGACGCCGTTGGCGCAACCGTATCCACAGAGTAAGTGTGATTCGTGTTGGCGGTGGTGACGTTGCCCGCAGGATCGCGGGTAGTGACGGTCGCACTCACATCGCTGTTCGCGGCCAGCACAGATCCCGGAACATTGACGCTCCAGGTCTTGCCATCAGGATTCACGGTGGTCTGGTAGGTTTCGGTACCGACTTTCACCGTCACCGCATCGCCTGCTTTGACGTCGTTATCAACCTTACCCGTCACTGCGATGGTCTGACCCGATTCGGCTGCGTTAATCACGTTATCCGACGTCACATCGTCGATAGAGATTGAGGCCGTTGGCGCAACGGTATCCACAGCGTAAGCGTGATTCGTGTTGGCGGTGGTCACGTTGCCGGCAGGATCGCGGGTGGTGACCGTCGCACTGACATCACCATTGGCCGCCAGCACCGAACCCGGAACATTCACGCTCCAGGTTTTGCCGTCGGTATTCACCGTCGTCTGATAGGTCTCGGTGCCGACTTTAACGGTGATCGCATCGCCCGCTTTGACGTCGTTATCAACCTTACCCGTCACCGCGATGGTCTGACCCGATTCGGCTGCGTTAATCACGTTATCGCTGGTGACATCGTCGATAGAGATGGAAACCGTTGGCGCCACCGTATCCACACCGTAAGCGTGACTGGTATTGGCGGTCGTGGCATTGCCTGCGGTATCACGCGTGGTGACGGTCGCAGAAACATCACCATTGGCCGCTAATACCGAGCCCGGAACGTTGACGAACCAGGTTTTGCCGTCGGTATTCACCGTCGTCTGGTAGGTCTCGGTACCGACTTTCACCGTCACCGCATCACCGGCTTTGACGTCGTTATCAACCTTACCCGTCACCGCAATCGTCTGGCCGGATTCGCTGGCGTTAATCACGTTATCCGAGGTGACATTATCGATAGAGATAGAGGCAACTGGCGCAACCGTATCCACACCATAAGTGTGGGTGGTGTTCACTGTGGTCACATTGCCTGCAGTATCGCTCGTCGTCACGGACGCAGAGATACCGCCGTTCGCGGCCAGCACTGAACCGGGAACATTCACGCTCCAGGTCTTGCCATCAGGATTCACTGTTGTCTGGTAGGTTTCGGTGCCCACGGTGACCGTCACCGCATCGCCCGCTTTGACGTCGTTATCGACTTTACCGGTCACCGCGATGGTCTGACCCGACTCGCTGGCATTAATCACGTTATCGGAGGTGACGTTATCGATAGTAATAGAAGCGGTTGGCGCCACCGTATCTACGCCGTAGGCATGACTGGTGTTCGCCGTGGTGGAGTTACCTGCGGTATCACGTGTCGTCACGGTCGCAGAAACATCGCTGTTCGCCGCCAATACGGAACCCGGAACGTTGACGCTCCAGGTTTTGCCATCGGTATTCACCGTCGTCTGGTAGGTCTCGGTGCCGACTTTCACGGTAACCGCATCACCGGCTTTCACTTCATTGCCGACTTTGCCCGTCACCGCAATCGTCTGGCCCGATTCGGTCGCGTTAATCACGTTATCGGACGTGACGTTATCAATAGTAATGGACGCGGTTGGCGCCACCGTATCCACGCCGTAAGCGTGGCTGGTATTGGCGGTGGTGACGTTGCCAGCAGGATCGCGGGTCGTCACGGTCGCAGAAACATCACCGTTCGCCGCCAGTACCGCCCCCGGAACATTCACGCTCCAGGTTTTTCCGTCACTATTCACCGTGGTCTGGTAGGTCTCGGTGCCGACTTTAACGGTAACCGCATCGCCCGCTTTCACTTCATTACCGACATTACCCGTCACCGCAATCGTCTGACCCGATTCAGCAGCGTTAATCACGTTATCCGACGTCACATCGTCGATAGAGATCGCCGCCGTTGGTGCCACCGTATCGACGCCGTAAGTGTGGCTGGTATTGGCGGTCGTGGTATTGCCTGCCGCATCACGCGTGGTGACAGTCGCACTCACATCACCGTTCGCAGCCAGAACCGAACCCGGAACGTTGACGCTCCAGGTTTTGCCGTCGGTATTCACCGTCGTCTGATAGGTCTCGGT
>NZ_LXFV01000030.1 GCF_002847345.1 Pectobacterium peruviense
CGTGGCATTGCCTGCGGTATCACGGGTGGTGACCGTCGCAGAAACATCACCGTTCGCGGCCAGCACTGAACCTGGAACATTAACGCTCCAGGTCTTGCCATCGGTATTCACCGTCGTCTGGTAGGTCTCGATGCCGACTTTTATGGTGACCGCATCACCCGCTTTGACGTCGTTATCAACCTTACCGGTCACCGCGATGGTCTGACCGGATTCAGCAGCGTTAATCACGTTATCCGACGTCACATCGTCGATAGAAATCGACGCCGTTGGCGCAACGGTGTCAACGCCGTAAGCGTGAGTGGTGTTCGCCGTGGTGGCGTTGCCTGCCGTATCGCGAGTCGTCACGGTCGCAGAAACATCACCGTTCGCCGCCAATACCGATCCCGGCACATTGACGCTCCAGGTCTTGCCATCAGGATTCACTGTTGTCTGGTAGGTTTCGGTGCCCACGGTGACCGTCACCGCATCGCCCGCTTTGACGTCGTTATCGACTTTACCGGTCACCGCGATGGTCTGACCCGACTCGCTGGCGTTAATCACGTTATCCGACGTGAGATCGTCGATAGAAATTGAGGCAACAGGGGGCAAGGTATCGACGGTTACCGCTTCGCTTCCCCCAGTACCAGGAATGCCCGCAGCATCGGTATAGCTGCCGTCAGGGATGCTGACGCGGACCTCTCCCTCAAAATTGGTGGCTGGCCTCAATGTCGCCGTCCAGCGGGTAGAATCGTTAGGATCTTGTACCAAATTCGTTATGGAGCCGTTTGTGACAGTGACATCACTGAGATCAAAACCGACGGGAGTTCTTGTAAAAACGAAACTTATTGTGCCGTCACTGTTTATAACAATGGTGACAGAAGGCGGTGTGGTATCGGTAGTATCCGTTGCTGCAATAATTGAGGTGGATGAATCTATGCCATCCAGCACAGACGAGGCTCTGTCAGTAAACGATATGCCTGCCGTATCATAACCAATCGGGGTAGTAACAACGTCGCCCGTTAAATTCAGCACCACCGTTGAATTGAAATGCCCACCGCCGCCGTCACCCGCGTCTCCCGAGTCGTCATTACCCGCGGCAGTGGCCTCTAATACTTGCGTTGGGTCGGCACCCTGAGCGATGGCATCTTGTATAGCAGCGACATCATTGGCGACATCCACATTTTTCTGAGAAGACGCACTACTCACATCACTCCAGCGACTATCACGCCCCAGATCCAACGTTTTACCATCGGGTAATGTGATTGAAACCGCGCCGTTAGCGCCGGTAACAACTTCTTCCCCACTGTAAACCCGATCGCCAGCAACCAGCAGCCTCTGGCTCCCATCAAGCGCAACGATAAAAACCTGTCCAATGACGAATTTAATAACACCAATCACACTATTCAAAATACTTTCTCCTTGATATCTATAATTATTTTTATGATATTGCGATATTGCGGCTATAGATCTTGGATATCATCCTGATAAGGTTGATTTGCTGTGTGTCGTCCTGACATTTTATGAAAAAAAGCGTTACGATAGTGCTGTTGTTATGCGTCAAACGCTTGACTCAATGAACGATATAATAAAAAATTCAGAATATTCTTTCCAGAACTTTACTCATTTAGAGTAACCCTTATTTTTCTTGCAGTAGGGCCCTTCCGGAATGAAAATTAACATATTGATATTAAAGGAATAAAAGCAAATCAATTCGTTAAGCGTTTATATAACACTCAAACACTTTAATAGGAATAATCACAAATAAAGTTTTTGTGAAGGAAAACTGCTGATGATTCATAGATACCGTTTTGCTTTATTATCTTTTATTACCGTTTTTTCCACAGCGACGCATGCCGATACGCTCCAAGAAGCAATAAAAAATACGCTCTATACACATCCCGAAGTGAGCGCATCCATCAATAGTCGTTTTTCTGCCGAACACGATTTACGTGCAGCAAAAGGGGGATACCTTCCTTCCATCACGCTGAGTGCAGGTGTTGGCCGCGAAGAAACAGATAGCCCCTCAACACGTGCCAGTATCAATAAACGCGTTGAACTCAGCCGCCAAGAATCAAGTATCAATCTGAGCCAGACGGTATTTGATGGTTTTGCCACCTCCAGCGAAGTAGGCAGACAGCGTGCCACCGTTAATTCACGTGCTTATAAAGTATTAAATACCAGTGAGGCAACAGCGTTAGACGCTGTTCAGGTGTATCTCAGTGTGCTGCAACGTCAGGAATTCGTACGTTTGGCAGAAGCCAACCTTGCAAGCCATGAACGTATTTACGATCAAATAAGGCTGCGTAGCGAGCAAGGCGTTGGGCGATTGGCAGACTTGGATCAGGCTGAAGCACGTTTGGCACAAGCACGAAACAACGCACTGACAGAAAAAACCAATCTTGACGATGCCAAAATCAACTATATGAGCATTGTGGGTAAGGTGCCGGAGAATTTGGTGATGCCCGATGCATCAGCGATAAAACTCCCCGTCTCGTTGGAGGAAGCCCAGCGCATCATGCTGGCAAACAGCCCGACGCTGAAATCCGCAGAGTCGGATATTGAAGCGACTCAGCAACAGTATGAGACGTCAAAATCAACGTTTTACCCGCGCCTTAATGTTGAACTCTCTCGCACAATGGATAATAACGTTGACGGGACACGCGGCCAGAACAATGAGTGGCAGGCGATGCTGCGGATGCGCTACAACCTGTATGAAGGCGGTAGCAGCAAGGCCAACATGGAATCCAAAGCCTATCAGGTAAAAGAAGCACAGGATGTCCGAAATAATGCCCTGCGCCTGCTCAATGAAGAACTCAAGCTAGCCTGGTCAGCATTAAGCAACTCGCGTCAGCAGGTTCCGATTGCTGCCGAATATGCCGATCGCAGTATGAAAGTACGTACCGCCTATCAGAAGCAATTTGGTCTGGGGGAAAGGACGCTATTGGACTTGCTAGATAGTGAAAACGAGCTGTTCACCGCGCAACGCCGCCTGGTTGAGGTTCGCTTCATCGCCCTCTATACCGAATACCGGATCACATCACGTATGGGAGAGCTATTAAACCGTTTAGCAATCCCTGCCCCTGATGCGGGTACCAGTTTGACAAACGTAACAACCCACGCAGAGTTGCCGAGCCTCAATTAATATATTTCATTAGTCAGACGGCGATAAATTATGGTTTATATGCGAGAGAATTACGTTGCGTAAGGGAACGTTCAGTTAAATGAAGTTGCATTCAGTAGAAGAGACGAAGGGTTCTGATGAATCGGTCACCCATGAGCCTATCGTTCATGAACCCATCGTCCATGAAAATAGTGACCCTCGCAGCCGTCACGACGATCCCTTATTGGATAGTTTGCTGATCCTTTGTACCTTGCAGGGGAAATCCGTCAGCCGTACAACACTCACCGCTGGGTTACCATTAGCCAACCAGCGGTTGTCTGTAAAATTGCTTCCAAGAGCCGCTGCGCGTGCGGGGTTGCAAGGGCGGGTTCTCAAGCGTTCTCTGAATAAAATTTCTGAGATGTCGCTCCCCGCGATGCTGCTGTTACGGGAAGGACGAGCGGCGATTCTGTTAGGCTGGAATGCAGACGGCAGTGCACGCCTGATGCCCAGTGAAACAGAAGGCGGAGAAATTTCCGTTGAGCACAATACGCTGCAACAGAATTACCTTGGTTTGGTGATGTTTGCCCAGCCTCGTCATCAGTTCGATCTGCAGAATCCGTCTCTGATTCCTCGCACCAAATCCTGGTTCAAGGATACGCTTAAGCTTTCACGTTCACTTTATCTTGATGCCATCCTCGCTAGCTTGCTGGTCAACATTATCGCGCTTGCCACACCGCTATTCGTGATGAATGTCTATGACAGAGTTGTCCCGAATCAGGCAACGGCGACATTGTGGGTGCTGGCTATCGGCGTTACTGGCGCTTTCGTTTTCGATTTAATACTCAAAACGCTGCGCGGCATTTGCCTCGATATGGCGGGCAAAAAAACCGATCTGATTATTTCTGCCACGTTATTTGAACGCATCACGGGTATGTCGATGAAAGCTCGGCCAGCACGGGTCGGTAGCTTTGCGCAGAATATTCATGAATTTCAGTCGCTAAGAGATTTCCTTTCTTCACTAACGCTGACGACGCTGATCGATTTTCCCTTTACCCTGCTTCTGCTGCTGGTTATCGGCATTATCGGCGGCCCGCTCGTCTGGGTTTCCATACTGGCCTACCCTATTGCCCTGCTGGCAAGCTGGGCGATGCAAAAACCGCTGTCCGCGACGATCGAGAAAACGATGCACCTTGCCAGCGAACGGCAGGCTACGTTGATCGAAACTTTGAGCTGTCTGGATGCCATCAAGGTCAACAATGCGGAAAGTGAACGACAGCACCAGTGGGAACAGACGATTGGCAGTCTAGGCAAGCTCGAAATGCGGGCAAAAGCGTTATCATCACTGGCGGTAAATCTGACACAGTGGTTCCAGCAATTTGCTGGCGTTGCCATGATTGTCGTCGGCGTCTATATGCTGATTAACGGCAAACTCAGCATGGGTGGACTGATTGCCTGCTACATGCTGAACGGCAGAGCGCTGATGCCTTTAGGTCAACTGTCTGGCTTGGTCAGCCGTTACCAGCAAGCGCGTTTAACCATGCAAACCACCGAACAGATGATGCAGTTGCCGCAAGAACGTAGCGATAACGAGCGCCCGCTGAAGCGCGAAAGCATCCGAGGCGGTATCGAATTTCGCGATGTGACGTTCAATTATCCAGAACAAAAAACCAGTTCACTTCAAAGCATCAGCCTGACTATCGCTCCCGGTGAGAAAGTGGGCGTCATTGGCCGCAGCGGCTCAGGTAAAAGTTCGCTACAAAAATTGATCGTGAACCTCTATCAGCCCAATGCGGGCAATATTCTGATCGACGGCGTCGATGCTCGTCAGTTAGATGTCAGCGATTTGCGCCACAATATCGGCTATGTTCCTCAGGATATTCAGCTATTCAGCGGATCGCTACGCAACAACCTCATTAGCGGCGCACGCTATGTCGAAGACGAAGCCATGTTGCGAGCCGCAGAAATTTCTGGGGTGAACGAGTTTGCACGTCTACACCCCGATGGTTACAACCTTCAGGTTGGCGAACGCGGCCAACAACTCTCCGGCGGGCAGCGTCAGGCTGTCGCAATAGCCAGGGCGTTATTGCTCGACCCACCCATTCTGGTGCTCGATGAACCCACCAGTTCGATGGATAACACCAGCGAAGATCGACTAAAGCAGGCTCTGGCTCCCGTGATTGCGGAAAAAACGCTCTTGCTGGTCACACACCGGGTTTCAATGCTGGCGCTGGTCGATCGCTTAGTGATTGTCGATAGAGGTAAAATTATTGCTGATGGGCCGAAAGCGATCGTGATGGATGCGTTGAAGAAGGGGCAGATCAATGCGTCTCGGTAAATATATCAAACGAATCAAACGATATTTTGTCGGCGGAGACGAAGAAAGCCTGCAAACAATGCCAGAGGTGAGCCGAGCAATGGCTGAGGATTCGCCACGCTCTATTCGCTTCACGCTGTGGGCTATTGGTGCTTTTTTCCTGTTTTTTATCCTGTGGGCAGGGCTTGCAAATATTGATGAAGTCACTCGGGGTGACGGGAAAGCGATCCCTTCCTCTCGGCTACAAAAAATCCAAAACCTGGAAGGTGGCATTATCACGGAAATGTTCATCCGTGAGGGTCAGGTTGTCAATGCAGGCGACCCTTTGCTACGCCTTGATGATACGCGTTTCGCTTCTAATGTCGGTGAAACCGAAGCCGATCGGCTTGCGCTGCTATCGCGAATTGAGCGCCTGAGTGCCGAAATCAGCGGCCAGGAGCTCGTGCTTTCCGAAGAAATTACGACGCAAGCACCGAAAGTCGCGGCAGGAGAAAAAGAGCTTTATAACAGCCGCCGCCAGCAGCTTCATAATGAGATATCCGGCCTGGAAGAGCAGTTGATTCAGCGCCGTCAGGAACTGCGAGATTTCTCGGCCAAAGAGATTCAGTTCCGCAATAGTCTGGGTCTGCTTCAGCAAGAAATTAAAATGTCAGAGCCGCTGATCGCAGAAGGCGCTATTTCTAAAGTAGAAGTTTTGCGTCTGCGCCGTGCTGAAGTTGAAACCCGTGGTCAGCTTGATTCCATCAAACTCTCCATACCGCGGGCGGAGTCTGCGATTAAAGAGGGTGAGAATAAAATAGAGGAAACGCGCAGCCGCTATAAAAGCGAGGCGTTATCTCAACTTAGCGAAGCACAAACCAACCTGAACAAAATTGAAGCCACAGGTAAAGCACTTGAAGATCGGGTAAACCGAACGCTGGTTGTATCCCCTGTTCGCGGTATCGTGCAGCAGGTTCTGGTGAATACCATCGGTGGCGTGATTCAACCGGGTAGCGATCTGGTGGAAATTGTCCCGCTGGATGACAAACTGCTAGTGGAGGCTAAAATTCGTCCTCAGGATATTGCCTTCTTGCATCCAGGTCAGGATGCCATAATAAAATTGACAGCCTATGACTACACTATCTACGGTGGCTTAAAAGGTCAGTTGGAACAAATTAGCCCAGACACGGTAACGGATAAAGAAGGGAACAGCTTTTATATTATTCGGCTCCGGACTGATAAGAATTATTTAGGTTCAGCCGATAAACCCCTTCTTATCATTCCTGGCATGGTGGCTTCTGTTGATATAATAACGGGAAAGAAAACGATCCTCAGTTATTTGTTAAAGCCGATTATTCGGGCAAAAGCAGAAGCACTACGAGAAAGATAAATAAAAAGGTGCTCAGTTGAGCGCCTTTTTTCTATTCTATACTCCAAATAATTCGAGTCTCAGGACAAAACGTTAGCATTTTGAACAACGCAAAGCGTTGGTCCTTTAAGGCGTGGGCCTCGTAACGCGGCCAACGCACATGTAGCTTGAAGTATGACGAGTATATTTATCAGTGATCGTTCATGCTGTGATAAATCTGAGTTTGACTCCGCCCCATGGCTTTAGCCTGATACATGGCAGAATCAGCATTAATTGCCAGCGTCAGAGAATCAGAGCCATGCTCTGGGTACAGAGCAATACCGATACTGCATGAGATATCAAGCGCTTTACCATTGATCTCAAAAGGTTTATTCAACGCGTTATGAATTTTATCTGCGACATAAAGTGTATTATCAATTTCTTTAATGCCTTGAAGCAGAATAATAAATTCATCACCGCTACGGCGATATACCGTATCCGAATCCCGAACTGCACCACGCATACGCGCAGCGGCTTCTTTTAATAGTAAATCGCCGACGGCATGTCCGAACGAATCGTTTATCTGTTTAAATTTATCGAGATCCAAGAACATCAGCGCGATTTTCCTGCCTGTTTGTTTAGATAACAAAATCGCTTGTTCCATTTGTTCGGCGAACGTCAGGCCGTTAGCCAATGACGTTAATGAGTCATAGTGCGCCAACTGCCGATAGTGTTCCTCGCTGCGTCGCAGCATATCGATGGCATGATAGCGCTCTATGGCGATCGCAATCAGCTGTGCCGATTTCTCTATAGAGAAAATCTCGTCTTCGGTCGGCACGTACACTTTGCGGTGGTAAACACTTAAAACACCTAATATTTCTTTATTTTGACCGATGATAGGTTCAGACCAACAGGAACGCAGCCCAGCATATAATGCGAGCCCTTTGTACAACGACCAGTGTGGATGAACAGAGATATCGTCAGCGATTACGCGTTTACCGGTATAAGCCGCGGTCCCAAAAGACGCGACACCGTCGGCAATTTTCACGTTGTGAATGGCATTTTTATAAAAACCCGGCAAGCTCGGCGCAGATCCCAGCGTCAGACATTTTTTGTCTTTATCGACCAGCAGCACGGAACAGACAATACGGCCAGGATTTTTTTCCTCAACGCTGAAAATGATTGCATCCAGAATATCCTTCAGCGGCGCGCCGCTTGATAACAACTCCAGTGCACGATTGTATGAATTATCATGATGTTCCTGTGATTTCCGTTCCGTAATATCTAACTTAATACCGACATACTGAGTCGCGTTACTCGCCTTATTATATATTTTAACGATATTGGCCTTTTCCCAATACAACTGCCCATCTTTACGTCGGTTAACGAACTCACCACTCCATACATTACCTTTATTTATGGTCGCCCACAGATCTTCATAGACGCTGGCGTTAGTCATACCGGAGTTTAATATATTCGTTTTTTTGCCAATAACCTCATCCGGCATATAGCCAGACATGGTAATAAACTGACGATTTACATAAATAATTTCACAATTTTCATCTGCGATCATAATTGAGGCAGGACTATATTCCATTGCAAAGAAAGTCATGTTGAGAAAATCTTGTTTTTTCTGCTCAGTTTTAAACTTTTGTTTAATTTTTCTATTTTTGACAGAAGAAAACAATAACAACAACAAAAGTAGGGTTATTATAATTTCATACACAATAACACTCTCCTCAGGCCCGAGCGGTCCTGATCGTACAAATCACAACGCTGATGACGAAAAATCCCGGCAACAAACCCCCACCCCGTAGATTTTCAGGGTTGGTGCATTTCCGGAGAGCAGAAAGGATGAAAGAAAAAATGCTCCATGAAGCAGGAGTATTTAGAAACATAGCAACGTCAGCATAAAGCCCTCGCATATCACTGTGCGCAAATAAAAACAGCAAATTCAAAAGAGTATCTTAATTTAATAGTAGTAATTGTTCGGGTTATAAGCTTCTCTAATGGAATAAAAGAATATTCCTAAAGGTACATGGCGATATATTCTGAACGTCAATTTTTTGTAAGCAAATCAATTATACCAATAAGTATCATTGTTTTAATCAACAAAATCTATCACAAAATGATTTTTGATCGTTAACAGTAAACATTATATTTTTTTACCATTAAAAATCAAATAATTAAAAGAAAAAAATAAAATCATTAACGCAAACCTCTGATTATATATGTCATAATTTGATGCAAAATCTACCACCTCTCTTCCCTTCTCTTTTTTGAAATTAAACACTGCCATAACAAATAAAACAAGAATCAAACAACAAAAATAAAACAAAAAACAGCATTTTCCCTTATCACCTAGAGGATAAAACGAGATACATTAAGTGGCTATTTTTTATACGGCAATAAAACATTAGGAAATATAATGAATCGATGCGAAGGAGGGAAAGCGAGGAACAGACAGCAGGACATTAATAATTAAATTAATAGCCTAAACAACAAGTTATCACCTATAACTCAAGCTTCAATGCTTCAAAATTCTCAAATGGCTGGGGACGCGAGAGGTAGTAACCTTGGGCAGCATAAGCATGTGATGCCTGCACAATCGCCCACTCCTCCTGCGTTTCAATGCCCTCAATTACCACATAATTGCAAAAGCGCGATAGTAAAGCGATCAGAGCAGGAAAAACGGTCCGCCCTTCGCCACTTTGTTGCAGGAGAATAAAAAGCTCACGCGCCACTTTGATGCAGTCATACTGAGCCAGCATAAGTGATGAAAAATTCGCCATGCCGCAGCCGAAATCATCCAGCCACAAGGTTTGCGCTTCAGGAAGCTTGGTCAGTACTTCTTTCGGCAGCCCTCCCTGATTTTCAACCATTTCAAAACGAATCCAGGGCATTGCTGCGATCAGGCGCTTGGCTTCTAAATTATTTTGCAACGCCAATAAAGTCATACCATCAATGTTGACGGAGGCAAAAAGATCGTCGCGAATAAATCGAAAATTCCACTGAGATAAAAGTTGCAGTTGTTCTACAATAATTAGAAGGCGGGTTTCAACATCAATATTAGCGAAGTATTTTTCAGGAGAGATGAACTTTTGCGGCAGGGTAGGAGAAAAAACGGAAGTCAGCAACTCAATAGCCATTAATTTACCTGATGTTCGGTAAATGGGCTGAAAAGTATACCGCCGTTGGCATTGGTGCCAGTAATCAGCGCCTAATGCTTCTGCGCTTCCTTGTTGGAAAAATCCTGCCCCAACCAGATTAAGATGACCTTCCTGCTGCACTATGAGTTCCGCCATTAAACTGACACTATTAGTTATAAAATTATATCATATGGACATGCACCGTCATCGACTCTCCAGATGCAAACGTCATCGGTAATACCGATTAAATCGATGTCCATCGATATTACAAAAATAAGTGGTTCAATATCACAACTAAATTTATTTAAATTGTAAATCAATAAATTAAAACCCAAGACACACAGTCGCACTGGCTGATTCGTACATTTTAAAGCATACGTATAAAACCAATTTAACGAACAGATGGTAATTTTACCCTGTAACCTCACTATTTATGCAGACAATAGGTTGCATGCTGAAGGCCTCCGAAAACGCAAAAAAACCACAGTAAGCCGACTCGGAAGGAAGATGTGTCGAAGACAACGGGGGGCAGTCTGGCTGTATATTATCGATCAATGACAGTTACGCGTGTCTAAATGGGCCCTAGCGGGTATAATCTGCGCCCTGTTTGTAAGGTAGAAGAACATCATGGCGTTACTCATCACCCATAAATGCATCAACTGTGACATGTGCGAGCCTGAGTGTCCTAACCAGGCCATTTCCATGGGCATGGACATTTATGAAATCGATACCACTCTCTGCACTGAGTGCGTTGGCCACTACGATACGCCTACATGCCAGAAAGTTTGTCCCATCGACAATACGATCGTCAAAGATCCAAACCATGTTGAAGGTAATGAGCATCTGTGGGAGAAATACGTGCTCATGCATCACGCCGACAGGATTTGAGAGTCTGTTTACAAACGGTCAACTTTCGATAATCACCGTCGCACAGGCATAGCGTCTTTCATCAGCCAGTGTCACATGTACATGTCTGACACCCATCTGTTCAGCCAGCTCTGCCGCTTTAGCAAAAAACCGCAGACAGGGTTTGCCCAGTTCGTCATTAAAGACCTCAAACTGGTTGAACGCGAGGCCATTACGAATTCCTGTACCAAACGCTTTTGCTGCCGCTTCTTTCACAGCAAAACGCTTGGCGAGGAAACGGACAGGCTGCTGATGCTGCTGATAATGCGCCCATTCAGCATCCGTCAGAATGCGGCGAGCCAATCGCTCGCCTGAACGTTCAATCACCACTTCAATACGGGAGATTTCGACAATATCCGTTCCCAGCCCGAGAATCGCCATCAGCGGCGTGCTTCCCGCATCAGAATTTTCATTTCGCCAACTGCATCCTTCAGCCCGCTCATCACTGCACGCCCGATAATCGCATGCCCGATATTTAATTCGTGCATTTCCGGCAACGCCGCAATCGGAAGAACGTTATGGTACGTCAAGCCGTGACCAGCATTCACCTTGAGCCCTTTCGCCGCCGCGTAAGTCGCCGCATCACGAATGCGCTCGAACTCATGCTGACGAGTTTCATCATCTGGCGCATCGGCATACGCCCCAGTATGGATTTCGATATAGGGCGCACCGCTGGCAACGGCAGCATCAATTTGCCGTTTATCCGCATCAATAAAGAGCGAAACCAGTATGTTAGCCTGGCTAAGTCTGGCCACTGCGTTCTCTATTTTTTCCTGCTGCCCTGCCACATCTAACCCGCCTTCCGTTGTCACTTCCTGGCGTTTTTCGGGTACCAGACAGCAAAAATGCGGCTTCACCTCACAGGCGATGTTCAGCATTTCTTCCGTGACGGCCATTTCTAGATTCATACGGGTTTGGAGCGTCTCTCTCAGGATCCTCACATCACGATCCGTAATATGGCGACGATCTTCACGCAAGTGCACCGTGATACCATCCGCCCCCGCCTGCTCAGCGACAAAAGCCGCTTGAACGGGATCGGGATACGCCGTTCCGCGTGCATTACGCAGTGTCGCAATGTGATCAATGTTAACACCAAGTAACAGTTCAGCCATGATAAATCCTCGGTAAAGTCATGCACGGTACGTGGCAGTTTACACCGATGTCACGGCGTCAGGGTACTGACGAAAGGGGATTATTTATCAGAAGAAGTAGGTTTGGACAAATTAGCCGCAGGAACGAACTGCCTGAATAGTTCACGACTTTTCAGCGGTTTCCCCCCCAGATACGGTTTTAACGCAATGCGGGTGAAACGCTTTGCAGCCTTCAGTGTGCCAACATCAGGAAATTCACGTGATGCCAGTGAATGTAACTCATGCCCAGTAAAACTCTTATTATCAACAACCAGACTGGCGATGAACCCTCTTTCCTCTCGATACTGATAGGTCATGGTATCCGCCACGGGTTCGCCGCTACCAGCACAATGCAGGAAATCGACGCCATATCCCAGGTAGCCCAATAACGCCAATTCAAAGCGTCTTAATGCCGGTTCTGGAGAAGCATCTTGTGCAGCAAGGTGTTGTAAACAGTGGAGATAATCGAAGAAAAGAGCGGAATAATTAGTTTCGTGTTCCAGCACGCGGGACAGCAGCTCGTTAACATATAAACCGCTATACAGCATCGAGCCAGTCAGTGGCAGCGCCAGTGAGACGGGCTCCGCACTGCGTAATGTTTTCACTTCACCCCGCCCGCTCCAGCGCAC
Source organism: Pectobacterium peruviense (assembly GCF_002847345.1). GTDB lineage: Bacteria > Pseudomonadota > Gammaproteobacteria > Enterobacterales > Enterobacteriaceae > Pectobacterium > Pectobacterium peruviense. The sequence goes on from NZ_LXFV01000030.1 coordinate 12,538, forward strand.
CAGCAGCGGAGTAAAAGGCTGTAAACAGCCTTTTAGGCTAGAGCGTCGAGCTCGCGCACCTTTGGCAAGCACGCGAACACGACCATCGCTTTCGCTAAACAGATCCAGCAATAAACTGGTTTCACTATAAGGTCGCCCATGTAAGACAAATGCGCGCTGCCAGCCTTCCATCGACGTAAACCTTACAAGTCTTCGCTATAACCCAGGCTGCGCAGGGCACGTTCGTCATCTGCCCAGCCGGATTTCACTTTAACCCACAGTTCAAGGTGAACTTTGGCTTCGAACATCTCTTCCATATCATGACGAGACTCGATACCAATGGTTTTAATTTTGGCACCTTTGTTACCAATGACCATCTTCTTCTGGCCTTCACGTTCAACCAGAATCAGGCCATTGATGTCATAACCGCCGCGTTCGTTAGTCACGAAACGTTCGATTTCGACCGTTACGGAATACGGCAATTCTTCACCCAGAAAACGCATCAGCTTTTCACGGATAATTTCCGATGCCATAAAACGCTGAGAACGATCGGTGATGTAATCTTCCGGGAAGTGATGAGTTGCCTGCGGTAAGTGTTTACGCACAATGCTCGCAATCGTATCAACATTTGTGCCTTTCTCCGCAGAGATAGGCACGACATCAAGGAAGTCCATCTGTTGGCTGAGGAACTGGATATGCGGCAGTAACTTGGTTTTATCCGTGACGTTATCGACTTTATTGATCGCCAACAGCACAGGAAGTTTCTGGTCACGCAGTTTATTCAACACCATGTCATCGTCGTCGTTCCAGTGCGTACCTTCAACAACGAAAATGATCAGCTCAACGTCACCAATCGAGCTGCTAGCCGCACGGTTCATCAGGCGGTTAATCGCTCGTTTTTCCTCAATATGCAGCCCCGGCGTATCCACATAGATAGCCTGATAAGGCCCTTCAGTGTGAATACCCATAATGCGGTGCCGCGTCGTCTGGGGCTTACGTGACGTAATGGAGATCTTCTGCCCCAGTAATTGATTCAATAACGTCGATTTTCCGACATTAGGTCGACCAACAATCGCGACAAAACCGCAGTGTGTTTGTATTTCGCTCATTCAAGCCCCAGTTTTTTCAACGCTTGTTCAGCCGCAGCCTGTTCGGCTTTACGACGACTCGATCCAGTACCAATGACCGACTCACTAAAGCCGCTCACCTCACAGTGGATAGTAAATTCCTGATCGTGTGCTTCCCCACGAACCTGCACAACCAGATAGGTTGGCAAAGGTAAGTGACGCCCTTGCAGAAATTCCTGCAACCGCGTTTTCGGATCTTTTTGCTTATCGCCAGGACTGATTTCATCCAGACGCGTTTGGTACCAATTCAGGATCAAACGCTCGATATTCAGGATGTCGCTGTCGAGGAAAATACCACCAATCAACGCTTCGACCGTATCAGCCAAGATCGATTCACGACGAAAACCACCGCTTTTTAATTCACCAGGACCGAGGCGCAAGCACTCTCCCAGTTCAAATTCACGCGCGATTTCCGCCAAAGTGTTTCCTCGCACCAGCGTTGCCCGCATCCGGCTCATATCCCCTTCATCAACCTTAGGGAAACGGTGATACAGCGCATTGGCGATCACAAAACTCAGGATGGAGTCACCCAGGAACTCGAGTCTTTCATTATGTTTGCTGCTGGCACTGCGATGTGTCAACGCCTGTAACAAAAGCTCGTACTGCTGAAAAGTATAGCCCAGCTTTCTTTGTAAACGATTTATCAGGATGGGATTCATGTGTTACCAATAGATCAACGATGCGTCAAAAACAGCAGCATACGGAACAGCCCTGCTTACCAATTCGGTCAAAACTGTTTCGTTTGCATTGGCTCCCATCAGGGAGCCTGCCTTTCTGCCCGTCATACTTCGCGTTGCATGTCCGTTAACGTGGTTCAAACGATAACGTTTTGTCCTGCAACTTCCATTATTTAGGGCACGTTCTTTCAAAAAGAACATTTCAGAAAATATTCTACAACGGACAGCATCAGAATGCTGCCTGTATCTTATTTTGAGTAATGCTTACTTTTGATTAATGAATACCACCGATGCGGCTCAAACGTACACCAGTAGGCCATTCACCTTCCTGCTTCTCAAAACTCATCCAGATAGCAGTGGCTTTACCGACCAAATTTCTCTCCGGTACAAAGCCCCAATAGCGACTATCCAGGCTGTTGTCGCGGTTATCACCCATCATGAAGTAGTGCCCTGCTGGGACGACCCATGTCGCAAGCTGCTGCTGCGATTGCTGATAATAACCACCGAGCTGATCCTGCTGGCCCGGCACTAATAAGATATTATGCGTCACATTACCTAATGACTCTTTGCGCGCGCCCATGCGGACACCATCCACGCTGTTGTCATTGGCTGGCACCTGATAGAAACCACCACGCGATTCCATACCAGGCTGGTTAAAAGTCTGAACAAAATCGCTAGGCTGTACATTACTGTATGTGACTGCCAGTGCGGTATCACACGCCTGCTGCCCTTGACAGGATGGACGAATCGTTACCTGCTTGGTCATCGGGTTATAGCTGACGCGATCGCCAGGAATACCAACCACACGCTTGATGAAATCTACCTTAGGATCGGACGGATATTTAAACACCACCACGTCGCCACGCTTCGGATGCCCCGTTTCGATCAGCGTTTTTTGCGTGAAGGGTTCTTTAATGCCATAGGCAAATTTTTCCACCAGAATAAAATCACCGATCAACAGCGTCGGCATCATCGAACCAGATGGAATTTGAAACGGCTCATAAATAAAAGAACGCACAACCAATACTAAAGCAACGACTGGGAATACGGACGCTATCGTCTCAATCCAGCCTGGCTGTTCAATGGCTTTCGATGAAACCGCGCCATCAGCCAGATTGGCACCGCTCATAGCGGCAAATTTTTTCCGGCGAGCAGGTTCCCAGACGAAACGTTCTAAACACCAGACAATCCCCGTGACCAGCGTCACCAATGCCAAAATTACGGCAAACATATTGGCCATGCATACTCCTCAGAATTTATTTACTGTCTTTGCCGACGTGCAGAATTGCCAGAAACGCTTCTTGCGGCAGCTCGACATTCCCGACCTGCTTCATACGCTTCTTACCATCTTTCTGTTTCTGCAACAGTTTCTTCTTACGGCTGACGTCGCCACCATAACACTTGGCCAGTACGTTTTTACGCAATTGCTTAACCGTCGCACGCGCAATAATGTGGTTACCAATCGCAGCCTGAATCGCAATATCAAACTGCTGACGCGGAATGAGTTCTTTCATCTTTTCGACGAACTCACGGCCACGATATTGTGAATTATCACGGTGAGTAATCAGGGCCAATGCGTCGACACGCTCGTTGTTGATTAATACATCAACACGCACCATGTCCGATGTCTGGAAACGTTTGAAGCCGTAATCCAGCGACGCATAACCACGAGAGGTTGATTTCAGACGATCGAAGAAATCGAGCACCACTTCAGCCATCGGAATTTCATACGTCAACGCAACCTGATTACCGTGATACACCATGTTCGTCTGCACGCCACGCTTCTCAATACAGAGCGTAATCACGTTGCCCAAATATTCCTGAGGCATCAGCATATGACACTCGGCAATCGGCTCACGCAGTTCCTGAATGTTATTCAGCGGCGGCAGTTTAGACGGGCTATCAACATAAATGGTTTCTTTAGCCGTCGTTTCTACTTCATATACGACCGTCGGTGCAGTGGTGATCAATTCCAGATCGTACTCACGCTCCAGACGTTCCTGAATGATCTCCATGTGCAGCAGACCCAGGAAGCCACAGCGGAAGCCAAAGCCCAGCGCAGTAGAGCTTTCCGGCTCATAGAACAGAGAGGCATCATTGAGGCTCAGCTTGCCTAACGCATCACGGAATGCTTCATAGTCGTCGGAACTGATCGGGAACAAACCGGCATAAACCTGAGGTTTGACTTTCTTAAAGCCCGGCAATGCTTTTTCAGCTGGCTGACGCGACAGCGTCAGGGTATCCCCGACTGGTGCCCCCAAAATATCTTTGATGGCACACACCAACCAACCTACTTCGCCGCAGTTCAATACATCGCGGTCGATCTGCTTCGGTGTAAAAATACCAAGACGGTCAGCGTTATACACCTGACCCGTACTCATCACCTTAATTTTGTCGCCTTTGCGCATCGTGCCGTTTTTGATACGTACCAGCGATACCACGCCAAGGTAATTATCAAACCAGGAGTCGATAATCAGCGCCTGCAACGGTGCATCAGCGCTGCCTTCCGGCGGCGGAATATCACGCACCAGACGGTCCAAAATATCCGGCACGCCAACTCCTGTTTTCGCGGAGCAACGCACGGCATCAGTGGCATCAATACCAACGATGTCTTCAATTTCTTGAGCAACACGATCTGGATCAGCAGCAGGCAGGTCGATCTTGTTCAGAACCGGCACCACTTCCAGATTCATATCTAACGCGGTATAGCAGTTAGCCAGCGTTTGGGCTTCAACACCCTGCCCAGCATCAACAACAAGCAGCGCGCCTTCACAAGCAGCGAGCGAGCGGGAAACTTCATAAGAGAAGTCAACGTGCCCAGGCGTATCAATGAAGTTTAACTGGTAGGTTTGGCCGTCCTGCGCTTTATAATCCAGCGTTACGCTTTGTGCTTTAATCGTTATTCCGCGTTCACGTTCCAGATCCATGGAATCCAGAACCTGCGCAGCCATTTCACGCTCGGTTAAACCGCCGCAGATCTGGATAATACGGTCAGATAACGTCGATTTACCGTGGTCGATATGGGCAATAATGGAGAAATTTCGTATATGCTTCATTATAAAAATTTTTCTACCTTGATATTCCTGAAATTCTTGCCGATGGGCATGCGCATAGGTGAAAAAATCAGCGATGTTATTCCACCTGAATCGCAGCATTCTACATGCGAGAAGCGTGAAAACCTAGTCATGTCCGGTGCATTCCCCTTGATTATGACGGTTTTATTTGGAATAGCAGAACAACGAGAGGAAAGCAGGAAGTAAAGTGTCATTACGTGGCAAACATCGTGTCGAAAGATAACAAAATACTGAACGCTGTCTCCGCATCGCACGCCGTTTATGCTCAGGCGCACAGGTCAATTTTGTAAGAGCGTGCCAGGCAACGCAATTTGCAGGATAACAGGCTCATAACGCTTATTCTTACCTAACCGTTTTGCCCATCGCTTCACGCCGATAAACGCGAATCCACCGCCCAACAACGCACCGATAACAGCAGCCAAGTCGGTACCGAATAGCGTTTGGAATACCGCAGCACCAAACAACAGTCCCACCAGCGGAACGAAGTAAACCAGAGCGGCAGAAAGTAGTAATCGCCCCTCGGAAATTCCCAGCTCTACTTTTTGCCCGACCTCTAAAGGTCGATCGTAAGGGACATACAGCGTATTTTCAGCGGAAAGCCCGAGCTGACTTAACAACCCCGTTCCACACGACGAGCGAGATTTACAGGTGCCACATCCCGCACTCGGTTCACACCGCAGTTCTGCGATGCCATCCTGCCATGATACAACCGTTGCCCACTCTTTGATCATGGCTGCACCTTCAACACGATACTGTCAGCCACGCGTTTAGCCGTAGAAGGCGGAATATCACCGACAACGGTAATCTCGCGATTTCCCCGCATGACGGTATGAATAGCACGTCGCCCCGTGAGCAGAGACTGTTCCTCGCTCACGTCAGAAGACGGGCTAATGTTAATCGAGAAACTGAACAAACCATCGCTGTACAGCCGTGTTTCAATCGGAACAGATGATCCAGGCAATACTTTCTTATTGTGCGAAAGTGCTTTCATCCCTGTAGGCAGCCATTCTGGTTCCCAGGTAAAATCACCTTTTTCTGCAGCAGGCGTCGGTAAAACAGGAGGTAGTTTGATCCCTTCCAGCGGACGCATCACGCTAACCACATCATCGTCAACAATCAGCGATGTCGTTAAGAATTGCTCCAACCGCTTGTCGCCATTGCGATCCTGTAAATCAATCCGCAGGGGAAGTTTCGATTCCGCATCGATCCAGACCATGTAGCTGTAGCGTGTACCATCGCGTGAAATAACCCGAACCCCTGACGCCAGACGATCGGCAATACGCACCCTTCCGTCGGCGGGAATAAAGTCATAATAAGGCGATAACTTCTGGAAATCAGCGAAAACCAGAGAAGGGAGAGAATCGACAATATGATCGCTGGCGAGCGTAAACGGCTCAAAACCCGGATCGAAATAGCTAACTTCATTGCCACGCTGCACGATTTCGCGTCGCGGCCCGTCCATAAACAGCAATTGAGCCAAGGAGCGATTGTTGACTATGGCATGGCGATATCGTACCGACTCAAATCCTTGCGGGGTGATGTTGATGAATGAAATTTCGTAATTCAGAGAACGAACGGCGCTATTCATCTGCTGCAGCAACACACCCGGCTCAACATTCTGAGCCGGGGCGAACGTAGAATAAAACAGACTGCCAATCAGAAAACAGGCGGCGAACCAAACACGCTTCATTACCGAGACTGTGTTCCTAATGATTGAGTGCCGGGAACTTGAATTGCCGCTTGCTGATCGTCCTGCGGCAGAGCGTGTTCGGCATGCAGCCGACGCTGTAATTCGTAGTCCTGCAAAATGGCGTTAAGGCGGTTACGCTGCATATCAGATTTCTGTTGGCCGCTATGAGGGGCAATATTTTCTGACGGCACGCCCAAGCTCACTGGGGAAGCCGTGCCCATAGCAGGCAAGGTACTGAACACACCAGATTCGACAACATGCTCGGGTGCATTACCCTGCTGGTAATTTTGTACGCCGACGATCACCGCTAAAGATACGCAGGCAGCGACACCGATTTGTGTCAGTTGGCTACCCCACGGACGGATTTTGTGCCAGAAAGGCATCTTCGTCCACTCGACAGGTTGTGGCTGAGATTCAGGCTGCGCTTGGGGAACCAGACGCACAGGTTCCTTTTCAATTGCAGCAGCAACACGAGAAGCGATGTCCAGATGAATCACGTTTTCACTGACATCACCACGCAACGTATCACGAATTAGATGATAACTTTGCCAACTTTGCTGCAACGCGTCATCGCGTGACAGTGCGCCTAACAGTTCGGAATCTACTGCTTCGCCATCCATTAAAGCGGAAAGTTTCTCTTTCTGCATACCGACACCCTTACCTTGTCAAATCCATCATTAGTCATGCGGATAGCTGAAAACGCTCGCTAGCGCTGAATAAGCGGTTGTACTTTATTATCAATAGCTTCCCGCGCCCGGAAAATACGAGAACGAACAGTGCCGACGGGACAATCCATAATCACGGCAATCTCTTCGTAGCTTAAACCGTCCAACTCACGCAGCGTAATCGCTAAACGTAAATCCTCCGGCAAAGACTCGATAGTTCGGAAAACTATGCTTCGTAATTCCTCTGACAACATTAAATTCTCAGGGTTCGATATTTCTTTCAGTGCGCCCGCATTTTCATAGTTTTCCGCGTCATTGGCATCAATGTCGCTGGAAGGCGGGCGGCGACCCTGAGCTACCAGATAATTCTTGGCCGTATTCACTGCAATACGATACAGCCACGTATAAAATGCACTATCGCCACGGAATGATTCCAACGCGCGATACGCTTTAATAAACGATTCCTGTACCACGTCCGGCACGTCCCCTTGTGGAACATACCGCGATACCAGACTCGCTACCTTATGCTGATAACGAACGACCAACAAGTTAAACGATTTTTGATCGCCTTTTTGGACTCGCTCGACCAGAACCTGATCTGCCAGTTGCTCGCTCATCCGAGGTAATCTCTACTCAAACCGTTCTCCACACATAAAATAATACTGCCAGCTATATAAGTCATATTTAGAGCAAGCTCCTCATTAGAACCAAGACATTCAATAAAGTTCCGGGTCATTATTTTTCTTTTACTTAGCGCCGTTACTCGTCTTTGCGATGCGTATCATGACGCATTCTCTTCATTACACATTGTCTTCAGCAAAAAATTGTCTTCATCTGAGGCTTCTACGCTCTTGCGAGATGATACGATAAATCCAAGGTATTCGCACGATTCACCATGCTCCACCACTCGCTTATTCTTTATAGTGTAAGGGGCTAAAAACCCATACTGCAATCAACCGTTGGGTGCTACCATCGGAATTCCTCTTCTTTTCGTATCCACGACACGACCATGCAAACGACCACTGAACACGTCTGTGATGTTTTAATCATTGGCAGCGGTGCTGCCGGGCTTTCACTGGCGCTGCGTCTGGCTTCACAGGCCAACGTGACGGTACTAAGCAAAGGCCCACTCAACGAAGGCGCGACGTTTTATGCTCAAGGTGGAATCGCAGCCGTTTTCGATGAAACCGACACGATTGATTCTCATATCGAAGATACTCTGATCGCTGGCGATGGCCTGTGTGAACGGGAAGCCGTTGAATTCATCGCCAGTAATGCCAAACACTGCGTGCAATGGCTGATCGAACAAGGCGTGCTATTCGATACCGAAACTAGCACCAGCGGTGAAGAGCGCTATCATCTCACGCGCGAAGGTGGGCATAGTCACCGTCGGATTCTGCACGCAGCGGATGCAACCGGAAAAGAAGTGGAAAATACGCTGGTGCAGAAAGCGTTATCCCATCCGAATATTCGGATTATGGAACGCTGTAATGCTGTAGATTTAATTACCTCCAATAAGCTCGGCTTGCCTGGCACACGCCGCATTATTGGTGCTTATATATGGAACCGTGAACGGGAACGCGTAGAATCCTGCCGGGCGAAAACGGTAGTTTTAGCGACCGGTGGCGCATCCAAAGTTTATCAATACACCACGAATCCTGATATTTCCTCCGGCGACGGTATCGCTATGGCGTGGCGTGCGGGTTGTCGCGTAGCAAATCTGGAATTCAATCAATTTCACCCGACCTGCCTGTTCCATCCGCAGGCGCGAAATTTCCTGCTAACGGAAGCGTTACGCGGTGAAGGCGCATACCTCAAGCGCCCCGACGGCTCCCGCTTTATGCCCGATTTCGATGCAAGGGGCGAGTTGGCTCCGCGTGATGTAGTCGCCCGAGCGATTGACCATGAGATGAAACGGCTTGGTGCAGACTGCATGTACCTAGACATCAGCCACAAACCCGAAGCGTTCATCAAACAGCACTTCCCCACCATCGATGAAAAATTACAGTCTCTTGGCATTGATCTGACACGAGAAGCGATACCGATCGTACCAGCAGCGCACTATACCTGCGGTGGCGTGATGGTCGACCAACATGGGCGTACCGATCTTGACGGCCTGTATGCGATTGGCGAAGTCAGCTATACCGGATTACACGGCGCAAACCGCATGGCATCTAATTCACTGCTGGAATGTCTGGTTTATGGCTGGTCAGCCGCTGAGGATATTTTGCAGCGCTTACCGCAAATCAAAGCGGTGAAAAAATTGCCGGATTGGGATGAAAGTCAGGTAGACAACTCCGACGAACAGGTGGTGATCCAGCATAACTGGCATGAGCTGCGTCTGTTTATGTGGGATTACGTTGGGATCGTGCGGACCACCAAGCGATTGGAGCGGGCACAACGTCGTATCCATCTGCTTCAGCAGGAGATCAATGAGTACTACTCTCACTTCCGTATTTCCAATAATTTGCTGGAGCTACGTAATCTGGTGCAGGTAGCCGAACTCATCGTTCGCTGTGCGTTGGAAAGGAAAGAAAGCCGCGGGCTGCATTATACGCTGGACTATCCAGAAAAGTTCGAGGCACCGACACCAACGATTCTGGTGCCATAATGCATAAAAATCGTAGTTAACAAAAATCATAGTTCAGAAAAGGCAGACGCGGCTACAAGGCGTCTGCCACCTACATGAAAAGATAAAAATCTTTTGTGAGTTGCTGGAAATCCGTCGAATAACGTCTTTCTGCATCACGGATTGCCAACGAGGAATTCACACACTCACTTTCCTGACGAGACAGCGCCAGTAAAACGCGATGCGCCGGCCTTTCTTCCTGTTCAGATATGCAAAGCTGGTGCTGAACGTGCCACTGATGTTGCTGAGCCAGCGGAATAAAGTGCTCCGCAACCTGAACAGGCAGCACCACGCAAAAAAGCCCTTCGGGCATCAGTAGTTGATGAGCACAGCGCAGCAGCACGTCATGGGTTAACAAAGTGGTGTAGCGCGCCTGTTCACGCTGGGCTGAACCACATGCGATTCCCGGCGAGAAATAAGGTGGATTACTTATAATCAACGAATAGTCAGCGGATCGCGTCGCGGCGAAACGCACGATATCCTCAGCATAAACCGTTATTCTTTCCGCCCATGGAGAGGCGGCAACGTTTTCTCTCGCCTGCTGACTGGTGGCACTATCCAGCTCGACCGCATCAATCCGAATATGTGGCTCGGAACGTTGTGCCAGCATCAACGCGAGGAGGCCAGAACCACTGCCGATATCCAGAATCCGCGTAGCTGAGGACACCGGCACCCAGGCTCCTAGCAAAATACCATCGGTTCCAACCTTCATTGCACAGCGATCGTGCGCCACAAAGAATTGCTTGAAGGTAAATCCATCCCGACGCAATGTCAGTTTATTATCAGCCTGATGACTCATGAAAATAAGATTCCAAACGCAAACCGCAGTAGCATAGGCGAAACATCAATGCAGGAAAAGTGCCGATATCTGCTTAAACAGGTGAAGAAACCGGCCAATCCGTCTATAATCGGCGCCCCAAATAGAGGTAGACCATGACTGTAACCAATTTTTCCGAGCTCGATCTTGATGAAAGCCTGTTAGACGCCCTGCGTGATATGGGTTATGAACGTCCGACTGCGATTCAAGCCGAGGCAATCCCTCCGGCGATGGAAGGCCGTGACGTACTGGGCTCCGCGCCAACAGGAACAGGTAAAACCGCCGCCTATCTGCTGCCGGTTTTGCAGCATCTTATCGATTTCCCTCGTAAAAAATCAGGTCCACCTCGTATTCTGATCCTCACGCCAACCCGTGAACTCGCTATGCAGGTTGCCGATCAGGCGCGAGCATTCGCGGCACATACGCATCTGGATATCGCCACTATCACTGGCGGCGTGGCGTATATGAACCATGCAGAAGTGTTCAGTGAAAATCAGGATGTCGTCGTCGCGACGACTGGCCGTCTGATGCAATACATCAAAGAAGAAAACTTCGATTGCCGCGCGGTAGAAACGCTGATTCTGGACGAAGCGGACAGAATGCTGGATATGGGCTTTGCCCAAGATATTGAACACATCGCCGGAGAAACCCGCTGGCGTAAGCAAACGCTGCTGTTTTCTGCGACGCTGGAAGGGGATGCGATCAAGGATTTCGCCGAGCGTCTGCTCAACGAACCGGTTGAAATCGAGTCCGATCCATCGCGTCGGGAACGTAAAAAAATTCTGCAATGGTATTACCGTGCCGACGATCTCAAACACAAAACGACCCTGCTCTGCCATCAGTTAAAACAGCCAGATGTTACGCGTTCTATCATCTTTGTACGCAAGCGTGAGCGGGTGCATGAGCTCGTATCCTGGCTGCATGAAGCGGGCATTAACTCATGCTATCTCGAAGGCGAAATGGTGCAGGCCAAGCGCAACGAGGCGATCAAACGCATGAGCGATGGTCGGGTTAACGTACTGGTGGCAACAGATATCGCAGCGCGCGGCATCGATATTGACGATGTCAGCCACGTATTTAACTTCGACTTGCCGCGTACAGCAGATACTTACCTTCACCGTATCGGCCGCACCGGCCGTGCGGGTCGCAAAGGCTGTGCCATCTCTTTCGTTGAAGCGCACGATCACCTGCTGCTGGGAAAAATCAGCCGCTACCTGAATGAGCCGCTAAAAGCGCGCGTCATTGAGGAACTTCGCCCAGAGACCAAAGCGCCAAGCGCCAAAACGACGGGCAAACCGTCGAAAAAAGTGCTCGCCAAGCGGAAAGAGAAAAAAGAGAAGGAAAAAGAAAAAGTTAAAGTGAAGGTTCGCGATCGCGACAGTAAAAATGTTGGTAAGCGTCGTCAACCAACAAAGAAAACTGACGAACCGTCTGCTGAATAAAACAGTCGATGTTTTATATAGATGTAAAAAAGGGAGCTTCGGCTCCCTTTCTGTTAAAGCTTAAGTAACAACTTACAGGCTTGCGGTAAAAGTACGAGCGATAACGTCGCGCTGCTGTTCCGGCGTCAGTGAGTTGAAACGAACAGCATAGCCAGATACGCGGATGGTCAACTGAGGATAGTTTTCCGGATGCTTAACGGCATCTTCCAGCGTCTCACGGCGCAGAACGTTTACGTTCAGGTGTTGACCACCTTCCACACGCACTTCAGGTTTGATTTCCAGCGGGATTTCACGATACTCGATCTGACCCAGATCGCTCACCGGAACGATTTGATCTTCGCTATAACCAGATTTAGCACATACGCAACGCGCCTGTGATTTTTCTTCATCCAGCAACCAGAAGGAATTGATCAGAGCGCTGTCGTTAGCCTTGGTGATTTGAATACCAGTAACCATAATTGCCTCCGTAAAACGGCGTGTTATTGTCTTAGTTAAAAACCGACATCGTTAAAAACTAGCTTAGTAAAAATCGCTATAGGCAAAAAACTGCCAGATTTCATAACGATCGTATAAAACTATGTTTCTCTGCTCTCTTATATACCAGCCTGATAACCAGATATCTTTGACTTAAATCAATTTTAAAACCCACCAACTTAGTGGCACGCAAGCAATATATTGTTTTATATCAATTTTACCAACACATCGAATTGCAAATATTTTTATAAATTTTCAATTTTTTTTCAAGAAAAGTCCCTTTCATCCCGACAATTGCGGTTACGGTTTTACCTCGGCACGATAGATCGGTAAGCTACCTACAACACCATTTAACCTGTAAAAAAGAGTGCATGATGGCGACCTCTCTCACCTGGCATGACGTGCTGGCACAAGAAAAGCAGCAGCCTTACTTCATCAATACCCTTGAATTCATAGGGAAAGAACGGGCTGCTGGTAAGACGATTTATCCCCCGCAGAAGGATGTTTTTAACGCGTTCCGCTTTACCGAACTGCATCAGGTCAAAGTCGTCATTTTGGGGCAAGATCCTTATCACGGCCCAAATCAAGCTCACGGACTGTCATTTTCTGTACGTCCGGGCGTCCCCGCTCCGCCTTCTTTGGGTAATATTTATAAAGAACTGGCGAACGACATCCCTGGATTTGAAATTCCACGACACGGTTTTCTGCAAAGCTGGGCGGAGCAAGGCGTTTTACTGCTAAACACGGTATTAACAGTTGAAGCTGGGCAAGCGCACTCACATGCCAATCTGGGCTGGGAAACCTTTACTGACCGCGTCATTGCTGCATTAAATGAACAGCGGGAAGGCTTGATTTTTCTCTTGTGGGGTTCGCATGCACAGAAAAAAGGCAATATCATTGACCAACAGCGTCACCATATTCTGAAATCACCGCACCCATCCCCACTGTCTGCACACCGTGGATTTCTGGGCTGTAAGCATTTTTCGCAAGCCAATCAGCTTCTGGAACAGCAAGGATTATCGCCAATAGATTGGACGCCAAGGCTTCCGGAAGAGGTCTAAGCGGTAGCGGTTTGGTTGCTTTCAAAGAATGGGAGCAGCCGACTATCCTTTACAAAGAACTGCTTATAAAAGAATCGTTAACAAGAAGCTACTTACACGTGTATTAAGCAAATGAAAAACGCTGATTGAATACGGATAAATCGAGAAAAAAGAGATAAATAGGAAGTAACGCGATGATTTGGTGGAGCTAAGCGGGATCGAACCGCTGACCTCTTGCATGCCATGCAAGCGCTCTCCCAGCTGAGCTATAGCCCCACAACGAGTGGAATGTTCGTGATAACTAACCAAACAGAGGGAGTGTTTGGTGGAGCTAAGCGGGATCGAACCGCTGACCTCTTGCATGCCATGCAAGCGCTCTCCCAGCTGAGCTATAGCCCCGTATCTTACAGCATTACCGTAAAGGCAAGTACTGTGCGAACGCGTCGCATAATATGAAACCCAATTAGCAGTGTCAACGGCTAAATCCGGTTATCCGATCAACCGCTGAAAAAGACGCCAAAGGTAAGAAAAAACAGGCGGCAATTTCAGTGTCATCTCATCATAAACACAATAAAAAGCTGCCAACGATAACGCGATTTATTATCATCGTTCTACGTTACGCTTTTGTCTTCTATTAAGCACCCAGCACATGCGCTATTTTCCTATGATTGTATTTTCTCTGATGATATCTACATCTTGCATGCTGCCCGTTCGGGCTGAGCCAACCATTCCTCATATTACCGAACAAGCAAAAGCTCAATTTGAGATCAGGCACGTTGAGATGCAAAGCGGTGCACAACATTCCTATCGGCTTTTCATCGCGCTTCCCCGCCAACCCGCACCAGAAGGCGGCTATCCGGTGCTGTACATGCTGGATGGCAATGCTCAGTTTCCTGTAGCCATAAACAGCTACAACGCGAAGAATGGCGCAGCACCGCTGATTGTCGCTATCGGTTATCCGATCGATAAGCCTTACGATGTTCCCGCCAGAACGCGAGACTACACGCCACCAACCACACTCACCGATCCAGATTTTGCCACAGGCGGTGAAGCCGAGGCGTTTTATCAGTTCCTGCAATCCACCGTAAAACCCTGGGTTGAAAAAAATTATGCCGTTAATAAACAAAAACAAACACTTGCTGGACACTCTTTCGGTGGTCTGTTTACGCTCTATACGCTTTTTAACCACACCGAATCTTTCCAGCGCTATGTTGCTGCAAGTCCGTCTATTTGGTGGGGCAATGGCGTTGTGGTTCCAACAAGAACGCCGCTGCTTGCTACACCGCCGCTGTCAATTACCGTCACAGCAGGGGCAAATGAAGATGAACCTGTCAAAACGCGGGCGGGTCAACCCGTTGATGAAAAACGGACAGAACGGCTCAGCCAGAGAAAAATGGTTGAAAGAGCAAAAACGCTGGCCACACAGCTCAATGAGCAAGGTACAAAAGCCGACTTTATTCTTTTCCCTGGAAAGGGACATGGTGACGTGATTCCCGATGCTATTGGTAAAGCGGTCGCTATAGCCGGTCAATAACCCTCATACCCTATAATAAAAAACCCCGGCATTTTGGCCGGGGTTCGTTTTGTATACATTCACATGATAGTGATTACTGCTGGGTTTCACGCTCGGCAATGAACGCCAACGCTTTATCAATACGCGCCAGCGAACGCTGTTGACCAACCGCGTGCACGGTAACATCAACACCCGGAGACTGACCTGCGCCTGTTACCGAAACGCGCAACGGCATACCGACTTTACCCATGCCCTGACCCAACTCGTCCGCCGTCCCCTGAATGGCGTGGTGGATGTTCTCTGCCGTCCAGCTAGTAATCGCTGCCAGTTTTTCACGTACCAGCTCAAGCGGCTGACGCGCAACCGGACGCAGATGTTTCTTCGCGGCATCGGCATCAAACTCAGCAAAATCTTCATAGAAATAACGGCAAGAGTCCGCGATTTCTTTCAACGTCTTACAACGTTCACCCAACAAGCCGACCAGTTCGCTCAACTGCGGGCCGGTGCGAGTATCAATTCCAGCTTGCTCAATATGCCATGACAAATGCGTCGCAACGTATTCAGCAGGCAGATGGTTAATATAGTGATGGTTCAGCCACTGCAGCTTCTCTGTATTAAAGGCGCTCGCCGATTTGTTGACGGCATCCAATGAGAACAGAGACTTCATCTCATCAATAGAGAAGATTTCCTGATCGCCTGATGACCAACCTAAACGCACCAGATAGTTCAGCAGTGCTTCTGGCAGATAGCCATCATCGCGGTATTGCATCACACCGACAGCGCCGTGACGTTTGGATAATTTCTTACCATCGTCACCCAGAATCATCGACACGTGCGCATACTCAGGTACTGGTGCGCCCAGCGCTTTCAGGATGTTGATCTGACGCGGCGTGTTGTTGATATGGTCTTCACCACGAATAACGTGCGTAATTTCCATATCCCAGTCATCGATAACGACACAGAAGTTGTAGGTCGGTGAACCGTCAGTTCGGCGGATAATCAGATCGTCGAGTTCCTGATTGCTGAATTCGATCGGCCCACGAATGCGGTCATTAAAGATGACTGAGCCTTCTTGTGGGTTAAGGAAACGGACAACGTGCGGTTCATTATCAGCATGATGCGCGTGAGAACCACGGCAGCAGCCGTCATAACGTGGCTTATCACCATTTTCCATCTGCTGCTCACGCAGCGCTTCCAGACGCTCTTTCGAACAGTAGCATTTATATGCCGTACCGTTTTCCAGCATCTGGTCAATAACGGCGTTGTAACGGTCAAAACGTTTAGTCTGGTAGTACGGGCCTTCATCCCAGTTCAGGCTCAGCCAGTTCATACCATCCATAATGGCATCAATCGCGTCCTGAGTTGAACGCTCCAGATCGGTATCTTCAATACGCAGCACAAACTCGCCGTCCTGATGACGGGCAAACAGCCAAGAGTACAGTGCGGTACGAGCGCCGCCAACGTGAAGATAGCCAGTAGGGCTAGGGGCGAAACGGGTTTTGATTTTCATTTGGGATTACAGCCTTATTACGCAACGGCTGTCGGCATAGACCGACATAAGCTCAGAGAACAAAAGTGGGCAACATTCTATCACTCTGCTTCGATTCCTCAACGCCGTAACATGCCGCACGCGCTTTTATTGTGGTTGAAGGAGCAAGATAGCTGACTGAATTGCACAAGGATACGGCGCTAACGGCGATAAATACGACGCCTTGCCTAATTTTGCAACGAACAATCATTTTAGTTTTAAAAAGCGTTGACTCATATTCAAGGATCCCTATAATGCGACTCCACACAGCGGGGGTGATTAGCTCAGCTGGGAGAGCACCTCCCTTACAAGGAGGGGGTCGGCGGTTCGATCCCGTCATCACCCACCACTCTTTACTGATTTAAGTAAGAGTTTCTCGCTGTGTAGAGTAAGAAGATTTGAGATTGGGTGATTAGCTCAGCTGGGAGAGCACCTCCCTTACAAGGAGGGGGTCGGCGGTTCGATCCCGTCATCACCCACCAATCTCTACCAGCTGGTCTTCTTATTAGAAGTTGAAGTAAGTATAGAAGTAAACGTAGTACAGAAGTGGGTGATTAGCTCAGCTGGGAGAGCACCTCCCTTACAAGGAGGGGGTCGGCGGTTCGATCCCGTCATCACCCACCACTTCTGCGGGTCGTTAGCTCAGTCGGTAGAGCAGTTGACTTTTAATCAATTGGTCGCAGGTTCGAATCCTGCACGACCCACCAATGTAAAAAGGCGCCCTAAAGGCGCCTTTTTGCTATCTGTCATTTACTACGTCGAGCTGAAGATTTTTTCGGATACCAGAATCCAACATACTCGGCGCAAATCGACGCAATAACGTCAGACGAGCCGCCGCCGTACCAGCCGTGTAGCGAATTTTCGGGTGTTTCGCTTGGGCCGCTTTCAGCACAACCTTGGCTACGACAATTGGGTCATCCGCATTTTCCATCGCCTGCTTCAACACTTTGTCTAATTCGCGCCGTACAAACGCATATTCATCCAGCATTGCATCCGGCTGCACATTGTTCGCTTCAAACTGCGTCTTCGTATATGCAGGTTCAACAACAGAAATCCGGATACCACGAGTGCGTAACTCATGATCCAGTGATTCTGAATAGCCTTCTACTGCATGCTTGCTGGCGACATAAAGTGCCGTGTAAGGCATCGGCACAACGCCCAGAATAGAACCGATATTGATGATACGACCAGCCCTCTGCTGACGCATGTGAGGCACGACAGCCTGAATCATCCGAACAACTCCCCAAAAATTGGTGTCAAAGATTGCCTGAGCCTGTTCAAGCGAGCTTTCTTCCGCACCTGCTGGGCTCAGCCCAAAGCCCGCGTTGTTCACCAACAGATCGATGCGCCCTTCCCGCCTGATTAGTTCACTCACCGCCTCTTTAACTGACTTATCGCTAGTCACATCCAACGGCAGCATTTCAAACCGCTGATTCCCTAACGATGCACCTCGCCTGCTGGTTCCGTATACGGTATAGCCCGCTAATGCCAGTTGCTCCGCGACAGCTTCCCCAATCCCCGATGAAGCGCCAGTAACCAGCGCAACAACTTTATCTAACGCCATAAAAAGCCCCTTATCTGTTAAACCTCAACAATTAAATGATGATTGACATATATAATGAGAAAATAAAGCCGACATGGAACCATCCGATATCGGCAGAAAAATAGATTGTCAGGCTGCCACAGTCTTAATTCACCATGGCACCTAAACGTCATGCCAGTACGGCTAAATCCGCTGCATCAAAACCGCGTAATTTATCAGTCTGTCCAGAACGCACTTTTTGCACCCATTGCGCATCAGAGATGCAGTACCCGGCCGACCGCGATCAAATCAAACTCTTCCCGCTCCATTCGTGCATACAGATTGTCCAGCGCCGCCGTACCAGAACCTTCACCACCAAACGCAGCAAAGAAATCTGAGCTTAACCCTACCGAGCCAACGCTGATTGTCGCCGCGCCTGTCAACTTCTTCGCCCAACCGGCGAAGTTCAGCCCTTCAGCCCCGTCAATCTCAGGGAACTCCGGCTCCCAAAAACGACGCTGAGAGCAGTGGAGAACATCCACACCCGCCTCAACCAGCGGTGCCAGCCAGTCCGTCATCTCTTGTGGTGAGGTGGCAAGCCGTGCGCTGTAATCCTGCTGCTTCCACTGACTCACGCGTAAGATCAGCGGGAAATCCTCACCAACAGCGGCGCGGACCGCACGGATAATCTCTGCAGCAAAGTGGGAACGCTCACGGATCGTGGCTCCACCGAAGATATCTGTACGCTTATTCGTACCCGGCCAGAAGAATTGATCGATCAGGTAGCCATGTGCACCATGCAGCTCCAGCGTGTCAAACCCCAGACGTTTGGCATCGGCTGCCGCACGGGCGAAAGCCGCCACGGTATCGGCGATATCTTCTTCTGTCATCACCACACCACGAGGCTCACCCGGACCAACCAGCCCAGAAGGGCTCTCAACAGGGGCATCAAGTTCCCAGCCGCGACCGTGCGTTGATCCCGTGTGCCAAATTTGTGGGCCGATACGCCCCCCTGCAGCATGAACCGCTTTAGCCACCGTATCCCAGCCCGCCAGCGCCGCTTCACCATGGAAAAATGGAATCCCTGGCATGTTACGCGAAGCAGGGCGATCGACAACGGTTCCCTCCGTTAGAATCAGTCCTACGCCCCCCTCAGCGCGGCGTCGGTAATATTCCGCATTCGCCCCTCTTCCGCCATACTCCGCGTCATGGGTGCCATAACGATGCGATTGGGAAGGGTTAACCCTTTCACCGTGAAGGGACTAAACAGAATATCGTCAGACATGGATATTTCCTTTTAAGGTTTAACGCCATAGCGGCGTTGAACATTGATTAAAAACGCAATTCATGCAGTTAAGCAACCTCTGTTAGCATCGCCTCTCGTAAAGATAATGCCACCCTGCTTGCACTTATAGATGATGCATGACATATATAATAAATGTCAATCAACATTTAAATGTAAGGTGAACAGTATGAAATACACGACGTTTGGACGGAATACGGGATTACGTGTCTCGGAGCTGGCTCTCGGAACAGGAAATTTTGGCACCGGGTGGGGATATGGTTCTGAAAAAGAACAGGCTAAACAGGTATTTGATCGTTATGCCAATGCTGGCGGCAACTTCATCGATACAGCAGATGCTTACCAATTCGGTCAATCTGAACAGATGGTCGGAGAATTTATTGCCGCAGACCGCGATCATTTTGTCGTAGCGACGAAATACACCTTAAGCGCCATGCCGGATGCCGGAATTTCACGAACCGGCAATAGCCGTAAGAATATGATCTCATCGGTAGAAAACAGCCTTAAGCGACTGAAAACCGATCGTATCGATGTGCTGTGGGCGCACTTTGATGACCAATTAACTCCGCTTGAAGAAATTGTTCGTGCTTTCGACGATCTCATTCGAGCAGGGAAAATCCAGTACGCTGGCTTCTCTAATTTCCCAGCCTGGCGCATTGCCCGAGCGGACACCATCGCGGAACTGCGCGGCTGGTCGCGAATTGCCGGTATTCAGGTGGAGTACAGTCTGGTACAACGCACAGCAGAGCGAGAACTGCTGCCGATGGCAGAAGCAATGGGTCTGGCGGCCACGCTTTGGTCTCCGCTGGGCGGCGGCTTGCTGACAGGAAAATACCGTCAAAGCAAAGAAGGCCGTCTGATCGGTTTTGGCGGAAGATTAGTGCACACCGAGCAAGATACGGCCTTGCTGGATGAAGTATTTCGCGTTGCAAACGACGTGAACGTCATGCCAATACAGGTTGCCATCGCCTGGTTACGGCATAAATCCGCACGCTCCAGCACCAGCCTGATCCCCATTCTGGGTTCTCGCACGCTGGCACAGCTGGATGATACGCTACTCGCATTAGATGTGACGCTAAGTGAAGATCAGGTCGCGCGACTAGATGAAGTTAGTGCTATTTCGTTGGGAACACCGCACGATCAGATCGCGGGAACGTTGCCCCGTGCTCAAGGAGGCGACAGCACTAATATCGTTACGCCGTGGCCACCACGAGCCTGATCTGACTATTGATGAAAGGCATCATCTATTGAGTCTGGTTTTTTCATACTTTAAGATGATGCCTGACAGAGGAAGGAGAACAAAATGGCCCGTGTATCAAAACAGCAGATGGAGCGTAACCGAGAGGAAATCATCCAGGTGTCTTCACAGCTCTTTCGTGAACGAGGCCTGAACGGCGTCAGCGTGAACGATTTGATGGCCGCGGCTGGATTAACCCACGGTGGCTTTTATGGCCATTTTGCTTCTAAAGATGAACTCGCCGCAATCGCCAGCCGTAAAGCGTTTGAAGATTCCGGTTCTCGCTGGAAGGAAATAAGCCAACACGCCGATCAACATGATCTACGAACGATGGTGGAACACTATCTTTCCCCTGACCACCGTGACGGCGCTAAGGATGGCTGTGCGATCACCGCGTTAGCCAGCGACATCGCCAGAGAAAGTGAAGACAAACCGGTACGTGAGGTTTATCTCAGCGGCGTCAGAGCTATGCTGGGCAGGCTGGAGTCCATCTCCACGATAGAAGATAAAGAACAGCGCAGGCTGCATGCTCTGGCGCAATTCGCACTGCTGTCCGGCGCACTAACGTTAGCCCGTGCAACAGCTGGTGATCCCTTATCGGACGACTTTCTTAACGCCGCTAAAAAAGCACTGCTTGGCGAAGCATAAACCGGTTATGAAGGGGCCTACCGCATCCATGATAAGCCCCAAACCGCGTTCCCTCTTAAAATATTCCCTACAAGCTATTCCCTGACCTTCAGTCGGTCAGGTTGTAGACGCTTTTCATAACATATTGTTATTGCGTTATTCTCATCCATCATTAGACCGCCACAATTGCAGTGCTATGCTTATCCGCGTTGACACGCTTCACCTAATTTTTTGACAGAAAATATCAAATTTATTTGTTTTCTATTCAGGCGCTAAATCGACGACACTGCCGCCTTATATCCAATAGCACTTTTCGCTTACTCATGAGGTTGTCTAGTATGATTTCTCAGTTGAATCAGTGGTTCACGCGTTTAACCGATCATCCCGATGCAGGTAAACTTTTACTGCGTTTAACCGTGGGTATTCTGTTGCTGTTTCACGGCGTAGCAAAAGTTGAGCACGGCGTAGGCTGGATCGTACAGATGCTGCAAGGCGCAGGCCTGCCAGGTTTTATCGCTTATGGCGTTTATGTGGGTGAAGTCGTTGCGCCGATTCTGATTATTCTGGGCGTATTTACTCGTATTTCTGGCCTGATTGCCGCGGTGACACTGGTTGTCGCTACGCTGATGGTGGGTACTGGTAAATTCTTCACCTTGACCAACGTCGGCGCGTGGGCACTGGAACTGGAAGCACTCTATTTCTTCGCGGGCATTATCATCATGCTGGTTGGCAGCGGTCGTTACTCTGTAGCCTCTAACCCCGCTTATCGTTAATTCTTTCAACCGAAAGGATTAACCGTAAACGCAAAAAACCCGCGAATTTCGCGGGTTTTTTTATTGCTATCGTCGGCCTGCCGATCAGATTTCCCAGTCGTGATTATAGCGCTTGGGCTTGAACTGAATAACGTCACCTTTCTGCAACCCTTCCAGGCTCACATCGTCTTTTGCGACTTCAGCTTCAATTAACTCCGACTGCTCACCCAACTTCAACGACAGACGCGTCAAGGCTCCTAACGGGCGAATATCGCGAACCGTCACCGCCTGATAGCCATCCTGAGCTTGAACAGACAACGACACTTCATGTGGGCGGAACAGAATAGTTTCTTCCGTTTGCGCCACTTTCAGACGGTTACTGTCGCCAAGGAAATGGTAAACAAATTCGCTGGCCGGATGGTTATATACCTCTGCTGGCGTACCGATTTGCTCAATCACGCCTTTGTTCATCAGCACGATGCGGTCGGCCACTTCCATCGCCTCTTCCTGATCGTGTGTTACAAATACCGATGTCAGATCGATATCTTCATGCAACTGAGATAGCCAGCGACGCAGCTCTTTACGCACCTTGGCATCCAGTGCACCAAAAGGTTCATCCAACAGCAGAATGCTCGGTTCAACGATCAACGCACGTGCCAGCGCAATACGCTGACGCTGGCCGCCGGAAAGCTGTTCAGGATAGCGGTCTCCCAGCCAGTCCAACTGCACCAGATTCAGCAATTCATGCACTTTCTTTTCGATGTCACTCTTCGACGGGCGGATATTCTTCGGCTTCATTCGCAGCCCAAACGCGACGTTATCGAACACCGTCATGTGGCGGAACAGCGCATAGTGCTGGAAGACAAACCCGACGTTGCGTTTACGTACATCGTGGACGGACACATCCTGACCGTGAAAGATGATACTGCCGCTATCCGGCTGCTCCAGCCCGGCGATAATACGCAGCAACGTCGTCTTACCACAGCCTGATGGCCCCAGCAGCGCCACCAGCTCGCCGCTGTGGATCGACAAATTAATCTCGTTCAGCGCCCGAAACTGGCCAAATTGTTTATTAATATTGCGAATCTCAATGCTCATTTTTGGCCAACTCCTGTTGTTTCTGTATTTGCTTCGTCAATCGACTTTCACTCCACTGACGCAGTAGCAGCACCACCAGCGACATCATCAGCAGCAGAATCGCCACGCTGAAGGCAGCAACGATGTTGTACTCGTTATAAAGAATTTCGATATGCAGCGGCAGCGTGTTAGTCAGGCCGCGAATATGACCGGAAATGACGGAAACCGCGCCAAATTCCCCCATCGCACGTGCGGTACACAGCACCACACCGTAAATCAGCGCCCATTTCACATTCGGCAGCGTAATGTGCCAGAACATTTGCCAGCCATTCGCCCCCAGCAGTCGCGCCGCTTCTTCTTCCTGCGAACCCTGTTCTTCCATCAGCGGAATCAGCTCACGGGCAACATAAGGCAATGTGACGAAAATCGTCGCCAGTACGATGCCAGGCACGGCATAAACAATTTGCAGATCGTGTTCGAGCAGGAAGGGATAGATCTTGCTTTGCGCCCCAAACAGCAGCACATACACCAGCCCCGCAACAACGGGTGATACGGAAAAGGGCAAATCGATCAGCGCCAGCAGAAAGCTCTTGCCACGAAATTCGAATTTCGTCACACACCACGCCGTCGCTAGCCCGAACACCACGTTTAACGGCACGGAGATAACAGTCGCGAGTAACGTCAGCTTAAGCGCAGAGATCGCATCCGGTTCGCTAATCGCGTCCCAAAATGCACCAATGCCTTTATCCAACCCCTGAGTCACTACCATCATCAGCGGCAGCACCAGAATCAGAAAAAAGACGACCCACGCCAGTGACACCAGAATGTAATAGGCTGCGGGCTGTTTCTTTCTTTTAGCCGCGCTGTCCTGAGCGGAAATAACCTGTTCCATGACGACCAGCCCTTACAGTTTCGGTTGAATGCGGCGCTGCAACACGTTAATCAGCAGCAGCATAATGAAAGAAACCAGCAGCATGAACACGCCGATCCCGGTTGCTCCCTTGTAATCATACTGATCGAGCTTAGAGACAATCAGCAGCGGCAGGATTTCAGTTTTAAAGGGAATATTCCCCGCGATAAACACCACAGAACCGTATTCCCCTACGCCGCGAGCAAAAGCCAGAGCAAAGCCAGTCAGCCATGCGGGTAACAGCGCAGGAACTAACACATGACGGAAAACCTGAAGCGGGCGGGCGCCAAGGCAGGCTGCGGCCTCTTCCACTTCTTTGGGAATATCGGCCAACACTGGTTGCAGCGTTCTTACCACGAAAGGCAACGTAACGAAGATCAGCGCCAGCGTGATACCAATGCTGGTGTAGGCAATTTTGAAAGGAAACAGCGAACCAATCAAACCATTCGGCGCATACAACGCCGTTAGAGCAATCCCCGCCACGGCGGTTGGCAGCGCGAAGGGCATGTCGATCATGGCATCGATCACTTTACGGCCGGGGAAAGTATAACGAAC
Source organism: Pectobacterium peruviense (assembly GCF_002847345.1). Classification (GTDB taxonomy): domain Bacteria; phylum Pseudomonadota; class Gammaproteobacteria; order Enterobacterales; family Enterobacteriaceae; genus Pectobacterium; species Pectobacterium peruviense. Next base: position 37,176 of record NZ_LXFV01000030.1, read on the forward strand.
GAGTACCCACGCCAACAGCGTCCCGAGAATACCGTTAATAAAAGCCGCAGCCAGCGCCGTACCAAACGAAAGCCGCAGAGAAAACAACACCTGACGGCTGGTGATGAGATCCCAAAATTGACCGAAGGTTAGTTGGCTGGCATACAAAAACATCGCTGCCAACGGAATAAGAACAATTAATCCTAAATAGCTCAGGCTAAACCCTAACGTTAGCCCGAAACCGGGGATCACTGAGGAAGAACGCTGTGACATACCGTGCCTTTAATTTTCATACTCACTATCCAGCCAACAACTGCTTGCCGACACGCACTACCTGACAGAACATTTCAGGCGGCAGTGGTCTGCCTTTTTAACCTGAAAAAGCCGCTACGGTTAATAGCGGCCTTAATCCGTCAGACGTTACAAAATTACTTATTGATCTCTTTAAAGATTTTGTCGAACACGCCGCCATCGTTAAAGAATTTGTCTTGTGCCGCGGTCCAGCCACCGAAATCCTTATCGATCGTCACCAGGTTCACCGGTGCAAACTGATCTTTAAACTCTTCAGCAATTTTGGCGTTACGTGGGCGGTAGAAGTTTTTACCGATAATGCGTTGTGCTTCATCGCTGTAGAGATATTGCAGATAAGCCTCTGCTTGTTTCTGTGTTCCTTTACGCTCAACCACTTTGTCGACAACCGCTACCGGCGGTTCAGCCAGAATTGACAGAGACGGCGTGACGATTTCAAGTTGATCGCCGCCCTGCTCTTTTAGAGACAGGTAGGCTTCGTTTTCCCATGCCAGCAGCACATCGCCCAACTGGCGTTGTACAAAGCTGATGGTCGCGCCACGCGCACCGGTATCCAGTACTGGAGCATGGCGATACAGTTCGGTGACAAATTTCAGTGCGGTTTCTTCATTGCCGCCCGGTAGCGCTTTGGCATAGGCCCATGCAGCCAGGAAGTTCCAACGTGCGCCGCCAGAAGTTTTCGGGTTTGGCGTAATCACTTCAACACCCGGTTTCACCAGATCGTTCCAGTCTTTGATTTGCTTCGGATTACCTTTGCGTACCAGAAAAACGATGGTGGAAGTGTAAGGAGTGCTGTTGTCAGGCAAACGCGCCTGCCACTTAGGATCGATCAGCGGTTGGTTCAGGTTTAATGCATCAATGTCACCGGCCAGCGCCAGCGTCACCACGTCGGCCTGCAAGCCGTCAATAACTGAACGCGCTTGTTTTCCAGAACCACCGTGCGAGTTTTTGATGGTGATATCTTCACCCGTGGTCGCTTTCCAATGCTTAATAAACGCGGCATTGTATTGCTGATACAGTTCACGCGTCGGATCGTAAGACACGTTTAATAATTCGGTAGCCGCCGAGGCCACACCAGAAAATAACAGCGCTGCCGTAGCAACAGATAACCCCAGACGACGTATTGACATTCTTATCACTCCCTAACCTTAATGCTTGAAAGTATTTAGATGAATGTGGCCGACTGACGCCTTTTATACGGCGATACCCTAAATAATTCGAGCTGCAAGAAGGCGGCGACACAGCGAATCCCCAGGAGCTTACATCAGTAAGTGACTGGGGTAAGCGAGGACAAATCGGCTAGCCGATTTGAACGCCGCTTGCGGCGACCCTTCAGGGCGAGGCTCAGATATGAGCCGAGTATTACCAACGCACATGCAGCTTGAAGTATGACGGGTATGTCAGGCTGACAACATGGGAGTGACAATAGTGGATATAGGGAAGGGGCAAAAATATTGTTTCGCGATAATTTATGCTATCGCGTTATATTGTTAATGGTTATGTCATAGTTTTCAGTCTAAGCAATTTTGTTACGACTGAAGACCGAAATGGATAGCCCTGATACCGAGTGGCATCAGGGGGACACGGTAGAGATTCAGATGACCTAAAGGTGGACGTAAAGCCGTTTCTCTTCTGCCCTACTCTTCTTCATCCAGTTGCAAGGCGACATACAGCAGCAGGCGGTCATCGAAATTCCCCAAATCTAATCCCGTCAATTCAGAGATACGATTAAGGCGATACTCCAATGTATTACGGTGAATAAACAGCGCTTTCGCCGTCGCACCGGGTTGAACGTTATTACGGAACCACGCACCTAACGTCCGGCGCAGCAGGCCATTGCCGTCCATTGCCTTGAGCTTCGAAAGCGGACGTACCAGTTCGTTTGCCTGCCAACCGCCACGCAGGCTATCCAACAGCACGGGCAGCATCAGATCCTGATAGTAATAACAACGCTGGGCGGGCATACGCTGCTTGCCTACGCTCATCGTCGTGCGCGCCGTGCGGTAAGAGCGAGCTATGCTGCCGGGGCCAGCAAAATAATTCCCCAGCGCCAGCCGCACCCGCAGCCGACTGCTTTCCGCCATCCGCGACATCAGCGTATCCACGCGTCGACGATGTTCTTCCGCATCCCAACGCCCGTGGTTATTCAGCGCCGGTTTTAATACCACCATTTCCGTCAGCGAGACAATCGCGATCAGGTTGTCTCGCTCTGGCGTGGTCAGCAGGGTTTGCAACTGCTGTAGTTCAGCCATTGCCGAGTCTACGCCAAGCTGCCCGCTGTCCACTTCGATCACCGCTGCGACGCGGGGTTTATTCATATCGATACCTAGGCGCTGCGCCCACTCCATCAGAGCGGGAGACAGATCGTCGGTACGGATCAGGTTCAACACCAGCTCTTCGCGCAGACGGCTATCCTGTGCCAGCATATGCAGCAGCCTTGCCTGCTCCAGCATCATTTCCGCTGTCATACAGACAAGCTCGCCGTATTGCCGCAGTTGGCTAGGGTTCCCCGTCAGACCGATAACGCCGACGATTTCACCGTCAATGCGCAGGGGTAAATTGATGCCCGGACGCACGCCGTGCAGATGGCGCGCCACGGCGTCATCAATATCGACAACACGCCCCTGAGAGAGTGCCAGCAGCGCCCCTTCGTGCAGTTCCCCCAATCGTTCCTGATCGCCACTGCCGATAATCTTACCGCGAGCATCCATCACGTTGATATTGCTATCAATGATCTGCATAGTTCGCGCGACAATATCCTGTGCCATCTTGGCATTGAGATGATACGACGCCATTTTTACCTCTGAGAGGAACATTGACAATTGCACCAGCATACCGCCACACGGTGCGCCACACATTGTGCAAATTAACAAAGAAAGGGGAATTAGGTTAAATCTGTGGAAGAACTCACAAAAGCGCTTTTATGGAGAAACGAGAAATAGCCGGGCACCTGAGCGCCCGGCCAGACAATCAACGTAACATATTGTCTTAAAGGTAATTATTCACTTACACATTGAACAGTTCGATTACTGCGCCAGCAGATAAATCGTGCTGTCACCACGGCGAACGTTAAACGCTAATACCGCCGGTTTGCTGTCCAAAATTTTACGCAGTTCGCCAATATTCTGTACCGCCTGTTGGTTAACGCCAAGAATAATGTCGTCCTTCTTCAGCCCTACTTTAGCCGCCGCGGAGCCGGGTTTAACGTTATCCACTTTGACGCCTTTTTTATCGTCCAACTGAGTATTGCTCAGTTCAGCACCTTCAATGCCGGAGTAGAGATTACCGGAAGCCACCTGAGCCTGATTGCTCTGTTGCAGCGTCACATCAACCGTCAGCGGTTTGCCATCACGCAGCAGCCCCAGCGCGACTTTGCTGCCCACTGGCAGCGAACCAACCTGTGCACGCAGCGCGGAGAAACTGCTAACCGCTTTTCCATTCAGCGTGACGATCACATCGCCCGCCTTTATGCCCGCTGCATCTGCCGCCGATTTTGGTCGCACCTGACTCACAAACGCGCCGCGCTGTGCATCAACCTTCATCGCTTGCGCCAGTTCGGAATTCAGCTCAGTACCGGTAATGCCCAGTTCACCGCGCTTCACTTCACCAAATTCGACAATCTGTGCAACGACGCTTTTCACCATATTGCTGGGGATAGCGAAACCAATCCCGATATTGCCGCCGTCTGGCGCAAGAATCGCGGTATTCAGCCCAATCAACTCCCCATTCAGGTTCACCAGTGCGCCACCAGAATTACCCCGGTTGATCGCCGCATCGGTCTGAATAAAGTTCTCGTAGTTTTCAATATTCAAGCCGCTACGTCCCAGCGCAGACACAATGCCCGATGTCGCAGTTTCTCCCAGACCATACGGGTTACCAATTGCTACGGTGTAATCACCGACCCGCAGTTGGTCCGAATCCGCGACCTTAATGGCCGTCAGATTTTTAAAGTCTTTCAACTGCACCAGCGCGATATCTGAACGTGGATCTTTGCCTAACACTTTGCCGTCATACTTACGGCCATCACTGAGTCGAATCTGAATCTTATCGGCGTTATCCACCACGTGACTATTGGTCACCACGTAGCCTTTTTCGGCATTAATCACGACGCCCGCGCCCAAAGCCTGGAAGTTTTCCTGTTTGGGTTGTGGTTGACCGTTGTCATCATCACCTTCTCCCTGACACATCGGAGACGACTGGAAAGGCGATCCCTCTTGGCAGAACGGTGAGTTCTCACCAAAAAACGGCTGAAGCTGCGGCGGAATACCGTCTTTGCCCGCATTGCTTTCTTTACCTGAATTGGTGGTATGCCCTTCAACGTAGATGCTTACGACAGAAGGCATCACATTTTCCAGCATAGGGGCCAGGCTGGGTAATTGACCCGATGACGCAGCAGACGCGGCTGACTCCGCCGCATTCGCTGTGGTGGAACCCATAGCCATCGCCAGACTTAACGCCAGCGCACTCAGAACCAGTGATTTTCTTTTCATAGGAGTATGTCTCATAGTAATCAACACGCGAGTCTTACGGCCCGTGTACCCGACACCGGGTACACTCAGTGGTCGTGCTGTATGAGATAAATATGAACCAACAATGTTCCCGAGGGGAAGAGCGTGAAGCGTAAGGAAATATTGAACGGCTTTACAAAACTCGCGATTTCCGTTGCAGCCTGTTCATGGCTAATCCGCCGCCATCAGTTTGCGGTACTCGTCGTAGGCGTACAAATCCGTCATACCGCTGATGTAATCCTGAATCAGACGTGCCCGATAATAATATTCACGGATGATGCGCTCGGGTTCAGCGACGCCGTCCAACTCAGTGACCGCTTCACGATAGGCCAAGCAATGCTTGCTGGATAACTTGTGATAAAGCCGCGTTTCAATCGGATAACGTTTGTGCGTATCGTCGCTGACCAGCTGGCTGAAATCCTGGTAAGGCATCTCGAGCAGTGGGCTATAAATATCCAGCAGGCCGCGAATCACACGGTCACCCTGTAGCTCCAGTTGCTCAACCTCATGGTGATTGAAAACGTGCTTTAAGGCGACATGCTTGAAGATCCCTAACAGGCGATTCTGCGGACTATCATCCTCAAGCAACGCCTGATTAAACGATCCGGCATGGATCGCTGGCAGGTTATCGATAAAACGCTTCGCGGCATGGGGCACCATCTGCTGCACGGTGTTAACACGGAGATTCATAAAGAACTGGTCGTCGTGACTGCGCCATTTTAAACGCTCACGCTCTTTGTAGGCATATTCAATCGTTTTGGCGAAAATGTCTTTCTCTGCGCCTGCGCCCCAGTTTTCACGCAACAGATCGTACAGTTCTTCTATTGTGAGGATATCTTTCTCGACGGCATCTTCTAAATCCGCGATACAGTAGGACACATCATCAGCCGCTTCCATAATGTAGCTCAGCGGATGGCGATGAAATTCCCCCATATCCAGCTCTTCACGCAGCCGCAAGACAAATGCTTCTTCTGCCAGATAGTAACCCGGCTTCTTCATCAGATAGTTGTAATCGGCGGGAAGATCGCCGTGCCAATACGCGGGGCGGGTATATTTCAGGATACAGGCTACTTGACTGTAGGTCAGATTGAGTTTCAGCAGCGTATGCACCAGCCGGATCGCCTGCGCATTGCCTTCAAAATGGCTTAGATCCTGCCGGATCTGCCCGCGCAGATCGTCTAGCCCATCCTGCTGCATCCGCAGCGTAGGGACTTTACAATCGTCGACGCGTTCCGGGGATCCACTGTCCAGATAATGGCTATCCAGCAATTTTCTGAACCATTGATTAATCGCGGACTCGCCAAAATGGCCAAACGGCGGATTGCCGATGTCGTGCATCAGACATGCCATTTCAACCAGGCTTTCAAACGGCGTTTGTCTATCCGCTAGCCCGAGCGACTCCAGTCGGCCGTCGGCTTGCAGACGGTGCAAAATCTCTTTTGCGATGTAACGGCCAACCTGCTGAACTTCCATTGAGTGGGTGAGACGGGAACGTACCGCAGCATTACGTTCCAGCGGAAAGACCTGGGTTTTTTGCTGTAATCGGCGAATGGCAGCGGAGTTAATAATACGACCGCGATCGCTTTCAAACTGACGCACAATCGCATATTCACTCTCAGCCGTTTTAGGTCGACTGAAATGCCGCTGAAAGCTCATTTTTTTGGCGAAATCGATATCAGACATACAGTTCTCCCTGTCATCCCGCTACAGCACAATGATGGATACTCCATCTCATCCCGCTAGCCATGATAGACTAACGTCCGCGATATACACCTTCCATTTATAACAGAATTTACGGGGAACCTTATGAAAGTCGGTATTATCGGCGCGATGGAACAAGAAGTAACGCTGCTGCGCGATCGGATTGAAAACCGTCAGACCTTCCAGCGTGCGGGTTGCGAAATCTACACCGGACAAATCAACGGTGTAGACGTCGCGCTGCTGAAATCCGGTATCGGCAAAGTCTCCGCCGCACTCGGTACCACTCTGCTACTGGAACATAGCAAGCCGGACGTAGTGATTAATACCGGTTCCGCTGGCGGCCTGGCACCGACACTGAACGTCGGTGATATCGTGATTTCCGATGAAGTGCGCTACCACGATGCCGACGTGACGGCCTTTGGCTATGAACCCGGCCAGATGGCGGGCTGCCCTGCCGCTTTCCCTGCCGATGAAAAACTCATCGCACTGGCGCAGGAAACCATTGCCGATTTGCAGCTGAACGCCGTGCGCGGTTTGGTTGTTAGCGGCGACGCCTTCATTAACGGCGCAGAGCCGTTAGCACGCATTCGTACCACCTTCCCGAAGGCTATTGCCGTAGAAATGGAAGCCACCGCGATCGCACATGTCTGCCATCAATTTGGCGTACCGTTTGTGGTGGTTCGCGCGATTTCTGATGTGGCCGATAAAGCCTCACACCTGAGTTTTGATGAGTTCCTGAGCGTTGCTGCACAGCAATCAACGCGGATGGTAGAAGCGATTCTGGCCAAGCTGGCTGCGCGCTAATCGATGACCGTCAGGTTCCTCTGCTGGCTGACAGGGCTGCTGCTCTGCACCGCCGCTTATGCCATTCCGCAGCGTGTTATCAGTCTCGCACCACACGCGACGGAAATGGCCTATGCGGCAGGAATGGGCGAACAGCTGATTGCGGTCAGCGCTTGGTCAGATTACCCGCCGGAAGCGAAAAAGCTGGAACAGGTTGCCTCCTGGCAGGGAATCAACCTTGAGCGGATCCTCGCACTCAAGCCCGATCTTATTCTGGCCTGGCGCGAGGGTAACCCGCAGCGTCCGCTGGAACAGCTCGCTAATTTCTCGATTCCCATCGTTTATCTGGATGCGAAAACGTTAGACGATATTCCGGCGTCATTACGACAGTTGGCAACCTATAGCCGCCATCCTGAACAAGCCGAACGGGCCGCGACAGATTTTCAGCAACAAATAGGCGAACGACAACACGCGGATGAGAAACGTAAGGCAGCACACATAGCGCCATTGCGGGTATTCATTCAATTTGGCACTCAGCCGCTGTTTACCTCGTCAAAAGCGACGCTGCAAAGTCAGATCGTTTCACTGTGCGGGGCAGAAAATATCTTTGCCGACAGCCCAGTACCCTGGCCGCAGGTAAGCCGTGAACAGGTGTTAAGACGGCAGCCACAGGCCATTATTATCGGCGGTACGCCAGATAAAATTGCCAATGCACAGGCATTTTGGCAACCGCAGTTAGCGGTTCCCATTATTACCGTCAATGAGGACTGGTTCAGCCGTAGCGGCCCTCGCTTGCTCTTGGCAGCACAACAAATTTGCTCTCAATTAATAGAATTAAGATCCACGTCTTCGTCAGCAAAGTGATTGTTAATTAACACTGTGAAATCATTCCGATAACAATAGCTTCATTAATATACAAGTTGTAACACTAGCAGACTTTTATTTCGCCATTATTTGCCGATAATCTGAGCGTAACGGTGGAATCATAGACACCAATAAAAGGTGTTGATTACCACTGGGCGATAAAGCCAAAGCAATATGCAGTAAATAAAAATTTTGAACCGATATCGGTTCCTTTACACCAGGTAGCTTTAACATGAAAAGTGCGTTGCTTTACGCGGGTCTGCTGATGGCGGCCTGTAGCACGGCATATGCAGGGAGTCAGGGTGGGCAAATTAACGCTCAACTGACGATATTACCGTCGTGTGGCGTCACGCCGCAATCCGGTCAATATCAAATGAACTGTAACGTAGCATCTGTACCTCAACCTAAAATTACTGAGTCACGTATTCAGGTCGATCAGGCAAAATTTTCTACCTCCGCGACAAAAACGACGCAAGGTACGGAAACACGGTTGATTACGGTCGAATGGTAACCACAGTAAAACACGGGGCGTATTTTTTAGCGCTTCTGTGGCAGGTTAATTGTTATAAAAAATGTCTGCTATAAAAAAACCGTGTCTCAATAAGACACGGTTTTTATTTTTTAGTCGGTGAATAACTGTAATGCGGGATCAGACGCTGAAAGAGGAACCACAGCCGCAGGTAGATTTCGCATTCGGATTCGTCACGATGAAGCGAGAACCTTCCAGCCCTTCGGTATAATCGACTGCTCCGCCAACCAGATATTGCAGGCTCATCGGATCAACCACCAGCGCCACGCCCTGTTTCTCAATGGTCATGTCGCCATCGTTGATTTGATCATCAAAGGTAAAACCATACTGGAAACCGCTACAGCCGCCGCCCGTGATGTACACGCGCAGTTTCAGCTCTGGGTTTTCTTCATCAGCAATCAGGTTTTTCACCTTGCTTGCCGCCGCATCGGTAAATTGCAGAGGCAGTGCTGCTATATCGTCGCTCATATTTTTACTCCCAACTCAGGGCTTATCAGGTGATAGACCCACATTCATATGCTTATTATCCGGCAGGATTAGAAAACGTTCAAGATTTGACAGCTGCTGTTGAAATAATCGCCGCATTATGCCGCTTCATATGCCCCTCAGCCAGTACTATCAGTGGGTATGATGCAACGCGTTTTCAAGTGAAAACCTGCACAGCGATTTCATAACGGCGGTCAGTTCATTAGAATACCCCTACATTTTACGATCAAGACCAGTCAGGACCGCGTAATGAACAAATCTGAAAGCCTGTATGCTGCGGCGCAGCAACTTATTCCCGGCGGTGTGAATTCACCTGTCCGCGCCTTTAACGGCGTCGGCGGCACGCCGTTGTTCATCGAACGGGCAGACGGAGCCTATCTCTACGACGTCGACGAACAGGCGTACATTGATTACGTGGGATCGTGGGGCCCAATGGTACTGGGTCATAATCACCCGGCGATTCGTGATGCTGTGATTGCTGCCGCAGAACGCGGTCTGAGTTTTGGTGCTCCCACTGAGATGGAAGTGCAGATGGCGCGTCTCGTCACATCTCTAGTGCCGAGCATGGATATGGTACGAATGGTCAACTCCGGAACAGAAGCCACCATGAGCGCGATTCGTCTGGCGCGTGGTTACACAGGCCGCGATAAAATCATCAAATTTGAAGGCTGCTACCATGGTCACGCCGACTGTCTGCTGGTAAAAGCAGGCTCTGGTGCGCTGACGCTGGGTCAACCGAACTCTCCCGGCGTTCCGGCCGACTTCGCCCGTCATACGCTGACCTGCGTCTATAACGATCTGTCATCCGTACGCGCCGCGTTTGAACAATATCCCAACGATATCGCCGCGATCATCGTCGAGCCCGTTGCGGGCAATATGAACTGCGTTCCACCGCTGCCAGATTTCCTGCCCGGCCTGCGTGCACTGTGTGACGAGTTTGGCGCTCTGTTCATCATCGATGAAGTCATGACCGGCTTTCGTGTCGCGCTAGCAGGAGCACAGTCACACTACGGCGTAGTACCGGATCTAACCTGTCTGGGGAAAATCATCGGCGGCGGCATGCCAGTCGGCGCATTCGGCGGCAAGCGTGAAGTCATGCAGGCGCTGGCACCAACTGGCCCTGTTTATCAAGCGGGAACGCTCTCCGGCAACCCCATCGCCATGGCCGCAGGCTTTGCTTGTTTGACCGAAGTGGCGAAACCCGGCGTACATGAAAAGCTCACTGCGTTGACCAATCAGTTGGCTGACGGCCTGCTGACTGCCGCGAAAGCCGAAAATATTCCGCTGGTGGTTAATCAGGCAGGCGGCATGTTCGGCTTGTTCTTTACCGATGCCGACAGCGTTACCTGCTATCAGGATGTGATGAAGTGCGACGTCGAACGCTTTAAGCTTTTCTTCCACATGATGCTGGAAGAAGGGATTTATCTCGCGCCGTCCGCTTTTGAAGCAGGCTTCATGTCGCTGGCACATACGCCACAGGACATTGAACGCACCATCGAAGCCGCACAGGTCTGCTTCTCGCGCCTGTAAAGCGAACGCGTACACCATGGCGTCACGGAATGACGCCATGGCAGCTTAATAACAGCCCTCCTCTACCCTCAAATTCTGCCTTCCACCTTTTTCGTCAGGATTATCGTTTGAGAATGACAAGCCATTTCAAATTGGTTATGAGTATGTCTACTTGCCTGAAAATAGCGGAGAAGTCATGTTAAAGGTTCTAGGACGCACGTCGTCGATCAACGTTCGAAAGGTGCTATGGCTGTGCGATGAATTGGCAATTCCCTTTCACCGCGAAGACTGGGGTGATGGCTATAAGTCACCGCAATCACCGGAATTTTTAGCGCTCAATCCGAATGCCATGATACCGGTTATTCAGGATGAGGATTTCGTCATGTGGGAATCGAACGCGATCTTACGTTACCTCGCCAATGCGAAAGACGGAAGCTGGCTCTACCCACAGGATCCGCGTAGTCGCGCCGCGATAGACCAATGGATCGACTGGCAGGCCACCGAGCTCAATCCCTCATGGCGTTACGCCTTTATGTCGCTGGTACGTCAGTCTTCCGCGCATCAGGATCCGCAACTATTGGCAGAATCCTGCGCGCTTTGGTCGCGCACCATGGGCATTTTGAATCAGCAATTGGAGCGGACTGGCCACTACGTTGCAGGACACGCGTTTACGCTGGCCGATATTCCTATCGGGTTATCGGTAAACCGCTGGTATGAAACGTCGCTGGAACACACAGACTATCCTGCCGTCCGCGCCTACTATGAGCACTTAAGTGAGCGAGCAGGCTACCTGACCTGGGGACGAAACGGCACGCCATAACGCTATTCTGCGCTACCCGGCCCGATGCCGCTCATTTCACACGCCAGTGCGCCAGCACGCTTAAGCGCATACGTGTAGCGTTCATCAAACGGGTAGCAGCAAGACAGCCGAAGCGCGTGCTTACAGCGGCCGCTCAGCGTGTAGAGCTCACCGGGCGTGACGCAAATCTTTTCTTGCAACAAACGATGGAATAACTCAACCCCATCTACACTGCCGGGTAATTCCAGCCAGAAGACAAACCCACCCTGCGGCTGCGTCGCGCGCGTACCCTGCGGGAAATGCCGGGCAATCAGCCCACGAGCCTCATCCATCTGCGCGGCATAGCGGCGACGTAGCGTGCGCAAATGGTGATCGTAACCGCCGGACTCCAGAAACTGCGCCAGCGTTTCCGATAGCAATGCCGATTCCGCCATTGACGACACCGCTTTCAATCGCGCCACTTTTGCCCGGAAACGCCCCGACGCTATCCAGCCGATGCGAAAATCGGGTGCCAGCGTTTTCGTGAAGCTGGAGCAGTAAATAACCCAACCCTCGCGGTCGAAGGCTTTGACAGTCGGCGACAGCGGCCAGGTAAACTGAAGCTCGCTGTATAATCCATCTTCGATAAGTGGCACCTGATAATCATTGACCAGCTTTGCCAGCCGCTTTTTATCCGCCAGCGTCATGCTGCACCCTAACGGATTCTGCGCGTTCGGCATGGCGATAATCGCCTGTAACCGATTTTCTGATAGCAGCAGCTCCAACGCATCCAGCGCGAGGCCACGCTGCGGATCGGTAGGAATCTCTACCGTTTTCAATCCCAGACTGGCTAGCAGAGGAAAGAGATAAAAATAGGTTGGCGTTTCCAGCCCCACACAGTCGCCCGGCTGCGTAACCGTACGTAACGCCAGCTGTAGCGCTTCCATACAGCCGTGAGTGATCGTGATGTCCTCACGGGTCAATGTCATCCCCAAATCCATCGCTCGACGCGCCACTTCGCGTCGCAGCCGTTCACTGCCCGGCGGCAGCGCATAGCGCCCAATCAGTTCAGGCTGTCGTCGCAGCAAGGAGGCGGCAATGCGGCTGATCTTCTCAGTCGGATAGAAATCAGCATGCTGCGGGCACGCCAGAGAAATATTGGTGTAGTCGGGGTGAGTTTGGGCAGCAAACACGGTATCAATCAGATCCAGTTTTTCACTGCCCGGCACAATCACCTGCGCACGGTGAGGTTTGCTTTCCGTTAGCGACGGCAGACGCCCTCGGACAAAATAGCCGGACTGTGGTCGTGCTTCGATCAGCCCGCGATCTTCGAGAATACGCCAGGCATTCAACACCGTGTTGACACTCACCTGATGTGAACCAGCCACTCGACGAATAGAAGGCAAACGGCTTCCCGATGCTAGCGTCCCTTGATGAATGGCCGTGGCGAAGGTTTCCGCGAGTTGTTGATAGAGCGTGCTTTCTTGTGAATCGATGATGGACACAGTTCCCCCGCAAGCCAATGAGTACAGTTAACGATTAATGCATTTTGTACCCATTACAATAATCATTTTGTGTATCTGTAACCATTTATTTTTTCTGCCTACTATAGTGTTCTTCCCCATCATCAGGATAACACCATGCTCGATCCTTCTTTTTTCAGCTACGTCACCGTTATGTCGATCACGCCGGGGCCAAATAATCTGCTGCTGGCGACGTCAGGCGTCAATTTTGGTCTGCGTCGTACGCTACCGATGCTGATGGGCATTGTCATGGGTTGCGCGATACAAACGGTGTTGATGGGCGTGGCATTGGAGCTTTTGCTGAGTTGGATGAGCATGATCCGCCTTCCCCTTACCGTGTTGGGATGCGCCTATTTACTGTGGCTATCGTGGAAAATCGTGCGCTCGTCGGCACCAGAATTACAAGGGCGAGTACAGCCGATGACTGTACTGCAAGGAACATTATTTCAGGCGGTGAATCCGAAAGCCTGGCTGATGTCCAGCAACATCGCGCTGCTTTATACCGCCAGTAACGGCATTTTCACCATTATGATCGCCTTTATGGCGCTCAATCTGCCCTGCATTTTAGTCTGGGCGCTACTCGGCGATCGCATCGGTAAACATCTTCAGGAACCGTGGAAACTGAAAGCCTTCAACGGCATCATGGCGCTTTCTCTGGTGCTCACCACGTTCTGGATGCTGATCGAAGCCATCAACGTCTCCGGCTAATCACACGGCATCGGCGGTTTTCCCTTCCCGCCGACGCTCGCGTTACTTCACCTGTTTACGCAACAGATAAACAAAGTAAGGCGCACCGATAAACGTCGCGAGCAGCCCTGCCGGAATCTGCGCCGGAAAGAGGATCATCCGGCCAAACCAGTCCGCAATCACCATCAGCGCTCCGCCAATCAGCGCAGAGCTGGCGATTTGCGGCAACACACGGCTAAAGCCCAGCATCCGTGCCATATGTGGTGCCATGAGGCCCACAAAGCTCATCGGCCCAACCATCATGGTTGCCATTGCAGTCAGCACCGAAGCCAACAGCAAAACCAGCAGGCGAACTGGCGTGACGGCCACGCCAAGCGATCTGGCAGTTGTAGTACCAAGCGGCAGAATACGCAGCCAGCGCTGACAGAGCGGGACGATCAACAGCAGCAGAATCGCGATCGCTGCCGTGCGTATCGCATCTACAGGTTCGACCGCATAGGTTGATCCCGACAGCCAGGTCAGTACGGTGCCCATACGCGGATCGCCACTGGCTAACAGCAGCGCGATCACGGTAGAGAACGCCATACTCAGCGCGATCCCCGCCAGCAGCATACGCTGCGTGGAGAAACCGCCTCGTCCGGCGATAATCACCATGACCAACAGTGTCAATGCTGCCCCCGCGCTACCTGCCGGAAGCAGCCACACGAACGCGTTGCTGGGGATGAAGAACAGTAAAATAATGACGCCAAACGATGCGCCGGAGCTAATCCCCAGCACTTCCGGACTTCCCATCGGGTTACCCGTTAATTTCTGTATTAGCGTTCCCGCTACCGCCAGCATGACCCCAGCGGTTAGCGCAGCCAGAACTCGAGGCCAGCGCCATGAAAGCAGTTGCGCTAACACATCGCCACCGCCCCACTGCCAACCTTCCGCATCTTTCCCCAACATCAACGCCGTGATAATCACCATTCCCAGCAGCATGACGCCGAGCAGCAGCCACTTTCCCCACAGGCTACGTTCGAGTGTCGGCGTGCTATTACTGTCGACCATCGCGGGTTGGCCGCTATTACGCAGACGCGGCAGTAGCCACAGTAACAGCGGCGCGCCAATCAGCGCCGTTGCCGCGCCCGTTGGTACGTCAAGCCACACCCGGTTCAGCCAGATCACGCCCTGATCGGTGACACCGAGCAGCAGCGCTCCCAGCAGCGGGGCTAATAAGAGTCGGTGCAGTAAACGCCGTGCACCCAGCATTTTCGCCAGCAGCGGCGCAAACAGGCCGATAAAACCGATAATGCCCGCCGCATTCACCAACTGCGCACACAGGAAAATCCCCAACCCAAGCGCGCTCAAGCGTGCCAGCGACAGCCCAAGTCCCAGATTACGCGCAACGCCGTCATCCAGTCCCAGCAGCGTTAGCGGACGAATCAGAAGCAGCGCCAGACAGAAACACACCAGAAGACGCGGGAGAACAAACTGCACATTGCTCCAGTCCTGCTGGTTCAGCACGCCGCTGCTCCACAAGAATAAGCCTTGAAGCTGTTCATGATGGAAGAGCACCAGCAGTTGATTGACCGCGCTGCAGTAGAAACTCAGCACCAGCCCCGCCAGTATCAGCGTCACTGGTGATAATCGCTTGCCCCAGGCAACGCCAAACACCAGTGCGCCAACCATCAGCGCACCGATCATCGCAGCGGCCTGCTGGATCCATTCGCCACCGGGCAGTGCCCACAGGGTTACCACCGTGATGCCTAGCTGTGCACCTGTGGCGATCCCCAGCGTTGACGGCTCAGCCAGCGGATTACGTAAGACCTGCTGGAACAGCACGCCACACAGCCCCAGCCCTGCACCAATCAGCGGCGCCAGCACCATGCGCGGTAACAGGCTGTAGTGGAACAGAAGCTGCTGCATGTTGTTCAAAGCGGGCTGTGTCAGCGCCTCAAACCACTGCGATACAGGTAATTGCTGCTGCAAATTGTAGCTGCCCATCCCCAGAATCACGAGCAGCAGAAAACCAATTAAAACAATGGGAAGTACCAATGGGTGCACAGTACGCTTGTGCGCGATAGACAAAGAATTAGGCATGATTTCTCGCCTCCAATGCCTGATTCAATATGCGGCAAAAGCGCATCGCCGAGAGCGTTCCACCATACAGCCAAACGGCAGGCACACGCTGTAAACGCTGTTGACGCACAAATGGCATGGCCTGCCAGAGCGGATTATTATCAAGCTGCGCGCTGATGGCGCTATCGCCATGTTCGAAGCAGAGCACATTGGCATCACCGATTTCCACCAGACGTTCAATGCCCACAATCGTACTGCCCCAGAAGCTGGTTTCACCCTGCCAGGCATTCTCTATCCCGACATGATCCATCACTTCCTGAAAAAGACTGTTCTTGGCGATGATCAGTACATGACGGCTATCGATCAGCGTGATGAGCAACAGCGGCCGCTCGGTATACGGCTGAAGCGTGATTTTTTCCTGCTGGAGAAACTGCGACAACTCCGTCAGATGCCGTTCTCCGGCCGCCTTCATATTTAGCGCATCGGCCAGTTTCATCACTGAGGTCTGTGCCGATGTCAGCGGTTTTCCCTGTTCGCTGCTAAACCCAAAGCCTAGAAGCGGAGAAATGCGGGACATTTTCGCGACCGAAGGGCCATAACCTTCAGAGTAAAGAATCATGGATGGGCGAATCTGCGTCAGCAACTCAAGGTTAGGCTCAGTACGTAACCCCACATCAATCACTGACTCTGGCAACGCAGGCTCTTTCACCCACAGGTTGTAATTATGCTTATCGGCAATCGCGAAGGGCGTAATGCCCAACGCCAGAAGCAGTTCAACAGGCAACCATTCCAGCGCCACAATACGGCTTAAATCAGGAAAAACACGTGTTGCGCCTCTGCTCGCCGCCGAATAAACCAGCGGCGACAGCAGCAACGCCGTCAATAGACGACGGCGTTGCGGATCGGGGGAATGCGGGGAAGAAAAAAATTCAGGCATCATTAGCAGGTAAACCGAGTTAACAAACGAAGCTGACCGGTGCGCCACCAGCCGGATGAGGTAGAATGCCCATAGGAATGCCGTAGATACTTTCCAGCACATCCCCTTGCATCAGCGCGACAGGCTCACCCTGCGCAATCATTTTACCGCCGCGCAATGCCACCAGATGATCGCAGTAACGAGCAGCCATATTGATATCATGCAGCACCGCAATCACGGTGATGGCACGCTCGTGGCTCATGCGCTGAATCAGGGCCAGAACCTCAACCTGATGCGCAATATCCAGTGCAGAAGTCGGTTCATCTAACAGCAGGCAGCGGCTGTCCTGCGCCACCGTCATCGCCAGCCAGGCTCGCTGCCGTTCACCGCCGGACAGACTATCCACCAGACGGTTAGCAAACGGCTTTAATCCCACCAGCGTGATGGCCTCTTCGACCTTTTCCCGATCGGCGCTGCCGAAACGGCCTAATGCACCATGCCACGGATAGCGCCCCACGGCGACTAGCTCGCGCACGGTCATCCCTTCTGCGGCAGGAAGCTGCTGCGGCAAATAGGCAACCTGACGGGCGAACAATTTGCTGTCCCAGCTTCCGGTCGCCTGTTCACCCAACAGCGCGGTACCGCTGCTGGCAGGCTGATGGCGACCCAGAATTTTCAGCAATGTCGATTTGCCTGAGCCATTGTGCCCAATCAGACCACACACTTTCCCCACCGGAAACGTGATCGATAACGGGTGTAGCAGCGTGCGTCCGGCGACGGAAAAGCTCACGTCATCCAGTCTGTAGGTGGTATCAGGCAGTACAGTTTGATTTTGCATAGCGCTTTTGATTTTTAATGTCACGGACGGAAAGGGGTTAAGCGGCGATCGCTATTCCCGTAACTATCGAACCAGACCCATAACGATCAAGCTAAAAGAGAACGATAATGATTACGATAAAGGCAGCATGATAGGCGCAACAGAATGCCAATCGCAAGACTTTTACCTGTCAGCGCCAGAATGGCATGACAGGTAAAGCGGTATCAGGCAGGATGTGGTACTCGCCCCAAAATAGCAGATAAAAAAAACACCACAGATTCAGCCTATTAGGCACATTTTATGCCACTATTGAGGCGGTTTCGTGCGCGATAATACCGTTATTTTCATGCTACCTTGTAGCACGCGCCCGACATAGTGGGCTACGCCAGCCCCCTATGAACCCCAGCTTTTGCCGGGAATTATGCCGCTAAAGCGGTGCCTTCGTCGGTATCAAGCTTAACGGACCGCTTGCGACACGTTCCTGACGTGACGCAAGCTTTCGCCGCGTCCATGCGGCTCATCCTAAGCCTGCTATCTCCTCAGCATAATTTTTTACGCCGGATAACGACAAAACACGTGATGCTCCTGTCTTTGTCTATAAGAGACAATAGATTAACCGGGGGCTGTGAGAGATTATTGACCAAACATTTCTTTGATCCAGTCAGCGACGCCTTCGCCGTTTTGCTGGCCCTGCTGCGCGGAAGGCTGCGGCTGGCTAGCCTGACACAGTGCCTGCGGATTATCCGTCCAGACTGGCAAGACGCGTCCGGCGCTGCTGCCGTTGCAGATAAAGTTCCCGCTGGCATCCACCGTCATGGTCGTAATGCCTTCCGGCGGCGTCAACATCAACGGCAGCGGCGTTTGATTTTCCAGATAGCGACGATAAATCGTCAGCGCACCATTCGCCCCGGTCAGCTTGGCTGGGCCGTTGTTATCACGCCCTACCCAGCTAATCGCCACTTCTTTACCGTCAATTCCGGCAAACCAACTGTCGCGCAGATCATTGGTGGTACCGGTTTTTGCTGCCAGATGATAATTCGGGAATTTCACCGCCAGTGACCGTGACGTACCGCGTTCAACCACCTGCTGCATGCCGTATAGCGTCAAATAGGCTGCCTGCGCCGGAACCGCTCGTTCAGCCTGCGGGAAGCTTTGATACAACACCGTACCATCTTCCGCAATCACCGAACGCAGTGAGGAAAGTGGAGCACGATTGCCGCCGCTGGCGATCGTCTGGTATTCCTGCGCTACTTCCATCGGCGTGAGACTGATCGCCCCCAACAGCATCGCTGGTACAGTCTGAATCACGTTTTCGGGGATACCTAAACGCTTCAACGTTGCCGTGACCTGATCCAGCCCCACGGCCATCCCCAGATTGACGGTTGGGACGTTCAGCGAGTTTGCCAACGCATCGACTAACATGACGCGGCCACGGAATTCACGATCGTAGTTCTTCGGCTGCCACAGTTGTCCGTTAGGCTGCTTGAGCGACAGTGGTTCATCTGCCAACAGGGTATTCAGACGATAGGTGTCCGGCTGGCTCAGTGCCGTCAGGTAAGTCGGTGGCTTCGCCAGCGATCCGACAGGACGACGCGCCTGTAGCGCACGGTTAAATCCGGCGTACTGCGTTTGAGCACCGCCAACCATCGCGCGGACTTCGCCACTGAAACGATCGACAATGACCATCGCTGCTTCGAGATCGCTAACATTACGCCCTGCACGCAGTGCCGGGACGCCCACTTCTACCGCTTTTTCCGCTGCATCCTGCGAGACGGGATCGAGCGTGGTAAAGACCTTCACGCCGGAGAGATCGTTAACTTTGTCGCCAAGCCGCTGTTGCAGCTCCTGACGCACCATCTGCATAAACGCGGGCTGAGGACTGATTACGCCGCCTTTCGGCTGTACGCCCAGCGGACGCGCACTCAGCATGTTGTACAGGTCGGCATCAATCACCTGCTGATTCTGCAACAGGCGCAGCACCAGATTACGTCGCTCTAACGTAATATCTGGGTTACGCCACGGGTTGTATAGCGACGCCCCTTTCACCATCCCCACCAGCAGTGCCTGCTGATCGAGACTCAGTTCATTCACCGGACGACCAAAGTAATACAGGCTGGCAAGTGGGAAACCGCGTATCTGATCGTTACCGCTCTGACCGAGGTATACCTCGTTAAGATACAGTTCAAGGATACGATCCTTGCTGTAGCGATAATCCATGATCAGCGCCATATAGGCTTCGTTGGCTTTACGCCACAGCGAACGTTCGTTAGTCAGGAACAGGTTCTTCACCAACTGTTGCGTCAGCGTACTCCCCCCCTGCACTGCTCGTCCCGCCGTGATGTTCGCTAAAAACGCACGACCAATCGAGTACAGGCTGATGCCATCGTGCTCATAGAAATGACGGTCTTCGGTCGCCACCAGCGTATCCACTAACAGATCGGGGAAACCAGCACGTGGCACAAACAAACGCTGTTCGCCATTCGGCGACTGCATCATGGTGATCAGTTTTGGATCGAGACGGAAAAAGCCGAAGTTACGCTGATTGTCCAGATTCTGGATCTGCGACAGACGATCGTTGGCAAACGTCAGGCGCGCCTGAATCTGCCCTTCTTTCCCATCAGGGAAATCAAACGGACGGCGCAACATATCGATACTGTTGCCACGCACGCTGAATTCGCCCGGACGAGTAATACGGCTCACCTGACGGTATTGCATACCTTCCAGCAGGCTAATCATCTCTTTCTGGCTATAGGCCATGCCAGGCTCGAGGTTGACCATGCGGCCATAGACGGCAGCCGGCAACTGCCAGACTTTGCCTTCAATACGGCTGCGAATCTGGCTGTCGAGATAGACGCCATAGATCGCCATCGCTACGGCAAAGATCAGGAACAGCTTGATCGCCAGCCCCAGCCAGCGCCGTCTTCTTTGCGATTTCCGCGTCATTTTGTCATCGCCGTCGTAATCATCATCGTCGTCATAGTCGTCCTGATAATCGTCATAGTCATCATCATCATAGTCGTCATCCCTGCGACGTCGTATGGCCTGCTTGCGTTCAGGCTTACGTTTTGGCGCTTTCCCTTTACGTCCGATAGGTTCGCGGTCATCCCGAGACATTACAATAACTTCTCCATCAGGTTGTTCACGGCTATCTGCTCTGCGCTCAAGCCGCCTACTCTGTTTCCAGCCTCTTTTTTGGGAAAGCGGAAACGTCTGAAATTAGTGATTCTGATATTTCTTGGTACGTCGCGTTGGAGCCGTATTCGCTGGATCGTCAGGCCAGATATGCTTGGGGTAACGCCCCTTCATCTCTTTTTGCACCTCGCGGTACGTGCCTTGCCAAAACGCAGCTAAATCGCGCGTAATCTGTAGTGGACGCTGTGCTGGCGATAAAAGTTCCAACACTAGCGCCACACGACCTTCTGCCAGCAGCGGGCTCTGCTGCTCACCGAACATTTCCTGCATCCGTACCGACAGCACTGGTGGCTTATCGACATAATAAGCGATAGGCAAACGACTACCGCCGGGTGCCGTGTAGTGCGTGGGCAGTGCGCTATCCAGTCGCTGGCGCAGCGACCAATCCAACAGCCGCAGCAGCGCATCGCTCAAATTAATCTGGTGCAGCGCACGTAAATCGCGCACGCCAGACAGTGACGGCTGCAACCAGATTTCCAGCGTTGCCAGTAGCGTGTCGTCGTCCACTTGCGGCCAGTCAACCTCGGGTAACCACTGGCAAGCACACTGTAGTCGCGCGCGTAGCTGCAACGCCACAGCGTCCCAATTTAATGCTTTAAGCCCTTGTTCCCGAATCCAGAATAGCATCGCCTGCTGTAATGCCTCATCAGAAGGCTTATTCAATGGGCGCGTTCGCAGAATCAGGCAACCTATCTGGTCACGCTGGCTGGCGCGCAGAGTACCCTTTTCTTCGTCCCAGTGCACCACGTTACGTTCATTTATTAATCCAGATAACCGCCGTTCCAGCCGCTCAATATCCAGCGGCAACGCCAGTAGAATCCGCGCATCTGCGCTCTGGTTATTCTGCAACAGTGCTGGTGCCAGCAGCCACTCGTTACCTGACAACGCGTCATCCGCCGACATCATCGCGCCGCTACCGTTAGCCAGTTGGTAGCGTCCATCCTGACTGCGCCGCCGGGCGATACGGTCAGGGAAAGCCTGCGCCAGCAGCCAGTCAGCTTCACCGCCATCAATATGCCCCGAGGTCGTCGATAAACGGCGTGTTAGATGTTTTGCCCGCCGCAACCAATGAGGGAGCGGGCGATGCAGCCAGTCAGCCAGATTGATCGACCCGCTACGCGGCGGCTCTTCGAGTATCGCCGCCAAACACCCTGCGGTCGCCAACGCATCTGAACCTTGCAGTGACGCGGCATACAACATCGTTGCCAGTCGGGCATCGCTGCCGAGTGCCGCAATCTTCCGCCCCTCAGCGGTCAACCGACCTTGGTCATCGGTAATACCAAGCTGGCGTAGTAATTGGCGTGCGGCATAAAGCGCAGGCGCCGGTGGCATATCCAGCCATGTGAGCTGCGCCACATCGGTACAGCCCCACTGTAATAAATCCAGCCAGACGCTGCTTAAATCACTATTCAGAATCTCGGCTTCACTTTGCACCGCGGCGCGCTCTGCCTGTTCGCGAGAGCACAGATGCCAGCAAATACCGGGACTTAAGCGCCCTGCTCGTCCCGCGCGCTGTACCATCGAGGCTTGACTGATTCGCTGCGTCACCAGCCGAGTCACGCCGCTTTTCACATCGAAGCTCGCCACGCGCTCAAGGCCACTGTCCACCACCAGACGGATACCTTCAATTGTCAGACTGGTTTCAGCGATGTTAGTGGCTAATACCACCTTACGGCGGCCCGGCACCGCAGGCAGAATGGCCTTTTGCTGTTCCGCCAGCGTCAAGGCGCCATATAAAGGACAAAGATCGGTCTCGCTCGACACGCTATTTTCCAGCAGCGCCTGCACGCGGCGAATTTCCGCCACGCCGGGTAAAAACAGCAGCAGCGAGCCGTCTTCTTCACTGAGCAAACGCCGCACCTGTCGCGCAACGCCCTCTTCCAAACGCTCCTGGCTATTTAGCGGTGCGTAACACCGTTCTACCGGATAACTACGGCCTTCGGAAACCACACAGACGGCTTCCGGCAAGAGCGCTGACAGCCGCACATTGTCGAGCGTCGCGGACATAATCAGCAGCTTTAAATCGTCACGCAGCCCCTGTTGCACATCCAGCAGCAGCGCCAATGCCAAATCGGCCTGCACGCTGCGCTCATGGAATTCATCAAGGATGATTAGCGCGACACCTTGCAGTTCCGCATCCTGTTGCAGCAAACGGGTCAACATGCCTTCGGTGACGACTTCCAGTTTCGTTGCACTGCTCACGCAAGTTTCCGAGCGCATCCGATAACCTATCGTTTGCCCCGGTTCTTCACCCAACTGTTGCGCCAAACGCCAGGCAACACTCTTCGCTGCCAGACGGCGTGGCTCTAGCATGATGATGCGCCCGTTCACGTTGCCCTGTTGCAGTAATTGCAACGGCAACCAGGTTGATTTCCCCGCCCCCGTTGGGGCATTGAGCAGCACCTGAGGCGCGGTATGTAGCGCCGTTATCACATCATCCAGCACGGCGCTGACGGGCGGTAAAATCACAGACATCTCCGTATAAGGTTAACTTTCAGCGGCGAGCATTGTAGCATCTGGATGAATGTAGCACCGGATGGAATCAGAACAAGAGAGCGCACCATGTCAGCCACCCGCCGCCTGTTTTTTGCCTTATCACTGCCGGAAACCACACAGCAAGAAATTATCCGCTGGCGTGCCGAACACTTTCCTCTGGAAGCGGGCCGCCCAGTTGCCGCAGCCAATCTGCATCTGACGCTGGCGTTTTTAGGCGATGTGAGTGAGCAAAAGGCGCAGGTCTTACAGACCTTAGCAAGCCGTATCCGCCAGCCCGCGTTTACCCTGACGCTGAATGACGCTGGACATTGGCCGCGTCCCGGTGTTGTCTGGCTGGGCTGCCGCCTTGCACCGCGCGGATTGTTACAGCTCGCGGAACTGTTGCGCTCTCAGGCTGCGCGCAACGGCTGCTATCAAACAGCATTGCCTTTTCACCCACATATTACGTTATTGCGCGGTGCAACTCGCCCCGTGGCGATCCCCCCCGCTACGTTCAGTTGGCAGGCCGACATGACGCACTTTTCTCTTTATCAGTCTCTTTTCGACAACGGTAAAAACCGCTATCAAAAGCTGGAAAACTGGTCATTTATCAAATAAACGGTTAGAACAGGATACTTATGAACTATACCCCACGCCTACAACCTGCTCGCTTGATTAAACGTTACAAACGCTTTTTGGCCGATGTCGTGACGCCGGAGGGTGAGACACTCACGCTACACTGTGCCAATACCGGTGCAATGACGGGCTGTGCGACACCCGGTGATACCGTCTGGTATTCAACGTCCGATAACCCTAAACGTAAGTATCCACAAAGTTGGGAACTGACTGAAACGCAACAAAATCACTGGATTTGTGTCAATACTCTGCGTGCCAACACATTATTGTATGAAGCCTTATTGGAAAATCGCATAGAAGAGCTGGCGGGCTATCCGGACATAAAAACGGAGGTCAAATACGGTACGGAAAACAGCCGAATCGACCTGCTTTTACAGGCGCCGGACAGGATTGACTGCTATATTGAGGTGAAATCCGTCACATTATTGCAACATGAATGTGGTTACTTTCCCGATGCGGTTACACTCAGAGGGCAAAAGCATCTGCGTGAACTACAACAGATGGTTTCCAATGGAAAACGCGCCGTTCTTTTTTTCGCCGTTCTCCATTCAGGGATCCAGCAGGTTTCTCCCGCTCGGCATATTGATTCACGCTATGCGGAATTATTTATCGAAGCGCAGCAGACAGGGGTTGAAATTTTATGTTACGGCTCCACATTATGCCCTGACGGTATTAAATTGACGCATAAGCTACCGTTGTTGGGATGAAGCACAAGCATTGCATAACACGCCGAACGTACCACCAAAGGCGTAACACATTGTTTATTATTTAATGTATACCCTAAATAATTCGAGTTTCAGGAAGGCGGCAAGGGAAGGAGTCCCGATGAGCTTACATAGGTAAGTGATTCGGGTGAACGAACGAAGCCAACGCACATGCAACTTGAAGTATGACGGGTACAAGCAGGTTGTTCCTGACACTTTATCAGGCCGGTGTCAGGAAGCATTGCCAACCCCATCTTCATCTGCTATTTATAGCGGCCTGTTTTTTCCCCCTTTGGGGGCCGATATACCCAGATAGCTGGAGTTATGGTCAACAACGCCGCAACTTCACTGCATAAAAGGGTATTATGCGTGTCGTGTTATGTAGGAGAAGCAACATGCAAGAAGGGCAAAATCGTAAGACATCTTCTCTAAGCATTCTCGCAATTGCCGGAGTAGAGCCGTACCAAGAGAAGCCGGGCGAAGAGTATATGAACGACGCTCAGCTGACTCATTTCAAGCGTATTCTTGAAGCATGGCGCAACCAACTCATGGATGAAGTGGATCGGACTGTATCGCACATGCGCGATGAAGCCGCTAATTTTCCCGATCCCGTGGATCGCGCGGCGCAGGAAGAAGAGTTCAGTCTCGAACTGCGTAACCGTGACCGTGAGCGTAAGCTGATCAAGAAAATCGCCAAAACCCTGGTGAAAATCGAAGATGAGGATTTCGGATTCTGCGAATCCTGTGGCGTCGAGATTGGCATTCGCCGTCTGGAAGCTCGTCCGACTGCCGATCTGTGTATCGACTGCAAAACGCTGGCAGAGATACGCGAAAAGCAAATGGCTGGATAATTTTCCTGTCCAGAATCGGCTCCTGCCACTCGCAGGGGCCGTCTTCGCATAATTTACCGCTGATGAATGACATTCATCATTCTATCTTCTGTCTGGATAAACGCTGACGAGATAGCACCAACCTCTTATGTCTGTGACCGATTGTTTTACCCAAACGAATAGTTTTACCCAGATTAATCATTTTACCGAAACTCATCGTTATGTCGGGCGTTTTGCTCCCTCTCCCTCTGGTGACCTGCATTTTGGCTCACTGATCGCCGCATTAGGTAGTTATCTTCAAGCTCGCTCCCAACAAGGGCGCTGGCTAGTACGCATTGAAGATATCGATCCTCCACGGGAAATTCCCGGAGCCGCTTCCCGCATACTGGCACAGTTAGAGCACTACGGTCTGCACTGGGACGGTGATGTGATTTATCAGTCACAGCGCCATGCGCGTTATCGCGAAATTCTTCAGCAGCTTCAACAGCAGGGAATGAGCTATTACTGTACGTGTACGCGTAGCCGCATTCAGCAGTTGGGTGGGCACTATGATGGCTATTGCCGAACGCGCAACCTGCCCGCCGACAACGCCGCGCTACGCTTGCGCCAGACGGCGCCAGTATTTCATTTTCACGATAAATTGCGTGGCGATCTGCATGCCGACCAGGCTCTCGCGCAGGAAGATTTTATTATCCACCGTCGCGACGGGCTGTTTGCTTATAATCTCGCCGTGGTCATCGACGATAACGATCAAGGTATTACGGAGATCGTGCGCGGTGCCGATCTTATCGAACCGACGGTTCGGCAAATTTCGCTCTATCAACAGTTGGGTTATGCGATCCCCACCTATGTTCATCTACCGCTGGCTCTGAACACAGAGGGAAATAAGCTTTCCAAACAGAATCACGCCCCCGCACTGCCGGACAGCGATCCACGTCCCGTGTTGCTTGCGGCGTTGCAGTTTTTAAATCAACCACTGCCGGAAAATGGGCAAGAGATGGCACTTTCCGCCCTTCTAGCATGGTCTGTCGCGCACTGGTCGCTTGATATCGTCCCGCTACAGGCGGTAATAAACGCATCCACGATCACATCGGCATTCTCAAAGGGACATTGGTGAGCTATGATTAGCCGCTATTTTTCGTGACGCGCCATACTTGACCGTCATTTTTGCAGGCCGTCGTCGGGGTGACGTCAAAAACGTCTTCCGGAAGTTTTTTGCTGTGCCGTTGATTTTTCCATCACTATCGAGGTGTATTATCTTTTCCCGAGTTGCTAATTTTTGTCGTAAAGTACTGAATCGTGAGAATGAAATGGTCGTATCAGAGGAACCGCGTCAGCATCTGACGGTAATCCCGCGTGACCAACATACTATTTCACGCAGTGACATCAGCGATAATGCGCTGAAAGTACTTTATCGCCTGAACAAAGCGGGCTACGAAGCTTATCTGGTTGGCGGCGGCGTACGCGATCTGCTGCTGGGCAAAAAGCCGAAGGATTTTGATATCACCACTAACGCTACGCCCGATCAGGTGCGCAAGTTATTTCGCAACTGTCGTTTGGTAGGGCGCCGTTTCCGTCTCGCACATATTATGTTCGGGCCTGAGGTGATTGAAGTTGCCACGTTCCGTGGTCACCACGAGCAGCATCAGGAGCAGCAAGAAACCAAAAATTCTTCTCAGCAGGCTCAGAGTGGCATGCTGCTGCGCGACAACATTTTTGGCTCGGTTGAAGAAGACGCCCAACGCCGCGATTTTTCTATCAATAGCCTCTATTACAGCATTTCTGATTTCAGCGTACGCGATTATACCAATGGCCTGAACGATCTGCGTCAGGGCGTTATCCGTATGATTGGCGATCCTGAAACGCGCTACCGTGAAGATCCGGTGCGCATGCTGCGCGCCGTCCGTTTCGCCGCCAAGCTGAACATGACCGTCAGCCCAGAAACCGCCGAACCGATTCCTCGTCTGGCTGCCTTGCTGCACGATATTCCTGCAGCGCGAATGTTTGAAGAATCGCTGAAACTGCTTCAGTCAGGCTACGGTTATCCAACTTATAAAATGCTGTGTGAATACCAGCTGTTCCAGCCGCTTTTCCCGTTGCTGAGCCGCCATTTCACACCAAACGGTGATTCCACGCTGGAGCGCATGGTTGCTCAGGTGTTGAAAAACACCGATCAGCGTTTGCAAAACGATATGCGGGTAAATCCGGCATTTTTGTTCTCCGCCATGCTGTGGTATCCGCTGATTGAACATGCGCAAAAGCTGGCTCAGGAAAGTGGTCTGGCCTACTTAGATGTGTTCGCGCTGGCGATGAACGATGTGCTGGACGAACAATGCCGTTCTCTGGCGATCCCTAAACGTATTACCTCTTTAGTCCGCGATATCTGGCAGTTGCAAACACGCCTGTCTCGTCGTCAGGGTAAACGCGCTTATAAACTGATGGAACATCCTAAATTCCGCGCCGCGTATGACCTGCTTTGCCTACGCGCCGAAATTGAAAATCATCAGGAGCTGCTGCGTCTGGCTCAATGGTGGGGAGAATTCCAGGTTGCCGCGCCGCCACGTCAGCAAAATATGCTTAAATCGCTGGATGATGGCCCAACACCACATCGTCGCTCCCGCCCTCGTCGGCCGCGTAAACCTACTACGGCACGCAGGGATCCAGCCTGATGGCACGCGTGTATCTGGCGCTGGGCAGCAATCTTGCCCAGCCTTTGCAACAGGTACGCGCCGCACTGGCTGCGCTGGATGCGATTCGACAAACTCGCGTCGTTCGCTGCTCCTCGTTTTATCGTAGTCGCCCACTCGGCCCACAGGATCAGCCAGATTACCTTAATGCCGTCGTTGAGCTGGAAACTGAATTAGCCCCCGAGTCGTTGCTCGATCGCACACAGGCGATTGAGCTGGAACAAGGTCGCGAACGCAAGGCACACCGATGGGGTCCGCGTACGTTGGATCTGGACATTCTGCTGTTCGGTGATGCCATCATCCAGACAGAACGCCTGACGGTGCCGCATTACGACATGAAGAATCGTGAATTCATGCTTTATCCACTCGCGGAAATCGCCCCTGAACTAACGTTCCCCGACGGCGAAACACTCGCCCAACGGTTAACTGCTGTCGACCGCAATGGTCTGACATTGTGGGACAATAGCAATCCCGCCTAATCCATAATAAAGCCTGCATACATAGTAGATTGAAGCATGGCGGGTATATCGCTACACGTCGGCTTACATTAGAATGTTCCCCTCGATTCTTCGCCCTATTGACATAGGAAGACCGTCATGAAACCGACGACTATCTCCCACTTGCGCCAATGGAAACAAGAGCAGCGAAAATTCGCTACGATAACGGCTTACGACGCCAGCTTCTCTCGTTTGTTTTTTGAACAAGGCATTCGCGTGATGCTGGTGGGTGACTCTCTGGGAATGACCGTGCAAGGTCACGATTCCACATTGCCCGTGACCACACACGACATCGTTTACCATACACAGTGTGTTCGCCGTGGCGCACCGCTGGCTCTGGTTCTCTCCGATATGCCTTTTATGACCTACGCCACGCCAGAACAAACGTTCAGCCAGGCCGCAGAACTGATGCGTGCCGGTGCTAATATGGTGAAGCTGGAAGGCGGAAGCTGGCTTGCCCCTACGGTAAAAATGCTGACCGAACGTGCCGTGCCGGTTTGCGGTCATCTGGGTCTAACACCGCAGTCCGTTAACATCTTCGGTGGCTATAAAATTCAGGGCCGCAGCGAAAACGATGCCAACCAGTTGCTGGCCGATGCACTCGCGCTTGAAGAAGCCGGTGCGCAGTTGCTCGTGCTGGAATGCGTACCTGTCGCGCTGGCCAAACGCGTAACAGAAGCGCTGTCGATTCCAGTGATCGGTATAGGCGCAGGCAATGTTACCGACGGACAGATTCTGGTCATGCATGATGCTTTAGGCATTACCGGTGACAGCACGCCTAAGTTTGCCAAGAACTTTCTGGCGCAAAGCGGTGACATCCGCTCGGCGGTACGCCTGTACGCACAAGAAGTCGAACAGGGTATCTATCCGACCGAAGAACATTCATTTCATTAATCTAATGCTGGTTACTGAAACGTGAATTTAGGGGGAAACACGGTGATGAGGTTCCCGCAGGGATGCCTCACACCGTGGTAGCCCCCGAGATCTCGGGCCTAAACGATCGGCATTCATTCCACTAATCAGGCTATTGTTGTTAAGGAGTATCGGTGTGTTAATTATCGAAACCCCTCTGCTGCTGCGCCGCGAAGTCCGTCGCTGGCGTCAGGAAGGGAAACGTATTGCTTTGGTTCCCACCATGGGTAATTTGCACGACGGACACATGACGCTGGTCGATGAAGCCAGAGCGCATGCCGACATCGTTATTGTCAGCGTTTTTGTCAATCCCATGCAGTTTGAGCGACCCGATGATTTAGCCCGCTATCCACGGACGTTGCAGGAAGACTGCGAGAAATTGAACCGCCGTGGTGCCGATCTGGTTTTCGCACCGAGCCCAGATGTGATATACCCAAATGGACTGGGTTCGCAAACATTTGTCGATGTGCCCGGCTTGTCCTCCATGTTGGAAGGTGCCAGCCGTCCCGGTCATTTCCGAGGCGTAGCCACCATCGTTAGCAAGCTGTTCAATCTGGTACAGCCCGATTTGGCCTGCTTCGGCGAGAAGGATTACCAACAGTTAGCGCTGATTCGGCAGTGTGTCCGCGATATGGGCTATGACATTGATATCGTCGGCGTCCCTATCGTACGTGCAAAAGACGGTTTGGCATTAAGTTCACGTAATGGCTATCTCAGTGCTGAAGAACGCCAACTGGCACCACAACTTTATCAGTTGATGATGGAACTGTCGGCGCAGTTGGATAACGGCGATCGCCAGATAGATACATTGCTGGAACAAACGGCAGAGAAATTGCGCGAAGCAGGCTTTACGCCTGATGAACTGTTTATTCGTGATGCTGATACGCTGCAACCATTGAGCGCTGCCAGCACGCGTGCCGTGATTTTGATGGCTGCCTGGTTAGGCAAGGCCAGATTGATTGATAACCACCAGGTCGATTTGACTGTATGAACCGAGGTAACAAAGCGATGATACGTACCATGCTGCAAGGCAAGCTGCACCGGGTCAAAGTGACTCAGGCTGACTTGCATTATGAAGGCTCTTGCGCCATCGATCAGGATTTTATGGATGCCGCAGGCATTCTGGAATACGAAGCGATTGATATCTACAACGTTGATAACGGTCAGCGTTTCTCTACCTACGCGATTGCAGGCGAAAGAGGCTCACGTATTATCTCTGTGAACGGCGCCGCCGCTCGCTGCGCCTGCGTGGGCGACAAGCTGATTATCTGTTCCTACGTGCAGATGTCGGACGAACAAGCCAGAAGCCACAACCCTAAGGTTGCCTATTTCTCTGGCGATAATGAACTACAGCGTCAGGCCAAAGCGATTCCGGTTCAGGTCGCCTGATCGCAGTATACGGCGATCAAAAGGCGGTGTTACCACCGCCTTCTCATCAAGCTATGTATAACTGACAAACTACGTCCGCAGCCCACGTCCGCGTTCAATCAGCCACCAGACCAGCAGATAAAACACCACGATAAAGGCTATCAGCACCGACATCGTAAACAGCAGCGGCACATCCTGAATCCCGAGGAAGCCATAGCGGAAACCGCTAATCATGTACACCACCGGGTTCAGCTTGGAAATGGCCTGCCAGACAGGCGGCAACAGCGTTAACGAGTAGAACACGCCGCCCAGATAGGTCAGCGGCGTCAACACAAACGTCGGAATCAGGCTGATATCATCAAAGGTTTTCGCAAACACCGCATTCAGTAATCCCGCCAGCGAGAACAGCGTCGCCGTCAGTAACAGCGTCAGAACGATGATCCACCAGGCATGCACATGCAGCGGAACGAAGAACAACGACACGGCGGTAACCAGTACGCCAACGCAGACACCACGCGCGATTCCCCCACCAATATAACCCGCAATGATCACATGTGTTGGCACTGGCGCGACCAGTAACTCTTCAATATTGCGCTGAAACTTGGCGCTGAAAAAGGAAGAGGCCACATTGGCATACGCGTTGGTAATCACCGCCATCATGATCAGACCCGGCACGATAAACTGCATGTAAGTGAAACCATGCATTTCACCAATACGTGAGCCGATAAGGTTGCCGAAAATAATAAAGTACAGTGTCATGGTGATCACTGGTGGCACCAGCGTCTGAATCCAGATCCGCCCAAATCGGGTCACTTCTTTAACCCAAATACTCTGTAGCGCCACCCAATACAAATGCATCATGCCTTTTCTCCCTTACCGTTCGCCCCGTCCCCATTAACCAACGTGACAAACAGCTCTTCCAACCGGTTAGCTTTATTACGCATACTTAATATTGTGATCCCCTGCGCGCTTAGCTGGCTGAATAACGCGTTCAGGCCTTGCTCGCGCATCACATCCACTTCCAGCGTTGACGTATCCGTCAGGCGGAACGCATAACCTTCAATCTGTGGTAGCGGGCTTTTCGCCGCCAGATCGAAAATAAACGTTTCGGACTTAAGCTGAGCAAGCAACTGCTTCATCGAGGTATTCTCCACCAGCTCTCCCCGCTGGATGATCCCGATGTTGCGGCACAGCATTTCCGCTTCTTCCAGATAGTGCGTCGTCAGGATAATCGTGGTGCCCTGCGCATTCAGCTCCTTCAAAAAGCCCCACATGGAACGACGTAATTCGATATCCACACCAGCGGTCGGCTCATCAAGAATCAGCAGCTTAGGCTCATGCATTAACGCACGTGCGATCATCAAGCGACGCTTCATCCCGCCGGACAACATCATCGCTTTTTCGTTACGTTTCTCCCACAGATCCAGCTGTTTCAGGTATTTTTCGGCACGCGGCAACGCATCCTGACGTTTAACGCCATAGTAACCCGCCTGATTAACCACGATCTGTAATACGGTTTCGAAAGGATTGAAGTTAAATTCCTGCGGAACCAACCCCAGTTGGCGCTTCGCATTGACTTTATCCAGTTCAAGGTCGTAGCCAAAGACGCGAACTTTACCGGCAGTTTTGTTCACCAACGAGCTGATAATCCCAATCGTGGTCGATTTTCCTGCGCCGTTCGGCCCCAGTAGCGCATAGAAATCCCCCGCTTCCACGTTCAGGTCGATTCCCCGTAACGCCTTGACGCCTCCCGAATAAGTTTTGGTTAGTTGCGCCAGTTCCAGTGCATATGTCATAAGAAATGGATTGCCTTATTATCAGTGAGTTCTACAGATTCGAAGTGTGACAAATAAATACTCTAAATAATTCAAGTTTCAGGCAGGCGGCAAGAGAAGGACAAATTCGTCGGGAACGAATTTGACCAGCCAACGGCTGGCATCCGGTGAGAGACAGGATGTCTCCCATTTCATCCCGATGAGCTTACTCAAGTAAGTGATTCGGGTGAGTGAACGCAGCCAACGCACATGAAATTTGAAGTATGACGAGTATAAACTATCGTTTTTCAAACGACGCATGTTGCCTTATATTACTCCCCACTGCCCCTTGTTTGTTACAGGTCATTTACTTTCATGAAAGAAATTGAAACGCTCATCGCGAACAACCAGCTTTGGTCTAAAACGATGGTGGAAGAGGATCCTGGCTATTTTGAACGTCTGGCGCAGGCACAACGTCCTCGTTTTCTATGGATTGGATGCTCGGACAGTCGCGTACCTGCGGAAAGTCTGACAAGCCTTGAACCTGGTGAGCTGTTTGTTCACCGTAACGTCGCAAATCTGGTCATTCACACCGATCTCAATTGCCTGTCAGTTGTACAGTATGCTGTCGAAGTTCTCGAAGTCGAACACATCATCATCTGCGGCCACTACGGCTGTGGCGGTGTTCAGGCGGCGGTGGAAAACCCTGAATTGGGTTTGATTAACAACTGGCTGCTGCATATCCGTGATTTGTGGTACAAGCATAGTTCGCTGCTGGGGGAATTGCCTCCCGAACAGCGCCTGAATACGCTTTGTGAAATCAACGTTGTCGAGCAGGTTTATAACCTCGGCCACTCCACCATCATGCAGTCCGCATGGAAGCGTGGGCAAAAAGTCACAATCCACGGTTGGGTTTACGGTATTCAGGATGGCCGTCTGCGCGATCTGGAAGTGACTGCGACCAATCGGGAGACGCTAGAACAGCGTTATCGCCGCGCGATTTCCACGCTGTCTTGATTCGCTGTCTGACGCCCACTCGCTGGGCGTCACTCACGGCATCGGCCTTATCTTGGCTGTTATTCTTGCGGAACAACCTTGCCGACGTAAGGTAAATGGCGATAGTGCTGAGCATAGTCGATACCGTAACCCACGACGAACTCATCAGGGATCGAGAACCCAACCCACTCCACTTTCACCGCCACTTCACGGCGCTCCGGTTTGTCCAGCAACGTACAGATAGCCAACGATTTCGGCTCACGCAGTTGCAGAATTTCCCGCACTCTGCTCAGCGTATTGCCCGAGTCGATGATATCTTCGACGATCAATACGTCCTTACCGCGAATATCTTCATCCAAATCTTTCAGGATTTTAACATCGCGCGTACTGTTCATACCGCTGCCATAGCTGGATGCAGTCATGAAATCCACTTCGTGAGGGACATCGATCGCCCGGCATAAATCAGCCATAAAGATAAACGATCCGCGTAATAGCCCCACCAGCACCATATCGCTGCCGCTATCGCGGTAGTGTTCGCTGATCTGTTGCCCCAGTTCGGTAACCCGCGCCATCACTTCCTGCTCAGAAATCATGACTTCCACGGTATGTTTCATCATACTGATAACTCTTTGAAGTAAGGTATTCAGCACCATCGACAAAATGACAGATTCATTATCGATGATGCGCCAATGCTGACGTTTAAATCAGTCTGGGCAGTGCCCAGGCGCGCGAAGTATATCAGAAACCACACCATGAAGGAGACATCATGAGCACACCACCTGTGGATGTTTGCTACAAAGTGAACGCCCCGCTTTCCAGCCAGCAGTTCGTTGAGTTGTTGGCGAAAACCTCATTGGGACCGCGCCGCCCGCTGGATGATGAGACGGCGATTGCAGGTATGCTTAAGCACGCCAACCTGCTGGTTTCCGCATGGCAAGGGGAAACACTGGTTGGCATTGCACGCAGCGTGACGGACTTTCATTTTTGCTGTTATCTGTCCGATCTGGCGGTATCAGACGACTGTCAGCATGCGGGGATAGGAAAGAAGCTGATTCAGCAAACCGCGCAGCAGTTGGAAAAAGGCTGCAAAATTATTTTGCTGGCCGGGCCGCTGGCGGTGGATTACTACCCGAAATTGGGGTTTGAAAAGCACAACAGCGCCTGGCTCATGCCTGCATCAGATCTGCACTCAGAGGCGTAATCATTTCGTTTCGGGGCTTTCAGCCGTATTGCTGACGGTCGGTAAAGCAGGATACAAGACCGGAGGATCCGTCTTAATGCTTAAACGCACCTGCTGTCCTGGTTCAAACCAGTTGCCGGTCTGCACCAGCAGCATCAGCTCTCCCAGCTTCACCCGATACAAATTTGACGTGCCCATAAATAATCGATCTTCGATCGACGCCGGGCCATCGGGATCGAGCGCGAGCGCTACATCTGCCGGACGCACCATCCAATCGCACTGCGAATCGATCGACTGATTGAGCGGATGTGTCGCGTGGTGATCGCCCAATGGGCTCTGCCATTGATGGTCGCTCATAATTTTCACAGGCAAATAGTTCGTATTCCCCATAAAATCAGCCACAAAGCGGCTGTTCGGGCGATGATACAGCTCGGATGGATAGCCCTGCTGCATGATCTTCCCTTCATCCAACAGAATCAGATGGTCGGCGCAGGCAAAGGCTTCCTCTCGGCTATGAGTGGCGAAAACCGCCGCGACATGACGCTGTTTGAGAACCTGCCGTAACTCGGTGATCAGGCGATAGCGAGTCTGGCTGTCCAGACCTGGAAATGGCTCGTCCAGCAGCAATAGCTTTGGCTCACAGGCCAGCGCACGGGCAATCGCCAAACGCTGCTGCTGTTCATTAGATAACTCGTGTGGATAACGCGCAGCGACATCATCCAACTGCAAGAGCGCCAGCATCTCCGCACAGATGGGCTTCACCTCGCTTTCCGGGCGGCCATATAAACCAAACGCAATATTGCCTTCCACGGTGAGATGCGGAAAAAGCGCATAGTCCTGAAAAATCAGTCCAATCTGACGCAGTTCAGGCAAGACATATTCCTGCGGTGAGCTGACGGGCTCTCCCTCCAGCAAAATCTTGCCCTGAGTAATCGGCAGCAGGCCCGCAATCACCTGTAATAGCGCCGTTTTACCGCAGCCGTTCCTGCCCAGCAGACAGATAGTCTCATCATCGCGCACGGCAAATGAGATGTTCTCCAGCACGGGAGACTGCTGCAACGTACAACTTACCGCCTGAACGCTCAGAATATCTATCGACGCGGCCATGTGACTATCCTTTTATATTCAGTGCGCGATTTAGCCAGAAAACCGGTATCAGCCCTACCGCGACTAACATCAGCGCTGGAAAAGCCAATGACGCAATCTGCTCACTCGCCGTAAAGCGAAAAACATACGTTGCCAACGTATCAATCCCAAAAGGACGCAGCAGCAGCGAGATATTCAGCTCTTTCATACTTTCCGTGAAGATCAGCAACGCCCCGATGAACATGCTGCGACGCAACAGCGGAATATGTACGCGTGACCAACGGTTAAGGGGGGAAGCCCCCAGCACGAGACTCGCGCTATCCAGCGACCTTGGAATGGCTTCCATACTGCGCTCAAGACTGTCCAGCATCAGGCGGCCAAATTTAACGCTATAGGCAACAATGAGAATAAATAGCGACCCTGCCAGCAAAGCGTCCGCGCTGGGAAGCCCGGCAGCACTGGCAAACAGATTTATTCCGCTATCCACCAGCGACAGCAAGGTAAACAGCCCGACGGCTAGTACCGCGCCAGGTAAGGCAAAACTCAGGCTAACCAGCCGAACCGGCGTCTGATTGGCGAACACGCCAGCCGTGCGTGTGTAGAAGATAAACGACAGTGTCATTACCGTAATGATGATGGTCGCCGTGGCGGACGCCAACAGGCTATTCATCACCGCGTGGAGGAATGCCATATCCCATATCGACATCATGTGTCGGATAGCGAGAAAGAGTAAATATAGAACTGGCAACAGGAACGACAAACAAACAACGCCCCAGCAATAACAGCGAACCGCCCTGCTGCGCCAACCACTCAATACAGGCGGCACCACCAGAGAGGAATTCGCTTGAGCTTGATAAATTTTCTGCTTCCGACGCCAGAGATTAACCAGAAACATCAACAGAAAGATCGCAGGCAGAATCAATACCCCAAGACGCGCGGCTGCCCCCAAATCGCCCTGTCCCTGCCAGATATCCAGCACCTGTGTTGTCATAGTTGGAATACCCAGATAAGACGCCGCACCATAATCACCCAGCGTCTCGACCACCACTAACGCACCGCCACAGGCAATCGCTGGCAATGCAATAGGCAAACATAAGCGACGGAATACCTGAACGCGCGTCTGATTCAGTAAGCGAGCTGAATGAATCAGACTGGCAGGTTGTTTTACTAACGCTTCACGCACCAACAGGTAAATGTAGGGATACAACACCAGCGCCAGAACCAAACTCACACAGCCAAGTGAAACGGGTAGCCCAGCAACGTAGGATTCTCCCCACGGCGATGCTATCCGCAGCCCTTCTTCCCTTAACAACAGGAACAGGTGCCGTAACGCGTCGGTATAAAGGTAAGCGAGCAGGAAAGCGGGCATCGCAAGCGGCAGGCAAAGCGCCCATTGCAATACGCGATGGCCGGGAAAGCGGTACATGGCGATAAACCAGGCCGAAGGCAAGCCAAACAGTAGGCTGAAGAAAAGCGTCCCCATTACGATGGCCGCAGAATGTATCAGGTAGGTGGGTAAACCAATTTGCCACAGTTGGGTAAATCCCAGTCCGCTGGCAAAAAAAGCCTGATAAAAAACCGTCGCTAAAGGAAGCAGCAACAGTCCCGCCAACAACCAACTACTGACGCGCCAGACACCGGAGATCATAGAATAAAAACTGTATTGGATGAGATCGCTGTTATTAATAACAGAGCCTGACAGCCGCGTCATCGTATCAAACAGCGATAAATAGGCTCTAATCCTACGATTAACCCAAGATGATTTTCATTACTTAGCATCGATAAAATAAATGTTAATTATTTCAAATAATTACACTCATTCGCTTTCCATCTTCTCAGTACTTATTTTTTATCACGATCCCCTAAATAATTCGAGTTGTAGGGAAAAACGTGAGTATTTTTCACCACGTAAAGCCTAAGCCCGACAGGACGAGGTCCACGAATGAATAAAGTAACAAAACCAACGCCCATGCAGCTTGAAGAATAGCGGGGGATATCAGATGTTTCCCGTAAGAAAACTTGGAATCCCATGGGATATCTGTGATAACGTCATCTGACGATATTTGGAACAGGTTCAACCATGAAAAACTCTGCGCTGGCTCTGCTCCTGCTAAGCCTGATGAGCTTCTCTTCCGCCAGCAAAGCGCTGAATGAATTTGAAGCGGAAGATCTGGCCGATCTGACCGCGATCTTTGTCTATCTGAAAAACCACTGTGGCTATCAAGACCTGCCGAATGAGCAAATTCGTCGGACGCTGGTTGCATTTGCTCAGCAGAATCGCTGGGATCTCAGCAACTACAACGCTTACGACATGACGGCAATGGGTGAAGATAGCTATCGCGACCTCAGTAAAATCGCTATCCCGACACCGAAGAAATGTCAGTCTCTGGCTCGCAATTCACTTGGCTTGCTCTCCTACGCACAATAATTCCTTTGCTCCTCCGCACTGACTGAAAGTTGACCGTGCAAGCGGCAAAAGAGTCGGCTATGATGGCGCGCCAATTTTCATGGCTGTTATCGCGGAGGAAGCCCTAACATGTCCCAGAAAGAAATTTGGTATGAAACCCTACATACCAACTTTGGCCAGTATTTTTCGGTTGATCGCGTGCTGTATCACGAGAAGACCGATCATCAAGATCTCATCATCTTTGAAAACGACGCATTAGGCCGCGTGATGGCGCTTGATGGCGTGGTGCAAACTACCGAGCGCGATGAATTCATCTATCACGAAATGCTCACCCACGTTCCTCTTCTGTCGCATGGCAACGCCAAACGCGTACTGATTATCGGTGGCGGCGATGGCGGCATGCTGCGGGAAGTCAGCCGACACCGCGGTGTCGAGCAAATCACGATGGTGGAAATCGATGCTGGCGTGGTGGAATTCTGTCGCCAGTATTTGCCCAACCACAGTGCGGGTAGCTATGACGACCCGCGTTTTAAGCTGGTGATCGATGACGGTGTCAACTTCGTCAAACAGTGCAGCGAAAAGTTCGACGTCATAATTTCCGATTGCACCGACCCTATCGGCCCCGGCGAAAGCCTGTTCACCTCAGATTTCTATCAGGGTTGCGCCCACTGCCTGAACGAAGGCGGGATCTTTGTCGCTCAGAATGGCGTGTGTTTCCTGCAACAGGATGAAGCCATCGGCAGCCATAAAAAACTCAGCCACTATTTCAATGATATCAGTTTTTATCAGGCGGCGATCCCGACTTACTACGGCGGCATTATGACGTTCGCCTGGGCCAGCAATAATCCAGCGCTGCGCCAGATAGATGCCGCAACCCTGCGCCAGCGTTTCTCGCAATCCGGCATCACCTGTCGCTATTACACGCCTGATGTTCACATCGGCAGCTTTGCCCTGCCACAGTATCTGTTGAGTGCGCTACAGAATGCGCAATAACGCATCACTTAAGGTAATCACACAATCACAAGGGGGTGACGTAAATTGCACAAGCTGAAGCTACACGGCTTTAACAACCTGACGAAAAGCCTGAGTTTTTGTATCTACGATATCTGTTACACCAAAACGGCCGACGATCGTGATGGTTATATCGCCTATATCGATGAGCAATATAATGCTAACCGTTTAACAGAGATCCTCACTGAAACCTGCTCAATTATCGGTGCCAACGTCCTTAACATCGCGCGTCAAGACTATGACCCACAAGGCGCTAGCGTAACCATTCTGGTCAGCGAAGAACCTATCGATCCGCGTGACGTGGACACCTCAGAACACCCAGGGCCGCTGCCCAACTCCGTCGTTGCGCATCTGGATAAAAGCCATATCTGCGTTCATACCTACCCGGAAAGCCACCCCGAAGGTGGGCTTTGCACCTTCCGCGCAGATATCGAAGTTTCTACCTGTGGCGTAATCTCACCGCTGAAAGCGCTGAACTACCTCATCCACCAGCTTGAATCAGATATTGTGACCATTGACTATCGCGTGCGGGGATTCACTCGTGATGTTAATGGCATAAAGCATTTTATCGACCATCAAATCAACTCAGTCCAAAACTTCATGTCCGAGGATATTAAATCGCTCTATCACATGATGGACGTGAACGTGTATCAGGAAAATATCTTTCATACCAAGATGTTATTGAAAGATTTCGACCTCAAGCATTACCTGTTCAACGTCAGCCCTGAGGAACTCAGCGCTGCCGAGCGGAAAAGAATCACCGATCTGCTGTATCACGAAATGCAGGAAATCTATTACGGCAGAAACCTGCCCGTTCTGTAATCGACCGCCAAAGGCAGCCGTTGCTGCCTGATACTGCTGACAAAGCCTGCCGTGCGGTAATAACGGATAGATCGTAAAGACGCTGTAAATACATCCCTTTACGCTCGAGCCGCGACCTCCTTGTCGCGGACGCTTTACTCTTCTATTCCGTTACTACCGTTTTCGTTCGGTAAATAAGTTTGTCGACAGCCTTTGGTAAATAGATCTCCTGAGACATCCGCGGCTATCAGACATTGTCATCGGCCAGAATTACGGTTTTATTCTGATCGAGCAAAAGTCGTCCTTTCCATTTCCCCCTCCTTCCCTTTTCGTTTTTTCGCACACTATTTCGTCAAGAATGATGTGCATCACATTTATTTCTTTCTGCATTTTTTACTTGCATTCTCTAACGGCCTTGCCACATCTGGGTTCGCGTTAATTTAGATAAGGCCAACTAAAAATCATATATCTTGTGTGGTTGAAATTTTAAATGCCTACATCTAGTATTCCTTGTGTGGCACTCGCGTAACGGGTCGCTACCCAGTGGATCGGTTCGGGTGAACACGCCCTGAAGATAGCCGCTCCGACATACTTTTTTCACGCCAAAGGGTAAATACGAATCATGCGTATTACTATTTTCACTAAGCCAGATTGTGTTCAATGCAACGCCACATGTCGTGCGCTGGATAAGCAGGGAATTAACTATCAACTAGTGGACTTAACTGAAGATGAACAGGCGTTACAGCAGGTAAGAGCGTTGGGCTATCAGCAGGTGCCCGTCGTGATGACGGCCAATGACCATTGGAGCGGCTTCCGCCCAGATAAGATCAGTACTCTGAACGCCGCCCTGCAATTGCAGTAAGGGAGGCGCTATGAACCCGCTGGTCTATTTCTCCAGCCAGTCGGAAAACACGCATCGCTTCATTTCCAGGGTTGGTTTACCCGCCCTGAGAATTCCGATAGCGACAGAACGGCCTGCATTGAAAGTTGATCGCCCCTATATTCTGGTTGTCCCCAGCTACGGCGGAGGCAGCACGAAAGGGGCTGTGCCGCGTCAGGTCATCATCTTTCTCAACGATCCGCACAATCGCGCTTACCTGCGCGGCGTGATTGCCGCAGGCAATACCAATTTCGGTGCAGCGTACTGCATCGCCGGTGACATCATCGCGCAGAAATGTCAGGTGCCCTACCTGTACCGCTTTGAATTGCTAGGCACAGCAGAAGACGTTGCAAATGTGCGTAAGGGAGTAACTGAATTTTGGCAACAACAGACCACGTGAGTGCAAAGGCAACCAAGGCCGAAGCGGAAGCCTACTCGCTCGATTACCATGCGCTGAATGCCATGCTGAACCTCTACGACGCGGAGGGAAATATCCAGTTCGAGATGGATAAGCTCGCGGCACGCCGTTATTTCCTACAGCATGTGAACCAGAACACCGTGTTTTTCCACAATCTGGAAGAAAAACTGCGTTATCTGGTTGAAGAAGGCTA
This sequence comes from Pectobacterium peruviense, assembly GCF_002847345.1. Lineage (GTDB taxonomy): Bacteria > Pseudomonadota > Gammaproteobacteria > Enterobacterales > Enterobacteriaceae > Pectobacterium > Pectobacterium peruviense. Next base: position 78,653 of record NZ_LXFV01000030.1, read on the forward strand.
CTACGAAGCGGACGTGTTGGATCAATACAGCTTCGATTTCATCAAGAGCCTTTTCCAGCAGGCTTACGCTCACAAGTTTCGCTTTCAAACCTTTCTGGGCGCATTCAAGTACTACACCGGCTATACGCTCAAAACCTTTGATGGCAAACGCTATCTGGAACGCTATGAAGATCGTGTCTGCCTCGTAGCACTCGCCCTCGCCAAAGGGGACACCGTACTAGCTAGCGCACTGGTCGACGAGATCATAAGCGGGCGCTTCCAGCCTGCCACACCCACGTTCCTCAACTGCGGTAAAAAGCAGCGCGGTGAATTGGTCTCCTGCTTCCTGCTCCGTATTGAAGACAATATGGAGTCGATTGGTCGAGCAATTAACTCCGCACTTCAGCTCTCAAAACGCGGCGGCGGCGTAGCCTTCATGCTCAGCAACATCCGCGAAACCGGCGCACCAATCAAGCGTATCGAAAATCAGTCGTCCGGCATTATTCCTATTATGAAAATGCTGGAAGACGCGTTCTCCTACGCTAACCAGCTTGGCGCGCGTCAGGGCGCTGGCGCAGTGTATCTCAACGCCCATCACCCAGATATTCTGCGTTTTCTGGATACCAAGCGGGAAAATGCCGATGAGAAAATCCGTATCAAGACGCTGTCCTTGGGTGTAGTCATCCCCGATATCACGTTCCAACTCGCCAAGAATAATCAGGTGATGTACCTGTTCTCACCTTATGATGTCGAGCAGGTATACGGGGTGCCGCTGTCGGAAATTAGCGTGACCGAAAAATACCACGAGATGGTCAACGACAAACGCATCCGTAAATCCCAAATCAAGGCCCGTGAGTTCTTCCAAATTCTCGCCGAAATCCAGTTCGAATCCGGTTATCCCTACATGATGTTTGAGGATACGGTGAATCGCGCGAATCCGATTCACGGCCGCATCAATATGAGCAACCTGTGTTCTGAGATTTTGCAGGTCAATGATGCCAGTCTGTACGACGACGATCTCGGCTATCGCCATATTGGCAAAGACATCTCCTGCAACCTCGGTTCGATGAATATCGCCAATGCGATGGCATCGCCTGATTTCGGCCAGACGGTTGAAATGGCGATCCGCGCACTGACCGCCGTTTCCGATATGAGCCACATCAGTTCTGTGCCGTCTATCGAAAAAGGCAACGACGAATCGCACGCCATTGGCTTAGGCCAGATGAATCTGCACGGCTACCTGGCGAAAGAGCGTATTTTTTACGGCACAGAAGAAGCCATCGATTTCACCAATATCTATTTCTACACTGTCGCTTTCCACGCGATTCGGGCATCGAATACGCTAGCGATAGAGCGTAATCAGCGCTTCTCAGGCTTTGAGCTCTCCAAATACGCCACAGGCGAGTATTTTGATAAATACATCGAACAGCAGTGGGAACCAACGACAGACCGCGCACGTGAGCTGTTTGAACAGGCTGGCATCCACATTCCCAACCAGCAGGACTGGGCAGCGCTGCGCGAATCCGTGATTGCACACGGTATTTATAATCAGAACTTGCAGGCTGTTCCGCCGACTGGTTCGATTTCGTATATCAACCACTCGACATCCAGCATCCACCCGATTGTGTCACGCATCGAAATTCGTAAAGAGGGCAAGATTGGTCGCGTCTACTACCCTGCCCCTTACATGAACAACGACAACCTGGAGTATTACCAGGACGCCTATGAGATCGGGCCGCAGAAGATCATCGACACCTACGCCGCCGCAACGCAGCACGTCGATCAGGGGCTGTCGCTGACGCTATTTTTCCGCGATACCGCCACCACGCGTGACATCAATAAAGCGCAGATCTATGCCTGGACTAAGGGCATTAAAACTATTTATTACATTCGCATACGGCAAATGGCGCTGGAAGGCACCGAAGTTCAGGGCTGTGTGTCCTGTGCGCTATAAGCCATCGCGGAAGGAAATCGAAACATGACCGCACTCACTCGCGTCCAGGCGATTAACTGGAACAAAATTGAAGACGACAAGGATTTGGAAGTCTGGAACCGACTAACGTCCAACTTCTGGCTGCCGGAAAAGGTGCCGCTCTCTAACGATATCCCGTCGTGGAGCACGCTAAATACCCGCGAACGTCAGTTGACGATTCGTGTGTTCACCGGCCTGACGCTACTGGACACCATCCAAAATACGCTAGGCGCACCAACGTTAATGCCCGATGCGGTGACGCCGCACGAAGAAGCCGTGCTGTCTAACATTAGCTTTATGGAAGCCGTGCACGCTCGCTCGTACAGCTCCATTTTCTCGACGCTGTGCCTGACCAGCGAAGTGGATGATGCTTATCGCTGGAGCGAAGAGAATCCGGCGCTACAGAAAAAATCCGACATTATTCTGTCGCACTACCGTAGTGACGATCCACTGATGAAAAAAGTCGCCAGCGTGTTTCTGGAGTCGTTCCTGTTCTACTCTGGATTCTACCTGCCGATGTACTGGTCAAGCCGCGCCAAGCTCACCAACACCGCAGATTTAATCCGGCTCATCATTCGTGACGAAGCCGTACACGGCTACTATATTGGCTACAAATTCCAGAGAGCACTAGCGAAGGCCGATCCCGCTCGCCAGCAGCAGGTAAAAAACTTCGCTTACGACCTGCTACAGGATTTGTACGATAACGAGGTGCTGTATACACAGGAACTCTATGACGGCGTGGGTTGGACGGAGGATGTGAAGAAGTTCCTTCACTACAACGCCAACAAAGCACTGATGAATCTGGGCTATGAAGCGTTGTTTCCCGCCAGCATGACGGATGTGAATCCTGCGATTCTCTCGGCGCTATCGCCAAATGCCGATGAGAACCACGACTTCTTTTCTGGCTCCGGTTCGTCTTATGTGATCGGTAAAGCCGTCAACACCGAAGACGAAGATTGGGATTTCTAAAAAAATGGCCACCGCGTTCTGCGGTGGCCATTTTTCTACAAGCTATTTTCTACAGCTCTTTTTTATAAGGGCTATAAATGAAAAAACCCTGAATCATTGCTGATTCAGGGTCTCCAATAAGTGGCGGAACGGACGGGGCTCGAACCCGCGACCCCCTGCGTGACAGGCAGGTATTCTAACCAACTGAACTACCGCTCCACTCGTGCTCACTGAGCGGGATGAATACTAAGATGATGGCACTATTACGTCAATGCTTTTTATAACTAACCGTTTCTATTTGTTTATAATTTCATCTTACTGACTATTTTCTCACCCAAGACATCATCAAACAATCCGTTTTGCTACGCAAAGGGCAACACTTCAGCGACGTTATTCTGTCCGCCACAGGCAACTACCGCCTTTTTTAGCAACCAAATCCAGACGTTGTTCATGCGCGAGCAGCTCTGTTTCATCAGCGTAAAGCACCTTTAACGCCGATTGAGGGCGGACAATCCTCTGGATAGTTTCATTATTCTCATTCTGCCGCTGCGCTTCACCTTCCATCGAAAAAGTCAGAGAAGTTTGACCACCGGTCATCGCCAGATAAACTTCTGCCAGAATTTCGGCATCGAGCAATGCGCCGTGCAACGTACGCTTGCTGTTGTCTATCAAATAGCGATCGCAGAGCGCATCCAAGCTGTTACGCTTACCGGGAAAGATCTTCCGCGCCATAAACAGGCTATCGGTGATCTTACAGAATGTCTCTGTCTTGGGAATATCCCGATTCAGCAACCGAGATTCGTAATCCATAAAGCCGATATCAAACGTCGCGTTATGAATGACCAATTCCGCGCCACGGATAAAATCGAGAAAATCATCTGCAATATCAGCATACGTCGGTTTATCAGCAAGAAACTCATCGCTGATACCATGTATGTTATAGGCTTCTGGATCCACTAAACGATCGGGTTTGATGTAGACGTGAAAATGACGGCCAGTCAGGCGGCGGTTAATCACTTCGACCGCACCGATCTCGATAATTTTATGCCCTTCGTAGTGAACCCCCAGCTTATTCATACCGGTGGTTTCTGTATCCAGGACGATTTGTCGCGTAATTTCAGTGCTCATCGTTTTCGTTTATGTCAGACTTGCCGTTTTTACCATGAGGGAGAGTCTACCAGAGATGCGCAAACAGGTAGAAATTTTCACCGACGGATCTTGCCTCGGTAATCCCGGCCCCGGCGGTTATGGCGCCCTGCTGCGCTACAAGCAGCACGAAAAAGCATTGAGTGCTGGTTATCGTCTTACGACGAATAACAGGATGGAGTTGATGGCCGCAATTGCAGCGCTTGAAACACTGACTACCGACTGTGACGTCGTACTCAGCACAGACAGTCAATATGTTCGTCAGGGAATCACCAGTTGGATTCATAACTGGAAAAAACGTGGTTGGAAAACAGCCGACAAAAAGCCTGTCAAAAATGTCGATCTCTGGAAAAGGCTGGATAGCGCGATTCAGCGCCATTCCGTGCGCTGGGAATGGGTAAAAGGGCACGCGGGTCACCCAGAAAACGAGCGCTGCGATGAACTCGCTCGCGCTGCCGCCAGTGCGCCAACGCTTGATGACACCGGTTATCAGGCTGAGTAAATCACCTTAGCCGTCCACCTCATCTCCGATATATCTTTGTTGCGCCCACCGTGCGGCGCACAGATGCTTTTCGCAACCGCGCTCTCATCGGCGTGGACGTCAGTGGAATGGTTCGCTTTCGGGCAATAATCAGCGTCACACATCCCAGCATCGGAATATGTTTATTCAACTTCCCTTTATTCTTTCGCCACGGCGTAACGTGAAAATGGGTCTGATGAATAACTTCGTAGTTCAATAGTCCCAGCCAGTCCGTGATACGTATTCGAGTGAACATGCGGCTGCAATAGGGATGCTTTTTATTAAGCCGAGGGATCAGTTTGCCAAGCCCAACCAGACTGATCGGGTTAAACGTGCTGAGTATTAGCCAACCATCATCCACCAAAACACGATCAACCTCCCGCAGAACGCGATGCGGGTCCGATGAATAAGAGAGCGTTTGGGCGAGCAAACAGGCATCAATCGATTTTTCAGAGAAGGGTAATTGATAAGCATCAGCCATAACCTGAAGGTTATCACCGTGTGGAGCAACATTGACCTGATGCGCAATCGCGCACTCTGTTACGTGGATTTCCGCACTCAATGCCCCGATCTTGATTAGATGAAAACCAAAGAGTTTTGGCCACCATGGCAACAAGGCCTGTTCAAGCGACTCACGATAAAATTGCCCGCAGGTGATATCATCCCATGAATCAGGTGCAACAATGGTCTGAGGGATTTGTGCCGATTTCATCTTCTGTTGTCGTCCCCAGGCTACTAGCAAAAAGAGGTGATGAATGAATCTTATCAGTATCCCCGCACTTCAGGATAACTACATTTGGTTATTGAGCAATAAAGCAAACCGCTGTGTGATCGTCGATCCAGGTGAGGCAAGTCCAGTGCTTAATGCGCTCGCTCAAAACTCACTTTTGCCCGAAGCAATTTTGCTCACTCACCACCATAACGACCACGTGGGAGGCGTCAGTGAGATACTCAATCATTACCCTAACCTGCCCGTTTTTGGCCCGAAAGAAACTGCGAAATGCGGCGCAACCTGCCTGGTTGAGGAAGGAAATACCGTCTCTTTGTTAAATTCGGAATTTTCTGTAATTGAGGTTCCAGGACACACTTCTGGTCATATTGCCTACTATAATGCGCCATTTTTGTTCTGTGGCGATACGCTATTTTCAGCAGGATGTGGTCGTATCTTTGAAGGCACACCGAAGCAAATGCATGAATCTATTCAAAAAATAGCAGAACTTCCTGACGATACCGTGGTGTGCTGCGCTCATGAGTACACGCTATCAAACTTAAAATTTTCTAATGCTATATGGCCTGAAGATCCAGATATTGAATCTTATCTTCATAAAATCAGTCAGATACGAGAAAAATCGCAGTCTAGTTTACCAACAACACTAGGTCTGGAGAGAAGAATCAATCTATTCCTCCGCTGTCATGAGATTGATTTAAAAAGAAAATTATCAAATGAACCTGAAAATATAGAGAATTGGCAAGCTTTTGAGATGCTACGCAGCAAGAAAGACTGCTTTTGAAGGTTTAGGTTGTGCTATTCCTCTAATCAAAGTATCCTTGCTCGTCTTTTAAGCAACTATTGACCAACATATGAAGGCTAAAGCGATGATCATCGCCTCAGTCTTGCTGGCAGGTTGTCAGGTCTCACCCCATGACACCTCGCAACCTAAACAGCATGCACAGAGTTTGTCTTCGGCAAGTCAAAGTGAAGCAGGAAAGTACACAGATGGTCGAGAGGCCTCCGCGCGATGGCTAGATGACGATAGTCTCGCGCAACGAGATCTGTGGAACTTCATTGGCGACGAGCTGAAGATGGAGGTTCCGGATAACGCCCGGATCCGCGAGCAAAAAATGCGTTATTTGAAAAATAAGAGCTATCTCCACGATGTAACATTACGGGCAGAGCCGTACATGTACTGGATAGTCGAGCAGATTAAGCAACGTAAGATGCCGATGGAACTGGTACTGCTACCCATAGTGGAGAGCGCTTTTGATCCAAGTGCCACATCATCCGCCAATGCCGCTGGGCTATGGCAGATTATCCCCGGCACAGGACGTAATTATGGTTTGAAACAGAACCAATGGTACGACGGGCGTCGCGACGTGATTGCGTCTACGACGGCTGCGCTGGATATGATGCAACGCCTCAACACGATGTTTGATGGTGACTGGTTATTGACAGTTGCTGCATACAACAGTGGTGAAGGACGTGTCATGCAAGCGATGAAATCGAATAAAGCAAAAGGAAAATCGACCAGCTTCTGGGCATTGGCGTTACCACGTGAAACGTCAATTTATGTTCCTAAAATGCTGGCCTTAAGCGACATTCTTAAAAACAGCAAAAAATACGGCGTGAATCTGCCACAGCCCAATGAAAGCCGGGCATTAGCCAAGGTGGAATTGGGGCAGCAGATAGAGTTGACACAAGCAGCTGAGATGGCTGGCCTGTCGTTGAACAAACTGAAGAGCTATAACTCGGGCTATAAACGTAATGTTACCGCGCCAAATGGGCCACATTACATTATGGTTCCTAAAGCTCATGTTGAGCAGTTGAAAGACTCACTAGCTGATGGCGACATCGCAGCGGTTCAACCAACACGTTTAGCGCAAACACAGTCAACACCAGCGTCACAGCAGTATAAGGTACGTTCAGGTGATACCTTATCGGCTATTGCAGCACGGCTTAATGTCAGCACGAAAGATTTACAAAGCTGGAACAATCTGCGTAGCGCTGGAGCGCTTAAGGTTGGTCAGACGCTGCAAGTTGCTAAAGTTTCAGGCAATAGTGGCTCTATCACCTACCAAGTACGAAAGGGTGATTCGCTTGCAAGCATTGCTAAACGCCATGGCGTAAATATCGCTGATGTGATGCGCTGGAATACGGTTATCAACAAGAATGCCAACATCCAGCCAGGCGATCGTCTGACGCTATATGTTAGCAGCAATATAAAACCTGATTCTTAAGGTCTTATCAGAATCAGCTACAAAAAACAGCCCTCCTACAGTTTGTAGAGGGCTGTTTTTTTTATGGCGATTAAATCAGGCTAAATTCGACGAGCAGTGGATTATGATCTGAGGCCTGGGTTACCAATACAGAAGACTGGTTAACGGCCATCTCACGGTAAAAAATGAAATCTAACGGTCGACCAAACGCTTTACGTCGCTGATCATCGACGAAATTCACTTCCTGCAGCCCCATCCTTGTCGCAAATCGATTCAGTGCATTGATCCGTTGTTGGCTCCATGCATTAAAATCTCCAGCCATAATAGCCGGCCCTTGATGATGCACGAGTTGTTCTCCAATTGCAGCCAACTGCTTGGTATAAACCTCAACACCAAAGCTAAAGTTAACCGCATGGATGTTGATAACCATCAGCCTCTGGCCATTCTGAAGCGCATAAACCGTTACCAGAGAGGACTTAGCCAAACGCAGCAAAGGTTCCCTTTCACGTAAAGGACAGCAATATACCGGCTGGGCAGCTGATAGCGTCATCACACCTGATGGGTGTTGTGGAAGGATAATCGCAGGTACTTGATCGGCTGAGAGGTAGTTAGTGGTTGCAAAACGGATGAGTTCTGGCGTACTTTGCGCTTCCTGCAACAGGACTAATTGGGTGCCTTTACCGAAATTCTGCAATACGGAAAGCCAATTCAACCTTTGCTGCTTGAAAATGTTCCACACCATTACGCGTAAGACATCGCCCTCCAGCAGCAATGAGCCTGTCGGTAGAGCTTGTTCGGGGTAATTAATTTCCCCAGGAGGAAAGATACGTACAGCTGGCTGGCCAGCAACATATCTCATTGCATAGGTTCTTTTCCGCACGCCTCATCCACAATTAGTTTCAATACACCAATACCCTATCAAAAAAGAGTCTCCTTCCGTTATAAGAATTTTATCGCAGACTGGCTATGCACGCCCATCGATAGGAAAGGAAAAGGTAAAATGGTTAGCAAAAAAACGTAAAGAGAAGGAAAAATAGGAAAGTATCTAAAAACTCTAATCTATACATATGCAAAAAGCCCTAAGCGTTAGCTTAGGGCTTTTTGC
>NZ_LXFV01000031.1 GCF_002847345.1 Pectobacterium peruviense
ACGGATAGCATTGGCAAGTTCTTTACGAGAGGACATGCTTGACTCCAGATCGGATTGAACGAATGCCTTCCTGTATAATTTATATAAATCAGCAACTTAAACAGGAATGACAAAATAAATATGATTACAAATGTACATGAAAAACGTAGCGAATGCACATGGAACCGTGAGCAAAAAACAGGGATTTATTGGCTAACGAATCAATGGCGGTTCTTTTATCAATTGTGCAGTTGATTGCAGCACCATACGCCATGTTTTCCAGTGGGTTCGCCTTTATCTATCGTGCCTTTTTGGAACGCACGGAAACAAGATTTATCAACCGTTGGTTATCGAAAAGAAGACAAATCAGATTTTCTGATCTATTTCTCAATGCTATTTTCGGGTAGTTTATGGTCGTTTTTCTTTCATATTAAAAAACAAACACTATCGTAGGGAGATGATTTTTATGGCAATTCGTTCTTCTGTACTGGCGCTGTGTGTCGCAACCTTGCTGACTGGCTGCCAGAATTTAAACACCAACACCTTAATGCAATCCGGTGCACAGGCTTTCCAGGCGGCAACACTCAGTGATGCTCAGGTTAAAGCGCTCAGCGATCAATCCTGTGAGCAAATGGATAAAGAGGCAAAAATTGCCCCTGCAGACAGCAAATACACGCAGCGCCTGAATAAAATTGCGGATGCGCTAGGCCACGATATCAACGGCACACCAGCAAACTACAAGGTGTATTTGACAAAAGATGTTAACGCCTGGGCAATGGCGAACGGCTGTATCCGGGTATACAGCGGTTTGATGGACATGATGAACGACAATGAAGTGGAAGGCGTACTCGGCCACGAAATGGGTCACGTAGCGCTGGGACACACGCGTAAAGCCATGCAGGTTGCTTATGCCGCGACGGCCGCGCGTACTGCAATCGGCTCTGCTGGCGGCATGGCGGCCTCCTTGTCACAATCTCAGTTAGCCGATCTGGGCGAAAAATTAGTGAATTCCCAATTCTCTCAAACCCAAGAAACGCAAGCTGATGACTATTCCTTTGATTTTCTGAAGAAACGCGGCATCAATCGCGACGGTCTGGCGAGCAGCTTTGAGAAACTCGCGAAACTGGATGCTGGCCATGAGAGCAGCATGTTTGATTCCCACCCTTCATCTGAAGGCCGCGCCAAACACATTCGTGAACGCATTGCTGCCGAGAAATAATCTCACACGCTGATTACTCGCAAAAAATGCACACTGGGGCAATTGAAAAAATCTCAATTGCCCGCTAGTCATCCGACCACTATCATCCCCGTCATATTCACTGTAAGCTGTTACATAACAGTGACCCTCAATCACTGCTATCGCTACTATGATAGGATTTAAGAATTAATAGATATAAATAGATAGCTATTTTCAATCATATTTACCTTCCGTTCTCTTTTTAAGAAACGATACTCGCCCGATTTCCAGATGCAAGAAAGCAACTGAGAGAATGAATGCGGCGGCATACGGAAAAACAGGCAACCACGATTAACGAAGACATACACGCCTTAATAACAGGGAGGATGGGATAACCCCATGTATTTAAAGATAGAAATAAACCAGTAAATCAAGCATACTATGTTAAACCAATAAGACTTTTTCCAGTTTAATCATATAGATATATGATAAAACCTGTTGTTTCTCCCGCAGGTTTCTCTAGAGGCTCCATCTTTTAGCGATTTAAAAGCATTTCAAGATCGCGATTTCTTAATAACTGGATAACATCAGCAACGATTATTGGTTTGTGGCCACTTTCAGACAATAAACTCATATGTGTTAAAAATCATGGATGTGAGAATTTTCAGTAAATGCAACTTTACCACGGTAGGATTACGGGAAATCCTATCGAGTATTCCTATGCTCTCGATAAAGCCCGTCAACAGGTTTACGCTGCAGCCAGGAAAGAAAAAATGTATTTTCATCATTGACGGCAGTAGCGAGGGCTTTGAGGAATACTATGAGTCGATAAGAACTCACTTTTATAATATGGCGTCATCGTTCGTTATCATCAATAATTCCCCCAATCATCCCCCTGTGTGCATTGACGAAAAAACGATTCTTATTTCAAAGTCAGCAGCCATAGATTCGTTTTATAAATTACTCGATTTCGTTCACCTACACGACCGCCGTTTATTCAGTCCCGTCAGGTTATCAAAATCTGAATATGCCGTATTCCAGTATTGGTGTGCGGGCTACACAGCGGAAGCGATTGCCGATCTCATCGGGTTAAATAAAAAATCAGTACTGAACAGTAAATCAAGATTACTGAATAAATATGGCGTTCAGGATAAAAACTCTTTACTGCTTATTGCTAAAATTATCTTCAAAGACAGCGTCATTGAAGAATTTGATTCCCTTCCAAAACCAGCAGCCGATATCAATATGAGTCATTCGCTTATCTGATCGATAGACGAAAAAAAGGGATGCTAACTTGCATCCCTTTTTACTCAGTCACGCTTATTCTTCATCTTCCAAATAAGTATAACCGTACAGCCCGCTTTCAAACTCTTCCATAAACTGAGCCTGAAGCTCAGCATCCAGATCGGTTTCTTTGACCTGATCGCGGAAGCGCGTCATCAAGACTTTAGGGTCAAGCTGCACATATTCCAGCATGTCGGCAACCGTATTGCCTTCATCAGACTCTTCAATCTCAACGGTGCCATCCTGGAAGACAAATACGTCAACCGTCGACGTATCGCCGAACAGGTTATGCATGTTCCCGAGGATTTCCTGATAGGCGCCGACCATAAAGAAGCCTAGCAGCGGCGGATTTTCTGGATCGTAAGGCGGCATTGGCATCGTCGTCGCGATTCCGTCACCATCGACATAATGGTCGATCGAGCCATCAGAATCACAGGTGATATCCAGCAGGACAGCACGACGCTCAGGCGGTTTATCCAGCCCTTCCAGCGGCATTACCGGGAACAGCTGATCGATACCCCATGCATCCGGCATGGATTGGAACAGCGAGAAGTTGACATACAGCTTGTCAGCCATCCGTTCCTGTAATTCATCGATCACCGGCCGGTGAGCACGATTACTCGGGTCCAGCTGTTCCTGAATCAACTGACAGATGCTCAGATAAAGCTGCTCCGCTTTCGCACGCTGTGTCAGATCCAACATACCGTGTGTGTACTGGGTATGCACATCGTGCAAGTCCATCTGGCTGTCATGCAGCCACTCGCGCAGCGAACGGCGTTTGCCCGGCTGCTTGATTTCCTTCCAGGTTGACCACAGGCTTTCCAACGCACGCGGAGCGCCGTCTTCCGGCTCAGTAGGTTCGCTGAATTCGTTACGTTCCACCCCGATAATATTGGAAACCAACACGGTATGGTGCGCGGTGACCGCACGGCCAGATTCGGTGATCACCGTTGGGTGTGGCAAACCATTTTCGTTACAGGCATCACCGATGCCCCAAATCACGTTGTTCGCGTACTCGTTCAGGCCATAGTTCACCGAACAATCAGATTGAGAGCGCGTTCCTTCATAATCCACGCCCAAACCGCCGCCGACGTCAAAGCACTGAATATTTACACCCAGTTTATGCAGCTCGACATAGAAGCGCGCGGATTCACGTACGCCCGTTGCGATATCACGGATATTCGCCAACTGCGATCCCAGATGGAAATGCAGCAATTGCAGACTATCCAGCTTTCCAGCTTCACGCAGCATCTCAACCAGTTGCAGCACCTGAACCGCCGCCAGACCAAACTTGGACTTTTCACCACCGCTAGATTGCCACTTGCCCGACCCCTGAGAGGCCAAACGCGCACGAACGCCAAGGCGCGGCACCACATTCAAGCGTTCAGCTTCTTCCAGCACCAGTCGGATTTCGGACATCTTCTCGATGACCAGATAAACTTTGTGGCCCAGCTTTTCGCCGATAAGTGCCAGACGGATGTATTCGCGGTCTTTGTAGCCGTTACACACAATCACAGTACGGGTCATGCCAGCATGGCCCAGTACCGCCATCAGCTCAGCTTTTGAACCGGCTTCCAGACCCAGCGGCTCACCGGAATTAGCCAGTGACTCAATGACGCGGCGATGCTGGTTAACCTTGATCGGATAAACCAGAAAGTAGCCGCCTTCATAGCCAAACGACTCGCGAGCCTGTTTAAACGCAGCGTTAATAGAACGCAGGCGATGCTGAAGAATCTGCGGAAAGCAGAACAGCGCAGGCAAGCGCTGATGGTTCTCTTTCTGCATATCTTTGACCAGTCTGGCCAGATCGACGCGCGCTTCTGGGACGTCTGGATCCGGGCACACGCTAATGTGGCCGAGTTCATTGACGTCATAGTAATTATTGCCCCACCAGGCAATATTGTAGGTACGAAGCATTTCGCTGGCATTACGGTCATTCATGGCAACCTCCTGCATAGAGCGCAAATTTTCATGTTTACCCGTCGCTGACGAGCCGTGATGAATCATGTCGTCAGACATAACGAACCTCTTCTTTTTCTAGACTGCTAATCACATCAGTACCTGAATGAACAGCCCACATGAGCATACCTGCAACATGCGGCATCGACAGTAAAAAAACCGGCGTAGTGAAGTATGCCGTCACTTTATTACTCTTATTAGTGTAAAACACGTTGTCAGGCTCCGTGTTACGGGTCGATAAAACTCGTCGTGAAAATCACCGGGCGAACGTGACCAGAAAGGTGTTAAATGCTTCTGGCAGAAAGAATAACAGGCAGATTAACCAGCCCTAGAGTCCTGTGTCGAATTTAAAGACAGGCAACGTCGAGAAACGGAAAAGAAGGGTTGAGTCGCTGACGCGGTAGCGTCAAAAGGGACATATTGCGAGCGCAATATACTCAGTAAACAACGGATCATTAATCCTACCACCTCCACGTGCGCCGCAGGCTGTGCGGTCAGCTATCAATAAGACATTCACCATGTCGCGGCGTACACCATACCGCCACAGATCGCCGTTTATACCGACATGCTGCTGTAAAAGCAAAATGAAAATTACTGCCAGTCATCTCTTGTAAAAGAAAAAACGGCCGATGATAAAAGGACGATGGTCAGCTAATGCGAAAAACTACTGGCACTGAGGCCAGAAGGTGACCTAGAATAGCCATCCAGATGTTAATCCGTCTATATCGATTAACTGATACACTGCTTAACGGCTTTGATTTGAAGGTAAAGAAACTCATGGCTAAACACCTTTTTACGTCCGAGTCAGTCTCTGAAGGACACCCAGATAAAATTGCTGACCAGATTTCTGATGCGGTTCTCGACGCCATTCTGGAGCAAGACCCAAAAGCGCGTGTCGCTTGTGAGACTTATGTAAAGACCGGGATGGTGTTAGTCGGTGGTGAAATTACTACCAGCGCCTGGGTCGACATTGAAGAAATTACCCGTCGTACCGTACGTGATATTGGTTATGTCAATTCTGAAATGGGCTTTGATGCCAACTCTTGTGCCGTACTGAGCGCAATTGGCAAACAGTCTCCTGATATCAATCAAGGCGTTGACCGCCGCGATCCGCTGGAACAAGGCGCAGGCGACCAAGGCCTGATGTTCGGTTACGCGACCAACGAAACCGACGTACTGATGCCAGCGCCTGTGACTTATGCACACCGTCTGGTTCAGCGCCAGTCAGAAGTCCGCAAGAGCGGTTCTCTGCCGTGGCTGCGTCCAGATGCGAAAAGCCAGGTTACGTTCCTGTACGACGATGGCAAGATTGCCGGTATTGATGCCGTGGTACTGTCTACCCAGCATTCAGAAGACGTTAGCCAGAAAGATCTGCATGAAGCGGTGATGGAAGAGATCATCAAACCGGTTCTGCCTGCAGAGTGGCTGTCTGCCAGCACCAAATATTTCATCAACCCAACTGGACGCTTTGTTATCGGTGGCCCAATGGGTGACTGCGGCCTGACCGGTCGTAAAATCATCGTTGATACCTACGGCGGCGCGGCACGTCACGGTGGCGGTGCATTCTCCGGTAAGGATCCGTCTAAAGTAGACCGTTCTGCCGCTTATGCCGCACGCTATGTTGCCAAGAATATCGTTGCTGCTGGCCTGGCCGATCGCTGCGAAATTCAGGTGTCCTACGCTATCGGCGTTGCAGAGCCAACGTCCATCATGATCGAAACCTTTGGCACAGAGAAAGTGTCCACCGAGCAATTGACCCTGCTGGTGCGCGAATTCTTCGATCTGCGTCCTTACGGCTTAATCCAGATGCTGGATCTGCTGCATCCGATTTATCAGGAAACAGCAGCCTATGGTCACTTTGGCCGTGAGCATTTCCCATGGGAAAAAACGGACAAAGCCGCGCAGTTGCGTGAAGCTGCTGGCCTGTAATCCAGCGATGTAATAAGCACCAAACGGCGAATGAAAATTCGCCGTTTTTCATTCTGATTTCTCTCCGCTTCGCCTATTGCGTCTCCCTGCCACTCAATTTATGCTCACAGAAATGAACACTCCCCGAATTCCCATTGCCAGCCATCAGGCTGTAATGCGCTGCCTGCGTGATAAATTGCAGCAGGCCAACCTCACCTTGCAGACGGACTACACCGAACCGACGGTAAATTACCAACAGCGAGGTTCTACGGCAGGCACAGCCTGGTTACAACACTGGGAAATTCGGCTGAACCCCGTCTTGTTGCAGGAAAACCAGCAAACCTTTATCGATGAAGTCGTTCCTCATGAGTTGGCTCATCTGCTGGTCTACGCGCGTTTTGGTCGTGTCGCCCCCCATGGCAAAGAGTGGCGCTGGATGATGGAAAGCGTCCTGCATGTCCCAGCAAAGCGCACGCATCGGTTTGCAGTGCAATCCGTGCAAGGGCAAACCTTCACCTACCTCTGCGATTGCCAACGGCATGAGCTAACGATCCGCCGACACAATCGGATACTGCGTGGCGAAACAGAATATCGCTGCCGTCGTTGCGGGAAAACCTTACGACATGATGTAAAAAGCTCTATTTAAAAGGGAATTTTCAGTTTTAAAAACTGCTTTTGAATTTGCCTGCCGACGAGACATCCGGTAGTCTGCCAACTTTACCGTCTGTGGATTATTTGGAATATGCTACGCAAAATTATCGCTATCGCCGCCGTTGGCGCGGGTCTGTTTTCGACTGCCGCGCTGAGCCAAAACATCAATAATTTTTCGCAGGCAAAAGCCGCCGCAGTCGACATTAATCGGGACGCACCGGGTTCGTTCTACTGTGGCTGCAAAATTACGTGGCAAGGCAAGAAAGGCACGCCCGACCTTGAATCCTGCGGTTATCAGGTCAGGAAAAATGAACAACGTGCCAGCCGTATCGAGTGGGAGCATGTTGTTCCCGCCTGGCAGTTCGGCCACCAGCGCCAATGCTGGCAGGATGGTGGCCGAAAGAACTGTAACAGCGACCCCGTCTACCGTGAAATAGAAACGGACTTGCATAACCTGCAACCCGCTATCGGCGAAGTTAATGGCGATCGCGGCAATGCCATGTATGGACAATGGAACGGTGGCGCATCCCAATATGGTCAATGCGAGATGAAGGTCGACTTCAAAAACAATCTGGCAGAACCGCCTGCTCGCGCCCGCGGCCAGATCGCTCGTACCTACTTCTACATGCGCGACCGCTATCAGTTACGCCTTTCCAGCCAGCAGACTCAGCTGTTTGAAGCCTGGGATAAGCAATATCCCGTCACGCAGTGGGAATGTACGCGCAATCAGCGCATCGCCGCAAAACAGGGAAACCCTAATCCCTACGTTCAACAGGCTTGCCAGCGCTAATTCGTCTACCTACTATAGCGAATCAGTTTCCAGCGCAACCACCGTCAAATTACGGTGGTTTTACCTATTTATGGCGTTCCTGCGTCGATTAATTTCATTCAAAGGTCTTAATTCAGTATGCGAGTACCACGCATTTTTCATCCCGAGACGCTCCCCCTTAACGGTGGTGAAGCCGAACTAAGCGACGATGCCACCAACCATGTTGGTCGTGTATTACGCATGAATACGGGCCAGTCATTGCAGCTGTTTGATGGCAGCAATCATGTCTTTGATGCAGAAATCATCGCGGCTGGAAAAAAGAGTGTGCGCGTTAGCTTCACAGCAGGTAAGTTGGAAGATAAAGAATCGCCCCTACATTTACATCTGGGACAGGTGATGTCGCGCGGCGAAAAGATGGAGTTTACCATTCAGAAATCCATCGAGCTGGGCGTCAATGTTATTACGCCGCTGCTGTCTGAACGCTGTGGCGTAAAACTGGATGCAGAGCGTATGGAGAAGAAAATTAGCCAGTGGCAAAAAATTGCGGTTGCCGCCTGTGAACAGTCTGGTCGCAATTGTGTGCCGCTGGTTCGGCCAGCGATGACGCTGGAAGCCTGGTGTGCGGAGCAAGACAACGCGCTGAAATTAAATCTGCACCCGCGCGCTACACAAAGTATCAATACGCTGCCGCTGCCAGTAGATCGAGTCAGGCTGCTGATCGGCCCGGAAGGCGGACTCACCGCCACCGAAATTACCATGACCTCAGAACACGGATTCACTGATATCCTGTTGGGGCCACGCGTCTTGCGCACAGAAACCACTGCACTCACCGCCATGACCGCCTTACAGGTACGTTTCGGCGATTTGGGGTAAAGGAGAAAAGAATGATCAAACTCGGTATCGTGATGGACCCGATTGACACCATCAATATCAAGAAAGACACCAGCTTTGCCATGCTGCTGGAAGCACAGCGCCGTGGTTGGGAACTGCATTATATGGAGATGAACGATCTCTATATGCATGCTGGCGTCGCACGTGCAACAACGCGCCGCCTGAGCGTCCAGTACGATTACGACGGCTGGTACGATTTCTCCGGCGAGCAGGATATCGCGCTGGAAGAGTTGGATGTCGTGTTAATGCGTAAAGATCCACCGTTCGATACGGAGTTCATCTACGCCACCTATATCCTGGAACGCGCAGAAGAGAAAGGCACGCTGATCGTCAACAAGCCGCAAAGCCTGCGCGATTGCAATGAGAAGCTCTTCACCGCCTGGTTCCCACACCTGACTCCCGATACGCTCGTCACGCGTCGCGCAGACAAACTGCGTCAGTTCCATGAAAAACACGGCGACGTTATTCTCAAACCACTGGACGGCATGGGCGGTGCCTCTATTTTCCGTTTGAAGCAGGATGACGCCAACGTATCGGTTATTATCGAAACCCTGACCGAACACGCCAGCCGCTACTGCATGGCGCAAAACTATCTGCCTGCGATTAAAGATGGCGACAAGCGCGTGCTGGTCGTCGATGGCGAACCCGTCCCTTATTGCCTGGCGCGTATCCCGAAAAGCGGTGAAACACGTGGCAATCTGGCCGCCGGTGGTCGCGGCGAAGCGCGTCCGCTGACCGAAAGCGACTGGAAAATCGCTCGCGACGTCGCCCCGACGTTAAAAGCCAAAGGTCTGATTTTCGTCGGTCTGGACATCATCGGTGACCGTCTGACAGAAATTAACGTCACCAGCCCGACCTGCGTGCGTGAAATCGAAGCAGCCTACCCGGATGTTTCTATCACCGGCATGCTGATGGACGCGATTGAAACACGTCTGGCTGCACGCACCCGCTAATCAGGGACACTTGACACGCCACTCGGCCCGCGCAACACGGGCCGTTTCTCCAACGCTGACGGATATCGATAAAAATACACAATGAATTTACAGCATCACTTCCTCATTGCTATGCCAGCACTACAGGACTCTGTATTTAAACGTTCGGTGGTCTATATCTGCGAACATAATGAAGACGGAGCCATGGGGCTGATCATCAACAAACCGATGGATCAATTTTCCGTGGAAAATGTGCTGAAAAAGCTAAAAATAGATCCAACACCACGCGATCCTGCCATCCGATTAGATAAACCCGTGTTTATCGGTGGCCCATTGGCAGACGACCGTGGCTTTATCCTGCATACGCCCAGTTCCGGCTTTGGTTCGAGCATCAGTATTTCTGAGGACACCATGATCACCACCTCAAAAGACGTACTGGAAACGTTAGGCACGTCCAAGCAGCCGAAAAATACGCTGGTTGCCTTAGGTTATTCCGCCTGGGAGAACGGCCAACTGGAAGAGGAACTGCTGGATAATGCCTGGCTGACGACGCCAGCCGATAAAGAGATTCTGTTCCACACGCCCATTGCCGAACGCTGGCGAGCAGCGGCCAGAAAGTTGGGCATCGATATTCATAATATCTCCACTGAAGCAGGACATGCCTGATGAGCAACAGAACCCTCCTTGCCTTTGATTTTGGGACAAAAAGTATCGGCGTTGCAATCGGTCAGGAAATTACCGGTACGGCACGCGCACTGACATCGTTCAAGGCGCAGGAAGGGATACCCGACTGGCAAAAAGTGGAGAAGCTGTTGTCAGAATGGCAGCCAGATTTGGTCGTTGTCGGCCTGCCACTCAACATGGATGGCACCGAGCAGCCGCTGACGGCACGGGCGCGGAAATTTGCTAACCGACTGCACGGTCGTTTTGGTGTCGCTATTGAACTACATGATGAACGATTGAGTACGGTGGAAGCTCGCGCCGATCTCTTTGAACGCGGTGGTTTTAAAGCGTTGGATAAAGGTAGTGTAGACGCGGCTTCTGCGGTGATTATTCTGGAAAGCTGGTTCGAAGCACAACATTAAAAAACGCGGAGAGCGTTTTCAACGTCTCTTGCGGTAGCCCGCCAATAATGGCGTGCCGGACAGCACGCCATAAAAACAATCCCGCATTGGCAGAGAACCCGACAACACGGAATAGTGCTAATTAAGCATCGGGAAATTCACGGATGAAACGTTCAACGTCATCAACCATGGATTCTGTTCCCACAAAGAACGGTGAGCGCTGATGCAGTTTCTCTGGCGCGATATCCAGAATACGGTTTTTGCCGTCGCTAGCCTTACCACCCGCCTGCTCCGCCAAAAACGCCATCGGGTTGCATTCGTACAGCAAACGCAGTTTGCCTTTCGGATAGCTCGCCGTGCTCGGGTACAGGTAAATCCCGCCTTTCAGCAGGTTACGATGGAAATCCGCTACCAGTGAACCGATATAACGCGACGTATAAGGACGCTGCGTCTCTTCATCTTGCTCCTGACAGTATTTGATGTATTTCTTCACGCCGGCAGGAAACTTGATGTAGTTCCCTTCGTTGATGGAATACATATTCCCTTTTTCTGGGAAGCAAACTTTTTCATGCGAGAGGCAGAATACACCGAGCGATGGATCGTAGGTAAAAGCGTGAACGCCGTGACCCGTGGTGTACACCAGCATGGTAGAAGAACCGTAAACGATGTAACCCGCAGCAACCTGCTGGCTACCCGGCTGCAAGAAGTCAGCTTCCGTGACTGAGGTTCCCAGCGGCGTAATACGGCGATAAATAGAAAAAATCGTACCGACAGAGACGTTCACATCAATATTTGACGAGCCGTCCAGTGGATCCATCAGGACCACATATTTAGCGTTTTCCGCCTTGTCGCCTTCAAAGATGACAATTTCGTCTTCTTCTTCAGAGGCGATACCTGCCACTTCACCACGCGCTTTTAATGCAGCTTTCAGTTTCTCATTGGCATACAGATCGAGCTTCATCTGCACTTCGCCTTGAACATTAGAAATACCGCTGGCACCCAAGATATCAACCAAACCGGCTTTATTGATATCACGGTGAATAATCTTGGCGCCCAGTTTAATAGCAGACAGCAGCGCGGTAAGCTCACCTGTGGCGTGAGAGAAATCGTGCTGTTTTTCGACGATAAATTCGCCTAACGTTTTCATAACACTATTCCAAAATCTACGGATGAAAAGCGGTTTCATTTCTGCACCGCCAACGTTTGCGCATGCAGTGTAGCCCAAAGAGAAAGTGAGTACCTAGTCAAATCCATTTCTTATGGCGGATTCATAGCGTTAGAATGTGACGCAGACTCACAGTGAAGATGGAAAATGTATGCGTATTCATATTTTAGGTATCTGCGGCACCTTTATGGGTGGCCTTGCCCTACTCGCTCGCTCGCTGGGGCATGACGTCACGGGCTCAGATGCGAATGTTTATCCTCCCATGAGTACCTTACTTGAAGAGCAGGGAATCACGCTGATCCAGGGATACGATCCGGCACAGCTTGCTCACGCCCCCGATCTGGTCATCATCGGTAATGCGATGTCACGCGGAAACCCGTGCGTCGAAGCTGTACTGGAACAAGGATTACCCTATGTTTCCGGTCCACAGTGGCTGCATGACTATGTACTGCGCGATCGCTGGGTGATTGCCGTTGCGGGAACGCATGGTAAAACCACTACGGCGGGGATGGTCACCTGGATTCTGGAAGACTGCGGCTACCAACCGGGCTTTGTGATCGGTGGCGTTCCCGGCAACTTCACCGTTTCCGCACGGTTGGGTGACAGCCCGTTCATGGTGCTTGAAGCCGATGAATACGACTGCGCGTTTTTCGACAAACGCTCCAAATTCGTACATTACTGCCCAAGAACGTTGGTACTCAACAACCTTGAGTTCGATCACGCCGACATCTTTGACGATCTGAAAGCCATTCAGAAACAGTTCCACCACCTTGTTCGACTGGTGCCCGGCAGCGGGAAGATCATCCTGCCAACCAACGATCTTAATCTCAAACAGGTGATGGGGATGGGATGCTGGAGTGAACAGGAATTGGTCGGTGAAGAAGGCGTTTGGCGGGCACAGAAAGTGGCCATTGATGCCAGCCAATATCAGGTTTACCTGAACAATGAGCTTGTCGGTGAAGTCCACTGGAAACTGGTGGGTGAACACAACATGCACAACGGATTGATGGCGATTGCTGCCGCACATCACGTCGGCGTGCTACCCGCAGATGCTTGCCGCGCGCTGGGCGGATTTATCAACGCGCGCCGTCGCCTTGAGTTACGCGGTACGGAGCATGGCGTCACAGTTTATGACGATTTTGCACATCACCCTACTGCAATTCTAGCGACACTGTCGGCACTACGCAGCAAGGTAGGAGGTACAGCCCGTATTTTGGCCGTACTGGAGCCCCGTTCGAACACCATGAAATTGGGGATGTGCAAAAACGAACTGGCTCCGTCATTAGGCCGCGCTGATGAAGTATTCCTCTTCCAGCCGACGCATATTCCGTGGCAGGTTGTAGAAGTTGCAGAAGCCTGTGTACAGCCCGCTCACTGGAGCGCGGATATTGATACGCTGGTAGAAAACATCGTCAAGACTGCACAGCCAGGCGACCATATTCTGGTCATGAGCAACGGTGGGTTCAGTAACATCCATAATAAGCTGCTGGATAGCCTGAAGAAGAAAGCGCAGAAGGCGAAAGACGCACAAGAATCACTGTAGGAAGCCGTGCTGTTCTGCAACAGCTAAACGCTAGATAGCAAAAAGGACGGGAATCCCGTCCTTTTTCATATTGCATCACTCGTTAAGCGTGGTGCAATCAAGCATCGAACGGATCGCGCAACACCATGGTTTCGCTGCGATCTGGGCCGGTGGAAATAATATCAATCGGCACACCAGTGACTTCTTCGATACGTTTGATGTAGTTAAGCGCAGCCTGCGGCAGCTTGCTGTGATCTTTCACGCCAAATGTGCTTTCAGACCAACCCGGCACAGTTTCGTAAATCGGCTCAAGACCTTCCCAGCCTTCAGCAGCCAGCGGAGTAGTATCTACTTCGGTGCCATTCGGCAAACGATAGCCTACGCAGATCTTAATCTCTTTCAGACCATCCAGAACATCCAGCTTGGTCAGGCAGAAACCTGACAGCGAGTTGATCTGTACCGCACGACGCACGGCAACCGCATCCAGCCAGCCAGTACGACGACGACGACCCGTAGTCGCACCAAACTCGTTACCTTTCTGAGACAGATGCTCACCCACTTCTTCAAACAGCTCAGTCGGGAATGGACCTGCACCCACACGGGTAGAGTAGGCTTTAACGATACCCAGCACATAATCGACATAACGTGGACCCAAGCCAGAGCCGGTGGCAACGCCGCCCGCAGTGGTATTTGAGGAGGTCACGTACGGATAGGTACCGTGGTCGATATCCAGCAGCGTACCCTGCGCGCCTTCAAACATGACGAAATCGCCACGCAGGTGCGCCTTGTACAGCAAATCAGAAACATCAACGACCATAGCCGTCAGGATGTCGGCGATCGCCAGCACATCGTCCAACACTTTCTGGTAGTCGACAGCATCAACTTTGTAGTAGTTAACCAGTTGGAAGTTATGGTATTCGACGATTTCTTTCAGTTTGACAGCAAAGGTTTCTTTATCAAACAGATCGCCAACACGCAGACCACGGCGAGCAACTTTATCTTCATACGCAGGACCGATACCGCGACCCGTCGTACCAATTGCTTTCGCGCCACGCGCTTTTTCACGCGCGTTATCCAATGCGACGTGATAAGGCAGGATTAACGGACAGGCTTCAGAAAGCAGCAGGCGTTCGCGTACCGGGACGCCACGCGCTTCAAGCTCCGTCATTTCTTTCATGAATGCGTCAGGCGCCAGCACAACACCGTTACCGATGATGCTGACAACATTTTCACGCAGAATGCCAGAAGGAATTAAATGAAGGACGGTTTTTTCACCGTTGATAACCAGCGTATGGCCAGCGTTGTGACCACCCTGATAGCGCACAACATATTTAGCCCGTTCAGTCAGCAGGTCAACGACCTTGCCTTTACCTTCGTCACCCCATTGGGTGCCCAGTACGACGACGTTCTTACCCATTTCAAGAATCACCAGGTTGCTTAAAAAAGGATTCTACCATCTCATTTGGATGCTTTCAGTACTTTTAGCACACGGTTGCGCACATTTTTCCGCTTAATTTTAGCCACCCATCCGGCTACGCAACATGTAGTAGATCACGCACCCTGCAACGACTATTCCGCCACCAAAACGCCGCAAAATATTATCCGGTAACTGTGCCATTCCCAAAATCATCCGCCGCCAAAGGCGAGGAAACAGCAACGGACCCAGCCCTTCAAGTACCAAAACCAGCCCGAGCGCCAGCCAAATCGTTGAATTCATAACAGCCCCTTTTTCCTGCTCCGAGTAAGAACAGGACCAAACCCTTTGAGTTATCTCTGCCAGAAAATGACAAAAAAAAGCCCGGTGCAATAACCCGGGCTTGATGAAAGACGTCAGTTAATGACTATCAGCGGCGTGGTGCCATGCTGCTTTCCGGTGACTTCATGTAGCGGAAGAAGTCGCTATCCGGGCTGAGAACCATTACGTCCTGATTATTACTGAAGCTACTTTCATACGCACGCAGGCTACGGATGAAAGAGTAGAAGTCAGGATCTTCGCTGAATGCGTTCGCAAACAGTTTCGCCGCTTCGGCATCCCCTTCACCGCGGGTGATACGCCCTTGGCGCTCGGCTTCAGCCAGCGTACGGGTAACTTCATAGTCTGCCGTCGCTTTCAACTTTTCAGCTTCTTCCTGACCTTGTGAACGGTGGCGACGTGCTACCGCTTCACGCTCTGCACGCATACGTTGGTAAATTGCGTCAGACACTTCAGTTGGCAGGTTGATTTGCTTAATACGCACATCGATAACCTCAATACCCAGCGCAGCCATGCTGTTAGGGTTGATATGAGGTTCGTTGCTCGTCGTCTCTTTCTCAACACGCGCAGCAGCTGAAGCAATCGCATTATCGGCTTCAGTGGTTTCACCGGTACCGGTGTTCAGCGCTTCACGCACGTCAGACATCAGTTGACCACGTGAGTCGGTAACAATGCCTTTCACATCCAGACGACCAATCTCAGAACGCAGACGGTCACTGAATTTACGTTTCAGCAGTACTTCAGCTTGAGAGATGTCACCACCGCCCGTTGCCAGATAGTAACGGCTGAAATCGCTGATACGCCATTTGAGGTAAGAATCGACAATCAGGTCTTTCTGCTCTTTAGTGATGAAGCGGTCAGCCTGGTTTTCCATGGTTTGGATACGAGCATCCAGCATTTTCACTGAGTCGATAAACGGAACCTTGAACTGCAATCCCGGTACATAAATCAGCGGCTTGTTTTCGTCATCACGCAATACTTTGCCAAAACGCATCACAATGCCGCGCTGGCCTTCCTGCACCACAAATAGTGACGCATAGACCACCATCAGTACCAGGATCAGGATAAATAGTAAGGGCTTACGCATCGATTATTCTCTCCCTACTCGAGTGAAGTCATCACGCTGCGCATTTGCTTTGCGCTGATCCATGATATTTCCATTGTTACTGCTGCGCGTTTGGTTGCTATTCGCCGCACCGCTGCTGTTGCTAGGCAAACGCAGTGGATTAGCGCTGCTGTTGCTTTGCGTATTTTCACCACCTTGCCCACGCAGCATCTGATCCAACGGCAGCACCATCAGGTTACTCCCCTTGTCATTGACCAGAACCTTACGAGTATGGCTCAGCACGCGTTCCATCGTTTCGATATACAAACGCTCGCGGGTGATTTCTGGCGCCGCTTTATATTCCGGTAATACTCTGGCAAAACGGGCAACTTCACCCTGAGCTTCCAGAACGGTACGGGTTTTATAAGCGCGAGACTCTTCCAGAATACGTTGCGCCTGACCGTTAGCACGCGGCTGCACTTCGTTCGCATACGCTTCCGCTTCACGAATATATTGCTGTTCGTTTTCACGTGCGGCAATCGCATCATCAAACGCGGCCTTCACTTCTTCCGGCGGACGTGCGGTCTGGAAGTTGACGTCAAGCAGCGTGATACCCATGTTGTACGGACGAACAGTCTCTTCCAGTACACGCTGGGTATCCGTACGCACAATGGTACGGCCTTCAGTCAAAATTTTGTCCATCGTGTACTTACCAATAACGCCACGCAGCGCACTGTCAGTTGCCTGACGCAGGCTGTCATCCGCATTGGTTACGCTGAACAGATATTGCTCAGGCTGTGTGACACGATACTGTACGTTCATTTCAACGCGCACGACGTTTTCATCCGATGTCAACATCACACCCGAGGTCGCCAGTTCGCGCACCGACTCAACGTTCACCGCGCGAACAGAGTCGATAAAGGTTGGTTTCCAGTTAAGACCAGGCCCCACCAAATGGCTGAACTTACCAAAGCGCGTTACGACACCGCGTTCCGCTTCTTTAATGGTATAGAAACCAGTAGCAGCCCAGATGACAACCGCAGCGACGGCAGCGATACCGACGATCCGACCACCCAGTGCTGGGCCGCCAGAATTTCCGCTGTTGCTTGAGCCAGAACCTTTTCCGCCACCCAGATCGCTGAGTTTTTTGCTCAGTTTACGGAAGATGTCGTCCAGATCCGGCGGCCCCTGATCTCGGCCACCTTTATTATTATTTCCGCCAGAGTTGCCGCCATTATTGCTGCTGCTCCCCCACGGGTCGCGGTCTTGTCCGTTATTACCGGGCTGATTCCACGCCATGTTTTAGCTCCATTCTTTATGATAGGTGTTCTTCAGGTTCAATATCCCAGAGTCCGTCAGACTATTTCGCCGTGCAGACTGTTTTTTGCCTGTCAGACAATATAGTCCATCAGTTCCTGCTCTTTTTTGCAGAGGCGGCGCCAGTCAGCAATCGGCATACGAATAACCAGACCAATTTGCCCATCCTCTTCAATCCATTCTTTTTCTATTGCCTGAAGCTGGTAAAAACGACTACGCAAGCGTCCTGCCTGCGGGGGAAGGTGCAAAGTATATTGTGCGATTTCCCCGGAAAGCCGCTCAGTCAATGCCTGAAATAGCAACGCAATACCGTCACCAGTCTGTGCTGAAAGCCAGACTCGTATCGGTAGATTCTCTTCGTTGCGATCGATACGCGGAACGAAATCATCCAGCATATCAATCTTGTTCATTACCAACAGCGCAGGTATTTCATCCGCCTCGATTTCCGCCAGTACGTCATTAACCGCGTCGATATTCTCGTCAAGACGAGGATCGGCGGCATCAACAACATGCAGTAACAGTGAGGCCTGACGTGTTTCCTGTAATGTAGCCTTAAACGCAGCCACCAAATCGTGGGGTAACTGCCGGATAAAACCTACGGTATCCGCCAACACTGTATCACCGACATCATCCACTTGAATGCGGCGCAATGTTGGATCCAGTGTGGCAAATAACTGATCGGCGACATAGACGCCCGCCGATGTAATCTTGTTAAACAGCGTGGATTTACCCGCGTTGGTATAGCCCACCAGCGAAACGGTGGGAACATCGGCGCGAACTCGTGACCGACGCCCCTGTTCACGCTGTTTTTCTACCCGTTCGAGACGCGACAGTATCTGACTGATACGGTTACGCAATAAACGACGGTCGGTTTCAAGCTGGGTTTCACCTGGGCCGCGTAAACCGATACCGCCCTTCTGGCGTTCAAGGTGCGTCCAACCGCGAACCAGTCGGGTCGCAAGATGGCGCAGTTGTGCCAGTTCCACCTGTAATTTCCCCTCGTGAGTACGCGCACGCTGGGCAAAAATATCTAAAATCAATCCGGTACGGTCGATCACCCGGCACTCGCACAAACGCTCTAGATTACGTTCCTGAGCAGGCGTCAGCGCGTGATCAAACAGCACGACAAACGCGCCAGTTTCTTTTACTGCCTGAGCAATTTCTTCGGCTTTACCTTCCCCGACAAAATACTTGGGGTGAGGCGCCTTGCGGCTACCGGTCACAACCTGCAAGGATTCAATACCGGCAGAAGAAACCAGAGATTCAAACTCCAGCAGATCTTCAGTATCTCTATCTTGCGAGAAAAAAACATGAACTAATATGGCCCGTTCACCTGATTCATAACGGTCAAACAAGCGAGTAACCTCTCAAACGAGCAAAAAACACCACAGCGAAGGAGCCGAGCGATGCGTCCAGCTCTCCCGCGCCGTGGTGAATTGACAATACGCCTTATTCGGCGTCATCAGCATCCTGCGACGACTGCTGAGCAGTCGTGTTACTACCGTGATAGTTGTTGCTGCCGCCTGGATTGTTGCTATGGTGAGAAACTGGGCGAGAAGGAACAACTGTAGAGATGGCGTGCTTATAAACCATCTGGCTGACCGTGTTTTTCAACAAAATCACGAACTGATCGAAAGATTCGATCTGACCTTGCAACTTAATACCGTTCACCAAATAAATCGAAACCGGAACACGTTCACGACGCAAAGCGTTCAAGAACGGATCTTGCAAAGATTGCCCCTTAGCCATTCTATATTTTCCTTATTTGTATGTTGTTTGTAACAAAGAGCCCAACGGCTCTAAAATAACGGTGTAAAAAACTTGCACGCTGAGACTCACCGATTGTACACAATCACTCAACCTATGCACTAACAACCTGAACACTCGTCATACTTCAAGTTGCATGTGCGTTGGCTGCGTTCACTCACCCGAATCACTTACCTGAGTAAGCTCATCGGGACTCATTCCCTTGCCGCCTGCCTGAAACTTGAATTATTTAAAGTGTATTACCTTGTCCAGTGCCTCAGTCGGTTTTTCGCTATCCAGCCAGCACACATCATCCCAACCGCGCAGCCAGGTCATTTGCCGCTTCGCTAACTGGCGCGTCGCACAAATTCCCCGATAAACCATCTCATCGTAATCAATTTCACCGGATAAATATGACCACATCTGGCGATAACCAACGCAACGAATAGAGGGCATATCCGTATGAAGGTCTTGCCGGGCAAACAATGTCCGAGCTTCTGTCTCAAAACCCGCCGCCAACATCTGGTGAAAACGCTGTTCAATCCGCTGATGCAACAATTCACGCGTCGCCGGGGCGATAGCAAACTGATGAACCTGATAGGGCAGCGCGTCGCCAGACGTTTTTGTCAGTTCAGTTAAAGTGTTACCTGAAACGAAAAAAACTTCCAGTGCTCGCGAGAGTCTCTGCGGATCATTTGGATGAATCCGAATTGCTGCAACCGGATCGATCTCACTAAGCTGCCGATGCATCGCTTCCCAGCCGATTTCTTTTGCCTGTTCTTCAATGCGTTGACGCACTGCGGCATCGGCTGACGGCAAAGGAGAAAGCCCCTCTAACAGCGCCTTGAAATACAGCATCGTCCCCCCCACTAGTAGAGGGATGCGACCGGCAGCGGTAATGTCCGCCATTTCACGTAGCGCATCGCGGCGAAAATCGGCCGCAGAATAGGACTCCGTCGGATCGAGAATGTCGATTAACCGATGCGGCGCCAGTGCCAGCTCTTCCGCACTCGGCTTCGCCGTCCCAATATCCATATCTTTATAGATGAGGGCGGAATCTACGCTAATCAACTCTACCGGCAAATATTCTCGTAACGTCATCGCCAATGCCGTTTTTCCTGACGCCGTCGGCCCCATGATAAAAATAGCGGGCGGCAACGACGCGTTTTCTACATCATTCATGCTTTAAAGCCTGGATGGCATCATGGATGTCCATCATATATAAAAGTTCAGACGGCGGCGTTTTCGCTAGTTGCGGACAAAGCCGCTCGACATCCGCCAGTAATTGTATGGCCTGAGAGTGGCTCCAGTTTTCCTGATCACTCTGCAATCGCGTTGCCATCCACGACGCCAATGCGCCAGCATCCACCTGCTGTGTCTCAACCGTCTGATAGTCGGCCAGATAGCCTATCAGTTCAGAGATCAAGTTTTGTAAATTTTGTTGGCGCAATGGTAAAGGTACGGCACGCAATGTGGCACGTTGTGACTCAACCAATACATCAATACCAAAACGCGTCAGCAAAGCGTGGTGGGTAGACAAGACGTTCAATTCAGATTTACTCAGCGTCAGCCGCTGAGGAATCAGTAACGGCTGTGCTCGCAGCCCCTCGTCGGAGGGCGTCAACTGCACGACTTTCAGATAACGTTCGGCAACGGGAAGCGACAGCATCGCTAATCCCTTATGGTACTCCAACAGCGCATAGCACGGAGGATAAACCGTGAGAACCCGTCCAAAGCCGCTCGATTGGCTTTCAAGCGGTGACTCAACTGGCGCGCGCTGTTTGTTATTACTGGTTGCGGTGTTCGATGCGGTTCGAGTCGCGGATACGTCATGCAATACCGTGGATGGCACAACCACGTCCGACGACATAACGCTATTCGACGGTACAACTCTACTCGCTGGTACAGAAGTGCGCTCGCCGGACAGCGGTGTATTTGCTCCGTTATCCGTTGGTTGCAGCAGCGCCTTATACAGATCGCCCTGCTGTTTCTGATACGGATTCTCTGGCTGATAGCCGGAATAAGCAGATTCTCGCGCCTGACCGGAATGGCCTGTGCGGGGTGTTTTCCCGCCATACGATGGAGAATTATCGGTACGCGGCGGCTGGGCAAAATGGTTTTCGCCTGCGGCAGGACGATTTTCCTGCTGCCATTGCACGGGCTTCCCTGTCTCTGGCTCGGTCATGCCAAGCCCCGGTGCAGAGGCCTGCTGTAGAACGGACATCACGGCCTGATAGATGAAATCATGTACCAACCGCGCCTGATGGAACCGCACCTCATGCTTGGCGGGATGAACGTTGACATCCACCTGATGCGGGTCGATCTCCAGATACAAAACATAGGCAGGCTGCTGCTCGTCGCTAAGCTGATCCTGATAAGCCTGCCGGATAGCATGATTAATGAGCCGATCGCGCATCATGCGCTGATTCACATAGCAATACTGCATATCCGGCAGCTGTTTCGCACCAACCGGATCGGCGACCCAGCCATGGATAGTGAGATCGCCATGTTGCCATGACACCGCGAGCGCATGTTGTAAGAAGGTCGCACCACAGATACTGCCTAAACGGCGTTCATACTGATTTTTATCCGGTGCTGCACGATACTGCCGCATCAGCTTACCGTTATGATGCAGCGTGATGGCGACATCGAAACGTGCCAGTGCAATACGGCGCACGACCTCATCAATATGAGTGAATTCGGTTTTTTCCGTGCGCATAAATTTACGACGGGCGGGTGTGTTGTAAAACAGATCCAGCACTTCCAGCGTGGTGCCCACAGGATGGGCGGCTGGCTTGACCGTCACCGCCATATCGCGCCCTTCGGCGTAGGCCTGCCAGGCCTCAGATTGTTCGGCAGTGCGCGATGTCAGCGTTAAACGGGAGACGGAACTGATACTCGCCAGCGCTTCGCCGCGAAACCCCATGCTAACGATCGCTTCCAGATCGTCGAGCGTGGCAATTTTACTGGTCGCATGACGCGCCAGCGCCAGCGTTAATTCATCCTTTCCGATGCCTGAGCCATTGTCACGAATGCGGATCAGCTTCGCACCGCCGCGTTCTATGTCGATATCAATTCGGGTCGCCCCTGCATCCAGACTGTTTTCCACCAGCTCCTTCACGACCGAAGCCGGACGCTCAACCACTTCTCCGGCGGCAATCTGGTTAGCCAACTGCGGTGGCAGCACCTGAATCGGCATGGCGTATCCCTCTTACTATCCTCAATCTATCGACATCGTCAGCATGAAGCATCAGGCGGACGGTATAATCAGCGTTTGCCCCAGTTGTACCGAACCAGAACGCATATTATTCGCCTGTTGGATCTCTTTCATACTGACACCGTAACGCGCAGCAATCGCACTCAGGCTATCACCCTTTACGACCTTATGCTTCACCGGTACAGCCTTTTTGGGCGCAGGCGTTGATGCAGCCTGCTTCATCCCTGTCGCCGGAATATTCAAACGCTGTCCAACCCAGACGATGTCTTTATTCAGCTTATTTACGTCACGCATAGCCGCGAGGCTGACACCATAACGTCGAGCAATGGAAGAAAGTGTTTCGCCACGTGCGACGGTATGACGCGTGCTGCCCGCACTCGCTTTCGCCGTCGTTACATCGCTGCCCGATGTCGCTGTATCATTTGCCGCCGACTGTAGTGGGCGGCTTTCCTGCTTTGGGAGGGATTGCATCGGGTGCGTCTGGAAGTACCCCCTCAGCCCCTGATAAATCGCATTGGCGATTTTTTCCTGATAGTCGTTACTCCCCAACAGCCGCTCTTCCGAGACATTGGTGATAAACCCGGTTTCCACCAGCAGAGAAGGAATATCTGGCGAGCGTAATACGCCTAGGCTTGCGTGCTCAGGGCGTCGTTTATGCAGCCCCCCGACGCGCTGAAGCTCACGCAGTACCTTAGTCGCAACGTCATACCCGACACGCTGGGAGTGGCCAAATTGCAGATCCAAAACCGCCTGACTGAGATAAGGATCCGCGCTGCTGTTCGCTAACAGATCGCCTGCTCCCCCCAACAGTTCAGACTGTTTTTCATGCTGTTCCAGCCAGGTTGCCATCTCGCTATTCGCACGACGGTTGGACAGCACCCAAACAGAGGCACCTTTGGCATTACGGTTCGGTGCAGCATCCGCGTGAATCGACACTAACAGGTTCGCGCCCTGCTTACGCGCCACATCCGAACGCCCCATGACGGAGATAAAGTAGTCGCCATCGCGCGTTAATACGCCTTTAAAGGCCGGATCGTTATTCAGTAAGGTTTGTAACTTACGAGCGATAGAGATAGTGACATTTTTCTCCCGCAGCCCGTTCGTGCCAATCGCCCCAGGATCTTGCCCCCCGTGACCAGCATCAATCGCCACAACAACCCGTTCATTACCCTGTCGGGCTGGTACTCGGGTAGATGAAGAACTGCTATTTACGACAACAGTCGGTTTGTTGGTAAACGGATTCTTTGCCGGTTCTGCTGGCGCACTATTTTGCTGCCGTGCAACAGGAGGCGCTGAGGCTTGTACCGTTTTTGCTTTATCACCGGTGATGGTGAAAACAACAACGTATCCAGCCCCTTCTTTTTGCGTAACCGCTCGCGTCTTGGCTGCCTGAGTCAAATCCAGCACCAGACGCAGGCTTTGTGCGTCCTGAGCGTTGCTGGTGCGCACACGCTTAATCAGATTTTGTCCGCTGAAATCCAACGGTAATCCCTGAATGACACCAGTCTGACGAATATCGATGACCACTCTGGCAGGGTTGCTGAGAGGGAAGAAAGCATAAATAGGCTGACCGCTAAAGCTCAGACGCACCGTGGCCTGGCCTGACGCGTTGTCCACTTTGATATCCGACAGATTAGCCGCCCACGCCGATCCTGCCAGCAACAGCCATACGCCGATGAACAGTTTAACCATACGACTCATCATGATTCTGTTGTTCCTGGCTGAAGAGAAAAACGTTGTAACATCGCGTCTCCCGTCGCGGAGACAGCAAACAGTTCAGCCTGTCGACCCTCATCCTGATAGCGCAAATGCAGCTCGATATCCGCATCGGGCAGCACACCAGCCCCCTGCTGCGGCCATTCAATCAGACAAATGGCATCTTGCGTCAGATAATCGCGGATCCCCATGAACTCCAACTCTTCCGGGTCGGCCAGTCGATAGAGATCAAAGTGATAGACAGCCAGTGGGGATAATGCATAAGGCTCTACCAGCGTATAAGTGGGGCTTTTGACATTGCCCTGATGACCACGCGCCTGTAGGAATCCACGACTAAACGTCGTTTTCCCTGCACCGAGATCGCCATAAAGGTGGATAACACAAGCACCGTCGCAGGCTTTCGCCAGCGCCGTGCCTAATGAAATGGTTGCTGCCTCATCCGGCAGAAGTAAGACTATTTTTTTCATTCTATTGTTCTAAGAATATCTACTGTTCTAAAAATATCGGCTCTGGAAACATCCGCTCAGGATTCACATAGCGGAACAACACAGGCAATAAATCGGTTGCCAGCATACCTCGGGTGCCGCGTCGCGTCGCCAGCCAGTCGGCCGCCGCACCGTGTACGACACACCCTGCACAAGCAGCATCATACAGCGAGAGCTTTTGCGCCAGCAAACCACCAACGATACCTGACAGCACATCCCCCATGCCACCTGTCGCCATGCCAGGGTTTCCCACATCAGCAATCGCGATCTCTGCTTGCTCGCTGGCAATCACCGTTCCCGCACCTTTTAATACGACAACACCGCCATAGCGTTTTACCAGCTTTGTGGCCGCAAGTAAGCGATCACTTTCAATATCAGACACGCGGCAATTCAGTAAACGAGCAGCCTCGCCGAGGTGAGGTGTCAGCACGCGATTCTGCCGCTTATGTGGATTGATTGCCAGCAGGTTGAGTGCATCCGCATCCCATAACATGGGTTTGTTACAATTTTCTGCCAAACGCAGCGCGTTTTTAGCCCATTCATCCTGCCCTAAACCCGGCCCAATCACCACGACATCAGCCCATTCCAGCCCCTGTCGCAGCGTATCTGTCGTTAACTCTTGCACCATCAACTCCGGTCGAACCGTCAGAAACGCCGATTGATACTGTTTGTGAGTAAGTACTCGCACCAAGCCTGCACCGCTGTGTAGCGCCGCATCAGCAGCCATCAATACCGCACCGCCTAAGCCAGCGTTGCCACCTACCACCAGCAGCCTGCCGTTATCGCCTTTATGTTGTCCGGCTGAACGAGGCGTCAGCCATTCGGGAAGTTGCGCCGCAGTCAGTCGCCGTATCGGCGCGGTTTGGCCGTCCAGCCATGCTTCCAATCCTAGCGAGTGATAATGGAGTTTCCCAACCTGCTCACGGGCGCGGCCAGTCAGTAGCCCCGGTTTCAGCGCGATAAACGTCACCGTCTGCGCCGCACAGATCGCGATGCCAGCGCAGGTGCCAGTTTCAGCATGTAAGCCAGAGGGAATATCCAGTGAAATAATCGGAGCGGGATAGGCATTCGCCTGTGTAATTAACGTGGCATAGGGTACGCGTGGCGCAGCGGAAAGGCCGGTTCCCAGTAAGCCATCAATAATGAGATCGATTCCTTCAGGCCACAGCACATCAACATCATCTTGCGCACTCACCTCTTCAACACGGCCGCCTTGATCCAGCCAGCGCTGCCGAGCAAGATTAGCATCAGCAGGCAGCGGCTTATCGCTGGTGCAGGCAACAACATCCACCTCCACACCCGCCGCCAACGCCAAACTGGCGACCACATATCCATCGCCACCGTTATTGCCGTGTCCAGCGAGCACCCGCCAGCGTCGGGCAGACGGGTAGCATTGGCGAGCCACCTGAAATACGGCTTCTCCCGCACGCTGCATGAGTTCCCACAGCGAAAGCCCCGACTCGCTGGCCGCTCTGGCTTCTTCACGCCGCACCCACTCGGCGTAAAACACCGAATAAGGCAAATCATCCTCTCGTTTCCGATCGTGACTCGTCATTATTTGCTCTTAGTTTTCATGACAATGACTTAAAATTAGCAAGCAACTTAAACGACCGCCAGCATTCCGCACATCTCAGCAAACATCGGCTCTGCAGCGCAGATATGGTAACATCAGCACGTCTTGTTTATTTCTGTGGCTCATCATGTCATACCCCTACGATCTCAACGAATTAGCGCAATACATCAAACAATGGGGACAGGCATTGGGATTCCAGCAGGTCGGCATCTGCGACACCGATTTGTCCGCAGAAGAGCCTCGACTTCAGGACTGGTTGGATAAGCAATACCACGGAGAAATGGACTGGATGGCACGTCATGGCATGCTGCGGGCGCGTCCGCACGAACTGCTGCTAGGCACACTCCGCGTCATCAGCGTTCGTATGAATTATCTTCCCGCCAAAGCGGCATTTGCGAGTACTCTAAAGAATCCAGAACTCGGCTACGTTAGCCGTTATGCGCTGGGTCGTGATTACCACAAGCTATTACGTCAGCGTCTGAAAAAACTCGGCGACCAAATTCAGGAATACTGCGGTGAATTGAATTTTCGCCCATTCGTCGATTCTGCTCCCATTATGGAGCGTCCTTTAGCTGCAAAAGCCGGGCTTGGCTGGGTTGGTAAACACTCACTAATTCTTAATCGAGAAGCAGGTTCCTGGTTCTTTCTCGGTGAGCTGCTGATCGATTTACCTCTGCCCGTTGATCGACCTCAAGAAGAGCAGTGTGGTCGCTGTGTCGCCTGTATGACAACCTGCCCAACCGGCGCAATTGTCGCCCCTTACACCGTCGATGCCCGCCGCTGCATTTCCTACCTGACTATCGAATTGGAAGGTCCGATACCCGAAGAATTCCGTCCGCTGATGGGCAACCGCATCTATGGTTGCGATGACTGCCAGCTGATTTGTCCGTGGAATCGGTTTTCACAGCTCACCGACGAGGCTGATTTCAGTCCGCGTGCTGCGCTGCATACGCCGGAGCTGCTGGTATTGTTCGGCTGGAATGAAGAGAAATTTCTGCGGATTACGGAAGGATCGCCGATCCGGCGCATCGGGCATCTCCGCTGGCTACGCAATATTGCTGTCGCACTGGGAAACGCACCCTATCAGGATAGCATCGTGCTGGCACTGCAAACCCGTCTGGGTGAAAGCGAATTGTTGGATGAACATATCCACTGGGCAATTCACCAGCAGTTGGAACGCCGCGCGTCACTGGAAATTGATGTCCAATCCACGCAGAAAAAACGACTTGTTCGTGCAGTAGAGAAAGGATTACCGCGCGATGCGTGAGCCGCTCAAATGGTTGTCATCAGTTTGTCGCACGCGCTGTGAATAAATAAAAAAAACCGTTGCCAATCAACT
This sequence comes from Pectobacterium peruviense, assembly GCF_002847345.1. Classification (GTDB taxonomy): domain Bacteria; phylum Pseudomonadota; class Gammaproteobacteria; order Enterobacterales; family Enterobacteriaceae; genus Pectobacterium; species Pectobacterium peruviense. The sequence continues at coordinate 27,493 of NZ_LXFV01000031.1, forward strand.
GTCACAAAAAGTACAAGCGATCGTTATGGCATTTTATAAGTAAAATTTATGAATAGATATCAATAAGATACTCTACAGCGTTTTATCAATAACATAGCGTGATTAATAAATAACCAACAGACAGCCTGTGGATAAGTCTGTTAAGAAGAATATGATGTTTTGTATTAACTGATAAAAAATGATGTGAATTGAGGTAACGCTAGCGCTCGAAATACGGTGCTGTGTAGAGAGTAAAAAACGAGCCACAACACAAAGCGGACGGCATTATGAATTTCTTATTGTCTCTTGGCAAGGGCTGAGCTCTAATTTTTACGATCAAAAGAAAAGTTTTACGATAAAAAGCAAAAAACGCGGCGATGCCTCTTTTATGAGACACCGCCGCGCGGAAAGTAAAGATCGTCGTCAGAGTCACAGGAGAGAGACGAATTTTCCCCTCTCCTATAGACCGATATTACGCACGAGTTCTGATTAGATAATCAAATGCGCTCAAAGACGCTTTTGCTCCTTCACCTGTCGCGATAATGATCTGTTTGTACGGCACCGTCGTACAGTCGCCAGCAGCAAAGACACCTTTCACGCTAGTTTCACACTTGGCATCAATCTCAATTTCACCGATGCGGTTTCTGGCGACGGTACCTTCCAGCCAGTGGGTGTTAGGCAACAGGCCAATTTGCACGAAGATCCCTTCCAGCGGTAAATCGTGTACCGTGTCGGTAATACGATCTTTGTAGCTCAGCCCCGTGACTTTCTGCCCATCGCCTTTCACTTCTGTGGTTTGCGCATTCAGAATGACGTCAACATTCGGCAGGCTGCGTACCTTCTCCTGCAATACCGAATCCGCTTTCAGTTCTGGTGCAAACTCAAGCAGCGTGACATGTTTCACTACGCCAGCCAGATCGATAGCCGCTTCTACACCGGAGTTTCCCCCACCAATCACCGCAACGTGCTTACCTTTAAACAGCGGACCATCACAGTGTGGGCAGTACGTTACGCCACGCGTACGATACTGATCTTCACCGGGTACATTCATGTTTCTCCAGCGCGCGCCTGTCGCAATGATCACGCTACGTGCTTTCAGCGTTGCGCCGGATACAGTAATCACCTGATGCGGTTTACCCGGTTCGCCGCCGGGAATTAAGGCTTCTGCACTCTGTGCGTCGATAACGTCGACATCATAGTCGTCAACATGGCTTTTCAACGCGGTCGCCAGTTTGGCACCTTCCGTTTTTGGGACGGAAATATAGTTTTCAATATCAACGGTATCCAGCACCTGACCGCCAAAGCGTTCACCGACCAACCCAGTGCGGATCCCTTTGCGCGCCGAATAGACCGCTGCTGCCGCACCTGCTGGGCCGCTGCCGATGATTAACACATCATAGACGTCACGCTGGTTCAGCTTTTCAACCTGTTTAGCCCCCGCACCAGTATCAATTTTAGTCACAATCTCAGCGAGGCTCGTCCGCCCCTGACTGAAGTGTTCGCCGTTCAGGAAAATGGTGGGAACGCCCATAACATTACGGCTTTGAATCTCATCCTGAAACACACCGCCGTCAATCGCGGTATGGGTGATATTTGGATTCAGAACCGCCATTAAATTCAGCGCCTGCACCACGTCCGGACAGTTGTGGCAGGACAGCGAGTAATACGTTTCAAAGTGGAACGAGCCGTCAAGATTGCGGATTTGATCGAGTAATTCTTTCGCTTCTTTCGACGGATGACCGCCCACCTGCAATAACGCCAGAATCAGGGAGGTAAATTCGTGTCCCATCGGCGCGCCAGCAAAACGCGGGCCGCTTTGGGAATCTGGATTGGTAATCAGGAACGAAGGCTTACGTACTGAGAGATCGTTCCTTTCAATAAAGCTTACCTGATTAGACAACTCGGCGATCTCGGCCAGCAAGGTTCTGACTTCAGCAGATTTAGCGGAATCATCCAGAGTCGCAATTAACTCAACAGGTTTGGTCAATTTTTCCAGATAGGCTTTCAACTGGACTTTCATCGTATTGTCGAGCATCGGTCGTCCTTAATTAGGCAAGTTGGTACAAAGGCAAAATCGTGTAGCATGCTGGCCCGAAAAGAAGCCGGGCCATAAAAATCGGGTGCATTGCACCCGACAAAAATAGCCATGTTTTCCACAGCTATGTTTTCCGTGGTGTTAGCTTAGATTTTGCCAACCAGATCCAGAGACGGAGCCAGCGTAGCCTCGCCTTCTTTCCACTTGGCTGGGCACACTTCGCCTGGGTGAGAAGCAACGTACTGAGCTGCTTTCACTTTGCGCAGCAGGTCAGAGGCATCGCGGCCAATACCTTCAGCCGTGATTTCTACTGCCTGGATGATGCCCTGTGGGTCAACGATGAACGTACCGCGATCGGCCAGACCTTCTGCTTCACGCATGTTTTCAAAGTTACGCGTCAGTTGACCCGTTGGGTCACCGATCATGGTGTATTTGATTTTGCCAATGGTTTCAGAGGTGCTGTGCCACGCTTTGTGCGTGAAGTGGGTGTCGGTGGAAACAGAGTAAATTTCCACGCCACGCTGTTGGAATTCGTCGTAGTAGTCAGCGACATCACCCAGTTCGGTCGGGCAGACAAACGTAAAGTCAGCCGGATAGAAGAAGAACACGCTCCATTTGCCTTCGATGTTCTTCTCAGTCACTTCGATGAATTGACCGTCTTTGAAAGCCATGTTTTTGAATGGTTTAACTTGGGTATTAATTACTGACATCACTTTATCCTCATGTGTTTTCGCATGTGGCTAAAGTACAGAAATGTGATCGCTATCACCAATCCGTTGTCTTTATCGAATCAATAAGTAATACCTAACTTGACACCGAATCAGGGATACGTGATTTCCATATTCTGGTCGCCGATTCTGACGGTCTTGAAGCGCGGCGTAACAACCTCAACTTCACCGTCCTTAATCAGCTCAATCAGGTGCTGCGTACTTATAGTGCCAAACAGGTTGGCTGCAATCTGCCAATGTCCTTTTTCATCGCGAGCAAGGATCTTGCCACCGCCCCCCCAGCCAGCCCGAGGAAAAATGAGCACTTCGTTATGGCCATCACCTGTCAAATCAATCGCAAAGAGCAGGCAAGCCTCCTCTCGGCATCGGTTACCCAGATTGTTGCCCTGCAACATGCTTTCGACCCCGTCTTCCAACGGCCCCACCCATTCAACCTGAACAGGTCGCACTTTTGCCGCTCGCCCCTGCAACCGATCTCGCAGTGCCTGACGCCCTGCCGCATCCAGTATTTGGTCTTGCTCCACTTCTTTAGTCAGCCAGGTTAACTGCTTCCTGCCTGCCGTTCCCAGCCCATCGCGCAGCGCCCACAGATCGAACTCATCGACCGGCGTTTTTCCACTAAGCAAGCGCTGAACCTGATTTCTCGCGCTAAACGCCTCTGGGTTTAACAACGGCGTATGCAGCAATATCGCCAGAACGCAAATGACGGCAGCGAGCAGCGGATTGCTCATGCGCAAGTGCCCCAACCAAACATCTGAGCGACGAATGACGGCCCATACCATCGCCAGACTGTAAAGCATCACGACTGCCACCACGAAGATCGACTGAAAGCGGAAAGGGGTCAGACCATACTGTTCGATGCGCAGCCAGCTGGAATAGCCCGCCAACGCGACCAAAACAGGCAGACACAGCACGCTGACACTAACCAGCACGCGCAGCATCGTCGGATAAATGCGCCCTTCGTTATCATCCTGGGACGTGCAGTTGATCAAAAAGAGATTCACACCCACCAGACACAGCAGAATGACGGTGGAACGACCGGTATTCCATATTGGCTCAAGGCCGCTAAAAGGCAGCGTTAAGGTGAAAACTACCGTAATCAGCGCACTAAACGGCAACAGGAAACGGCACGCCGATAACAGGATCCCACGCAGCAACCCAATCACCGCTTCCTTGGTCATTCCGATATACATGCCGATAGAAAACACCACCGGCAAGAGCAGCATATAGAATCGATAATGACCGAAGACTTTATTAACCTGCGGGAAACCCAACATGTTAAACAGCATGCCGCACAGTACGAGCAGCAGCACGACTACCAGCACTAATAGCCAGGCCAATAGCACAGTAAAAATAGCGATCCAGGCATGTTTACAGAGTGCTTCATAGGACGGCCATCGCCCTTCCTGAGTTGGCCAACAGCAAATAAACGTACAGCCGATATAACCGAGAAGGATGCCACACAATATCCAGGAATCCAGCAGCCGGAATAACCCATTTTCATAAAGAACCCAACCGCTGATTGCAGTCATCAGCACGGTTAGCACGCTGGCCAATAGCCACGTCTTTTTCAAGAGGAGAGTACGTTCCAGTAATTGCAGACTGATTCCGCCAACCGTCGCCATCGTGATCAACATTGCCTGAAGAACGCCTTCCTTCATTTCCAGCGCGGCAACAAGCAAAAGCCCCTGAAGCAGGCCAATAACCAGATAAAACGTTAACGATGGGGAACGGACAGGCATGGCAAATCCTTTTGTCGATAGCAGCAAATGAACGACCTACTTTAGCATCGAATTTATGTAACTTGAGTGAATAGGTCTCTCTTCAACTCATTCACGTGCCCTTCCGCTCTATCCCCATTTTCAATGTTCATACCAACGTCACCGTTTAGTCATTTGCAATCAACAGATAATTAGAGAATCAGCACTTCACCCGCTTCCAGCCCATAGATTTCCACGCCCTGTGCCACCGATTTCCCCAGCGTCACATTGATTCTCTTTGGCGGGACATCAGCAACCGGACGATAAATTACATAGGTATCGCCCTTCTCACTGGTATGTACAGCCTGTGCAGGTACAGCGATACCTTGCTCATTACGATAGACAATAATAGCCAGCCGTGCGCTCATGCCCAGCCTAATGTTTTGCTTTAAGCCCGCCAACGGTGTATCAAGCGACACCACCACATCATAGTAAGCACCTCTGCCTGATATATCAGTTGCATTGGCCTGCATATCAATCGCGGCAACCTTTCCTGTGAGCGTTTGTCCGGCAAAACCATCCCCGCTCACGTTAACCGCCATTCCTTCTTGCAATTGATGCAGGTCAGTCTCTTCTATCCGAGTCGCCACCTGAAAATGGTCCTGCGCAATGACACCAAACAGCGGCGCACCTTGGCTAACCAGCAAGCCGGGCTGGATGACCACAGGCTTGCCGTTATCAGGTGTCGCCGGACGCACCACAAAACCGCTAAACGGCGCCTTGACGGTCTGTCGTTCAACCTGAGCAGCCAGCGTCTGATAGCGTACCTGTGCGTTGGTCAACTCCATCTCCGCAATCTTGCGATCTTCACCGTTCCCGCGCGCCAGCACCGTTCGCAGATCCTCTTGTGCCGCGGCTAAGTCCTGTTCCTGCGAGCGAATTTGCTGCTTTAAGGTATCAACTTCCATACGCGCGACGATGCCACGTTCAAACAGCGCCTGTGTATCCCGCAGATTGGCTTGCGTATTGCTAAAAGTAGATTGCGCTGAGCTTACCGCACGTCGTGCACGTGATACCTCAGCGCTTTGCTCCCACTGCCTAAGCGATTGCACCTCACGCTGCGTCTTGAGCACTTCAGCCTGCGACTGACGTAGCTGAATCTCAATTTGCCCAGGATCCAGAACCAGTAACGTTTGCCCTTGCTCGACGCGTTGTCCCTCACGCACCAACACTTCACGGATAACGCCTTCAAAAGGAGCCGCCAGCGTTGTCTGCGTCGCGGCCTGGATTCGGCCAACCAACCCTAATTGATTCTCCAGTAACTGCTTCTGGACGGGCAGCCATTGCCCCTGAGGAACGTTTTTCTGCTCACCCAAAAGCCCAGTCAACAGCCAAATGAGTACACTAAACGACGCGATCAGCGACAATATAATAAGGTGACGCCGACGCAAGCGAGACAGAAAGTCATACCTAATCATTGAGTGCAATATCCCAGCTTTGTAATGTGGTGCCCAGCGTCTCATCCAATTCAGCCTGCGCATTGAGATAGCTGATAAGCGCATTAAGACGAGCGTTTTCAGCGTTGCGTAAATCGTTCTCGAAGCTCAGCACTTGAAAGTTACTGGAACGCCCAACAGTGAGCTTTTCTCGTTCAATTTCCAGCTTACGGCGTGATAAATCGCGCGCACGCTGGGAGATCTCAAACTGCCGCCAGCGCGTACCAATATCACGCACTGCATTGGTAACATCACGCTCAAGCTGCTGCCTGACTTCATCCAACTGAATGTGCTGGTTACGCACATTGACTCGCGCTTGTACCTCAGCCTGACGCGTACTCAAATCACCGATAGGGATCTCCACCTGAACGCCGACATAATTTTCCCAAGTTCGCGAGGTGTTGCTCTGTGCTGCGCGGTCGCGCACCTGACTCGCGCCCCCAATCAACGACACATCCCACAGGCGATCATTACGAGCCACCGCCAGCCCGAGTGCCGCCTGTTCGTTAGCGATGACTTGCGCCAGATAGGCAGGTCGCGATGATTCAGCTTGTTGTAACGCCTGTGCAGCGTTGACATCAACGCGCTGTGCTTGCATGGATTCCGTTGCCACAATCAGAGAGTTTAAATCCAACGCCAGTAGTTGCAGCAACGCAAGGCGCGCCATGTCCAACTGGTTTCTGGCTTCTTCATACGCCAGCTCCTGCGTGGCAACTTCAGCCTCTGTCTGCACAATTTCAAATTCAGCCATACGGCCTGCGTCAATCATCGCACGGTTGACGTCGACCAGTTGTCGCGCACGCGCTAATGCATCACGAGCGATTTGCAGCTGTTCTTGCGATCGGAGCAGTTCCCGATAGGCGGCAATAGTCTGCGTAATGGTCTGCGAAACGGTGGATTTTAGCGCAAGGCGATTCAGTTGCTCAGTCAGCTGTGCAATACGAACCGGCGCGGTAGTGACGTCTTTACCAGCACCGCGTAGCAAGGGTTGAATCACAGAGAGGTTGGCACCATCGTTGCGCGACAATCCGGCGCTATCAGCCTGCGTGTGGCGGTAGGTCCAGCCAAGGCTAAAACGGGTGCCATAAGACGTGAGCAATGTCGATGTCGGCGTCAAATTGCCCTGCCGATAACGATCGCTTTGATTACGATTGGAAAGATAGCTGCCCGTCAGCGACAGTTTGGGAGTAAAACGATCTTCCGCAACCCGAAGATCAAATTTCTGCGCGATACGATCCAGATAGGCGCTACGGATCGCTCGATTGTTACGTAAGCCTAGATAAATGGCATCGCTCAGCGTGAGGTCGATAGTTTGTGCATTCAGCGATGTGACAACCGCTGGCTGCCCCTGTCGCGTCGCCTGAGAAGGATTCAAAGACGTTTCTGCATATCCTTCACGAGCAGAAAACAAAATGAGTAAACACAGGATAGATTTACGCATCGCGCAGCGCCTGTACAGGTTCGAGCCTAGCCGCCGTCATCGCAGGATTAAGCCCAAAAAACAGGCCGATCGCCAGTGAGCTGCCAATACCAAGGGGAAGTGACAATGCCGAGAGCGAAAACGCTGACCAATCTGAAAAAAAGACAAACAGCCATGCCGCTACGACACCACACACCGCCCCAATCATGGCTCCACAAGCGGACAGCACAACAGCCTCCAGTAAGAACAGCCCGGCAATATCGCGCGGTCGCGCGCCCAGCGCCATACGAACACCGATTTCACAACGCCGCTCAGACACATTCATGACCATGACGTTCATTACCCCGACTCCACCTACCAGCAGAGAAATCCCTCCCAGCCCGGCCAACAACCATGAAAACATCCGCGACTGCTGCGCCATTCCTTCCAGCAACTGCTGTGGGATTTGCACATCGATATCCAGCTTCGGCATAAGAGGCGCCAAATAATCCTTTAACCGTGAGCCGGTTTGCATCAGCGTGCCACTGCCGCTGCGTGCAATCACACTGACGATCTGTGGCGTTGGCATGATACGGCGCATACCTGAGATAGGCATCAGGATAGAGTCATCAACCGAGACAGGAACCAAAGGATTGTGTCCCTGCGGTTGCAGAGTTCCCACAATCTCAAACAAATATTCCCCCACCTGCACGCGCTCGCCTAAAGTAGCCATGCCCCCTTGCGATGCCCATTGCGCTGCAACATTCGCACCCAGCACGATGTAAGTACTTTGCTCATCGAAATCACTCAGGTAGCGACCTTGCGCTAGCTTCAACCCTAATACTTCAGACAATTCAGCCCTACTGCCCACAACCATGGTACTCAGTGAACGGCCACGCAATCGCGCCTCAGTGGAAGTAACAATTAACGCAGTTGCTGCCTTAATATCAGGCAGATTTCGTCGCAAAGCGGGGATATCCAGGTCAGTGGGAGCCAAACTGGTAATATGACTTCCTACTCGATTCTGAATAGTGGCGACCAGAAGGTCGCTGCCCATGCCCCTGAATACCCCCAAGGCTTCAGCTTCCGCGTTATGCCCAATGTTGAGTAAAGCGACAACAGAACCGCACCCCACGGCGATCCCCAGCAGAGCCAGAACCGCCCGCCGCCCTAGAAGAATGAGGCTGTTCAACGGCTCAAGCAGACGCTGTTGCAGTGAAGGACCATAGTCGGATTGCTGGGTCTGACGCGCTTGTATTCGTAAACGAGGGTCAGACATGCTTCACCTCATGGACTCGACCATCTTGCACCTGAATACGCCGAGCCATACGACAAGCCATACCTTCGTCATGCGTCACCATCACGAGCGTCGTACCCTGTTCACGGTTCAGTGCCAGCAATAGCATGATGATGTCATCAGCCGTTTGGCTATCAAGGTTGCCGGTCGGTTCATCCGCGAGAATAAGTGCAGGTTCGCCAATCAGTGCGCGTGCAATCGCGACCCGCTGACGTTGGCCGCCAGACAAGTCGGCTGGCCGATGGTGGCTTCGCTCAGCAAGGCCGACACGAGCCAGCTGTACTTGAGCGGCTTGGCGAGCGGCCTGCCGAGACACGCCACGATAGGTCAAGGGAAGTGCGACGTTATCCAACGCATCCAGACGCGGCAGCAAATTAAAACTTTGGAAGACGAAACCAATAACCTGGTTGCGCAGAATGGCGCGCTCATCGGCATTTGCCTGAGACATATCTTTCCCGGCAAGCAGTAAACGCCCGGAAACGGGCTGATCGAGTAAACCGATAATATTGAGCAAGGTACTTTTGCCAGAACCCGATGCACCAACGATAGCGCAGCTTTGCCCAGCAGGAATGGACAGTGAAATATCATGAAGCACCGATTGAGAAGAAGCACCGGTACTGTAGGTGTGTGAAATGCTTTGTAAACAGATCAGATCCGTTACTCTTTCATCAGACATCCTTGCCTCTTATTGATCCCCTAGAGCATCACATGAACCGAATTATCCTACTGTTTGTGCTTTAGGAAAAGCCGCCTAAGGCGCTTTCTCCGTCATTGCCCGATTTTCAGACCATAACGGCATCGTCAATCGATACAAGCGCCAAGTAAAGATGACAATGCCTCTAGTGACTTAACGACCATGACAGCAGAAGACTTTAATAGTTTTAATGTGACGATAGCCAAAGTGTTAGCACACAGGTTTCAGAAGGTTAATGGTGATGTTTAACAGAAGTACCATTTAGCGCGGGGAAATATCGACGTTAATGAGGTTAAACGAAATAGCAGACAGTGATAAAGCCGGATGTCAGATTAAGAAAGGGAGAGTAATGAAGACGATGAAGAATTTTGGAGCGGGAAACGAGACTCGAACTCGCGACCCCGACCTTGGCAAGGTCGTGCTCTACCAACTGAGCTATTCCCGCATAGAATCGGATTTATTATCTTTTACTTTCAGCAAAAAACAAACCATGCTGAAACTAAAACTAATTTAACCCTGTTAAATCGCATGTAACCTAATGAATTGTATCACTATTTACCAAGTAACGATTCAACGGTCAGCATTATGTACCAATCAACCTAACGTAGCAAGCCCTTTTCACTGAAAAAGATTGCCGTACACGTGCAGTGTCGATCGGCTCCAGAGCTATGAAGGCGAAGCCATAAGCCCGCCCCCGCAACCAGACCGCCTGAAGTCAGGCGGTCCGATCTTTCATTTGCTTGCGTATCAGGATTTTACGCTCTTCAACAAGTTCTGCTTACAAATGTGTCCGAAGGTGACATGAGTGACATTATCCCCACCAACACCGGACCCTATCTGAGCAGGGATTTCAACACGCCATGCTCCGACATCATAGGTTGTGCTCCACGTATTGATATAACCTTGACTGTGCTCTTGGAACTGCGTCGTATAATCAGCATGGCAGGTATCCAACTTCACAACCCCTGAAGCATCACCGTTTGCATTGGTCGTTATGCTATGAAGATTGCTTTCATCAAACACCAATTCACCATTGCTTTCTCGCTGATCGAGATAAAGATTCGCTTTAATATTGGCAATACCCACTCCCGTTGAATCGGCAGCACGTACACGCCAGGTAACATCGCGATAGGCTTGTGTCGTCATAAATCCAAAAGCTGTTGGTGCCGCATTTGGGATACGCAAAACATTACTTTCTCCCTCAACAGAGATAGAACCTGCAGCAATTCGGGAGCCTAGCGACAAGCGGTAAACCTGAGAGACTGTTGGTAATTTTGATGGATTCGGCAACACTCGCACCAAAATTTTATCATTGGGCTGAGAGGGAACAATGCTATATCCCTGTGCTGTATTACGCGTTGTCCAGTTATTTCCGCCGTCAGTAGAAGACGCCAGTAACCAATTATTATTCGTTCCGCTATCTACGCCATCAAGACGCAGAAAAACCTGTTGGCCACGTATTGCGGTAAATGCGTAGTAATCCGCATCAGAATCGCTATCAGAATTACCGCCAATTAGATTTAAACCATCCGGTAAAGGATAGGCCAGCGAAGGAATATCATTTAACTCATAAGCATCTATATTCGTATTAACGATAGCGCCAAAATTAAAACCAGAACCATCCGCTGTCTTGGCTTCCATAAACCAATAGTAGTGTCCCGGTTGTGTTAAATTCAGCGTAGCCTCATCAGCATTCCCCGCTTGATCAGAATAATTAATTGCCGTCACATTATTCTGGCCATCGTCCCGCATCAAACTGAGAGCAATATCGGTTTCAGGACTCATTCCTACGGCGAAAGCGGTTGTTTTAGAACGCTGGGTGATTTCGAAATGATAGCAGGCGCTCCCCCCACTTTGCAGCCCATCTAGCGTATAAATTGAGTTTACTGCAAGCGTTGGACACAGCGGGGTAAATGAACTGTCATTGGCTATAGCCTGACTGCTGGATAACGACTTTTTTTGTGCATTTTTGTCATCAGCCTGCGCCGTTGATGTATTAGGGGCAATAACGACAACCCCCTCATTTTCGGCTTTGTGGAATTTATAATAACTCCCGGCATCCGCTTGAATATTATTTGGTGCATTAAAGAGAGAAACCGTACCTTTTTTTTGCAGTTTCCCGATATCTTTCACTTCAACAGAAACGCTGGTTTCTGCAAGCGCAGAGCCCATGCAGAACATCAATCCGGCTGCTGCGAGGTATAAATTTAAACGATGATATCTCATCCCAATATTTCCTTATTTTTGAGCATTCTCAAATAAAAAGCAGACTTATTATTTATAAATTAACAGATACTGAATTTTGAGCGAGAGTAGTATTACATCGACACACTACATAATCTCAATGAATTTTTACAAAACATTTAAAATGAAATCACTCCAAATGATCGAATTGCAACAATCATTAATAGCAATTAATTCACTCATTTTAATTTCATAAATAATAATTTAATACTCGCGATTAAAATTGACCTCTCCACAGAGCGGATTATCAGCATGAAAGCTGAGAGACATTATAAAGCGGAGAGACATTATCCAGAAATAATCGCTTGGCACTATCTGGTGCCAACAACGTGAAGAGTTCCACGCTTTGGAGTGAACGGCTCTCATTGCTCGTACTGTAGAGGTCTACGATGAGTCGACCTCTACATTTAGCATCACTGGAGATGCGATAACCTATTTATAGAGTTGACTATCCCACGTGCTATCCATCGCTTTTTTATGGATCCCACCAGCATCTCCATCATGAGTCGCGAAGCTAGATAAGTATCTGGTTAAGAACTCGAGTCCCATATCGATGGTTTGCCCATAGGTATCTCGATTAAGCGTTACGTTGGGTTTTAGTCCAAGGCGACTATTAAATTCCGCAATCTGGGCATCCGCCAGTTGATTGGCTAATGTAACCATTCCCTCAGAATCATTCAGTGCCTTTTCCAAGCGATTCATTTGTTCCCGGTTCAACCCATCAGCTTGCGTCACGAATAACGTTCCATCTTTATTTACACTAAAGCCGAAAAATGCCCCCTGTAAATCAGGATGCTCTTCAGCAAGCTGATCAAGAAAGGATACATACGTTTTATTCATTTGATCTTGTACAGCGATACGATGGAGAATTGCCTCATCGGATTCACGAATACGATGATGTCCAGCAATATACTCCTCGATATTAATATCCGCAGAGGCTAATTGACTGCGTCTGGCCAGTTCTTCTTCACCAGGTTGAACAACACTCGCCCCTTCAGTCGTTCTACGCTGCTCAGGTGTCACACCATCCAACTTCTGTTTTGCGACTTCAGCCTGAAATTTAGAGAGCGCTTCCGGACTTATCTCTACAACCTGACGCTCACTGGTTTCTCCCGTTAATACGGCTTTATTATTCACGACATTCTGTTGTTGAGTCTGGCTATTCATCGCTAGATTACTTTGCCCTGAATGCGCCACTGTGTGCGGTCCAAATGTAGAAATACTATCCATAATACCATTTGCTCCTGTGTGTCATAATTTTATGCTGTGCGACAAGGTTTCCCTGCAAATGTACTCAATGTGACATGAGTAATATTTTTTCTCCTGCACCAACATCTTTCTGAACTGGGCCACCAGCACACCGTAAAATATGCTAACCACCGAATATAGATATATCGCGATAGGTTATTCTCAATATTCACTTATCTGTGAGTCAGCCTAATAAGGGCGTTTCCCCTGAACGCAGCACTTGGAACCCGCTACATTAGGACTGCATTATGCAATCCCAATATAGTCTTAACGGTTATTTTTCAGAATTCTTTAGAATAGAGTCATTGCGAAATAATTATCAATAAAATTAATTCAACACTAATAATATATTTAATACTCGCGACTAAAATCCACCTCTCCACGCAGCGCATCATCAGCATGAAAGCGAGCGTGATTATCCAGGAATAATCTTCCCATCAGCCCCGGGACCATCGGTCCGGCAATGTGTGCCGTCAGCGTCAGGTTCGGTGTTTTCCAGAACGGGTGGCTATACGGCAACGGCTCTTGCCTGAAGACATCCAGCACCGCTCCCGCAATCTGCGCATCACGCAGCGCAGCTTGCAAATCATCATCAACCACGGCGCTACCGCGCCCGACATTGATAAACAGTGCAGAAGGCTTCATGGCCGCAAACAGATCAGCATCATAGATATCGGTAGTTGCCGCGGTATCTGGCAGAAGATTGATGACATAATCAGCTTCGGGTACTGCGGCTGGTAACTCCGCCAGGCTCATGATCCGTTTAAAATCAGGCCGATGCCTTGGCGTACTGACGATACCGTATAGCTCGACGCCAAAAGGCCGTAGAAAACCGGCGACTTCACAGCCGATCTCTCCCGCACCCACAATCAGCACGTTTTTATCCGCCAGCGACCCCGGCAGGCGATGATCCCAGCGCCGTTCTTCCTGACTGATTTGCCGCTCCCCCAGACGCAGTTCATGTCTGAGCATATAGGCAATCACATATTCGGCTATCGGTTGCCCAAACACGCCAACAGCGCGGCTTAAACGATAATCGCGCGGTAACCCATCAGCCAACAGCGGCTTGAACCCTGCCCAAGTAGACTGTAGCCACTTTGGTTTGGCACCCTGAGCCAGTAATGCTGCTGCGGTGTCAGGTTCGCCCAGCCAAATCGGACAACTCGCGGCCTGCTCTGCCGTACCGTTTGACAGCACCAGTTCAAGCTCCGGTGCTCCATGATTTAAGATGGAGCCGATTTCATCAGCACGCGAGTCCAGCAGCAGAATAGCGGTCATAAGCACGTTCCTTTACGGGGTGAGGCACCTGCGCCTCACTCCAATATTGTCGTCATTACATTTAAGATTCGGCCGAAGCCTGAATAAGCGACGTTAATAACGCGCCGCGCTTCGCTTCCAATTTTTTCGCCAGTGCGGCGAGCTTTTTGGCATTGCCCCAGATGAGATACAAGATATGTTCTATCACCGCAGGTTCTCGCTTCCGCACCTCTTCGACCAGTTGTTCAAACAAGGCATCATCTTCTAATGCGGGCGACATGTTCAACTTTAGGCTTTCCGGCGCGTGGCTCAGACAGGCAACCAGTGTCACCACGTTCTGTGCCGTCACGCTATGCTTATCGAAAAACGCACGGATGAAGCCACCGTGTACCGATTGGTGCTCGTCATCCACGCTTTCCATATAATCTTTTACCAGCGGAAAATATCCTGCATCGGTCAGACCTAGCCCAAACACCGCATAGCTTCCCGGCATGCTGCACTTCTCGCCTTCCGAATCGGCGTACCATTCAAATTTCTCAATCGCAGCACGAGCATAATCCTCAAGAAGCGGATAGGTCGATGCATACTGCAACGCGTTAGCAAAAAAGCGATGGGTATCCGATTTTGCCAGCCCTTTGATGGGAAGGTACTGTCGTGCAGACGATTTCAGGACAATCTTGTAACTCTTTGGAAAACCGAGCGTCAGTAAACGTGTGATGAAAAGCAGCGCCTGCTCGTACGCTTCGGCGCTTTCCTTACGAACACGCACCGTGATGGTAGAAAACACATCATTCGCCACGCATTCCACCCATTCATTCTTCAGGTTGATCTGCTCTTGTTCAAATGTGCCGCTTCCCTCTTCCATCATGCTTACTGCACGCGGGTAGCCCAACTGCTTCGCGATATCCAGATATTCCAGCGCCTGAGACTTACTGTAGGAAGGTTCATAACGCAGAATCATGACTGCCGCATAGAGCACTAACTCAACGGGGTGAAGCGTTTGTGAATCCTGCACATCCAATGCGATTCCGGGCTTGAGGGTATAGATTTCCGGTTCGAAAAAATATTCGGGCTGGGACACGTCGCAATAGCGCAACAAAAACTGCTGATCGACCCATTCTTTTAACGCACTGACGATTCTGCGCCGATGCTCCGACAATTCCGCATGCCCTGCATTTCGCTGCTGAATGTGTTCAAACTGAGTGATGATCCAGTGGATATCCTGCGCGGGAAAAAGCTGTACATCAAGCAGGTGGCGAGCCAGAAAGAAAGTTTGCAGCGTCTCAGTCGGCGCATTGCCGTGGGTAAGATGCTGATCGATATAGGCGTGAATAGACTCAAGTAGCTGCTGTTTTTTCACCTCGTTGGTGAACGTAAATAGCGTGACCAGCAGACGACCTTCGATCGCCGGAAGCACAGCACGGAAGCAAAATCGGTAGTCAATCACCGCAGTATCTGCGAGTTTCTCAACCCGTTGGGCAATAGCCTGAGTCAGCGCAGGAACCACATCTTCCTCGATCTGCGCCACACTCAATTCCCCTTTTCGGCTACCGGGCGACAGCCCGTCAGCGTCACTTTTCGATTCAGAGGATATCGACGTCCGGCCCGGCGCATAATCCAATACTACATCGTTATGGATACCCGCTTGCAGCGTGGTGCGCGATACGATCTTATCAACACCGACTCTTTTCTCCAGCGCGTCAAACCATTCGCTGATGACCTTAAGCGATTCATCCCGCAAAGGCAGTTCGTGTTGTGGTGATACCCCGGTTTCGTTTGCATGCCTATCCGTCATTTTTCTCTTTTTCCTTTTTATCGCAGATGAAACTTTGCCCCAGAAAACAGTATTGATGATGCTTACCAACCGCCAAAGGTAGCACGAAGCGCGCTATTTTTTGCCTTTCTCGCTACTCCATTACGGTGAAATATAGCGAAGATCGCAGGAGAGCTAAACCAAGATAAACGCTCATTTTAAATGGTCTTTTCGTTGTGATAGAGAAGGAAAATCAACGCGTTGATGCAACAATGGAGAGTACTGAAGGATAGTACCGCATCCATGTTTTTTTAATGACAGGACATTACGATGGGTTGGTTTTTCGCGGGTGTAAAGAGAATCAGCTCAATCACGCGGTGACAATCCCACAGCACCGGGAAGTCGGTGCTGTGGGACACAGGCTAATCAGGCACTCAGCGTGGCGTTATCAATGACGAAGCGATATTTCACATCGCCTTTGAGCATCCGCTCGTAGGCTTCATTGATTTCGTCAGCGCGAATCAGCTCAATGTCTGAAACAATTCCGTGTTCGGCGCAGAAATCCAACATCTCCTGCGTTTCAGGAATGCCACCAATCATCGATCCCGCCACCGTACGACGCTTCATGATCAGATTGAACACATTGGGAGAAGGATGCGGCGACGCAGGCGCACCGACCAACGTCAGCGCACCATCTCGTTTCAGCAGAACCAGAAACGCATCCAGATCGTGCGGAGCTGCCACGGTATTCAGGATTAAATCGAAGCTGCCTGCATGCGCCGCCATTTCCTCGGCATTGCGAGACACCACGACCTCGTTTGCCCCCAGCGCTTTTGCATCTTCACGTTTGGATTCAGACGTGGTGAACGCAACAACATAGGCACCCATCGCATGCGCCAGTTTGATCCCCATGTGACCAAGCCCGCCGATCCCTACAACACCAACTTTCTTACCCGGCCCTGCATTCCAGTGCCGCAGCGGTGAATAGGTGGTAATGCCTGCACACAGCAGAGGCGCAACGGCAGCCAGATCCGCCTCAGAATGGCGGACACGCAGCACATAGCGCTCATGCACGACGATTTGCTGAGAGTAGCCGCCAAGCGTCCATCCAGGCTCATCTGCTGTCGGGCCGTTATAGGTGCCAACCATCCCGTCACAGTAGTTCTCTAAACCCTCATCGCATTCTTCGCAATGCCGACAGCTGTCCACGATGCAGCCAATCCCGACCAGATCGCCAGCCTTAAACGCAGAAACATGTGGGCCTACCGCGGACACCCTTCCAACGATTTCATGTCCAGGCACGCAGGGAAACTGTGTGCCAGCCCATTCAGCACGCACCTGATGCAGGTCCGAATGGCAAATACCGCAGTACGCAATCTCAATCTGAACATCGTGAGCGCCCGGCGCACGTCGGACGATCTTCAACGGCTCAAGAGGTTTGTCGCCCGCATGGGCTCCATACGCGTGTACAAGCATGGCTATTTCCTTTTCTGTTGAGAAACCGATCAAGTTGAAAAACAGGTTATGTCGAGAAACAGACTATTTTCCTAAATCCTCTCAGCAAACAGGTATAGCATTCCGACTGTTTTCTTGCCTGATCCTCCATTTCTTTATGCGCAGGCTATCGCACGCAGAAGTCGCGTTTATTGCAGGCCGTTTTATTTCCCGCCGTTATCCCTCAGAGAGTAATTTTGGTAAACACCAGAGAAGCGCCTAAAGCAATAAGGGCAACGCCGATACCCTTATCGACCAGACGCTGGCGGTCAAGCAGCCGACGACGCATAGCCGGTGCGGCAAAAAACAGCGCAACAATACTGAACCAGACCCAGTGCGCCACCGACATGAATAACCCGTAGCCAAAATTATGGCTCATTGGGCTGCCGGGCTGCACGACCTGAGTATAGGTGGCGACGACAAACAGCATCGTTTTCGGGTTAAGTGCATTGGTGAGAAAGTCCATACGGAACGCAGCCAGTGATGACGGTGCATGACCGGATGCCTCCTCTAATTTTATTTTTGTCGTATTGGTTAATGATTGATATCCCAGATAAATCAGATATGACGCCCCCAGAATCTTCATCGCCATAAAAATCATTGGGGAGTTAACAATGAATACCGCGATGCCAAAAACGGTATACATCACATGGATTTGGACGCCGCAGGCAATGCCAAACGCACTGAGTAACCCGGTACGCGAACCAAACGCATAGCTGTTTCTGGTGACCATCGCAAAATCTGGCCCTGGACTGATAACCGCCAAAATAGTGATCGTCGCGACGGCAATTAACTCATTCATTAACGTTTTCCTTGTTCGGCAAGCCATCATCTTTCACGATGATTTTGCACAGATGGGTAGTAGGTGGATTAGAAGAGAAATACAGCGACTACTGTTGCCATTCGGCTATCAACCGCGCTATTCACACAATATCGCCTCACTATTTAGGCCATTACGCGTCTTCTTGCTTGAAGACGGTGTGATTATTCAGCGTTTGCATGTGTCAAAAAAGCGATTTATCTTGGTGTAAATCTGTCAAATTTCATCGTGTATATGAAACTTCCCTCGTTAGCCTCTTTTCGCTTCTTTGAAGCAGCCGCACAAACAGGTAGCTTTGTTAAAGCCGCCGAGTCCCTGCATGTCACGCACGGTGCCGTCAGCAGACAAATTAGATTGCTGGAAGACGCTCTGGGGGTTGAGCTGTTTGAACGACGCAATCGAGCGATCTTTTTGAACGCGGCAGGCCGCTCTTTGCACACGGTCACACAGTCCGTCTTCGAGCAGCTTGAAGGCGCGGTATATCGCCTACAGCAAGGTGCGCAGGATGAGGTACTGACGCTGTCATGCGAACCCACGATTGCCATGAAATGGCTGATTCCGCGACTGCCTGCTTTTAATCAGGCAAATCCCGATATCAAACTTCATCTGGTCGCAGCGGGCGGGCCGATTGATTTCGTGCGTAGCGGCGTGGACCTCGCTCTGCGGCGTGACGATTTTCACTGGGAGCCGCAAACGCATGGGGTAAAGGTATGTGACGAATGGATGGGGCCAGTAAGCCGCAACAAAGCCGAGCGCAAGGACAGTCTGGAGGGGACGCGTTTGCTCTACACCGGAACGCGACCAAGAGCGTGGGCGACGTGGCAGCGACAGACACACGTCTCCCTCAAAGGCAGCACCAGAGCTGACTATGAGCATTTTTATCTGTGCATTCAGGCTGCGGTTTCAGGGTTAGGCATGGCAATGGCGTCTTTCCTTATGGTGCAAGACGAGATTGGGAGCGGACAATTGCATGCACCGTATGGATTCGCGCGGGACGGCTCTGCTTATTACTTGTTATCGCCCGTCCCCCTCGAGCAAAATGAAAAATATGCACGATTTCACACTTGGCTAATGCAGGAGGTTTCCACCTGCCTTTCTGGCGTTGAAGCCCCTTGTTAACACGCGTACTGGAAGCACAATGACTGCACATTCCCGTGAATCCAACTTCACGACACTGAATATGATTATTGCCGCCTCCCTCGTGGGGTTAGTCACTGGATACACACTGCCGCTGATCAGTCTGAAGCTGGCCGAGCACGGGTACAGCACGACGACGCTGGGTATTCTGGCTGCCCTCCCGGCGGCGGGAATGATGCTCTCATCCTTCGTTACGCCGTGGCTCAGCCGTCACCTGCACGCCAGATATCTGTTATGCGGCAGCCTGATTGTCCTGGCAGCATCCACCGTTGCCTCATTCCTGCTGGCGCATCCTGTCTCGCTCATTTTACCCCGTCTGTTAACCGGGCTCGCCTCGGGAATCCTTGTGGTACTGGGAGAAACCTGGGTCACCAGCCGGGCGTCAGACAAACATAAAGCGACGCTGACGGGGCTGTATGCCTCCGTTTTCACGGGGTGTCAGTTGATAGGGCCGCTGCTTATTGCCGCGGGTGAGACTATTCAAACCCATGCGCTATGGCTGATTTGCGGCATATGTGGCGTCTGTGCGCTTATGCTGAGGAATTGCGCCAGCATGGTTCGAGCCGATGAACAGTCCTCGGCGTCTTATCGGGACTTTATCCCTTTTCTACCCGCTATGGCTTCTGGCGTACTCTGCTTCTCCTTCTTTGACGCCAGCATATTGTCGCTCTTTCCGCTCTACGGCATGGCGCAGGGGCTGGACGAAAAATCCGCGATCTTATTGGTCACACTCATCTTTCTCGGTGATGCCTTATTTCAAATGCCGATAGGCTGGCTGGCGGACAAATGCGGCATAATAAAGACCCACATCGGCTGCGGCGTCCTTTTCTGTGTGATGCTGATAAGTACCGCCTTCTCGTTTTCCTCGCCCTCACTGCTGGCACCGGCCTGCATCGCGCTAGGTGCGGCAGCGGGCGGGCTTTACACGTTATCTCTGGTTCGGGCGGGTCAGCGATTTGCTGGTCAGCGGCTGATTGTGATGAATTCCCTGCTGGGGCTGGTGTGGTCTGCGGGCAGTATCACTGGGCCACTGTTCTCCGGCGCAGCGATGACGTTTTACGGTTACGATGGCCTCATCGCTATATTGCTACTCATCGGCGTGTTGTTTGTCGGCATACAAAGCGTATTAAGAAAAGAACACGTACCGCGTTCGCTGAGTGAAGAATGAATGTTCGCGGTCTGTCTCCCAAGCCCATTGCCGTTTGGGAGACAGAAAACCAGCTCGGCGTTCTCTATACGGCCATTTCGCGTTTGAATACTTCCAGCGTATGCGCCTTGACGCGAATAAACTCTGGATCGCTCATCGCCTCCGCCCCGCGTGGACGCACTAAATCGAAAGGAACAATCTCCGACACCGTCGTTGGTCGACGCGTCAGCAGCAGGATTTCGTCCGCCAGAAACACCGCATCCTCCAAATCGTGTGACACGATGACCATCGTCACGCCGGTTGCCAACTGAACCTCTTGCAGCTTGTCGCGGATGAACAGCGTCATTTCAAAATCCAGCGCCGAGAACGGTTCATCCAGAAACATGACCTCCGGCCCCGTCGCTAGCGCCCGCATGATACACACAGTCTGCTGCTGTCCGCCCGACAATTCATACGGGTAGCGCTGAAGGTCGAAACGAATATCAAACATCGCAATCAGTTCATCCATGCGCGTCTGAACATCCTGTTTGCGCATTCCACTGCGCACCAGCGGGTAAGCAATGTTTTTCCAGGCGCTCATCCAAGGGAAAAGCGCATCACGATAGTTTTGAAAGACGTACCCAATTCTGGTTTCCGCCAGCGTTTTGCCGTCAAACAAGATATCGCCGCTATCGACGGGAATCAGCCCGGCAATCATGTTCATCAGCGTCGACTTACCGCAGCCATTCGGCCCGAAAATAGACACGATTTTGCCACGCGGCAAATCCAGATTCAGGTCGGTATAAAGCGGCTGACCCGCAAACGACTTGTTCAAGCCGCGGATGGTCACGTGAGTGTTCGGTGCCGGATAAGGCGGCAGCGGCGTATCCGGCTTTTCCACTTGTGCGGTACGAGGTGTCATCATGCTTTGCCACTCCAGTGAACAATTCGTTTTTCTGCGACTAAAAACAGTACGTTAAGCAGATATCCCAGTGCGCCAGTAATCAGGATAGAAGCGTACATATCCCGAATATTGAACACCTGCTGAGCATCAATGATGCGGTGCCCCAACCCCGTTTCGGAACCGATAAACATCTCCGCGACAATCACGATCACCAACGCCATCGACACACCGGTACGCAGGCCGACAAAGGTTTGTGCCAGACTTTCCAGCAGCATGATGTCTTTAAAAATATGCCAGCGGGAGATCCCCATCACCTGTGCCGCCATCAGACGAGTTTTCTTGGCATTCATCACGCCATAAGCGCTGTTGAACAGAATCACCAGCACGGCTGCAAAAGCTGAAATGGCAATTTTATTCGCGTCAGTTATCCCGAAAATCAGCAAAAATAGCGGAATCAACGCTGACGATGGCGTAGAGCGGAAGAAATCGATCAGAAACTCCAGACTGCGGTAAATCTTTTCATTGCTGCCCAGAATAACGCCCAACGGCACGCCAATCAGTGCAGCAAAACCAAATGCGGCGAGCGTACGGTATAGCGTCGCGCCGATATCCGTACGCATGCTGACATCCGCAAAAGACTGGAACATATAGCTCAACGTATCGACCGGCGAAGGTAATAAAATGGGATTCAACCATTTCGCGCTGACCGCCAATTGCCAGAAGAGAAACAGCAGAATCGGGCCGACAGCGGGTAGTAATTTAGACGTCCAATGCTCACGC
Source organism: Pectobacterium peruviense (assembly GCF_002847345.1). Classification (GTDB taxonomy): domain Bacteria; phylum Pseudomonadota; class Gammaproteobacteria; order Enterobacterales; family Enterobacteriaceae; genus Pectobacterium; species Pectobacterium peruviense. The sequence continues at coordinate 49,584 of NZ_LXFV01000031.1, forward strand.
ATAATCGCGTACCTCCCTTAAGGCTGATAAATCAGGCGGCTAACATCCACCGGCTGCCGGAAGATTTTTCTTTCGGTGAACACGTCATAAAACTTCTGGAACCACGCCAGATTGTCGCCTTTTAGCTCGTCGTACATGACGAACCCTGGCAAAGGCACCTCTTTACTCAGCTCGGCTTCAATACTGGTGTAACCGGTAATATTTTCGCGAGCGGCCTCAGGGTTCTGCTGAATAAACTGCACCGATTTGGCATAAGCCTGCGTGAAGGTCTTCGCCTCAGCAGCACGGCTTTCGATAAAACCGCTATTTAACGCCGCCGCACCGCCAAACCACGGTGCATCTGGGTTACCGAGCACATAGCGTGAGATCACTCCCGTCTCCAACGTACGCGACAGCCCTTTCAGCCGCCCGACCGTCCCCGTGGGTTCCAGAGTATAAACACCGTCAATCTGACCAGCGGCCAGCGCCGCCACATGTTGCCCAACGGGTAATTCCGTCACACGCAGCTCATCCGCCGTAAAACCATTTTTCTCCAGAATGATTTTGGTCATGACCACATTCTGAATACCCGGCCCACAGGCGATACGCTTGCCCCTCAGCTCTGCGATACTTTTTACGTCACTGTTTAGCGGCACCAGAAATTCATCCAACACCATCCGATGGTTAGAAGGGTTTGAGCAAATGATCTTGAACAGGCCGGGGGACGTAATCTCCCCTAATCCCAACGCGCCAGTGGCCGTACCATTGGCGCAACCGTGTATACGCCCCGTAATCATTCCCTCGACAATCTGTTGTGGGCTGGCGAATTTCACGGCGCGAACATTCAATCCCGCCTCTTTGAAAAAGCCGCGTTCAACGCCCACATATAAAGGCAAGCCGCCAACAATCGGCCAGTAACCAATGCGGATCTCCTCACCTTCTGCGGCTAAAGCGATGCCCGGCAGCAAGCTGCTTAGCGTCAACGCCCCTGCGCTAACCGCTGACCACTTCATTAACTGCCTGCGTTTACGATCGATCTTGTCATTGTTATTTTTCATTGTGTTCCCCTTCAACGGTGAGCTAACAACAGCTGATCATCACCAGCCTGAAAAAACCGATCAGGTCGATTGCCTGAGTCGCTCCATCTTGTACACAAGATGGTATATAAGACTAAGCACAGGCCGTGCCATGATTCCCGACACCGTGAAAACGCCGTAAACACGAGCTTCTGACAGGCACACGCGCACCAAAAAAAGGCAAAACGTTACAAAAATGCATTACGAATGATGCAGAGGATGGCGGGAGAAGGTCAGAGAGAAACGAGGCAATATTGATCGGCGAACTGAGTTCATGGAGGAGAGTGACGACAACCGAATACGAATGAATTGATTGTCGTCGGCACAGCTTTATATCGGCTTAAGACTTGGCGCTGAGCTGCGTGAATACATCCGATAGCGTTGCTGCCTCGTAGGTTGGTGCGATATCTGAATCGTTGGCGGCTCCGTTCGCATTGAACCAACAGCTGTCTATGCCGTACAGATTCGCTCCCAGGATATCGGCATCAAGCCTGTCTCCCACGATGATCGCCTTGGTTTTCTCAAACGTGCTGAACTTGCTGGCCGAGAACTCAAAGAAACGCGCGTCCGGCTTCGCGAATCCGCAAGACTCAGAGGTGGCAACAAACGTGAGCCAATCTGCCAATCCCGAGTTCGCTACTCGCTTCGCCTGCACATACTCAATGCCGTTGGTAATAATGCCAACCTCACCGATCTCGGCAAGCGCTTCGCATATCTGAACAGCGCCATCCACCAGCACCACGGTTTCAGGCAAGCATTCCAAATAGAGGCTGCTCGCTTTATTGGGGTCGATATCAATGCCATGAAGGGAGAACGTGCGGCGGAATCGCTCTACTTTCAGCAGATCTTTGGTGATTCCCCCCTTCTCAAACTCGCTCCATAGCTGGGAATTCTCGCGCTGGTAGTCTGCAAACAGGGTCGTATTTTCAATATCGATGCCAAGGCTTGTCAGCGTGCGCACAAACGAAAGACGCTCAGAGGCTTTGAAGTCCAACAGCGTGTCATCAAGGTCAAACAGGAAGTGGCGATATTTCATAAATGCTCGTTACTCGAAATCAAGGAATCGCTTTTGGTGGAGACTGACTGCGCGGGCTTAGCAGCCGTCAGCGCGCGGTTAACGCCCAGAATTACAACGATGAGCGACAGCGTCAATAGCCCGATCATCACCCACGGAAATGCGCCCGGCCCTGCGCTGCTAAGGAGCAATCCGCCGATGACGCCTCCAGCAGCAACAGCGGTGTTCCATGATGTAGTAGACATCGACTGTGCGACGTCCACGGCATCAGACGAGAGATGAGTCATTGCCGTTTGCGTGACGACAGAAAATCCCCCGAAAGACATTCCCCACATAAAGACGGCCAGAACCAAAATGATCGGTACATCGGACCAAAGGCCCAGAAGTAGCGTTGCCGCGGCGAATAACAGCACTTCAGCAGGACCGAGACGCTTGAGGTTCCCATCAACGATGATGCCAGACAGCACCAGGCCAAAAACCGCACCGGCCCCGAAAATGAACAGTACTCCGTTGAGCCAGTCGCCCATGGCAGAAGCCACGAGGAAAGGTTCGATGTAAATATAGAGAATATTGTGCGTGACGATATAAGTGAGGATCAATGCAAGCGTCGCCCCGACGCCACGCTTGGAGGCAACCTGAGGCAGCGATAGCCGCTGATCAGCCGATTCACCCGGAAAATCAGGAGCAAAAATCGCGATCCAGACGACGAGGAGCACCGCGATAACCGACACTAATCCAAATGCGCCCTGCCAGCCGATCGCTGATCCGAGCAAGCCGCCAATCGGTACGCCGAGAACCAACGCAGCCGTAGAACCCGCACCAACAATAGCGATGGCACGCCCAAGTAACCAACGAGGAACCATACGGGATGCGTATCCGGCAAGCATCGACCAGACTACGCCGCCAAACAGGCCAGCAACAAAACGGGCGGCCAGTGATAAAACGTAGTTGTCCGAAAATGCGGTCACCGCATTAACGACGGCAAATCCGCTAATCGCTATAAGCAACAGAGGTTTGCGTCGCATTCCTCGCGTCAGCGCCGTAGCGGGAATCGCGGATAAAAGCGCCCCCAGAGCAAACGCAGTGATGAACTGACCGGCCAAACTTTCGGAAACGTCCAGACCCGTAGCGATCGAACTGAGGAGCCCTGCTGGCATGATCTCAGTCAGTAAGGTCAGAAACGCGGCTGTCGCAAGAGCGAGGAGCTTTAACACGGGGAGAGACGGGGATGGGATTCGATTTGCACTCAAAATGATTATTCACCTGTAACACTGACCTGTCGTGGCACACTAATTTTCAGCCACCTGAATAGAGATGATACCATCACATCCGTATACAAACAGGTAACATGATGATTCCTGAAGGTCATCATGCTGCGGATACGCATTCAGAGGCACAATACGTGGTTGGTCAACAATGTTAAAAATATCTTTCTTTACTCTATTTGCGATGTATTTAAAAGAATCGACCATTCGGGATCCCACTATATTGGGGCTTAAGGATTTTTCGCCGATAGAACTGATTTCTCAAGGGTATGAGTTAGTCGGCGAACCGGCTGATTTTCATTTTTATGAGAAGGATTATGTTGTTGGTCACCATAATAAAAAACTGAATATTGTTTTTAAACACTACTTTTACCTCGATGAAAATGCAGGAAACGGTCTCTCAGTCGGAAGAGGCGCGAGCCTGATTTCCCTTTTGCAAGGCTATAAGGCCTTTTGTTTGGCGGATGGATCCATTGAGCCGATTTTTTATTTTTCGGATGATAAGAAAGACGGAGCCGTTATATTAGGGCACTCGGTCGTCGTTCGCTTCAGCCAATCGAGTAAAAGAGGACAATATTCTGTTGTCACTATTGAAAGTGATTTTAGTGAGTCGGCACAGTTTCAGATGACCTCAACCAATGCGGTTAAAAAAACCATGCACGCCTATGACGCGACATTACCGCTCTCAAAATCAAAGCGTAGGAAGAAATCCAGTGCATTTTGCAGGCTGGCTAAATTTCTGTCAGTTTGAGCGTTTTTTGTGATTGCAGGCAGCCAGAAGCAGAATATTTTTCTTTAGCCCTCGGTTTTCCCACACAGTTCTTCAGACAGCCATTGAATGTAATCCACCAACGCCGCTTCATTTCTCTGGCAGTACGTCCATTTCTGGTAGCGTTTTACCGTAATGAAACCCGCTTGTCGTAACAGATCGACATGTCGGCTGGCAGTAGGCTGGGCGATATGCAACGCATCGGCAATCAGCGTAATACACACACCAAATTCCTGCGGATCGGCTGACGTCTGCCCACTAAAATGTTGTTGCAGCATGGGCGTGTGAATAGCCGTAAATTGCAGGGTATCGCCTGCAATTTACGGTAGAAAATAAAGAGTTATTATTTCTTCATCTCAATGCTTTTCATTTCATCTTTACTTAACCCATGCATTGAGCTGCTAATAACACAATTGTAAGTTTCACCTTTATTAATAACCATGAAAGTACTTACTGGGTTTTTCATTTTTTTATCAAGAGAGAAAAGGATATTGGCATCAGGTAAAACACTGGGGCTAAATGCACCAAATGAATAGCTATCAGATAGACCCAAGGCTGATAAATCCGCCGTTAATTCCATTGGCTGTGTACTGTGAGGTGAAGGGAACATAGACTTCGCTGACATCATCATTGATTGGGTATTAATGTTATATTCTGTTGTCACTTTCATGCCCACATATTTTGATTCAGGCATATTTAGCTGTTTCTCACACATTGCATCATGCTGCGGGCTAGGCGTTCCATTTTGCAGGACGGCATGAACATGTTTTAATTCAAGTTGTTCTTTTCCGGTATGTGCTTTTGCCATGTCATCAGCCTGAGCAAATCCACTCATCACCAAAGCCGCCGTTGCTACAACGTGTAAAATAGAACGATTCATTGCATTCATTTTTTCTATCCTCTTTTATCTACAGGGAAACCATATGATCCATGATAACAATCTGTTAGTTATTAAATAAATCCGTTAGTTATTAAATAACTGGAATGCCTCATGAAATTTAAATGATATTTCCCAGAGAAAATAGAATAGAAAAAACAAAAAAAGATAATAACAACCAGCTTGTTTTTGAATGATGTGTTTTTACAAATGCATTCTGGTTATAAACATAGTCAAATTTCAATATTACGTCAAAATCAAATCGACGCAAAAATAAAATAAAAACAAATATCAGAATAAATATAACCAAGCTAAGCATTTGATGAAATTATTTATCTATAATATCAACGTTCAAGGCGCAACTCGAATGTACAGCCAAGAATGCTCATCGGGTAGAAGATTGGGGATACCACAAGACCGGTATGCGACGTAGCGTACGATCGGTATCTATTTCTGTACAACGGAAGATGCACAACGGAAAAAAGTTGAATAAGCTTTATCGCAGTAAGGAAAGTAGTGATGTAATCAAAAAGAGAGACTAAAAGATTGGAGCGGGAAACGAGACTCGAACTCGCGACCCCGACCTTGGCAAGGTCGTGCTCTACCAACTGAGCTATTCCCGCATATCGGACAGACAGTAACAGGCGTTACGTCTTATTACTGCACACGGCTTGTATGGTGACAAACAGTGAGAAAACTTGGAGCGGGAAACGAGACTCGAACTCGCGACCCCGACCTTGGCAAGGTCGTGCTCTACCAACTGAGCTATTCCCGCTCGGGAAATCTACATACGATGTTGAAGTTCTTTAATTGAAATTCTTCATCGGTATGGGGTGCGCATTATACGAGAAATCCGTTTAACCGCAAGCCCCCGAAAATGAAAAATTGTCTGACTGCTGATAAAACCGACATCATGGCGTAAATAGCAGCAAAATCGCGGCACATCACGCCCTACCCGTCTTGCTTAATCTACAGCCGCAGAAAATTCTCACGGTAATAGGCCAGTTCCGCCAGTGATTCACGAATATCGTCCATCGCCTGATGTGTGCCTTGCTTCTTAAAGCCCGCCATGATTTCCGGCTTCCAGCGTCGCGCCAGCTCTTTGAGCGTGCTGACATCCAGATAGCGGTAATGGAAGTAGGCTTCCAGCTCTGGCATATAGCGGAACAGGAAACGGCGATCCTGACCGATGCTGTTGCCGCAGATCGGCGATTTACCCGCCGGTACCCATTTTTGTAGAAACGCCAGCGTTTCCAGCTCGGCGGCGCGTTCATCCGCGGTGCTGGCTTTGACGCGATCCGTCAAGCCGCTGGCACCGTGCGTGCGCACATTCCAGTCATCCATCAGCGCCAGTTGGCTGTCCGACTGATGCACCGCCAATACCGGTCCTTCGGCCAACACGTTCAGATTTGCATCCGTAACCAAGGTTGCGATCTCAATGATGCGATCGTGATCCGGGTTCAGGCCGGTCATCTCAAGATCGATCCAGATCAGGTTATTTTCATCTACCATCGTGGGAGTTCCTGTTGCATTGTGCCTTGTCGTCGATACAAGGATACCAGTATCAATCTCAATGCTGATACCGACAAGGTGGTATCAGTTAATTAAAATCAAATAGGGTGTATTATACACCCTAAATAATGCGAGTTGCAGGAAGGCGGCGACACAGTAAATCCTCAGGAGCTTACACCAGTAAATGACTGGGGTGAGCGAGGAAGCCAACGCACATGCAGCTTGAAGTATGACGGGTATAGTCTGTTAAAACGCGGCGGGCGATAACGCACTGCCGCGAACGATAAATCGTCTTAAGTGAGGCTCAGTGAGCAAAAAGAAACTGTCGAAAGGTCAGCAGCGTCGGGTTAGCGCCAACCACCAGCGTCGCCTGAAAAAAACGGAAAGCAAAGTTGAATGGGAAGATAGCCAACTGGGCGATGCGCAGGAAGGCATTATCATCAGCCGATTCGGCATGCATGCCGATGTAGAAGCCACCGATGGCGTGGTACACCGCTGCAACATTCGTCGGACCATTTCATCGTTGGTAACGGGCGACCGCGTCGTCTGGCGTCCCGGCCATGAATCGCTCGCAGGCATCAGCGGGATCGTGGAAGCCGTTCACCCTCGTCATTCCGTACTGACACGCCCTGACTATTACGATGGCATTAAACCGATCGCCGCCAATATCGATCAGATCGTGATCGTTTCAGCGATCTTGCCAGAACTGTCGCTGAACATTATCGATCGCTATCTGGTCGCCTGCGAAACGCTGGAGGTCGAACCGCTGATCGTGCTGAACAAAATTGACTTGCTGGATGACAAATCCCGCCAGTTAGTTGATAAATCGATGGATATTTATCGCGCGCTCAAGTATCGCGTGTTGATGGTTTCCAGCCATACCCAACAAGGTATTTCCGAACTGGAGCAGGCGCTCACCGACCGAATCAGTATTTTCGCCGGACAATCAGGCGTAGGGAAATCCAGCCTGCTTAATGCGCTGCTCGCACTGGGTGAAGAACGCATTCTGGTCAATGAGGTTTCTGATAACTCAGGGTTGGGGCAACACACCACCACCGCCTCTCGGCTTTATCACTTCCCGCACGGCGGCGACGTGATCGACTCACCGGGCGTGCGCGAATTTGGTCTGTGGCATCTGGAACCTGAACAAGTTACCAGTGGTTTCATTGAGTTACGTGAATACATCGGCTCATGTAAGTTCCGCGATTGTAAACATGAAAACGATCCGGGCTGTGCGATTAATGCCGCACGTGAGCGCGGAGATATTGCTAAAGAGCGCTTTGATAACTATCACCGGATTCTGGAAAGCATGGCGCAAGTAAAAACGCGTAAAGGCTTTTCGGATACAGATAACTGACATTTATCATGACCATCGTTACAATGCGCCCCCTTTGAGGGTAAGTGAATCCGCTTACTCTCTTTCTGGGTTACCGCTGGCGGCGTCAGCGTGTTCCCCAGACAGCTTGTTTTATGGCGCACTATTAACCCAAGAGGCTCACTGTGCTGGATAATCTCAAAATCAAATTACAGTATTGGCTTCCCAAGATCTGGCTGACCCGCTTAGCGGGCTGGGGAGCAAATAAGCGTGCGGGAAAACTCACCAAACTGGTGATCGATCTGTTTGTCCGTCAATACCACGTCAACATGCAGGAAGCACAGCAACCGGATACTGCATCCTACCGCACGTTTAACGAATTTTTCGTTCGCCCGCTGCGTCCTGGTATTCGCCCTGTCGATCCGCATGCGCATCGTCTGGTGCAGCCCGCAGACGGCGTACTGTCACAGTTTGGTCCGATTACCGACGGCAAGCTGATTCAGGCGAAAAATCACGACTACACGCTGGAAGCGCTGCTGGCTGGCAACTATGTGATGGCCGATCTGTTCCGCGACGGCCTGTTTGCCACCATTTATCTTTCACCGCGTGATTATCACCGCCTCCACATGCCGTGTGACGGTGTGCTGCGTGAAATGATTTATGTCCCGGGCGACCTGTTCTCCGTCAACCTGCTGACGGCAGATAATGTGCCGAATCTGTTTGCTCGTAACGAACGTGTCATTTGCCTGTTTGATACTGAGTTTGGTCCGTTGGCACAGATTCTGGTCGGTGCGACCATTGTCGGCAGTATCGAAACCGTGTGGGCAGGCGTGGTAACGCCACCGCGCGAAGGCATCATCAAGCGTTGGACTTACCCGCAGGCGGGCGAAGAAGGCGCAGTCGTGTTGGCGAAAGGCGAGGAAATGGGTCGCTTCAAGCTGGGCTCAACCGTGATTAACCTGTTTACCGCAGGCGACCTTCAGTTTGCCGCACATCTTAATACCATGAGTGTGACCCGTATGGGTGAACCGTTTGCCGAAGTCCGTCAGGATGAGCAAACGCCCGTTGTCTTCCCGGAAGGAACCGAGCTGGAAGAAAACGGCACCGTGCAGACAGGCCACAAGCCCGACGCACCGTAAATAACGTCCGACTTTAGTCGCTTGTAAAAGTGTTGTTTGTAAAAGGTAGCTAACGTGCGTTTGATTCTGACTTTTCTTCTGGGATGTTTATTATCAACTGCCGCGTTGGCTGCCACTGCGCCCAATGAGTCGCAGTTACGCCAGCAGCTACAGCAGGCAGAAGCCAACAAAGGCGCGGCCGATCAAGCGAAAATTGTCGAGGAATATCAGGCTGCACTGAATACCTTACAGGATCGCAAAGAGGCGCAGGAACGCGCCACACAGTATCAGCGCGTCATTGATGATTTCCCCAAACTGGTTCAAGAGCTGCGTCGCCAGCTTAATGCCGAAGATGGCAAGTCATCGTCGATTTCAGAGAGTCTCTCCAGCAACGATCTCGAACAGCAGTTACTGCAAACAAGCAGTCAGTTGTTGGAACAGGCTCGCCAACTCCAGCAAGAACAGGATCGGCTGCGTGAAATCGGCGATTCACTGAGCCAGCTTCCGCAGCAGCAAACTGAAGCCAGCCGCATGCAAAGCGATGCGGAACGCCGTATTCAGTCTCTCGGTACGCCCGCCACCCCGCTGGGGCAAGCGCAGCTCGTCGCACTTCAGGCCGAATCCGCACTGCGCAAAAGCCGGGTGGATGAACTGGAGCTGGCGCAGCTTTCAGCCAGTAACCGTCAGGAGCTATCCCGGTTACGCGTCGAACTGTATAAAAAGCGTCACGACAGGCTGGATCTGCTGCAACAGGATTTACGCAGCCGACTTAACAACCTACGCCAGCGTGAAGCCGAGCAGGCATTAGAACGCACAGAACTGCTCGCCGAACAAAGTGGCGATTTACCCGCTGTCATCAGCAAGCAGTTACAGATTAACCGTGAGTTATCCGTCGCGCTGAATCAACAAGCCCAGCGGATGGATCTTATCGCCTCTCAGCAACGTCAGGCCGCGACGCACACGATTCAGGTTCGTCAGGCGCTGAGCACCATTCGCGAACAGGCGCAGTGGCTCGGTGTTTCACCGATATTGGGTGAAACGTTGCGGGCACAGATCGCCCGTCTGCCGGAAATGCCCAAACCTCAGTTGCTGGATAGCGATATGGCGCAGCTGCGCGTACAGCGCCTGCACTTCGAAGACCTGATTAATAAACCGCAAGATCTTGAGAACGCCAAACAGGATAACGGCGATCCGTTGACCAGCGCACAGCAGCGTATCCTGACCGATCAGATGCGTACCCAGCGCGATTTGCTGACTTCACTGATCTCCGGCTGTGACTCGCAGATACTCGAACTCACCAAACTCAAAGTCGCCAATAACCAACTGGCGGATGCCTTAACCGAAACGCGCGAAGCAGCCCACCGCGATCTGTTCTGGGTTGCTGATGTTGAGCCTGTGACGTTCGCCTATCCGATCAAGCTGGTGCAGGATCTGACGCGCCTGCTGTCGCTGGATACGCTGACACAGCTGGGTAGCGCACTCGTGATGATGGTGACTAGCCAGGAAACCGTGCTGCCGCTGTTAGGCGCATTACTGCTGGTTGGCTTCAGCATCAGTTCCCGCCGTCATTATCATGCATTTATGGAACGTGCCAGCAGCCGCGTGGGTAAAGTCACGCTCGATCACTTCATGCTGACGTTACGTACCGTGTTCTGGTCCCTCCTTACCGCCCTGCCGCTGCCGGTGCTCTGGGCGGCGCTGGGCTACGGACTGCAAAACACCTGGCCTTACCCAATTGCTGTCGCCATCGGCGACAGCGTCACCGCCACCGTGCCGTTAATGTGGCTGGTGATGATTAGCGCCTCGTTCTCGCACCCACAGGGGCTGTTTATTGTCCACTTCCGCTGGTCGCCAGAGCACGTAGCCAGAGCGATGCGCTATTATCGCCTCTCCATCGCCTTTATCGTGCCGCTGATTATGGCGCTGATTACCTTCGATAAGCTCAACGATCGCGAGTTCTCTAGCACGCTGGGGCGGCTCTGCTTCATCCTTCTCTGTATGGCGTTGAGTCTGGTCACTGCTGGGTTAAAACGCGCCGGTATTCCGCTGTATCTGGATAAAGAAGGGTCGGGAGAGAACTCCGTTAACCGCGCGATGTGGAACATCTTGATCGGCGTGCCGCTCGTTGCCGCGCTGGCCTCCTGCATCGGCTATCTGGCGACCGCACAGGCGCTGTTAGCGCGACTGGAAACCTCTGTCTCTATCTGGTTCTTCCTGTTGGTGATTTACCACATTATTCGCCGTTGGATGCTGATTCAGCGGCGTCGCATCGCCTTCGATCGCGCCAAGCAACGACGTTCGGAAATTCTGGCGCAGCGTGCCAAAGGTGAAGAAGATCCGCAGTCTGCGTCATCCCATGAAAGCAGCTCGGAAGCTGTGGAAGAACCCGTCGTCGATCTGGATGCCATCAGCGCCAAATCCTTGCAACTGGTACGATCCATTCTGACGTTGATCGCACTGGTTTCCGTGATTGCACTGTGGTCAGAGATTCATTCGGCTTTCGCGTTTCTGGAGAATATCAGCCTGTGGGATGTCTCTAGCACGGTCAAAGGCGTGGAGAGCGTGCAGGCGATTACGCTGGGGTCCGTGCTCATCGCCATTCTGATTTTCATTGTTACCGCACAGCTGGTGCGTAACCTGCCCGCCCTGCTGGAGCTGGCGATTCTGCAACATCTGGATCTGTCGCCGGGTAGCGGCTACGCCATTACCACCATCAGCAAATATATTCTGATGCTGATCGGCTGCCTGATGGGATTCTCACTCATCGGGATCGAATGGTCGAAACTGCAATGGCTGGTTGCTGCGCTGGGTGTAGGGCTTGGGTTTGGTTTGCAGGAGATCTTCGCCAACTTTATCTCAGGCCTGATCATCCTGTTCGAGAAACCGATCCGCATCGGCGATACCGTCACAATCCGCGATCTCACGGGTAGCGTCATGCGTATTAATACCCGCGCCACCACCATTTCCGACTGGGACCGCAAAGAGATTATCGTTCCGAACAAGGCGTTTATCACCGAGCAGTTTATCAACTGGTCGCTGTCAGATTCGGTCACCCGTGTCGTCATGACGGTGCCTGCTCCGGCGAATGCGAACAGTCAGGAAGTCACAGAATTGCTCATGGATGCGGTGAAGCGTTGTTCGCTGATTCTGGATACGCCAGAGCCAGAAGCCTTCCTCGTCGACCTCCAACAGGGGATTCAGATTTTCGAGCTGCGCGTTTTCGCCGCCGAAATGGGGCACCGAATGCCGCTGCGCCATGAACTGCATCAGCTGATTCTGGAAAACTACCGCAAGCACAATCTGGAGCTTCCTTTCCCACCGTTCCAAGTGAAAATGGACAATCTGTCGCGCAGTGGAAAAACGCTGACGCCACGGCAGCGAACGCCGGGCAGCTTATAAGAGAGGAAAATGGGCGGCGGCCAGATGTGGCACCGCCCTATATCAGACGGGTTACGCGCGCTCTACGGAGAACGCAATCACGTCACTCAGCTTCTCGGCATTCAGCGCCAGCATGATCAAACGATCCACACCCAGCGCCACACCGGCACACTCAGGCAGACCGAGTTTCAACGCCGCCAGCAGGTTTTCATCAATCGGCTGCTGTGACAGGCCACGCGCGGCACGCTTACGGTTATCCTGCTCGAAACGCTGACGCTGCTCATCGGCATCGGTCAATTCGCGGAAGCCATTCGCCAGCTCAATCCCTTTGAAATAGACTTCAAAACGCTCGGCAACGCGATGGTCTTCCGAGCTGATCTCTGCCAGAGAGGCTTGCGTGGCTGGGAAGTGGTAGACAAATGCTGGCTTGTCGCGCCCGATGTTCGGCTCAACGCCGAAGGTAAACAGCATCTGCACCAGCGAATCGCGGTCGTCTTCACCGCAGGCTATATCGCCCAGCCCGAGTTTTTCTGCCGCTTCGCGCAGTTGCGCTTTATCGACAGAAAGAGGATCAATTTCCAGATGGCGTAAAAATGCCTGCTGATAGGAGAGCATTTCCGCGCTTTCACAATCCAGTACCTGCTGTAACAGGTCATCGACCTCATTCATCAGGCGGTACATATCATAGTGAGGGCGATACCATTCCAGCATGGTGAATTCTGGGTTGTGGTGTCGGCCTGATTCTTCGTTGCGGAAACTGCGACACAGTTGGAAGATCGGCCCGCTGCCAGCAGCCAGCAGACGCTTCATATGGTATTCCGGACTAGTCATCAAATACAGCGTCATGCCATCCGCAGCACCGGGGCCAACGAAGCGGGTTTGGAATGGGTATAAGAAAACATCCGTTACCGTCGCCTGGCTCATCGCTGGCGTTTCGACTTCCAGCACTCCACGATCGGTGAAGAAACGTCGGACAGCGGCAACTATCGACGCTCGTTTCAACAAATTAGCGACAGAAGCACTAGGTTGCCAACTTGTCGTCTCGCTCATGGTTCTTACTCCAAAGTCAAACAGGGGGTGCAGTCTACCCGCATCAGCCCAAATTTCCAGCGGAAAAAAGCCAGATGTGCTTTTCCACAAAGCGTGTCCTATCCTTTCAAAGACGGCGAAAAGAGAGCATCCATAAATTATATCCAGTGAATCATTTTCTTATATCCCTCTCAAAAGGGTTATTAAAGAAATAAAAGCATCGTTTCTCTGTAAATAAGCCTTCCGATCACGTTTTTATCAATAAATACGGTACTTGCTGAAAAAACCACAAAATGCAGGATCACATCAAATTTCGCCTACCTATAATTCGGTATAATCATTCCCACACAAAAATTATAGGTTTATCTATTCTTTATACGTCTATCACACAATTTTAATCGGGTTTGATATTAAGCTCGGATATAAAGACAGAAATGAATAGATATTATTTTTTTATTTTAACTTAATTAACTTAAGTAACTGGAGGAATGCATTGCAAACCTTTAATGCTGATTTGGCCATTATCGGGGCCGGGGGTGCTGGCCTACGAGCAGCAATAGCTGCCGCGGAAGCTAACCCTCAACTGAAAATAGCGCTGATCTCAAAAGTCTACCCAATGCGTAGCCATACCGTGGCGGCAGAAGGTGGATCGGCAGCGGTGACTCAGGAACACGATAGCTTTGATTATCACTTCAACGACACCGTATCTGGTGGCGACTGGCTGTGTGAACAAGACGTTGTTGAGCACTTCGTCAAACACTGTCCGGAAGAGATGATTCAACTGGAACAGTGGGGCTGCCCTTGGAGCCGTAAACCCGATGGTTCTGTCAACGTTCGCCGCTTTGGCGGGATGAAGATCGAACGCACCTGGTTTGCCGCCGATAAGACCGGCTTCCATATGTTACATACGCTGTTCCAAACGTCCCTTAAATATCCACAAATCCAACGTTTTGATGAGCATTTTGTCCTCGACGTTCTGGTCGATGACGGCCAGGCACGCGGTCTCGTTGCCATCAACATGATGGAAGGCTCGCTGATTCAAATCCGTGCTAACGCGGTGGTACTGGCGACTGGCGGTGCAGGACGCGTGTACCGTTATAACACCAATGGCGGTATCGTCACGGGCGACGGTATGGGCATGGCGTTCCGCCACGGCGTTCCGCTGCGTGATATGGAATTCGTTCAATATCACCCGACCGGTTTACCCGGCTCCGGTATCCTGATGACCGAAGGCTGTCGCGGCGAAGGCGGCATCATGGTCAACAAAGACGGCTACCGTTACCTGCAAGACTACGGCATGGGCCCGGAAACACCACTGGGCGAACCGAAAAACAAATACATGGAGCTGGGGCCGCGCGATAAAGTATCGCAAGCATTCTGGCACGAATGGCGCGCAGGCCGCACCGTCTCAACCCCGTTGGGCGATGTGGTTTATCTCGATTTGCGCCACCTCGGCGAGAAGAAGCTTCTGGAACGTCTGCCGTTCATCTGCGAACTGGCAAAAGCCTATGTCGGCGTCGATCCCGTGAAGGAGCCGATTCCTATCCGTCCTACCGCACACTATACGATGGGCGGCATTGAAACCGATCAGAATTGCGAAACCCGCATCAAAGGCCTGTTTGCCGTCGGCGAATGTTCTTCTGTTGGCCTGCACGGTGCGAACCGCCTTGGTTCCAACTCGCTGGCCGAACTGGTGGTCTTCGGGCGCGTCGCAGGTGAGCATGCCGTACAACGTTCACAGGCGGCAGCACCAGCCAACGGTACCGTGCTGGACGCACAAACGCGCGACATCGAACAGCGTCTGCATGACCTGATGAATCAGGAAGGCACCGAGAGCTGGGCGAAAATCCGTGACGAAATGGGCATGTCGATGGAAGAAGGCTGTGGTATTTACCGCACCACCGACCTGATGCAGAAAACCGTCGATAAGATGGCGGAGCTGAAAGAACGCTTTAAACGCGTGAAAATCACCGACCGCTCCAGCGTGTTCAACACCGATCTGTTGTACACCGTTGAACTGGGCCACAGTCTGGATGTTGCAGAATGTATGGCGCACTCGGCAATCAACCGTAAAGAATCCCGCGGTGCGCATCAGCGTCTGGATGATGGCTGCACCGAGCGTGATGACGTTAACTTCCTGAAGCATACGTTGGCGTTCTATAACCCAGAAGGGGCACCTCGTCTGGAGTATAGCGATGTGAAGATTACCAAACTGCCACCGGCCAAACGCGTATACGGTGCAGAAGGCGATGCTCAGGAAGCAAGTAAGAAGGAGCAGGCGAATGGCTGAGATGATCAAAACCCTGAAAATGGAAGTCATGCGCTATAACCCTGAACAGGACAGCGAACCGTATTTTGAGACATTCGACGTCCCGTACAACACGCAGACTTCCCTGCTGGATGCGCTGGGTTATATCAAAGATAACCTGGCACCGGACCTCTCTTACCGCTGGTCCTGCCGTATGGCAATCTGTGGCTCCTGCGGCATGATGGTGAATAAGGTCCCGAAATTGGCCTGTAAAACCTTTCTGCGTGAATACACGAACGGTCTGAAGGTCGAAGCGCTGGGCAACTTCCCTATTGAGCGCGATCTGGTGGTCGACATGACCCACTTCATCGAGAGTCTGGAAGCTATCAAGCCGTATATCATCGGCAACGATCGTAAACCTGCTGACGGCCCGAATAAGCAGACCCCCGCGCAAATGGCGAAGTATCACCAGTTCTCCGGCTGTATTAACTGTGGTCTGTGCTATGCAGCGTGTCCGCAGTTCGGCCTGAACCCTGAGTTCATCGGCCCGGCTGCGATTACGCTGGCGCACCGTTATAACCTGGACAATCGCGATCACGGCAAGAAAGAGCGTATGGCGCAGTTGAACGGTAATAACGGCGTCTGGTCCTGTACGTTTGTGGGCTACTGCTCAGAAGTGTGTCCGAAGCACGTCGACCCTGCCGCTGCCATCCAGCAAGGTAAAGTCGAAAGCGCGAAAGACTTCATGATCGCCATGCTGAAACCACAATAAGGAGGGACAAGGATGACAACTAAACGTAAAGCGTATGTTCGCGGCATGTCACCGACCTGGTGGAAAAAGCTGGGGTTCTACCGCTTTTATATGTTGCGTGAAGGGACTGCTGTTCCTGCCGTCTGGTTTAGCATCGTCTTGATGTGCGGCATTTTCGCACTGAAAAACGGGCCTGAAGGCTGGGCAAACTTCGTCAGCTTCCTGCAAAACCCGCTGGTACTGCTGATTAATATCGTGGCTCTGCTGGCTGCTGCGCTGCACACCAAAACCTGGTTTGAGCTGGCACCGAAGGCAAGCATCATCGTCATTAAAGACGAAAAAATGGGGCCGGAGCCAATTATTAAAGGGCTTTGGGCTGTCACCGTGGTGGTAACCGTAGCCGTTCTGGCGATCGCCTTACTATTCTGAACAGGAGAAATAACGTGATTAACCCAACGCCAAAACGTTCCGACGAACCTCCTTTCTGGGGCCTGTTCGGTGCTGGTGGGATGTGGAGCGCATTCTTCGCTCCGGTAATCATCCTGCTGGTCGGTGTGATGCTGCCTCTGGGGCTGTTCCCAGACGCGTTAACCTATGAGCGCATCGCCGCGTTCAGCCAGAGCTTTATCGGCCGCGTATTTTTACTGCTGATGATTGTGTTACCGCTCTGGTGCGGCCTGCACCGTATTCACCACGCAATGCATGACCTGAAAATCCACGTTCCTGCCGGGAAATGGGTGTTCTATGGTCTGGCGGCAATCCTAACCGTCGTCACCGTCATCGGTGTCGTCACGCTGTAGGCATAACGCTGCAAATGTAACACCGTACTTAACGGCCTGTGTAATACAGGCCGTATATTTCTCCACCTGCTTACGCCCATCGTCTACACTGGAACAGAGATAAAAAACGATGAGACGTCAATATGATGCCCTTTAGCGCTATTCGCTTTAACACCACTTTCCTCAAACCTCTTATCTTCAAAATCAGACGATGCGGGAAAGCATGCATTGCCGCGCTAGTGGCACTCGTTTCCGTCGCCTGTAGCGTAACGCCCCCCGATAACGTCACCGTCGTGGAAAATTTTGACGTCAATCGTTACCTCGGTACATGGTATGAAATCGCCCGCCTCGATCACCGCTTTGAGCGTAATCTGGAGCGCGTTACTGCAACTTACAGCCCGCGGGATGACGGCGGTATCAAGGTTATCAATCGTGGCTTTAACGTCGAAAAACAGGAATGGAAAGAAAGCATCGGGAAGGCATATTTCACGGGGTCACCTCAGAGCGGGGCGCTAAAAGTGTCGTTCTTCGGGCCGTTCTATGGTGGTTATAACATCATTGAACTGGATGACGACTACCGCTACGCCCTGATTTGCGGGCCAAACCGTGACTACCTGTGGATTCTCTCACGCACGCCAACGTTAGATGCCACGACACGCGACAAACTGGTCGCCACAGCCAAACGCTACGGCTTCCCGACAGAGGCGCTCATTTGGGTCAATCAGTAACCTGATCGTAATACGAAAATGAAACGGTGCGTTATCCCATAATCTTATCGCGAAACATAAAGAAAACCGCGCCCAGCAGGCATAACCCCGCCCAAATATAATCGGTGCGGAACGGCTCTTTTTAAATGTATATGGAGAAAGGGATAAATACGGAAAGGCTGAGCACTTCCTGCAATATTTTCAATTGACCGGCGGAGGCTACCTGATAACCAATCCTATTTGCAGGTACCTGTAAGAGGTATTCAAATAATGCGATCCCCCAACTGATCAACGCAGCAATTATCCAGGTTCGGCCGCTGAAATAGCGCAAATGCCCGTACCAAGCGAACGTCATAAATATATTGCTCAACGTCAGCATGCCGACAGTAATGAAAAGAGGCGACATTATTACTTCTCCGAGTGATCCACTTTCACATTATCTCGCCGAGTGGAAGAAAACGCCATCACGGCATTTTCTTCCACTCGGAAAAGTTATTACGACTTATTTCCTAAATCATACCCTAGATAATTCGAGTTGCATGCAGGCGGCGACGCAGAGAATCCCCAGGAGCTTACATCAGTAAGTGACTGGGGTGAGCGAGGAAAGCCAACACACATGCAGCGTGAAGTATAACGGGTATAGGCTATTGGGCGCTGCGCTGAATGGCCTTACCACCCGCCTCAACATCTTCCCCAACACCTCGGGTGGTATTACACCCAACCACTGCAGAGAGAATAACCAGAGAGAAAATGGCAACAAATGCTTTCTTCAACATACTCGGTTCCTTCTTTATGAGAATAGGATTTCAACGGTACGAAAGGACTGCTTTTTAAGCGTAGCCAATTTTGATTCTTGTGGAGGTTTTTTCGGATGAAGAGCAAAGCAACGGGGAACTTTAGAGAGGAAAATATGAATTAAAAAAGCCGCCTTCACAGAAGGTCGGCTTTTTTCGCATTAATTACTTAACGCGTGAAACGTACTCACCAGAACGCGTGTCAACTCTGACAACTTCGCCGATCTGTACAAACAATGGCACTTTAACCACGGCGCCGGTGCTCAGTGTTGCTGGCTTACCACCGGTTCCTGCGGTATCGCCTTTCAGGCCCGGATCGGTATCAGTGATTTCAGCTTCGATGAAGTTCGGCGGCAGAACGGTAATCGGGCGACCATCCCACAGCGTAACGATACATTCTGCGTTGTCTTGTAGCCATTTTGCAGAATCACCAACGGTCTTCTCTTCAACCTGATGCTGTTCAAACGTCTCAGGGTGCATGAAGTGGTAGAACTCACCGTCGTTATACAGGTAGTTCATGTTGGTATCTACTACGTCTGCACCTTCTACTGAGTCGGTAGACTTGAAGGTTTTTTCAACGCGAGAGCCCGTCAACAGGCGACGCATTTTTACACGAGCAAAAGCCTGGCCTTTACCCGGCTTCACAAATTCACTGGATTCGATAGCATACGGCTCGCTTTCGAATATGATTTTAAGACCGGAACGGAAATCGTTGCTAGAATAAGTCGCCATAAAGGCCCTCTACAATTTTAATACTGGTACGAAGCCAAAAAAATGGCACACATTGTAACCCTAAATATACCTTCCAGAGAAGATTGGTTGCAGCAACTTGCAGACGTAATTACCGATCCTGATGAATTACTGCAACTTTTGGCACTGAACGATCACGCAAAACTCCGGCAAGGCAATGATGCACGTAGGCTTTTTGCTCTGCGAATACCACGCGCATTCGCCGCCCGGATGCAAAAAGGTAATCCTGACGATCCGTTATTGCTACAAGTATTGACCGCGCGCGAGGAGTTTATCGTCACTCCGGGCTTCACGCATGATCCACTTGATGAGCAACACAGCGTCGTACCGGGGCTACTGCACAAATATCACAACCGCGCCCTGCTGCTGGTTAAAGGCGGCTGCGCGGTAAACTGCCGCTACTGCTTTCGCCGCCATTTCCCGTATCAGGATAATCAGGGTAACAAGGCAAACTGGCGTCAGGCGCTGGATTATATCCGCCAACACCCTGAGCTGGATGAGATCATTTTTTCCGGCGGCGACCCGCTGATGGCCAAAGACCACGAACTGGACTGGCTGATCACCGAGCTGGAACACATCCCACATCTGAAACGCCTGCGTATTCACAGCCGCTTGCCTGTGGTTATCCCCGCACGCATTACCGACGCGCTGTGCGATCGTCTGTCCCGCAGTTCACTTCAGGTGCTGCTGGTGACGCATATTAACCACGCGCAGGAAATTGATCCTGATTTAACACAAAGTATGGCGCGTTTGCGCCGCGCAGGCGTGACATTGCTCAATCAAAGCGTGCTGCTGCGTGGCGTGAATGACAACGCAGAGACGCTGGCTCGGCTCAGTAATGCATTATTTGATGCGGGTATTCTGCCTTATTACCTGCACGTACTGGATAAAGTCCAGGGTGCTGCCCATTTTCTGGTGGATGACAATGAAGCTCGCGTCTTAGTCAAAGCGCTAATGAAGAAGGTATCCGGCTATCTGGTGCCACGTCTGGCGCGGGAAATCGGGGGCGAAGCCAGCAAAACGCCGCTGGATTTAGGGATGAAGCAGCATCAGGACGACGCTGAGCTATAACACTGGGTGGGTAAAAATAAGGTGAGAGCAGGTTTCCCCCACTCTCACCCGGTTTTTCTTTAGCTTAAGGACATTTGTAAACGCTGCCGTTCATCTTGCTGTCTAGCGGCGCAAAGCTTGACCAGAAGGTTTCACTCGGGCTGGTTGCACCATAAATAGTATTACCGCCCATCGCCGCCGATTTATTACGCAGATCGTTTGCTGCACCGCGCATAGCACTGCCGTCGCTATGGTTACCCGCCAGCCAGTTAGACTGACTACCACTAACTTGCCCCAACAGCTGACATTCGCTTCCTGGCTTGGTATCCGTGAACGTCACGGCCTGCCCAGCCGCGCTAAGTTGACTGCTGCTACTACATCCCGCCAGTAAAACTGCCGCTGATAGACCTAACAAAATACGAACCTGCATGTCTTCCTCCTTGCGATTGAAAAACCAAAGGGCACAGGCCCGATTAGTTACGCCACGCTTTGAAGCGGTTGATCAGCCCGTTGGTGGAACTGTCATGGCTGTCGATCGTACTGTCATTTTCCAGCTCTGGCAGAATACGGTTTGCCAGTTGCTTACCTAACTCCACGCCCCACTGATCGAACGTGAAGATGTTCAGGATCGCGCCCTGAGTAAAGATCTTGTGCTCATACAGTGCGATCAGCGCGCCTAGGCTGTATGGCGTAATGTCGCGCAGCAGGATGGAGTTAGTCGGGCGGTTGCCTTCAAATACTTTAAACGGCGCGACATGTTCCACCTCTTTGGCACTTTTTCCTGCCGCCGCAAACTCGGCTTCAACAACCTCACGGCTCTTACCAAACGCCAGCGCTTCGGTCTGTGCAAAGAAGTTAGACAGCAGCTTGCTGTGGTGATCGCTCAATGGGTTATGGCTAACGGCCGGTGCAATGAAATCACACGGAACCAGTTTGGTGCCCTGATGAATCAACTGGTAGAAGGCGTGCTGGCCATTCGTGCCCGGCTCACCCCAGATAATCGGCCCAGTCTGATAATCTACCGGATTACCGTTGCGATCGGCTGATTTCCCGTTGGATTCCATATTCCCTTGCTGGAAATAGGCAGCAAAGCGGTGCATGTATTGGTCATACGGCAGAATCGCTTCGGTTTCTGCACCGAAGAAATTGTTGTACCAAATGCCGATCAGCGCCAACAGCACGGGCAGGTTTTTCTCCGCAGGGGTGGAAGCAAAATGCTTGTCCATCGCATGCGCGCCGCTGAGCAGCTTTTCAAAATTCTCAAAGCCCAGAGAGAGAATGATCGACAACCCAATCGCCGACCACAGGGAGTAACGTCCGCCGACCCAATCCCAGAACTCGAACATGTTGTTGGTATCGATACCAAATTCGCCGACGGCTTTCGCGTTGGTGGACAACGCAGCAAAGTGCTTGGCAACGTGTTTCTCGTCCTGCGCCGTTTTCAGGAACCAGTCGCGCGCGCTGTGCGCGTTGGTCATAGTTTCCTGCGTGGTGAAGGTTTTAGAGGCAACCAGGAACAACGTGGTTTCTGGGTTCAGCGGCTTCAACGTTTCAGCAATATGCGTGCCGTCAACGTTGGAGACAAAGTGCATATTAAGGTGGTTTTTATAAGGCTTCAGCGCTTCCGTTACCATGAACGGGCCTAAGTCGGAGCCGCCGATACCGATGTTAACCACGTCGGTAATCGTTTTTCCGGTATAGCCTTTCCACTCGCCGCCGATCACGCGTTCGCTGAAATCTTTCATCTTCGCCAACACCGCGTTGACTTCCGGCATCACATCTTTGCCATCTACCAGAATCGGCGTGTTACTGCGGTTACGCAGAGCAACGTGCAGAACGGCGCGATCTTCCGTGCGGTTGATTTTCTCGCCAGCAAACATGGCGTGAATCGCCGCAGACAGGTCAGTTTCCCGCGCCAGCGCGTGCAGTTTTTCCATGGTTTCGGCGGTGATGCGGTTTTTGGAGTAATCCACCAGCATCTGATCGTCGAACGTTGCGGAAAAATGCGCGAAACGGTCGCTATCTTGTGCAAACAGCTCGCTGATTTGCACGTCTTTCAGCGCGTCAAAATGGGTTTGTAATGCCTGCCAGGCGGCAGTTTGGCTTGGATTGATATTTTTCATAATGCGACTTTCTCTCTAAGCATGAGTTCAAAGTGACTGAACCGATTGTATCCCTTAAAATCCCAATTGAGATCCCTTTTCTTGCTAAAAGCGGTTCATGCCCTGTAGTTACTGACAGATTGTTTATTGACAGAAACCGCATAACCCGTTATTTCTAACACCGTACTTGCACACTCGGTGTGCAAGCCAGAAGAGGCGCGTCGCCCAGGTAAGATATCGGAGGAACCGTAATCCGCTGATGATATCCGAGGGGGAGCGACGCCGAGATGCGGTGAAATACGGCTTTCACCCTATCGACTACAGAGGCTGAATCCTCTGGGTTGTCACCGAATTCGTCCTGATGGACGTTCAGCAAGGTGGAGCGCTTCTGGGTGTATCGTAGTCATTTTCTACGCCTGCCCCCTACTTCTGCTCTCCCCCTGTGCCAAGGTTGATTAATGGAATGCTGTTTACTGAAAACAGCCTACCCCTGACACGAGGTTTTTTGACATGTCTGCAACTGAAGTATCCGCAAGCGCGAACTCTACCGTTATTGCTAAATTTGGCGGCACCAGCGTGGCGGACTTTGACGCCATGAACCGCAGCGCCGATGTGGTGTTATCGAATCCAAATGTACGCGTTGTTGTGCTGTCGGCATCGGCTGGCATTACCAATTTATTGGTCGCGCTCGCGGAAGGTCAAACGCCGGAAACGCGCGCCGAACATCTGGCGAAAATTCGCCAAATTCAATACGCCATCATCGATAAGCTGACCAATCAAAGCGTTATTCGCGATGAGATTGATCGCATGCTGGACAATGTTACCACGCTGTCTGAAGCCGCCGCGCTCGCCACGTCTAACGCCCTGACCGACGAATTGGTCAGCCATGGCGAACTGATGTCTACCCTGCTGTTTGTCGAAATTTTGCGTCAGCGTAATGTCGTTGCAGAGTGGTTTGATGTGCGCAAAATCATGCGTACCGACGATCACTTTGGCCGTGCACAGCCGGATTGCAGCGTGCTGGGCGAGCTAACTCGTAGCCAGTTGCAGCCGCGCCTTGAACAAGGCCTGGTGATTACCCAAGGCTTTATCGGCAGCGAGGCAAAAGGCCGCACGACCACACTGGGCCGTGGCGGTAGCGATTATACGGCAGCACTGCTGGGCGAAGCGCTCAACGTCAGCCGGATTGATATCTGGACCGACGTTCCTGGCATCTACACTACCGATCCACGCGTGGTGCCGACGGCAAAACGCATCGATCAAATCATGTTTGAAGAAGCCGCTGAAATGGCAACATTTGGCGCGAAAGTCCTGCACCCAGCCACGCTATTGCCTGCGGTTCGCAGCGACATTCCGGTGTTCGTCGGCTCCAGCAAAGATCCGGCTGCTGGCGGTACGCTGGTGTGCAATAAAACCGAAAACCCGCCGCTGTTCCGCGCGCTGGCGCTACGTCGTAAGCAAACGCTGCTCACGCTATACAGCCTGAACATGCTGCACGCACGCGGCTTTTTGGTCGAAGTTTTCAGCATTTTGGCGCGTCACAATATCTCCGTTGACCTGATCACCACATCAGAAGTCAACGTGGCGCTCACGCTCGATACGACCGGCTCCACCTCAACGGGCGGCAGTCTGCTGTCCAGCGCCTTGCTGACCGAGCTGTCATCGCTATGTCGGGTTGAGGTTGAAGAGAATCTGTCGCTGGTTGCGCTGATCGGCAACAAGCTGTCTCAGGCCTGTGGCGTAGGGAAAGAAGTGTTTGGCGTGCTGGAACCTTTCCGCATTCGCCTGATCTGCTACGGCGCCAGCAGCAACAACCTGTGCTTCCTCGTACCCGGTGACGATGCCGAGCGCGTAGTGCAGACGCTGCACCGCAGCCTGTTCGAGTAAATTCGCTCTCTCCGCGCTGTCTCTTAGTCACATTTTATGTGAGCGCGGATTTTGCCCTTATCCGGCGTCAAAAATTATGCATCGGTGGTCTTGGCCGCCGAGTGAGCGACAGGACGTCGCGAAAGCCAGTGCCGCGTCTGGAACGCGTCACTGGCGGCTCGACTAGCGGTCAGGAGCACCGATGGAACCGCGTCAGCGGCATAATTTCCGCCGAAAGCCAAGGGGTCACGGGGCGAGCGGCGATTGAACCGCCCCGTGTCGGGCGTGTGCTAGGAAGTAGCATGAAAATGGCAGTATTATGGCGCACGAAACGATCTCTTAGTCCGCATAACGATGACTATCACCTTCCACCAAAGGAATCACAATGTTAACGGTGATTCTTCGCGCTCTTCATCTCCATCCTGCTGCACAATCAGAACGTTGTACGCCACCGCACAGAACAGCGAATTCAATCGGTTCATGTCTCCGAGTAAGCTCAAATGGAGCGAACTGGTTTCCAGACTCTGTACGTTGTGCTGATGTAAGCGATCGACATGCGCATGCGCATAACGGCGGTTCATAATGCGGAAGCGGTGTTTGGCACGGCGCAGACGTTTCGCGCTGGTGACGTCCTCCGACAGGAAAACTGACAGCCCCAGACGCAGATTCGCCAGTAGTTGTTCATGCAACTGGTTCAACTCTTCCAGCCCCTGCGCAGAAAACGCCATGCGCACGCCAGATGAATGATTGGCGATGTCATCAGCCATGCGTTCGATAATATCTCCCGCCTGCTCCAGATTCAGCGCCACTTCGATAACTTCTGCCCAGCGTCGAGAATCTCGTTCATCCAACCCGTCTTTCTGAATCTGCGCCAGATAGAGCTTAATTGCGGTATAAAGGATATCGACATCATCATCAAGCCGACGGATCTCCCTCCGCTGCATATGGTCGCCCTGCAAGACTTCACGGTACAAGCGCAGCATCTGCTCCAGCACATCGCCAATTCGCAGCGTTTCTCGCGCGGCATTGGTCAGCGCCAGCGCAGGGGTATCCAGTGAGCTGGTATCCAGATGACGAGGCTTCATCTGGAGATCAACCTGCGGCGAGTCAGCAATCATCGCACAGGACAGACGCGCCACCACGCCGGTAAGCGGAATCAGCAGCAGGCAACGAATCAGGTTGTAGAACAGGTGGAAGTAGATAACCAACTCTTCGGCACTTAACGGAATGCGCGTCAGCCAGCGCGAAAGCGGTTCAACCAGCGGCAGCACAACCAAGCAGCCGATCAGCTTGAACAGCATGCTGCCGAGCGCCACGCGTCGGCCTGCCGCATTCTGCGTCGAGGTGCTCATCATCGTCAGTAATCCGCTACCCAGATTGGCACCGATGACCAGACACATCGCCACTTCCAGCGAGATCACGCCACTTGCCGTCAAGGTTGCCGTCAACAGCACCGCCGCCAGGCTGGAATAGGTAATCACCGCAAACAGCGCGCCAGCCAAGGCGTCCAGCATGACGTCGCCCGTCAATGACGAAAACAGTACCTTCACGCCCGATGTTTGCGTGATCGGAGCCGCAGCAACGACAATCATTTCCAGCGCCAGCAAAATCAGCCCCAGCCCAATCGCCACGCGACCAATCTGGCCGACTCGCATCTGTTTACGGCTGAGGAAAAATACCACGCCAAAAAAAATCAGCAGCGGAGAAAGCCAGGACAGATCGAACGTCAGAATTCGCACCATCAGTGCCGTACCGACATCCGCCCCAAGAATAATCACCAGCGCAGGGGTTAATGCCACCAGCCCCTGTGAGACAAAAGAGGTGGTCAGCAAAGCAGTCGCATTGCTGCTCTGCACCAGCGCGGTTACGCCAATCCCGGCCATAAAAGCCAACGGTTTTTTCTCAACGCTATCGCTGAGAACCCGTCGTAACTGGGTGCCATAAACCCGCATGATACCGGTACGCACAATGTGAGTGCCCCACACCAGTAACGCAATCGCAGAGAGGAGATTCAGCAGTGTTAACAAAAAGTCCGCGCCTCCAGTTAAACCATGTGTTGGGAAATACACGGTATTGGTGAATACGGTGTATTGATGAGGTAATGAACAACCATCTTACCAGATGTTGGCGGGCGGTACTGCGAGGCAACCCGCGTCAGAGAAAAATCACGTAACATCAATTAATGATTAAAGTTAATTAACTCACAATATTTAAAAAACAGAATCCAAATCAATAAGCCGACAATTTCACCTCACGTCTTTTCCGGTTAACGCTATGCTCTTTTTATCTCTATAACTCTTATGGGTTATATGCTTAGAAAACTTTAAGCATGCTTAATATTTAGCAAATTGAGTATGTTAGCGTATGCCCTACAATCCTTCTGACTTTTTAGTAAGGAAAATGGATGAAGACCAAAACCTCGTATGGACTAAACTGGTTCCCACTGATCGTTATTCTTGCCATCGCCGCTTTTTTTTGGCAAATGGAACCCCCAACAGGCTTAAACCCCGCCGCCTGGCACTCTGCCGTCATCTTCGTGGCTACAATCGTTTGTATTGTTGCTAACGTTCTCCCAATTGGCGCAATCGGTATTATCAGTATTACGCTCTTTGCACTGACGTACGCCGCGGGAGATAAAACGGCCAGCGGCGCGATACAAACGGCTCTCAGCGATCTGAACAGCTCGCTGATCTGGCTGATTGTTGTCGCCTTCATGATCGCACGCGGCTTTATCAAAACGGGGCTGGGTCGCCGTATCGCCTTGCAGATGATCCGTCTGCTAGGAAAACGGACTCTCGGACTAGCTTACGGTCTGGCCTTTGCCGATCTGGTGCTTTCCCCCGCGATGCCGAGCAACACCGCTCGCTGCGGCGGGATTATTTATCCGATTGCCGATTCGCTGTCGCGTAGCTTTGATTCCAAGCCGGAAGACGCGTCGCGCAGTAAGATTGGGACCTTCCTGATTACCTGTATCGGTAACGTTAACGACGTGACGGCGGCGCTGTTTATGACTGCCTATACTGGCAACCTGCTGGCAGTGAAGCTCGCGGCCAACGCAGGCGTTACCATTACCTGGGGAAGCTGGTTTCTGGCGGCGCTCGTCCCCTGCCTAATCTCTCTGGCGGTGGTCCCGCTGCTCGTCTATTGGCTGACCAAACCGGAAATTCGCCATACGCCGAATGCGCCAAAGCTGGCCGTCGCAGAGTTGGAAAAGATGGGTAGCATGAGCCGTGGTGAGTGGCTCATGGCCTTCACCGTTATCCTGCTGCTGGTATTGTGGATTTTTGGCGACCGCTTAGGTGTGGATGCGACGACCGCCTCCTTCGTCGGGCTTTCCTTCCTGCTGTTAACCGGCGTACTAAGCTGGGAAGACGTGAAGAGCGAGAAAGGTGCCTGGGATACGCTAATTTGGTTCGCCGCCCTGCTGATGATGGCAAATCAGTTGAAAAAGCTTGGCTTCACCAACTGGTTCGGCGATCTCATCGGCAGCAATATTGGCCATTTGATGCAGGGAACAAGCTGGGTATTGGTACTGCTACTGCTGAATGCGGCCTATTTCTACACCCACTATTTCTTCGCTAGCGGCAATGCGCAGATCGCCGCACTTTTTGCGGTGTTCCTCGGTGTCGGGATCAACCTGAACATTCCAGCTGTGCCGATGGCGTTCATGCTGGCATTTACCAGTAGCCTGTACTGCTCGCTGACGCAATATACTCACGCTCGCGGCCCCATTCTGTTCGGTGCTGGCTACGTGCCTACTGCCGTCTGGTGGCGCACTGGCTTTGTCGTCAGTCTGGTGAATCAGGCGATCTTTATGGGAGCGGGTTTATTGTGGTGGAAAGTGATTGGTCTGTATTGATATATTAGACTTGCGACAAATAACAAAATGAGACTAGCAGCATGGATGTGGATAAGTTTATGGGTTCTGCAATGGGCTTCACCAAAAGCCCATTGGGTATTATTGCATTGTTTATTGTACTAGTGTACGCCATAGCGTCATTTGTTGTTACTTTTGGAAGTAATATACAAGACCATGTTTCTCTATTAATATATTTCATGATTACGTTCCCTTTTGTCGTATTCTTAGGGTTTTTATGGTTGGTCGGATGGCATCATCAAAAGCTATATGGCCCTGCAGATTTTAAAAATGAAGATAATTACCTTAAAACACAGTTAGTTTCGATAGCATCTCTTAGTATTGCGATGACAAAAGATGGGAAAGAAAACACAAATACACCAATATTTCAACTCAATGAGATAGTTGATCTTGTATTACAAAATCCTCAAAAGGAATCATCTACTAGAGCATGGAGAAATCGAATCCTTTGGGTAGATGATCATCCCGAGAACAATGTCTATGAAAGAACGGCCTTTGAAGCACAAGGTATCAAATTTTCATTATCTCTCTCAACTGACGATGCATTATTTGAGTTGGAACATAATAAATTCTCGGTAATTATTTCCGACATGGGAAGAAAAGAAGGCGATAATGAAGGTTATATATTGCTAGAAAAAATAAGACAAAAAAATATTCGAACACCCTTTATAATATACGCAAGCTCTAACTTACCTGAGCATAAATTAATGGCAAGAGAACGCGGGGCCGTTGGTTCAACAAATAGAGCCGACGAGCTTTACCAACTCGTTATGAGTGTAATAGCTTCATCCCACGAATAGAAATATATTTTTTTAGTAAAAATAAGTAGCACAGATAGTAAAGTGACTACCTGTGCTATCAAATATCAAAAAGTGTATAGGACGCTGCCGACTACGCTGCGCTCTGCACCGAAGTAACAGAACTCCAGCGAGTTACAGGCCGCTACATAGCGTTTATCGGTCAGGTTGTTGACGTTAAGCTGCGCACTCAGCCCTTTCAGACCCACTTTCGAGAGGTCGTATCCTACCGCCATATCCACCAGCGTATAGGAAGGCAGCGTATGGGTGTTGGCGCGATCGGAGGTCACACCGTTCACGTAACGCACACCGGAGCCAATGGTCAGGCCATCCAATAGACCGCTTTTCACATCATAGCTGGCCCAGGCGCTGGCCTGATTGCGTGGCGCGTATACGGCACGTTTTCCTTGCTCAGCCACGCTGCTTTTCTTATAGCGAATATCCGTATAGGTATAAGCCGCTTGTAGACGCAGATTATCGGTAATATGGTTCACCGCCTCCAGCTCTACCCCTTCCGATTCGATTTCACCAACGGAGCGGTAAGGATCGTTAGGCTGAACTTTCGTGGCGACATTTTTCTGATTAATACGGAAGACCGACAGACTGTACTGATCCTGAGAGCCTTCCGGCTGATACTTCATCCCCGCTTCCCACTGTTTACCTTTCATCGGCTCCAGCACGTTGCCGTTATCATCAGCGAAGCTGGTCGGCGTAAAGGCCGTAGAATAGCTGATATACGGTGCAAAACCGTTATCAAACAGATAGAGCAAGGCCGCACGCGAGCTAAAGTTGTTTTTATCAAGTTCACTATGTGTGCCATTGGTATGGTTAACGTGGGTTACTTTCACCCGATCGTGGCGACCACCCAGCGTTAAGCGCCAGCGCTCCCAGCTCATTTGATCTTGTAGATAGATCCCCGTCTGTTGCAGTTTATGTTTTTCCAGCGTGTTGGACATTGCAGTTGGACCCGAACCGTAAACAGGGTTAAATGCGTCGATTTCCGGGAAGGAGCCTGAGGGCCAGTCCACATTATTATTACGTTGCTGATAGTCGATCCCCACCAGCAGGCGATGATTTACTGCGCCCGTATCCACACTGCCATCAAGCTGATTATCTAACGTTAACGCAGACAGCGATTCACGGGAACCGGAGTAGTAACGAGTCAGCGTATCCGCGCTCGGCTGCGTCCAGCCATAGGCGTAGACCTGATCTAAATGGACTTTAGTGCGCAGGTAACGCAGCTTTTGACGCACCGCCCAACCGCTATCGAAGCCATGCTCAAAGTTGTATCCCACCATGTTTTGCTTACGGTCGTATTTCTCATAATTCTCTTCCCCTTCATAGAAGGTGTTCGAGATTTTCCGCCCGTTATGCGCCACCACGGTGCCTTCATACGGTAGGCCAGAGTGGCTACCGCCTTCAGGATCACGTTGCAGGTAAGCCATGAATTCCAGACGCGTCTTGTCGGAAATCCGCCACAGCAGACTAGGCGCAATCGCATAGCGCTCTTCTTTGGTCTTTTTGAACTGCGTATCGGCTTCGCGCACAATTCCACCCAGACGGAACGCAAACCGCTCGTCATCGTCCAGCGGACCAGTAACGTCAAATGCTGCGCCACGCTGCGCATTATTGCCCGCAAACAGTTTGATCTGTCCGCTGCGGTCGAACGAAGGCTGACGAGAATTCAGCGCCACAATTCCGCCCGGTGAAGAACGTCCATAGAGTACAGACGCGGGGCCTCTAACCACTTCAATGCTGTCAAGAAACCAAGGATCGACCACCAGCGAGCTATGAGAGTTGGTATCCCCCATCATCTTCAGCCCGTCGAGATAGACGTTATCCAGACTGCCGTCAGAAAAGCCGCGCAGCACCATATAATCAAAGCGGTTAGAAGCACCAATCTGATTATTGAACACGCCCGGTGTATAGCCGACCGCCTGCCGAACGCTGGTCGCCCCTTGTTCCTGAATTTGATCGCGCGTAATGATAGAAACGGCCTGAGGAGTCTCAATATCGGGCGTTTCCAACTTGGTTGCACCGCGTTGTGTTTGAGACGTCACGACTAGCGTATCGCCCTGAGAAGAAGAGGATGGCGTATCCTGCGCGAGTGCCGACACAGTAAATCCACTGGTGAAACAGCCAACCACCAGCGCCAGCCGCGTTTTTCTGAACATGGGAATCTCCACAGACCTTATTATTGTAAATAAGAATTATTACCGTTTTTGGTCTGGCGATAGCTATGCGCAGTGACAGCTTACGTATGCGCAATGACAAAATGGGAACTCAGCGGAAAGACGCCAACCGGGCAGCAAAGTGGCAATGCCTGGCGTAAACAGGGTCAATGCATTGATTAAGAAAGGAAGGAAGGACTAGCTGGCGATGCGCGCATCGCTCGGCGCAATGCCGTAACGTCGCCGGAAAGCCGTAGCAAAGTTGGTGGCGTGCTGGTAGCCCGACATCCAGGCGGCCTGCTGAACGCTATATCCTTGCGCCAGATAGCGTCGGGATAGCTCCAGCCGACAGTCGCGCAGGTAGTCAAAGACAGAATGACCATATGCCTGACGAAACTTGGTACGCAGGCTACTGGTGCTCATCGCAGCCAGTTGCGCCAGTTCATTGAGGGTGTACTCTTTTTCAGGCTGTTGCGCCAGACGTCGCCGAACATTCTCCAGCCGATCCTGTTCGCCGGGCGGAGGCAATATGCGTCGTTCTCCCCCACGTTGGCCAAATGACAAACCATGCCCCAGCAGTTGTAGCATCACCCCTTCCAGCATAAGCTGGCGCGATAATCCCGGAGTGGTGTTTTCAAGCGCATGTTGTAACCCCGATAACAAATAGCCGGGAACCTGCCATAAAAAGGCCGGATTACCGCTCTGTTCCCATTCACTCAGCAGTAGGCCTAAGAGCGGCTCCAGAGCAAACGTTGCGGGAAAAATCCCCAGCGATACGGTACGAAGATGGTGATCCGCAAGGTGGCTGGCGTTCATGACGAGCGGGTCACCCAGTCGGGTGCTAAATGCCATACCAGACCGCACGACAAACTCTTTACCGTTCAGGCGCAGCGCGACACATCCTTCCAGCACCACCAGCGTATAAAACGGGCAGCAGTGCAAAGACGTAGATTCGTAAGGCTGCAACACACGCACGTTAGAGTTCGTCAGACAAATACCGGAGGATAACGTCATCTCTTCGACATCGCCCTGCACAACGATATGCTTTTCTTTCGTGCGATCGCGGCACGATGACAGCTGCGGGAAATGGTAATCAATCCCGTAACGTTCACCGATATCGAAGAAATCCTCGATGGAAAAGAGTCGTTTTAACATGAGCCTGGAAGATACCCTCATCCTGTTTAACGCCCAGAATCAGGCCTGCGGTTATCGGGAATAGCGTGACGCAGCGACGTATGCGCTACGGAAATCGTTATCCACCTTAGCATTGCGCGGCAAGCGCATCAATAAGACTGATAAGTATTCTCATCATGGTAAGTTTCACGTGGTGCTAGGTTAAGAATTAGAAACCACACACGAGCTAATAGGTTTTGTTTTCCAACTGGCGTTAAAAAATTATACTGAGGCGGGCGAGGACGCCGTGTGAGCAGCATGGACGCTGCGAAAGCTAGTGCCGCGCCGGGAGCGCGTCACTAGCGGCACGATTAGCGTTCTCGAATGCCGAAGGAACCGCAAAGCGGTAATAATTTCGCCAGAAAGCCTGGGTTCTCAGGGCAGCGGCGACTGAGCGCCCTGAGCGGGCGTGGCGCTAGTGCCACAGAGAAATAATGTGGTTTATCACGCACGAAACGCCACTTCACTAGCATAGTGAGATGACAACCTCTCCAAGGTTGATGTTGCCATACTCGACTTAGGTCGTAACTTAATCCGCATCATAACCCAGATTTGGCGCGAGCCAGCGTTCGACTTCGCTCACATCCATGCCTGTGCGCACCGCGTAATCCTCTACCTGATCGCGTTGAATTTGCGCGACGGCAAAGTATTTGCTGTCAGGGTGGCTGAAATACCAGCCGGATACCGACGCGCCCGGCCACATGGCGTAGGATTCGGTTAGCTTCATGCCAGTATGTTTTTCCACATCCAGCAACTGCCAGATTTGTACTTTCTCCGTGTGGTCTGGACAAGCCGGATAGCCCGGTGCGGGACGGATGCCCTGATAATTTTCACGAATCAGTAGCTCATTACTCAGGTTCTCATTCGGCGCATAGCCCCAGTAAACCTTACGCACACGCTCATGCAGATATTCTGCAAAAGCTTCCGCCAGACGGTCAGAAATCGCCTTCACCATGATCTTGTTGTAATCATCGTGCTGCGCTTCCCACAGATCCGCCAACGCATCCTCTTCCAGCCCGCCGGTCACCGCAAAGGCACCCAGATAATCAGGCTTGCCGCTGGATTTAGGTGCCACGAAATCAGACAAGCAGTAGTTCGGGAAGTCGGTTTTTTCCGTCTGTTGACGCAGATGATGGCTGACTGACAGCACCGTTTCGCGCCGTTCATCAGTATAAATCACTACGTCATCCCCCACGCGGTTCGCCGGGAATAGGCCAACCACGCCACGAGGGTTCAGCGCACCGCGCGCAGACAAACCGTCCAGCATC
Organism: Pectobacterium peruviense; assembly: GCF_002847345.1. Taxonomy (GTDB): domain Bacteria; phylum Pseudomonadota; class Gammaproteobacteria; order Enterobacterales; family Enterobacteriaceae; genus Pectobacterium; species Pectobacterium peruviense. The sequence goes on from NZ_LXFV01000031.1 coordinate 83,250, forward strand.
GCATTAGCATCGGCAAACAATCGCTTAGCCTCTTCACCCACCACTTCATCTTCCAAAATACGGGGATATTTCCCCGCCAGCGACCAAGTCATAAAGAATGGCGTCCAGTCGATGTAGTTGCGCAGTGTTTCGATGTTAGCCGTTACCGCCTGCACGCCCAGCCGATGCGCAACCGGTGGCGTGTAGTTTTCCCAATCCAGATCCGAGGCATTAGCACGAGCGGTCTCCAGCGTCACGGGCGGCGTTCTTGGCTTTTTACGCGCATGCTGAATACGTACGGTGTCGTATTCTTTGCGGGTACGCGCAACAAAGTCGTCATACTGTGTGCTGGACAGTAAAGCCGATACCACACCGACAGAGCGTGAGGCATTCTGCACGTAGACGGTCGGGCCGCTGTAGTTCTGCTCAATCTTCACGGCGGTATGCGCTTTAGAGGTCGTCGCGCCGCCAATCAACAGAGGCAGCGTAAAGCCCTGACGCTCCATCTCTTTCGCCACGTTGACCATTTCATCCAGCGACGGTGTAATCAGGCCGGACAGCCCGATGATATCGACCTTCTCTTCACGCGCGGTCTTCAGGATTTTATCCGTCGGCACCATCACGCCCAGATCGATAATTTCGTAGTTGTTACATTGCAGCACCACGCCGACAATATTCTTACCGATGTCGTGAACGTCGCCTTTTACCGTCGCCAGCAGGATTTTCCCAGCAGACGAGCCTTTGTCTTTACTGGCATCAATGTAGGGTTCGAGGTAAGCCACCGCCTGCTTCATCACGCGCGCGGATTTCACTACCTGCGGCAAAAACATTTTGCCTGCACCGAATAGGTCGCCGACCACGTTCATGCCGTCCATCAACGGACCCTCGATTACCTCAATCGGTCGTGACGCCTGCTGACGCGCTTCTTCCGTATCCAGCTCGATAAACTCGGTAATGCCTTTAACTAGCGAATACTCCAGACGCTTCTTCACATCCCAGCCGCGCCATTCTGCCTGCGTTTTACTGCCTTCATCTTCTGTTTTGCTACCGCGATATTTTTCCGCCAGTTCGAGCATGCGCTCGGTAGCATCGCTGCGACGGTTAAGGATCACATCCTCAACCGCATCACGCAGCTCAGCAGGAAGATCGTCATAGATCGCCAACTGACTGGCGTTCACGATCCCCATGTCCATACCATTGCGGATCGCGTAATACAGGAAGACGGCGTGGATCGCCTCACGCACCAGATCGTTGCCACGGAATGAAAATGACACGTTGGACACGCCGCCGGAGATCATCGCATGCGGCAACTGCGCCTTAATGTCTGCACAGGCTTCGATGAAATCCACCGCGTAGTTGTTGTGCTCGTCGATCCCCGTTGCCACAGCGAAAATATTCGGGTCGAAAATAATATCTTCTGGCGGGAAGCCGACGTCTTCCGTGAGGATGCGATACGCCCGGCGACAAATTTCAATTTTACGCGCGCGGGTATCCGCCTGCCCGACTTCATCGAAGGCCATCACCACCACGGCGGCGCCATAGCGGCGCACCAGCTTAGCGTGATGGACAAAGGCTTCAACGCCCTCCTTCATGGAGATCGAGTTAACAATGCCTTTGCCCTGAATACATTTAAGCCCTTTCTCAACCACATCCCATTTTGAGGAGTCGATCATAATCGGCACACGGGCAATATCAGGCTCACCGGCGATCAGATTCAGGAAGCGGATCATCGCCGCTTCCGCATCCAGCATGCCTTCATCCATGTTGATGTCGATGATCTGCGCGCCACTTTCCACCTGTTGGCGGGCGACATCCAGCGCTTCGTTATATTTCTCTTCTTTGATCAGACGTTTAAAACGTGCAGAACCGGTAACGTTCGTTCGTTCTCCCACGTTAACAAACAGCGTATTGGCATCGATGGTCAGTGGTTCAAGGCCGGATAAACGGCAAGCCACCGGGATCTCCGGCAGCGTGCGCGGCGGCACACCGTCCACGACTTTCACCATCGCGGCAATATGTGCAGGCGTCGATCCACAGCAGCCGCCGACGATATTCAGGAAACCCGATCGCGCCCATTCGCCGATATGTTTCGCCATATCAGCAGGATCCAGATCGTATTCCCCGAAGGCGTTAGGCAGCCCCGCATTTGGATGCGCGCTCACATAGCATTCTGAAATACGTGATAGTTCGGCGACATACTGGCGCAGCTCATCCGGCCCCAATGCACAGTTCAGACCGAAGGAAAGCGGACGGGAATGACGCAGGGAATTGTAAAAGGCTTCCGTGGTTTGGCCGGATAGCGTACGTCCTGACGCATCCGTGATCGTGCCGGAAATCATCACGGGTAGAACAATCCCTAACGCCTCAAATTCACTTTCGACGGCGAAACTCGCCGCTTTAGCATTCAACGTATCGAAAATGGTTTCGATCATGATCAGATCAACGCCACCGGCGATCAATGCGCGAGTGGATTCACGATACGCTTCGACCAACTGATCAAAACTGACGTTACGAAACGCAGGATCGTTAACATCGGGGGAGATCGATGCGGTGCGGTTCGTCGGGCCAAGCACACCGGCTACATAGCGCGGCTTATCCGGCGTTAATGCTGTCCATCTGTCTGCGCTAGCACGCGCCAGCTGTGCGGCAACGGTATTGATTTCCGCCGACAGCGATTCCATATCATAGTCCGCCATCGCGATGGTGGTGGAGTTGAAGGTGTTGGTTTCGAGAATATCGGCACCAGCTTCCAGATAGGCATCATGGATTTCACTAATCACCTGCGGCCTGGTCAGCACCAGCAGATCGTTATTTCCTTTCACATCGCTCGGCCAGTCAGCAAAGCGCTCGCCGCGATAATCTGCTTCCTGCAGGCGATAACCCTGGATCATGGTACCCATACCACCATCCAGCACCATAATGCGTTGCGCCAACTGACGCCGCAATTCATCTACCCGATTACTCACGCGAACCCCATTCCCGGCCAATAAATACGATATGTTGTGTATCCTAGCATAAGTTATGAGCACGCTAACGCGAGGCAGCATGAGACTTTTTCAGGTAATTTGCCGATGAAAAACACAGAGAAAGAAGAGTTGCATTCTGTGGCAAAAAAACGAAAATCAATTCCATTACCATAAAAAGGAATCGATGCCATGACGCCACCAGAGCCAGCCAAACGCGGAAAAAAACCGAGAGCCAGCGCGGGCACCGCTGCGCAGCCAACCGGGCAGGTTCAATCGCTGACACGTGGTCTGACGCTACTTGAATATATCGCCAAAGCAAACGGCAGCGTGGCGCTAACCGATCTGGCTCAGCAGGCCGGTTTACCGAATTCCACCACTCATCGTCTGCTCACCACAATGCAACAACAGGGCTTTGTGCGTCAGGTGGGCGATCTGGGGTTGTGGACGATCGCATCGCACGCGTTTATCGTCGGCAGTAGCTTTCTGCAAAGCCGCAACCTGTTGGCCATTGTGCATCCGATACTGCGCAAATTAATGGAAGACTCAGGCGAGACGGTCAATCTGGCCGTTCTCGATCAAACAGATAGTCAGGCGATCATCATCGATCAGGTGCAATGTACGGCGCTAATGCGTATGTCTGCCCCGATCGGCGGTAAGTTGCCGATGCATGCTTCCGGTGCTGGAAAAGCATTTCTGGCTCATTTACCTGATGCTCAGGTCACGCAGTTGCTGCACAAGAAAGGACTGCATGGCTACACGCCACACACGTTCAGTTCGCCACAAGCGCTGAAAGAAAATCTCCTGTTGATTCGCAAGCAGGGGTATTCGTTCGATGACGAAGAGCACGCACTGGGGCTACGCTGCATCGCAGCATGTATTCTGGATGAACATCATGAAGCCTTCGCCGCCATCTCCATTTCCGGCCCCGTATCGCGCATCACGGACGACCGCGTCACAGAACTCGGTGCGCTGGTGATCAAAGCGGCGAAGCAGGTCATGCAGGAATACAGTGGGTTATAAACAAGGTGTATTCCTCGTCAGGCCTTTTAGGCGCATGTCTATGCAGACTATGGGAAGGTTTCGTGCGCAATAATACCGTTATTTTCATGCTACCTCGTAGCACGCGCCCGACACAGGGCGCTCAATCGCCGCCGCCCTGTGTACCCAGGCTTTCGGCGGGAATTATGCCGCTACGCGGTTCCATCGGTGTTCGTGACCGCTAGTCGAGCCGCCAGTGACGCGTTCCATACGCGGCACTGGCTTTCGCGACGTCCTGTCGCTCACTCGGCGGTCAAACCCACCGCTGCATAATTTTTCACGCCGGATAACGGCAAAGACCAGAATCATTCTCAGTAGTGAGATATAGCGGCTCAGCACGCTGACTAAAACGCTTCCGGCGTCGGTAAGCGTAAACATCCTCAATATGTCCTTCCCTGATGCGCTGCTGTAATGCCCGCCAGTAGTCCGCACAAAACAGATCGCCATGCATTTCCTCAAACAGCGTCCGAATGTGGCGGTCGCTGCACAGGAAATGCGGAAACTCTTCGGGAAACACATCATTCGGCGCGACGCTGTACCACGGCTCTGCGGCCAATTCGTCCTCCGGGTAACGCGGTGGCGGGATCTTGCGGAAATTCACCTCGGTCATGTAGCAGATCTCATCGTAATCATAAAATACAACTCGCCCGTGACGCGTGACGCCGAAATTCTTAAACAACATATCACCGGGGAAAATATTCGCAGCGGCCAGCTGTTTGATAGCATTGCCATATTCTTCAATCACATCGTGTAGTTGCTGTGCGTTTGCCTGTTCAAGATAGAGATTCAGCGGCGTCATCCGGCGCTCCATATACAAATGTCGGATCACCAGCCGATCGCCCAGATCCTCCAGTTTTTCAGGTACCTCCCGCCAGAGCTCATCCAATAATTCCGAGCTGATGCGGTGCTTATCGATGACGAAGTTTTCATATTCCTGCGTATCCGCCATGCGCCCGACGCGATCGTGTTCTTTCACCAGTTGATAGCACGCCATTACTCGCTCCGCACTCACCTCTTTCTGCGGCGCAAAACGATCTTTGATGACCTTAAATACGCGATCGAACGAAGGCAGCGTAAATACCAGCATCACCATGCCTTTCACGCCGGGGGCGATAATAAACTGCTCTTCTGATTCGGCAATGTAATGCAGATATTCGCGGTAATACTCGGTTTTACTGTGCTTCTGGCAGCCAATAGCCAAATAAAGCTCCGCCGTCGTCTTCCCCGGCAGAATGTCACGAAGCCAGGCCACCAGCGCGAACGGCAACGGGGCGTACACCATGAAGTAAGAGCGAGCGAAACCAAACACAATGCTGGCGTCTGCCTGAGCCGTCAGGCAGGTATCAATAAATAGCGCACCACGTTCGTTGTGGTGAATCGGCAGCAGAAACGGAAAAACACCTTCAGGCAGCGAAAGTTTCCCCACCAGCCAGGCCGCTTTGTTACGATAAAACAGCTCGTTCGCTATCTGTAACGTGGCCTGAGCAAGCTGCTCAGCAGAGAAGGTACTCTGTAAATACGTAACGATGTAATCAATATCACGCGGCAAATCTTCCCACGGTAGACGCAGCGGCACGTCACCCAGCAATTTTTCCAACATGCTTTGCCAGCCGTCAGTTGGCACAAACGTCTTGGCAATTGGTCGGGGAATCTCATGAAAGCGCTTTTCTGGCTGAGAACTGAAAACAAACAGTTTATCGGGAGCGAGTTCCCGATGATTAAATAGTCGACAATAGACGGAATTGAAAAAGCTCTCCGCAATCTCGAAACGCGGATAGTCCGGCAATAAGCCAGTGTAGATATGCTTCACCCGCGCTAAAAACTCCGCATCATCACAGCGGATGCCGGTAATACAGCGCAACTGTGCGACAACCAGACCAACATGGTGATCGTATAAGTGAATACGTTGTTTCATTGCCTGTTGCACAGCGGGCCAGTCAGCCTGTTCAAAACGCTGCTGTGCGCCCGCGGTGACTTCGAGAAAACGACCATATTGCGCATCAAACCCTTGCAGGATCGTCTGCGCCACCAGCTTTTCAAGGTCACGCGTCATCATGATCTCCAGATGAAACCCAGCCAGCCGAACACTAGCCGGGTTAGGATCAGAACTGCTGTTCTTCCGTCGATCCCGTCAGCGCCGTCACTGAAGACTGGCCTCCCTGAATGATGTTCGTCACTTTATCGAAGTAGCCAGTACCGACCTCCTGCTGATGCGATGAGAAGGTATAACCGTCTTTAATCGCTTCAAATTCAGGCTGCTGCACTTTTTCTACGTAGTGCCTCATCCCCTCTCCCTGCGCATAGGCATGCGCCAGATCAAACATGTTGAACCACATACTGTGGATGCCAGCCAGCGTAATAAACTGATACTTGTAGCCCATCGCCGACAGTTCATCTTGAAAACGAGCAATCGTGCTGTCATCTAGGTTCTTCTTCCAGTTAAAGGAAGGCGAACAGTTGTACGCCAACAGCTTGCCGGGGAACTTAGCGTGGATGGCCTCGGCAAAACGACGCGCCAGTGATAAATCCGGCGTTGAGGTTTCGCACCACACCAAATCAGCATAAGGCGCGTAGGCCAGTCCGCGACTGATTGCCTGCTCTATCCCCGCACGCGTGCGATAAAACCCTTCCACCGTGCGTTCTCCGGTGATGAAATCACGGTCATATTCATCGCAGTCGGAGGTCAGCAAATCTGCGGCATCCGCATCGGTTCGCGCAACCACTAAGGTCGGCACGCCCATGACATCCGCTGCCAAACGCGCGGCCACCAACTTCTGAACGGCTTCCTGCGTGGGAACCAGCACCTTGCCGCCCATGTGCCCACATTTCTTCGCCGATGCCAGTTGATCCTCAAAGTGAACCGCCGCTGCACCCGCTTCAATCATTGATTTCATCAGCTCAAACGCATTAAGCACGCCGCCAAATCCCGCCTCCGCATCTGCAACAATCGGCAGGAAGTAGTCGGTATGGCGCTTATCGCCCGGCTCAATGTGGTTCGCCCACTGGATCTGATCGGCACGCCGAAAGGTGTTATTGATGCGTTCGATCACCGCAGGCACGGAATTCGCCGGGTAGAGCGACTGATCGGGATACATGCTGGACGCCAGATTGGCATCCGCCGCCACCTGCCAGCCGGAAAGGTAAATAGCTTCAATACCCGCTTTAGCCTGCTGTAAGGCTTGCCCGCCCGTCAGTGCGCCCAGACAGTTAACATAACCTTTGCGGGCTTCACCATGCAGTAGACCCCATAATCTCGCCGCACCAAGCTGCGCGAGCGTGCATTCTGGGTTCACCGATCCACGTAGGTTAATCACATCTTCTGCGCTGTAGGGGCGCGTAATACCTTCCCAGCGCGCGGTTTTCCACTCTTTTTCGATATGCTGGACTTGTTGGGTACGAGAGGTCGTCATAGCAGAGGTTCCTTTTTATTATTGGTCAGGATTAATCAAGCAATGCGTAGCCGGGTAACGTCAGGAAGTCGATCAGTTCATCTTGCGTAGTGATTTGTTCCATCAGCCGAGCTGCTTCATCAAAGCGCCCTCCGCTAAAACGGGCATCACCTAATTCCTCCTGAATCACAAACATCTCTTCAGCCAGCATCTGGCGGAACAGCGCTTTGGTGATCACACGACCATCACTCAACGTCTTGCCGTGGCGAATCCATTGCCAGATAGAGGTGCGGGAAATTTCAGCTGTCGCGGCGTCTTCCATCAACCCATAAATCGGGACGCAGCCATTGCCGGATATCCACGCTTCGATGTACTGCACGGCAACGCGGATATTCGCACGCATACCGGTTTCCGTGCGTTCTCCCGGGCAGGGTTCCAGCAATTCCTCGGCACGAATGGGTACATCGTGTTCGCGGCTGATATCAAGCTGATTTTTGCGCTCACCTAATGCCCGATCGAACACCTCCATCACGGCATCTGCCAGTCCCGGATGAGCAACCCATGTGCCATCGTGACCATTGTTCGCTTCCAACTGCTTGTCTTTACATACCTTATCCAATACCCAATTATTACGCTCTGCATCCTTACTCGGAATGAACGCTGCCATCCCGCCCATAGCGAACGCGCCACGGCGATGGCAAGTTTTGATCAACAGCCGCGAGTAAGCACTCAGGAAGGGTTTTTCCATCGTCACCGACTGACGATCGGGCAGAACGCGATCGCTGTGGTTCTTTAATGTTTTGATATAGCTGAAAATATAATCCCAACGACCACAGTTCAGTCCAACGATATGATCGCGCAGATGGTAGAGGATCTCATCCATCTGGAAAACGGCTGGCAGCGTTTCAATCAATACCGTGGCTTTGATCGTCCCACGTGGAAGATCAAAGCGATCTTCCGTATAGCAGAAGACATCGTTCCACCAAGCCGCTTCCTGCCATGACTGCATCTTTGGCAAATAGAAATAAGGGCCGCTACCTTTCTTCAGCAGTTCCTGATAGTTGTGGAAAAAATACAGCGCGAAATCAAACAGGCTGCCGGGAATGGCTTCCCCCTTCCAGGACACGTGTTTTTCAGGCAAATGCAACCCGCGCACGCGGCAAATCAACACAGCAGGATTGGGTTGCAACTGGTAGATTTTTCCTGTTTCATTGATGTAGGAAATCGTACCGCGAACGGCATCGCGTAAGTTGATTTGCCCATCAATCACCTTTTCCCATCCCGGTGACAGCGAATCCTCAAAGTCCGCCATGAAAACCTTCACGTTGGCATTCAATGCATTGATCACCATCTTGCGTTCAACCGGGCCAGTAATTTCAACACGGCGATCCTGAAGGTCATCGGGAATGCCGCGAATCGTCCATGCCTTATCTCGAATGGAAGCCGTTTCTGAAATAAAATCAGGTAGCTTGCCCTGATCAATATTGCGCTGCTGCACCTGTCGTTCGGCAAGTAATTGATTACGCGCAGGAGTAAAATGTGCAACCAACTCCGTTAGGAAATCAATCGCCTCTTCCGTAAGAATATGCTTCTCACCTTCGCCAAAACGCTGACTAAACGCCAACTCTCTGTTTATCGTCTGCTGCATCATTCGTGGTTCCTTTTCAAGATTCCGCTTCATTCATCAACAACCGCCGGATCGGCAAACCAGTATGTATATTTCTTAGCCGACAGGATTAAGCGTAATACAAGAAAATACAAAATCAAAAACAATTTCCATTTTTATAAAAAAATCGAATTAACTACATAATAAAATTGAAGATTAAAATTAAAAAAGAAGAGAAATGACTTTCACTAACTAATAAACACGGAATGAGTTGGCACAAAAAAGAAAGGCACCCTTAAAGGTGCCTCAGAGAAAAGGATCAAGATGAGAGTTAGTCCAGCGTAGGATTCATTTTGCGCAAATCGTAAGGCGTAATCTGATAAACGTAGTAATTCAGCCAGTTAACAAAAAGCAGATGCCCATGGCTACGCCAGCTCGCTTTCGGTTCCAGTTCAGGATTGTCGTCTGGGAAATAGTTAACCGGGACAGTCGGATCCAACCCAGCATCACAATCACGGAAAAACTCTCCTGCCAGCGTCAGAACGTCATATTCGGGATGCCCGGTAACGAACGCCAGACGTTTATCTTTACTGGCAAACAGATAGGCACCCGCCTGCTCCGACTCAACCAGAATATCCAAATCCGTATGCTGCCGAATCACATCAGCCGGAAAATCTGCATAGCGAGAATGTGGAGCCAGAAACGTTTCATCAAAGCCGCGGGTCAGCAAAGCGTGGGGTTGTAACGTTTGATGCAAGTAAACACCGGACAGCTTTTCCTTCAGAGTCATCTTGGGGATACCGTAAAGGATATTGAGAGCAGCCTGTACAGCCCAACACACGAATAATGTGGATGTAACATGCTCTTTTGCCCATTCGATGACTCGCGCGATCTGCGGCCAATAAACGACATCACAAAAATCGACTAACCCCAGCGGAGCACCAGTAACAATCAAGCCATCAAAGTTTTCGTCCTGGATGTCATCAAAATTGCAGTAGAAGTTATTCAAATGCTCAGTTGGCGTATTCTTTGATTCACGGCTATCGATACGTAGCAGTTGGATATCGATCTGTAGGGGAGAATTGGACAGCAGACGCAAAAACTGGTTTTCAGTCTCAATCTTCTTAGGCATCAGGTTCAGAACCAGCACTTTGAGTGGACGAATTTCCTGCGTTTTAGCACGCGAGGACGTCATGACAAAGACGTTCTCATTACGCAGAAAATTAACAGCTGGTAACTCATCAGGAACCCGAATTGGCATAACCTTATATCCTCAAAGCATACGTTTAAACGTTTAGACATCCAGATGCCCGAAGATAGCGAGTTTTTGTACTAATGTCGAGTGCTCAACGCATAAGGTGAAAATGTTTCACGAGACACGCTCTACATCATTAGCACTACTTCTGCTGGATACGTTTAAGCGCATCAGGATTATTCAGGGGGTATAACCAGAAATAACAATAAGCCTGGATTTACGACAGCTCATAACCGTTATTTCCTGAAGTATCCGTTCCTCTACTGGAGAAATTCCACATCATTCATTTTCAGAGCGTAGATAAGCAATATCGTGGTGCTACTGAACCAGTTGCACCAATCTAAGCGCTCCAAACATCCCAGATTCCG
>NZ_LXFV01000032.1 GCF_002847345.1 Pectobacterium peruviense
ACCCGCCAGACGGATGGTGTTTTCCATCAGTCAGCCAAGATTGGCATGACCGAAGCGTGCCTGCCAGTCATGATCGAAGCGGTTAAGTGCATCGTCAACCGCAGGATCTTGCAGGAACAGCTCGGCAACGGCTGGGTCAACCGTAATAGCCCGACACCCAGCTAGCAGGCAGTCCAATACCTGACGCGGCGTGCGAAAGCTGGCTGCCAGTACCTGAGTCTGCGGGCTGTGCAGGTTAATCAGGGTTTGCAGTTCTTTCACTAGCGCAATCCCGTCGCCACCTTGTGCATCAATGCGATTGACGTAAGGGGCGATATAGCGAGCGCCCGCCAGTGCGGCATAAAACCCTTGTCCTGCACCGTACACCGCGGTGCCGAGCGTAGGAATATCCAATTCCGTCAACTGCTTAATGGCACGTAAGCCTGCATGTGTTACCGGCACTTTGACGACCAGAGAAGGAATCATCTCTCTGAGCTTTAATGCCTCTTCCACCATCACGTCAGGATCGCGTGACATCACCTGAGCAAACAGCTGTCCTTCTGCGCCGATAACGGCCTGCATGTCTCGCAGCACGCTATAAATATCGGATTTTCCGCGTGCGACAATGCTCGGATTGGTGGTCACGCCTTTAATCGGTAACACGCTAGCGAGTCGTTCCACTGCGGCTACATCAGCCGTATCTAAATAGAATTCCATCATTTTCTCCGTACTGAAATCGGTGTTTCGGATGACATCAATACTGTGGCGCTTAGCGCACAATAATGCCCAGCAGAATACCCACCGCGCCGAAATCGGAATCACTGAACGTGGTGTTTGCCAGCCCGATACTGCCCAACACTGGCAGCAGGAAAACAGGCATGAAAGTAATCAGCAACCCGTTGGTAAAGGAGCCTAAAATTGCGCCGCGACGCCCGCCGGTAGCGTTACCGAAAACCCCAGCTGCCGCGCCAACAAAGAAGTGCGGAACCACCCCGGGAATGATCACCGTCATACCCAGAAGGTAGAGCAGCACCATACCGATCACCCCTGCGGCAAAGCTGCTCAGGAAGCCAACCAGAACGGCATTCGGCGCATAAGGGAAGACGACAGGGCAATCCAATGCTGGTTTAGCGTTGGGGACGAGTTTGTCCGAAATGCCTTTAAACGCGGGCACGATTTCCGCAATTACCATACGCACGCCTTGCAGCACGATATACACGCCAGCGGCAAAGGTAATGGATTGGATCAGCGAAAACATGAACCAGTTTTTCCCACCTGCGTTCATCGTTTTCACCGCTTCGGGGCCAGCAAACAGGCAGGTGAAAATGAAGATGAAAAACATGGTAAAGGCGATGGCGACTGGCGTATCACGCAGGAATAGCAGGCTCTTCGGTACTTCCATGTCCTCTGTTGATTTCTCTTTATTACCAAACTTGCTACCAATAAACGCCGACAGCAGCTGTGATATCGCAGAGAAGTGACCAAAGGCAACGTCATCCGATCCCGTTACTTTCTTCATGTACGGGTGAATAATGGCAGGGAACAGCACCATCGATACCCCAACCACCAGCGACCCAACGGTAATCAGCAACACCCCTTTCATACCCGCTGTCGCCAGAATCACGGCAACCATCATCGACATAAACAGCGTGTGGTGCCCAGTCAGGAAAATGTATTTCCACGGCGTAAAGCGTGCGATCGCGATATTAATGACCATCGCGAAGAACATGATCATCGCCATCTCGGTGCCGAAGTTCTTCTGGGCGACGGCGACAATGGCTTCATTGTTAGGCACCACACCGGCGATACCGAACGCATGGTGGAAAATCGCGGCGAAATCCCCTAGTGAAGATACGATCAGGCTCGCGCCTGCGCCGAGGATCAGGAAACCCATTACGGTTTTCACGGTTCCTTTGATGCATTCCGTGGCGGGCTTTTTCTGGGCAATCAGACCGATAAGTGCAATCAAACCAACCAGTATTGACGGTTCAGACAGCACATCACTCATTAAAAAACGGAAGAATTCCATTTTTGCTCCTCTCGCTTATAAGGCGCCAAGTTCTGTCAGGGCGATCGACAGGCGTTCTTTCATCGCCACTTTGTCGATCATGTTATTCAGGGACACGATTTTTCCCCCTACCGCCTGTGCGACAAGCTGATCGGCAATGTCTTTGGTTCCGACAAAAATGTCGCTATCCGTTCCTTTCGCCGAACCTAGGTCCACGTGATCCACGTCTGCAGCCACGCCGAGCTCTTTAATGATGTTTTTAATGCTGATTTCCATCATCAGGCTGGTACCCAGGCCGTTACCGCATACGACTGTAATTTTCATAATCTGTGTCCTCTGGTGGCGATTAATAACGAGAAATAACGGAAAGCACCTGTTCTATCTCCGTCGCGTTAATTAACGCGGCGACGTCATCAGGCGTGTCGAACAACTGAGCAAGCTGTGAAATAATATCGATATGGCTATTGCTGTCCGTGGCGGCCAGAACAATCAGCAAATGCACGGGGTCGTTACCGTCAGAATGGAAAACTACGCCGTCACGAATCAGCGTCAGGCTGACGCTGAGTTTGTTCACGCCGTCTTCCGGGCGAGCATGCGGCATGGCAATTCCTGGGCCGACAACATAGTAAGGGCCGATGGCCTCATGAGAGCGGTAGATCGCCTCAATGTAGGTGGGCTCAATCGAGCCATTATCTAATAATGGCTTACAGGACAACGCGATAGCATGACGCCAGTCGTCGCAGGCAGGTAAGATTTGAACAACGTCTGGTGTTAGTAAAGTGTTAAGCATTAGAGTCACCTCTGTATCATTCTGAACGCAGGATAGTGTGCCAGCTTCGAAAATAATGTGATTAACATCTAAAAAGATAGCGCTAACTGATATGTCTATCATTAACTGTGACCGGCTTAGCACAAGCGGGGCTAAGACGTGTTCCCCGCGTGCAGACGGAGGCACACTGTGGGTGGCACGGCATGAGTGATGCAGTCACCGGAACGGTGTGGTGTCTGTACATGAACTGAAGGCAATGAATTAACAGGTTTTTATCGCGGCTGTGCGCTGAGAAAAATGACGAATGGAATGGAGAGGAAGTGAGCATGCGTAAGCGTCGTAGTACCGGTAAGGTTACGCTACAGGATGTCGCCGACTACGCGGGCGTAGGGACGATGACGGTGTCGCGTGTGATGCGCAAGCCCGATCTGGTCTCTGAGAAGTTACGCAGTAAAGTGGAGCTGGCCGCCAGAACATTAGGCTATGAGCCCAATCAAGAGGCTAGTTTGCTCACCGAGAGCGCTAACCGCGTAACGCTACAGGACATTGCGAACCATGCGGGTGTCGGCGCAATGACGGTGTCCCGTGCATTAAAGGAGCCGGGGCTAGTCTCTGATGCCACGCAGAAGAAAATCGACAATGCGATAAAAACACTGGGTTATGTACCGAATCGCGCGGCCGGTGCGTTGGCATCCGCCTATCAGCCGACGATTGCGGTGCTTTATCCTTTTCAGCAAGATCGCGCCAGCGTTCGTTTTGTTCAAGCGTTACAGCAGACGGTTGGTAAACATAACATTTCGTTGATCATGGGCTGCCATGAATATCGTCAGCACACTGAAGCGGGAATGGTTGAAAAGCTCTTGCAGCAGCGGCCAGCGGCACTGGTGTTATTCAGTGCGCAGCTTTCACAACGTACCCAGGATCTCATACAGGCCAGTAACGTCATTACGGTGAATGTTTCCGGTGCTGCCGCACTGAGCACGAATATCAATATTGATATCGCCCTTGCCGACGCAGCGGAGCAGTTAACCCTTTCGCTGCTGGATAAGGGATATCGTCACGTTGCCTATATCGGTGCGCACACGGATAACCGACTGCAAAAACAACAGTTGAATGGCTGGAACAAAGCCATGCTGGCGCATTATCACAATGCGGATTTGAAGATTACGATCCCGGAAGCCCCCAGCCTACAGTTTGGCCGCTATGCCATGACGGAACTGCTACAAAATCAGCCGGAACTGGACGCCATTATCTGTAGCCATGAAGAAATCTCGCTGGGCGCGCTTTTTGAATGCCAGCGTCGTCTAATGAAAGTCCCTTACGATCTGGCGATTGCCTGTCTGGATGGTTCTGAGCAATGCGAACACACGTTCCCAGCACTGACCGCGATGCGGTTGGATTACGAAAAGCTGGGTGCGGAGGTTGGACGTCTGGTATTAGCCATGATGGATAACGACGATCACCCACCGGTACTGGAAACAGTAAAATTCATCTTTGAACCCCGCGCCAGTAGCTAATCAGGGATATAAAGTCGAATGGCTACTCCGCCAATGCGTTAGAGCCGCACGCAGCCGGGGGAGATGTATATACCCCGGCTTTGAGTTCGTGCTAAGAAAACGATGTCTGTCGATTGATGAGTGAATGGACGGCGGTAATAGGAAGCGTATCGGATATATTACATGTTTGAATATAGGTTCATAATAATACCGCCGCTGATAATGAGTGCCATTGAAAATACAGCGGGCAAATCAGGTTTTTGTTTATAGAGCAGCATTGAAATAAATGTTACGCCGATAATGCCAAAGCCGCACCATAACGAATAGGCAATCCCCACGGGTAGATAGCCCATCGCACGTGTTAACGAAAAATAGCAAAGACAGTAAGCGAGAATAACGATAATGGAAGGCGTACGTTTTTTAAATCCATCGGTTTTTTTTATCATCGATGTGCCAGTAATTTCCGAACCAATCGAAAGCGCCAACCATAAGAATCCGTTGAACATGATGAATATCCTTGTATTTAATGAATAATTTTTGTCTCTAATGGCTGAACTTGGTCACTGCTGTCCAATTTTTCAGGCGGTTCATCCACGCCCATTTTAGAAAAGAGATTCATGATCGTTATGCCTGTAGCAATAACGACCATTCCAACGATTGCTGGGATGTCAGGATGTTGACCATAAAAGATAATACTGAGCGTCGAAACCAATAAAATACCCGTACCAGACCAGGTTGCGTAGGCTAACCCCACAGGAAGATGTTTTACGGCTTTTGAGAGTGAATAATAACAAACACAGTACAGCAGAATAATAACGGCCAATAACGCGAATTTTGTCATCCCCTGGCTATTATCAAACATTTTTAACGTGGAGGTGGCAGACGTTTCTGACAAGATGACCAATAACATCCACAGCCATGACTGCTTTCTGAGTGACATAGTATTGCTCCTGATTTATCTGCTGTTAAGAATACGTGGTCTATACCCGTCATACTTCAAGTTACATGTGCGTTGGCTATGCTACTCGGCACACTTACGTGTGTCTCGCCCCGTTGGGGCCGCTGCCAGCAGCGTTCAAACCTGCCTCCGGCAGATTTGTCACTCACCCGAATCACTTACTTGAGTAAGCTCATCGGGATTCCCTCTCTTGCCGCCTGCCTGAAACTCGAATTATTTAGGGTCTAGTTTTCTCTTTAATGACGAACCAGCCGAATGTCGAAATCAAACTCGTCAAAGAAAGCGTCCAAACGATTTAACTCTTCCTCGTTGTAACTGGGATCCGTTTTTATTGGATAAAGCATGCCGAGTCTTTCGTACTTTTTGCGGCCTAGTTGGTGGTAGGGCAGGATGTCGATGCGTCTGACATTACCGCGCTTCGCTAGCTTTTTTACGTACTGAATCGCGCCCGTGATGGCGTCATACGAATCGTTGTATCCGCGAACTAACGGCATACGAATAACGATATTGGCGCCCAATTCGACCAGATGTTCCAGATTACGCCGTATGTTCTCATTTCCTATGCCAAGCAGCGCCTTATGCCGATTCGTGTCGATATGTTTAAGATCGAAGAGAAACATATCCGTTACCGCTGCCAGTTGGTCAAAGTGGGATATTGACGTTGTCCCCTGTGTTTCTACTGCGGTATTGATCATCTTTTGTTTGCACGCCTGAAGAAGCGCAACCGCAAAATCCGTTTGCAGACTCACCTCTCCGCCGCTGAGCGTCACGCCGCCGCCGGAAGACTCATAAAAGCTGTAGTCCTGCATGATGACAGCCATCAATTCTGTGACAGTCATGTCTTGTCCTACGATGTCGAGGGCATTGGAGGGACATGCCGCCTCGCATTTTCGGCAGCCTGTGCACTGAACAGTGCGATCGATATGATGAAATCGCGAGCCACATTCATCCGCGATCAGCGTATGGATACCGCGGGGACACGTCTCGGCACATTTGCCGCAGTGCAGGCACTTATCAGGGGAGAACAGGATTTGGTAAGCGCGACGTATTCCCTCTGGATTGGCGCACCAAGGGCAACGGATATTGCAGCCCTTCATAAAGATCAGCGTACGAACGCCATCCCCATCGTAGATCGAATACTTCTGAATATTGAATATTCGACCTGTGATTTCTTTTGCTGATTCCATCTCACTCTCCACATGTCATCCCGCCTGCGGCAAGATAAACATCCTTGTTCAAGGTGTGCGCCTTATTCATGTTCGCTGCTGGTGGTTCAGAATTTCTCAATCATGGTGCGGCTAATGATTTCATCCTGAACCTCTTTGCATAGTTCAACGAAGTACGCGCTGTAACCCGCCACGCGGACGATTAAATCGCGGTATTTTTCTGGGGTTTGCTGTGCTTTTCTCAGCACCTCATCGTCAACATAGCTGAATTGCATCTGACCATTGCCCAGAATGGAGGATGTTCTCAGCAGGGTGATCAGCCCGTTGCGACCTTCTGGCGTGTCCAGCATGCCTTTAAGGAATTTGAAGTTATGCACCATGCCTATATTCATGCTTTCCACATTCATTCTGCTGACCGATTTGATGCTTGCCGTCGGCCCTTTTTTGTCGGCCCCTTGGGTTGGGCTGATTCCATCGGAGAGCGGCGTCCACGCCAGACGCCCGTTTGCGCTGGCTGCGGTCAATGCGCCGATCGGCGTATTGTTGGAGATAGATAAGGTGCCGTGGCTAAAGGTGGAATAAAGCATTTTGTATTGGCGGCATTCGCGTTCTGTCCATTCGGTGATATCGCGCGCGAGCTGGTCAACGGCGTTGTCGTCATTACCGAATTTCGGCGCATTCAGGCAGTCTCTGTGCAGCATTTCATCGCCTGAAAAGTTAGCCAGTAGAGCGTCACGCATCTGCTCCAGTGTGTATTTATGCTCCTCATAAACGAGTTTCCGAATGGCCATCATGGAATCGACGTAGGTGGCTAATCCAGAGAATATGAGTCCAGGTCCATGATTGATTAATGCCCCACCGGCAGCCACGTCTTGACCTTTTTCCATACAGCCTTCGACCAGCAGCGACATCAGTGGCTTAGGGGCGATATCGCGATGTACGCGCTGACTAATCACGGTGCCAATTGCCGACAGGCGGATAATGTGCGCGATCTGCGTTTTCACTGCGCGATCAAACGCTTCAAAAGTCTCCAACGTACTCAATTCGCCAGTGTCCAACCCCTGAACGCGATCGAACCGAATCATACGGCCACGGTTTAAGACAAACTCGATAGCGATCGGCCACTGGGTGTAGCCCGTGGAGGTCCACTGATAAATGCGACCCGACTTTTGCGGTTCTACACAGCCCATCAGGCAGTAATCGCGCGCATCGTCAAAATCGAAGCCTTTGCGCAGCATCATCTTGATATGGGAATCATCGAAGTGACATGCCGGAAAACCCATGCCGGATTTGACCACATCGATAATTTTTTCCATGTACTCGTGCGGCGATTGATTATGAATCCGGCAGGCGAGTGAAGGCTGATACACTTTCACAAAACGCACCGCATCCATGATCAGGTAGGTCAGATCGTTACAGGCATCACCCCCGCTACGCTTCTGTCCGCCTACCGTCAGGTTGATGAATGGCTGATAGCCAGCGAAATACTTCGCGCCGCTTTCGCTCGACATCCACATCAGTTCCGCGCATTTCAGAATGAACATCTGTAGCAGTTCCAGCGCCTGTTCGCGCGTCTGGCGACCAGACTGAATGTCGGCTTCATACATCGGGTAGCAGTATTGATCGACGCGTCCTAACGAGATACCGGTTTGGTTTTCTTCAATTTCAAACAAAGACTCCAGCGTCCAAATACTTTGTAGGGCTTCCTGCAACGTTTTGGGAGGATTGGCAGGTACGTTCTCGTTTACGTCGGCAATCAGCAGCAGTTCAGCACGCCGTAAGGCATCGTTTTCCTGTGCCGCCTGTTCACGTGCCTGTGCTGCGATGCGGTTGGCATAGGCCATGACGCCATCGCAGGTTTCAATCGCCGCCTTATAGAAATAGATACGATCGATATGAGCTGGGTCTTCCATACCGAGTTCAGCAAGTTTTGCTTGCGCATCGGCTTTGATGCCCTTCATCCCTTTAGTAAAGAGCAGCACGTCGTAACCTGGGCAGGTATCGCCGCCGCCGTTGATTTGGTGATAAGAGAGATCGCTGACGAAGGTTTCTCCGCTGAATTCCCAGAGGCCAGCTTCACGATATTGTGCTTCGCACACTTCATCCAGCGAGCGACCTTGCCAAAACGGTACGATCTCATCACGGATGATTTTTTTATCTTCTTCTGAAATCTGAAACGGGTCTTGAGGGCGCGTGCTCATGGTGTCCAGTTCGTCTCGTACCCAGCGCCAGGCAATATCGGGAGAGAATGCCCCCGCTCGCGGTTTACCGCAGGGATGCCCGACGATCAACTCCTCATCCTGAATCAGGATCGGGGCAGTTTCGCAGGCTCTACGGAAGGATTTCGCACGTAGCAGAATCGGTGGCAATCCGGGGTTGTTTTTCGCGACTTCGGTAAAGGCTAATGCGCGATAAATAGAGACGCTGGGACGCGCCTCCAAATAGCGCGCGCGCAGGCGCTGCATACGTGGCGTAAGCATTTCTTGCTGCGCTACTTTTTCATCTGCGGAGGATTTTTTACTGCCATCCTGTCTGGCCATTTTTTCGGTATTCACGATGCTGTTACCGAGTGAGAAATGGTTTGTGTCTGGCGCTAACGTGTCATTATCCATACGAAAGTCTCCGACTGTTATTTTTCTGATTCAATAAAGGGTAATAAGGGGATTCCGTGTGCAATATTCGAAATATGGAATAAGTAGGGAATGTAATCCTGAATGTTACTGTATTTATTAATAGAGGTTTTTATGATGTCGATGGTCCTCTGCTCTATAAAATAGAGCAATGATTGTTATATTAAACTGCTATTCCATCTTGTTATTAAATTAATCCTAATTATATGGGGATTTTTTTGTTTATTAATTGACGCTGTTTTTTAATAATTGTTTTTAGGTGTTCAAGATAGTGTAGTCATCATTTTAATGTTGATGGAAATATCGATGTTGGTAAGTTGATTAAGATCAAAATATTCTTTTTATTATTTTTGTTTTTTTTATTGCCATTTCTTTGTTAATTATTTCGAGTGCATGTTTTTGTCATGAATAAAAAGGGAGGTTATATACTCTACATAATTCTAATTGCAGGAGAGCGATAAGATAGGGGAGATAATTCAGGCCAATCTACGCTTAAGATAATTGGCCTGGAGTTGAAGAGAAATATAGTGCTATAGCGATGCGCCACCGCACATCACCAGTTGCTGGCCGGTAATGGCTGCGGCAGAAGGGGAGAGCAGGTAACCTACCAGATCGGCCACTTCCTGTGGTTGGATGAAGCGCCCAATCGGTGGCAGCTTCGGAGGAGAGCTCTGGCGACCCGGCATCGTCAGCATCGGGGTTTCTGTTGCGCCCGGGGCGACGATATTTACCGTTATACCGCGCGGAGCCAGTTCCGCTGCCCAGCTTCTTGCCATGCCGATCATCGCGGATTTTGTCGTGACGTACTGGCTGCGTCCCGCTGAACCGCTGGACGTGCGGCTACCCAGCAGCACGATTCTGCCACCTTGCGGCAGCTTATCGACCAGACGGTCGGCAAGTACCTGCGCCGCGTTGATATGCAATCGCCACAGCGTTTCACCGTCCTCTAGCGAAAGCTGGCCGAGCGGGGCGGCTTTCATGATGCCCGCGGCATGGATGATGGCATCAACCTGCACAATTTCGTCCAGAATGGCCGTCAGCGCGGGCGTATCCATGATATCCACCGCGCGGTGGGTAAAGTGTGGATGTGAATAGTCACCCGGCTTGCGTGACAGGCCGGTTACCCGCCAGCCTTCCGCCAGTAATTTTTGTGTGATGGCGGCACCGATCCCTGAGCTGCTACCAGTAATCAGGGCGTGTTTAGGGGCTGTCGCTGACATGCAATGTCTCCTTAATACCCGTCATACTTCAAGCTGCATGTGCGTTGGCTTCTCTTACTCACCCCAGTCACTTACTTATGTAAGCTCCTGGGGATTCGCGCGGTTGCCGCCTTCCTGCAACTCGAATTATTTAGGGTATAACTGTTCTAATCACAACAACGTGACTGGGATTTTAAACACGGCTTTTTTGACTGGTGCAGGGCTGTCGTTAATGGCGCACAACGCCTGATGAGCTTCTCCTGGATAGAAGGTGACGAAGTCGCCTGCCCGCAGATGGATCTGATGTGGCACCTGTGGGTTATCCAGAATATAGAGATCTGGCTTACGTTCAGTCGCGGGCTGACCATGCACATCATTCAGACCGTAACCGATAATCTCCTCACCTTCCAGAATCAGTTGAATATCGAGATAGTTGCTGTGGAATTCGGTATGTCGTGTGGCGCGCGGCGCGGTATTTACAGTACCGATGTTATAAAACCATTCGGCACCTTCTGGCTGATAACGGCCTTCTGGCAACGCATTCAATTCAGCCAACGACATGCCCGGTGCAGACAGAATGGCCCACAGTGCATCGGGCAGCGTGGCGAGTTTGAGGGCGTTGAGGTTTCCTGCAATCATAATAGTGTCCTGAAGATAGCGAGAGAGACCCCCCTCGCTGACAAGGTGCATCGAGCGGTGATAATGGGTAGATCGTAAAGACGCTGCAAGTACGTCCCTGTAAGCTCGAGCCGCGCAGATAGGAATCTCATCCTTGAGATTCCCCCTTTCAGGGCCGTCGCAAGCGACGTTCAAAAACGTTCCTGACGTTTTTGTCCTTGGCGCGGACGCTTTACTCTTCTATCCCATTATCACCGTTTTCGTTTTGCAAATAGTTTTGCCAAGGGGCTGAGCTCGGTTTAGTTCGCCTTGACCCACTCTTCACTCACCACGACGTGCTTGATCGCCTGACGGAAGTAGGTGAATGCCACGTGCAGTTTACCGTCCGGCGCTTGCTTGACGCTGGGGTAAGAGAACTCGCGGTTCAGCTTCTCCGTTGAGTTATTGGTCATACAGTAACCGTCACCCACTTCGATATTGCGCTGCCACGGCCAGCTCTTACCACCGTCTTCCGAAATGGCGAGCGTCATCGGTGCGCGCGGTGCGCCCCAAAAAGCGCTACGACCACCGGCTTGCACTTCCGGCATTTTGGCACCGCTGGCTTTGTCTTCTTCATCCTCGATTTCATCGTACAGCGACAGGCGGCGATCGGTGGCATCGGCGGCGCTCATGTGGTTGAACACCAGTGCCAGATGGCCGTTTTTCAGCGTAGTCACCTGAATAGACGAGTTGTTGTTCGGCAAGTCGGTTGCTACCGGATCTGACCAGGTTTTACCGCCATCCGTTGAACGGCTTTGGTAGATGAAATCAGCCCAGCGGCTGCGGTACAGCGCCAATAGGGAGCCGTCCAGCAACGGGGTGATGTTCATGTGCACACAGCCTGTGCTGTTTGGCACCGGATATTCCTGCCAGGTTTTACCCTGATCGCTGGAGATTTTCACGGCGCTGTCATCATCGTTACCGACCCATTTCTCACCCGGCTGAACGCGGCAGTAGAACACGGGCAGCAGCCAGTCGCCGTTTTCCAGTACGGTGATGGGCTGGCGGATGAACGTGCCCGGCTGATCGAGCAGCGTGCCGATCTCGCCCCAAGTGATACCTAAATCGGTGGACTGGCGGTAGCGCACAATCGCCGTGTCTTGATTACCGGATTTCTGCGCGGTGTACAGCAGCCACAGCACGTTATCCGGCGCGAGGAACAGAACCGGGTTCTGCTCAGAGCGCGTGGCATCCTCAGACAGCTTAGCGGCTTTACTCCAGCTATCGCTGCCTTTCACAAGACGGGACATATAGATAGAGATATCCGCAATCCCTTCTTGTGTGCCACCGAACCAAACGCACAGCACATCGCCGTTCGGCAGATGGAGCAGGTTGGCCGCATGATTCTGCGGACATTCCGATGGAATGTAGGCATCCAGACGCGCGGCATCGCCTTCTGCGTGATGAACTTTTCCGCTACGTTCCACAGTAATGGTTTCGCTACTCATGACTCAGGCTCCTGATTTATTTTCAGTTTGAGAAATTTTGATTTTGGTCGCTTTGTTCGGAATCATGCGGTCGATCAGCATGACGACAGCTGGGGTAACCAATGCGACATACATGTTATCGATGCCATATGGGTTGCCGAGAATATACCAAACAGAGGTAACTACGCAGGCTGATATCAGGCTGGCGTTTGCACCGCGTGCGCTGTTGAAAAACGGCAGATAGAACGCAATCACGGCAACCACGGAAATCGACAGACGAATGGCACGGGTGAAGAACGACAGCTTCAGAATTTCAGGAACGAACAGAACGAAAACGAGCGGCGCGAAACCTACGACAAGCGAGAGGATCCGGGTCATTTTCATTTCTTTTTCTGGCGTTGGTTTCCAGTAAGGAACGTAGAAGTCCTTGATCAGCAGGGAAACGATAGCCAGTGCCACCATACTCACGCTGATGAAGATAGACGCGACCAGTGATGTCGTGACCAGACCGGCGAGCCATGGGTTCATGTCTTGCAGGAAGACCGGCATCGCGTACAGACTGTTGATTTCAGGGTGGGCAAACTTCGCTGCGACACCGATGACCGCGATAGCCAGTGCAATCGGCATACAGAAGAAGAAGGCAACCCAGGTCGCGCGTTTCGCACTAGCGGCATCTTTGGTTGACGAAATAGCCTGAATCACGAACTGCGTACAGAAGATAGAACCGATGGTACCGATCAGCCAGGCGAAGATAGTGCTGGCACCGAGTTTCCCATCCCACGTCCAGTAGTAATCCGGCATTTGTTCAATCATCGGCTTGAAGCCGCCGGTCATTTTTAACGCCACAAACAGAATGATCATCACCCCCACGTATTTCACGGCGCTGTGGATCAACGTGATGTAGGCTGTCCCCTTCAGGCCACCGAAGTAGTAGTAGAAGGTACTGACGATAGCAGTGATCACGGCGGCGACAGGCAGGGAGACTTTCAACACGGTGGCGATGGCTGCCGCGCCGCTGACGTAGTTGCCCACGTTAACCAGCAACAGCGCATAGATCATGATGATCGAGATAATATTTTTAGTGCTGGTACCGTATTTCTCGGCAATCGCGCCGGAGATGGTAATTTTCCCGGTGTTATAAATCTTCTTCACCAGAATGATACCAAACAGCGGGAAACCAATGGCGGCGCCAATCACCGACCATGATGCAGCAAAGCCGTTCTCAAAGGCAGACTGCGCCGTACCGATGGTGGATTTGGCACCGATGAATTCTGTCATCAGCAGGATACCGACGATAAACGCCGGTAGCGCGCGTGAGCCTTCCATGAACTCGGCGTTCGATTTACTGCGGAGTTTGTAGGTTAACCATGAGGTGAATGCGATATAAAATACAATCATCCCAACGATTATGAGGGTATCAGTTAAGTTAAAATGGTTCATATCTTCTCGGCCTTAAGTGGAAATTGAAATTTCTCTGTTACTGCGAGAATTGACTAAGTATGTTGCGGATGTTGTCTTCATCCTGTGCGGAAAACTGGATCGGATAGCGGCTGACGCCGACATCTTCACCCATGATTGCCAGCGCTTTCTTCACCACAGCCGGTGAGAACGCGATGGCGTACAGTGTCTTACGCAATTCGGCAACCTGTTCTTGTGCCTGACGCGAGCCTTCAATGTCACCTGCATGGAAACGATGCCAAATCTGGCTGATCGGTTCCGGTGCCACGTTAGCCAGCCCGGAAATACAGGCGGAGCAGCCGTCAACAAAGCCCTGGTGAATGAGCGAGTCTGGGCCATTCAGTACGTTAAAACCCTGCACACCTTTCACCGCTTGCACATAACCGCTCAGGCTTTCATAGCTGCCTGCGCTGTCTTTGATGCCGATGATGTTCGGGTGATCCGCCAGCGTGCGGACCGTTTCCGGTGCCAGCGTATTCCCCGTGCGTGCAGGAATGTTGTAGAGAAACACCGGCACAGTCAGCGCATCGGCGACGGCGGTGTAGTGGGCGATCAGCTCTTCCTGTTTTAGTGGAATGAAATACGGGGTGATGACAGAAACGGCATCGACACCCAGCGCGGCGATACGCTTGCCGAGCTTGATGGTTTCCCGCGTGGAGATTTCACCGATGTGGCCGACAACCGGCACTTTTCCGGCAACTTCATCAACGCAGGTTTCCGTGACGGCGACTTTCTCATCGGTGTGCAGAACGAAAAACTCACCGTTGGTGCCGTTACAGAAAATACCGTTGCCATAGCGCATCTGGCGCTGAACCTGAAGACGCATAGCAGCGGGGTTAAATTCGCCCTGGTTATCAAACGGCGTGACGATGGCGGTCAGGACGCCGGTAATGTTCTTACTCATTGTTCTTCCTCGTGACACGTAATCAAAAAGGTGAAAACTTAAAATCGTTCTATTCAACACCGCGCTGTTAAAACAGAGTCAGGTATACCTCACGCACATCGTCGGCACTGACCTGCGTCGGCACATTTTTCATCAGGCGCTGAACCTGTAACGCAGCATCGACCAGATAGGGCAGGTGATCTTTTTCCACGCCAAGCTGCTGTAAGGTGTTGGGCAGATTGAGTCGTTTGACCAACTCGCTGAAATAGGTCACCAGCGCCTGCGCTTTTTCCGCGGTACTGAGCGTCAGATCGGCATCCGGCAGCAGGTCATACGCCTGAGCGAATTTGTCCTGTGCGGCGCCCTGCACAAAACGCATGCAAGGGGCGAGCAGGATGGCATTCGCTACGCCGTGTGGAATGTGGTATTTGCCGCCTAGCGGGTAAGACATGGCGTGAACCAGATGTGTACCGGAGTGGGCAATGGCGGCACCGCCGTAATAGGACGCCCACAGCATATTCAGTTTGGCTTCCAGATTGCCCGGTTCGCGCACCGACGTTTCAAGGTTGGCAAACAGCTTCTTCAGGCCAATCAGCGCGTAGTTGTCGCTGACCGGGTTGGCAATCATCGAGGTAAAACACTCGATCAGGTGGCAGAGCGCATCGATACCGGTTGAAGCCGCAATATGTGGTGGCATGCTGATGGTCAGTTCTGGCACCAGCGCAACATAGTCCGGCAGCATCACTGGCGTAATAATACCGACCTTGGTCTCTTTTTCCGGGATCGCCAGAATCGCATTCGGCGTGGCTTCTGAGCCGGTTCCTGCGGTGGTCGGGATAAGCAGAGATGTCGTGCGGCGAGTTGGCTTTTCTCCTGCCAGCAGGTTATCCAGCGTGACGGTTTCATCGCCTGCGCACAGCACGGAAAGCAGTTTGGCAACGTCCAATACGCTGCCGCCGCCCACGCCGATGACCAGATCGGTCTGGGTTTGGGTGAGCTGACTCAATATCTGGGCAACGTCGTGCTGGCTTGGCTCGGCAGGAACATTATCAACCAGCAG
This sequence comes from Pectobacterium peruviense, assembly GCF_002847345.1. Classification (GTDB taxonomy): domain Bacteria; phylum Pseudomonadota; class Gammaproteobacteria; order Enterobacterales; family Enterobacteriaceae; genus Pectobacterium; species Pectobacterium peruviense. Next base: position 15,691 of record NZ_LXFV01000032.1, read on the forward strand.
AACCTGCGGAACGGCTTGCTTAACTTGTGCGATCAGCGCCTGAACGTCAGGTAGTCCAACGATGTTTTTGTCGGTGACAAATAAAACGTGCTGTTTCCCTGTCAACAGGTGACTAATGTCCTGAAGTACCCGGTAACCGCTGAGGATAGTGCTATTGATATTCATGCTTATTACCTTGCCTTTTCTCTTCTTCGCCAGAGCGTTATCGCGATGATAATGGTTGCGATGGTGATTACTTTCAGTCAAATGGATCGGTTTTAGTCACTGCTAAACGCCATTTGCCACATCGTGGTGATAATTTATAGGTGAAATTCCTTTTAAATAATTTGATATTGCTCACATATAATCAAATGTGATTCAATATAATCATTATCAGGTAATCATGAACCGGGGATGAGGTATGCCAAACGTGCAGCAATCAGCAGAACAGGTATTAGTGGTCGCTGATGACTTTACGGGTGCCAATGATGCGGGCGTCGGTCTGGCTCAGCATGGCGCGCGAGTTAGCGTTGTATTTGACGTTAATAAACTGCATGCGGATTTACTGGGCGATGCGGTGGTCATCAACACCGACAGCCGTGCGGCGCGTGATGACGTGGCGTCCCAACGCACCGCAGAAGCGGTAGCCGCCTGGCAGGCAGCGGGTGGACAAGGCTGGATTATTAAGAAGATTGACTCGACGCTGCGTGGGAACCTGGGGGCGGAAGTCGCTGCTGCGTTGTCGGCGGCAGCAGTACCTGCCGCGCTGATTGCCGCTGCGTCGCCGACGCTGGGGCGTGTTACCCGACAAGGTGAAGTTTGGGTTAATGGTCGTCTGCTTACTGATACGGAATTTGCCAGCGATCCAAAAACGCCGGTAGCCTCGGCCTCTATCGCTGCCCGTCTGGCGGAGCAAACGGCTTTACCGGTAGCGGAGATACACCTTGATGAGGTGCGTCAGGCCAATTTAGCCCACCGTTTGCAGCAGTTGGCGGACGAGGGCGTACGCCTGATTATTCTTGATACCGACGTACAGGACGATCTGACACATATCGTTAATGCCGCCAGAACATTACCGTTTCGCCCCTTGCTGGTCGGCTCGGCTGGCCTGAGTGAAGCGCTGGCGACCGCGCAGGATTTTACGCGCAACACCGAAAAGCCACTGCTGGCTGTCGTCGGGTCGATGAGCGATATTGCTCAAAAACAGATTGCAGCCGCCAAACTGCGCAGTGATGTCGCGCTGGTTGAGATCGACATTAATGCGCTCTTTTCACCCGATTCATCCACCGTCATGGCGTCCCAGTGTCGGGAAGCGGTGAAGGCGCTGACGAACGGCCACCATTGCATCATTCGTACCTGTCACAACGAAAATCAGCGCTTCGAGATCGATGCGCGGTGCCAGCAGCTCGGCCTTAGCCGACAGCAGCTTGGCGAAACGATCAGCCACTATCTGGGGGAACTTACGCGCAGCATTGTTCAGGCGCTAGACGGCCTGACGGAGGACAGTGCTAACCGACGTCTGCCGGGTGGGCTGTATTTATCCGGTGGTGACATTGCGATTGCCGTGGCAACGGCACTGGGTGCTACCGGCTTTCAGATTAAGGGGCAAATCGCATCCTGCGTGCCCTGGGGATACCTGCTGAACAGCGTTGTCGGCACGACCCCTGTGATGACTAAAGCGGGGGGTTTTGGCAACGAAACTACTTTGCTCGACGTTTTACGTTTTATTGAGGAGAAGGTCAGTGAGTAAAATTATTGCGGTAACGATGGGTGATCCGGCAGGGATTGGACCGGAAATTATTATCAAATCTCTGGCCGAAGGCGAGCTGTCCGGCGCATCTGCTGTGGTGGTGGGCTGCGTACAGACGATGCGACGTATTCTGGCGCTGAATGTGGCACCAGCTGTAGAGCTGAAAATCATTGATAAACCGGCTGACGCGGTATTCGCGCCAGGCGTAATCAACATGATTGATGAGCCGCTGGAAGATCCGCAGGCGCTGAAGCCGGGTGTCGTTCAGGCTCAGGCGGGTGATTTGGCTTACCGCTGCATCAAGAAAGCGACCGCGCTGGCGATGGCGGGTGAAGTCCACGCGATTGCGACCGCACCGCTGAATAAAGAAGCGCTGCACTCGGCAGGTCATCTTTATCCGGGCCACACCGAACTGCTGGCGAAGCTGACCAACAGCCGCGACTATGCGATGGTGCTGTATACCGATAAGTTGAAGGTTATCCATGTTTCAACGCACATCGCGCTGCGTAAATTCCTGGATACGCTGAACCGCGATCGCGTGGAAACGGTGATCGAAATGGCGGATGTTTTCCTCAAACGCGTCGGTTTTACCCACCCGCGTATCGCCGTTGCCGGGGTTAACCCGCATGCGGGCGAGAATGGCCTGTTTGGTGATGAAGAGATCAAGATCGTGTCGCCGTCGGTTGAAGCGATGAAGGCCAAAGGCATTGATGTTTATGGCCCATGTCCGCCGGATACCGTCTATTTACAGGCGTATGAAGGCCAGTACGACATGGTGGTGGCGATGTATCACGATCAGGGTCACATTCCGCTCAAGCTGCTGGGCTTCTATGATGGTGTGAACATCACCGCCGGGCTGCCGTTTATCCGCACGTCCGCTGACCACGGCACGGCGTTTGACATCGCCTGGACAGGTAAAGCGAAGTGCGAAAGCATGGCGATCTCTATCCAGCTCGCGATGCAACTGGCCTGATTGGCGGTGATGACTGCTGCTGTCAGCACGGTTTTGTAAGCGAATAAAACGCGATACAGTGCGCATTGCAGGATATCTTCCTTCCCGCGATTGGGAAGGTTTCTGGTATCCTGCAACCAAGAACTAACCGCTTGAGATAGCTTAACAACAGCAAGATGGATATCGCCGTGGATCCTACATTAACCGATGCTTTCCGCATGAGCGGGGATAGAGTAAAAGGGCAAAGCCGTCTTGATCAGATTATGGATTATCTAAAAAGCCATAATTTGGTGACGGTCGATGAGCTGGTGTCCGTGATCGACGCTTCCCCCGCGACGATCCGTCGTGATTTGATCAAACTGGACGAACAGGGTGTGATCAGCCGCAGTCACGGTGGCGTGACGCTCAATCGTTTTATTCCTTCCCAGCCGACCACGAATGAGAAATTACATCGTAGCCTTCAGGAAAAGCAGGCGATAGCGCGCTATGCTGCGACGCTGGTTAAGCCGGGCAGTGCAGTGGTGCTGGATGCGGGAACGACCATGCTGGAATTGGCGCGGAACCTGACGCACCTGCCTCTGCGTGTGATTACCGCCGATTTGCAAATTGCGCTGTTTTTGTCTGAGTTTAAGCAGATCGAAGTGACGATTATCGGTGGGCGTATTGATGACAGCAGCCAATCCTGTATTGGCGAACATGGCCGCCGTCTGTTACGCAGCATTTATCCGGATATTGCATTTATCAGCTGCAACTCGTGGAGTCTGGACAAAGGTGTCACCACACCGACGGAAGAGAAAGCGGGTGTGAAGCAAGATCTCGGTGTAAATGCTAGCCGTCGGATATTGCTGGCTGACAGCAGTAAATATGGCGCGTATTCCCTGTTCTGCGTCACGCCGTTGTCGGAGCTGACGGATATTGTTACCGACAGTGCGTTAGCCCCTGAAGTGCAGGAGCAACTGAAAGGCAAAACGTTCAATCTGACGCTCGTGTAAGCGAGGGTGCCATCCGTGGCATTTTCTTTCCTATATCCCCGAGTGCTGGCAAATGGTCATGCTCTTACTTCATGCTGGCGGCGAGAGTATCGACGTTGTGCTTAAACGCAACTGTATAGGTTGAGGCTGGGCCGGATGCGTCGGTTAGGGCTTCTGGATACAGTTCACCGCCGGGCTGTGCACCGCTGGCATTGGCGATTTGCTTCACCAGACGTCCATCGGTCTGGTTTTCAATGAAGTAGCTTTTCACCTTCTCTTGCTTGATTTGCTTAATCAGCGAGGCCACTTTTTTGCTGCTGGCTTCGGATTCGGTAGAGTAGCCCACTGGCGACAGGAACTTCACGCCATAAGCCTGGCTGAAGTAGCCGAACGCGTCATGGCTGGTCAGCACCTTACGTTTTTCCGGTGGAATGTCGGCAAAGGTTTTCTTCGCGTAGCGATCCAGCTCCTGCAACTGGTTGATGTAGGCTTCACCCTGCTGACGATAGTAATCGGCATTCGCGGGATCCGCTTTTGCCAGCGCGTTGACGATGTTCTGCGCGTAGACCACACCGTTACTCATGCTGTTCCAGGCATGCGGATCGGTTTCAGTTTTGCCATCTTCCACCATCGAGCGTGTTTCAATGCCATTGGATGCGGTGATGACGTCGCCACGGTAGCCGGAGGCGGTAACCAAACGATCAAGCCAGCCTTCCAGACCCAGTCCATTAACGAAAACCAGATCGGCATGAGCCAGCGTTTTACTATCTTTTGGCGACGGTTCAAACTCATGCGGATCGCCATTCGGTTTAACCAAATCGGTCACGGTGACGCGGTCGCCGCCGATGTGGCTGACCATATCGCCAAGTACGGAAAAACTGGCAACAACATCAAGATTCTTTGCCATCGCCAGTGGGCTGAGCAGCAGGCTGGATAGAGCTATGGCTAACAGTGAACGTTTCATTCTTCCCTCACAAAAATTGTAGATAACGAGAAATGACAAAGAGTGGGTCAGCGGCGTTGGCGTAGCAGCCCGCCGTGGTGACCAACACAGACCGAGAAACAGAAAAACAGTGTCATCGTCAGGATGATGGCGGGGCCAGCAGGCAGCTCGGCATAGTAAGACCACAGCAGCCCGATCAGGCTGGCGACCATTCCTTGCAGCACGGCAATACCGAGCATGACGGGCAGGCGTTGCGTCCAGAATCGTGCGCTGGCGGCAGGCAGCATCATCATGCCGACCGTCATCAGCGTGCCTAACAGCTGAAATCCTGCGACCAGATTCAGTACCACCAACGACAGAAACAGACCGTGGATCAGCGCCCGATAGCGGCCTGAACTGATGCGCAGGAAAGTCACGTCAAACGATTCAATCACCAGCGCCCGATAGATCACCGCCAGCACCAGCAAGGACGACGATCCGATCAGCGCAATGTCGATCAGTGCGGCGCGATCCACCGCGAGAATTGATCCGAACAGCACATGTAGCAGGTCGATACTGGAGCCTCGCAGTGAAACCAGCGTGACGCCAAGCGCCAGCGAACCAAGGTAAAACCCGGCGAAGCTGGCGTCCTCTTTTAATTCCGTGTGGCGGGTGACGAAGCCGGAAAGCATGGCGACGGACAGCCCGGCAATAAAGCCGCCGATTCCCATTGCCAGCAGTGACATCCCCGAGATGAGGTAGCCGATTGCCACGCCGGGTAATACCGCATGCGACAGCGCATCACCAATCAGGCTCATGCGCCGTAGCAGCAGGAAACAGCCCAGCGGCGCGGCGCTCAGCGTTAGCACCAGACAACCAACCAGCGCGCGGCGCATAAAACCGAACTCGGCAAAAGGAGAAGCAATAAGGTGAAACAGCATCATGACGTAACGATCCTGAGCGTTGGCGTATCACTTTCGGCCTTGCGCAGGCTATGTAATATAGGTTGAGCATCTCCCCAGCGATGGCCGTACGGCGTGAGCTGCAAGACAGCCGGAAAGTGCTGATCGACCAGCTCCATATCGTGTAGCACGGCCAGAATGGTTCTGCCTTCGGCGTGAAGCTGTTCGATAATCTGCAAGAGTGTCTGCGTGGTTTGGCTATCGATGCCGGTAAAAGGCTCATCCAGCAGAATGATCGGAGCCTGTGTCAGCAATAGTCGCGCGAAGAGCACGCGTTGTAGCTGTCCACCGGACAAAACGCCAATATGACGGTCGGCAAAATCTCCCATGGAGACGGCGTCGAGTGCGTCAATGGCTTTACGGTGCCAGTTGGCGTTAATGCTGCGTAACAACCCGCGATGGGGCAGCGACCCCATTAGCACCAGATCGCGTACGTTAATCGGAAACTGCCGATCGAATTCGGAGAGCTGCGGTAAATAGCCGATAGCATTCTCTTTGCCGCCGTTACCGAGGCTGAACGTGCCGTAAAGCGGTGGCAGCAAACCCGCCAGCGTTTTCAATAGCGTGGATTTCCCCGTACCGTTCGCACCAATAATCGCCGTCAGCGATCCCTGATGAAAACAGCCGCTGAGCGTCGCGAGTGGCGGTTGACCACGGTAACCAAAGGCCAATTCCTGTAGGGCAATCATGGCAACATCACCGCCCACCCGACCATCAGCCACAACAGAGCCAACAGCAGGGAAACCAGTAACACGCGCTTCAGCGCGGAGAGAGAGTAAAAACTTGTCATTATCATCGGTAAAAGATTAATTGTTATATTATAACATATCACTTTTTGGCGATGACGATAGGGGCAATAGGTAAAAAAGTATGTAAGTCGATTGGGGAGATTTGGTGTGATTACTGTGATTGCTGACAGGTATGGGGGATATTTCGTGCGCTTCGAGCATTGTTCTCTTCATGCTACGTCGTAGCACGCGCCCGACATAGGGGGCTAAGCCAGCCCCCTATGAACCCCGGCTTTTGGCGGAAATTATGCCGCTGAAGCGGTTCCTTCGGTGCCCATGCCCGCTTTTCGAGCCACCAGTGACGCGTTCCCGACGCGGCACTGGCTTTCGCGGCATCCATGCCGCTCACTCGGCGTTCATGTTCACCTCAGCATAATTTTTTACGCCGTGAAGAGAAGACCCGTGAGCAATATGAGTTGGCTCCGTTTTATCTTCAGTGTGGCGCACGAAACCGTGCATAACCGGCAATTCCATGAACTCATCACAACGTGACGAAATTCCCCTGCATATCAACAACAAAGCGGGTAGCGGGCTCATCGTTGATATAGCCCGCGAGGATTTTCAGCATCAGGCCGAAGCGGTGTTGCAGGCTGTCCGGCGGTAGCGTGGTCGTTGGCGTGTAGGCTGCCAGCAGTGCGCGATACTGTTTTACCCGCGCTGCCGGAATATCCTGCCAGGCGAGATCGCTGCCGTTGCGTAGGCAGTACCAGTCGGTCACCAGCGTGAGCAGAGAAATATCCTGTAACCCATCAGTACCTGCTACCGCGCTCGGTTTACGCTCGGCGGCATCGGGTAGCGCTTTGGCGCTGAGCGGCTCTTTTTGCTGTGCGATCCACAGCAGATCGGCGCAGTTCAGCGTATTGATCAGGGGCGATAAATCTTCCGGCCAGTCTTTCACCAGAAAACGCTGACGCACCAGCAGCGCCAGATGATGATGCAGGAAGTCGTAGTAATCGCGGCTTTTCAGAATGTCGCCCAGGGGTTCGCCAGTGCGATCCAGCTCTTTCTGATAAAACGGGAACAGGTGGTTGAACTGCGGCACGTTGCGCAGTACCAGCGTATCAATATCGACTCGATCGCTATGCAGCGTCGCCAACTTCATGGCAGGGGGATAAGCAGCCAGTGACGGCACTGCCACATTCACCAGCGTCCCTTGTGAACCGCGATACACGCCGGTGTCGTTGACGTGCAGGTGACCGCTGAAGTGCAGACGGATACCTGCGGCTAGCGCCTGTTCGGCAACCTCTGGGCGTGGCGTACGCTTGATGAAACTGTTGCTGCCGAACAGCTGTTTTTCATCTTCTACCGTGCCGTCGAGGAAATCGACCAGCGGATAGTGCGAGAACACCAGCAGCTTCTTATTCTGCGCTTTCGCCCGCTGTACCACCGATTTCACCCACGGCAGCATGAACGGCTTCTCGGTCAGCAATGCGTTCCAACCGGTGTTACTGCTGGTGGAGTACCCTTCAATACCTTCACGTTTCTCCGGGCCGTCTTTGACCTGATACACATTAGCGTCGATGGAAAGCAGCCACAGTCCCGCTTCCGGCTCCACCAGATAGGAGGCATCCACGATACTCCACTGCTTACTGCCGTCCGGTGAGCGGGCTAGATACTGACGTTTACCGAGTTCGTCGCTGTCGCCAAACGGCGTTTCCCAGTGAAGGAAGTCATCGCGCTTAAAGAAACCAAACGGCTTCATGAGCGGCAGGCCGCGTTCATAGCCGAGTGCCTGCATCTTGGCCGTGATAATCAGCGCCTGCGCGTCGCCAAGCTTAACGCCGGGTTTGCTGCTCAGCATGGTGCTGGTGCCATCGGCATTGAGCATCCTCTGCCAGGAATCATCCCCTTGTGGACGATTGACGTCGTGGTTGCCCGGCGTGGCGAAGAAGCGCATACCGTGACGTTGCTCATACCGCGTCAGGATGGCAGCAATGCCTTCAACGGTAGGCTGTTGGCCGTCATCAGAATAATCGCCGGACAGCACGACGTATTTCACCTGCTGTTTTGCCAGTTCGTCCAGCGCGGCCAGCAGCGCAAAGTAAGGCTCGTTGAAGATGCGGGTCGAATTCACCGAATCTTTCAGGGTGCGAATGGTCAGCTTCTTTCCGGTCTGCGTATCGGGCAGGCCGTCAAAATCATAGTTGCCGTAGATATTGTGGACGTGAACATCCGAAATAATCGCAATGCGCAGTGGTCCCGCGGGTGTTGCTGCGTCGGCGTTAGCGTGAAAAAAGCCGCCAGCTAGCGTAATGGCGCTGCCTGCACCGAGCTTGACGAAGGTTCTGCGAGTGAGTGATGTCATTGATGTCTCCGGCATTATTTATTTTTTATAACGGATGGCTGTATAACGCATAATCATGACAGGCAATCAATCGCGCGCCGTCGAGCGCATCGCCCATTGGGGCGGCGAGTTGGGATTGCCACTCGTCCGGCAGCCACGGCCGAATATGCAGGCCGATGCTGCCCATGAGCGATAAGCGAGGTGTCTCGTGGCGTGCCACAGCGGCCAACAGAAGACAAATTTCACTGGCCGTCTGCGCCAGCAGCCCGTGGGAAACATCATCATTCTGCTGAGCACAATCAAAGACGCGACGGGCGAACTGCGCGTAGTCGCCTGGTTTCGCCTTTTGGCTAAACGTCTGTAGTGCGTCAAGCGTGTTCGCGGCCTGCGCGTGTGCTGCGCTGGCGGAAAAGAAATCGTCAATGCTCTTGCTGAGCGCAGACGGCACGCGCCAGCCTTGCAGCACATCGTAGGTATGTTGCAGCGCCGCCAGTCCGAGGCGTGCGCCACTGCCCTGATCGGAAATCGGGAACTCATGGCCTCCGTAGGCAGTAATCGTCTGGTTCTGCCACGCCAGCCCACAGGAGCCCGTTCCGGCAATGACCACACCTGCGTCTTTCCCCTGATTGACGGCCAGACAGGCACCGAGCGCATCGGTATTGAGCACCTGAGTGGCATAAGGGTGAGGCAACGCCAGAAAAGTATCGTAGGCGGTGCGATGTTCCGCGCTGGCGAGTGCCAACCCGACTTTCAGCCGGGATATGTCATCTGGTGATAGCCCGCTGTGCTTCAACGCCTGTGCGATGGCATCGTCCACCGATTGGCGTACGCGCTCCACGCCGAGTAGCAGATTGGCGCGACCGCCGTGTCCTTGTCCGAGCGGTGTACCATCAGCTTGATAAATACGCGCCCGACAGCCTGTGCCGCCGCCATCCACACCCGCATAGAGCCATGTCGTCATGATGCGCTCGCTCCTGAATCCAGATAGGGAAGGCAGGCAACCGCTAGATCGCCGCTGAGACTAACGGTGTCAGTCTGTGAGTCCGGCAGACTGCTCAACAGCAGGCTTAACTCGCTGGCGCAGCGTGTCAGCAACTGCACCGCCAGCGCGTCTTGCTGGTGCGTGAGCACAGCATGCCCAAGCGTGGCGTAATCGGTCGCCTGAGCCTGCTTTGACCAGTCGATCACGCGATCGACATGCTTATTGAAGTGTTGAAACAGCGCGTCGCTGAGTGGCGTAAGCGGAGTGATGCCTTCAACCGCCTGAAGCATCTCCTGCACCGCCCACAGCCCTAGCCGCGAGAGGCTGGCCGGGTTGCCGATGGGGAAACAGTCACTGCCGCGACAGGTCAGGAGGCCGTCATGCCAGTGCAGCAGCCGGGTAAAACCGCCCGTCACCAGCAGATAGCGGCTTTGTCGCGGCCAGCGCTGTTCGCACCATGCGCTTTCCCGCGTGCGATCAAAGGGGCGATCGCCATCAATGTCGATCTCCCTTAGTTGCCATTTCACGGTGCGCTTTTCCGCTGTTGTTGATTGGTCGCAATCGTTTCATTGAGGCGCTTCACATCGTTTGACGTCAGGCGCAGATACTCATCAAATGACACCTGATCGTTCAGATATTGGGTAAAGCGTGTCAGGATGATGGGATACAACTCGTTCGCACCCAGACTTTCCATGCGTTCCCAGTCAAAGACGTAAGATGGGATCTTTTTGATCTCGTCGCGCGCGGTGTTCAGGCCGTCGATCACGTGCTTATCTTTGGTCTGGTAGTGCAGATCGGCAATATCCGCACCGACGATGATGTTGAAGTGCTCGGCGATCTCACGTTGCAGCGGTTCGCTGCCCAACCACTCCATGAACTCGGCGACTTCCTGCGGGTGTTTGGTGGTGGTGAATGGCATGATGAAGGTCGCACCGCCCATCGAAATACACTTCTCTTTGCAAGGCGCTGGCAGCACTTTCCAGTCAAAACCGTCGCCAATTTGCTTACTGAACTGGTTCAACAGCCAGTTGCCGGAGAAATAGGTCACGATGTTACCGTTCACGAAATCGTCCGCCATGCTCTTGTACTGACCGCCGCCTGCCGCGCCCCACATTTCGCGTGGGAACACGCCTTCATCCGACCAGCGTTTCAGATCTTTAATCCACTGCTGTGCCGCCGCATCTGGGAAGTTGATCAGCCCGTCTTTATCGTAGCGTGCGCCGTAAGAATAGGCCGGGCCGGAGAAGCGGAAGCCGCTACGGTCGATGGTGAAGGGAATATGTACGCCGGTTTTTTCTGCGACCAGCTTCGAGGCTTTCATCAAATCATCAATTGTGTAGCCCGGCTGTGGTAGCGGAACGCCTGCCTGTTCAAACAGCGTCACGTTAATAAACGGCAGGTCGGCGGTCCAGGACGCGACAAAGCCCGGCAGCGCATCGGCTTTATGCACGCCTTTCACGCGCATAACCTTTTCGATACCCGTGCTGTAGCGTTTCTCAAAGGTGGCAGGGTCTTTCAGGTAGGGGCGCAAATCCAGCGTATAGCCGAGTAGACCCATCTGCGTCGTTTTAGCAATATCGGGGCCTAAGCCTGCCGCCAACTGCATCGGCAACTGTGTTTGCAGCGCGTTATAGCCAGTGCTGACGAAATTCACATCGATGCGGTCATTACTTTGGGAGAAGGATTTAACTTTCTGCTCCATGAAATGCACTAATTCGGGATCGTCATCACTATATAAAAATGTTATTTGCGTTTTGGCGGCTAACGCGCTGTTGCTGAATAACCCCAGCGCAAGGGCGGAAAAAAATAACGCGGTATTGGGACGTATCATAAACATCTCCACATCATAGGTTTGATTAATGGCTGAAATACCCTGGCGTTGGCAGCGGGTTATTTTTATTCCTGTGATTTATTCTCTGTCCTAATTAATGCAAATTTGCATTCACCTGTCATTTTCATCATGCAATCATGGACAGAAGCCCGACTGATTTATGTGAGGCAGATTAAAGATATTTTAAATGTTGGTTTAAATAAAGTATTTTTGTGATATTAATCACATATATAAATATGAGAATCTTATTTATTAATGCGAAATGTCAATAAATGAATGCAAAAGACAATTTAATGCAAATTTGCATTGTGGTTGCGAGTTGATGGTGCAGGGAATCACCTGTCGCCCTAAATATTGGCAGTGTATGCACAGAGAGAGTGCCAATAAGTTCAGCCATATTTTTTCGTTATTTTATTCGTCAAAACCGTAAACAGGATTCCGCATGAATATCGGTTGGAAATTAAAGAAGAACGGTGTCATTAATCGGTTTCTGATTACCGAACTGACGGAAAGACGTTATTTCTCCGAGCCGGATACGCTGCCGGATAAGGTGAATTACCGCTTTATCAACGGCTTTGTCGATGTCGGCGTTTTACCCTGCCGTGTGCGCTTTTTGCAGGAGGAAGCAAAGCGCGAAGTGACGTTACCCGAAGATCTTCATTTCCCGCTGATGTGGAGCGGCGGCGATGAAAGCCGCAGCGTGAATTTCAGTGATTTCTGGCCTTGTCCGGTTCACGTTCAGCGTTTTTCCCGCTGCGTGATTCATAGCGACAGCACGCAGTCGGCACCGTTTACGCTGAGCACCTGCGGCGGCGTCACGCTGTGGCTGAACGGCGAACTGGTTACTCGCTTTACGCCCTTTACCCGCAACACCGAACAAACCTGTGATATCACGCTGCCGCTGAAAGCCGGGGCGAACACGCTGGTGGTGCATAGCGAAGAGCTGTGCGAGCGCGATACCGATTACCTGTTCAGCCTGTGCTATCAGGGAGAAGACACGCTCTTCTGGCAGCTTGATGACGATGCGGCGCTCAGCGAACAACTGACTGCACTGGATCGCTGGGTTAACGGGCTGATGTTGGAAAACAACCTGATCCAACCGCCCGTGCTGGTGCTGAACAGCACGCAACTGCTACCGAAATCCGTGACGATGGCGCACCGTCTGATTGGCAACGTCAACGAATCCGTCCCAGCGTGGCAGCAGAAACAAACGCTGCCCGCTGGCAATCTGGGCTGGCAGGTAGATTTACCGTCCGCTCTGGTCGGCTACTATGATCTGGTCTGCGCCGCGACTTGCAATGGCATTACGCTGACGCGAACCCTCAGCTTCGGGCGGTTGCCATCGCAAACGCTGCCCGCATTGTCGACGCTGGCAGCGCGGCGTGAAACGGTGTTGCGTCATACGGCACAGCACGGTTTTGAGCGCCTTGGCCGGTTGCTGGCGATTGTCGCGACGGGCGAGGGCAACGATGCCGCCGCGCCGATTCTCAACAACGCGCTGCAAAAAATCAGCCGCCGTGAAGACTGTGCGGATTTCCAACTGGTGCCGCTGATTTGGCTGTGGCAACGCTATCAGGGGCAACAGCTGCCGCCGCAGGACTGGCGGCGCGTGCGCAGCGCCATTCTCGGTTTCCGCTACTGGATTGATGAGCCGGGCAACGACACCATGTGGTTCTGGAGTGAGAACCACTGCTTGTGCTTCCACGTCGCGCAATATCTAGCTGGACAAAACTTCCCTGATGACACCTTCCCGTGCAGCGGCCGTCGTGGTCTGGAGCAGAAAGCCATTGCCCACGAACGTCTGACGCGCTGGTTTGATTCCATTCTGGAACATGGTCTGGTGGAGTGGAATTCGGCGGCCTATTACCCCATCGATCTGATTGGGCTGGTGGCGCTGTATGAACTGGCGCAGGACGCCGATCTACGCGAAAAATCTCGCGTGGTGATTGACCGCATCATGCTGATGACGGCGTGGGTGCATCAGAACGGTGTCGCGGTTGGCACCATGGGACGCGCCTACGATAAAGAGCTGCGTTCCGGCATGTTGACCGAGCTGTCTGGCCTGTGTGCGCTGATGTGGGGCGAAGGCTGGCTGATTCCACACTGTGCCACGCTGCCGCTGCTGTGCCTGAGCGACTATCAGCCGCCGGAAGCGACGGATCGGATTGCGCACTGGTCACTGCCGCACGGCGCAGAAGCGCGCTGGGTACAGGGGTTGAACCGCAGCGCACGTATCATTGCCTGGAAACAGCGCGATGTCGCCTTTTCCTCCGTGTTTGACCATCACCCCGGTGAGCCCGGACACCAGCAGCATCTGCTGGATGTGCGACTGGGCACGCACTATGCCGCTCGTCTGTGGGTGAACCATCCCGGCGAGGATCGTCCTGACGGTGTGCACCGACCTTCTTACTGGGCGGGCAACGGGCGTATGCCACACCTGATGCAGCATCGTAATCGCGCGCTAGTGGTGTTCGATCTGCAACAGGATATCCGCCCGTGGACACATCTCTATTTGCCACAAACCGCGCTGGATGAGGTCATCGTTGAAGATGTCTGGTGCTTCGTGCGCGGTGGTAACGGTTATGCCGCCTTCCATAATCCCGCAGGGCTACAGCCGTTTGCGACCGCAGGTCAGCAGGCCGAAGGCGAGCTACGGGCATATGGCGAAAAGAACGTCTGGTTCGTTGCCGTAGACAGCGGCGATGGCGCGGAAGGATTCGCCGCGTTTGCTGCCCGCTTCCGAGGGCGCTCCTTGGTACAGGATAGCGATGGTGTGCACATCGACGATCCCGACTACGGCGAGTTGGCCTTTAGCCACGAGACTGGATTCAGCGTAACCCAGCAGCCTTTCATTTTTCCCGACGATGTCCCGGTCGTCCCGCAGTTCAACACAGGAAACCCATGACATGCAGACAGGTTCACTTAACCGACAACAAACCGAAGCGCTGCTGGCGCAGGTGGCGCGGGCGTTTTGTCGCCTGAAAGCGATTGATAGCGTAACGCAGGACGACGCACCGGATGCTGGGCTGACGATTCAATTTGAAGAGTGGGATTGGGAAGTCGGCGTCGGGCTGTACGGTTTCTGGAAGCTGGCGCATCTGACGCAGGACGACACCATGCTGACGACGCTGGCGAATTGGTATCAACAAAAGTTGGATGCTGGGTTGCCGCCGCGTCAGATCAACTCGACGGCACCGATGCTGGTGCTGGCGCTGCTGTGTCAGGACAAGCCGGATGCGCCTGCACAGTGGCGTGAAACCGTGAGCGACTGGGCGGACTGGCTGCTGCACTCGCTGCCAAAAACCGAGGATGGCGGCTTCCAGCACACGGTGAAAGAGCGGCCAAACACCGGGCAACTGTGGGACGACACGCTGTTTATGGCCGGTCTGTTTCTGGTAGTCGCAGGGAAATTGCTTTCTCGTCGCGATCTGATCGAAGAGGCGGAATATCAGCTTGTCACGCACGCGCGCTATCTGGCCGACGTGCGCAGCGGGCTGTGGTATCACGGCTGGACGTTTGTTGGTCGCCATCACTATGCCGATGCATTCTGGGGACGTGGCAACGCCTGGATTACGCTGGTGCTGCCGGAAATGCGCGTACTGGCGGAGGATCAGCTATCCGCGCCGGTATTGCGCACGCTAGAGGCGATCTTGGAACAGCAAACGACAACGCTGGCGCGCGTCCAGCACGATTCTGGCCTGTGGCACACGCTGCTGGATGACCCGGACTCACCGCTGGAGACCTCCGCTAGCGCCGGGTTTATTGCTGGGATTTTGACGGCGCGTCGGCTAGGGATGTTGCACGATTTTCCGCAGGACGTGCTGGAAAAAGGCTATGCCGCCGTGGTGGCGCAGATTGACGCACAGGGTGTGGTGCAAGGTGTCTCGGACGGCACGGCGATGGGACATGATTTGCAGTTCTATCGCGATATTCCCAATGTTGCCGTGCCTTACGGGCAGGCGCTGGTGATGCTGATGTTATTGGCACAGTTAGATTCTGTTTGCGAGGGCTGACAATGGCGAGTCTGGAACTGAAAAACGTCCACAAAAATTACGGTGCGGTGAGCATTATCAAAGGCGTGGACTTAACGATTCATGACGGCGAGTTCATGGTCTTTGTCGGCCCGTCGGGCTGTGGAAAATCCACGCTGCTGCGCATGATTGCCGGTCTGGAAGAAATCAGCAACGGCGAGCTGCTAATCGACAACCGCAAGGTGAACGATCTCACGCCAGCAGAGCGCAAGATTGCGATGGTATTCCAGTCTTATGCGCTCTACCCGCACCTCTCGGTGCGCAAGAACCTTGCGTTCGGGCTGGAAAATTTGCACTTCCCCAAAGACGAAATCATCCGCCGCATTGATGAGGCTGCGCGCATGCTGGGGCTGGAACCCTATCTGGATCGCAGGCCGCGTGCGCTGTCGGGGGGACAGCAGCAGCGCGTTGCCATTGGTCGCGCTATCGTGCGTGAGCCTGACCTGTTCCTGTTTGATGAACCGCTCTCCAATCTCGATGCCAAGCTGCGCGTGCAGACGCGCGGTGAGTTGTCCCGCCTGCATCAGAAACTGCGTACCACCATGATTTACGTGACTCACGATCAGGTGGAGGCAATGACGATGGCACAGCGCATTGTGGTGCTGAATGCCGGTCGCATCGAGCAGGTTGGTACGCCGCTGGAGCTGTTCAATCGGCCGAAAAACAAGTTCGTCGCGGGCTTCATCGGCTCACCGCGCATGAATATGTTCCCGGCGCAGATTGTCGCCACCTGCGCAGACGGCGTCGAGGTGCAGTGCCCATCCGGCAATCGTCTGGTGCTGCCGTTTATCGGCACCGTCGGGCAGAACGTCACGCTCGGGATTCGTCCTTCACACTGTGAAGTCGTGGAAGAAGGCGAGGGAATTGCACTGTGCGTCGATCGCTGCGAGATGATGGGGCATGAGACTTTCATCTATGGGCGGATGGGCGGCATTGACGACGAGATGATCGTCCATCTGGCGCAGCACCGTGAGTTCGCTGCGGGCGAGTCGGTGTTTGTGCGCTTTCCGCCAACGTATTGCCATCTGTTCGATGGTGAAACGGATGACACATTGCCGCGCGGCACCGAGCATTAATTATCGCGACGGGAGAGGACGACATGAAAAAGATTGCCTTACTGCCCGCAGGATCGCTGATCGATAAGCTGGTGACGCCAGTGGAAAAAGCGGTGAATCTGCTACAAAAGTTCGGTGGCCGCAAAGTGATGCCGTGGTTTTTTATCGCGCCCAACATGCTGCTGTTCGCCGTTTTTGTCTTTATTCCGATTCTGCTGTCGGTGTGCTACGCCTTTACCGGCGGCACCAATATCCTGCTGTGGGAGCGCCCGTATGTGGGCGTAGCTAACTTTTCCACGCTGCTGAGCTGCGGCAACTACGCCGATCCGTCGAGCTGTGAACAGGATCTGTTCTGGACCGGCGTCTACAACACCGTGTCATTCACCTTTTTCAACGTGCTCTGCACGCTGCTAGTGGCGTTGGTGACGGCACTGATCCTCAATCGCAAGATTGTCGCCCGGGGCTTTTTCCGCGCGATGTTCTTCTATCCGGTACTGCTGTCGCCGGTGGTGGTTGGCCTGATCTGGCAGTGGTTTCTTAATCGTAACGGCTTGCTGAATCTGGTGCTGTCGTCGCTGGGCGGACAGCCGATTACCTTCTTGCTCGATCCAACGCTGTCGCGCTTCTGGGTGGTGTTTGTCTCCGTCTGGTTTCACGTCGGATTTTATACCTTGATTCTGCTAGCCGGATTGCAGGCGATCCCGCGTGATATCTACGAGGCGGCGGCGGTAGATGGCACCTCGCGCTGGCGCGGTTTTTATCGGCTGACGCTGCCGCTGCTGGCACCGAACATTCTGGTGGTGGTGATTCTGCTGACCATCAACAGTGTGCAGATCTTCGATGAAGCCTGGGTGTTAACCAACGGTGGCGGCCCCGGCACGGCCAACAGCTTTATTGTGCAGTACATCTACCAGACCGCTTTCTCGTCGAATGCATCGCTCTACGGACTGGCTTCAGCAGCTTCGGTGCTGATGGGCGTGGTGTTGATGATCCTGACGGCCTTGCAGTTCCTGCTGACGCGTCGGCTGGAAGGGAAAAAATAACGGGAGCCATGATGAAGATAATCGCCTTTCTTACCCGCACCCGTCATCCGGGGCGCATCCATATTACGGATATCATGAGCTGGGTCTGGCTGGTGGTCGGCACACTGCTGGTGATGATTCCGGTCATGTGGGCTGCCATGTCGTCGTTCAAAACACCGGCGGAAATTAACCGCTTTCCGCCGAGTTTTCTGCCGCAGGCGGCAGATACCATCACGCTACCGGAGTACCCGAAGCCGCTGGAACTGTGGCAGGTTAAGCAGGAAGACGGCGAAGCGAAAACCATGGCACTGGTCAGGCGCATCGGGCTGATCGCACAGCTGGTGAACCCGGATGCGCCGAGTGAGGTGGTGCGTGTGTCGACCAAAGATCTGGTGCCGATGAAGGCGTTGCATCTGGAGACGGAGAACTACACGACGCCGATCACGAAGTTCCACTTTGCCACCTACCTGAAGAACACCGTATTTGTGACGGTGATGGCAACGCTGCTGACCCTGTTGCTCAGTTCGATGGCGGCCTTTGCTCTGTCGAAATACGAGTTTCGCGGGCGTGGCACGGTGCTGACGCTGTTCCTCTCGACCATGATGATCCCGCTGTCGGTGGTGATGGTGCCGACGTTTCTGGTGGTGATTGGTCTGAACATGGGCGATAACCTGTGGGGCGTGATTATCCCCACAATAGCGACGCCGACGGGCGTATTTCTGCTGCGGCAATACATGCTGACGATCCCCGATGAGCTGATCGAGGCGGCGCGGATCGATGCCGCCAGCGAGTTCCGTATTTACTGGAAGATCATCCTGCCGCTGACCGCACCTGCGCTGGCGGTGTTGGCGATCTTCTCGGTGATCTGGCGCTGGAACGACTTCCTCTGGCCGCTGATCGTTCTCTCCAGTCAGGATAATTTTACGCTGCAAATCGGTCTGAATGCGTTTCAGGGGCAGTTCTCGGTGCAGTGGCACTATATACTAGCGATGACGATGCTCTCGCTTCTGCCGGTGACGGCGGTGTTCGTCTTCCTGCAAAAATACATCACGACGGGGATTGCCAACACGGGGATGAAATAATGGCGACACTCAAGGATATTGCCGATCGCGCTGGGGTTTCTATCAGCACGGTTTCCCGCGCGCTGAACGGTACGGCACCGATCAGCGCCAAAGTCAGGCAGCACATCATGGCGATTGCTACTGAGCAGGGCTATCCGCTGCATAAAGTGGGCAAAGCGACCGTCGCACCGACGGAACCGTTGCGCCACATTCTGCTGGCGACGCCGCGCAACCTGATGCTGGAAAGTGAGTACAATCTGGTGTCGCTGACGTTGATTAACGCCCTGAAAACGCTGTGTCTGCAACGCAATATCCAGCTGCGTCCGTTTCTGGGGGAACACGACACCATTAACGAACAGCAGCTGTTGCGTGAACTTCAGGGCGGAAAAGAGAGCGGCATTCTGATCGTGAATGACGATCACCCAACGCTGCTGAACGCCGTCGCGGAAAGCGGCATTCCGGCGGTGCTGATCAACGGTGAAGATCCTTCGATGCGCTTGAGCAGCGTTACGCCAGCCAACCACTATGCCGCCGCCGCCGCAGTGCGTTACCTGATCGATCAAGGGCACACGCGGATCCTGCATTTGACCTGGACGTCGCGCATGACGATCAAACAGCGTGAACGTGGCTATCGTGACGCGCTTGCACAGGCGGGTATTGCGGTGGATGACGATCTGATTCTGTCGCTGCCGGATTTCCACCCGCGTACGGCTCGTGATGCACTGCTGCGCTGGCTGACAGCCAATCCTGACAGGCTGGGCGTCACCGCGATTTTCTGCGCTGCGGATAATCAGGCTATCGGCGTGATCGATGCGCTATATCAGCACGGGCTGCGGGTGCCAGAGGACATGTCGGTGATGGGCATGGACGACATTCTACCCTTCGACATGCTGCCGGTTTCACTCACTACGGTACATCTGCCGTTTGAAACTATCGCCCGTGCTGCGTTACAGCTGCTGGCACAGCAAATGATGCCCGCACAAGCGCTCGGTATTGCCCAGCGCACCGAACTGGCGGGGCAGGTGGTCGTCAGAGAATCGGTGCGGCGAGTTGGGACTACTACCGGTTGAGTTCACGGGCAGCAGCACGATCCGGCTGTGAGATAACCCTTTCACGATAATCCGATGGCCGCTGCCAGTCGATGCACCAATGCCTTTGCCATCGCTGGTTCGGTCACATTAGTGAATCCCATAAGAAGCCCTCCGCGTGATGTTTTGCTCGTTCGCCAGTCATTCAGCGCCTGAATGGCAAGGCCATGAGATTGAGCGGCGGCTGCCAGAGACTGGTCGTTGCCACGGGTGGCCAGCGTAGCTAACACATGAATGCCGCCTGCCTGTGGCTGGACGGTCAAGTGTGAACCTAATGCCTGCAAAAGCTCATCAACGAGATAGCCGCGACGAATGGCATACAGCGAACGCATCCTGCGCAAATGGCGAGCAAAGTGACCTTGCTCCATGAAATCCGCCACTGTGGCTTGGGGTAGGATCGATCCCGCGCAGCAAAAATGATTTGCCGTATCCTTGAAGCGTTCGATCTGCGGTTCAGGGACAACCAGATAAGCTAAGCGTAGGCCGGGAAACAGTACCTTGCTGAAGGTACCGGTGTAGAGCACGCGCCCGTCGCGATCCAGGCTTTTCAGCGCAGGTAATGGCCGGCCGTGGTAACGGAACTCGCTGTCGTAGTCGTCCTCAATGATCCATGATCGGTGGTGGCTGGCCCATTCCAGCAGTTGCAGTCGTCGGGGTAATGACAACGCCATCCCCATGGGGCTTTGGTGCGTGGGAGTTACCACGGCAAAACGTGCCTCTGCGGCTC
This sequence comes from Pectobacterium peruviense, assembly GCF_002847345.1. Lineage (GTDB taxonomy): Bacteria > Pseudomonadota > Gammaproteobacteria > Enterobacterales > Enterobacteriaceae > Pectobacterium > Pectobacterium peruviense. The sequence goes on from NZ_LXFV01000032.1 coordinate 36,096, forward strand.
GCTGTTGACCGATGTCCACATTCAGGCCTTCCTCATCCACCGGAACGGGTTCCAGATGCATACCTGCTCGCGCCAAAAACTGGTGAGCGAAGATATAGCCGGGATCTTCGAACCATCCACTATCGCCGGGTTGCAACAACGTACGGCACACCAGTTCCAGCGCTCCCCGATAGCCAGCGGTGATGAACACCTGCTCGTGTGTGCAAGTGATGCCGCGCGAGATCTCCAGATAGGTAGCGATGGCTCGACGAAGCGGTTCATAGCCCGCCGGATCTGGAGAGATCATGGCTGCCGTATCCAGCGTGCGTAAATTGTGCCCGGCTAGGCGCGCCCAGGTCTTGCGGGGGAAGGCATCCAGTGCAGGCAGGCCGAGTTGGAAAGGTTGTACTTGAGCGGTCTCGATTTGCGAGCGCGAAGGTATTTGAGAAAGGGATGTGGTGCTGTATCTCGATTCGGTCAGCTTTTCCAACTGGGGTGAGACGATAGTACCCGCTGGGCCGCGTGTCAGGAAATAGCCTTCACTGGCCAGCATCTGATAAGCCATTTCGACCGTGCCTCGTGCCAGATTCAGCTCACTGGCAAGGCTGCGTACGGACGGTACGCGATCGCCTGGATGAAGTTTTCCGGCGGTAATGGCGTCTCGGTAGCGTCGATACAGCTGTAAATAGAGCGGTGCATCGTGTTCCCTGCTTGGCCTCAGTTGCTGCATGTCCATACGTTATGCCCCATTCATTTACTCAATTCTTGCACCTTTCTTGTGGGTCATGATTTTCCTAACATACTGGCTTCATTACAAGGAGATTGGCATGAGCACCTTTCGATTGAGCCTCATTGAGAGTGATCAGGACTACTTGGCTTGCTTCGAGGTTATGCGGGAGCTGCGGCCTCATCTTCCTGATGCAGCCACATTCACTGCGCAGGCCCGTCGTCAAGCTGGGCAAGGCTATCGTCTGCTGGCGGCATGGCAGGACAATTTGGTCATGGGGTTGGTGGGTTACCGCGTTCAGGAAAATCTATTGTATGGCCGATTCCTCTATGTTGATGACCTTGTGGCCGCCGTAGGTGTCCGCGATCAGGGGCTTGGCGGTCAGCTGATTGAGGCAATGCGCGAGGAAGCGCAGCGGCAAAACTGTGCTCATCTGGTACTCGATACGGCCTTGGGCAATGCGCTGGCGCAACGCTTCTATTTTCGTCAGGGTCTGCTTTCCAAAGGCCTGCATTTCAGCCAAGCGCTATAGGTGTGAAGAGCCATGCAACCACTGCTTTGCGGTCACTTTGGGTGGCAAGGTCGGGTTACTCCGACGGCTGAAGCATGGGCTCAGACACGTCATGCGTTGACTTATTTTCTCGTTCTTTCATTTCTTATTGGAGATCTTCTATGAGTACGCTTCGCTTGCCCTACCAAACCCTTTCGGCAGAAGCCTATCAAGGGTTCGGCATTGCCAAGAAAGCTCTGAATAAGAGCACCGTTGGAAAACAGTTGATTGAATTGGTCTATTTGCGTGTTTCGCAAATTAATGGCTGTGCTTTCTGCCTGGAGATGCATGCATCGGCTCTGCGCGCTGATGGCGTGCCGGATGCGAAGCTAGACAGCCTGGCTGGCTGGCGTGTGAGTGAACAGTTCAATGAACGCGAGCGTGTGGCGCTAGCCTGGACGGAATCGCTTGTGGATGTGGCTCGTAGCCACGCGCCTGATGAAGATTTTGAACCGCTGAAGGCGCATTTCAGCGATGCAGAGATCGCCGATCTGAGCTTTGCTGTCGCGCTGATGAGTGCCTTTAATCGTTTGGCGATCGGCATGCGCCAATAAGGTATGGCGCCTGCTTTGCAGGCGCAGCAAATGACGTCATCACTGTATTGCCCAACGCACCGAACTGGTGGTGCTGGTGGGAGTCTGAGAATCAGTACGGCGACTGAAATAGACGGGATGCTATTTCAGCGACAGCAGCCGTTCAAAAACTGCGACACGGTAGTCGCGGAAATCGATATATCCGCCGTACCACTCACTTTGGCTGGGAGAGATGAGTTTCTCGATAAACCAGCGATCTCTCATAATTGAAACGAGCTCAATCACGGTCATGGCAAGCGCATAAGCAAACCACAGCGCGACAATAATCACGCCAAGATAAAGCCACTGCCAGTTGATTGCCATAGCCTGTTGCACCAACAAGATGACGGCGCAGATCTGAATCAACAGCTTTCCTGTGTAGGCTCGTAGGGAAAACGTCCTGATGCTTTCGGCGCTAAAGAAATACGGATTGGTTAATGATGTTCTGGTTTCACGCACGGGGATACCGTGTACATAGACCATCCATTCGCTCTTTTCCTTAGGCAAGAAAGCGATGCCTTTTTCACTTAGACTGTGTAATCGCAGAGAGAGGATGACGGGGTAAGCCAGTTTCATCGCCAGAAGGTAGAAGACCGGGGCGCTGATACCGGCAACTGCCAGCGCGCCACAGAGGCAAATCGTAAAAAAGATCCTGACGGTGTAGATAAAAAGGGGGGTTGATTGGTAGTTCATTTTATAAATCCATTTATATCCGTCATACTTCAAGTTGCATGTGCGTTGGCTGGGCTACTCGGCACACTTACGTGTGCCTCGCCCCGTTGGGGCCGCTGCTCGCCGCATTATTCGGCCCTACGGCCTCACCCCTTTGGGGTCAGCGCAAGCGCTGTTCAAAAACGCCTTGCCGTTTTTGTCCTGAAACTCGAATTATTTAGGTTATATATACGGTGTTTTCGACGCGTCACTTTACTGCCGAATGTTTGATAATTAAAGCGGCATTCTATATTCGATAACGCCCGGTTTTTCTGCAACCCAATCATAAAGACGCTGCGCTGTTTTATTGGTTTCCTGAGTATGCCAATACAGGCGATCGCAGTGCTTTTCTTGCGCCTTTTCTCTCACGTACTCAATGAGTTTTTTCCCCACGTTTTTGCCGCGCTCGGTGGGATCAACAAAAAGATCCTCAAGGTAACAATAGTGGTTTACGCCCCATGTGGAATCGTGAAAAACAAAGTGTGCGAAGCCGATAATGCGTAAACCTTCTCTCGCCACAGCACAGTACACGGGAATATCCGCTTTAAAAAAGCGATTCCAGGTTGTTTCCGTCACTTCATCGGTAAGCTGGACGTTATAGAACGTTTGATAACTTTTCCAATAGGGCAGCCATTGATCGTAATCATCTGACTCAACGGGGTTAACCATAATTTCCTGATCTGAATTCATCATTTTTACTCTCATGTTGTTAGGCGACAGGTACTGAAAATCAGGTTGGTATTTATAGCAATGAAATAGACGGATATACCCCTCCACTTATTAAGAGAGGTGCAGACCAATTAGGAGAAAGTGAAGGCGGGATTAAAGAGGCGTCCGCATCGACGCCCCTGATATTTATCTCATGTTACTGACAGCGCCGCGCATTAGGATTTCTCTGGCGCTGAATGGACGAGCTGACCTTTGAAATACGTTTTGACCACGTTGGCACGATGAACCTGTTTGATCGGGACGTTAAACAAATGGCGATCCAACACGATCAAATCGGCGGATTTACCCAGCTCAACCGATCCCGTTTCTTTCTCTATGCCCATCGCTTTCGCACTATTGATAGTATAGATACGAATTGCTTCAGGCAGATCGACGGCTTCTTCGGGAGCCAGTGTTCCGGGTGCATCACCCAGCGGATTCTGCCGCGTCACCAGCCCTTCAATTCCGATCCAGGGAGACGGCGTTGGTCCACCGGCTGGCCAGTCAGAGCCGCCAGCGACCACCGCACCAGAACGTAGCAATTTAACCGTGGGGACAAAATCCTTCATGCGCTCTTCGCCAATGGTCACGACGCTGGCGTTTGTCATATCGGAAGGAAACCACAGCATCGGCGAGAGATCGGCGGCAACCCGTAACTGTGCGAAGCGTGGCATATCTTGCGGTGAGATCAAATGCGTATGCGCGATTTGATGCATCGGGCCATTTGGCCCATTAATTTTACGCACTTGCTCAACGGCATCCAGCGCCAGACGGAGTGAACCATCTCCCGCAGCATGAAGCTTGGTAGAGATCCCTTGTTTATCCAGCTTGGAGAGAATCTCAACAACTTGCTCTTTGGTGTAGTGGGTATCGCCGTGATAGTGATCGCCGTGTGCCTGAGTTGGCAGATAGGGCTCAATCAGCTTTGCGGTATGAGCCGGTGGAACACCATCCAACACAAATTTAAAACGATCGGGGAAGAAATTTGTGGTGCGGTAGACATCGCGTCGGGCAACCAGCTCCAGACCCGCAGCGCCTTCATCCAACAACTGCGTGGAGACGATCGAGCCGATAATACGCAGAGGCAGACCTTCTGCCCGGTCAATCTTGCTCCAGATGCGCAGATTGACTTCTGAGCTGACCGCTTCCTGCACGCCAGTAATACCTAATGACACCATCGTTTTGGCGGCTCCGCGCCCTGATGTCAGCCGTTGCTCTTCCGTGCGCACGGGGACCAGACTTTGTACATGCTGGAACGAGGGGAATTCTTGCAACAGGCCTGTGGGTTCGCCCGTTTTTGCATCTTTAACAATGACGCCACCGGCTGGGCTAACGGACTGTGCGGTGATAGCGGCCAGACGCATTGCTTCGCTGTTAATCCAGCGGTTATGGTAAGAATCATCACGCAGAATCACCGGACGTCCGTTACTGACTTTGTCCAATTTCGCCAGTGCTTCAGCGGTAGAAAGTTCCGCCATACGCGGGCTGCCCCAGGCGGAACCGATCACCCATTCTCCCGGCCCGACTTTTTTCGCGCATTCACTGACCTGACTCAGGATGTCATCCAGTGAGCTTGTTTGTGCAAAATTACAGGAATAAATATCTTCATAGCCACCGTCTAACGGGTGCGCATGGACATCATTAATCCCCGGCATTGCCATGCTGCCGTTGAGATCAACCACCTGCGTTTTCGGGCCGATAAACTCTGCCGCCTGTGCATTTGAACCGATGAAAACGTAGCGACCATCGCGTACTGCAACAGCTTCTGCCCACGGCTGACCTTGATTGACGGTGTAAATATGGGCGTTACGTAAAACTAAATCGGCAGTCTCTGCCGTTTCTGCCGCCATTAGCGTGGGTGAAGAAAAAAACAAACCTGAGACGGTGACAGCAAGTGCTGCGAGCCTAAAAGAAGTGTTTGTTGGCAAAGAATAATCGGTTGTCGCGTTGCCAGAAGATGGCGAGGGTGCCTTATTGGCGGTGTTTGGGGATCGGTTGTTAGCGGTGCGGTGTGCACTATTTTTTTCCATACGTTATATCTCCATATATAGCGTTTATTCCTCATTGATGAGGCGCTGCTATTTTTCGGCAGCGATGGAGAAATAACTGTACAGATTGTGCTCTGATTATCTCGATGAGCACGAAACGCACATGATGTGATGATTTCCTTGGTTGATTGTTTACCGGTGACTTTTCTGTACGCCATAAAATGAAAAACCTCCGATAAATCGGAGGTTTATAATGGAGTCATTGACAATAATCTCTAAGGTCAACCTTAGAAGGGAATGTCGTCGTCGAAATCCATTGGCGGTTCGTTGCTTTGTGCCGGAGCATTATTTTGTGAGGAAGACGAGTTCTGAGCTGGGCGCTGTTGAGCTTGCGCACCGCCGCTGAACTGGTTGCCGCCCTGCGGTTGTTGAGGTTGACCCCAACCGCCTTGCTGTTGACCGCCACCTGCATTGCCACCGCCTGCTGGTGCGCCGCCGCCCTGACGTCCACCTAACATCTGCATGGTGCCGCCGACGTTAACGACCACTTCGGTGGTGTAGCGTTCTACGCCAGCCTGATCGGCCCATTTGCGGGTTTGCAGTGCGCCTTCGATGTAGACCTGAGAGCCTTTACGCAGGTATTCGCCCGCGACTTCTGCCAGTTTGCCGAACAGAACCACACGGTGCCATTCGGTCTTCTCTTTCTGCTCACCGGTTTGCTTGTCACGCCAGCTTTCCGACGTAGCCAGCGTGATGTTGGCAACTGCACCACCATTCGGCATATAGCGGACTTCCGGGTCTTGACCCAGATTCCCGACAAGAATCACTTTATTAACGCCTCTGCTGGCCATGCTCGTCTCTCCTGATGAATCGGTAGATTTATTTTCTAAGTCTAAACGATCAATCTTACCATGTGGAAAACTCTATGTCATACCTGCGAAATAGCTTCAGAAATGAAAGTCAGATTTGCAGCGTTTGCAAAAGTAAACGGGTTTAATACTGGATATTCATTCAGTTTTTTTTGTGCCATAATTGTTCGTTTCGTACCGGTTCTCTCCGTTCGGGAGACGATGACAAACCGTTTTTATTCCGGGAAGTGTGTGAATGGATAAGATCGAAGTTCGTGGTGCTCGTACCCATAATCTCAAGAATATCAATCTGATAATCCCCCGTGACAAACTGATCGTAATCACCGGTCTGTCTGGTTCGGGTAAGTCATCGCTGGCGTTTGACACGCTGTATGCCGAAGGGCAGCGACGCTATGTGGAATCCCTCTCCGCCTATGCCCGTCAGTTTTTGTCGCTGATGGAAAAACCGGATGTCGATCATATAGAAGGGCTGTCGCCCGCCATTTCTATCGAGCAGAAATCCACTTCACACAACCCGCGCTCTACGGTTGGGACGATTACCGAAATTCATGACTACCTGCGCCTGTTGTTTGCACGCGTGGGTGAACCGCGCTGCCCAGAGCATGATGTGCCGCTGGATGCGCAGACCGTCAGCCAGATGGTGGACAACGTGCTGGCGCAGCCGGAAGGCAAACGCCTGATGCTGCTGGCACCGATAGTGAAAGATCGCAAAGGCGAGCACAGCAAGACGCTGGAAAACCTGGCCTCACAGGGCTACATCCGCGCCCGTATAGACGGCGAGGTGTGCGATCTGTCCGATCCGCCGAAGCTGGAGTTACAGAAAAAACACACCATTGAAGTTGTCGTCGATCGCTTTAAAGTGCGAGAAGATCTGGCACAGCGGCTGGCAGAGTCGTTTGAAACCGCGCTGGATCTGTCCGGTGGTAGCGTAGTCGTGGCCGATATGGACGACCCTACGCAGCCTGAACTGCTGTTCTCGGCGAACTTTGCCTGTCCGGTGTGTGGCTACAGCATGCACGAACTGGAACCGCGTATGTTCTCGTTCAACAATCCGGCGGGGGCGTGCCCAAGCTGTGATGGTCTGGGTGTGCAACAGTTCTTCGATCCGGCTCGCGTGGTGCAAAATGCGGAGCTGTCGCTGGCGGGCGGGGCGATTCGCGGCTGGGATCGCCGCAATTTCTACTATTTCCAGATGCTGCGCTCACTGGCGGAGCACTACAAATTTGACGTCGATGCCCCCTTTGAGGGACTGAGCGCCGCGGTGCAGAAAGTGATTCTGTACGGCTCTGGTAAAGAGAACGTCGAATTCAAATATATCAACGATCGCGGCGACACCTCCGTGCGCCGTCATCCGTTCGAAGGCGTGCTGCACAACATGGAGCGCCGCTATAAAGAGACGGAATCCACGGCGGTGCGCGAAGAGCTGGCGAAATTCATCAGCAACCGTTCCTGCGCCAGCTGCGGCGGGACGCGTCTGCGTGAAGAAGCGCGTAACGTGTTTGTCGAACAGACGACGCTGCCGCAGATTTCCGATATGAGCATCGGCCATGCGATGACGTTTTTCAAGAACATGAAGCTCAGTGGGCAGCGCGCCCAAATCGCCGAGAAAGTGCTGAAAGAGATTGGCGATCGGCTGAAGTTTCTGGTGAATGTCGGGCTGAACTATTTGTCGCTTTCCCGTTCGGCGGAAACGCTGTCCGGCGGTGAGGCGCAGCGTATTCGTCTGGCAAGCCAGATCGGCGCTGGGCTGGTTGGCGTCATGTACGTGCTGGATGAGCCGTCCATTGGTTTGCACCAGCGCGACAACGAGCGCCTGTTGGAAACGTTGATTCATCTGCGCGATCTGGGCAATACCGTTATTGTGGTTGAACACGATGAAGATGCGATTCGTGCTGCCGATCATGTGATTGATATCGGCCCCGGTGCGGGTGTGCACGGCGGGCAGATTGTCGCCGAAGGCACGATGGACGAGATTATGGCGGTGCCGGGTTCGCTGACGGGGCAATTCCTTAGCGGCAAACGCAAGATTGAAATACCGAAGCAGCGCGTACCTGCGGATCCAACAAAGGTGCTGAAGCTGATCGGCGCGAAGGGCAACAACCTGAAAGACGTCACGCTGACGCTGCCGATTGGCCTGTTTACCTGCATCACCGGTGTGTCGGGGTCGGGTAAATCTACACTCATCAACGATACCTTGTTCCCACTGGCACAGCGCCAGTTGAACGGCGCAACGCTGGCAGAACCTGCCGCTTACCGTGAAATTCAGGGACTGGAGCATTTCGACAAAGTGATCGATATCGATCAAAGCCCGATCGGTCGTACGCCGCGCTCGAACCCTGCAACCTACACTGGAATTTTCACGCCGATTCGCGAGCTGTTTGCCGGCGTACCGGAATCTCGAACCCGTGGTTATAACCCCGGTCGTTTCAGCTTTAACGTGCGCGGTGGACGCTGCGAAGCCTGTCAGGGCGACGGCGTGATCAAGGTAGAAATGCACTTCCTGCCGGATGTCTATGTGCCGTGTGACCAGTGCAAAGGCAAGCGCTATAACCGCGAAACGCTGGAAATTAAATACAAAGGCAAAGGCATCCATGAAGTGCTGGATATGACCATCGAAGAAGCGCGTGAGTTCTTTGATGCCATTCCGGCGTTGGCGCGGAAGCTGCAAACACTGATCGACGTCGGCCTGTCTTATATTCGCCTTGGTCAGTCGGCAACCACGCTGTCCGGCGGTGAGGCGCAGCGTGTGAAACTTGCGCGTGAATTGTCAAAACGCGGAACCGGACAGACGCTGTATATTCTCGACGAACCGACGACCGGTTTGCACTTTGCTGATATTGAACAGCTTCTTACCGTTCTGCATCAGCTGCGCGATCAGGGTAATACCATCGTGGTGATTGAACACAATCTTGATGTGATTAAAACGGCGGACTGGATTGTCGATTTAGGGCCGGAAGGCGGCAGCGGCGGCGGCGAAATTCTGGTTTCTGGTACCCCGGAAACAGTAGCGGACTGCGAACAGTCCCACACCGCGCGCTTCCTGCGACCTATTCTGGCACGCGAAGCCTGATATCGAGAGGCCAAATCATGTGGACGCAATATGAAATCCGCCTGAAGCCGAAAGCCAGAGGCTTCCATCTGGTGACTGACGAAATACTGGCGCAGGTTGTCGCACTGCGCCAGATAAAGGTCGGGTTGATGCATGTGTTCATCAAACATACTTCGGCGGCGCTGACGATTAATGAGAATGCCGACCCCACAGTGCGGCAGGATTTCGAGAGCTTTTTTAATCGCTTAGTGCCGGAGGATGAACCGTACTACCGCCATATTTATGAAGGCAGTGACGACATGCCTGCGCATCTGAAAGGCAGCCTGCTGGGAAACAGCCTGACAATCCCCATCACCAACGGACGCCTGAACATCGGTACCTGGCAGGGCATTTACCTGTGCGAACACCGCAACCACGGCGGCAGCCGCTCGCTGGTTGTTACGCTGAATGGGGAATAACACCCTTGAAGCGAGTCGTACCAGCAACGTATCCCCGATAAGCCCTGAACTGCCTGCACGGCAGTGAACGGGGAGGCTGCGGGGATCTTCATCACTGCGATTTTCTAAGCTGCCTGTACGGCAGTGAACCCGTTACGCTCAAATATGGAGTCTATTTGCTTTTTCTAAGCTGCCTGTACGGCAGTGAACGATGGCTTGATGGCCCCCTGATAAGCTGGCTGTTTCTAAGCTGCCTATACGGCAGTGAACACAGTGAGTTCAGACGGTGGTTGTTAAAGCAATTTCTAAGCTGCCTATACGGCAGTGAACCAGCGGATTCAGGCGTAGTGCGTCTTCCAGGTTTTCTAAGCTGCCTATACGGCAGTGAACATTTTGATTTCTCTGCATGACTTGCTCCGATTTTTCTAAGCTGCCTATACGGCAGTGAACCAAAGGGCATGTATTAGAACGCGCTAATAATTTTTCTAAGCTGCCTATACGGCAGTGAACGTGGCCAGTGCGCAAGGGTTGAGTGAAGACCATTTCTAAGCTGCCTATACGGCAGTGAACGTCCCTGCACTTAATGCGCTTGGTAGCGACTGTTTCTAAGCTGCCTATACGGCAGTGAACGTAGCCGCAGCCTCCACGGCCTCATTCAGCCATTTCTAAGCTGCCTATACGGCAGTGAACGTTCCTATTTTACGGTAGTTACCTAATTTTAAAAGAAAATAAACCATTTTTCCCGAAAAACCCTTTTTTATCATAGCGCTTAATCGATATTAAAAATCAATGAGTTACAAGTGTCCGTGAAAAAAGGGTGCCAACCCTGTGGCAACGATTTTATCTATTCTCGGTAGACCTATGTTAGGTGCGTACATATGCCGCGGATATACAAGAGAACGATTCAAATCTATACTTAACCTATGTTTTAGTCAGGCTAGCGGCTGGCTGAATTCTGTATTAAGAGGAGGTGCATTATGCGTATTGTCTCAGTATTTAAAAATGGTAATAATCGTGCTATTCGCTTACCGCGTGATATGGACTTTGAAGGCGTCAATGAACTGGAGATCGTGCGTGAAGGGGATACCATCATGTTGCGCCCAGTCAAACCCAATTGGCATTCGTTTCTGCAAGAAGAGCGCGCTGACGCTGACTTTATGACAGAACGTCAGGATGTAGTCGAAGAGGGGAGATTCGAACTGTGAGCCGTTTGTTCATGCTTGATACTAATATCTGTTCTTTCATAATGCGTGAACACCCAGCTGCGGTGATTGAAAAGTTGCAGCAATGCACATTGCGACGCGATCGAATCGTGGTATCAGCGATCACGTACGCTGAAATGCGTTTTGGGGCGGTTGGCAAAAAAGCTTCGCCGCGCCATATGCTGTTGGTTGATGCTTTCTGCCGCCGACTTGATGCGATATTACCTTGGGATAGCGCAGCGGTAGATGCCACCACAAAAATCAAAATCGCGTTAGCTGCCGCTGGTACGCCTATTGGCCCAAATGATACGGCCATCGCTGGTCATGCTATCAGCGTTAAGGCCGTATTGGTCACCAATAATCTGAGAGAGTTTGAGCGAGTGCCAGGGCTGATGCTTGAAGATTGGGTTAAATAATCTGTCAGACAGAGCTAGTGATATCTGGCGAAGTGAAAGCCCTGTACTTGTTAAACTGCCTGTGCGGCAGTGAACTGGAACACCGGCGCACGTATCAATGAGGCGCTTTTCTAAGCTGCCTACACGGCAGTAAACCCTCGCTCGCACTCGCCCCGGTTTTGCAATGCTGGATTTCTAAGCTGCCTATGCAGCAGTGAACATAGTTAGAACTCTACGATAACCACCAGATTATTAAAGAGAATATGGTTTTTCTCAAAACCCCTTTTTTATTAAAGCGACCAACTGCAATTAACAATCAATAGCTTGCAGTTGGCCGTTAAAAAAGGGTTAGAACCACGGAACGGTGGCTTCCGTGCTTAAACCGTAGGAAGAGAAACGGCCTGCGGTAGGGGCGTTCTGTAGCGGGCCATGTTCCACAAATACAAAAAACATCTGCCCGTTGGACAAGCTCTTTATTTGCACAAACGGTAGTGCGCTGCGTTTCTCTATTGCGTCGGGAATTCGTGCCGCAGCTTCCGCTTCCGTCAGCCAGCCTTTGCTAACGGAGCGTCGGCGTAGACGTTCGGCGCTGCTTTTGAGCTGAATGCGGCGCACGGTACGAAACTTCACACCATCAGGTACGGCCTTGCACTCAGAAACCTGTGTGTAATCCCGCAATCCTTTCAGCCAGAATGTTTTTTCTAACACAGAGAGCGCGTCTTCCGTACCGTGTAGCCGCAAGCATTCCCCCAGCGTTTTACCCACTTCGGGAAAGCTAATCCCAATCTTGCCATTCGCCAGTTGCCCTAGCGCCCGGTGCAGTTTGGCAAACAGCGCGTTCAATAGCTGAGATGCAGTGAACTCGGGATCGGGTTGGACGCGAATATCAATGTAGTGATCCATACCGCCACCTTATTCGCCTTTTTCACCAAACACACCGCCGCGAATCAGCGTGGCGATTACGTAGTGCTGTTGCTCCGGCACGGGGACATCGCCTTTAATTACCCAGTTATCCAGCAGCGTGTAAAAATCCATTTTCTCTTTGGGCTGGCGATAGGCTTTACCGCGACTGGTTACGGAACCGTAAGGTTCGATGGCAATCGGACCCGCTTCATCAGCCGCCGGATACCAGTCGTCGATGGTGCGCAATGCGTTGCCAATTTTCTGTGAGTGAATTGCCGCGACATCATTCACTTGATAGAGGATCTTGCTCTTGCCGTTACGCGCTTTTTCGTCGAGCACCAGTTCCTGAGAAGGGAAGACTTCCTGACCGTTACCTAGCTGTACATAAGCTTCGACGGTAAAAAGCGCCGAGGTGTCACCCGCCAGCCCTTTCTCAATCGCTTGTGCCAGTGCGGCAAGATCGCCTGCCGGCTTGCTGAACTGGCGCAATGAATAGTCTTCCCCGTTAAATTCCCAGCTCTGCTCACCTTTCTTGGTGACGACCACACGGATCGCCTCTGCGCCGACACGGTTGCGCCACAGAAAACGACCGTTCGCGATGTTCTCTGCATAGCGTGCTGCTAATGTGCTGAAACCTTGTTCCTGAGCGTATCCGGTAATGATTTGCCCCAACGCGGTTTGGTACTCCTGATCGTTACAGACCGAGGGCTGCGCCAGATTACCCAATACCCGCAGAGTGAACACGACTTTCAGGGTATCGGCCCCGAAGGGAAGGGCGGCGACGTCCACTTTTTGCAGGTTGGCTTTCTGAATTTCCGCATCCAGTTTGGCTGGGTCGCTAGTGAGGGCATTTTTCAGGCGGTTAGAGATTGTCCCGCGTACCGATTTCTCCTGAATGGCAATAGCCGTCCAGTTATCCTGCTGCGCCCAGTTTCCTGCATACATCAATGCATCCGAGTTAGCCAATTTACGTTCAAAAGCCAGTACTGATGCGGTCTTTAACGTCGTTGCTGCTTTTGCCATGATGTCGTCCTTTTTAGTAATCGAATTCGTAGGAAGTGTCTTCAGCTACAGGATGGGTATCCGCTAATTGGCGGCAGTGATAATCGCCGTTCTGATAGTCATATTCCCAGAGTATCTGGCGGATATCGCTGATGCGGTGCGCCCCTTGCCATTCTCCGATGCCGTAGGCGGCTTCGGCAAAACAGAACGGCGTGTGCGGATCGCGGGTTTTATCAACCTCACCGGGCGCATAAAGTGGCGAAATGGCACGGTAGCCAATCATCAATGGCGTCAGAAAACCGCCGTCGCCGGGTTTGGGAAGGTATTTCCACTGTACGGTTTCATCGCTAGGATCGCGTTCTGCCTGCATCTTTAGCGCGGCAAAATCCAGCCAGGCATCGATCATTTCTGCTTGCGGGTTGGCTTGCTGTAACGTCTGAAAATGGCGATGCAGTAGTGAGGTGCGATCTCGCAGCACAAAGCCCGGTAATAAGCGGCGCATGACTCCACGGGTTTCCGCTTCGTCCACCGGTAACGATTGGACGGTGACCCGCTCGATATCAATAACGGTGCCTCCTGCCAGACGTTGGCATTGCGCCTGCTGTTTCAAATGTTCACATAGCGCTGTCGTGTCCGCCGGGATCTGTCCGTCGCAGCGTATTAACAGCGAGACGGTCATATGCATACGGCCTTCTTCATTAAAAGCGGCAGTTTTGGCTTCTTTGGTGAGTGGATTACGGGTCAGGGCAAAACTCCGCTCCCAACTAGAACCATAGGCATGTAGCTGATGCTGATGGCTTACTACGCCGCAGCCTTCCAGCGTCAGTCCGTGGCTGGCCTGTAACTTACGCGATAGCGCATGAGTAAAACCGAGAAAGTGCGTAATCGCGGGGAAGCCGTAGGTCAGTCCGGCAATGGCGTTGGCGTTTTCGACCTGGATACGGCGGAGGATAATCAACGTGCTCATGCCAGCTCCTCTTTCAGTGCGCTTTCCATTTCACGCATACGACGTTTGAACAGGGCTGCGGTAGACCATTCCCGACGTTCGACCTCGCCGAAAATCAGGTTTTCATGTTTGAGGCGACGGTTCAGCCAGCGGCCAAACTCGTAGGCTACTGCCTGTTGCCAGTCTCCCGCTTCGCGTTCACGGCGGAAAACCGTATCCGTTTCTGCACGATAAGGGTCGAGCCATAGCTGCTGGGCGCGTTTCAGTTCAGACTCTGCGCTCCAACCGACGGGTAGATTCTGCACGCTGGCGACATAGAAGAAGAGCTGATCGATCAACTGGTCGAGGTAATGCAGGCGCTGTTGACGAATGTCGCGATTGTTTTCTACGTCTTTGACGCTGAGTAAAAAGCGCTGCATCTGCGCTAACGTCGCTCTGGTGTGATAGTCCACCTCGCCGCGTGGCCGGAAAATGGATTCATGCTGCTGCGGCGGTTTTTCAATACTATTCCACTGTGGTGGCGCACTGCTGAGCAAATAAGAACGACCGCTGCGGCTACTGTTTAGCGCGGAAATATTTTGCGGCTTAGTGCCCCCCATATTCTGTACTGCCAGATTGGGATAGCTGATAGAGAGCTGGTCGTGCCACTGATTTGTTCTTTGCGCCTGACGAATCGCTTTTGCCTCGTCACCAAAACGCACCGCACTGATCCGCTGGTGGAGCGCGTGTGCCAACGAAGAGGAGTAAAGCGGGCTGAGCAGATGGTATTCGCCGTTTGCTAGCGGGAAATAGATTTGTTTGGCTAGCTTATGTGAGCTGGGTTGGCGATTGGTGAACACCTGTTGAAACCCTGTTAGCCACTGTGCAAGCTGCTCTGGGTTTTCAGCCAGCGCTTCCAGTGCGCGGTTGTCACCACGCTGTAAGGCGGCGACCAGCGAATCACCGTCGTGTTCAGTCTGTAGCAGCTTGGCGACATCGAGTGCGGCTGCGTTGCCGACGGCATCAATGGCGGGTTGTGCCAGCGTCGCGGTGGAGAGCGTTGTAGCATCCTCTACCGTTTCGGCGTTAAAGACGCTGCTGCCTTTGGCATCACTGTGGGTAAACTTCAACGCATGCGTGACCAGACTGATTTGTCCGGCACGGCTGGCGGCATCGGTTAACCAATTGCGTACTTCGTGCTTCTGCTCTATCTCCCGACGCGCCTGTGTCAGTTCTCGTTCCGCTACAGCCAGCGCTTCACCGCTGAGTGCCGCACGTTTCTTCTCCGCCTCTTTATCGAAAGCATCCAGCTTGGCCTGCTTTCGATTAGTCACGTAGGACACGATGAACTGTGTCAGCCTGTTTTCTTCCATTCCTCCTCCTCTTGTCATTGTTTAAACACCCCTAACAGCGGGTGCCAGTACCAGTCCTCTTCTTCCCGCAGGAGAATTTCGCCGAAGCGGGCGCTCACCCAGCTCAGTTCCCACTGCTTTTCTTCCGCCAGCCGTTGGTACAAGGCGTGGTAATCCGGCTCGATCCAAGCACTGACGCCTTCTGCCATGTTCAGCGTAACGGGGCGAGCAATATCGCTTTGCTTCCAGCCACTCGGACCATCGTCCTGCACCATGAAAACCGGTTCTTCATCGTCATCGGCGATCCACAGGGTGTACGCTTCATCTTTCGCCGATTGACGAAATGGCGTACGCCGCTGTAGTTCGCCATTCCAATGCGGGTGTGCGCGCCACCAAAAGGCAGCTGGAGGGCGTTTCAGGTCATCGAGTTTTTTATTTTTGAGCCCCAGTAGCGTTTTCCCCAACACGGCATGCTCTAACGCCACCAGCGAAAGCGGCTTGGCAAAAGACATTGGCTGCACGATACGCGGTGCGGCGCTGAGGTGGCGATACTCTTTTTCCTGCAATAGTTGGTGGAGATCGTGTGTATCCAGGCTGTCATCCTGCGACTCAAAGCCAGGTTTACAGTACGCGATGTCTTTCCCCCTAAGCGCTCGAATGTTGTGGCTAAGTAGATAGATATTGGGGGTTTTAGGCACATACTGCTTGTCCTGCCGGTGACGCAATATGCGTCCGGCAGGTTGGATTAGCGAACGCATCGAGCTAGGCTCGACAATCGCCCAATCGTAATCATGATCCCTACCGACCTCTGCTACCGAAGTCGCTAACGCCACAAAGACATGATGCTGTTGCGACGACTTTTCTATCGCCTGACGAATTTCCTCCACCTGCCACAGAGCATCGGCATCGTTACGCATCAGCGCGGCATCAAGCCGCTGCTCAATGTGGGAGCGCATCGCCAGCGGATGCTGGCTGTGATAAATGCAGTAATGAATGCAGGTATCCGGCGGTGAAGGGATGGCAAGTAACTGTCGAGCAACGGCAACCAGCGGATCGATGTTTGCCATTCTGACCAGCCCCAGTGAGACGGTTTTCCCGTTTTCATGCTGTTGGTGATGCTGAGAATGTAAATCGAACATCCGTGGATGGATCGCCTGTGCGACGGCCAGATAAACATCGTCCGCATTTTTACTGGGGCTGCTGACCGGTACGATAGTGGCGAAGCGTAGCGGGAGTTCATCTTTCGTCAGATTTTTCAGCCGCTGATGAACGAACGCATCGTGTCTGACCATGAAGTCTTTCACGTCACCATATTGTTCGTGCTGACAGTCAAATTCATCAAACCAGCCACAGCAGACGTTCAGTGGCGTATTTGGCGTACCGTAAGCCTGTTGCCAGGCGGTGCGGCCATCAAGATAGGCATCGAACAACGCACGAATTAACGCAGGCGGCAGTGTGGCGGACGACAGCAGCACGCGTGAGCCCAACATTCCCGCCCAGTTAACCAGTCGACAAAGTGCAG
The DNA here is from genome assembly GCF_002847345.1 of Pectobacterium peruviense. Classification (GTDB taxonomy): domain Bacteria; phylum Pseudomonadota; class Gammaproteobacteria; order Enterobacterales; family Enterobacteriaceae; genus Pectobacterium; species Pectobacterium peruviense. The sequence goes on from NZ_LXFV01000032.1 coordinate 52,987, forward strand.
GAAGATCCTCCAGACCAAAATCATCCGGTTCATCGAGTACCAGATCGGCGGTCAATAGCCGTAGCATTGGGGCAATTTGGTGACCGCCGCGTAGCGCCTCCGTTGCGGGCATCAGGTGATCGATGGTGGTGATCAGCACTGGCGCACTCAGTAATTGATGCAGCGTTGGGCTGCGTTCCAGCCAGGCTTTTAGCCGACCATCATCCAGCGAGCCATCGTAGCGAACATATTGATGTTCAGAGAACAGCGGATCGGCGGATTCACTGCCGGTCTGTGGCGTATTCTGCTGGCGTTGTTGATTCTCTTTCCGCATTTCATGGAGATCTTGCACCGCCTGTGAACCAATCAGCACCGCTAAGTCGTCTTCGTCCAACTTCAAACGCTGCCGTAGTGCATCGCCCGTTTGCAGCGTCAGCGTGCGTAACCCCAGCGCGACGGAGAAGCGGCAGCCGGTAGATTCATCCGACAGGCCATACATAATTCGTGCATTAGCGAACGTTTTTCCTCTGCCTGTCGATGCCATGTTGATGCCGAAGAAGCCGTGCTGCTTGCTGGTTTCACGAATAGAACAGGCAAGGTCGAACGCGCGATCTTGCCAGCGAAAACGCGGGTGCGTGCTACGTTGACGGAACCCTTTGTGGCGAGTGATGGCGGGGAGCGTGTCACGCAGGTGCGGCAGACTTCGCCCCAGCAGTAAGGCATTTTGCCCAACGCCGACGCAGTGTTCATCCAGCCTCTGTTTATATTCCCCAGTCTTACGATCGGTGTTAGCCCACACCGGATAAGTGATGTCCTGCCAGCCAACCGTTGCCGCTCCTGCCGAGTAGTGGTGGTCTGCCAACATTAGAGCGAGACGGGCTAGGTGCACGGTTAGCCGTTGATCTAACTGGCTGAAATGCATAAATGAGGGCAGCTTCAGTGCGCGACCCGCAAATTTTCGTGCCTTCTCGCGCCAGACCGCGCTGTACAGCGGTGTGCCATTAGGGAACTGCCAGTTTTGCTCTCGCTCGTGTGGCGTCCAGCCGATCTGACAATGGTTGAGTGCATTCCACTGTGGAGAAAGATGGTCGGTTAGCCATGTCTCAGCGAAACTTAACTGCGGTTCACTACTATTTGGTGCAAGCTCTGTCGATTTATTAAACACAGGCAGGCGATGGTGAGAAACAATCAGCCAAGCGATGGTTTGCGCCAGCGGCGGCAAGGTACGGAATGGACTATCGCTGAACGTCGGTTTATCCTGTTGCAGCGTCGCCAGCAGCGCGACTTCTGCTTCTGAGGTAATCATGCTGAGCGTGGTTAGCCAGGCTTTATCGTCCTGCTCACCGACAAAGGCCTGAAATAGTCGTAGCGATACCCATTCATGTCGATAGGGTTGGCTGCGTGGGCCAGTACCGCTCAGGCCAGCCTGAAATAGCGCATTGGCTTTGCCAACATCGTGAAATAGCCCAGCAATGGCGGCCAGCAGGCTGAATACTTCTGCGCTGTGCCACGGATTTTCATCTTTTGTGCGCAGAACATCTCGGCTGGTGGTATTGGTAGGAACACTTCCCTGCGCATTAAAACGTCGCAGATTGCCGACGACCCACAGTAGCTCGGTGTGGTTTGTGCTACGAATCCAGTGGCAGGCAACTGCCGTATTGCGACGGGCTGTTTTGCGCAGCAGCTTGCGTAGCGTGTTCAGCCCTTCCAGCGTGATGGCGGTTTGCCAACTGCGCTCGCCTTTGCGTTCAGCAAATTGATCCAGTATCCGGCGGGTTTCGACCAGCGCACGCTTATTGCATTCTGAAATCAGCAGAATGTTCATCGCACTACCTGACTCAGTTTGCTGGCGACATCCTGCAAGCTGCCGATCATCACATCCAGCGCTTCGGATTGTTGAAATGCGGTCAGGCAACGCTGACGAAATTCTTGCTCATCTTCGCCCTCCATCGCGGCAATAAAAGCCTGCGGCAGCACGAGCGCATCTTTAATTAAATCGGCGACATCAAACACCAGCCCGCCACGGCGAGTTTTACCGTGTAACACTGCTAACCCGTGCGGCAGGCCCAGCACCCACGTTGAGACGGCAGCCAGCCCATAAGCCAGATAGTTGCCGTGATCGAGAAAGCGGTTAGCCAGATCGGTACCGCCGCCGCGTTTGGCGCGGGTAAAGTCGCCATAGCTCACGGCATTAGCGGCCAGTCTGTACAGGGCTTTAGTCATCATCGCTTCCTGTACCAGTACGTCATTGCTGGTGCGGCAATCGGTTAACCCTTTTTGATAACGATCCAGAAGCGCCTGAAGATGCTCGGACTTAAAGGTAAAGCGCGATTCACGGGACAGGCGAGAACCCAGCCAGTGCTGACGAATTTGCGTTATTCGCACTTGTTGGAAGGCGATGGCGGCGGCCAGCCTTTTCTCATCATCGAACCAAAAGCTGACCCAGTCCTGCAAATACTCGGTTGGTCGATATTCGCTCTGTGGCGATAGCCAGGATACTGCGACTTCAGCCTCGTTGGCGGCAAACAGCGGTGTACCACCACCGCCACAAAAACCAATCATCACGCCTGCTCTGGCAAATTCCCGCATGGCGGCTTGAGTTACGGAGGTGCCGGTTCCCAGCATCACCACGCTGGTATTGGCGATGGGAATATTCCAGTACAGAGACTGGTTTCCTTCCTCCGTGACATATTCGACACGACCACCGTTGACGAGAATACGGCAATGTTGGAGGTAATAAACATTGGCGCGTTTGGAATGCAGAATGGTTTTTAAATCCGAAGGGCTAAAGGCGTTATCCATAATGTATTTTCTTCCGTAATAGATAATAGCCATAACGCCAGCTAAATAAATCGCAGGCTAACTATTTGATAAGGAAAAATATAACTTTCAGAAAACTGATGAAAATCAGCCTATCACAGTTGCATGTGAAAGATGATGACCGCAAAAAATTTTACCCAAACGTAGACCCTTTTTATTTGGCCTATTTCACAGGATTAAAAATCAATGAGTTACAGATGGGGTTAAAAAAAGGGTTTTTACGAAGAAAATGGCAATTGCTGCTAATAAAACAAATCGTTAGAGTGATCGGGCTACAGTTCACTGCCGCACAGGCAGCTTAGAAAATGCTGGCCAGCGCTACAGCTAGCCCCATGTCGTTCACTGCCGCACAGGCAGCTTAGAAAAGCACGCGCAAGAATGACTAGCAGGGATGTCGGTTCACTGCCGCACAGGCAGCTTAGAAACAACGCTCAAACAGATTAACGGCGATAGACGAGTTCACTGCCGCACAGGCAGCTTAGAAAAACAAGCGCGTATGCAGGCCAACGCGGATTATGTTCACTGCCGCACAGGCAGCTTAGAAAGTTGAAATATTTCAGTGATTGCGATGAAGATAGTTCACTGCCGCACAGGCAGCTTAGAAATGATTGGTGAAATGGACCCAGATGCCGTGGATGTTCACTGCCGCACAGGCAGCTTAGAAATGTATAAATCTATCTTTTCCCCCTCAAATCCCGTTCACTGCCGCACAGGCAGCTTAGAAAGTCAGATTCTGATATTGAAATAATCTTGGAACGTTCACTGCCGCACAGGCAGCTTAGAAAGCCTGAGTCGATGGATATGCCCTCTCAGAAGGGTTCACTGCCGCACAGGCAGCTTAGAAATCACGGTAACGCTGCATAAAGTAATCACGCTCGTTCACTGCCGCACAGGCAGCTTAGAAATTACGTTGGCGACGGCTTCGGGCCGCTTCACTGTTCACTGCCGCACAGGCAGCTTAGAAAGCTTTCGTATTCTACAGTCATTACTTTATCGCGTTCACTGCCGCACAGGCAGCTTAGAAACGAACCACGGGTGAACCAGTTCCCCTGCCCCTATTCACTGCCGTACAGGCAGCCTATTCACAGCACTCAGGCGCTGCTGTCTGGTTATTATCGAGGTAGCACTGCGCCAGCGCTCAATGCGCTGTAGCTCTTAAATAACGTATTGTTGATGGCCTATTTTCGTAATGTTTTCAAGTAATGGGTTTCTTTTGGTGGGAATGGAAAATTGCAGATTGAATTTTATTAACATTTTAAAATCACCATTTTTCCGTTAAAGTGCACTTACAGGGAAATAGTTTGTTTACTTAAGTAAAATTCGAGGGAGTGAGGCACTTGTGAAATACGATCCGGTTTTAAAAACGCTTGTGGATGATGATTATCGATTAGAAGATCATCTTGATTTTAAAAAACAGCATGCAGATATTAACTATCAGAAATTACATGCTCAACTAAATGAAATAAATAACGATAACATTCATGCCATATTGACTGCGGAGGAAGCGACGTATTTTTTACAAACGTTATGCACCCCTAATCCTAATCAATCGTGGAAAATGGCCATGTTTGGCTGTACCGATCCTGCCTCATCGTTTGCTGGGAATATTGCAGAAGCGGTGTCTGTGGGCAGAATCGTGATGGAAATTAAAGGATTTGGGGTAACTGCAACGGAATATATCGGGAAAAATGGCAGTAAGTACATAAAATTATCTGGATATTCAGGAGTAAGAAAGTATTTAGATGCCACCAGATATTTAGTCAGTAACCAAAAAATACTCGATATAGGGATAGGTACAAAAGGTATTGAAAGTGGTATTGCGACTGGGGCACGATTCTGCATTTTGTTTTCAGGTGCTTATCGAGCCATTGAGTTGATGGTGAAAGATGAATACGCACTGACCGATTTCTTTGTTAATTTAACGATGGATGCCGCAAAATTAGCGGTATCGATTGGGGTTGCATGGGGGGCAAAAATGGCAGCTACCTCGGTAATGGTGGCTACAGGAGGTAGTGTTATTATTATTGCTGGTGGTATATTTTTACTTGGGGTTGTTGTCAGTTTTTCATTACTCTGGCTAGATAATAAATATAAAATAAGTGAGACGATAATAAAAAATTTAAAATCACATAAAAAACAGTATACGCCATATCATCCCGATCAATTCTTTCATGCCTGGGGGAGGTACAGTCGTGGTTAAGGTAAATAGGCCATTAGCTGGCGCATTTGCAGTTTTTATTTTTCTATTGACATGCTTTACTGGTTGGTTTTCTTTTAATTCATATTTGGATATTTTACAGTTAAATGATACGATAGTCTTTTCATGGAAAGTTGGGTTAATGGTATTTGGTTCTCCTTTGCTATTCTATTTTTCATATTTATTTTTTTATTCTTCAATAAATAACAAAGTGGCTAAAATTAATAATAAGTTGGGAGGGGGGTTATTTATAATAATGATCGTTGGTGCTGTAATTAGTTCATTCTCATCTTTCTACATGTCTTATAATTTTAGAAATTATGGCTATGAAATATGCCCTAAAACATCTTGGATGGATCCCAACAAGTATGTGAAAGATATTGCTCTTTGTGATGAGTAGTAATAACAAGCACAACTGATAAGATGTGCTTGTTATCAAAGGTCATAAATATTAGAAACTCATTTCCTCCCAGATACTGTAACCCGACGTTCCTGCGATCTTATGGTTCCATGCGATAGTTTTATATTTCAGCTGGACTTTTTCATACGGCATGATGTCGTTGTTATCAATGACGTGTGGATAGACACAAGTGACGTCCACAATACTCGCATCTGTTAAAGTTACTTCATAATAAAGCTCTAACTGCCCAGCGGAATTGACGCGATAAAAATAAAATGTCACATCTACCTTTTCATTATAAGAGATTGCCATTCCTAATAACGGGGATGATTTATCGATTGGCTTAATAAAATTAATCGGGTGATGTGCGACATTTTGGTCACGACTGATGCTATGGTTTAATCCTAATACTTGTATTTGGTCTTCATGACCGACTTGATAGCGATTGCCAATTGAGTCGAGCGTTGAGCAACCAGATGATATTAAACCCTGTTTCTGACCATTAATGCTGGCGTAAATCAAATTAGCCATATCAAATCCTTATGAGAAAATTTATCAATAAACTGAGTGATAATATATTGATTATCAGCGCGGAAATAATACGGCTAAGGCAATGTCAAAGCAAACCATTATAAAACTCTGGTGTAAAATCTAACCTGCGTTTATTTCTCGCCAGTTCAGCCAGATTCGCATATCAAATTCTAACTGGTGATAATCAGGATCCATATGGCAGCAGAGTTGATAGAAGGCTTTGTTGTGGTCTTTTTCTTTGAGGTGGGCGAGTTCGTGTACCACGATCATACGCAGGAAATCTTCTGGCCCGTCACGAAATAACGTCGCTATTCTGATTTCGTTGTTGGACTTTAATTTTCCGCCCTGTACGCGTGCTACAAATGTATTGGTTCCCAGCGTCCCTTTTATCGGGTTCTGTTTATTGTCGTAAAGCACCTTTGATATTGCTGGTGCATTCTTCAGATATCGCTGCTTGAGTTCAGCGACAAATTGATAGAGCGACTTATCACTCTGAATCTGATGGCGGTCAGGGTACCTTTTTTCCAGCCAGAGGCCGAGTTTGCCTTGATCAACGAGCGTCTGCGCTTGTGCAACAATCGTTGGGGGGTAGCCGTTCAGGTAGCGTAATTGGGTCATGGTGTTTTTATTCGTTGGAATAATTCAGGTTAAGCACGGGTGATTGACTGGTACTTTCTCGCTAGTTCGAATGTGGAAAACCGACCGTACTGCTTTGATGGTTAGCTGGAAACATAAGCCACCGATTTAACCGGGTTTATACATTATCACGTCGATTAAATCAGTGGCTTTGTCATTTTACGGTTTACTGAATGGCGGCGAAAGCGGCAGCGACGCGTTGGACGTTGCTGTGGTTGAGCCCCGCCATACACATACGGCCGCTGGCGATCAGGTACACGCCAAATTCTTCACGCAGGCGGTCAACTTGTTCCGGGCTGAAACCCGTGTAACTGAACATACCGCGCTGAGTGAGCAGGTAGTCGACGTTGCGGTTCGGCAGTGCGTTTTTCAATGCGGAAACCAACTCCTGACGCATGCTTAGAATACGCGTGCGCATCTCTTCGACTTCCGCTTTCCAGTCGGCGTTCAACTGCACGTCGTTCAGGACTTTAGAAACCACCTGAGCGCCGAAATTTGGTGGGGAAGAGTAGTTGCGGCGTACGGTCGCTTTTAACTGACCCAATACGCGCTGCGCGCTGTCGGCATCGTCACACACCACGGAAAGGCCACCGACGCGCTCGCTATACAGTGAGAAAATCTTGGAGAACGAGTTGGCGATCAGTGCCGGAACGCCTGCGCTGGCAACGGCGCGAATTGCATACGCATCCTGCTCGATGCCGAGGCCAAAGCCCTGATAAGCGATGTCCATAAACGGAATCAGCTCACGCTGGATGATAACCTCAATGACGCGATCCCACTGTTCGGTGGTGAGATCGGAACCAGTCGGGTTATGGCAGCACGGATGTAGCAGCACAATGCTGCGTGTTGGCAGCGTTTGCAGGGTGGAGAGCATGGCGTCAAATTTCACGCCCAGACTTTCGCTATCGAAATACGGGTAGGTGTGAACGTTAAAGCCCGCGCCCTCGAAGATCGCAATATGGTTTTCCCATGTTGGATCGCTGACCCACACTTCTGACGCTGGGAAGTAGCGTTTCAGGAAATCTGCACCGACTTTCAGCGCACCGGAACCGCCCAACGTCTGGATGGTCGCGATGCGACCTGCTTCCAGCGCCGCGTGGCTTTCACCGAACAACAAATGCTGGATAGCCGTGCGGTAAGGCTGTAACCCTTCCATCGGCAGATAGGAATTCGCGCTCTGAGCAGGCTGCCGTAGGCTGCTTTCCGCTGTGCTGACGGATCGCAACTGCGGGATAATATTCTGCTCGTTGTAGTACAGCCCGATACTCAAATTGATCTTATCTGCTCTTGGATCCTGTTTGAATTTTTCCATCAGAGACAGGATAGGATCTCCGGCATAGGTATCAACGTTTTGAAACACAGTGTAGCTCTCCTGAGTGTGTCATTTTTATGGGTACCGCACCCCGACGATGATGGGGGACAATCAGGCCGCGTAACGGCCAGGGCGATGATTCATCGCGATAATTAGGTTCAGAATGGTTGCCCCTAGAATCGAAGCAATCAACATCGGTATGCTTACCACGAACAGGGAAGTCAGCACAATCACAACGTCAACGCCCATCTGGAGTTTCCCCGCCCGCAGGCCATATTTGTCCTGAAGGTAAAGCGCCAGAATGTTAACGCCGCCGAGGCTGGCTTTATGGCGGAACAGTACAACGAAGCCTATTCCGGTGATGATATTACCGAATAGCGTGGCGTAGAACGGGTTGAGCTGATCGAAATGAATGAACAGCGGATGCAGATCGGAAAACAGAGAAACCAGCCCGACAGCGCTGAACGTTTTCACTGTGAATTCCCACCCCATGCGTCGTACGGCCAGATAATAGAAGGGCAGATTCAGCAGGAAAAACGCGACGCCAAAGGAAACGTTTGTCAGATAATGGACAAGAAAAGCGATGCCTGCGGTGCCACCGGTGAGCGCGCCAGCCTGACGCAGCAGAATGATGCCAAATGACACCATCAGCGTGCCGATCAGTATTGCCAGAACATCTTCCAGCAACGTATGTGATATTTTTTGTGTGGGAATAACGTTATCCATGGTGAGCACTCGATAGACTGACTGTCGTGAAAACATGTGCTTACCCAAGCAAGAATCACACCAGATGATACCGCTTAGCGGCTGGTTTGCGCGAAAGACCTACGGTAATAAGAGCAACGTATTGAATTATATCGATGAATATAATGCATGATTCGTGCGTTTTTCATAATAAACATGGCTGGGTCGTGCGATAAGTTGTGACTTTTTGCGTGAATCGCTTGTTTGTCTGCACCAAATAGACGCGATTGCCCCAATTCAGGGCAACGCAGGCGGTTCTGGCGTGATCAAACCGTTCTCTTTAAGGCGGTTCAATACCACTGAGGTTTTCAGATGTGCGACGCTCTTGTTCTGCGACAGAATCTGACTAATCAGCGTGCTGAGTCCGGGCAGATCCGCGACGGCGACTTTTAACAGATAATCGGCATCGCCCGTGGTTTTATAGGCGTCAATAATCGCATCCACTTCTCCCAGCATTTGGTGAAAGCGTTCAACGTATTCGCTGGTGTGGTTGATCAACCGGACTTCAATTAACCCCAGACATTCCAATCCAACGGCATTCGGTGACAGGCGAGCATGGTAGCCAAGAATGAGCTGTGCCTGTTCCAGCGCGATGCGGCGGCGTGAGCATTGCGAGGCGGAAAGACCGACCAGTTCGCTCAATTCCTGGTTAGTCAGGCGACCGTTGGTCTGTAGCAGCGTCAGGATTTTCAGATCGAAATCATCAATGTTGTACATCGCGTTCCTTAAACCATGTCAGTAGTCAGTCAAACAGACTACCAGCTTTTTAAGCCGCGTTGCCTATGAGTTTTTTATCGCTACAGGCGCGCTCAGTAGCGGTTTGCACCATGATGGTTCAATTCATGCATCGTAGGGCAAGAAATGTCGTCATTGCGTGCGTCATTCGACGTTAATGTGCATTTAATGTTCGTATTCTTTAAATTAATGCGTGATGTGTGAAATTGAGGGCGAAATAAATTTTCTAATTTTTCATTACGTTATGCGAACGGCGCTTGTGGAGATAGGGCCGGTTGGTTATCTGGCCTGATAGTTGCTAAACCCTCACCAGTTCGAATTTTATTGCTGACGGGGAAAAAAATGGAGACACAACAAGAAGAAGGGCAGTTGAAAAGAGGATTGAAAAATCGCCATATTCAACTGATCGCGCTTGGGGGCGCGGTAGGAACCGGGCTGTTTTTAGGCATCGCGCAGACCATCAAAATGGCGGGGCCATCGGTACTGCTCGGCTATGCGATTGCGGGTGTTATCGCATTCTTTATTATGCGTCAGTTGGGTGAAATGGTCGTGGAAGAACCCGTTGCGGGCTCGTTCAGCCACTTTGCGTATAAGTATTGGGGCGAGTTCGCCGGGTTTATGTCCGGTTGGAATTACTGGGTGCTGTATGTTTTGGTGAGTATGGCCGAGTTGACGGCGGTCGGGATTTATATTCAGTACTGGTGGCCGGATGTGCCCACCTGGGTCTCGGCAGGGATCTTCTTCGTGCTGATCAACGCCATCAACCTGACTAGCGTTAAAGTATATGGCGAAATGGAATTCTGGTTTTCGATCATCAAGGTTGTGGCGATCATGGGAATGATCGTGTTTGGCTGCTATCTGTTGTTCAGCGGCGCGGGTGGCCCTGACGCTAGCGTAGCGAATCTATGGCAGCACGGTGGTTTCTTCCCGAACGGCGTGAGTGGCATGGTCATGGCGATGGCGGTGATCATGTTCTCTTTCGGTGGACTGGAGCTGGTGGGGATTACTGCCGCTGAAGCTGACGATCCGCAAAACAGCATTCCACGTGCCACGAATCAGGTGATTTACCGCATTCTGCTGTTTTACGTTGGGGCGCTGGCGGTATTGCTGTCGCTGTATCCGTGGGGGAAAGTTGTGGAAGGCGGTAGCCCGTTCGTCATGATTTTCCATGCGCTGGATAGCAACGTCGTGGCTACTGTTCTGAATCTGGTGGTGCTGTCGGCGGCTTTATCGGTTTACAACAGCTGTGTGTACTGCAACAGTCGCATGCTATTCGGGTTGGCGAAACAGGGCAACGCGCCGCGTGCCTTGCTGAACGTGAATAAGCGTGGCATCCCGTTGGTAGCACTCGGCGTATCCGCACTGGCGACGGCACTGTGTGTCGTGATCAACTACCTCATGCCGGGTAAAGCCTTTGAGCTGTTGATGGCGCTAGTCGTCTCTGCCTTGGTAATTAACTGGGCGATGATTTGCATCACTCACCTGAAATTCCGTGCGGCTAAAAAGCAGGAAGGTCAGGAAACGCGCTTTAAAAGCCTCGGTTATCCGGTGACGAATGTGATTTGTCTGCTGTTTCTGGCGGGGATTCTGGTCATCATGGCGATGACGCCGGGTATCCAGATTTCAGTGCTGCTGATTCCGTTCTGGCTTCTGGCGCTGGCTGTGAGCTACGTGGTGAAAAAGAAGAAAAGTACGGTGGCGGCGCAGGCAGTAAAAGCTGACTATTAAGCTAAAAGGCACCTCTAATTAAGTCAAAAGGCACTTCTCGTGGTGGAGTGCCTTATGTTTATTCAGTTAATGGTGTTTATCTTTTAAATGATAGTTCTCGGGATCGTGTGATAGCCATTCCGAGAACCATCACTCCACAATAATCCGCTCGTCACTCTCTCCCAAACATACCGTTAACTGTTGTCCGCTGGGGCTAAAAGCACAGTAGGGTAGAGGCTCACGCAGATAGAGGTACAGCGGAAGTGCCAGATAAAGTGCGACTAGCAGCAATGCGGCGATTGTTTTGGCGGTGGTGGTTTCTGTAGAGATTATTTTCGCCCGCGTTGCGCGCGCAGCTAGCTGAGCGTGCCGATACTTCACGACGCCGATAGTGGTCATCGCTACGCCTACCAGCATGGAAACATACAGTTCGCCAGTCGTCGGAGAAAGTATCAGTTCCTCGTTTTCATACGCCTGCCAGTATTGAATGCGCCACAGGGCGCTGATACCAATTTGCATCAGTCCTGCGAGTATCCAGGCAATACGCCATCCCGAGAGCTGAAAGAGCGCCAGAAAGCAGAATCCTGATGCAGCACAAGACCAGTAGATCAGATCGAATATCGCACCGAACATGCCGCCAAATAGCGTGCCGCCGACATCCGTAGGCTTCAGGGTATAGAAATTGATGAGGGCAAACAGCGTCAGGATCGCGGATACGGCAAGCCAGCTTGCCGCATAGTAGATAACCAGTCTGAACGTTGGCAAGCCAGTGGCTTGCCGAGAAAACCCCATCAGTCCGTTTTTACTCACCGTCGACGTATTCCAACGTAGTGCGCTGTGTTAAGCGGGTAATCAGCTCATAGGCGCTGGCACCCGTGTGTGCGGCAATGCGTTCAACCGATAGCGTTGGCCCCCAGAGGATGACTTCATCGCCGACCTTATCCTGCGCATCCGGCCCTAAATCAACTGTAATCATATCCATCGATACGCGGCCGGAAAGCGGTACTTCGCGACCGTTGATGAGCACGGGCGTACCCGCTGGCGCGCAACGCGGATAGCCATCGCCGTAGCCGACAGCGACTACGCCCAGACGCGTATCGCGCGGGCTGGTCCAGGTGCCGCCGTAGCCGACAGCTTCACCCGCTTTGTGTTCACGAACCGCAATCAGGTGAGACGTAAAGGTCATGGCAGGTTGGAAGCCGAAATGCGCGGCGTCTTCGTTATCCAACGGCGATACGCCATAGAGGATAATGCCGGGACGGACGCGATCGCGGTGCGCTTGCGGCCACAGTAGAATTCCACCGGAAGCCGCGATGGACTGTGCGCCGGGTTTACCTTGTGTAAAGGCATCGAAGCAGGCCAGTTGGCGTTCGGTGGTTCCAGCCTCAGGTTCATCGGCACGGCAAAAGTGGCTCATGATATTGACGGGCTGCACCACATTGCGACATTCGGTCAGGCGTTGCCAAAATACGTCTGCATGTTCCGGCAGAACGCCAAGACGGTGCATGCCAGTATCGAGCTTCATCCACACGCGTATCGGCTGAGGCAGCGTGGCTTGCTCCAGCGCGGCAAGCTGCTCGGGGCTGTGAACGGCGGTTTCTAGCTGATGTTCTACCAGAAGCGGAAGATCGTCGGCGGAGAAAAAGCCTTCCAGCAGGACGATAGGCTTGGTGATGCCTGCGGCACGCAGCGCCAGCGCTTCGGAGAGTCGCGCGACGCCGTAGCAGTCAGCGTCGCAGAAGGTATGAGCGGATTCGATCATGCCGTGGCCGTAGGCGTTGGCTTTCACGACGGCAACGATCTGGCTGCCAGGCGCTAACTGGCGGATTCGTTGCAGGTTGTGGCGTAACGCACGCCGGCTAATGACGGCAGTTGCCGTTTTCATTCTTGTTCCTTAGTGCAGTGTTGTCATTGCTGAGCGCTGCGTTATTCATCGTCATATTGTGGGCCGGCATAGTTATCAAAGCGCGACCACTGCCCGTTAAAGGTTAAACGAACGGAACCAATCGGGCCGTTACGCTGTTTCCCCAGAATGATTTCAGCGATGCCTTTCAGGTCGCTGTTCTCGTGATAAACCTCATCACGGTAGATAAACATAATCAGGTCGGCGTCCTGCTCGATGGAGCCGGATTCACGCAGATCCGAGTTGACCGGACGCTTATCGGCGCGCTGTTCCAGACTACGGTTAAGCTGCGACAAGGCGACGACAGGAACCTGCAATTCTTTTGCCAGCGCTTTGAGCGAGCGAGATATTTCTGCGATTTCCAGCGTACGGTTATCCGACAGTGACGGCACACGCATCAATTGCAGGTAGTCGATCATGATCATGCTCAGGCCATCATGTTCACGGAACACGCGGCGGGCGCGGGAACGAACGTCGGTTGGCGTCAGGCCGGAGGAGTCATCAATGTACATGTTGCGCTTTTCAAGCAGGATTCCCATGGTACTGGAAATACGCGCCCAATCTTCATCGTCCAACTGACCCGTACGGATGCGGGTCTGATCCACGCGAGACAGAGACGCGAGCATACGCATCATGATCTGTTCGCCGGGCATTTCCAGACTAAATATCAACACAGGCTTTTCTTGGGTCATGGCAGCATGTTCACACAGGTTCATCGCAAAGGTGGTTTTCCCCATTGATGGACGCGCTGCCACGATGATTAAGTCAGATTTCTGCAAGCCGGCGGTTTTTTTGTTGAGATCCTGATAGCCCGTATCCACACCCGTAACCCCATCGTGCGGCTTCTGGTAAAGCTGCTCGATACGGGAGACGGTATCTTCCAGAATGCGGTCGATGCTTTTTGGGCCTTCATCTTTGCTGGCACGGTTTTCTGCGATCTGGAATACGCGAGATTCCGCCAGATCGAGTAGATCTTCGCTGCTGCGGCCTTGCGGATCGTAGCCCGCATCGGCGATCTCATTGGCGACGGAGATCATTTCACGCACCACGGCGCGCTCGCGCACGATGTCAGCGTAGGCACCAATGTTGGCGGCGCTCGGCGTGTTTTTTGCCAGTTCAGCCAGGTAAGCGAAGCCACCGGCGGATTCCAATGAGCCTTGCAGTTCGAGCGATTCGGATAACGTAATCAGGTCGATCGGTTTGCTCATTTCCAGCAAACGATGCATTTCGGTGAAGATCAGGCGGTGGGCACGGTTATAGAAGTCGTTAGCGACAACACGCTCGGCGACATTATCCCAGCGCTCATTGTCGAGCATCAGGCCACCCAATACCGATTGCTCCGCTTCCAGCGAATGTGGCGGAAGTTTCAGACCTTCCATCTGGCGGTCACGGGGCTCATTCGATTTATTGGTGGGTCTTTTCTCTGCCATGAAACGGATTCTTTACCGGTTGATTTGCCATTGGATAAGGGGGCATTGTATATGCCGCACGTCCGAAATAACACAATATCCCCGTCATACTTCAAGTTGCATGTGCGTTGGCTACGTTAGTCGCCTAGGGTATATGTGTTATAGAGAGACGATGAACCTGTCACGATTAAGGAGATAACATGGCAAAACGCGTTCAGTTCCGAGCTTATGGTGGCCCAGAGGTTCTGCAATATGTGGATTTCACGCCTGCCGAACCCGCAGCGGGAGAAGTTCAGGTGCAGAATCACGCCATCGGCATTAATTTTATCGATACCTATATTCGCAGCGGCTTGTATCCCGTACCCGATTTGCCTTCTGGATTGGGAACCGAAGCGGCGGGCGTTGTAACGAAAGTCGGTGCGGGTGTGAGCGTGCTGAAAGTCGGCGATCGCGTCGTGTATGCGCAGTCCGGGCTGGGCGCGTATAGCGAGGTGCATAACGTGGTGGCGGAGAAGGTTGCGTTGCTGCCGGACGCTATCAGCTTTGAGCAGGCAGCGGCTTCTTTCCTGAAAGGGCTGACTGTTTACTATCTGCTGCGTCAGACGTATGAAATCAAGCCGAATCAAGTCTTCCTGTTCCATGCGGCTGCGGGCGGCGTTGGGTTGATTGCCTGCCAGTGGGCGAAGGCGCTGGGGGCAAAGCTGATCGGGACGGTAGGTTCCGATGAGAAAGCGGAGCGCGCAAAACAGGCGGGTGCCTGGGCGACCATTAATTATCGCACCGAGAATATCGCGCAGCGTGTCGCAGAACTGACCGATGGGCAGAAGGTGGAGGTCGTGTATGACTCGGTCGGGAAAGATACCTGGGAAGCCTCGCTCGATAGCCTGCGCCGTCGCGGATTGATGGTCAGTTTCGGTAACGCTTCTGGGCCGGTGACCGGCATCAATCTGGGGATTTTGAACCAGAAAGGGTCGCTGTACGTGACGCGTCCTTCACTGTTTGGCTATGTGACAAACCGTGCTGAACTGGAACAGGCCAGTAACGAACTGTTCTCATTGATTGCTAGTGGGGCGATTACGGTAGACGTGCCGCAAAATCAAAAATTTGCGCTGGCGGATGCCCAAGCTGCCCATCGGGCGCTGGAGAGCCGCAGCACGCAGGGTTCATGCTTGCTGATTCCAGGCTAATGGTTTAGGAAGGTTATCGTGTGTGTCGCGGTAACCTTGCCTTTCCTCGTTCGGCTGGGTTTCGGTTTATTTGTCGTGCCCTTCTGTAGAAGAAAAGGCCGCTATCCGTAGTATTACTTATTAACAAAAAAACCAAATCAATGTGTTTGTTTTTTAAACACTGCTCTGTAGGATTTGACGAAAACATAGACCAGACGCTTATTCAAATTTTCTGCCTTGCTCGTTCTCTGCGCCGTACATTATTTCTATACCTCTTCGCTATCTCGATTGTTGTTTTCACAGGTGGTGTATTCATCTGCTTTTGAACATACATAAAGAAGGATGCGAATATGAGATCCATCAAACGCCTGCCAATGCCCCCAACCCGAGGTGTTCTCGGGCATGTTGATTACTTAAAACGAAGTGACATCCACTTACAGATGCTGCGGTGGAAAGCGCAGTATGGCCGCTTTTACCGCTTAAGGCTGGGGCTTACGTCAGCCGTAGTGATTGCCGATACTGAATGGATTCGTACCATAATGAAATCCCGCCCCGACGAGTTTCGGCGTATCAGCAGCATTGAATCTGTTTTTCAGGAAGCTGGGTTGAACGGGGTTTTCTCATCGGAAGGGGAACGGTGGGAACACCAGCGTAAACTGACGGAGCCGATGTTTCAGCCTGCCCATCTTAAGTATTTTTATCCAAGTCTCCGGAAAGTCACCTCTCGGCTATCTGACCGTTTTACGATGCTGGCTGAGGCTGGAGAAATGATCGCGCTGGTAGATGAATTTAAGCGCTATACGGTTGATATCACATCATTACTGGCTTTTGGTGAAGACGTTAATACCCTTGAACAAGGTGATAACCCGCTATCGCAAAGCTTACGTCACTTATTTCCCATCATTAATGAGCGCTGCGAGTCCCCAATACCCGTATGGCGCTACATTCGTAGGGCGCGAGATAAGCAGTTTGATGCAAGTCTGAACCTGATTCGCGAGTATGTAGATGGGTTCATTTATCGCCAGCGGCAACGCATCCAACTGGCCCCCAAGCTACTGGACGCGCCTGAAAATATGCTACAGGTGATGCTCGCTGAGCAGCAAAAAGACGGGACGCTGAAAGACGACGATATTGTGGCGAATGCGATTACGCTGCTTATTGCAGGGGAGGACACGACCGCGAATACGCTTACCTGGATGAGTTTTTTACTTTGCTCGGCTCCTTCGGTAGAAGAATGCGTTTTTCAGGAGTGCAAAGAGGCAACTGACGGTGTCGCGGGCATCCTTCCGTGGCCGCTGCCGCGTATGCCTTGGCTTACTGCGGTTATGTATGAATCGATGCGGCTTAAGCCCGTCGCGCCGTTGCTGTACCTTGAGCCAACCAAGGACACCGTTATTGATGATTTCCTGATCAAAAAGGGCACACCTCTACTGCTAATGCTGAATGCGAGCGGATTCGATGGCGAGCTATTTCAGCAGCCCTATGATTTCATGCCTGAGCGGTGGCTTGAGCGCGGAAAGGCGGCTTTTTCCGATCTCCAACCCTTTGGCGGCGGGCCGCGTATGTGCCCTGGACGGTCGCTGGCATTAATGGAGATCAAGCTAGGTTTTCATGCGCTGTGTAGTGGGTTTCGCGTAGAGGCACAGCAGGCTGCATCGGAAGTCAGCGAGATTTTTGCCTTTACGATGACGCCATCAGGTTTTCGCGTGAAGCTACATAAACGCGAGTTGGAACAATCGTGAGGCTTGATATGGTGTGTGAGCGAACATACTAAGATCAGGGAGAGGACTGAGAGGCAGAACCTGACAATAATACCGACTCGTGAAGAGTCGGTATTATTGCCTGAAAGGCCTTGGCCGTTCTAATTTCATCAGGCTGTATGTAGGGTACAGCGTGGTGATCGTCACGAAAGTGCCGCTGTGCGGCTATTATTTCCCTGACGATGATGAAATCGTGTGGCTTGTTTACCACTTGAGCTTGCTCATCGTTAACCGACAACGGCGAATCAAACTGTGGCGTCATCCTAGCAGCCACATTAGGGAAAAAATATCTGCTGGCGCACACTTTTGTACTAAACAGATCGTATTAAAACAAAGTAGAGCTAATACAAAGTATTACTAAAACAAAGCCGTACTGAAACAAGGTCGTGTTAAATACGGCATTGCCCGTCATTTTTGCGCGTAATTCAGATTTTTCCCTTTTCTGGCATTACCACTCATTTCGATTGCGCTGGCGGTAGGTGTATTTCCGATAGGTATTACGGTGCGAGTCGTAGACCGGCCGCCCGCTAAACTTACGCCACAGCCACACGGCTGCGACAGCCAAAATCAGCCACGGCAACACTTTTACCGCCATGGTAAACAGCCCACCAATCAACATAAAAAGGGACGCCACAAACAGTGCCGCAATCACGCCCAGCAGTGACACGCCCGTTAACATCAGCATGATAAAAAAGCCAATAACGAAGAAAATTTCCAACATGGTGCGCTCCTGTAGCGGTTAAACCGCAGAAAAATGAGTCTGCGTGCTACATAAGCAATTACAAGAATCGTGCCAAGATGCGTCGCTGGTAAGTGATTGATTTACCAGCGACACGAGGAAGAGAAATAAAAGGGTGTTGATGAAAAACACTAACTGTTAGTGTTTTTTAAACCAAATTAACTAACGCCAGTGCACGTTCTACCACCGCAGAATCGGCTCCAGGTTTGTGGGCATTCTCGCTCAGATAGCGTCGCCACTGACGAGCGCCGGGGATGCCCTGAAACATGCCGAGCATATGGCGTGTGATGTGGCCTAAAGAGGCATCGCCAGAGAGTTCGCGCTCGATATAGGGATACATGGAGCGTACTACACCAGCGAGATCCGGCGTGGCGACATCGATACCAAACAGTTCGCGGTCAACCTGCGCCAGAATTCCGGGGTTTTGGTAGGCTTCACGCCCCATCATTACGCCGTCGAGATGCTGCAAATGCGTTTTGGCTTCTTCCAGCGTTTTGACACCGCCGTTGATAGCGATAGTCAGTGCTGGGAAATCACGCTTGAGCTGGTAAACGCGCGGATAATCTAACGGTGGAATTTCCCGATTCTCTTTCGGACTCAGGCCCGATAGCCAGGCTTTGCGCGCGTGGACGATAAAGGTATCGCACTCGCCGCGTTCGGCTACGGTTTGAATAAATTCGCACAGGAATTCATAGCTGTCTTGATCGTCGATGCCGATGCGGGTTTTCACCGTAATCGGAATTGAAGTACTGTCTTTCATCGCTTTGATGCAGTCTGCCACCAGTGCCGCTTCGCCCATCAGACAGGCGCCGAAACGGCCATTCTGCACACGGTCAGACGGACAACCAACATTCAGGTTAACTTCATCATAGCCGCGCTGTTCTGCCAGTTTGGCACACTGTGCCAGCGCTTGCGGATCGCTACCGCCGAGTTGCAGCGCCAGCGGATGTTCTTCTTCGCTGTAGGCTAGATAGTCACCTTTGCCGTGAAGAATCGCGCCTGTCGTCACCATTTCGGTATACAACAGCGTCTGGCCAGTCAACTGGCGAAGGAAGTAACGGCAATGACGATCGGTCCAGTCGAGCATCGGCGCGATGGAGAAGCGGTTAAGGCTAGAAGCGCGGGAATCGGCGGATATTGTGTTGTTTTTATCTGATTTTACGTCGGTCATGGTTTGTCAGTCATCGTTTCGTGTGTTTCTGGCGGTGTTGTCTGAGGCTATCTTTTCTAGCGTCCGACTATAGCACAGGGGACAGGTCATGACCGATAGCGATCTTGCTTCGCATCAGGGAGCATGCGTCTTCATTCCCAGTAGCAGCCTCGACCGTTTCGTCGAGGCTTTTTTGATCAAGACGCTCTGTGGATAAATTAATGCAGCTCAACTTCCCAGTCTTCATAAGGGGGATCAACGGTGAAACTGGGATCACAGTATTGTCGTAAATAATCTGTTGCCCGTTTTTCGGCATATTTGGCGTTCAGTACGTTGCCGTCTTCATCCAGCTCTAACACATTGGCGTAGATAGCGAAGACTTGTTCAAACGCGCTGGGCTCTTCACCGTACAGTGAAAGGTAATCAATACCTTCAAGCGTATTTTGGGTACCGCTAGCCATGAAATAGGCGAACGTTCTTAATGCGCTGCTAAAGCTGTGGCTTAATTTCATGGTAACTCGCTCCCGTTATTGACTACGTTGCGCATTTATAGCTCATCAATCGGTGTCAGCCCGCCGTATTCATCAGAGTAAACGTATTTTCCGGCAATCACGTCGGAGACATAGTTCTGGAACCAGTTTGCGAACGACGGGGACAGTTTCTCTCTCTCATCCATGTCGTGCCACATGGTAATAATCTGGCCGTGCTGGCCTCCGACCGCCGCATCGAGATCGAGGCAGTAGTGATCGCCGCCGCCGTTGTGGGTAAAGGGGATCCACTTTACGTTCCACCAGTCGGTCTTTATGCCGTCTTCCGGGCTGGACTGGATGCCCTCAAATTGCCCATCGCTCAGCAACGACTGCCAGATTTCCCATTGTTCAAGTACCGCGTGCGTGGATAAGAATTCTGCATTCTCAAAAATGCCACCAGAGTAGGTATCTTGTCCGTTGTGAATACGCAAACAGGCTTTATAGTCCTCTGGCAGTGAGGTGCCAAGTGCGTGTTCAAGCGCCTCTAACTCTTGTTCTGTAGCGGGTAGATTGAGCCCTTTGCGTCCTTCAGGCCAGTGCGTTTCCAACCATGTTTCAAAAACAGACCAGTGTTCGTTCATGTTGCTTCCTTCTCAACGAGATTGATGAATAAACGCGGTAGCACGCTGATTTATCAAGAAGGAAATACTTTAGCGGTTTAAGGGGATGAGATACAGCCGGTATCGGGAACGAAAAAACAAAGGGAGTAAGCCATGGCTTGCTCCCTTGAGGCGGTTGATGAGAACGCTTATGCGGCTGTGTGGTTGACCATCTGTGTCAGCACCTTGCGCCACGCTTCTACCTGGCCGAGGTAGTTTGCCGCTGGGATTTGCTGGAAATTCCCGTTGGCGTCTTCTAGCGCAAAAGTGGGGAAGCCTTGTCCGCGCACTTTCGCCAGTAATTCTCGACTGGCGTTGATATGCTTGGACAGCGTTTCTGCCTGAATAAAGGCAAATTCCGTGCAGAAGGCGTCGCCATCCAGACCGATCTCTTCTGCACACTGACGTAGCACGGCGGCGTCGACGATTTTGAGCCCGGAAACGTAGTGCGCCCGCTCAATCTGGTGCAGCATTTCCATGCCTTTGTCATCCATCGCTTCCGCAGCAAGTACAGCAGCCGTCGGCGGCGCGGAATCCAGTACGACGCTGGTGTCGCGCAGTAACCCTTCGTAATAATCTTCCCCGAAAGTTTGCCCGGTCAACTGCGCAATACGGCGATCGTGCGGGATCACATAATCGTGCCATTCAGGGGTGATGGTTCGGCTGTTGCTGCCGGTCATCATACCGCCGCCGTGGAGGATCAGCTCCAACCCATCGATTTCCTGCGCGGCTAGCGCGAGTGGGGCGGCGCCGTAGCACCAGCCGCACAAGGGATCGTAAATGTAATGCAGTCTTACTGTGGCCACTTCATTTCACCTTTCAGTACCTGGGCACTCAGTTCAAGGCCAGATTCTTCTTTCAGTGTCGGATAATGTTTCTTCATTGCGGCGATCAGCTCGGCAGAATCTTTACTTTTCGCCAGCTCTTTTTCCACCGTATCCAGATATTGCAGCGTGAACGTCACGTTCTTCAAGGTGTAATCCGTTGGCGCGATGAAATGGCCTGGTACGACGGTGGTCGGCTTCAGCGCTTCAATAGATTTCAGCGTTTCACGCCAGTGAACGCGAGATTCTGGCGTTTGGGTATCGGCAAGCCAGACGTGGATGTTCGCAGATACGGGAATACCACCCACAACAGCTTTCAGCGATGGGATCCAGACGAAAGTGCGATCCGGCGTTGGCCCTTTCAACCCTTTCACTTCTAGTTTTTTGCCGTCAACGGTGAAGCTATCGCCTGCCAGTAGTTGAGGAACGACGATTTCTTTCGGCGCGTTTTCTTTCAGAACGGGCCCCCAGTGTGCCACTTTGCCGTCTTTGCTCGCATTGATGGCGTCGATGGTTGCTTGGGTCGCAATAATTTTAGCATCTGGGAACGCGGCTTTGATCACGTCGAGACCGAAGTAGTAGTCAGGGTCGGAGTGGCTGATATAGACGGTGGTCAGTTTTTTGCCGGTGGCTTTGATGCGATCAACCAGCGTTTGGGCATCGTTACGCTGGAACTGGGCATCGATCAGGGCAACTTCTTTATCGCCGCTGATAATTTCAGAGGAAACGGGGAATACACTGGCTTCACCTGGATTAAATACATCGATTTTTAACTCAGCGGCGTTAGCAGTAGACGCCAGACCCAGCGATGCAGCGAGTAAAGATACGGTAAAAGCGATAGATTTAGACATGGTGATACTCCACAGGTATGACAGAAAGTGGGTTCATGTTATGTTGCATTAATCGTACGAAAAACCGCAAAATCGGCAATTGTTTGTTGCATGAAACGGACTAATTTATGGATCGCATTACGGCTGCTGAAGTGTTTGTGACTATTATAGACCGCGGTAGCATGATCGCGGCGGCAGAGGCGCTGGATATGTCTCGGGCGATGGTGACGCGTTATCTGGCGGAAATGGAGGCGTGGGCAGGGGCGCGGTTATTACATCGCACCACGCGCAAGCTCAGTCTGACGGATGCGGGTGAAAAAACGCTGGTGCGCTGCCGGGAGATGCTGGCGCTGACGGCGGACATGCGTGTCGAGGCCAATACTGATGATGCTACGTTAAGCGGCTTGCTGCGCCTCAGTTGTTCACAGTCGCTGGCGCAGGGAGCACTTGGTACGGCGATAACCGCTTTCCTACGACGCCATCCTCGGGTCGCTATCGATCTGCAAATGAATAATCGATCGGTGAATCTGGTCGAGGAACGCATCGATCTGGCGCTGCGTATCACCAACGAGCTGGATCCCAATCTGATTGCTCGACCGCTGGCAAACTGTGAGTCAGTGCTGTGTGCTTCCCCCTCTTATCTGAATGAGCACGGTATTCCGCGACAGCTGACCGATCTCTCTATTCATAACTGCCTGACCTACACCTATTTTGGCAAAAGCCTGTGGCATTTTTCCCGCGGTGATGAAAAGTTTACGATACCGGTAAGCGGAAACCTCAGTGGCAATGAATCGCTGGTGTTGCTGTCGGGTGCGTTGGAAGGAGCGGGGATTGCGCTGCAACCGCGCTATTCTGTGACCCCTTATCTTGCCAGCGGGCAGTTGGTGGCGCTGCTACCAGAATATCACCCACAGATGATGGGGATTTATGGCATCTATACGTCGCGCCGTCAGATGCCAACCGCGCTGCGTACCCTGTTGGATTTTCTGGTGGAATGGTTTGCTCACGATCCGCGTTGGCGGGCGCTGACACAGTGAGAAATGAAGTGAGCCGAATCAAGATCGGATCGTCACTGCCGCAAGATCTGCTCTAAACGTGAAGGCACGCCTGCGGCGTATTGTTTGAGTTGATCAATGACGGTATCGACCAGTGACGAAGCAGGGCGGTGCAGCGGACGAATCAGGCTGACGATAAAAGGCACATCAATACTAAAAGGCCGCACAACCACGCCAGACACCGCGTAATCCAGCGCCGTTAGTGGGTTGACGATGGATAGCCCGATGCCCGCCCGCACCATTGCACATACCGACGCCGCGCTGTGGGTTTCCAGCACCATCCGGCGCGATACGCCCTGTTCCTGAAACAGCGTATCCAGCAACTGGCGATAGCTGTCGGCGCTCGATAGGCTAATAAAAGGTTCATTGGCAAAATCCTGCGGTGTAAGCACGGCTTTTTGCGCCAGCGGATGCCCAGTTGGCAGCACGCAGACTTCATTTAACAACATCAATGTTTGTCGTTCTGTACCGGCTGGCGTGAGGCGATTTTCCGTTAAGCCTAGATCGTGACGCTGCGCGGACAGCCACTCTTCCAGCAGCGGCGACTCCTGCGGAATAATGTGCAGATTAAGCTGGGGGTAGCGTGCCAGCAGCGGCTTGCAGGCATCAGGCAGCAGCGACTGTGAGAACACGGGCAGACAGGCGATGGAAAGCTGCGCCTGCTGAAAACGGCGAATATCGCTGGCGGCGTTGATGATGCGATCCAACCCATAATAAGAGCGCTGTACTTCTTCAAACAGCTGTAATCCCTGAGCCGTCGGGTAAAGCCTGCCGCGCAGCCGCTCGAACAGCGTCATCTGAATCAGTTTCTCAAGACGTGCCAGCTCGCGGCTGACGGTCGGCTGCGACGTGTTCAGCAACGCGGCTGCTTCCGTCAAATTACCCGTGGTCATGACCGCATGGAAAATCTCGATGTGTCGTAAGGATATTGCTGCCATGTCACCTCCTTCATTCATTGAGATAAACCATATCAGAAATGAATAAAGTCTGCCTAAAACGATATTTGTTTACCTTTGAGGTTGTTTTTATAGTGATGCTCAATCACGCTTAACCCTGTAAATCGGTAATTATCTATGCCTCACGATCTGAATGACGTAACACACGCCCTCAACGCGCAAAGTTTGCGTGAACTGCCTGCCCGTTTTGGCTGCCCGGTTTGGGCCTATGACGCGCAGACCATCGTTAATCGCATCGCTCAGTTGCGCCAGTTCGACACGATCCGCTTTGCGCAGAAGGCGTGTTCCAACACGCACATTTTGCGCCTGATGCGTGAGCAAGGTGTGAAAGTCGATTCGGTATCGCTGGGGGAAATTGAGCGGGCTCTGATCGCAGGGTTCGTGCCGGGCACCGATGCTCACGAGATCGTCTTTACTGCCGATTTGCTGGATCGCCCGACGCTGCAACGCGTTTCTGAACTGAACATTCCGGTGAACGCCGGTTCGGTCGATATGCTGGAGCAGCTTGGGCAGCAGTCGCCGGGGCATCCGGTGTGGCTGCGTGTGAATCCGGGCTTTGGTCATGGTCATAGCCAGAAAACCAACACCGGTGGCGAGAACAGCAAGCACGGCATCTGGTACGGTGATTTGCCGCTGGCGTTGGCGCACATTCAGCGCTATCAACTGAAGCTGGTGGGAATTCACATGCATATTGGTTCTGGCGTCGATTACGGCCATTTGGAACAGGTGTGCGAGGCGATGGTTCAGCAGGTTGTTGAACTGGGTCAGGATATCGAGGCGATTTCAGCAGGTGGCGGACTGTCGATTCCTTATCGTCACGGCGAAGAAGCGATTGATACTGAACACTATTACGGGCTGTGGAATGCGGCGCGTGAGAAAATTGCTGCGCATCTCGGTCATCCAGTTACGCTCGAAATCGAACCCGGACGTTTTTTGGTCGCTGAATCCGGCGTATTGGTGGCGGAAGTACGAGCGATAAAATCCATGGGCAGCCGCCACTTTGTGCTGGTCGATGCGGGGTTTAACGATCTGATGCGTCCGGCGATGTACGGCAGTTATCACCACGTTTCTCTGCTGCCGGGCGATGGCCGTGATATCAGCCAGTCCACGTTGCGCGACAGCGTGATTGCGGGACCACTGTGTGAATCCGGTGATGTATTTACCCAGCAGGCGGGCGGTGGCGTGGAAACCTTCCCGCTACCGGATGCACAGGTTGGTGACTATCTGGTCTTCCACGATACTGGCGCATACGGCGCATCCATGTCCTCTAACTACAACAGTCGTCCGCTGTTGCCGGAAGTGCTGTTTGAAAACGGCGAACCGCGCCTGATCCGCCGTCGTCAGACGCTGGAAGAGCTGCTGGCGCTGGAAGCGCTTTAATCGACATGGTTCGACTGTGTTGGGGGAAAGGCATCCTGCTTTTCCCCTGAACGTGGTGCATCACGCAGATTGTCCCCGTGTCGGTTGAACCTGATGCGCCAGCCGAATGTCATCCCAGCGGCAGATAGCAGAATCGCAACCGCTCCCGCAAGCTGCATCCCATCCAGTTTATGTCCAAAGGCTGCCCAGTCGACCAGCGCCGCAATGACAGGATAGATAAACGACAGTGCGCCAACCAGCGCGGTCGGGATCTTCTGGATCGCGCTGTATAACAGTGTCGACATCAGGCCGGTATGGATCACGCCGATAGCCACGAGAATTCCCCATTGCGATACTGTCGGAGAGGTGGGAATAGCGGCGAAGGGGGAAAGAACAACGACGCCAACGAGTAGCTGTATCAGCACAAGCACGTGCGGCGGGATCCCTGAGAGCTTTTTCGTAATGGCGGCTGCTACGGCATAAAAGAACGCCGCGCCCAGTGCCATCAGTACGCCAGACAGATACCCTTTGTCATCGCTGTCAGCCCCTGTTTGAGCACTGACGATTAAGACGATGCCGCCAAAGGCGCACAGTAGCCAGCAGGTTTTGTTGAGGGTCAGCGTTTCCCTGAAAAAGATCGCGCCAAGCCCCACCAGCATGAAGGGCTGCGTGTGATAAACCACGGTGGCGACGGCAATAGATGCGTGCGAGTAAGCGCCAAACAGCAGCGTCCAGTTGAGCACCAGCGCCAGACCGCCGAGTATGGCAATGCCAGCCTGCTTCCTGTTAATGACGCCTCGCCGCAACAAACCCAGTAGCCCGCATACCGCTAGCATCGTCAATGCGCCGAACGCACAGCGCCAGAAGACCACCGTCATCGCGGATTGCCCTGCCGTCAGGACAAACCAGCCAACCGTACCGGAAATGATCATCGCGAGAGCCATTTCTATCGTGCCGCGAGCCTGTGGTGTCATCTTTTTCCTGCCTGTCAGTGTGAAAAAATCAGTGCGAGAGTGCTGTCATATCGAACGAAATTTTTTATAATGAACAATAGAGCGAAATAATGAACATGAATCGATTGTTCGTCAAGTCGAACAATTGGTCGTTATGGTGAACGATATGACGGTTGATAATCAGGAAAATGGCGTACAAGAGGGTATGCAGGTCGCTACGCCTATCGCACGGCTGGCTGTTTCTATCCGGCGCGAGCGTGAGCGGTTAAACCTGTCAGTGACCGAGCTGGCAAAGCGTGCGGGGCTGGCAAAATCAACCCTTTCACAGCTGGAAAGCGGGGTCGGTAATCCGAGTTTGGAAACGCTCTGGGCGCTGGCGATGGCGCTCGATGTACAGGTGAGCCAACTGATTGGGCAGCCTCGCCAGCATGTGCAGGTGATTCGGGCTAACGAGGGGGCGGCTACCTATTCGGAGCAGGCAAACTATGCCGCGACGCTGCTGGCCGCCTGTCCGGCTGGCGCGCAGCGTGATATCTATCGGCTTAAGGTGCAACCGGGCGAGGTCAGACTCTCCCAGCCGCATAGGCCAGGAACGATAGAGCATGTGATTCTGAGCAGCGGTCGCGCCAGAATTGGGCCGGTTACACAGCCCATTGAACTCAACGCGGGAGATTACATCAGCTACTCGGCGGACATCCCGCATCTGTTTGACGCACTGGAGGCGGATACGACAGCGGTAATGTTGATTGAACACGGCTGATGACGCGGAGAAAGCGATCGGTTTTACCGCGAGTTTTGCTGTGCGTAGTACGGCCCTTTCTGTACCGATTCGCGTAGCTTAAGTTCGCCAGTAAAAGGTTGCAGCGGTTTGACGTCTTTCCCTGCGATCAGATCCAGCACTTGCGTAATCGCGGTAGCGGCCATCTCTTCAATCGGCATATAGACGGTGGAAAGTGAAGGGTGCAGATAGGTCGCGCAGGGTTCATCGTCAAAGCCAAAGACGGAGACATCCTGCGGCAATCTTTTCCCCGCTTCGTATAGCGCTTTCATCGCGCCAATCGCCATGTCATCGTTGCTGACGAACAGTGCGCTAAAGCTGACACCGTTATTTAGCAACTGGCGCGCAGCCTGATAGCCACTGGCGACCATGCTGGTTCCGTGCGCCACTCGGCGTGGATCAACCTCGATCTGGTGGTCGATTAATGCCTGCTGATAGCCCGCAAGCCGTGCCCGCGCCGTCGGCGTTTGCATCGGTGCGGTGATGCAGGCGATCTCGCGATGGCCCTGTTCGATCAGGTAATTCACCACGTCAAATGCGGCCTGCTGCTGGCGGAAGAAAATACAACGTTCCCGCGCCTGCGGCAGATCGCGATTCATCACCATGATTGGAATGGTCTGCGTGTTGAGCAGCGTCATGAGATCCGCTTCGGACATATAGCGGGTGTAGAGAATAATGGCGTCACACTGTCTGTCAGACAGAAGTTGCACCGCGCGCATTTCGTCTTCGGGCGTATCGTGTCCGTCGGTGACGATCAGGTGCTTCCCGCTGCTCTCTGTTATCTCTGCGGCACGGCGTAGCAGGCGACCAAAATAGGGGCCGTCAAAATTAGAGATAACAAGACCGATACTGTTTGAGGTACGGCGAGCCAGCGAACGCGCCAAAAAATTAGGACGGTAGCCGAGCTCATCCATTGCCTGAAATACTGCATCGCGCGTTGCCTGTTTGACCTGGCCGGTGCCGTTTAGCACTCTGGACACGGTCGCTTTAGACACGCCTGCGCGTTTCGCCACTTCAAGCATGGTTTTCATGGCTGCACCTTATTGAGTATGATGACGGGCTGAAAACGCCTATCCATCCTTGTTACGAACATCATGCGACATGATACCACAGGCATATTGTCGGATTTAACGGCTGATGCTCGTTTCTCAACCCGATTTTTGTCAGTTTTGTGATGTAGCCATTTCTCGCCGTAACAAGACAATCTCTTCCGCCAAATCCCGGCATAGCATGGCGGTCATCAGATGATCCTGCGCATGTACCATGATCAGATTGACGGGCACCTTTCCTTCTCCTTCATCCAAACCGATTAGCCGTGTTTGAACGCGGTGAGCGGCACGCGCCGCCTCTTGTGACGCGGCAAGCAGTTCATCGGCCTGTTGCCACTCTCGCTGACGCGCGGCCTGAATTGCCATCATGGCGTTTGAGCGAGCTTCACCCGCGTTGATCAACAGTTCCATCACGGTTTGTTCCATATCGAATGCAGGGAGGTTCTCTGTGTCTTTCATCGTAGGTTTCCTTATCACTGTCAGGAAAGCAGCCTAAGTAGGCTGCAATTTATGGTATGCCAAAAATCACATTTTCATCATATTGGAATTCCAATATTGGCTTGTGAGAATCCTGTCACAGAAAAATAATTCATTATGGTTGATTTTTGGTATGCCAAACGCGAAAGCGCGGTACCTGCATTTACCCTGCGCGTAACGGCCATCCCGCGTATAACACGCGATATAACAATATGATGATCAAAGAGGTGGTGTTATGTCATTTAAGGACCAACTGATTGATTCATTGGGCTCCTTTGCCAATAAATTTAATAGCCTGCGTTACATTATGGCGATTAAGGCATCCTTTATTACACTGATGCCTGTCATTATCGTCGGGGCGTTCTCCGTTCTGATTTCCAACATGGTGATGGACCCCAAAAATGGTCTGGCCAGTTTTTCCATGTTCTCGTTCTTGGCGGAACTCAAGCCGATCATGAGCGGTATTAACTACGCCACGCTCAGCTTTCTGACTATCGGCGCCGTCTTTCTGATTGGCATCGAGCTTGGGAAGATTAACGGTTCACGCGGGCTGTTTCCCGGCCTGCTGGCGGTGATCTGCTTTATTGCCGTCACGCCAACCACGATCGAAATGGCCGTCAACGGGCAGATGATGGTGGTGAAAGACGTGCTGGCGAAACAGTTTTCCGATACCAAAAGCCTGTTTCTGGGGATGTTCATCGCCATCCTGTCTGTCGAGATGTACACCAAGCTGCAAAATGTCGATCGGCTGCAGATTAAAATGCCAGACAGCGTGCCGCCCAACGTCGCGGCCTCTTTTTCTGCGCTGTTTCCTTCCATTATCACGGTGGTTGCTATCGCCACCTTTGGGTTTGTGTTTCACCGCGTGACGGGCATGTATCTGTATGACGCTGTTTATAAAGTCGTACAGCAACCGCTGGAGTCCGTGGTGCAAAGCCTGCCTGGTTTATTGGTGCTGATGTTTGTCGCTCAGCTGTTCTGGGTGATCGGGATTCACGGCAACCAGATGATTAAACCGATTCGTGAACCGCTGCTGCTGGGGGCGATTGCCGTCAACATGACCGCGTTTGAGCAGGGGCATGAGATACCGAACATTATCACCATGCCGTTCTGGGATGTGTACATGAGCATCGGTGGTTCCGGCTTGACGATTGGCCTGCTGATGGCGGTGATGATTGCGTCTAAACGCAAAGAGATGAAAGAGATCGCCAAAATCTCTTTCGGCCCCAGCGTGTTCAATATTAATGAGCCGGTGATTTTTGGTATGCCGATTATGCTCAACCCGATTCTGGCTATTCCCTTCATTATCACACCGTTAGTGACGGGCACGATTGGTTATTTTGCCACCAGCATGGGGTTTGCGGGCAAAGCCGTGGTGATGGTGCCGTGGACGACACCGCCAATCATTAATGCCTGGCTGTCGACGGCGGGATCGATGGGGGCTGTCGCAACACAGATCGTATGCATCATCGTTGCGATGCTGATCTATCTGCCGTTTGTCAAAGTGGCGTCCCGTCGTGCCGAGCTGGCGCAGTTAGAAGCAGAAAAGCAGGCCGCAGCGGAAAAAGCCTGAAACGGACGAGAAGAGAGGTAATGCATGAGTAAGGTTGCACTGACTATTCCACCGGATTTTATTCTGGGCGCGGCGGCATCGGCATGGCAAACGGAAGGATGGAGCGGCAAGAAGGCAGGGCAGGATTCCTATCTGGATCTCTGGTACAAGCAGGATCGTCAGGTCTGGCATAACGGGTATGGTCCAGCGAAAGCGACAGACTTCTTTAATCGTTATCGGGAAGATGTGGCGCTGATGAAGCTGGCGGGGCTGACGCACTATCGTACGTCGATCAACTGGTCACGCTTTATGCTGGACTATGAGAAAGGCATCGTCGATGAAGAGTACGCGGCCTACATCGATAACCTGCTGGATGAAATGCATCGGCAGGGGATCGAACCGATGATCTGCCTAGAACATTACGAACTGCCCGCCTGTTTGCTGGAGAAGTATCAGGGCTGGTCATCCAAGCAGGTGGTGGAGTGGTTTGTGCTGTACGCCGATGCCGTTTTCGCCCGCTATGCTGGAAAAGTGAAGCGCTGGTTTACCTTCAATGAGCCGATTGTGGTGCAGACGCGCGTTTATCTGGACGCGCTACGCTACCCTTATGAGCAGAACACTCACACTTGGATGCAGTGGAATCACCATAAGAATCTGGCGACGGCTAAAGTGGTGCAGCTGTTTCGGCAGAAAGGCTATCACCGGGACGGCGGCTCGATCGGTGTGATCCTCAATCCGGAAGTCACGTATCCGAGATCCTGTGCCGCACACGATGTGAAGGCGGCACATCTTTACGATCTGTTCTATAACCGCGTTTTTCTCGATCCGGCGCTAAAAGGGGAATACCCGGCTGAACTGATCGCGCTACTGGCGCAGCATCAGGTGAAGTGGGATTACACGGAAGAAGAGCTGGCGATCATTCGCGATAACACGGTCGATGAGGTGGGAATCAACCTGTATTACCCGCACCGCGTAAAAGCGCCTAGCCGTGAATGGAACAAGGAAACGCCGTTCCATCCTGCCTATTACTATGAACATTTTGAGCTGCCGGGGCGCCGTATGAACACCTCGCGCGGCTGGGAGATCAATCCCAAAATCATTTACGACATGGCAAAGCGTATAGAACGTGAATACGGCAATGTGCCGTGGTTTGTGGCGGAAAACGGTATCGGCATCGAGAATGAATCGCGCTTTAAAGACGATACGGGCGTGATTCAGGATGATTACCGTATTGCGTTTATTGCGGAGCATCTTTACTGGACGCTGAAAGCGAAGGAAGAGGGGGCACATTGCCGAGGCTACATGCTGTGGGCATTTACCGACAACGTCTCACCGATGAATGCGTTTAAAAATCGTTATGGATTGATCGAAATCGATCTGGAACAGGATCGGCAACGAAGACCGAAAAAATCCGCTGGCTGGTTTCGTCAGCTACACGACACGCGTCGGCTTGAATTGACGCTGGATGATGAAGAGAAATAAGAGAAATAGACGCAGATAACCAAAATGAGGAACGGAATATGAAAAGAATCGTACTGGCTTGCTCGGCAGGCATGTCGACCTCACTGGTGGTCACCAAGATGGAGAAGGAAGCGGAAGCGCGGGGAATGGCGTTTAAGATCTACGCGATCCCGGAACAAAATCTGCGGGATGAATTGCAGGAGTTCGGCAGCGACATTATTGCGGTTCTGCTGGGGCCGCAGGTGCGCTTCAAACTTAACGAAAATAAAAAACTGACGGACAGCTATCAGATACCTATCGCGGTGATCGACCCTGTCGCCTATGGCACATTAAATGGCGCAAAAGTACTGGATCAGGCGCTGAGTTTGGTAGACTAATGCCCCGTCGCGACGTCAGTACGTGTGGCTGGGTATATTCGGTGCGGACCGACCTGACGTCCGCATTCAGTGCGACAGTGTATGTAGGGTGAAAGCGTGGCGAAGGATGTGGTTCTGCAAGAGAAGAAGCAATATCAGGAAATCGGCTGTGATTTGCGCCAGAAGATTCAATCAGGGGATTACCCTGTCGGATCGCGCCTTCCTCCTGAACGAAATATTGCGGAAACCTATGGCGTTAGCCGGACAATAGTGCGCGAAGCGCTATTGATGCTTGAGCTGGAAGGTACGGTTGATATTCGTCAGGGATCTGGGGTTTATGTCCTGCGTATTCCCGATGAAGACGATGCGGCAGACAGTGCCAAAAATCATATCGGCGCGTTTGAAATGCTACAAGCGCGCCAACTGCTGGAAAGCAATATTGCGGCGTTTGCGGCACGTATGGCAACGCGGGCAGATATCGAAAACCTGCGTAAAATACTGGAGCAAGAGCAGGCCGCGATTGCCGTAAAAGATTACCGCGGTGATTTCGACCGCCTGTTTCACCTGCAAATTGCTGGTGCGACGCAGAACCAGATGCTGCTGGAAACGGTCAGCAATATTTGGGCGTGCCGTGACGATAACGCGCTCTGGCAGCAGCTTTACACCCACGTTGGCACGCAAGGCTATCGCCTGAAATGGTTGGCGGATCATCAGGCTATTCTGGCGGCGCTGCGGCGTCGCGATGTGTCTGGCTCTTATCAGGCTATGTGGCAACACCTTGAAAATGTCAAAAATACGCTGATGGAAATCTCCGACGCCGACGCGCCCGAGTTCGACGGCTATTTATTTGATTCTGTACCGATTTTTCAAGGGAAACTGGTGTAGTCATGGCGAACATTGTTTACCTGGCGGATTATCCTCAGCATCAGGAACAGGTGATCGACTGGATATGGCAGGCATTTGGTAGCCAGAATAGCCGTGAATTCTTTGCCAGCGTGGTGCGCAATAGCCTGAACCCAGCGGCGCTGCCGCTGACGTTTATCGCGCTGGATGGTGATCGTTTAGTTGGGACGGTAGGGCTTTGGCGCTGCGATTTAATCAGCCGACAGGATCTGACGCCTTGGCTGGCGTCGCTGTATGTGGAAGAAAGTTATCGTGATAAAGGTCTGGGCGTGGCGCTGCAACGGCACGTACTGGATTTCTGTCGCCGCGCAGGTTTTGACGACCTTTACCTGTACGCCACGTTTAGCGGCTATTACGAAAAACACGGCTGGCGTTACATCGGCGATGGGCTGGACTACCCGGATAAAGTTGTGCGGCTGTATCACCAGCCGCTGTAGGCGGTCTTTTCTATGCAAAACTCAGAGGCAGTTTCGTGCGCGATAATACCGTTATTTTCATGCTACCTCGTAGCACGCGCCCGACACGGGACGGCTCAAGCGCCGCTCGCCCCGTGACCCCAGGCTTACGGCTAAATTATGCCGCTACGCGGTTCCATCGGTGTTCTTGACCGCTAACCGAGCCGCCAGTGACGCGTTCCCGACGCGGCACTGGCTTTCGCGACGTCCTGTCGCTCACTCGGCGGCCAAGCCCACCGCTGCATAATTTTTGACGCCAGATAACTGCAAAACCCATTATAAGTCGTAGCGCTTCCAGCACTGTGCAGAGGAGAGCTGAAGGGAATATGACATCAGAACGATGTCCAGTCTCCTTCACCGGCTGCGATACCGCTCTTACCCGGTGCGGCCAGCGCAGGCCTAAGGGTTAAGGATGGGGTTACCGTGGGTGTACGGGCGATCTGATGGCCGCTGCCTAAGCGGAACTGGCTGACCGTTTCGGCTAACTGTGCGGCCTGCTGTTGTAGCGACTGCGTGGCGGCCGACGCTTCATTCACCAGCGAGGCATTCTGCTGGGTGGTTACTTCCATCTGGTTCACCGCAACGTTCACCTGCTCAATGCCCATCGTCTGTTCATTGCTGGCGGAGCTGATCTCTCCGACCAAATCGCTGACCTTGCGCACGCCGTTGACGATATCTCGTATCGACACACCCGCTTGTACCACCAATCGGTTACCCGCTTCCACGGTTTGAACAGAGCGATCGATCAACTCCTTGATCTCTTTGGCTGCCGAGGCGCTGCGCTGCGCCAGACTGCGCACTTCACTGGCAACCACGGCGAAACCGCGACCTTGCTCACCGGCTCGTGCGGCTTCTACAGCGGCATTCAGCGCCAGAATGTTGGTCTGGAACGCGATACTGTCGATGACGCCGATGATATCGACGATCTTCTTCGAGGAAGAGTCGATCGCGCCCATCGTTTCCACCACTTCCGTCACCAACTGCCCACCCGACTGTGCCTGCTGCGTGGTCGATTGCGCCAGTTGGTTGGCCTGACGGGCGTTATCGGCATTCTGTCTGACCGTCGAGCTTAACTGCTCAATGGAGGCGGCGGTTTCCTGTAACGCACTGGCCTGCTCTTCCGTGCGGCTGGAAAGGTCGATATTACCTGCGGCAAGCTGTGAAGAAGCCCCCGCGATAGATTCAGACCCTTGGCGAACTTCGCCAACGATGGAACGCAGACGTACCGTCATATCTTGCAGAGCGTGCAGTAATTGAGCCGCTTCGTCGCGTCCTTCCGGCTGAATATCGTGCGTCAGATCGCCCGCCGCAACAGCCTGTGTCGCCCTGACGGCTCGCGCCAGCGGCTGCACGATACTGCGTGTGAGCACCCAGGCGATCAGCACGCCGATAATGGCGCTCAGCACGCCCGTGACGGCAAGGATGAGATCGCCACGGCTTGCGCCAGCGTTAATGTTTTTCCCCATTTGGTCGATGCTGGCGCGCTGGTGGTCGCGCAGCGCTTCCACGCTTGCCAGATAGCCATTGGAAGCGGGAACGAACTCATTGTCGAAGAGCGTTCTGGCGCGATCGAAATTACCCGCGCCTTTTTCCGTGATAATCGCATCGCGCTTTTTAATGTAGGACTGGCGATATTCGCCAACTTTGTCGAATAAGGCTTTTTCTTCTGGCGTAGAGATCAGGCTGGCAAAATCCTCCTGCCGTTTACCGCTTTCTTTACTGGCACGGGTGTTTTCTGCGGCAAATAGCTCAACCAGTGAATCGTCATTACTGCGTGCTACCGCCATACTGCGCTGGACACCGGCGACAAGCGTGGCATGCCAGTCCGATGCCAGCCGTTCTTTGCGCAGCGGCTCTTGCATCATCTGTTGTGTACTGCTGGACACCTGGTTAAGTTGGTAAATACCGCTGGTCAGCATGGCCAGCGAAAGCGCAATGAGTAGGCCAAAGCCACCGGCCAGTCGGGTACCTATTTTGTAGTTCTTCATTATTCGTTACACACACCTGGTTAAATTCAGCGTCTGCCCCATGCAGACTCCGCGATCCTACTCCTCACTTTCTGATTGATTCTGTTGAAAAAGTGGACTAATACCCCTGTGTTTGAGTGGTCATTTACTTATAAAAAGTCAGGAAATGTGATCGGGCGGGAAAAGAATGAAAAAGAGGAGTCGGGAAGAAAAGGAACCTTTAGGGGAAAATAGCGGCATTTATCTGGTGAAAAGGCTGTGAGAAGGCGGTTGGCTTACATGATTCGCTAGAATTTTACAGTTGGTTGCACTTATAGAATAACTCTTTCGATTCATCGCTGGTGAAGATAAGTGGCGATCCCTAGAGTAACAAGTCCCAGAGGTATTGATTGGTGATACATCGATGTACTCTGTACATTGAAATCATTTGATTACACCAACCTACGCGGATGCGTAGGTTTTTTTTTGCCTGAATTTCCCGCTTTTGCTATCTCCAGCGATTTTAATGCTATGCGAATGATGTGCTGACGACAATCTTCGCGTTAAGCCGCGCACCGTCGCTTGAACTATGGCGTGTATATAGTATTTTGACGTATCGCTTGGTGGTTTTGCGACTCAGCAAGCTGCCCGTTTATCTGTCTATTGGGAGAAGGCATGATTCATACCCTGTTACGTTGGGTGTTCCAGCGTCTGTATCGCATCCGGATCGAGGGCGACAGCAGCCAGTTTCAGCAATCCAAATTGCTCATCACCCCCAATCACGTCTCTTTCCTCGATGGCGTTTTGCTGGCGTTATTCTTACCGATAAAACCGGTTTTTGCCGTGTACTCCTCCATTTCCGATCGCTGGTTTATGCGCTGGTTGAAACCTTATATCGACTTTGTGCCGTTGGATCCCACCAAGCCTCTGGCGATTAAAGGGTTGATCAAGGTGATCGAGCGCGGCCAGCCTGTCGTGGTTTTCCCTGAAGGACGCATCAGCGTAACGGGATCGCTGATGAAGATTTACAGCGGTGCGGCGTTTGTCGCAGCGAAATCCGGGGCGACGATTATCCCCGTGCGCATTGATGGCGCCGAATTCACGCCGTTCGGTCGGCTGGCGGGCGTATTTAAACGGCGCTGCCTTCCACAGATTACTATCACCTATTTGCCACCGACCACATTGCCAATGCCGGAAGCCAGCAGCGCCAGAGCGCGTCGTGCACTGGCCGGTGAACGCTTGCACCAGATTATGATGAAAGCGCGGATGGAAACGCGTCCGCAGCATACGCTGTATCAGGCATTTCTGACGGCGAGATCCCGCTACGGGCGGCATTCTCCGAGCATTGCGGATATCTCATTCAATGAAGACAGCTATCAGGGCTTATTGAAAAAATCGCTGGGCGTATCGCGCATTTTGCAGCGCTTCACTCGCGCCGATGAACATGTCGGTATGCTGCTGCCCAATGCGACCATTACCGCGGCATCAATCCTAGGCGCATCGCTGCGTAACCGTATTCCTGCCATGCTGAACTACACCGCAGGCGCGAAAGGGCTGCAAAGCGCGATGAAAGCGGCGGGGATCAAAACGATCGTCACCTCTCGCCAGTTTCTTGAAAAGGGTAAGTTGACGGATCTGCCGAAGCAGGTCAGCGAAGCCAACTGGGTTTATCTGGAAGATTTGAAAGACACGGTGACGCTGGCGGATAAGCTGTGGATCCTGTTTCATCTGCTGTTTCCTGCTCGCGCGATGCTGCCGCAGAAACCTGACGATGCGGCCATTGTGCTGTTTACCTCCGGTTCTGAGGGGAACCCGAAGGGAGTGGTGCATTCTCACGACAGCCTGCTGGCGAACGTTGAGCAGATTCGTACTGTGGCGGATTTCACCCCGCGTGACCGCTTTATGTCTGCGCTACCGCTGTTCCATGCGTTTGGCCTGACTGTTGGGCTGTTAACGCCTTTGATGACGGGCGCTCGCGTGTTCCTCTACCCCAGTCCGCTGCATTATCGCATCGTGCCGGAACTGGTTTACGACCAGAACTGTACCGTGCTGTTTGGGACGTCTACGTTTTTAGGCAACTATGCGCGTTTTGCCCACCCGTATGATTTTGCTCGTTTGCGCTATGTCGTGGCTGGAGCTGAAAAGCTGTCTGAGACGACGCGACAGGTCTGGCAGGACAAATTCGGCATTCGCATTCTGGAAGGGTATGGCGTGACCGAATGTGCGCCGGTAGTCGCGATCAACGTACCGATGGCGACGAAAATTCATTCTGTCGGCCTGCTGTTGCCGGAAATTGAATCGCGTTTGATCACTGTACCGGGCATTACGCGCGGTGGCCGTCTGCAACTGCGTGGGCCGAATATCATGAAAGGCTATCTGCGGGTGGAAAATCCTGGCGTGCTCGAGACACCTGCGGCAGAAAACGCAGAAGGTGAATTGCAGCAGGGCTGGTATGACACTGGCGATATTGTCGAGCTGGACGAAAGAGGGTTCTGCACCATCATCGGCCGCGTGAAGCGCTTTGCCAAGCTGGCGGGAGAGATGGTTTCGCTCGAAAGCGTGGAGCAACTGGCGGTGAAGGTGTCGCCGGAGGCACAACATGCAGCCAGTGCGAAGAGCGACAGCAGCAAAGGTGAAGCGCTGGTGCTGTTTACAACGGACAGCCAGATAACCCGTGATGTGCTGCTTGCACAGGCACGCAGCAGCGGGGTGCCAGAATTGGCGGTACCGCGTGATATTCGCTACGTGAAAGCGTTACCGTTACTCGGCAGCGGCAAGCCTGACTTTGTCACGCTACGCCAAATGGCTGAAGAGTTGAGTGCCGAACAATCGAGCGTCAAACAACCTATTACTAACGCGTCGGAGCCTAGTGCATGAGTCAACAGACTGAACCCGCGACGCCTTTGCTGTCGCGCAGTATGAGCGCGGTGATTATCGCGCAGTTCTTCTCCGCGTTTGGTGATAACGCGCTGCTGTTTGCCACGTTAGCGTTGATCAAACAGCTGGTGTATCCCGACTGGAGCCAGCCGTTTTTGCAGATGGGGTTTGTGGCCGCGTACATCGTTTTAGCGCCGTTTGTCGGACAAATAGCGGATAGCTTCGCCAAAGGGCGGGTGATGATGTTCGCCAATACCCTGAAACTGGCAGGGGCGCTGCTAATTTGTGTGGGCGGGAATCCGTTTCTGGGATACACGCTGGTGGGCA
This sequence comes from Pectobacterium peruviense, assembly GCF_002847345.1. Classification (GTDB taxonomy): domain Bacteria; phylum Pseudomonadota; class Gammaproteobacteria; order Enterobacterales; family Enterobacteriaceae; genus Pectobacterium; species Pectobacterium peruviense. The sequence goes on from NZ_LXFV01000032.1 coordinate 91,462, forward strand.
TTGGTGCCGCCGCGTATTCACCTGCGAAATACGGCATTTTGGGTGAGATCACGCGTGGCGATCAGTTGGTCAAAGCCAATGGCTTGATGGAAGCTTCGACCATTGCGGCGATCCTAACCGGCTCTGTGGCAGGGGGCGTGCTGGCGGACTGGAATATTTACGCGGCACTGTCGATTTGTGCGGTGGCTTATGGCGTGGCGCTGGGCGCGAATATGCTGATTCCACACCTCAACGCCGCCCGTCCAGGGCAGCCGTGGCATCCGCTGCAGATGGCGAGCAGCTTCTTTTCCGCCTGTCGGGTGCTGTGGCGCGATGGTGATGCTCGGCTTTCGTTGATTGGCACCAGCATGTTCTGGGGCGCGGGCGTGACGCTGCGTTTTCTGCTGGTACTGTGGGTGCCGCATGCGCTCGGCATTACCGATAACGCGACGCCGACGCTGCTTAATGCGATGGTCGCCGTTGGGATCGTTCTGGGGGCAGGGGGGGCTGCCAGACTGGTTACGCTCGATAATGTACGACGCTGCTTGCCTGCGGGGTTCCTGATTGGCGTGGTCGTGGTGATTTTCACACTTCAGCATAATCTCCTTAGCGCCTATTCCCTGCTGATTTTACTGGGGGCGCTCGGCGGGTTCTTCATTGTTCCGCTTAATGCGCTGTTGCAGGAACGTGGGAAAGCCAGCGTCGGTGCGGGTAATGCGATTGCCGTACAGAATTTGGGTGAGAACGGCGCTATGCTGTTAATGCTGGGGCTCTATTCTCTGGTGGTGAAACTGGGTGTCTCGGTTATCGCGATCGGGATTGGTTTTGGCGTTTTGTTTGCGCTGGCGATTGCGCTGCTGTGGGCATGGCTGCTCCTGAATAAACGCCGTGCGCGTCCTACGGGTGCAGAATAGGAAGGGTTGAAATGAGTCTGATATGGCATGACTGGGATGTGGCAGACCTTAACGTGTATTCACTACATGACATATTGGCGCTGCGCAGCCAGGTATTCGTGGTTGAGCAAACCTGCCCCTATCTGGATATTGATGGCCGCGATCTGGTGGAAGGCAATCGCCACATTGCGGCATATCGCGACGGCAAGCTTGCAGCGTATGCCCGGCTACTCGCTCCTCATCCGAACAACGATGTGGTGACGATTGGACGCGTGATTGTGGCTCCTCACGCTCGTGGGCAACATCTGGGCCATCAGTTGATGGAGCACGCGTTGATTGCCTGTGCACGCCACTGGCCGCAAAAGCATCTTTTCCTCTCTGCGCAGGCTCACCTGCAAGCGTTCTACGGCGCGTTTGGTTTTGTGGCGACTGGTGAGGCGTATGACGAAGATGGTATCCCGCATATTGATATGCTGTCGGCGTTCTGAGTTGTATTGAGTGTGTATCGGAAGGAATGGATGCTGCTGCGTAAAAAAACCGGCTAACGTATGGCT
>NZ_LXFV01000033.1 GCF_002847345.1 Pectobacterium peruviense
CACCGGCTCTGAAGTCGAGCTGGCTGTTGGTGCGTACGATAAACTGACTGCCGCTGGCCGCAAGGTGCGCGTGGTGTCGATGCCGTCAACGGATGCATTCGACAAGCAGGATGCGGCTTACCGTGAAGCAGTACTGCCGAAAGCGGTAGCGGCGCGTGTAGCGATTGAAGCGGGTATCGCAGACTACTGGTTCAAGTACGTCGGCCTGAACGGCGCGATTGTTGGTATGACGAGCTTCGGCGAGTCGGCTCCGGCTGAACTGTTGTTCGAAGAATTCGGCTTCACCGTGGATAACGTGGTCGCAAAAGCGCTGGCGCTGCTGAGTTAGTATTGTGATGGGTTATATTGCAGCGAAGTAAGACTGCGATATAACCCGCAAAAGGATCGTAAACGGCGATATTGTTTGTGATCCAGATCAATTAATTCACCTGAGTACATTGCATGACTCTGGCGCCGCATGCTGATATTGCGGCGCAACACAACACGTTGCACCAGCCTATTTTTATCGCGGCGTGCTACTGCTACGGCAGGCAAGACCAAAGTAAAAATGCATTTCCTCTTTTTAAGAGGTGCATTTTTATTTTGGTCTTTTTTTTTGGCCTAATTGGCGTCAACACAGGGTGAAACTATGAATTATCAAAAAATGAATTATCAAAAACTTGGGGTCGACATACTCGCGTTGAGCGGCGGCAAGCAGAATGTCAGCAAACTGACCCACTGCGCCACTCGTTTACGTTTTGAGTTCAACGATAGCCATGCCGTACAGGCAGAAGCGATTGCCAAACTCCCCGGCGTCATCAGTGTCGTCGATCGCGGCGGTCAGTTTCAGGTGGTGATCGGCAACGACGTTCAAATCACCTACCGGGCGATTTTGAACGAGATTGGCGAGATGAATAGCCAGCGCAGTACCGCTAGCAAAGATCGGCAGAAGAAAGGCGGCATTTTTACGCAAATCATCAGCGTAATTTCCACCACCTTCACCCCCGTTATTCCAGCGATTACCGGCGCGGGGATGATCAAAGCGCTGCTGGCGATCCTCAAACTGACCGGATTAATTTCCGCCGACAGCACGACTTATCGCCTGCTAGACACCATCTCCGATGCGGCCTTCTTCTTCCTCCCCGTGCTGCTGGCCTACGGTGCCTCCATCAAGTTCGCCTGTAACCCGATTCTGGCGATGACGATTGCGGGTGCCTTGCTGCACCCAAATCTGGCTCAGTTACTCGCATCAGGCGGGCCGATCAGTTTTATCGGTATTCCCGTTCGGCTGGCGGACTATGCCGGATCGGTGTTACCGATCATCCTCACCGTGTGGATCATGTCCTACATCGAGCGCTTCGCTGAAAAAATTTCGCCCTCGATGATCACCTTTTTCACCAAGCCAATGATCGTGCTGCTGTTTACCGCACCGTTGGCGCTGGTAGTGATTGGGCCTTTCGGTATTTTCCTCAACGATTTAGTCGCCAGCGGTGCTGCCATTATTGACGGAAAGGCAAGCTGGCTCATTCCGATGTTGATGGGTGGCCTGCAACCGTTCCTGGTGATCACTGGTACGGCCTGGGCGATGACGCCGATTGCCACCTCGCAGCTTACCCGCAACGGTTTCGAGATGATTAACGGTCCCGGCATGCTGGCTTCAAACATTGCTCAGGGTGCCGCCACACTGTGCGTCGCGTTTAAAACCAAGAACAAGAATCTGAAACAGCTGGCTTCTTCTGCGGGTTTCACCGCCCTGCTGGGTATAACCGAACCTTCCTTATACGGGGTAACGCTGAAACTGAAGAAACCGCTGATTGCCGCCATGATTGGCGGGGGCTGTGCGGGCATCTATGCCGGTTTAGCGGGTCTGGTTCGCTACGCCTTCGTCTCACCGGGGCTGGCAGCACTGCCTGCTTTTATTGGTGAAAACCCGATGAACATCGTACATGCGCTGATCACCTGCGCCATTGCGATTGTCGTCACGTTTGCGCTCACCTGGATTATGGGATTCGACGATCCGGTGGATGAAGCTGACAACGCCCAAACCGACTCGACCCAATCAGACGCGTGCCAATCTGTACCAGCAGTTGATACCACACAAAACTCGCAGGCCACAGAAGGACACACTGAACCGCAAGCTATTCTCAGCCCGCTGTCCGGCAAGCTGGTCGCGCTGAGCGACATCAACGATGACGTATTCTCACAGGGATTACTGGGGCAAGGCGTTGCGATTATTCCAGACAACGGTGAAGTCGTCGCGCCCATCAGTGGCGAGATCATCACGTTCCTTGAGTCCAAACATGCTGTCGGTATCCGCGCGGATAACGGTCTGGAATTACTGATTCATGTCGGTCTCGATACCGTGAACCTCAACGGTAAGCATTTTACCGGCTATATCAAACCGGGCGACCGTGTCACCGCTGGAGACAGGTTAATTAGCTTCGATCTGCATGAGATAACGCGTTTGGGCTATGACCCGATTACGCCAGTCGTGATCATCAACAGCGATGAATACGCTAGCGTCGTCTGCACCGCGCCACAGCCGATCGCTCCGATGGATACCATCATTAACGTGAACGCTTGATCGCCCATATACACTAAATAATTCAAGTTGCAGGAAGGCGGCAAGGGAAGGAATCCCGATGAGCTTACTCAGGTAAGTGATTCGGGTGACTGAACGCAGTTAACGCACATGCAGCTTGAAGTATGACGGGTATAGAGGCATTGGGTGCCCTACCCAATGCCTCTACCGTCTTTCTTGATGTGAGAAAAATATGCACTATCAACAGCAAAAACATTTCCCAGCAGGCTTTCTGTGGGGAGCGTCGACATCGGCTTATCAGGTTGAAGGTGGCTGGCAGGCCGATGGGAAAAGCCCGTCGATCATTGATAAGTGTCAGCACCCGGAAAACACCGCTGACTTCACCGTAGCCAGCGATCACTACCATCGGTTTAAAGACGATGTGCAACTTTTTGCGGAGCTGGGATTGAAGGCTTACCGTTTCTCTATCGCCTGGACGCGTATTCTTCCCGATGGCACCGGTGCAGTAAATCCGCTGGGCATCGCGTTTTACAACGAGCTAATTGATGAGCTGAACGCGCACGGTATCGAACCGGTCGTCACGCTCTATCATTTCGATTTGCCTTATTGTCTTGAGGCACAGGGCGGCTGGCAAAATCGCGCCACGATTGATGCCTTTGTTCACTACGCCCGCACGCTATTTACGCATTTCGGTGACAAGGTTAAATACTGGCTAACGATTAATGAGCAGAACACCATGATTCTGCATCCCGGCGCAATTGGCTTGCCGGAAGGCGGCGTTTTGCCATCCAAAAAAGCTCTGTATCAGCAGAATCACCACATGATGCTCGCGCAGGCGCAGGTCATGGCGTTGTGTCACGAACTCGCACCCAACGGTTTGATTGGTCCGGCGATCAACACCACATCGATGTATCAGGCCACCAGCAAACCGGAAGACGCTATCGCTGCGCACAACTGGGAAACGCTGCGCTGCTGGAGCTTTCTGGATGTCGCTGTGCACGGTCGCTACAACGCGCTGGCCTGGCGTTATCTGGAAGATCGTGGTTTGGCTCCGGAGACATTACCCGGCGATGACGAGATCCTACAGTCAGGAAAGCCCGACTACGTGGCGATCAATTACTATTCCACCGCAACCATTGCCGCTAGCAAAGGCGATGCATCGGACGTCAGCGCCCGCGCGGGCGATCAGCAAATCATGCTGGGTGAACCCGGCGTCTATCGCGCGGCGGAAAATCCGCACGTTGATAAAACGCCCTATGGCTGGGTCATCGATCCTGTTGGCTTGCGCTTAACATTACGTAAAACCTACGAGCGCTACCATCTGCCGATATTGATTACAGAAAACGGTATGGGCGCGCCGGATAAACTTGAGGCAGACGGTACAATCAACGATCAATACCGTATCGATTTTATTGCCCGTCATATTGAACAAATGCAGCTCGCCATCAGCGATGGCGTTGATCTGATTGGCTATTGTCCGTGGTCGGCGATCGATGTGGTCAGCACCCATCAAGGCTACGGTAAGCGCTACGGGTTTATTTATGTGAACCGCGATGAATTCGATCTGAAAGACCTGCGCCGTATCAAAAAGAAAAGTTTTTACTGGTATCAGGGTGTCATAGCATCAAACGGTGCGCAGTTATTTCCCTGCGAGCCCTAATGCTGATGCCCCAGAACACCGTGTTAAAACGGGGATAAGCCCTACTCTGAATCACTTATGTTGCGGGACCACCACCCGCAACATGAAAGAGAAGAAATAGGTTATTATTTCACTCACGTTCCCACTGATATCACTCAAGAAACGCATGATGGCTGAACCGATAAAAGCAATAAAAATACTGAACAATAGCCTGGTGTTATCTTCTGATGCAGATAACAACGAAATCATTGTCATGGGAAAAGGGATCGGTTTTAACAGCAAGACCGGAGATATTCTCGATCCTGCCAAAATTGAGAAAACCTTTATTCTCAAGGATGGCACGTCACCACGTGAATTTGCCCGTTTGATTGAGCACGTCGGGGAAGAATATGTTCACATCGTGAATAAGATTATTGATGATGCGAACCGACAGCTTCATGGCCGCTTGAGCGAGCAGGTCTTTTTTACGCTGATCGACCATATCAGCTTTGCGATTGAGCGTTATCGCAAAGGCATCAGCATACAAAATCGTCTGCTTTATGAGGTAAAGCGGTTCTACCCGCAGGAATTTGCGATTGCCTCGCGGGCACTCAACGACATTAACCAGCAGATGACGCTGGAATTGCCAGAAGAGGAAGCGGGCAATATCGCGTTTCATTTAGTCAACGCGCAAACCGACGTCCAGAATATGGAGAACACGCTCCAGTCGGTCAAGATGCTGAAAGATATCTTTAATATCATCCAGTACAACTTCCATATCGTGATTGATAAAGAATCGATTAACTACTCACGCTTCCTGACGCACATGCAATTCTTTATCCAGCGCCTGTTGGAAAACAGCCTGATTCATTCAAATGATGATTTTATTTTTGATCAGGTCACCAAAGAATATCCTGATGCTTATAAATGCAGCCGGCTGATCAAAGACTATATTCACAACCTGCTCAATATCGACATTTCTAACGACGAAATGCTGTACCTGATTATTCATATCGTCCGTATCGCTCCGCAAGAGTAAGCCTCACCCATTAGCCAGGCGAAACGCTGCTGTTGGGTAGAGTCTTTGCTATTAGCATCTGGCAGAGCATCGGGTATATCTGCTGTTCATCTTTGCTTTGCGATATTTCTTCTTTAGTCTTCATACTGAAGTGTGAACAATAAAACGTCTTCTATCACTCTGTTTATTAAAGATAAAAAATACCTCACCTACTTTTTCTTGCAAAAACAAAAGTAACAAAATCGCCCTCTTATAACTTATAACCTTTTTTTATTTGTCCGGTTTTACCCTGAAGATTAAAAGAGAAAGGTGTCAAAAAATGCCGTTTGGCAAATCACATACCGCATCAGTCCCTTTTCTTTTGATAAGAGAAATGCATTTATTTTTCCATGTCCGATGAAACGGACATGCTAATTAATCTGGGTAAAGATAATGAAAAAAAACCTGTTTGCCTTTCCATTACTGATGCTTGCCGTATTACCGCCTGTCTTCTCTGCCGATCAAAACGTCCCCACGACTCGCACCTTTCAGATACAGCCCGATGCGGCCTTAAAAGCAAAAGTGCCAGAGGCCGTCTTACAAAAAGGATTTATCGTGGCAGGCACCAACCCCAATACGCCACCAACCACCTTTTATCAGGAAGATAATAAAACGCTGGCAGGCCGCGAGATCGATATCATGAACGCGATTGGCGACCGGCTGGGCGTACCGGTGAACTGGCACGATACCGGTGGGTTCGACAATATTATTCCCGGTTTAAAATCAGGCCGTTACGATGTGGCACTGTCGAATATCAATGCAACACCGAAGCGCCTTGAGCAGATCGACTTCATCGGCTATTTCAACGCGTCAAAACTGGCCATCATTTCCCTTAAAGACGCTAACGTCGCGCCATTTACCTCCCTAAGCGCACTGTGCGGTAAAGACATTGGCGCAGGGGCCGGTACCACTCAGCTACTGCGCTTGCAAGAAGCCGACAAGCAGTGTGTTGCAGAACAGAAAGACGCGATCAAAATTGCGATCTTCCCCGATCGTCCATCCGGCGTACAGGCGGTGATCAGCGGACGTGTCCCGCTGTTCTTCGGCCCTTATGAGGGGTTACGCTATCAGGTGAGCCAGGTCAAACGGCTAGCCATCAGCGGTGATATCGCCGTCAACGATGCGCCAGTCTCTATTGCGTTTCCTAAAGATTCTGCTCTGGAAGACGCCGTTCAGGCCGCATTGAATTCGCTGATTAAAGACGGCACCTATCAGAAGATTTTGGATAAGTGGGATATCGGATACGGCGCGGTCCCAGAGGCGAAACGTAACGCAGAGATTTTCGGATGAGTGTCCCCTCACCACATCAGGAACTGCATATCGTCGCCAACCGACACTACGGGCGCTGGCTCAGCGCCCTGCTGGTTCTGCTGCTATTGGGCGCTATCGCCCATTCTGTACTGAACAACCCCCGCTTTGAATGGCGGGTCGTTGTGGACAGTTTTACGGAAGACTCCATTCTTCAGGGCGTCATCATGACGCTGAAACTGACCGCAATGTCGGTGGTGTTAGGCTTTGGCGGCGGCACGATACTGGCGCTGATGCGCCTATCCAGCAACCCCGTGCTGGTGGCAGTCAGTTGCGGCTACACTTGGTTTTTCCGTGGCGTCCCCACGCTGGTGCAGCTGTTTCTCTGGTACAACATTGCAGCGCTCTACCCGACGGTTTCACTCTCGCTGCCATTCTTCGGCGAGGTTTTCAGCGTTCCTGGCAATACGCTCATCAGCCCGTTTAATGCCGCCGTGCTGGCGCTGGTTATGCATCAATCTGCGTATGCGGCGGAGATTGTTCGCGCAGGTATTCAGAGCGTCAACCCCGGTCAGTTGGAAGCCGCCAGAGCATTGGGGTACCGTAAACCGCAGATATTCTTCTACACCGTTCTGCCGCAGGCGATGCGCGCCATCCTGCCTCCGGCGGGCAATGAGGTCATCGGCCAACTGAAAACCACAGCGGTGGTTTCGGTGATTTCACTTCAGGATGTGCTGTACTCGGCACAGATCATTTATCAGCGAACCTATGAAGTCATCCCGCTGCTGCTGGTTGCCACTATCTGGTATCTGCTACTGACCTCCGTGCTGTCTGTCGGCCAATACTATGTTGAACGCTATTTCGGCCGTTCGACGCTCAAACGCAACAAGCCAGGTAAAAGCCGCAAACTGCGTGCCGCCAGGTTTACCCAACGTGCTCAGCCAACGAACAGGCCACAGCCCAGCGAATCCCCCAGCACCTGAACCGGCGGGCAATCGCGCATCAACGACTGGCGAACAATGTCATGCACTCAATGAATCATGAAGGAAACGCAACTATGGGCGAGGCCATTACACTACGGAACGTGCGTAAATCCCTGTCGGGAAACCTGATTTTAGATGACATCGATTTGCAGATGGAGGCGGGTTCGGTTACTGCGATTCTGGGTCCGTCCGGCGCGGGTAAATCAACGCTGCTACGCTGTATTAACCACCTCGAAAAGCTCGATGGCGGCACTATTTGCGTTGGCGATACGCTGGTCGGGTATCGGCAGAAAGGCCATCGGCTCTATGAATTGAGTGACAAACAGGTCGCGGCCCAGCGCAGCAAGATTGGTATGGTATTTCAGCACTTTAACCTGTTCCCTCACCGTACCGTGCTGCAAAACGTTAGCGATGCCCCGCTGCGTGTCAAAAAACGCGCTCGGCAGGAGGTGTTCGATCAGGCGTATTCGCTGCTGCGACAGGTTGGACTCGTAGAAAAAGCCGACGATTGGCCGCACCAGCTTTCCGGTGGCCAACAGCAGCGGGTGGCCATTGCCCGCGCCCTCGCCATGAATCCTCAGGTGATGCTCTTTGACGAACCGACTTCGGCGTTAGACCCGGAACTGGTCGGCGAAGTGCTTCAGGTCATTAAAAAGCTGGCGCATTCCGGTATTACGATGGTCATCGTCACACACGAGATCGGTTTCGCCCGTGAGATCGCCGATAACATCGTGTTTATGGAAAATGGCAGAATTGTCGAAACTGGCCCAGTCAGACAGCTACTCGATGCCCCGCAAAACCGCCGTACGCAGGCCTTTTTCTCAACGGTACTGTGACAACGTGGGTACAGTCATTGATATTGGCAACCATCAGATTTCTGACGATTTACTCGTACTTTTGAATAATGAGGATGTTAAATTAATTAATCATTGGCTAATATCCGTTTCATAGGAAAATTATGGAAAATTTTTTGTGACAACGATTAGAGATATTGCCCAAAAAGCGGGAGTGGCGGCATCAACCGTTTCTCGCGTGCTTAATAACGACCCCAGTCTGTCGGTAACCAAAGAAAAACGCCAGCTCATCAAGAACATTGCCCATGAGTTGGCCTATTTATCGCCTACACAACGCAAGCAGCAGAAAAAAAGGTTAGAGAACTCGCTTGTTGTACGATCTCATTTTAAAATGGATAACGACAATTTATTACATCTCGCCGTCGTCCACTTTCTTACGCCTTCTGAAGAACTCAACGATCCTTATTTTACCGCAATGCGCATTGGCATTGAAAATCGCTGCCACCATTTTGCTATTTCGTTGCGAAATATATTCACCACAAACTTATCATCCAATAGTCATACGTTATCTCAGGCGCAGGCGATCATTTGCGTAGGGCATTTTAGCGATGATGACATCGCCTTAATCTATTCATTAAATAAAAACCTGATTTTTATCGATTCGGCTCCCCTCAATAAAAAATGTGACGCCGTGATTTTTGACCGGAAAGCGGCTGCACGCGAAGTATTACACTACATTGTTAAGAGCGGTGCTGAGCGCCCTGCATTCATCGGGAACAATGAGAGTCGGCTGCATGTATTTCAAGAAATAACCCAAAAATACGGTATCTACCATGAATCACGGTGTAAGGTCAGTCAGCTATTCTGTATTGCATCCGGCTATCAGGCGATGAATGAGTTGCTGCAACAAAAAGAATGGCCCGATGTTGTGTTCGCCGCGACAGACATTATCGCTATCGGCGTGTACCGCGCGATTCAAGAGAAAGGCATTTCCATTCCCAGACAAATAAAAGTGATTGGAATGAATGATATCCCCATGGCACAGCACCTCAGCCCCAGCCTAACCACAATGCGACTCTACCCCACTGAAATGGGCGAAGCCGCCGTCGATCTGTTTTTAGAACTCGTGGCGGGACGCCATTATAAGAAACACGTACAGATTGGTTATGACATGGTTTGGCGTGAAAGTTTCACACTCAGCACGATATAACGGTACCTACTTATATATCCGTCATACGTCAAGTTGACTGTGTTGGTTACGCGACTCGGCACACTTACCTGAAAAGATAATGCGGCCACGCAAAGAAATTACGCGGCCGACGGGCATCAATTAGCCGTTATTGTCCACAGCTGATTCCATCCCCCGTTATCATGCCATTGAATACCTGATGCACCATTCTCTATCGAACGGCTGTTAATATCCAAAAGCTTCCCACTGTTCCTATTCAGAATTTTATAATAGCCATCGCCGGCATCCAAAATCAGCCACTGCTGGCTAAAATGACCGGTGTTATACATTTGGAGAATTTGCGCACCATCTTCATTGGCGCTGGAATCAATATCAATGTACTTTCCACTATTAACATTCACCAGATTGAAGTAACCATTGCCAATCGCGTTAAAATAAAAACGCTGACTGTCCCAGTTACCGTCACTGTATTGTTCAACAAATGCGCCGTCTTCATGTGAACCGCTCACGACATTAAGCGATTTACCACTATGCCGATTAGCGATCTTATAACGGGTTCCGTTAATAAAATTGATTTGTGATTCGGCAAACGCGTCCAGTGCTCGGGTAAATTGCAATACATTGGCTGAAACTTGTGTCGTTGCGCCTAATGCATAGCCATCCAGCAGCACATTGGCATTACCCGCAGGTTCCCAATAAAAAACCCCGATGCCTTTATTTCCCGGCACCGCTTTAACAAGATTAATCGTATCCCTAATCGTCCAGTAACTGTCTGTCGGGTTAGTTTCCAAGCCGCCGACTTCAACGACCATGACTTCCTTACCATAGCGGCTCGCCATATCATTGAGGTTGCTAGCCAGTGCGCCGGTGAGCTCCCAATAATTTTTCCCCTCCCAGTAGGGATAGAATGAAAAGCCAATCACATCGGTTTTCCCACCGTGCGTGGTGAGGAAATTGTCAAAAAACCAGCGAGAGTTTGAATTATTATCCCCATGCGCCAAATGGCTGATCACCTTAGAGGAAGGGCTGACCGCTTTAACCGCATCATAGCCCGCATTCAGTAGCTGCGTTAAATTGGCAAACCGACTTGTGCTCCCTTCCGGTAGTAAAATACCCGGGTTCATTTCGTTACCAACCTGCACCCATTCCGGCGTCACGCCAGCGGAAATGAGCGCAGTCATCACCTCATGTGTGTGGTTATAAACGGCCGTAGTTAATTGGCTAATATTGTAGTTCGCCCACGCGGCTGGCTTTATTTGATGACCTGGATCCGCGAAGACATCACTGTAGTGGAAATCTACCATGACACGCATTCCCATCGCTTTGGCACGCTGAGCGGCATCCACCACGCGAGTTTTATCCGTATAACCGAGCATCGTCCAGGTCGTATTATCTTTATGCCATAGTGCACTGGGGTCAGGATTAACGAAAATGCGTAGCCGTACAGAGTTTACGCCGTGATCCCGCAGTATCTGTAATACATCGCGCTGAGCTCCCGCATCGTCACGCCAGGTCACCCCCCGATCTTCCAATTGCTTTACCCAACCAATATCCGCGCCATAAGCAAACGGCTGCGCGGCTTTCGCCACATTGGCTGCCATGAACCCTATAAATAACATTAACAATATAGAGATCATTCCTGAATAATTATTCTTTTTCATTCATTTCTCCTTGAGGCGATACTCTTAAATGGTATTTATCACGTAAATATACCCGTCATACTTCAAGTTACATATGCGTTGGCTGCGTTCACTCGCCCGAATCACTTACTTGAGTAAGCTCATCGGGATTCCTTCCCTTGCCGCCTTTCTGAAACTCGAATTATTTAGGGTATTTCTAGGGACAGATTAAAAACAGAGGACGATATTTATAAAAATAAATATCGCATAGTAAAATAAGCAGCTGATGTGAATACAAACGGCTGCTTAGTTAAATTCATGACTCTTCCACTGAGTCAACGTAGCATTTTCTATGGCGTTATTGATCCCCATACAACCAGTTATTTATAGTTAATTCATTCGCTTCCCATTTTCATCAAAAAAATGCAGATGTTCACTACGACATGTGAGCGGGATCGTTGAGTAAGGCACAATACTATTGTCACCTGACAAATGTACTTTAAAATGATTAACGCCAGAGTAAGTACCAAAAATATACGTGGCATTACCCAGCCTTTCTGTTACTTCGCTATTGATCGACAGGCTGACATCTCCTCCTTCCGGATCAATACTCAGGTGTTCAGGGCGAATACCCACGGTAATTTTCTGATCGACACGCAATCCGTGGCTAGCCAGATTAATGGAAAGCGTATTGAGCTTATTAATCAAGATGCTCACGTTATTTCCTTCAACCTGTAAAACTTCACCGGGTAGAAAATTCATATTCGGCGAACCGATAAAACCGGCGACAAAAATATTTTCTGGCTTATGGTATAGCTCCATCGGCGTCCCGACCTGCTCAATATCCCCCTTGTTTAACACCACGATTTTATCCGCCAACGTCATTGCTTCCACTTGATCGTGCGTCACATAAATCATGGTGTTACGCATTTCCTGATGAAGCTGAGCAATCTGCAAACGCATTTCAACGCGTAATTCGGCGTCAAGGTTCGATAAGGGTTCATCGAATAAGAACACTTTAGGATCGCGCACAATGGCCCGCCCAATCGCAACGCGTTGACGTTGGCCGCCAGATAGCTGTTTCGGTGTCCGATCTAACAAGGCTTCTAGCTGGAGTGTCATCGCAGCCTTTCGCACCATTTTTTCGACTTCAGCTTTGGGGTGCCCGTTCATTCTCAACCCAAACCCCATATTTTCAGCCACCGTCATATGCGGGTACAACGCATATGACTGGAACACCATTGCAATTCCCCGCTCTGCGGGATCGCAATGGTTAACTACGCGATTATCAATATGGATCTCGCCATCCGTTATTTCTTCCAATCCCGCGATCATTCTCAGCAACGTCGATTTACCGCATCCAGACGGGCCAACAAATACCACAAATTCGCCTGAATTAATTTCAAGATTGATACGATGGATCGTTTCCGTCTTATCGTAACGCTTCACTATATTCTTTAGTAAAATATCAGCCATATTGAACCTCAAACTTAATTTTCCATTGCGAGTGTATTACTTCACTGCGCCCGTCATACTGGCAATAAATTGCTTTTGCATGGCGAAGAAGATAAGCAAACTAGGAAGAGTAGAAATAACCGTTCCCACCATAATAAGCCCGAAGTCTGGAGAATAGGCCGAAGCAAAGCTGGATAGCACCAGATTAATCGTCTTTAATTCAGTAGACTGGAGGACAATAAGCGGCCAGAGAAAAGCATTCCATGACGTCATGAAAACAATGATAAACGCAGCAGAATAGCTGGCTCGCATAATTGGCACATAGACATACAGGAAAATTTTCCACTCTGCGACGCTTTCCACGCGGGCAGCATCGATCAACTCTCTCGGAAACGTTTTAGTACACTGCCTAAAGTAGAAAATAATAAATGCCCCTGCCACCGTCGGCATAATCACGGCAAAGTGTGTGTCCAGTAAACCCGCCTTACCAAACATGGTGAAGAGTGGGATCATTAACGCCGCAAACGGAATCATCATCGTCGCTAATAGTGCGACATAGACACGTTCACGATGTTTACTGGAATAAATCTCAAATGCATAACCCGCAATGGAGCACACCACAAGCGTCGATACGGTGCTGATCAGCGCAATTTTTGATGTATTCCAAAATATCAACGCGAGATCCACCTGACTCGTCAAGTTGGTGAAATTGACCACTAGCTGATCGCCAAACGTAAATTTCCCCATATTGATTTGGCTGGTGCTATTGGTACTGGATACCACCATCCAATAGAACGGAAAAAGTGAGAAAATGCTCATCAACACGAGAAAAGCATGCATCAATATGCTGTTAATTTTACTTTTTCTCATATTATCCCTTCCGTGCCGCTTTAAATTGAATCAGCGCCAATATGGCTGAAAAAACGACAATCACGTACGAAACTGTTGCCGCATAACCAAAATTAGGTACAAATTTAAACGACAGATTATAAATATAAAGCGATAATGTCAGGGTCGCATTTGCCGGACCGCCATTCGTGATATTCATGGCTTCATCAAACAACTGTAGTGTACCAATCGTTGATGTCACACTGGTAAAAAGAATGACCGGCTTCAATAATGGTATGGTGATAAAAATAAATTGCTTGATTGGACTAACACCATCGACTCTGGCGGCTTCATAAATCGATTTATCAATATTCTGCATGGCGGAAAGATAAAATATCATATTGTATCCCGTCCAACGCCATGTGATGGCGATAATGATGGTCACCTTCGCCCAGAAAGGATCGGAGAGCCACGGAATAGGATCGTCAATGACATGAATAAACATCAAGAATGAATTAATCACGCCATCCAGTTCAAACATACTCTTAAATAGAATCGAGTAGGCTACCAGCGACGTCACACAGGGTAAAAAAATCGCAATTCTAAACCACTGGCGATATTTAAGCTGCGAAGAATTCAGGCAAGAAGAAATCGCTAATGATAGCAAAATCATAATCGGCACCTGGATCACCAGAAACGTCAGTGTATTCCAAAGCGCCGTTTTAAACATCGGATCATTAAATAAACGAATGATATTTCCCAGGCCGACGAATTGCGTCACCACACCACGGCCAGACTGAAAGGAAAGCCAAAGCGATTTGAAAATAGGGTATATCGTCATTAGGGCAATTAACCCAACAGCTATAGAGACAAACGCCCAGCCGTTGATGTTATAAAGCCTATTCATTTTAGGTTTATACATCATTATCACACCATAGATTTCTGGAGAGAAGTGCCTGGGGACTCGCTGTCCCCAAGCTCAGACTCACTACTGCATAATCTGACTTTTTAATGCAGTTTCGGCGCGTTTTAAAACGTCATCAACAGAATCGCCTTTCAGTAATGCGGGTATTTCAGCGGCAATCGCGTTATCAACTTCCTGGGTATACATACCATAGGAGACCTGTGGGATTTCAGTCACCCATTTAGAGAAATCAGCAAACACGGGCTGCCCACCAAAGAACGGATCTTTTACTGCATAAGCGGGGCCAGAAGTGGCAGGAAGGAAGGTTGCAAGCGCGCCGCGATCAACCAAAAGGGTTTGATACATATCACTATCCGCTGCGAATGTTTTTTTCAGGAATTCAATCGCCTGTTGGGTGTTTTTGCCGTCCTTTAATACATACCAACTCGACCCACCTTGATTAGATGCTCGCACCGCTTTGTCGAGATTTAACCGTGGAATCGGCGCAACACGCCATTTTCCTTTCTGATCTTCGGCACTTTTAATTGAGCCAATCACCCATACACCGGAAACCACACTCGCCGATTTCCCAGCATTAAAACTACCAACAAAACTCGACCAGCCAGAAATAGGACGTGCAATTTTCGCGTCGTTAATCGCTTTAATCGTTTTTAACGTTTCTTTCAATGCCGCGTTTTTGGTGAGATTAATTTGGCCTTGATTATCGAAGAACCATTCTCCACCAGACTGCATCATAATATGAGGAAGAACAACATCGTTCATATCGTAAGTCAGCATATCAACGCCAGTTTTTTCTTTTATCTTCTTGCCGATCTCAATGTATTTATCCCAGGTAATGTTCACCATATCACTCTCTTTATATCCGGCAGCTTCCAGATAATCGAGCCGATAGAACATCCCTGCCACGCCGGAATCAAAGGGAACACCGTAAACCTTATTCCCTATCGTCATCACTTTCGTTTTATAAGGCGCGAACTGACTGTAATCGATGGCATCCTGCAATGGCACAAACGCGTCAGGGTAAGCCTGAAGGTATTTCTGTGCATTATAATCTTCTATAAGCACAATATCAGGAAGAACATTTTTAACCCCAGAAGCCAACATGGTATTTAATTTCTGTTCAATATCTTCTTTACCTGAGTCGATCACTTTCAGGCTGAAACTTGGATCAGCTTTTTTATATATCGATGAAGCTTCATGCATTGCCGCAACATTGAAGTTAGGATCCCAAGCCCATACGGTGACGTCAGCAGCCAGGCTTTGACTCGATAAGCCGAGCGTGAAAAATGAAACTGCAAATAGGGTAGATACTTTATTCTTGATCTTCATCAGCGCAGTCCTTCTTTACTTTTTGTAAAGAGAGAATATGAGTTACTGCATAATGAAGCAACGAGTTACACCGCTTACATTCCTTCATCCAGTGATACGGGTCACACAACAGGGAGAGAAATAGCTGAATATTCGATCTCAATACAAGAAATTTAGGAAAAGTTTCCTCAAAAAAAGTCTATACCTGACCGATAAAAGTGATGAAAACCGACTTAAAAACCAACATATACAATTGAAATTTAAGTAAAAAACAAGAAAAAGAAGAACAAACAAAACGTTTACTCAGGTAATAATCGGCATAATCACATCGTCACTGCGGAATTACCCAAAAATGAAAACGCTACCACTACAAATCAAACGGCACACGGAGAGATCCGTGTGCCATAAAATACGTTTATCCTTTGGCAAACCAGCCGTGGATGATGGCGTGCTGTAGCAACATGATGGTCTTGCCGTCTTTAATCCGGCCATCGTTCATCATTTCAACGGCTTCGCTGAACGGCAGCTCCAGCACTTCGATATCTTCATCTTCCACACCGCCGCCCGCATTATCCCGCAGAGACTCATCGTATTCAGCGGCGAAAAAGTGCAGTCGCTCCGTTACGCTGCCCGGCGACATATAAGCATCGAACAGCTTTTCCACATTGCCGACTGCATAGCCAGTTTCTTCGATTGACTCGTTACGGATACATTCTTCGGGCGAATGGTCGTCCAGCAAACCAGCGCAGGCTTCCAGCAGCATGCCGCTTTCGTTACCGTTAACGTAAGTGGGAATACGGAACTGTCGTGTCAGAATCACCGTGCCTTTCGCCCGGTGGTACAGCAGAATCGTCGCACCATCACCTCGGTCGTAAACCTCACGGACCTGGCGCACTACGCCACCATTATTTCTTTTTAAATCAAAAGTATATTTATTCAGAATATACCAGTTATCGGATAGCAGCTTCTTTTCGACGATATCAATAGGAGACGACATGCAAACACCTCGGTGATCGATGGTTGGAAGAGCGCATTCATTTGTAACGACGAAGTCATCATATCCCTTTTGAACTCCCGCATAAACGGGTAAGGAAACGTATGTCTGGTGGAAATCACGGTATCGTCATACACCAACCCTATGATATTCATGGTTTAGTCTCACGCTCTCATTCCGCTCTTTTCGTCCATCTGACGTTTATCGACTATGCTATACCTTAAATCAGTCCTGTTTCAGGAAGTCGCGCTGCGCTTTAGTTTCCCCCATCACTACCGTCAACTCGTTTCGTCATCATGCGCGTAACGCAACCGCCTTCCATGATTCACTCGAATTCAATACTGCATCACTTCTCAAACCACATCATCGAGGTAGATAACATGAGTCATTTCATTTTCTCTTCACCTAGAAAATATGTTCAGGGGCGCGGCGTGCTGGATGAACTGGGTGAACAGCTCAAGCCGCTGGGAACAAAAGCGTTTCTGATGGCGGACGGCGTTGTTTGGGACATCATCGGCCAGCGCGTTGATGCGTCCCTCAAACAGGCGAGCATTGGCCACCATTACGAGCGTTTTAACGGTGAAGCATCCAGCAACGAAATCACCCGTCTTGCTAAGCTCGCGCGCGACGCGGGCACGAACATTGTTGTTGGGTTAGGTGGCGGTAAAACGCTGGATACAGCGAAAGCGGTCGCCGATGAGCTAAAACATAATGTGGCGATTGTCCCTACCGTGGCCTCAACGGATGCACCGTGCAGCGCGCTGTCCGTCATCTACACCGACGAGGGCGTGTTTGAATCCTATCGCTTTTATGACAAGAATCCTGATCTGGTATTGGTCGATACCGCCGTCTGCGCGCAGGCACCCGCACGCCTGTTTGCCTCCGGCATTGCCGATGGTCTGGCAACCTTTGTCGAAGCACAGGCGGTTCTGCGCTCTCACGCACTTTCCATGCTGGGCGGTAAACCTACGCTAGCAGGCATGGCGATTGCCGAAACCTGCGAAAAAACGCTGCTAACCTACGGCTACAGCGCTTACAAAGCGGTGGAAAAAGGCGTGGTAACGCCCGCAGTGGAATCCGTAGTTGAAGCCAACACGCTGCTTTCCGGTTTAGGCTTTGAGAATGGTGGATTAGCCGGCGCTCACGCCATCCACAACGGATTTACCGCGATTAAAGGCGATATCCACCACCTCACGCACGGGGAAAAAGTTGCCTACGGCACGCTGACACATATGGTGCTGGAGCAACGTCCTGACGAAGAAATTGCACGCTACATTCGCTTCTACCGCGCGATTAACATGCCGACGCTGCTAAAAGATCTGCATCTGGAAAATGAGCCATTTGAGAATCTGATCAAAGTGGGTGAACTGGCGTGCAGCGACGCCGATACGTTGAAGAATCTGGACAGCGGGTTAACAGCTGAAGACGTCGCCCACGCGATTATTGCCGTCGATGCATTCAGTAAAACCATCAGCTAACCGTAATTGAGGTAAAAAAACCGGCTCCAGCGAGATCAGTACAATGGAGCCGGGCTTGGTATAACCAGCTCGTTTCTAACTACCGCACTCATACCAGAAACGTTCTCTCTGCGTCATCAACCTGCTCATTACTATTCACTTTTATTTGATGAGAAAACGGGCAGGATAAGGACATATTCTCTATGTCTTAGGTCATCATTTGATGGAACGTCCTCGCTTTATCGCACTATCGGACACGCTGATTCTTGCCCTTTTTGGGACGGTCGTACTAGCATCAGGAATGGGGCTTGGGCGCTTTTTATATACACCGATGCTGCCCGTTATGTTGGAGGAAAGTGATTTCACCTTCAGCCAGCTTTCCTATATTGCCAGCGCAAACTACGCTGGTTATCTGTTCGGCAGCCTGCTTTTCTCTTTCAGCCGTCGTGCCTCAACCTCTCAGCCCGTATTTCTGCTGTTTACCGCCGCGGCCGCGACCAGCGTGTTGCTCTTCGCGATGACATTGACCACCAATACGATGCTGGTCATGTTCATTCGCTTCATCGCGGGGATCGCCAGCGCAGCGATGATGATCTTCGGATCCCTGATCGTTTTACACCACACAAGGCATACCGGCGTTATCGCCTCGCTCTATGCTGGAGTTGGCGTAGGGATCGTCTTAGGTAATGAATACATCATTATTGGGCAGCATTACGCACTGACTGCCGAACTATTGTGGCGGGGAGCGGCGCTGACCTCCGCGCTACTTCTGATCGTCCTACTCATACTTTCACCCCATAAAAACACTGTACCCCAGCAGAAGATGACCAATGTCGATGAACCTTCTCACCTTGGCTGGCGACGGCTCGCGCTGCTATACGGCCTCGCGGGCTTCGGCTATATCGTCATCGCCACCTATCTGCCGCTGATGGTGACGGCGCTAGACGTACCGCGTTTATCTCTGCATTTATGGTCGCTGGTTGGGCTGGCGATCATTCCTGGCTGCTTTTTCTGGCTATGGGCAGCCAGTCGTTGGGGGACGCTACCCTGCCTGACAGCCAATCTGCTGATTCAGGGCGTATGTGTCCTGCTGACGCTGTTCAGCCACTCTCTCGTGGCATTGATATTCAGCTGTATCGGCTTTGGTGCTACTTTTATGGGAACCACCTCGCTGGTGATGCCATTAGCCAAACGGCTACACGCGCCGCACGGCATCAACCTGCTTGGGCTGGTGACGCTCACTTACGGCATTGGTCAGATTCTTGGCCCCATACTCACCAGCGTCCTGACGACTACCCACGCTATCGCGCCAGCGATTGTATGTAGCGCAGCAGCACTTTTCATCGCGGCTGGACTCTGCTTACCCCACCGCCGCTCATCACCCTAATCCCGGAGAACCTATGCCATATGTAAATATCAAAATCACCAATGAAGGCGTCACCGCTGAACAAAAACGTCAATTGATCGAAGGCGTAACTCAGTTGCTGGTCGATGTACTCAACAAAAATCCGAAAACCACCGTGGTGGTGATTGATGAAGTCGAAACGGACAACTGGGGAATCGGCGGCGTGCCAGTGACGGAGCTGAGGAAGGCAAGCAAATAGCGAAACGGTGCCACGCCATGTGGCACCAGATTTATATACCCCAAATAATTCGAGTTGCAAGACAAAAACGGCAAGGCGTTTTTGAGCAGCGCTTGCGCTGACCCCGAAGGGGTGAGGCCATAAGGCTGAATAACGCGGCAAGAGAGAGAATCCCGATGAGCTTACTCCGGTAAGTGATTCGGGTGAGTGAACGCGGCCAACGCACATGCAGCTTGAAGTATTACGGGTATATCCCCAACATGGTATCAATCAACAGATACATATTCAGAGAAACCACCAGCACGACAATGAGTTGCCCGATGCGCTGCACCCATTTGCCGTTAACCATCGATCCCATCAGTTCACGGTTACCGGTGAACGACAGCAAAGGAACCAGCGCCAGCGCAATCCCGAAGCTCAGCACCACCTGGCTCAACACCAGCACGCGCGTCGGATCCATACCGGACAGAATCACGATAAACGACGGCAGCATCGTCACAGAACGACGAACCCAAAGCGGGATATGGAAGCGCACGAACCCTTGCATTACCACCTGACCCGCCAGCGTACCAACAACGGTGGAAGAAAGACCCGCCACCACCAGACTCAGACCGAAAATCACCGCGGCGGCTTTACCCAACAACGGCTCTAACGTGAGATAGGCTTTATCTAGATCGGCAATATCCTGATTGCCACTGAAATGGAACGCCGCTGCCGCCGTTGCCATCATCGCCAGATTGACGAACCCGGCAATCGTCATCGCAATCGCGACATCGACTTTCGTTGCAGAATAGCGATCAGCACGGGAATGACTGCCTCCATGCTGCGTCAGGGAAGAATGCAGGTAAATCACATGCGGCATAATCGTCGCCCCCAACACGCCAGCGGCCAGCAACACGGCATCAGAGGTCGGCAAGCTAGGGATCGCCATGCCTTTGGCTAAAGCGGACAACTCAGGCTGAGAAAACACCAGTTCGACAATGTACGCTGCCGCAACAAACAGCAGCAGGCCGCCGATGACCATCTCCAGCGGCTTCTGACCGCGCTGTTGCAGCATGAGAATCAGGAAAGTAGCAATCCCGGTGAGAATCGCGCCTTCCAGCAGCGACACGCCCAATAGCAGTTTAAAACCTATCGCCGCACCGATAAACTCAGCCAGATCGGTCGCTATCGCAATAATTTCTGCCTGCACCCAGTACGCCCAAACGGCAGGACGCGGAAAGCGATCGCGGATATGTTCTGCCAGATTCTTGCCTGTTGCGATGCCTAACTTGGCAGACAACAGTTGAATCAGCATCGCCATCAGGTTTGCCCACACCACCACCCACAGCAACGTGTAACCATAGGCCGCGCCAGACTGGATGTTTGTGGCAAAGTTGCCCGGATCGATATAACCAATCGCCGCGATAAACGCCGGGCCCATCAAAGAAAGTTTAACCTTCCTTGAGGTACGGCTTGTTGACTCAATGACACGGCTACCCGGCATAGTATGACCCTTCTAACACTGTTGTTTTATTACTCTCACAAAAATGATAATGATTATCAAGTGCATTTAGAGTGGTAATACCAATTCTTTTGATAGCTAACGATGATGAGTCATTCAAAACCTAAAAAACATCTTTTTTATCAAACAAATCTTAACAAGATATAAACAAAAAACCCCATGCGGAAAGCACGGGGTTTGGGATGAAGATACGTTTTAAATAGCGTACGTAAAAGCAGAAAGTATTAGTCTTGTGCTTTTGATACAGCAACCATCGCCGGACGCAGCAAGCGGCCATTCAGCGTATAGCCTTTTTGCATGACCATCATAACATGGTTCGGCTGATGATCGGCTGAAGGTAACATCGTCATCGCCTGATGCACTTCTGGGTTAAACGGTACACCCACATCACCAACCACCTCGATACCGAACTTATGCACGGCATCCAGCAGCGATTTCAGCGTCAGCTCGACACCTTCAATCATTGAAGCCAGTGATTCATTGGCTTTGTCCGCCGTATCCAGCGCACGTTCCAGGTTATCGATGACCGGCAGCATTTCACTGGCAAATTTCTCTACCGCAAATTTATGCGCTTTCTCGACATCCATTTCCGCACGGCGGCGAACGTTATCGGCTTCAGCACGGACGCGAAGCATATTGTCACGTTCGCGCTGTTGCAGTTCACTAAACTGGGCTTCCAGCTCGGCGATGCGCGCATCACGCGGGTCAGCTACGTCTGCCGTCTCTGGCGTGGCATCCGCTTGCTGCCCTTTTGCTGCTTCCTTTTGATCCAGGACTTGCTCGTCAGGCGTTTTCTGTTCTTTACTACTCATGAAATTCTCCGCGGTTTAGCATTAATCTCGCTAGTTGCTTATTATGGGGATCAAAATCGGGGATTCAAGGGAATCGGTCATATATTGGTTCCCAACGCTGCCGATACACCACGCTGAGGACAAAACAGCAATGAACACACCGCTTACAATGAACAGGCCGTTTAATTGTATTGGCATTGTCGGCCACCCGCGCCACCCAACGGCGTTGGCAACGCATGAAATGCTCTACCATTGGCTCACCGAAAAAGGTTACTCCGTTCTGATCGAACAGCAGATCGCGCGTGAACTGAACCTGAAGGATGCGCCGACAGGTAGCCTTGCCGACATCGGTCAGCAGGCGGATCTGGCAGTGGTCGTTGGCGGTGATGGCAACATGCTGGGCGCGGCACGCGTGTTGTCGCGCTATGACATCAAGGTGATCGGCGTGAACCGCGGCAATCTCGGATTTTTGACTGACCTCGATCCCGATCATGCGCAGCAGCAGCTTTCTGACGTTCTCGACGGTCATTATCTGAGCGAACAGCGCTTTATGTTGGAAGCGCACGTTTGCCGCACCAACCAGCCCGACAGCATCAGCACTGCCATTAACGAAGTGGTACTTCACCCGGGGAAAGTGGCACATATGATTGAATTTGAAGTCTATATTGACGACAAATTCGCCTTTTCCCAGCGTTCGGATGGCCTGATTATCGCCACGCCGACAGGCTCAACCGCCTATTCGCTTTCCGCCGGCGGCCCTATCCTGACGCCGTCTTTGGAAGCCATTGCGCTGGTGCCGATGTTCCCGCACACATTGTCTGCCCGTCCGCTGGTGATCAACAGCAGTAGCACAATTCGGCTGAAATTTTCCTGTATTACCAACGATCTGGAAATCAGCTGCGACAGCCAGATTGCGCTACCGGTGCAGGAAGGTGAAGAAGTGCTGATTCGCCGTAGCGAACATTACCTGAATTTAATCCATCCAAAAAACTATAGCTATTTCAATACACTAAGTTCAAAACTCGGCTGGTCAAAAAAATTATTCTAAAATTCCACCAAGCCACTTTACTGTATATAAAACCAGTTTATACTGTATGTAAACACAGTCCCCATACAGGAAAACTATCATGCTGGCGCAACTCACTATAAGTAACTTCGCCATCGTGCGCGAATTAGAAATCGATTTTCAGTCAGGAATGAGCGTAATCACCGGAGAAACCGGTGCGGGGAAATCGATCGCGATTGATGCCCTCGGTTTATGTCTGGGAAATCGTTCTGACGCCAGCATGGTCAGGCCGGGAGCTGCCCGAGCCGACATCTGTGCCCGCTTCGCGCTGACGGATACCCCAATGGCACGTCAGTGGCTGGAAGAAAACCAGTTGGATGACAGCAACGAGTGCCTGTTACGCCGTGTAATTAGCGCCGATGGTCGCTCACGCGGTTTTATTAACGGCACCGCTGTGCCGCTGTCTCAACTGCGTGAACTCGGTCAGCACCTGATTCAGGTACATGGCCAGCATGCTCATCAGCTACTGCTGCGCCCCGATCATCAAAAACACCTGCTGGATGCGTATGCCGATGAACCGAAATTGCTGGTTGCGATGCAACAGGTTTGGCATCAGTGGCACCAAAGCTGTCGCGCACTGGCGCAGCTGCAACAAGCAGCAATTGAACGCGAAGCCCGCCGAGAACTGCTGCAATACCAATTAAAAGAGCTGAATGAATTCGCGCCACAGCCTGGCGAATATGAACAGATTGACGTTGAATACAAGCGTCTGGCGAATAGCGGTCAACTACTGACAATGAGCCAACAGGCCATGCAGTTGCTGAGCGAAGACGAAGAGCAGAACATACTCAGTATGCTGCACCGCGTAGAAAATCAGCTTGGCGAACTGATTGGCATGGATGACAAGCTGTCCGGCGTGCTGTCCATGCTCGAAGAAGCAGGCATTCAGCTTAGCGAAGCCAGCGATGAGCTGCGGCACTACAGTGAACAAATGGACCTCGACCCGATTCGACTGTATGAGCTAGAACAGCGCCTGTCGCGTCAATTGGCGTTGGCACGCAAACACCATATCGCGCCAGAAGCGATCCCAGCATTCCATCAGCAGTTGCTGGAAGAACACCGACAACTGGAACAACAGGAAAGCGACCATGAGGTGCTTAGCGCCTCCGTTGGTGAATATCACCAGCAGGCGTTGCACCTTGCAGAACAATTACACGTTCGCCGTCAGCACCATGCCAGTGAACTGGCACAGCTCATCACCACCAATATGCGTGAATTAGCCATGCCACACGGCCACTTCACCATTGATGTGAAATTTACGCCAGATAGCCTGACCGCTACCGGTGCCGACAATATCGAATTCCGCGTAACCACCAACCCTGGTCAACCACATCAGACGCTGGCGAAAGTAGCATCGGGTGGCGAGCTGTCGCGTATCGCGCTGATTATTCAAGTCATTACCGCGCAGAAAATGGATACACCAGCGATGATCTTCGATGAAGTCGATGTGGGTATTAGCGGACCAACCGCCGCCATCGTCGGCAGAATGCTGCGTCAGCTTGGCGAATCCACGCAGGTCATGTGCGTGACACACCTGCCGCAAGTCGCAGGCTGCGGTCACCAACACTTCTTCGTGAGCAAACAAACGGACGGCGCAGAAACAGAAACGTTGATGCAGCCGTTGGATAAACGCGCACGGTTACAGGAATTGGCTCGTCTCCTGGGCGGCAGCGCCGTGACCAAAAACACGCTGGCGAACGCCAAAGAATTGTTGGCAGCCTAAAATCCGCTGCCGACAGGGCAAGAAAGGTGCATCACAGGTAAAAAAGCTCAACTTTTTTACCTTCCTGGGGTCATACAATCGCCTTGTAGGTTTCCAAGTCCTGCAAGGTCTATTATCATCGGCAACCTATGCCCTTAAGGAATGTAATCACTATGCGCTGTAAAACGCTGACTGTCGTCGCCGCGGTGGTTGTTATGCTGACCGCCGGTTGTTCCACGCTGGAAAAGGTGGTGTATCGGCCGGACATCAATCAGGGAAACTATCTGGCACCGGCTGACGTTTCAAAAATTCACACCGGCATGACCAAACAACAGGTCGCTTATACGCTGGGTACGCCTATGATGCAGGATCCGTTTGGCAGCGATACCTGGTTTTACATCTTCCGCCAGCAGCCTGGCCATGAATCAGTAAAACAGCAGACGCTGACGCTAACCTTCAGCGGCAGTGGCGTGTTAACCAACATCAACAACAAGCCTGCGCTGGATTAATGCTTTCAATGCCGCTCAGTTGAATCAGGGCGAATAATCCTATCGGCGAGAAGCGTCGCTTTAAGGCGAAGCCCACTGCGGCAGAGTACTTAAAGGAAGCCAACGTACGCGGTTTGATGTATGACAGATATAACAGCAGGCAAATCTGAACATTTCAGGTTTGCCTGTGTTTTTTTATAAGGGTATTTCGCTTAGGAGTATCAGGAAAACGACATTTGTCGTTTAACAGTATTGCTCAGGGTTTGTTCTTAGAACGCTCAGCACGCTGTCGGCGTAGCTCTTTCGGATCGGCAATCAGCGGACGATAGATCTCTACGCGGTCACCATCCCGCACCACATCGGCCAATTTCGCCGCACGGCTGTAAATACCGACTTTATTCACCTGCAAATCGATATCATGGCGCAGCTCCAGCAGACCTGATTTCACAATCGCCTGCTCAACCGTACTACCCTCTTCCAGCTTCACCGTGCGTAGATACTGGCGTTCCGGCAACGCGTAGACCACATCAACCTGCATTGCGGACACGGTAAACCTCTTTTGCTCGCTGCGTGAAAGCTTGCACCATATTTCCTGCCAAATCCTTGAATACTTTGCCAAAAGCAAGTTCAATCAAGGCATTGGTGAATTCAAATTCCAGATG
The DNA here is from genome assembly GCF_002847345.1 of Pectobacterium peruviense. GTDB lineage: Bacteria > Pseudomonadota > Gammaproteobacteria > Enterobacterales > Enterobacteriaceae > Pectobacterium > Pectobacterium peruviense. The sequence goes on from NZ_LXFV01000033.1 coordinate 25,793, forward strand.
CAGCTCAACTTTACAGGCATCCGCGCTCAGCGGTGTAAAGTGCCAGTCGCCAGTTAGTTGACGGAATGGGCCATCGACCAGTTGCATATTGATATTCTGGTTGTGCGTCAGCGTATTACGTGTAGTAAATGTCTTGCTGATGCCGGCTTTGGAAACGTCTACTGCGGCTGTCATCCCCTCTTCTGAGGAAGAAAGTACGCGGCTTCCCGTACAGCCCGGTAAAAACGCAGGGTAGGAAGCGACATCATTCACCAGCTTGTACATCTGCTCTGCACTGAACGGCACCAGTGCGGAACGACTTATCTTTGGCATACTATTTTCCGAGATTCATAAAACGCGCAAAATAATAGCATTGATAGCCCGGTAGGCAAAAATTCTGCGAAGCTTATCGCACGATATCATTAACCACGACACGGACGCACTGCGGGGATTTCATTCCCAATGACATCCAGTATAATGACGGTACTATGACAAAGAAAAAAGCATACAAACCCGGTTCCGCCACCATTGCGCAGAACAAGCGCGCCCGTCACGAATACTCCATTGAGGAAGAATTTGAGGCTGGCCTTGTGCTGCAAGGGTGGGAGGTCAAATCACTGCGCGCAGGCAAAGCAAACCTCAGCGACAGCTATGTCACCTTCATGAACGGTGAGGCTTACCTGTTTGGCGCAACGATCACGCCGCTGAATGTGGCTTCATCGCACGTTGTTTGCGATCCCATCCGCACGCGCAAACTTCTGCTCAACAAACGCGAAATGGATTCGCTGTTTGGCCGCGTCAGCCGTGATGGCTACACGGTCGTCGCGCTGTCCATGTATTGGAAAAATGCCTGGAGCAAAATCAAAATCGGCGTAGCGAAAGGCAAAAAAGATCACGATAAGCGTGATGACATTAAAGAACGTGAATGGAAGTTAGATAAAGCCCGTATCATGAAGAACGCCAATCGCTAAGCCACTGGCTTAACAACGGTAAGTTCTGATATACTGGTGACTGTTTCTTGGGGGCTGATTCTGGATTCGACGGGATTTGCAAAGCCCAAGGTGCATGCCGAGGGGCGGTTTGCCTCGTAAAAAGCCGCAAAAAAATAGTCGCAAACGACGAAAACTACGCTTTAGCAGCTTAATAACCTGCTAAGAGCCCTCTCTCCCTAGCCTCCGCTCTTAGGACGGGGATCAAGAGAGGTCAAACCCAAAAGAGATCGCGTGGATGCCCTGCCTGGGGTTGAAGGGCTAAATCTAATCAGGCTAGTTTGTTAGTGGCGTGTCTGTCCGCAGCTGGCAAGCGAATGTAAAGACTGACTAAGCATGTAGTACCGACGGTAGAGTAGTTCCGGACGGGGGTTCAAATCCCCCCAGCTCCACCAATTTAGACATCGGGTATTACCAGATAAGTCCGATGAAGTACGGAAAGCCCGCACGGCGCAAGCCCTGTGGGCTTTTTTGTGTCCGCTATTGTCCGACGATATTCGCCTGAATCCAGAGATTATTGGCCTACGTTTAGGCCTACGGTATCATATAGGCCTAAAAACGTAGGCCTAAAACACGGACGACACCGCTATGCCAAGAATTGCCCGCCCTTTGACACATACCGAAGTCAGCAAAGCACGAACGCCTGATAAAGAGTTAAGCCTGCATGATGGCGATGGCCTCTTTCTACTTATCAAACCGTCAGGGAAAAAATTATGGCGATTTCGCTATCTACGCCCTGATACCAAGAAACGCACGACACTCTCTTTTGGCAGCTATCCAGCCTTATCGTTGGCTGACGCAAGACAGCTACGGGCAGAACATTTAGCCCTGCTTGCAAAAGGCATAGACCCACAGGAAAAAGTGGCTAAGGAAGTAGAAGAAGCGCAAATCGCGGTAGAAAGCATCTTCATCAATGTGGCACGTAATTGGTTCACATTGAAGCAGACCAAAGTCAGTGCGGATCACGCCAAAGACATTTGGCGATCGCTGGAAAAAGACGTGCTCCCAGCGATTGAGAATATCCCGGTACAAGAAATCAAAGCCCGCACGCTGATACAGGCGCTAGAACCGATTAAAGCCCGTGGCGCACTGGAAACCGTCAGGCGGTTAGTGCAGCGCATTAACGAAATCATGGTTTACGCGGTCAATACGGGGCTGATTGACGCTAACCCCGCCTCTGGCATTGGTATGGCCTTTGAACGCCCTAAAAAGCAGCATATGCCGACTATCCGGCCAGAAGAACTTCCCAAGCTGATGCGCACCATTGCCATGTCTAACTTGTCCATCCCGACCCGCTGCCTATTGGAATGGCAACTAATGACACTGATTCGCCCAGCGGAAGCCTCAGCCACAGCATGGGCAGAGATCGATATTGAAAAAAGAACGTGGGACATTCCGGCTGAACGAATGAAAGCCAAGCGTGATCATATCGTGCCGCTCTCAGCTCAAGCACTGGAACTGCTCGACATCATGCGCCCTATCAGCGGTAACCGCGAACACGTATTTCCCAGCCGTAACGATCCTAAAAAGCCCATGAACAGCCAGACCGCGAATGCCGCGTTAAAACGCATCGGCTACGGTGGCAAACTGGTCGCACATGGTTTACGCTCGATAGCCAGTACCGCCATGAATGAAGCCGGTTTTAATCCTGATGTTATTGAAGCGGCGTTGGCTCATTGTGATAAGAACGAAGTTAGACGGGCTTATAACCGCTCGACCTATCTTGAACAGCGGAAAGAGTTGATGGATTGGTGGGGGAAAGAAATCCGCCAATAGGCTTAAATACCAGATAATTTATCTCTGAAAGCAATAGTATGTGTGTAGATTGCAGTCACACAAGTAGATATTTAGGCAAGTTCCCTTGACGGCATCAACAATATTATATTGATGTCGAATAAAAGAGCACACGCTACAAACTTGAACAGGTAATCAATTCAATAAAAAATCACTATCCAATCGAACATTGAATGGAATTGATTACATTAATAAAAAACTCTATGATTCCAATGTTAATAGCGCGTGCATTCTTTTAACAATCATGACTATGTTAAGAATCAAATGCACACAAAAAAATATAATTAATGGAATAAAAATAAAACTTAATAAATTAAAATGCAGCATTATATTAGGGTTTTC
>NZ_LXFV01000034.1 GCF_002847345.1 Pectobacterium peruviense
AAATCAGTAAATGAAAAAAACAAAAAAGCGCTGGACGTTTTTTCCGTCACAGCGCTTTTTTATACTCAGCGAAGCAGAGAGAATTAAAGCAGTGCAGCGGCATGCGCACGAATGGCACGCAGCATCGCCTCAAGTCCCTGAGAGCGGGATGGCGTCAGGTGTTGATTCAACGCCAGCGATTCAAAGAACGGTCGCACATCCAGCGCAACAATCTCCTGCGCTGTCAGCCCCTGATACAGGCTGAAAACTACCGCGATCAGGCCTTTCACAATGGCAGCATCGCTGTCTCCGTGCAAAGCGATAACGCCCTGCTCGTCAGGCTGTGTCACAATCCACACCTGGCTCTGGCACCCCGAAATCAGGTTATCGGGATTACGCCACTCATCAGGCAGTGGATCAAGACGCTCCCCTAACTCGATGACATACAGATATTTTTCTTCCCAGTCATTACAGCGCGCAAAATTGCGCGCCAGCTTCTGCGGTTCTGGCAGACTCGCCATGGTTTCCTCCCCGAACAGATTCGCGCGCGGCGCTTAACTGCCCAGCAATCGATGGATACGTTGCAATCCGGCAACCAGCCGGTCAATTTCTTCGCGCGTAGTATAAACGGCCAGCGAGGCGCGGCACATACTGGGAACACCATAGTGTTCCATCAGCGGCATCGCGCAATGGTGGCCGGTGCGAATCGCAATACCATATCGATCGAGGAAACTTCCCACATCATAGGCGTGGTGCTGCCCAAGGTTAAACGCAATAACGCCGTGCCGTTCGGCAGGACCGTACAAGGTCAAATCCGGCACTTGCGTTAGCGCCTCCAGCGCGTACTGCATCAGCGAAGATTCATAACGCTGAATCTCTTCACGCCCCAGTGCCGTCACATAATCCAGTGCGGCACCTAAGCCCATAATGCCGCCCGTGTTAGGCGATCCAGCTTCAAAGCGCCACGGTGAATCTGCATAGGTGGTACCCGTACGCAGGCTAACCTGACGGATCATCGCCCCGCCGCCTTCCCACGGTGGCATAGCCTGAAGCAGGTCACGTTTGCCATACAGCACACCAATGCCTGAAGGGCCGTAGATCTTATGTCCTGAAAAGACAAAGAAATCGCAATCCAGATCCTGTACATCGACAGGCTGATGCATAATCGACTGCGCACCATCGACCAACACAACAGCACCTGCCGCTTTTGCCTGTGCAATCATCGCTTTCACTGGGTTCAGCGTGCCCAACACATTGGATATCTGCGTCACCGCCAGCAGACGAGTGCGTTCATCCAACAGCGCGGGAAGCTGTGCCACATCCAGCGAACCATCTTCAGCCAGCGGCAATACGCGAACTTCAACGCCACGCGCTTCTGCCAGCATCTGCCAGGGAACAATATTAGCGTGGTGCTCCATCTCGGTGATAATCAGATTATCGCCCGGCTGGATGAAGGTGCGGCCATAGCTGTTAGCCACCAGATTGATGGCCTCCGTCGTACCACGTACAAAGACAATCTCTTCCACTGAGGCGGCATTGATAAAGGACGCCACCTTTTCGCGTACGGCTTCCATCGAGCTGGTCGCCTGCGCGCTCAGCGTATGAATGCCGCGATGCACAGCGGCGTATTCATGGCGATAGAATTCGGCTTCACGCTCAATAACCGACTGCGGCTTTTGCGCACTCGCGGCGCTATCAAGATAGGCTAACGGCTGGCCGTTAACCTCGCTTGCCAGCAGCGGGAAATCGGCACGAACCCGTTCAATAGGATAACTCATCATACCGCCTTGCCGGCATTCGCCAACGCGTTAGGCAAACGCTGCGCGATACGTTCCAGAACCGCATCTCGCAGAGACTCGTTTTCAATCGCTTCTGTGACTTCCGCTGCGAAGGCGAAGATGATCATCTGTTGCGCATCCTGCTGCGTAATACCGCGAGAACGCAGATAGAACAGCTGTTCTTCGTCCATACGGCCAATGGTCGCGCCGTGGCTGCATTTCACGTCATCCGCATAGATTTCCAACTGCGGCTTGGTGTCTACCTCGGCCAGTCGACCCAGCAGCAGGTTGTTGTTGGTCATCTGTCCGTCGGTTTTCAGCGCATGTGGCGCAACCTTGATCATGCCGTTAAATACCGCTCGGGCGCGATCGTTGACGATGACTTTATGTAACTGACGACTTTCGCCGTTGCCCTGATTGTGTTCAAGATACGTTCGCGTATCACACACTTCGCTGCCGACAGGCAAAATCAGGCTGTTCATGGACAGATTCGTCCCTTCGCCGTTCAACTGAGCACTGGTGTGGTGACGCGTCAGCCCTGCTCCCAGCAGGAAGCTATGGCTGCGAACCCGAGCATCGCGTGCCAGAACCAGATCGTTGTGCGCGAAGTGGTAGCTCGCCGCCGCTTCAAACGCCAGCTTATAGTGGCTAACCTGGCTATTTTCCGCTGCATTCACCGTCAGGCGTGCACCGGTAAAGTGCGCATGCTCGTCCAGACTGACGTAGTGCTCGATAATTTCCGCACTCGCGCCGCGCTCAACGTTCAGATGATGACGATGGTGAACCGTATTCAACGCCGCAGCCTGGCTGCTGCTGATGTGCAGCAAGTAAAGCGGTTTTTCCGCTTGCTGCCCGGCAGCCAGACGAATCAACGTGCTCGTACTCGCCAGACTTTCGGTCAGATGCAGGAACACTTCTGACTGAATCGCCGCAGGCAGCACGCCATGCGCATGAGACGCCTGTACGTTAACCTGATACGGTCCCCAGGCGCTGTCGCTCAGTTCTGCGTTGAATACGCCATCGACAAACACCAGACGCCAGCTATCCACCGCAAGTGCCAGTGCATCCACCGCAGCACGATCGATAGAGGGTGCCTGCGGTGCGACAAATTCATTACTCAGCAAGCCATCCAGAGGCGTGTATTTCCAGTGTTCATGCTTACGATGCGGTAAGCCAAGACGCACCACGTCCTGCCAGTGTTGGTTTGCGTCTTCAGAACGACGCGACGCATCGCGTTCAAACAGGCCATGCCATTGTTGCAGCGCCTGCTCTTGTTTCTGTGCGATGCTGGTTTTACCCGCCACGTTATCGCTCGTCACATTATTGCTCGTCGGTAAGCCAGCCATAGCCTTGCTCCTCCAACTGTTTAACCAGCGAGAAATCACCGGATTTCACAATGCGCCCTTGATACAGAACGTGTACGTGATCCGGTTTGATGTAATCAAGAATACGCTGGTAGTGCGTGACGATGATGAAAGAACGTTTGCCGTCACGCAGAGAATTCACGCCGTTAGAGACGATTTTCAGTGCGTCAATGTCCAAACCAGAGTCAGTCTCATCCAGAATGCACAGATCCGGCTCCAGCGCCGCCATTTGCAGAATATCGTTACGCTTCTTCTCGCCGCCGGAGAAGCCCACGTTGACCGAGCGGGTCAACAAATCTTCCGGCATATTCAGCAGTTTGATCTTTTCTTCGATAAAGTCGGCGAAGTCAAAGCGATCCAGCGGTTCCTGCTCGCGGTATTTACGCACTGCGTTAACGGAGGTCTGTAGGAAGAACTGGTTGCTCACGCCAGGGATCTCTACCGGATACTGAAACGCCATGAAGACGCCTTCACCTGCGCGATCTTCTGGAGACAGCTCCAGCAAATCTTTTCCTTTGAAGCTCACCGATCCGTCGGTGACTTCATATTCTTCGCGTCCAGCCAGCGTCGCGGAGAGCGTACTTTTTCCTGAGCCATTCGGGCCCATAATCGCGTGAACTTCACCCGGCTTAATAGTGAGATTAAGCCCTTTGATGATCTCTTTGCCTTCTACGCTGACTTTTAAATTTTCGATGCTTAACATGCTTATTCCTTCCAACGCTCAATATGGCGAGCGCTTAATGAATTCCGGGACCGATGATTCTCATTATTCGTCTGTGAAAATCCCGGTAACCGCCGAATTAACCCACGCTGTGTTCCAGGCTAATCGCCAGTAACTTTTGTGCTTCTACCGCGAATTCCAACGGCAATTCAGAGAAGACGTCCTTACAGAATCCGTTCACGATCATCGAAATAGCGTCATCTTCGCTGATACCGCGTTGCAGACAGTAGAACAACTGATCATCGCCGATTTTCGAGGTCGTCGCTTCATGCTCCAACTGCGCAGTATTGTTGCGCACTTCCACGTACGGGAAGGTGTGCGCGCCGCACTCGCTGCCGATTAGCATGGAGTCACATTGGGTAAAGTTACGGGCGTTGGTCGCGCTCGGCATAATCTTCACCAAACCACGGTAGGTGTTCTCGCTACGCCCAGCAGAAATCCCTTTGGAGATGATGGTCGAACGGGTGTTTTTGCCGATGTGAATCATCTTGGTGCCGGTATCGGCCTGCTGACGACCGTTGGTCAAGGCAACAGAGAAGAATTCACCCACGGAATAGTCACCGCGCAGAATGACGCTTGGGTATTTCCAGGTGATTGCTGAACCGGTTTCCGATTGCGTCCATGACATTTTTGAATGATCACCCGCACACAGCGCGCGCTTGGTTACGAAGTTCAGAATGCCACCTTCTGTGTCATCTTTACCGGAGAACCAGTTCTGCACCGTGGAATATTTCACTTCGGCATTCTTATTGATGATCACTTCCACCACTGCGGCGTGCAGTTGGTAGGTGTCACGAACAGGTGCGGAGCAGCCCTCAATGTAGCTGACGTAGCTGTCGTCATCGGCGATCAGAATCGTACGCTCGAACTGACCGGTTTTTGCCGCATTGATACGGAAATACGTCGATAGTTCCATCGGGCAGCGCACGCCTTTCGGGATGTAGACAAACGTGCCGTCGGAAGCGACCGCCGAGTTCAGCGCCGCAAAGAAGTTGTCGTTCGCCGGTACAACGGTACCGAGATACTGACGCACCAGATCGGGATGTTCCTGAATCGCCTCGCTGAATGAACAGAAGATAATGCCTTTTTCAGCCAGCTCATGCCGATACGTGGTCGCAACAGATACCGAGTCAAAAATAGCATCGACCGCAACTTTCTGGCCTTCACGGACGGGAACGCCCAGCTGATTAAAGGCATTTTCTACTTCGCTGGTCAGGTAATTATTCACGTCCGTAATCCCGGATTGCTGCTTGGCACCGGGCTCAGAGCCACAGCTGTCGTCGCAGTTACCGCAGGAAGGCGCGGAATAATAGCTATAGTCCTGATAGTCGAGTTTCTCGTAATGGGCTTTCAGCCAATGCGGCTCTTCCATCTCCAGCCACGCTTTATAGGCGTTAAGACGGAATTCCAGCATCCACTCAGGTTCATTACGCTTCGCCGAGATCGCCCGTACGACATCTTCGTTGATGCCGTGCGCCAGCTCATCGGTTTCCAATTGCGTGAAGAAACCTTCTTTATAGCGTCCATCACCCATCCAGATCTGGACATCATCAGGTACATCTACCGTGCTACGTGCCATAATTTTTCATCACTTAAATGCCAAAGCTTTCGCCACATCCACAAGCATGCTGCGCTCTGGGATTATTAAACTTGAATATCTGATTCAGCCCTTCACGGACGAAATCAAGTTCTGTGCCGTCAATGAAAGGCATCGCTTTCAGTGGGACATACAGTTTTGCGCCATCACGTTCGAATACCAGATCGTCGGTTTCAAACTCCTGCACCAAATCCAGCACATAGCCAAACCCAGCACAGCCTGATTGTTTAACGCCAAGCCGCAGTCCTTGCACCGCTTCATCCTGCGTCATCAGATTCTTAATCTGCTTCACGGCGCTATCAGTTAGCGTCAGTCCTTGCCAGACATTTTCATCCAGTGAAAACGTCCCTACATTTTCCGCTTGCATATGGAATACCTCATTGCGTGTGGTACCAGTTTTAGGCTGGTTTCCCCTAATGTTAGTGATAATGAAACTAGCTTCAACCTCTTGTTTTGCAGGGCTATTCGTAACATTTGATTTTTTAGCCTGCCAAGAGTGCTATTTTACATGCCTTAAACGCCCCAGATAACACAGAAAGAAACAACCCAAACCATTGATAACAAATGAATTATTATCATTCCCGCTATCACTTTAGGTCAGATAAAAATCATCATCTCGTTATCATTATTATAACATTTATCGGTGATACCTATTTATAAAACAGGGAAGGTATATGAAGATTTATGTGATTTCCGATCGTAATTTTAACGTTAAAGCACGTTTTGCCCATTGATCATGGCCTTTTTTATTAATATGATAATGATTATCATTTAATATTCAGGATCGATAACCATGCTTTCCGTGAATGCCTGGCTGCACCACCAGATTGACGAATATAAATTTCAGATTCGCGATGCCACTGTTGATTTCTATATGGCGGAAGCTCGCCTGAACCGTCCGGGAAGTAATATTGATCATTTACGTCGCTTTCATAACGCCTGCATGAACATGGTTGAACTGTGTCTGAAAAATGGCGATGACGACAGTTATCTGCACGCACTGGTCAAGTTGCACAATCGGTTGATTAAAGAGATCAATAATGAAGGGCGTTGCCACCTCTTTCGAGTGCAAAGCTACTACTTTGCCCGTAACACGCTGAAGTCGATTTGCCATCAGTTAAGCATGCAAGGCTCATGGGATAAAGCGACCGCGTTTCAGACGGACTTCGTTAAGCGTGTGCCTTTTCTACCCTAAAAATTATCGATTTATCCTAAAGAACTATCCATTTATCTAAAAAACAACCGAACCAGACCCGCCAGCAGTCTGGTTCAGCGTTTCATGCTTACGGCGTAATCACCGACGTCGTCAGACGCGAAATGCAGCACAGGCGATTCTGATTATCAAAAATCTCAATCTGCCACACCTGACTGCGGCGACCAACGTGAAGCGCACGGCATACTCCCCGAACCTCACCTTCACGCACAGCACGTAGGTGATTAGCATTGATTTCCAGCCCCACCACCTGCTGATCGCCCTCAGAACACAGATAGCCAGCGACAGAGCCCAGCGATTCCGCCAGCACGACCGAAGCACCACCGTGCAGTAAGCCAAACGGCTGGCGCGTGCGTGAATCCACTGGCATCACCGCTTCCAGATAATCCTCCGCAAGGCAGGTATAACGAATACCGACATGACCAACCATACACGCTTGACTCTGTTGATTAAGCTGATCAAGCGTAACCTGTCGTTTCCATAGCATCAGAGAATCTCCAGTAGGGCCTGTAGCGGGTGGCGTAATGCACTGCCTTCCATCCGTTTTACTTGGCTACGGCACGAATAGCCAGTGGTCAGGCAGCGTTTCTGCGGCAACTTCTGCAATACCTGTTGCCAGGATAGCGCATAGATTCCCTGCGAGTTGGCGAGATTTTTGGTTTCATGACCGTAGGTTCCCGCCATGCCGCAACACCCAACGCTGACATTTTCCAGTTTTGCGCCAAAGCGCGCGAATATATCAGCCCACTGCTTAGTGCTGATTGGCAGCGCGGTCGTTTCCGTACAGTGGCCGAGCAAATACCAGGACTCGCCAGTAGCAGGCTGAGGCGTGCTGTCTGCCAATGCTGTCACCAGCCATTCATGCACCAATTGCACCTGGAAATCACCACGCTTCTCACCCAGAATTTCACGGTATTCATCGCGGTAGCAAAGCACCAGTGCTGGATCGACACCCACCATCGGCATCCCCAGCTTGGCAACGCGATTCAGGAAATCTGCCGTCTTCGATGCCGTTTTGGCAAAGCGCTGTAAGAAGCCTTTAATGTGCTGTGCCTTTCCGTTTGGCGAGAACGGCAATAGCACCGGTTTCAGGTTCAGTTTTTCGATCAGATGAACGAAATCCGCCACCACCTGCGCATCGTAATAGCTGGTAAACGGATCCTGCACGATTAACACGTACTGCTGACGCGCCTGCTCCGATAGCTGTTCCAGCTGTTCAAGCGTGGTGTTGACTCCGCTATGCCCGGCAAACTGCTGACGAAGCGACGGCGATGACAGCAAAGGCAAATCGACCATGCCAATCTGGCTACGGCTCAGGTTATTCAGCAACGGCATTTTCAGGAAGAAATTAAACGTCTTCGGGCTGCGCGCCATTAGCGGTGCATAGCTTTCGACACCCGCCACCAGATAGTCACGAACCGGACGCAGATAGCGCGTGTGATAAAGCTGTAGGAAACGGGAACGGAAACCGGGCACGTCGATCTTGATCGGGCACTGCGTTGAACAGGCTTTACACGCCAGACAGCCTGACATCGCCTCTTTAACTTCATGCGAGAAGTCATAATCGCCTTGCTTCGCCTGCCAGGTGTTACGAGTTTTCTGGATAAAGGCGCGCAGACTCAACTTCTGCTGCGGTAAAGCGTTTTCCAATGCAACGGGATCGACACCCTGCTCCGCCAGCAGGCGCAACCATTCACGTACCAACGTTGCACGACCTTTCGGGGAGTGAATCCGATTTCCGCTGATTTTCATCGACGGACACATTGGGCTACGCGCATCAAAGTTGAAGCACAATCCGTTGCCGTTACATTCCATCGCTCCACGGAATGCGGTGCGAACCGTCAGCGGGATCGTACGGTCGAATGTGCCGCGCTTGACCGCATCGACTTTCATCATCGGTGCGTCGACATCCAGCGGCGCACAAATCTTCCCAGGATTAAGTCGGTTATCAGGGTCAAACGCCGCCTTGATGCGACGCAGCTCAGCATACAGTTCCGGCCCAAAGAATTCGGGACTGTATTCGGCGCGGAAGCCTTTACCGTGTTCGCCCCACAGCAGGCCACCGTATTTGGCGGTCAGCGCGACAATCTGATCGGAAAGCTGTTTCATCAGCATTTCCTGTTGCGGGTCGCACATGTCCAACGCCGGGCGAACGTGCAGTACCCCGGCATCCACATGGCCGAACATGCCATATGTCAGATTGTGGCTGTCCAGCAGCGCGCGGAACTCCTCAATGTAATCGGCTAGATGCTGAGGCGGCACGCAGGTATCTTCCGCAAACGGGATAGGCTTGGCCTGTCCTTTGCTATTGCCCAGTAGCCCGACAGCTTTCTTGCGCATAGCGTAAATACGTTCGATGCCGGACAGGTCGTTACAGGTTTGATAACCAATCACCCCGCCTTCTCCGGTAGCTAGCAGTGTGTCCAGCCGCTGACATAGCGACTCCACCTGCCCGTTGATGAGCGCTTCATCATCACCGGCGAATTCAACGATATTCAGGCCAAGCATTTCCTGATTAGGCACATCGGTAATCAGCTCACTAACGGAATGCCAAACGATATCTTCCCGAGCAAGATTTAAGACTTTGGAATCCACCGTTTCGACGGATAACGCCTGCGCTTCCACCATAAATGGCGCATTGCGCAATGCTGAATTGAAGGAGTCGTACTTGATATTTACCAGACGACGGCTCTTCGGCAACGGCGTGATATCGAGTTTCGCTTCGGTGATAAAAGCCAGCGTGCCTTCAGCCCCAGTCAGAATGCGCGTCAGGTCAAAGGTACGCAGATCGTCACTGAACACGTGGTGCAGGTCATAACCGGTCAAAAAGCGGTTCAGTTTAGGGAATTTGTCGATAATCAACGCGCGCTGTTCACGACAGCGGTGCAGCACCGTGTGGTAAATACGGCCGACGGGAGAATCTTCTTCTGCCAGTTGTTCTGCCAGTTCTACCGGCATCGCCTGCGTATCCAGCATCTCGCCGCCTAGCAGCACCGCACGCAACCCCAGCACATGGTCTGAGGTTTTACCGTATACCAGCGAGCCTTGCCCTGATGCATCGGTATTGATCATGCCGCCCAGCGTCGCCCGGTTACTGGTCGACAGTTCAGGCGCGAAGAAATAGCCATGAGGCTTAAGATACTGGTTGAGCTGGTCTTTAATGACGCCAGCCTCGACGCGCACCCAACCCTGTTCAGGATTGATCTCGAGAATGCGGTTCATATAACGCGACATATCGACCACGATGCCGCGATTCAGCGCCTGTCCGTTCGTTCCTGTTCCACCACCGCGTGGGGTAAAGGTCAGCCCTGAAAATCGCGACTCACCCGCCAGCCGCGACAGGATCGCGACATCGGCAGTTGAACGGGGGAATACCACCGCATCCGGTAAGAGTTGATAGATGCTGTTATCCGTCGCCATCGTCAGACGATCGGCATAATTGGTCGCCGTATCGCCCGTGAATCCGTTTTTCTTTAATGCTTCCAGAAAATTAAGTACCGGCTGAACCAGCCCGGGAGATTGCGTGATCTGTGGGATCATTATTTTTTGACCCTGTCCGTACATGATGTGTTTGCCAATATGTCGTGATATGCCTGTGAAGAGGGGTATATAGCCTAATGTCGATCGCTTAAGGATCGAGATACCGGGGCTACCACGGGGTGAGGCATCCCTACGGGAACCTCATCACCGTGTTTCCCCTAAAGCCACGTTTAAGTGACGAGCATTGGTATATAGCCGCCCTTTCATCGGGGACATCACGTTTTATCACATTTCGCAATCGTGTGCGCTCCCAGAACGGCAAAAACATACAGCGTGTTGGCTAACCGCTGTTTCACCAACAAAATGTTCAACAGGCTGTCAAAACACCCTGAAATATCTCATGATGACTGGTGATGAGATCACTTCACCCAAACTACCTCACCTTCAGCCTTTTCTTTTGCTATTGAGGAACGATTCGTTGAGCAAATATTCTCAACCACCACGATTTGACCTGGCCAGAATCCTGTTCAGTCTGGTGTTTATTACCATCATGATTATTGCCTGTTTTTGGGTCGTGCAGCCTTTTATTCTGGGATTCGCCTGGGCATGTATGGTGGTCATTGCCACCTGGCCAATGTTGATTAAATTTCAGGCGCTATTATGGGGGCGACGTTCTCTGGCCGTGCTCGTCATGACGCTTCTGCTTATCCTGTTATTTATTGTGCCGATTGCCGTCCTCGTCAGTAGTGTGATCGATAACAGCTCTGCACTAATGAATTGGGGCGCCAGGCAGGAAAACTTTTCGCCGCCGACGCTGGAGTGGCTGACGTCAATTCCCTTAGTCGGGGATAAATTATTCAACAGTTGGCAGGCGCTATTACAAAGCGGCGGCAGCGGCCTGTTCGCCAAGGTACAGCCCTACTTTGGTAAAACCGCAACCTGGCTGGTGGCACAGGCTGCGCATGTCGGTCGCTTTCTGATGCACTGTTCGCTGATGCTTATCTTCAGTGCTCTGCTGTACTACAAAGGTGAAGCGGTTGCAAAAGCCGTGCGACATTTCGCTATACGGCTTGGGCAAGAGCGCGGCGATGCCGCCGTGATTCTGGCAGCGCAGTCAATTCGTGCCGTCGCACTGGGCGTGGTGGTAACGGCCATCGTGCAATCGGTGTTAGGTGGAATCGGTTTGGGGCTGTCTGGGATTCCCTACACCACACTACTAACCGTTCTGATGTTTCTGTGTTGTCTGGCGCAGTTGGGACCACTTCTGGTGCTTATTCCAGCCATTATTTGGCTGTATTGGACGGGCGATAATACCTGGGGCACCATCCTGCTAGTCTGGAGTTGCGTCGTTGGAACGATTGATAACGTGATTCGTCCGATGCTAATCAGAATGGGTGCCGATCTTCCTATGCTACTGATTCTTTCCGGCGTGATTGGCGGATTGCTGGCGTTTGGCATGATTGGGCTGTTTATTGGCCCAGTCGTCCTCGCCGTTTCTTATCGTCTGCTGTTTGCCTGGATGCGCGAAATCCCCGAACCGCAGAACATCATTTCCGTTAATACGACCAAAACACCGAATAAAGATTCATCGCAGTAATCCCCTTCTTTTCTTCCCGTGGGCGGTGCGCCGCTCACGTATTTCTCTCTTTCAGCATCGCGTCCTCCTCACTATCATTCCCTCATTTTTTCAATAGGTAAAAATAGCTAATGATTAACCCTCTATTCTTAGGGATTAGTCCTAAAAATTTTGGTATCATTTCTCTAATGCATCAATATTATTGACAATATAAAAACCCTGAGAGGCCAATCCTTAAAATATAATTAACTATTAGGATGATTCTTAATGACTGAATAGGGCATAATCCATAGGATTAATACCGGAGCTAGTATTAACCTACTGTTTGTCAATGAGGTTTCCTCCTCGTCAGAGTTAGTAACGAATTGCTGTGTGTAGTCTTTGCCCATCCCCTGAGATGGGCCTTTTTTTTCCTTTCATTTCTCTTCCATTCAATTACGCTGCATTCCTTTTTTGCTACTCTCCTGTCTGCCACCCTCGGTTCAGCTTTTTCAGGAGTTTTTCATGACGCCTCTCGCCGCGAAGAGATTACTACTCTGTGGCTTATTCAGCCTTCTGACAGCCTGTGATAACCCGACACCTACCGCACAGCGCCCTTTGTTGACCATTGAAGGCAAAACAATGGGGACGTTCTACAGCGTAAAAATTAGCGGCGACGTCACTGAAGATAAAACACAGTTGCAACGGGAAATTGATGCCCTGCTGGAGCAGGCCAATAACGATATTTCCACCTACCGTGACGATTCAGTGCTATCTCGCTTTAATCAGTATCGGGGAACAGATCCACAGCCTATCAGCAATGGCATGGCGGATATTATTCTGGCCGCACTGCGTATCGGTAAAGCCACTCACGGCGCGATGGATATTACCGTCGGCCCGTTGGTTAACCTCTGGGGATTCGGCCCACAGAAGCAGCCGACACGTATTCCCAGCCAAGAGCAGATCGATTTAGCACGGCAAAATGTCGGGCTACGCCACTTGAAACTGATCGGTGACGAAAAAGGAGAATGGATTCAGAAAGATCTCCCAGATTTGTACGTCGATCTTTCCACGCTGGGCGAAGGTTACGGCGCGGACATTCTCGCGCAGTTGATGACGCGTAAAGGGATAACCAATTATCTGGTTTCCGTCGGTGGTGCGATTTCTAGCCGTGGCATAAATGCCGAAGGAACGCCATGGCGTGTGGCGATTCAGAAACCCACCGATCAGGAAAATGCGGCACAGGCGGCGGTGAATTTGCAGGGTTACGCGATTAGCACGTCCGGCAGCTACCGAAATTATTTTGAGGAGAACAGCAAGCGCTATTCTCACGTTATCGACCCTGAGACGGGCAGACCGATTAATCATCAATTGGTTTCAGCCACTGTGATTGCGCCTACCGCGCTGGAAGCGGATGGCTGGGATACGGGTTTGATGGTGCTGGGAACGGAGAAAGCGTTGAAGCTGGCTGAGCAGCAAGGATTGGCGGTTTATCTGATTACCAAAACGGATAAGGGTTTTAGCGCGGTAATGACGCCACAATTTAAATCATTCCTGATTGCGGCACCGTGATAGATGCCAAGACTACTGGCAACCCATCGTGATAAGAACGAGATACACGGGCGACCACGGAGTGAGGCATCCCTGCAAATTGAGGGTTCCCCACACAAATCCGGGAAATAAATTTCTGTAACCACAGTGAAAATTTCGTGCGCACTAACTTCAGTCAATTTTTTCAACTGTCGCAGCATGCGCCCGACATGGGGCGGTTCAATCGCCACCGCCCCATGACCCCAGGCTTTTCGCGAAATCGTGTCGCTACGCGATACCTTCGGCGTTAGTGACCGCAACTCGGGCCGCCAGTGACGCGCTCCCAGCGCGGCACTGGCTTTCGCGGCGTCCTTGCCGCTCACCAGTCACTCCCACCTCAGCACGATTATTACGCGACTAAAAATTTTAAAAACAATACATTGATATCTAAAAATTCATCGCAGAACTAGTTGTGCTCAGCCAGATTCAGCCAGGTTTGCACCACGGTGTCTGGGTTGAGTGACAGGCTATCGATGCCCTGTTCCATCAGCCAGATCGCGAAATCTTCGTGATCTGATGGGCCCTGACCGCAAATACCGACGTATTTACCCTGTTTCTTCGCCGCTTTAATCGCCATCGATAGCAGCGCTTTTACCGCATCGTTGCGTTCATCAAACAGCGCCGATACCACGCCGGAGTCGCGATCCAGACCCAGAGCCAGCTGTGTCATGTCGTTTGAACCGATGGAGAAGCCATCAAAGTGTTGCAGGAATTCATCAGCCAACAGTGCGTTGGACGGAATCTCGCACATCATGATGATTTTCAGGCCGTCTTCGCCACGGCGCAGCCCCTGATTCGCCAGCTCAGCAATCACCGCTTCCGCTTGCGCCACGGTACGAACAAACGGGATCATAATTTCTACGTTCTTCAGCCCCATCACGTTGCGCACACGTTTAACCGCTTCACATTCCAGCGCGAAACAAGCTTTGAAGTCTGGTGATACGTAGCGACCTGCGCCACGGAAGCCCAGCATCGGGTTTTCTTCTTGCGGCTCATAGCGCTCGCCACCGACCAGATTGGCGTATTCGTTCGATTTAAAATCGGACAGACGGACGATGACGCGCTTCGGCGCGAATGCCGCTGCCAGCGTCGCAATCCCTTCCGTCAGGCGACCTACATAAAACTCGATCGGATCGTCGAAGCCCTGCATCAGCGTTTTAATCTCGCGCTGCAGTTCTGGGGTTTGTTGGTCGAATTCCAGCAACGCACGCGGGTGCACGCCAATCATGCGGTTGATGATGAATTCCAGACGTGCCAGACCGACGCCATCGTTCGGCAGGCAGGCAAAATCAAACGCACGATCAGGGTTGCCTACGTTCATCATGATTTTCAGCGGCAATGCGGGCATTTCGTCAATCTGTGAGCTCTTCACGGAGAAGTCGAGCAGATCCTGATACACATAGCCCGTGTCGCCTTCCGCACAGGACACGGTTACTTTCTGCCCCTTGCGCAAACGCTCGGTCGCATCGCCACAACCCACAACAGCCGGAATGCCCAGCTCGCGCGCGATAATCGCTGCGTGGCAGGTACGTCCGCCGCGATTGGTAACAATCGCAGCCGCTTTCTTCATGATCGGTTCCCAATCTGGGTCGGTCATGTCGGTCACCAGCACATCACCCGCGTTGATCAGGTGCATCTCGCTGATGTCCTGAATCACTTTCACTTCGCCCGCACCGATGCGGTGGCCGATCGCACGGCCTTCCACCAGCACCGTACCGCTGGCAGGTAGATGATAACGCTCCATAACCTGACCGTTGGAACGTACCGTTTCCGGACGTGCCTGCACGATATAGAGTTTGCCGGTGTGACCATCTTTCGCCCATTCGATGTCCATCGGGCGACCGTAGTGTTTCTCAATCAGCAGAGCCTGACGCGCCAGCGCCTGCACTTCGTCATCCGTCAGGCTAAAACGCGCTGTTTGTTCTGCCGGTACATCTTCAATCCGCACTTGCTTGCCATGTTCCTGGCTCGCGGCATACACCATACGGATTTTTTTCGATCCCATGTTACGACGCACAATTGCAGGCTTGTTGCTCTGCAAGGTCGGCTTGTGAACATAGAACTCATCTGGGTTCACCGCCCCCTGCACCACCATTTCGCCCAAACCGTAAGCCGAAGTAATGAACACCACCTGATCAAAACCGGATTCGGTATCAATGGTAAACATCACGCCCGCCGAGGCCAGATCGGAGCGCACCATACGCTGTACACCTGCCGACAGCGCCACGCCACGGTGGTCATACCCCTGATGCACGCGATAGGAGATAGCGCGATCGTTAAACAGCGATGCAAATACGTGCTTCACCGCGACCATTACCGCATCAATGCCTTGCACGTTCAGGAAGGTTTCCTGTTGGCCAGCAAAAGACGCATCCGGCATATCTTCCGCGGTAGCAGAAGAACGCACGGCAAACGAGGCCTCTTTTTCACCATCGGCCAGTTGCTGATAAGCATCACCGATCGCCTGCTCCAGTTCTGGCTGGAACGGCGTATCAATAATCCACTGGCGAATCTGCGCACCGGCGCGGGTCAATTGGCTCAGATCGTCAATATCGGTACGATCGAGCAGCTCATAAATGCGCTGGTTAATCCCGCTTTGATTAAGAAAATCATTAAACGCCTGCGCCGTTGTCGCAAAACCGTTGGGAACGGCTACACCTAAATCTGAAAGGTTGGTGATCATTTCACCCAGAGAGGCATTTTTGCCTCCCACCCTTTCAACGTCGTGCATACCGAGCTGGTTATACCAAAGGACATTACGCAAATCAGGGCCGTTATTGGACATCGAAAATAATCCTTTCTGCATACAATTAGGGTATGAAAGAGTTCGGTTGAGAATCGCCTCAACACAATCAGGTTAGCATAGCGTTTTGATGAACATGGACAGGTGAATCGATCAACCTATGAAAAAAAACTGATTTCATGGCGAATGATTGCTTAACGCAGTAAAAATCCAATATCGTAGAAGATTAGCATTCTTTATCATGAAGATAATGAAATAGCGTTTTAATAAAAGTATTATTTAAATGCATTTTTTGACGAGGTTAACGTGTTCGAGCGGTCGGAAATATCACAAGGGGGTTATGTGGAAAGAAGCGTGTTTTATGTCTCAGACGGTACGGCCATTACGGCAGAAGTATTGGGTCATGCGGTGCTGTCCCAGTTCCCCGTAAACACCGTTAGCTATACCTTACCTTTCGTCGAAAGTGAAGCCCGCGCCAAAGCCGTGTGTGAGCAAATCAATACGTTGTATCAGCAAACGGGCGTACGCCCGCTGGTGTTTTACTCCATCGTCACACCGACCGTTCGTAACATTATTATCAGCAGCGAAGGATTTTGCCAGGATATCGTACAGGCGTTAGTGGCGCCCTTGCAGGAAGAGTTGAACACGCCGCCGACGCCAATTGCTAACCGCACTCACGGTTTGACGGCCAATAACCTGAGTAAATACGACGCCCGTATCGCCGCTATCGACTACACGCTGGCACACGATGACGGTATTTCGCTGCGCAATCTCGATCAGGCTCAGGTTATTTTGCTGGGCGTATCACGCTGTGGCAAAACGCCGACCAGCCTGTATCTGGCAATGCAGTTTGGTATCCGCGCCGCTAACTATCCTTTCATCGCCGATGATATGGACAACCTGCGCCTGCCCGATGCGCTGAAACCCTTCCAGCACAAGCTATTCGGGCTCACCATTGATGCCGAACGACTGGCAGCAATTCGTGAAGAGCGCCGAGGCAATAGTCGCTATGCTTCCCTGCGCCAGTGCCGTATGGAACTTAACGAAGTCGAAGCGCTATTTCGCAAACATCAGATTAAATATCTCAATACCACTAATTATTCCGTTGAGGAAATCTCTGCCAAAATCATCGACATTCTCGGCATGAGCCGAAGAATGTACTAGTACATGATAGATTTTTTGTCCTAATACGGTTGTAATGTGTGTCATTTCGTTTATTGTGTGCACCATCACTTCCCGGCATTTCGCCGCTGCGAAGCAACCTTTTAGTTGAAAACACAGCTTGAAAACAGGGTCTGAAATACTTTCAGGTCAACGCTTTTTCGGTGATGACACGTTTTCAACTTGACCGTATTCAGAGACAAAACATGCTACAAACAGATGAACTGCGGAGCGCGCGCATCGAGAGTCTGGTTACGCCCCAAACGCTACTTTCCAGACTCCCGATTACCCCCGCCATTGCCGAAAATGTCACCTCGTCACGTAAAAAAATTGAAGCCATTCTTTCCGGCCACGATCCACGCTTACTCGTCGTGGTTGGACCCTGCTCGATTCATGATACCGATAGCGCCTTGGATTATGCGCGTCGTCTGGCTGCGCTACGCACGCAGTATCAGGATCGGCTGGAAATTGTCATGCGCACTTATTTTGAAAAACCGCGCACGGTAGTGGGCTGGAAGGGGCTGATTTCCGATCCCGCACTCAATGGCACGTTTCAGGTAAACGAAGGGCTGGAGATCGCTCGCCGTCTGCTGCTGGACATCAATCAACTTGGATTGCCGACCGCAACGGAATTCCTCGATATGGTCACCGGTCAATATATTGCCGACCTGATTAGCTGGGGCGCGATCGGTGCGAGAACCACCGAAAGCCAAATCCACCGCGAGATGGCGTCTGCGCTATCCTGCCCTGTCGGCTTCAAAAACGGGACGGATGGCAATACGCGCATCGCCGTCGATGCGATCCGTGCCGCACGCGCTCAGCACATGTTTCTCTCACCAGACAAACAAGGTTTCATGTCGGTTTACAAAACGCAGGGCAATCCGTTTGGCCACATTATTATGCGCGGCGGGAAAAAACCGAATTACCATGCGGAAGATATTGCTGCCGCCTGCGCGCATCTCAGCGAGTTTTCTCTGCCTGAGCATCTGGTGATCGATTTCAGTCATGCCAACTGTCAGAAACAGCATCGTCGCCAGCTTGATGTTGCCGATGATATCTGCCAGCAAATTCGCGGCGGTTCACGCGCCATCGCGGGCATCATGGCGGAAAGTTTCTTAATCGAAGGGAGTCAGCCCGCAATCAACCCTCTGGCGTTGACGTATGGCCAATCCATTACCGATCCTTGCCTGAGCTGGCAGGATACTGAAACGCTACTGGCGCGTCTGGCAAGCGCCATCGATAGCCGTTTTTAATCCGATACTTGCTGGCACACTCTCCTTCCACAGAGTTGTGCCAGCCGTTTTTCTTCGTTTCTGCCACTTTTCTCGTTATCTCGCAGCACGTAAATCCCTCTCTCGATTTCTCTTATTCCACTTATTAAGAAAACTTCACTTGAGGTTGCGTTTTTGTTACATGAAAATGATTCTCATTCATTGCTATAATCTCTACGACAACGATTAAGGGAACGAACGAGATGCAGACCTCCATTTACCAACAGTACCTCCAGGCTAAAGTTGAACATCCGCGTAAATACGCACGCGATCTGGCTGCGCTGCTCAGCATCAGCGAAGCAGAACTGACTCATGCCCGCGTCGGACACGATGCGCAGCGCCTACAGGGTGACGCCAAAGTTTGGTTAAGTGCGCTGGAGCAGGTTGGTAATACCAAGTCAATCACACGCAACGAGTACGCCGTGCATGAGCATACCGGTTACTACCAAAATCAGACGCTTGATGGGCATGCTGGTCTTATCCTCAACCCCCGCGAGTTGGATCTGCGTTTGTTCCTTTCTCAATGGGCTTCCGCCTTTGCGCTGCGTGAGAACACCGCGCGCGGTGAGCGTCAGAGTATTCAATTTTTCGATCATCAGGGTGATGCCATTCTGAAGATCTACACGACCGACACCACGGACATGGCCGCCTGGCAGCTATTCGTTGAGAAATTTACCAGCAGCGAAAACCCGGCGTTGGCGTTTCGTCCAGTAGGTAACAATGCAGCCGCCGAGCAGGCCATTGACCATAATCCTCAGTTTGAAGCAGACTGGCGTGCGATGACGGATGTGCATGATTTCTTCATTCTGCTGAGACGCTATAACCTGACGCGTCAGCAGGCGTTTAACTCGGTCGCTGACGATTTAGCCTACCGCGTAGAAAACAATGCGCTGTCACAAATTCTGTTTGCCGCGCGTGAAGATCAGAATGAGATCATGGTATTCGTCGGTAACCGTGGCTGTGTGCAAATCTTCACCGGCACGCTTGAACGTGTAGAACGCATGGAGCAACACGCAGAATGGATTAATATCTTTAATAAAGATTTTACTCTGCACCTGATCGAAGGTGCGATTGCCGAAAGCTGGATCACACGTAAACCGACGGCCGACGGTATCGTGACCAGTCTCGAACTCTATGCCGCAGACGGTTCTCAAATTGCACAGCTCTTCGGGCAACGTACCGAAGGGACGCCGGAACAACAACAGTGGCGCGACCAGATCGACGCCCTGAAACCGCGTAAGGATCTTGCCGCATGAAAAACTGGCTATTCCCCCTGTTATTGACACTCCCGCTAGGGGTGTCCGCTGCCGAACGTGTCGTTTCTATCGGTGGCGACGTTACGGAAATCATCTACGCGTTGGGTGCAGAGAAAGATCTGGTTGCACGCGACAGCACCAGTCTGCACCCAGAAGCCGTGAAAAAGCTGCCTGATGTGGGCTACATGCGTCAGCTCAACACCGAAGGCATTCTGGCAATGAAACCTTCTCTGGTTGTCGCCAGCGATCTGTCTCAGCCATCGCTCACTTTGCAGCAGGTTGCGGAGAGCGGTACCAAAGTGGTTCATGTGACCGCCGAGCCATCGCTGGATGCCGTGCCGAAGAAAATCGGTGCTATCGCTCAGACGCTAGGAAAAGAGGAAGAAGGTAAAAAACTGGCGGAAGCCTATCAGCAGAAATTAGCGGCAGTAAAAACATCACCGCTGCCGGTTAACGTGCTCTTCATTCTCAGCCACGGCGGCATGACCGCGCTGGCAGCGGGTAAAAATACCCCGCCAGACACCATTATCCGCAGTGCAGGCTTGAAAAATGCCATGCAAAACGTTGAGCGCTATCAGCCGCTGTCGCAGGAAGGCGTGATTGCTAGTGCGCCGGATCTGATTCTGATCTCCAGTCAGGGGCTGAAAACACTGGGTGGTGAAGCACAGGTCTGGAAATTACCCGGTCTGGAACTGACCCCTGCCGGTAAAAACAAGCGTCTGTTAGTCGTCGATGACATGGCGATGCTCGGCTTTACGCTCGAAACCCCAGCGCTGATGGCAACGCTGCGTCAGACAGCCGAAGCGATAAAATGACATCACGGTTTCACCCGCGCTCTTGGTTGATCGCACTACTGTTACTGATGGTGGCACTGATGGTGGGTGCCGCCAACATGGGCGCACTGAGTCTATCGCTCAACCTGCTCTGGCACACGCCGTTTGACGATCCGATCTGGCATATTTGGCTGAATATCCGCGTTCCCCGCGTGCTGCTGGCGATACTCGTCGGCGGTGCGCTGGCCTGTTCCGGCGCGATTATGCAAGGGCTGTTTCGTAATCCGCTCGCTGACCCCGGCCTGCTGGGTATCAGCAGCGGTGCCGCCCTCTGCGTAGCGCTGACTATCGTGCTACCGCTCGGCCTGCCTCCGCTGTTGGCGCTTTATGGTCCGATGTTCGCCGCCTTCGCGGGGAGTCTGGCGATTACGGCCATCATCTTTATTCTCAGCCGTTCAGAACAGGGTGGATTAACACGACTGCTGCTAGCAGGCATCGCGCTCAATGCCCTGTGCCTTGCCCTCATCGGCGTCTTGACCTACCTCAGTACCGATCAGCAGTTGCGCCAGTTCTCGCTGTGGGGCATGGGGAGTCTCGGACAAGCACAGTGGCCCATGTTGCTCGTCGCCAGCACGTTGGTCATTCCTGCGATGATCGCCACCTTATATTACGCGCGCCGTCTGAACCTATTGCAGTTAGGGGATGAAGAAGCACACTACCTCGGCGTTAACGTGAAACGCACCAAATACACGCTACTGTTGCTGAGTTCGCTACTGGTTGGCGTGGCGGTGGCGGTTAGCGGCGTAATCGGGTTTATCGGACTTATCATCCCACACCTGATGCGCATGCATCTGGGTGCCGATCACCGCTGGCTCCTTCCTAGCTCTATCCTCGGCGGAGCCTGCCTGTTGTTGTTTGCCGATACGCTGGCACGCACGCTGCTCTCTCCGGCAGAAATGCCCGTTGGTCTGTTAAGCAGCCTGATTGGTGGCCCCTACTTCTTATGGCTGATCGTTCAGCATAAAGGACGCGGCAATGACTGACTTAGCGCTCGACCGGACCTTAGCTGCCCGCAATCTGCGCTTTCAGACCAACGGCCGCTATCTGACCGATGATGTCTCTCTGGAGCTGAATTGTGGGGAGATCGTTGCGATTATTGGCCCTAACGGCGCGGGGAAATCTACCCTGCTCCGTTTACTGACCGGTTATTTGACGCCCGATGAAGGTGAATGCCTGTTAGCCGGACAACCTTTTTCGCACTGGCAGCCCGGCGCACTGGCAAAAACGCGAGCGGTGATGCGTCAGTATAGTGGCATGGCGTTTGCGTTTAGCGTGAAGGATGTCGTCGCGATGGGGCGTTCTCCGCATGGGCGCTACCCGAAAAATGATGACGTGGTTCAACAGGTCATGGCGCAAACGGGCTGCCTGGAACTGGCGACGCGCGACTATCGCCATCTTTCAGGTGGGGAGCAACAGCGGGTACAATTGGCTCGTGTGCTGGCGCAGCTGTGGCATCCCGAACCGACGCCGGGCTGGTTATTTCTCGATGAACCGACCTCGGCGCTGGATCTGTACCATCAGCAGCACCTGTTACGGCTGCTCAAGCAACTCACGCGTGAACAGCCCCTAGCCGTATGCTGTGTCCTGCACGATCTGAATCTGGCGGCGCTGTATGCCGACCGCATTCTGCTGCTGCACGAAGGCAAACTGGTCGCACAAGGCTCGCCTGCGGACGTGCTACAGGCAGAGACGCTGGCACACTGGTATCGTGCCGATCTTAGCGTGGGTTCGCATCCTGACTACGCCATCCCACAGGTTTATCTGCGCCAATAGTCTGTCCCCCTGCTCCGGCTTAGCTGGAGCAGGATATCTCCAGATGCTTGCCCCACTCTGGCGGTAACGCCGCCAAATCGTTGCTATCCGGCTGTTCGTCAAATGGCCGACACAGTGCCTGATGCAGACGTGCCAGCACGCTGATGTCATCACTTTCCGCGCGTTCAATCGCCATTTGCGCCAGATAATTACGCAGAATATATTTCGGGTTCGTCGCATTCATCAGACGACGACGTTCCTCATCACCCTGATCTTCCTTCATCAATCTCTGGCGATAGGTCAAAAACCAGCTATCGAATACCGCTCTGTCAATAAACTCATCACGGAGCGGGGAGCGCGATGCCTGCTTTTCGCTGTCTGCCAGTAGACGGAATGTGCGGGTGTAATCGCTGCCTTCCTGCTGCATCAGGCGCAACAGCCCAACCAGCACGTCATTGTCTTCAGAACTGGCGCTAAATAAACCCAGTTTGGCGCGCATCAGCGTGCCATAGTGCTGCATCAGTGCCGGTTCATAGCACGCAAGCGCACGTTCCAACGTGTCGGTATCCATCAGTCCCGACAACGCCTGTGCCAACCGATGCAAATTCCACAATCCCACGGCAGGCTGATTATCAAACGCGTAGCGCCCACGGTGGTCAGAGTGATTGCAAATAAAGCCCGGCTGATAAGCATCTAAAAAACCATAAGGGCCGTAGTCGATAGTCAGCCCCAGAATCGACATGTTGTCCGTATTCATTACACCGTGCGAAAAACCAACCGCCTGCCAATGCGTAATCAGCCGTGCGGTACGCTCTACCACATCGCCAAACCACAGCTCATAACGATGTTCATCGTTTTCCCACTGCGGCCAATGACGGGCAATCACATATTCCGCCAGCTGACGCACTTTTTCCGGTTCACGACGATAGTAGAAGTGTTCAAAATGACCGAAGCGCACATGGCTTTCCGCCACGCGCAGCAGCATTGCGCCCTTCTCTTCCTGCTCACGCTGCACCGGATGTTCGCTGGTGACAATCGTCAGCGCCCGTGTAGTGGGAATCCCCAGATGGTGCATCGCTTCCGAGGCCAGAAATTCGCGTATTGCCGAACGCAGCACAGCACGGCCATCGCCCATACGCGAATATGGCGTTAGCCCCGCACCTTTCAGGTGCCAGTCCATGCTGCGGCCATCCGCCAGTTGTTGTTCCCCCAGCAAGATGCCACGCCCGTCACCTAATTGACCGGCCCACGCGCCAAACTGATGGCCGCTATACACCTGCGCCAACGGCTCCATTCCCGGCAGCAAACGCGCACCGCTCCAGACGTCATCCTGTTCTGGCGTAAACCAGTCGGAAGATAAACCAAGCTCTGCGGCCAATCCTTCGCTGTGATAAAGCAGACGAGCACCATGCAACGGCGTTGGCTGTAGCGCGGTATAGAACCCCAGTAGTTGATGAAAGTAGTGATTTTTGAATAACGGTATTTGCTGCATTCTGTCTCCCTAGGACCACCCTGTTCAGGTGAAGAGAGCCATACGCTCACTACACAACGACTAACGGGTATGTAGAAAGTGTAGAGGGATGGCAATGAAATTAACACGGAGGAAACACAGGGGTATTATTTTCATAACGTATACTCAGGAGGAACCATCTCCCTGAACACGATGAGTCTATTGAATTAGCCGATAAGCACCGTACGCGGCTCAAGCTGTTCGAAATGCACGGCAGGCCACATTTGCCCTTGAACGGCATCAATATTCAGTTGCCCGATTTTATTCAAGATCGCCACATTATTAATCTCCTTGGCGATAATACTGATGCCTGAATAACTGTTTTTAATCGTCCGTAATAACGGCTCCATCATCAGCGTATTCGTTGGCCGCAATAAAAGCTGCCCGATAAACTGACGATCCAGCTTCACACCGCGAACTAATCCGTCGTGCAGCGGTTTAAGCGTGGCCTTTCCAGAACCAAAATTATCCAGCCATAAAGGAATGGATTGACTCAAGTTCAGCAGAGCCGCGTTTTCTTTTCCCTGCGATAATTGCGGAAAAAGCTCATTAATCTCCAAAAAAACAAAATTGAGGTGTTTGATCTCGCCGCGCAGTACGTCGGATTTAATCAACATCTCGGTTATCTGACGTCCAACCTTCAACACCAACTGAATGTGGTTATCGATAAACCATGCGGACTTCTCTTTGATAAAAACAAGCTGTTCATGAATAAAATCATATTGTTGTTGCGGACTTAACTGCATGAAGAGAATATCGGCAGGCATGCTCAACTTACCCGCAAGACCGTTAAAATGGCTGATCATTTCAACGGCCAACAGCGTTCCATCCAACCTGAATATCGGCCAAAAAACGTAGTCACTGGTGTAATCAACAGCAAGATGGATGCGCATGATCCTGTACTACACAGAATGAATAATAATCACATTACGTTATTATTATAGGCGAATCCACCACGCTTGCTCGCACTAAGCACGAAAAGTGCCTTTCTGTCATGCTGCCAGTTTATTCAGAGCCCTACCTCACGATCTAACGCAAACTTTGCTCCAACCAATCAGCTAGTTCCTGTAGTTCGTTTTGCTGTTACGATTTTTGTAAGTGCTGAGATCACCCAAATTCTAGTACTTAGCCCTATCAACCTTCCAAGTCTGTACTGGTACGCAGTTTGTATAACTCAATGGCTTTATCGCGTGTCACTCGTAACTTGGCATGTGACATGACGATCCCCCAGATTGTACCATCTTGCTGCATATAGAAGCTCTGCATGGCTTCAAGGTATGAATCACGGTACTTGATCCATGCAACCTGTGATTTCTTCAAGTTGGCTTTGAAATCTTCTGATTGGTCGGCTAAGAGTAACTTGTATTGCTTGTTTAACTCGGTGTCCCATGCCTTCAAGCCGATGTTGAAACAGTCATTTGTGGCTAAGGTGTTTTCAGCTTTGTTAGTACAGGCCGTTAGTTGGTCATCTAAGGCCTTGCCGAAATCATCGTTGGCATAGGTAGCGGTCGTAACGGCTAATAGCAACGCGGTAACGAGTGTTTTCTTCAATCCATATCCCCTTATTCGACTAGTTGTGGTTTATCTTCAGAAAAACACCGCTCTATCGCATTAACGCAGACTCTGCTCCAGCCAATCCGCCAGTTCCTGCAATTCGTTTTGCTGTTCGGGGAAAGCCGTTATCAGTGCCTGACACGCGGCCGCCAAGGCTTCCGGACGATATGCCGTTCCCTGTAATGCGGACGCCAGCGCTTCTAACGGCGCGGGGTTCAGGCTATCAGTATAAATTTGCGCACGAACAATGACGCCGCGTTCCACATCGAAATGTAATTCAACGCCGCCCCAAGTAAATCGGTTATCCAGTAAATGAGTGAAATCCGGTGCCTGACCGAAGTTCCATTCCCAGCTACTTTGACGTGCAAACTGTTCGCTGAATCCCGGTAAATCTGGGTAGGCGGAAGGCGAGATGATTTCCGGTTCGCACTGTTCGCCGAAATAATCAAAGAAAGCCTGCGTTACGGCCTGACAAATCACCCGATGATCGACAGAAGGCAGTAATTCCACCAGATTGGCGACGCGAGAACGCACGGACGTAATCCCTTTCGCCTGTAACTTTTTAATATCCGGGTTCAAATAATCCGCTAAACGATTGAGATCTGCGTTCAGCAGCAGCGTGCCGTGATGGAAACCGCGATCTTTCGTTTCACGATAGGCAGAGCCGGACACCTTGCGCACGCCGTCAGCAGTTTCCACCACCAGATCGTTACGACCAGACGCACTGGCCTTTAATCCGAGCGAGTTGAGTGCATCCAAAACAATCTGCGTAGAAACGCTTTTATCGTATTCCGGCTTACCCACCATGAAAGTAAAACAGGTATTGCCGAGATCGTGAAAGACCGCCCCGCCCCCGCTGCTGCGACGCGCCAGCTTGATGCCATCCTCTTCCATCCGCCGCGTATTACACTCTTTCCACGGATTCTGGGCGCGGCCAATGACTACGGTTTCTGCATTGCGCCATAAAAACAGCACCCGCTGCGTGGTGGGCATCTGGCGAAAGATGCACTCCTCAACGGCTAGATTAAACCAGGGGTCGTAAGAGTCGGAGATGAGTAAACGCAAAGAGGACGAGGACATGAGCAGCTCCAATGCTATCCCCGTCATACTTCGAACTGCTTGTGCGTTGGCTTCCTTTACTCACCCCAGTCACTTACCTGAGTAAGCTCCTGGGGATTCGTGCAGTTGCCGCCTTCACGCAATTCGAATTATCTAGGGTATATAAGTAAAATAAGGAAGGCGTTAGATTCGGCGGGCCTGCCAGTAAGCCCGTTTCCAATATACGTTATCCAGCGACGAGCGGATGACGCCCTGACTGGTAGACGCGTGAATGAACTGGTCGTCTTTATCATAAATACCGACATGCAGCCCACTGCTGCCGCTGCCCGTTTTGAAAAAGACCAAATCACCCGGCAGCAGATTATCGCGGTCAATACGTTCACCCAGCTCGGTTTGTTCTTCCGTCGTACGCGGCAACTGCATGCCAAACTTATCGCGAAACGTCAGATAGACGAAACCAGAGCAATCGACGCCGTTACGATCCAGACCGCCATAGCGATAAGGCGTTCGATACCATTGTCCCAGTTGATCGTTTAGCTGCACCATCACCATGATCGAATCGCTCAGACGCGCATTCGGCGGCGGATTATTATGCCGACTACTGCTACAGCCGACCAAAATCAGGCTGGCGAGGAGCAAACTGTATCGTAGGATCAAACTAGATCGTAAACGTATCATGCGCGATTACCATAAAACCGCTGAGGCCATAAACCTCTCGCGTTTGAAAATGCTAGGTATTGGATTAATTTAGCGTTTAATCGGGGTGACTGGCAAGTAAAGGCGATTTTTCCTATTTTCTGACAGCACCTATTTCTAACGAGAAGGGTTAGGCGCTGCGAGTGATGATCCAATTTCTGCCATCAACCACGTGCCGCTGAAACGCGACGCCGAACACAGGCGATAACACCTCCGGCAGCATGACATCCTCCGTTGCGCCCTGTGCCACCAGCATGCCTGCCGACAGCAGCCACACACGATCGGCATGGTGGGCGCTATGGTTGAGATCGTGTGCGCAAACCACGACGGCAATCCCCAAGCGACAGAGTTCGCTCAGTAACGAATCCAGCGCCACCTGCTGGGCCACATCCAGACTGTTGGTCGGTTCGTCCAGCAGCAACAGACGTGCGTGCGGGTTGAACGTCGGCCAAATCTGCAATAGCGCCGCCACCAGCCGAACACGCTGCCACTCGCCTCCCGATAGCTGCGTGAGCGGGCGCGCCAGCTTGTCGGTTAACATCAGGCGTTCCGCCAGAAAATGCACCACCTTTTCAACCGCGTATTCCTGCGCCAGCGGCGGTTGATGCAGTTGCCAATACTGAAACACTGGCATGAGCGCCAGCGGCGGTTGCTGCTGTGCCAAATAGGCGCGCCGCACGGCTAAATCCGCTGCCGTATACTGCGACAGCGGCGTGCCCGCCAAACAGACTTCCCCTTCTCCTGCCAATAAGCCAGCCGCTCTTGCCAGCAAGGTGCTCTTTCCCGCACCATTCGGGCCAATGATGTGTAGCAGTTCACCGCGACGGCATTCTGCATTCGTTGGCAACAAACGCGGCAAGACGCTGGCCTGCCGCAGTTGCAATACCGAGGAAGTTTGCTGCGTCAATTATTTTGCCAACGCCGCTTCTATCGCTTTCACGATGGTGTCATGGTCAGGCGACATATCTGGCGCAAAGCGCTCAATTACGCGCCCTTCGCGATCGACCAGAAACTTCTCGAAGTTCCACAGGATATCTTCCGGGTTCTTGGGCTTACGGCCTTTATTGACCAAACGTGCAAAAAAATCACTTTTCCAGGTGCCGTTGGCCTCCGGCTGCTGGCGAATCAACAGTTGGTACAGCGGGTGACGGTTCTCACCGTTCACTTCAATCTTGCTGAACATCGGGAACTGAACGCCAAATGTCCCACGGCAGAATGCCTGGATCTCTTCTTCCGAGCCCGGTTCTTGACCTGCAAATTCATTTGATGGGAATCCCAGTACGACTAAGCCTTTGTCACGATAGGTTTCGTAGAGTTTTTCCAATGCGTCATATTGTTTAGTCAGGCCGCATTGAGAAGCGACATTGACGACTAAAGCAACCTGCCCTTTAAACGCTTCGAACGTTGTCGCTTTCCCATCGATAGTGGTCAGTGGAATAGCATAGATTTCAGTGCTCATCGTTTTGCTCCCTTCAGTGATAAAACAGCGTTGATCAAACAAGAGTGGGTAACACAAGACGTATCGCTACAGTCGATTACGTAATAATAGCCAGATAAACCATGGCGATCCCAGCGTAGCGGTAACCACGCCTATCGGCAACTCGGCAGAACTCAGCGCAATGCGCGCGACCGTATCTGCTAGCAACAGAACACCGCCACCGGCTAACGCACATCCGGTCAATAAATAACGCTGATCGGTCAGTCCGCACAATCGCAACATGTGCGGAATCACCAAGCCAATAAACGCGATGATACCGGCCAGTGCCACGCTCAGCCCAACCTGTACACCCATGACCAGCACGAGAACCGTCCGCCAGCGGTAAACTGGGATGCCCAATTGACGCGCCTGAATTTCGCCCAGCGCCAGTCCATTCAACACCGCGCCCTGACGACTTAGCCACAGCAACAGCGGCAAGAGCGTCAACATCAACCAGCCGTGCCGCCAGTCAATACCGCTGAAGCCACCCATCATCCAGTACATTAACTGGCGTAAATCGAGACTGGTACTGAAATAGACCGCCCAGGTCATCACCGCGCTACAGATAATCCCGAGCGCAATGCCGATGAGTAGTAAACGAGTATTGGAAATATGACGACGGGCAAAATGGAGTAACAGAAAGGTAATCAACAGCGCACCGGCAATGGCGCTCAGGCTTAACACCCAGACAGGTAAGAGCCCTTGCCCCAGCAGTACCGTTAGCACCAAGGCTACGCCTGCGCCGTTCGCGACACCCAGCAGCCCCGGTTCAGCCAACGGATTATCAAAGACGGCTTGCATGACAGTGCCAGACATGGCCAGACTGGCACCCACCAGCATCACGGCTAACGTTCTGGGTAATCGCAGTTGCCAGACAAAGAGTTGCTGCGCATCATCCAGCCAGGCTGTCGGCCAAATCCAGCGTTCCCCGGCGCACAGGCTTACAACCAGCGTGAGCACGAGAAACGCTAACAGCAGTGCCAGACTCCGACGATCGCGTCTGCATTGCTGTTGTTTTAGCTGGCTGTAATGGGGCAATGGCGTCGCGTGTTTTAGCGTGGTATCGCCCAGCGGTAATGGCTGCATTGTTCACCGTAACAAGGAGTTCTGCGCAAGAAAAAGAGCGCAATAAGAGCATGTGCCATAACGGTTCACCGCATGAAACATCTCTAAACGTTGTCACGTATGTTAAACGATTTCACCTACCTTACACGCTTTTTCCTTTCTACCGCGACGCATTCAAAATGCATACAGCTATTACTTGGTGCTGCATACCGCAATATAGTTAAGCTGGTTTCGATTACGGCGGAAGGTATGAAACATGTTGAAGAACATGCTGCGGTTTTCTTTTTTCAGCGCATTTTTTACGATACGCGCCGCACCGGCCACGCCTTCATCATAAATCAGCCCTTGGGGCGTCAGCAGCGTCATCGCGCCGTTATCATAGTTGACCTTGCTAAAGCCAGACTCCTGAAACAGCGTAACCCAGCGCTCACGCAGCATCGGCTGAGCGTGTACGTTGATAGCCTTATGCATCTGTTCCACCGCCTGCAATGCTCCGGTGTCCTTCTCGGAAAGCAGCATGATATCGTGGGTAATCAGGCGGCCGCCCGGTTTCAGCACGCGATAATATTCGGCAATAATGCGGCTCTTGGCCTTGTCAGCGTACATCGTCAGCATGGCTTCATTAATCACCACGTCAAAGTGATTATCGGGAAACGGCAGTTCCAGCGCATTCGCCTGCATAATCGTGACCTGCGACGCCAGACCGTTCGCTGCGACATTTTCCTGCGCCTTCTGTAGCGCCGCTTTATCCATATCCGCGCCAATGACCTGACAGCCAAAACGCCGCGCGATTTCCATCGCCGTGGTGCCCATATTGCAGGCAACTTCCAGCACCACGCTGTCCGGCCGGAATCCCGCCTGACTGAGGAGCCACTCCGTTGCCTTTCTGCCACCGGGACGCAGACGTTTTTTCCCCAATCGGGCTAGAAATTTATGTCCTGCTTCATGATCGCTCATACTGTCACTCCTTAATTCTGTGTTATCGCCGTAGCCGTTTACTGAGCTTTCAGCGTCTTCAACATGGTCAGCAACATACGTGATGACTGCTGCGCATCAACGGCATGAGGGATATTGGCAGGCATACGCACCAGCGTGCCGGGCTGTGCGACAACGGGTTCACCCCCGATCGTAAGCAATAATTCACCTTCAAGTACCATAACCAGTGCATCATAAGGCGCACTGTGTTCGCTCAACCCCTGCCCTTGATCGAAGGCAAACAGCGTAACATTGCCGCCGTCGGTACGTGCCAATACGCGGCTGGCAATACCGTGTTCGGTTGGGGTAATCAATTCGTGGAGAACCAGCGCCTGTGCCGCCGGAAGAGTATTGTCTTTCATGGAAACGCTCCGCTATTTTCGATTCAGCGTGCCGTGATTTTGCTTGCTGAATTCATGCAAGTGATTATTATTTTCATTTACTAGCTTGATGGTAATACCAGCCTCTGGGAGGGCAAATGACATTTGTCAAAAAGGCGCTATCGCCCGATGAATACGGCGACGTGCTGTTTCAGCATGACTGGATGCGCGGCGAACCCAGCGACGTGGTGTGTGAACTATTAGCCAAAAGCGAGCGTCTGTTTTTCCGGCAGGATGACGTCCTGTTTCGCGAAGGCGACAAAATGCAGCACTGTTTGCTGGTTGAAACGGGGAAATTGCAGGCTTTTCGCCATACCTATGGCGGAGACGAGAAAATTTTCGGGCAGTTTGAACGTGGAGAATTTGTCGCCATCGCCGCCGTATTTATGGATCACGGCCGCTTCCCGATGAATATCCGTGCGCTGAGCG
Organism: Pectobacterium peruviense; assembly: GCF_002847345.1. Taxonomy (GTDB): domain Bacteria; phylum Pseudomonadota; class Gammaproteobacteria; order Enterobacterales; family Enterobacteriaceae; genus Pectobacterium; species Pectobacterium peruviense. The sequence goes on from NZ_LXFV01000034.1 coordinate 31,439, forward strand.
ACGGGCACACGCTGATGATTCCGCGACAGGATATTCATCAGTTTTGTTTGCAACGCCCAGAGCTAGCGCTGCGTCTGCTCAACTATCTGGGCAAAAAGCTCTACTCGACGATCAACCAAATCGACTGGCTGACCTCCAGCTCCGCGCCACAGCGTCTGGCAGATTACCTGCTGCGGCAGCATCACATTCAGCAAACTCAACACCTGACATTGCCGGTGAGCCGCGGCCAGCTCGCTACATCATTGGGGATGCGCGGTGAAACATTGAGTCGATTAATGTCAGACTGGAAGCGGCAAGGCCACATTACCTATCGGGGCCATCAGGTAGAATTGTGCGATCTGAATTATCTGAAAGCGTTGGCTGCCGAGGCCAGACGGACATTCTGACCGTTCAGACTGACTATGATAAGGCTTTGTAAGATGAGGCATAGCGGTGCTATAGAACAATTTTGGATATGTATTTTGACAATTGTCATTCCCCCATCATCGAATTATCAACTACGCTTAGCTTACATTGATGAGAATAACTCTCATTAGCATAATTATCTCATTAACATCGTAATGAGATACCGTGAGGGTAACGCTATGCTGGGCTTTTTCCGACGAACCTTATCTCTTCATGGAGCACAGTCACGCCATGACAGCCAACAGCCGCCGCAGACGGTCTCGCCGACAGAAACCGCTGCGCATACTCGCTGTAGCGAGAGTGAATATTGTTTCTTTAATCACGCCGCCATGTTGCCTTTCGATCAGCTTGACGAATGTTGCTGCGGCAACGATCGGCAAGAGAAAACGCCATCTTCATACGATTCATGACGTTTTCACGTTTTGCTGATGGTTAAAATTTGATGCTTTTGCCACGCGTCAGCCAGGCACCGACAAACTCGGGCACGACGGTGCTCGCGGGGCCGTAAATTTTTTCATCAAACTGGCTTTCTACCTGGCTAGGTTCGAGATTCAGCTCTAGCGTGTAGGCTCCATGCGAGTGAGCTTCATGAACAAAACCTGCGGCGGGATAGACATGCCCCGACGTACCAATCGCAATAAAGTAGTCCGCCTGCGACAGCGCATGGTAAATCTTGTCCATGTGCAGCGGCATTTCGCCAAACCACACGACATGCGGGCGTAACGGCGCGGGAAATTGACAGCAGTGGCAGCGTTCACCGACGGCGAGATCGTCCGTCCACTCAAAAATCTGTCCACTCTGGCTACAGCGTATTTTCAGTAACTCACCATGCATATGAATCACCCGCTGGCTACCAGCTCGCTCATGCAGGTTATCGATGTTCTGTGTGATCAGTTGGAAATTGTCTTCCAGCATCGCTTCCAGATTCGCCAAGGCCAGATGCGCGGCATTCGGCACAATTTCCGGCTGCTGTAATTGACGACGACGGGCGTTATAAAATTCCTGCACCAGTTCGGGATTACGTTGAAAGCCTTCAGGCGTCGCGACATCCTCAACTCGGTGCTCTTCCCACAGACCATCGGCTGCGCGAAAAGTACGAATACCCGATTCCGCTGAAATGCCTGCGCCCGTCAGTACCACAACGCGCGGCTTTTTCACTTCGCTTGCAGCCAGATAATCACGATGGAAAATACGCGCCCGAAGACGCTGTTGCCGCATACGCTTTCCCTTATGAAAACGCCCTAATCGTTGACGCGTATACATACTTTCTCCAGCTAGTTATCCATTAAGTGTAGCAATGCCGCGCCACGTACGCCGCCCGCATCGCCATGACGCGCTTTCTCTATACGTGGCAGTTTCGCAATCGGTAAAAGTCGCGAAGGGAGACGCGTCGGCAGAATTTGATAAATTTCGTCAAAATTCGACAAGCCGCCGCCCAATACCAACAAGTGCGGATCGAACAAGGTTAGTAAATTGCCCAAACAGGCCGCCAGCAAATCCATAAAACGGTCGACAAATTCCAGCGCTTTTTCTTCTCCGCCACGATAGTGCCGAATGATAGTTACCGCTGGCAGGGCTTCGCCATACAGATGTTCGTATAACCATTCAAAACCGCGACCGGAAATATAGTTTTCGATACAGCCGAATTGCCCACAGCCGCATTTCACACGGGGAATATCCACGCCGATGATATCTAATGCGTCTGACGGCAGGCGGAAATGGCCAAACTCACCTGCGATGCCGTTGCGCCCCTCCACCGGCCGCCCGTTAATCACCAGTCCCCCCCCCAGTCCCGTGCCCAGAATCAATCCTAACACGACAGGATAGGAACGAAATTCCGCGTCCCAAGCCTCCGACAGCACAAAACAGTTGGCGTCGTTGCTAATGCGAACGTCGCGCTGCAAGCGCTGTGACAAGTCAATCCGCAGCGGTTTTCCCATCGTCGCAGGCAGGTTAGCGGTGAATAACGCCCCGCTTTCATTCTGGATGCCCGGCACGCCGATACCCACGCTCCCCAGCACGTCAACCTGTGCGTCGGCTTCATGCACCAGATCGACCAGCGTAGTGAGCAAATCATCATAATTATTGCGCGGAGTCGGCACCCGCTTTTGCCACACCTTATTCAACTCAGCGTCGAACACGCCCAGCTCGATTTTCGTACCGCCCATGTCAAAACCGTAGTACATGACTGCTCCTTAGGGTGTGTTCGCATTGCCACACGATAGGGAATATCCCCGTCATCTCTCAAGCCGCATGTGCGTTGGCTTGTCTTACTGTCCGCTCAACACGCGGGCTGGGTCAATCCGACTGGCGCGCCGCGCCGGATACCAGCTGGCAATCAGGCTTAGCACCAGCGACGTACCCAATACGATAAACACATCCATCAGATGTAATTCCGACGGCAAGAAATCAATAAAATAGATATCGCCGGACAGCAGTTTATGGCCGATGAGTGCTTCAATACCGCGAATAATCGGCGTCAGTTGCAAGGTGGCGATCACGCCAACCACAGCGCCTATCACACTGCCCAACAGCCCGGCCAATAGCCCGTACCAAATAAAGATAGCCCGAATCAGCCCATCTGACGCACCCAGCGTACGCAGGACGGCGATATCGCCACTTTTATCCTTCACCGCCATCACCAGCGTTGAAACAATATTAAAACAGGCCACGCCGATCACCAGGATCATCGCCAGATACATGATGGTTCTCACCATCTGGATGTCCCGATACATATAACCATAGGTACCAATCCAACTGCGAATGTGGACATAGAGATTCGAGGCTTTGCCTGCATCGCGCACCAGTTTATTGGCAGAGAACACGTCGTTGGCCTTGATAGCGATCCCCGTCACGCTCTGCCCCATATCCAGATACTGCTGGGCATCCGCAAGCGGAATCAACGCTAAGCTATGATCGAGCTGACCACTCAGCTGCAAAATACCGCTGACGTGGAGCCGGATGCGTTTAGGCTGCATCAACTTCATTTCCGGGTCGCTGTTCGGGATCATCACCGTGACCCAATCCCCTTGGGAAACATTCAGCGTTTTTGCCACGCCTTGACCGATAATGACCTGCTGCTCACCTGGGCGAAACTGCTGCCAGGCATCATTGAGAACGTACTTAGGTAACGCACTGAGGTGTATTTCTTGTTGCGGATCGACGCCTTTTACCTGAATTGCCTGAAGTTTAGCGCCGTTCTCTAACAACCCGGTGAAATTGATATAAGGCGCGGCGGCAGCGACACCGGGCACCTGCTCGATGGTAGGCAGGATGTCCTGCCAACCATCAAAAGGCTGATTAACTGGCTCGATCTCGCCATGTGGCACCACCGCAAGAATGCGGTTATTCAGTTCACGCTCAAACCCATTCATCGCACTCAGGCCGAGAATCAACACCGCCACGCCGAGGGCGATACCCAGCGTCGAAATGACTGAAATCAGCGAAACCATGCCGCCACGCCGACGGCCACGGCTAAATCGCAGGCCAATCTGCAACGAGAGCGGAGGAAAGGTCATTGCCGCGCTCCCATCAGGGTCAGTTCCTGCTGCAATTGACCGTCACGCATTTCCAGTTGGCGGTTCAGTCGACCAGCCAATTGCAGGTCATGCGTCACCACTAGAAAGGCGGTGCCTTGACGAACGTTCAGTTCCCCCAGCAGTTCAAAGATGGTATCTGCTGTACGCTGATCGAGGTTACCGGTCGGTTCATCCGCCAGTACCAGCGACGGGCTGTTAACCAACGCTCTGGCAATAGCGACACGCTGCCGTTCACCGCCGGACAGCTCCGATGAACGGTGGTGACTACGCGCTTCCAGTCCGACAGCCGCCAGCATTTCGCGTGCTTTATCCTGCGCCTGTGAAGTCGGTACTTTGCCAATCAGCAACGGCATCGCCACGTTTTCCAGCGCGGTGAAATCCGGCAGAAGGTGATGGAATTGATAAATAAAACCCAGTTCACGATTGCGCAAATCTGCTTTTGCTGCCGCTGAGAGCGTGCTCAACGGTTGACCTTTAAAGATAACCTCACCCGACGTCGGCGTATCTAATCCGCCCAGCACATGCAGCAGCGTACTTTTGCCCGAGCCAGAACTCCCGACTATCGCCATCATCTCACCGCTGCTCATCTCAAAAGATACATCGCGCAGCACATCGGTAGACAGCTTGCCGTCCTGATAACGCTTGGACAAATTAGTACACTGCAATAATGATAAATCACTCATAACGTAAAGCCTCAGCGGGTTGAACGGTGGCAGCGCGCCATGATGGATAAAGTGTCGATAAGAGGGCAATCACCATCGCAGAAATGGCGATCGTCACCACCTGCATGGGATCAATATCCACTGGCAACGCGGCACCATCCAGTAATACGCCCAGCACTGGCATCAGCGTATTCAGTTGGCTGGCCAATAATGCCCCCAGCAATGCCCCTAACAACGCGCCAACAATGCCAGCGCTGCCCCCCTGCACCATAAACACCGCCATCACCTGACGTTGAGTCAGCCCCTGCGTTTGCAGAATGGCGACCTCTCCCTGTTTTTCCATCACCAGTAAGCCCAGCGAGGTAATAATATTGAACGCGGCCACGGCCACGATCAGACTGAGCAACAGCCCCATCATGTTTTTCTCCATGCGCACGGCCTGAAATAGCTCACCTTTACGCTCGCGCCAGTCTTTCCAGACCGTGCCTTCCGGCAGCGTTTGCGTACTCAACGTATCGACCGACAGCGGCTTTTCCAGCCACAAACGCCAACCGGTAATGTGGTTCGCCGGGTAGCGCATCAGCCGTGAGGCATCCTGTTGGTTCACCAACAGTTGGTAGCTATCTACTTCACTGTTGGCAGCAAAGGTTCCAGCAACGATGAAGATACGCTGGCTGGGAATACGCCCCATCGGCGTCAGTTGGCTAGCACTCGTCACCATCATGCGGATTTGATCGCCAGCGTTAACACCCAGTTGATCGGCCAGTTTCTCACCCAAAATGGCTTGATACTGACCAGGTTGAAGCTGCTGCTGTTTGACGTTGACCAGATAGCGTGACAGCGGTTCCTTCTCGTCAGGGTCGATCCCCAACATCACGCCGACCGCAACGCTGCGGGCGCTTTGCAGCACCACATCGCCCGTCGTCAGCGGCGCAACACGCGTTACGCCGTCCAGCGAGTCTAAAGAGGAAGCAGGAATTAAGGCCGGGTTCAGCGAACCTTGCGGCGTAGAGATCACCGCTTGAGGCATCACGCCCAGAATATTGCCTTCCAGTTCGCGCTCGAAGCCGTTCATGACGGAAAGCACGGTGACCAGCGCCATCACGCCCAGCGTGATGCCAATGGCGGATAACCAGGAGACAAACCGGCCAAAGCGGTCTGATGCACGCCCACGCATATAACGCAGGCCAATAAATAAAGCGACAGGTTGATACATGAAATCCGTCTGGATAAGGTTGCCAAAGCAAAGTGATCAAGGATAATAAAGGGTAGTACTGCTTTATGGAACCCTAACACCCTCACTCTACGGCTTTTTCTTGGCTGGATGCAGGGAGGCGAGACCCGATAATCAGATGATGCCTGAAAATTACCGTTATTCGTTGCCACCCAAAGCGGGCGAGCAACGCCTGTTGGGCGAGTTAACCGGCGCAGCCTGCGCCGTTGAATGTGCAGAGATCGTTGAACGCCACACCGGGCTGGTGGTGCTTATCGCGCCCGATATGCAAAACGCCCTGCGATTGCGCGATGAAATTCAGCAATTTACCGACCAGCACGTCACCACCCTATCTGACTGGGAAACGCTGCCTTACGATAGTTTTTCTCCGCATCAGGAAATTATTTCGACTCGCCTTTCCACGCTCTATCAATTGCCCAACATGACGCGTGGCGTCTTGATTCTGCCGGTCAATACGCTGATGCAACGTGTTTGTCCGCACAGTTTCCTGCATGGCCATGCGCTGGTGTTGAAGAAAGGCCAGCGCCTCTCGCGCGATAAGTTGCGTTCGCAGTTGGAACAGGCGGGCTACCGTAGCGTCGATCAGGTGATGGAGCACGGCGAATATGCCACGCGCGGCGCATTGTTGGACCTGTTCCCAATGGGGAGCGAAGAGCCCTATCGTATCGATTTCTTTGACGATGAGATCGACAGCCTGCGTCTGTTCGATGTGGATACACAGCGAACGCTGAATGAAGTGCCGCACATTAATCTGCTGCCCGCACATGAATTTCCGACCGACAAAACCGCAATCGAACTTTTCCGCAGCCAATGGCGTGAACAGTTCGAGGTACGGCGCGATGCTGAGCACATTTATCAGCAGGTCAGCAAAGGCGTCTGGCCCGCAGGGATCGAATACTGGCAGCCGCTATTCTTCAGTGAGCCGCTGCCGTCGCTGTTCAGCTACTTCCCGAACAACACGCTGATCGTTAACACGGGCGATATCGAGCAAAGCGCCGAGCGTTTCTGGCAGGATATTCAGCAGCGTTTTGAAAGCCGCCGCGTCGATCCGATGCGACCACTGTTGCCATCGGACTCACTCTGGCTGCGTGTAGACGGTCTGTTCTCGGAGCTAAAAGCGTGGCCGCGTGTACAGTTGAAAACCGATACGCTGCCGGAAAAAGCCGCCAACGTGAATCTGGCCTATCTGCCGTTGCCGGATCTGGCGATTCAGCATCAGCAAAAATCACCGCTGGATGCACTGCGCCGTTTTATCGAACAGTTCGACGGTCAGATCATTTTCTCCGTCGAGAGCGAAGGCCGTCGCGAAACGCTACAAGAACTGCTGGCACGCATCAAACTGAACCCTAAGCTCATCAATACGCTAGAGCAGGCACAGGGGCGTGGCACTTATCTGATCATCGGTGCCAGCGAACACGGCTTTATCGACACCCTACGCCAACGCGCCTTAATCTGTGAAAGCGATCTGCTGGGTGAGCGGGTCAGCCGTCGCCGTCAGGATAGTCGCCGCACGATTAATACCGATACGCTGATCCGCAATCTAGCAGAGCTGCGTCCGGGACAGCCCGTCGTTCACCTCGAACACGGCGTTGGACGCTATGTCGGGCTGACCACGCTGGAAGCGGGTGGCATCAAAGCCGAATACCTGATTTTGACCTATGCGGGTGAAGACAAGCTGTACGTCCCTGTTTCTTCGCTGCATTTGATCAGCCGCTACGCGGGCGGTGCCGATGAGAATGCGCCGCTGCACAAGCTGGGTGGTGAAGCCTGGTCGCGCGCACGGCAAAAAGCGGCGGAAAGAGTGCGTGATGTCGCCGCCGAACTGCTGGATATTTATGCCCAGCGTGCGGCGAAGAGCGGTTTTGCCTTTAAGCATGACAAAACGCAGTACCAGCTTTTCTGCGAAAGTTTCCCTTTCGAAACCACGCCCGATCAGGCGCAGGCCATCAACGCCGTACTGAGCGACATGTGCCAACCTCTGGCGATGGATCGTTTGGTGTGTGGCGATGTCGGCTTTGGTAAAACCGAAGTGGCAATGCGCGCCGCGTTTTTAGCGGTTGAAAACCATAAACAGGTTGCCGTTCTGGTACCGACGACGCTATTGGCACAGCAGCATTTTGACAACTTCCGCGATCGCTTTGCCAACTGGCCGGTGAAGATTGAGATGATCTCCCGCTTCCGCAGCGCGCGTGAACAAACCCAGATTCTTGAGGAAACGCAGGAAGGCAAAGTCGATATTCTGATCGGCACCCATAAACTGTTGCAGAGCGACGTGCGCTGGCGTGATTTAGGGCTACTGATTGTCGACGAAGAACACCGCTTCGGCGTGCGTCACAAAGAGCGCATCAAAGCGATGCGAGCGGATGTCGATATCCTGACGCTGACCGCTACGCCGATTCCACGAACGCTCAATATGGCAATGAGTGGGATGCGCGATCTGTCGATCATCGCCACGCCTCCAGCCCGCCGCTTAGCCGTGAAAACGTTCGTGCGCGAGTATGACAATCTGATGGTGCGTGAAGCCATCCTGCGTGAAATTCTGCGCGGTGGACAAGTGTACTATTTGTATAACGACGTGGAAAATATCGAGAAAGCCACCCAGCGATTGGCAGAACTGGTGCCGGAAGCACGCATCGCTATCGGTCACGGCCAAATGCGCGAACGCGAACTGGAACGGGTGATGAACGACTTCCACCACCAGCGTTTTAACGTGCTGGTGTGTACCACCATCATCGAAACGGGGATCGACATACCGAGTGCCAACACGATTATCATTGAGCGTGCCGACCATTTCGGTCTGGCACAGCTTCACCAGTTGCGTGGTCGCGTGGGGCGTTCCCACCATCAGGCTTACGCCTATCTACTGACACCGAACCCTAAAGCGATGAGCACCGATGCGCAGAAACGTCTGGAAGCGATCGCGTCATTGGAAGACCTCGGCGCAGGTTTTGCGCTGGCAACGCACGATCTGGAAATTCGCGGCGCGGGCGAGTTGCTCGGAGACGATCAGAGTGGACAAATGACCAGCGTCGGTTTCTCACTGTATATGGAACTGTTAGAAAGTGCCGTAGACGCCCTGAAAGCAGGCCGAGAACCGTCACTAGAGGATTTGATCAACAGCCAGACTGACGTCGAGCTGCGGTTACCCGCTCTACTGCCTGACGATTTCATCCCCGACGTCAATACGCGCCTGTCGCTCTATAAACGTATTGCCAGTGCGAAAAACACGGCCGAACTGGATGAGTTGAAAGTCGAGCTGATCGATCGCTTCGGTCTCCTTCCTGATGCAAGCCGCCATCTGTTGCAGATAGCGGCCCTGCGCCAGCAAGCGCAAGCGCTGGGCATTCGCCGTATTGAAGGCAACGAAAAAGGCGGGTTTATCGAATTCGGCGAGCAAAATCGCGTCGATCCGTCCCACCTTATCGGCCTGTTGCAGCGCGATCCGAGCACTTATCGTCTGGATGGTCCGACTCGTCTGAAATTTATGAAGGATTTAAGCGACCGTCCGCAACGCATCGAGTTTATCGGTTCACTGCTGGGGAACATGGCGCAGCATACGCTGGCGGCGTAATCCGCTTTCACGATAAAAAACGGGAACCTTCGGGTTCCCGTGAGGTTGCTGACAAAGGCCGCCGTTCAGGAAATAGGTTTGTCATCAGTCTTCCGTTGCATCCACCTTTACAAGCACTGCCGCAACGCAGTAAAGTCGCCAACCTTTTTTATGGCTCGCCATCCTTGGCGGCCCCCCTTCCGGGCCGTCGCTAGTGCGACGTTAAAAGTTTCTCCCGGAAATTTTCATGGCATGGGGCCTAACTATGTTTATCGGTTTTGACTACGGTACCGCCAACTGTTCCGTGGCAGTTATGGATGCAGGGACACCACGGCTCCTGTCGCTGGAAAATGGCTCGCCTTATCTTTCTTCCCTGCTGTGCGCGCCCGTGCGTGAAGCGGTGAGCGAGTGGTTATGGCGACATCATCAGGTCAATGCCGAGGGCGAGAACGCACTGCTGCTGAAGCGAGCAATCAGCTACAACCGCGAAGAAGATATTCGCGTACAGCCCGATAGCGTGAAATTTGGGCGCGATGCGTTACGCCACTATATGGATGACCCAGAAGAGACATGGTTCGTTAAATCGCCGAAGTCCTTCCTCGGTGCCGTCGGGCTGAAAGCACAGCAGATCGCGCTGTTTGAGGATCTGGTTTGCTCCATGATGCTGCATATCCGCACACAAGCAGAAACCCAGCTTGACCAGCCTATTCGTCAGGCCGTTATCGGTCGCCCGATTAACTTTCAAAGTATCGGCGGCGAAGAAGCCAACCAGCAGGCACAAGGGATTTTAGATCGTGCCGCACACCGTGCTGGGTTTGAAGACGTCGTCTTCCAGTTTGAACCCGTGGCTGCCGGGCTGGATTTTGAATCTACGCTGACGAAAGAAACGCGCGTGCTAGTTGTAGATATCGGCGGCGGAACCACCGACTGCTCCATGCTACTGATGGGGCCGAAGTGGCATAAGCAGCATGAACGTTCGCAAAGTTTGCTAGGACACAGCGGCTGCCGTATTGGCGGTAACGATCTGGACATCATGCTCGCGTTCAAACAGCTAATGCCGCTGCTTGGCATGAATAGCGAGTCGGAAAAAGGCATCGCCCTACCGATCATGACCTGGTGGAATGCGGTCGCGATTAACGATATTCCGGCGCAAAAAGAGTTCCATAGCACCGCCAGTCGCGCGTTAATCAACGAAATGATCCGCGATGCTCGCCAGCCCGAATTAGTGAAAAGATTGCTGACCGTGTGGCAGCAGCGCCTGAGCTACCGTCTGATTCAACTGGCGGAAGAGAGCAAAATCGCGCTTTCCAACCAATCGGAAACGGCAGCCGATTTGCACTTTATCGAATCAGGTCTGGCAACACGCATTCATGCTGATGAACTTAATGCCGCGATTGATAATCCGCTCACGCGCATTCAACAGCAGGTAACGCTGGCACTAGAAACCAGCCAGACCCGGCCAGAAGTGATCTACCTGACTGGCGGTAGCGCAAAATCGCCTCTGCTGCGTCAGGCCATTCAGCAGTTGCTGCCTGATATTCCTATCGCCAGCGGTAACGATTTTGGCTCCGTTACCGCCGGACTGGCTCGCTGGGCAGAGATAGTTTTCCGCCGTTAAGTCAAATACGGGACGTAAGCCATGCGTCCCGTCAGACTATGGCCTTATTAACTGCGGTGGATTGACCAACAACCCACGCAGCAGCAACTCCAGCGCGGCAACGCCTTGTGCCAGCCGCGCAGTACCATCCTCTCCCTCCGCGATCCAAAACGCCGCTTCGGCCAGACTGCCGTAGATCAACGATGCCAGCGCCTGTGGTTCGGCTTCAGCCACCACGCCTTGGCGTATGAGGTTGTCGATCAGCCGCTGCATCGACTCCACGCAATGCCGTTGTGAATCCGGCGATGCACCACCTAGTGCAGCCCGCGCATCACGCAACACGATACGCTGAATCTCAGGCTCCAGCGCCATTTCCAGATAAGCGCGACAGCGACAACGGAAACCTTCCCAGTCATCTTCGGCGGCATCGGAGATCGCTTGCAGTCGCTCATCCATCTCAGCATCGATCTGCTCTACCACCGCCGCCAACAATCCTTTCTTGTCACCGAAGTGATGATAAAGCGCCCCACGGGTCAGGCTCGCCTGCGCAGTGAGATCGTCCATTGAGGTATCGGCATAGCCGCGTTCGCTGAAGACCTTACGAGCGGTCGCCAGCAGTATAGAGCGAGTTTCTTCCATTTCAGCACGGGTACGACGAACCATCGACACATCCTTACATACACATCGTATGATTATTTACATTCACTCCGTATGAATATATGCTTTTATTCATACGCTCTGTATGTATTGTCGCTGTGCCGCGAGAAGGTGGCAAGTGGATTCACTTTGGAGAACAAGATGATCAATCCTTATCGAGAACTTTTCGCCGCCCCTGGTAGCAGAGGCTTTGCGTTGGCCGGCCTGTTGGCACGGGTTCCGCTGCCCATGACGGGCATCGGCATTATCACCATGCTGTCGCAACTGCGCGGCAGCTATGCGCTGGCGGGAGCGGTATCGGCCACTTTTGTACTGACCTACGCCCTGCTATCACCACAGATCTCCCGTCTGGTTGATCGACATGGACAAGGTCGCGTACTGCCACTGGCAACGCTAATCAGCGCGATCGGCATGCTACTTCTGCTTGCTAGTGCATGGTGGCAGGCACCTGACTGGACCTTATTCATCGGTGCTTTGCTGGCCGGTTTCATGCCCAGCATGTCAGCGATGGTGAGAGCACGCTGGACGGCCATCTATCGCGGGCAGCCTCGCTTGCAAACTGCCTACTCGCTGGAGACGGTACTCGATGAAGTCACCTTTATTGCCGGACCTCCGCTGGCTGTTGGACTGTCCGTAGCCGTGTTTCCTCAGGCTGGCCCACTGGCAGCGGCACTCTTGCTGATTATTGGTGTGTTTGCACTGGTTACACAACGCGGCACCGAACCACCGGTAGAAAAACAGGATGTCAGTACGGGTCGCTCAAGAGCGGTGATCAAACAGGCGAACGTGCGCCTGCTGGCGCTGTTGATGGTAGCGATGGGCGTCATCGTTGGCACCGTTGATATCGTGAGTGTGGCCTTCGCCGAACAACGTGGCCAACCGGCAGCGGCCAGCCTGATCTTGTCAGTTTATGCGGTCGGTTCCTGTCTGGCTGGCCTGCTGTTCGGGGCCCTCAAGCTACGTACTGCACTGCATCACCTGCTATTGCTAGGCGGTGTGGCAACGGCAGCAACCACACTACCTCTGCTGCTGGTTGGCAGCATTCCCACATTGGCTGCGGCCGTACTGATCGCGGGACTGTTCTTCGCTCCCACCATGATCGTGGCAATGTCGCTGGTCGAACGTTTGGTGCCTGAACACCGCTTAACCGAAGGCATGACCTGGTTGTTGGCAGGGCTAAACATCGGTGTGGCGCTGGGCGCTACGGTATCGGGTCACATCGTGGATGAGGGTGGCGCGCGTGCCGGGTTCGCCGTTGCGCTGTGCGCTGGCGTTTTGGTGCTGCTGGTCGCGATTTGGGTACATCAGTATTTGCGAACACATGCTTCCTCTCTTCCCCATGCCGCTTGACGGTCACACAATCGACTTCCTATGCTAAGGATTGAACCATGAATACATCTTCATCTATCGCTATAGGCAAGACTGCACAGCATCCTTGGCTGGCCGTCGTCGTCGTCGGTCTTGCAACCTTCTCTGTTGTCACAACGGAAATGCTTCCGGTCGGTCTGCTGACCCCTATTGCTGACACGCTACATACCTCTACCGGAACCGCAGGGCTGATGATTTCACTCCCTGCACTCTTAGCCGCGTTATTCGCTCCACTGGTGGTGATCGCATCCGGCGGTATGGATAGACGCAGGATTTTATGCGGCCTGCTGGCGTTGCTGGTTATCGCCAACATTGCCTCGGCACTGGCACCAGACATCGGCTGGATGCTGGGTGCTCGCGTGCTTGTCGGTTTTTGTATGGGCGGCATCTGGGCGATTGCCGGTGGTCTGGCTGCACGACTCGTTCCCGAACCCTCCATTGGTCTGGCGACATCGATTATCTTCGGTGGCGTCGCGGCGGCGTCCGTACTAGGTGTACCGTTCGGTGCCCTGATCGGCGACATCGCCGGATGGCGCTGGGCGTTTGGCTGCATGGCAATGTTTAGCGGACTGGTACTGATGCTTCACCTCGCGGTGATTCCGGCACTGCCCGTTGCCCGCTCAACCACCGTGCGCCAGTTCGGTGAGCAACTGACCAACCGTAAGCTGCAAGTCGGACTGATTCTGACGCTATTACTGGTGGCAGGGCATTTCATGGCCTTTACGTTCGTCCGCTGCTGCTATCCGTGTCGGGATTCGACACACCGTGGATTAGCGCATTGCTGTTCGCCTAGGGCATGGCAGGCATCGTTGGCAATTTTCTGGCAGGCATCCTCGCGGCGCAGCGTACGACGCTAACCTTGACGGCAATTGCTCTCGGGCTGCTGTTAACCCCGCTCCTGTTCCTCACCATCGGAGGGTCGCATGTAGGCGGCGGCGTGGCGCTACTGGTTTGGGGGCTGGCCTACGGCGGTGTATCCGTTGGTTTGATGACATGGATGATGAAAGCCGCATCGCGCGCCGTGGAGATCGCTTCCGCACTGTATGTTGGCGTTTTCAATGTTGGTATCGCGCTTGGGTCCTGGGTAGGCGGCCAAATAGTGGATAATTCAGGCCTGAACGCAACGCTTTGGCTGGCAGGTGGATTCGCCGCGGTCGCCTTACTGTTATCCCTGAGCATTGGGTTGACTGAACGCCGGAAGATCATCGAATGAAAAAAGCCGCGAGCACCTTATTCAGGCGTCTCGCGGCTTTTAGAGATGGTGTCAGCGCAAAAAACGTAGACGTTGAGGTAAATCAGCTCTGTTGATTCAAGACTAATTGACCGTTTCTGTCCACTGGAATCTGTGTACCCGGATCGCGATCCATGCGGATTTTGCCCTGCTGGTCGCCGATTTTATAGGTGACATCATAACCTAGAACTTTTTGTGATTTATCGTACACCGTCTGACAACGCTGCTGCTGTGTCGTGTACGTATCATTTTCCTGCATGCCACTTTGTACACGGTTACCCGCGTAGCCGCCTGCCAGTGCACCCGCTACCGTCGCGACATCTTTACCGCGTCCGCCACCGAACTGATGTCCCAGAACACCACCCGCCACGGCACCCAGTACCGATCCGGCTATCTGGTTTTCATCCTGCACCGGACGACGGTGAGTCACGTTTACGTTACGGCACTCTTGGCGAGGCGTTTTGACCGTTTCTTTAATAGGTGTTGCCGTTAGCACCTGTGCATACTGAGGTTTAGAGGAAAAAACGTCCATACTCGCCACCGCCGCCACACCCAATGCCGCAGCCACACCAATACCTACACCCGCTAACATTGATTTGTTCACAGGATACCTCCCGAATCTATTCTCACGCATTCCCCATCTGCAATTCTGCCGTAATCTTGTTTTACGTCAGCTCGCGTTTAACGCGATGAATCCGATGGTTCCTTCTGAATAATCGCATTCAGAATTTTCGGCGTGCGTGCTACGCCTTCTGTAAACAGTGGAAAGTCTGCACAATGTTTCACACTCTCGCAATAAGACTAACTAACCAAAAGTGTCAGATTCGTAACATAAAACTGTCATTTGGGAATTATCTTAACCGGAATTGCTAATAGGACGATATTTTATACTGTTATTTCAGGGCGATGCTCAGTGGCATGACGAACGGAGGTGCGGCTTAGGGGGGAATATTGTCAATACATTGACGGGAAGGCACGTCTTTTCCAGAGAACCAGAGCAGACCGATAAGAAAAAGAATACGGGCGCGAAATTGCGTTCACGCCCGTATCAGAAGGATGTCAGTCGTTGCGGATTAATGCAGTTTGAGACGCGGGCGTATCACCCGGTTGATGCCACCGACCAGCATCATCAAGCCCGTTTTAACATAGCCGTGCAGCGCAACCTGGTGCATACGATAGAGGGAGATGTAAACGAAGCGAGCAATCCGCCCTTCTACCATCACTGAACCCCGCATCAGGTTCCCCATCAGGCTACCTACCGTACTGAATTTAGACAGCGAAACTAGCGAGCCGTGATCTTTGTAGACGTAAGACTTCAGCGCCTGTCCGTTCAACAACGCGATGATGTTGCTGTGACAGCGTGATGCCATCTGGTGAGCCGCCTGCGCACGCGGTGGCACGAAACCGCCGCCTTCCTGCGGGCAGGATGCACAGTCGCCGATGGCGAAAATGTTAGGATCGCGTGTCGTCTGCAACGTAGGTTCAACGACAAGCTGATTGATCCGGTTGGTTTCCAGACCGGCAATGTCTTTCATTGCATCCGGCGCTTTGATTCCTGCCGCCCAAACCATCAGGTCGGCTTCGATAAATTCGCCGTCCTTCGTATTCAGACCGCCGCTTTCCGCGCTGGTTACCATGGTTTTCGTCAGCACGCGGACGCCAATATTATTCAGCTCATGGTGTGCTGCCGCTGAAATGCGCGGCGGAAGCGCTGGCAAAATACGTTCGCCCGCTTCAACCAGCGTCACATTCAGTGTTTGGTTATCCAGTCCGTCAAAACCATAGCTGTGCAGCTGTTTCACCGCGTTATGCAATTCCGCAGACAGCTCGACGCCAGTCGCTCCACCGCCCACAATCGCAATATTTACTCGCTCTTTTTCGTCCTGATTTGCTGTGAATTTCAGGAACAAATTCAGCATTTCATTATGGAAGCGACGGGCTTGTTTTGGATTATCCAGGAAAATACAGTGATCTTTCACGCCCGGCGTGCCGAAGTCATTTGAAGCGCTGCCTAAGGCAACTACCAAAATGTCATACGGAATGCGGCGCGCCGCAACCAGTACGTCGCCTTGATCATCACACACTTCGGCCAGTTGAATCTGCTGCTGTTCACGATCGATATCCGTCAGCATCCCCAGTTGGAACTGGAAATGGTGATTGCGGGCGTGCGCCAGGTAGCTCAGCGCATCCATATCGTCGTCCAGCGAACCGGTCGCGACTTCGTGCAGCAATGGTTTCCACAGGTGGCTGTGGTTACGATCCACCAGCGTAATGTCCGCTTTTTTCTTGCGTCCTAACTTGTGGCCCAAACTCGTTGCGAGTTCAAGTCCGCCAGCTCCCCCGCCGACAATGACAATTTTTTTGGTTGGTGATGTCAAAATGACCCCCTAAAATGTGAACCAATCGTTAATAAAGAGTAAAAAATAATATCCTTATATAACATAGGGTTCGCGTAAGTTAAGCCTGATATCTGCTGCAAGAATAGCACGCTAGGTTATTTGGTCATACCAAAATTGATATATATCAATTTATTTTGCGGCGCGGGTTTTTACCGAGAAAATTCCATCTTTATTTCAGTGAATTAGCGGAAGTCTGTCTGAAGGGAAAATGCTGAATCGTGCGCCTATGCGCGTCTGTACGAACTAAGGAAAGTAAATAAATAACGTCACTCCTCCTGATATCCCTCTCAAACAGGGACATCAGAAGAAACATCCGCAGCCATTAACACCGCACGCTAACCGAGCGTTTTGAAGGCTTTTATGCGCTGTAAATGGGGGGAGATACTTTTGAATTTATGCGTCTGGATATCGTCCCAAACAATCTCATAATATTCTCCCAGCGCTTGCGCACTGCGCTGGCTGTCGAGCATCTCATCCTGACGGGAAAGCATAACCATGCAGCGATCGCGGTTTTTTTCACGAAAATTCGCGACACACTTCGTGGCGATATCCAGATATTCTTCCGGTCGATCAATTTTCCCGCTCATATTTTCCTGCGGGAAAAGGTTCGGATTGACGATAACTTGTCGTATATCACACAGAAAACCGACCCGTTCAGCCCAAAAACAGCCCAACCCCACGCCACAAATCAGCGGACGATCGTCATTAGAATGCTGAATCATCTTATCCACCTGCTTTAGCAGATGTTGCATATCATGACGCGGATGCAGCGTGCTGTAGCTAATCAGCCGTACATCTTCATCGATAAACTGAAGCTGCAAGACTTTTTCATGGTTACCGGGGCTGGTCGAGTCAAAACCGTGTAAATAGATAATCATCTTTTATCCTCACCACTGACTAGGTTGCCTATTTCTCACCATTTTTATATCCGTCATACTTCAAGCTGCTTGTGCGTTGGCAATACTCGGCTCATCTCTGAGCCTCGCCCTGAAGGGCCGCCGCAAGCGGCGTTCAAATTGGCTAAGCCAATTTGTCCTTACTCACCCCAGTCACTTACCTAAGTAAGCTCCAGGGGATTCGCGCAGTTGCCGCGTTACAAGGCCCATAAATGAGCCTCGCCCTAGAGGGCCAACGCTTTGGCGTTGTTCAAAACGCTAGCGTTTTGTCACGCAACTCGAATTATTTAGGATATATGCGCCTGCCAGCGCTCACTGAGTGAGGTGAGCGCCTGATTTGCCTGCTTCCAACGCGACGAATCCAGCAGTTCCCGACGAGAAAACGAACCCTGATGATATAAGCGCGTTAGTTGCTCCGCTTTGACCGGGGACAGGTTATCCAGCACGCTGACCGCTCCTTCACGATGATTGCAAACCAGAATCATGTCACATCCCGCCTGCAACGCGGCCTGCGCCCGCTCTGGGTAACTTCCCATTACAGCCGCACCTTCCATCGACAGATCGTCGGAGAAAATGATGCCATCAAAGCCTAACTCTTCACGCAGTACTGTTTTAAGCCAGTAGGGAGAACCGCTGGCGGGACGCGGATCGGCCTCGGTGTAAATCACATGGGCAGGCATGATCGCATCCAACTGTTGACGTTGGATCAGCTCTTTAAAAATCAGCATATCGTGTGCGCGAATCTCCGCAAGCGGACGCGGATCGCGCGGTGTTTCTTTATGTGAATCGGCGCTGACCGCACCGTGACCGGGGAAATGCTTACCCGTGACTTTCATGCCTGCACTGTGCATACCGCGAATAAAGCTCTGCGCTACAGCCAACGCAGTGTCTGGCTGTTCGTGAAACGAACGCTCGCCAATCGCCGCACTCTGGTGACCGATATCCAGCACGGGTGCAAAGCTAATGTCGATATCCATCGCGATCATTTCTGCCGCCATCAACCAGCCGCCCTCTTCCGCCAACCGTTGGGCTTCTGGCATGCTATTTAATGCAGCAAACGCCTGCGCGGCAGGCAAACGGGTAAATCCATCACGAAAACGCTGAACGCGCCCGCCTTCCTGATCCACAGAAACCACGAGACGCTCGCGCGACGCCGCGCGGATTTGGCGCACTAATTCACGTAACTGCGCCGCATCATGAAAATTACGTGTGAACAGAATAACGCCGCCAACGAGCGGGTGTTCCAGCACTTCACGATCTTCTGCATCCAGCTCATAGCTGGCGACATCTAACATTACCGGACCCACAAAAACCTCATTCTTTAATAGTACTACTGAGTAAAATGACCACGACCACAAAAATCATACCGTCAGCCTGACTGTAGCCCATGGCCCAGTTGTAGCCGATGATAGAGTGCGGGAATTTCCGCTAAAAATTCTGGGTTCTTCGTTTGCTGCCAGCGTATTTCAAACCACATCAATACCAGATAATCGATCCAGGGGAACCACTGCATCATCTGTTGCTGAAGACGGCTCACGGAAAACCCTCGCCGATGCTGCTGGTAGCTCTGTAGAAAGTGCGTTTGCGCCATGCTTTCCATCTGACTGGCTCGGACAATGAACGCTAGCTCAAAAGCGATATCGCCATCTGAGGCATATTCCCAGTCGATCAGCATGGTTCCTTGCGGCGTAATCAGTAGATTCTCAGCATGTACATCCAGATGGAGGGGACCTAACGCCAAAGGCGTGGGTAACGCAGCACGTTGAAAATGATGGTGGGCACGCAACAATGCAGGCGAACGGCGGCACGGATCCATCAGTTGCCAATGTTGAGCGAATAATATTTTGAGATTGAGGGGATGACCGCTACGCGGCTGACGATGGAGCTGAGACAATACACGCGTCACTTCGCCATTAGCCAGCATCATCAGGAACTCATCTGAGGTGGCAATGCGCCCCGGCACCCACTCAACAATTAACCAGCCGTCACGCCACAGCAGCGGCCGTGGCGCGAGCCCTATCGCCGACGTCTGTCGCAGCAGAGCGAACTCTCGCTGACGGTCGACGCCCATTTTTCGCTCAACTGGCGACTGCCGGCGTGCAAGCCACTCAATGCCCGGCCCACGAATACGCCAGCTTTTACTACTTAGCCCCCCCACCAGCTCAAAGCGAATATCCGCCATCTCCACAGCAGGGAAATGTTTCTGGATCGTCGCCGTCAGCTGTTGCCGGATGCCCGCCTGTTTAATGCTGAACGGCGCCATTGCCTGACCAAACAATTTCGCCAGTCTGCACCAGCATCAATTGCATGTCGATTTGCGGTGATTTCACATCACCACTGACGTCGCTATATAGCACATACTGCGCGCTGACATAACGCGCCAGACCAATAGCCTTGCTGCGCGATCCTAAGCTGTCATCAACCGACAGACCTAACGTTTGTTTCGCAGCAGCCAATTGCTCACGTGGCACCAGCGTAAAGGCCTTGCCGGAAGATAGTGCGTTGTACAACGCACTTGTCGCTTTCGCTATCGGCAATGAACCATTGGTGTTGTTTTTCACGCTATCCACTAGCAGTATGCTGCCCGGTGTAACGCCATCGGCTTGCAGCATCTGTGCCACCAACGGATTGATGCTGGCTTCCCAGTTCAACGTCTGGATTTTAGGCGGTTGTGGTACAGATTCCCCCGGCGGCGGCGTTGGCGTGGTTGGCACTTGAGGCTCAACCGGCTCAATGGTCGCAGGCGGTTCAGTCGGTTCCGGCGGACGGCTTGGGCACCCTGTCAGTACCAACGCTGCCAGTATCACCCCTAGATACTTTTTCATATTTTCTCTCTCAGCACACCATTACAAAAACAGATGAAGACGAACCTGACGCGCATTAGGATTGCTACGCGTTGAAAAAACCGTCATTTCCGTCTGTGGCGGGATTTCAATGGACTGCACCTCTTCAAAAGGCAGCACGTCCAACCCGTTTTCATCATACCAATAGAAACGGTAATGCACGGTCACCGCATGTGAAGCATCGTTGCTGACAGCGGAAGAAGCCCGCAGTCTGCCATTTTCCGAATCCAGCGACGGATTCCCCGCCGTAATGCCAGCGGATAGCACGGGAGCATCCAATACCAGCGTTTGTCGCTCATTGATAGTCAGCACCTTTGGCGAACTACAGCCCGCTATCAGTCCCAGCATCAGACACGAAAACAGAAAAATCGTCGGGTTACGCATGGTTTACTCGCATGATGGTTTTCTCACCTGATTGTCTAACCATGGCCATCGAACTTAGCTCTACAGGATCTAGTTCGCCAGCAAAGGCCCTAATGCACGGCCACCAAGTAGATGCATATGGATGTGATAAACTTCCTGCCCACCGTGTCGGTTGCAGTTAATAATCAGGCGATAGCCGTCTTCTGCAATGCCTTCCTGCTGCGCAATTTTACCCGCGACCGTCACCATACGTCCCAGCGCCGCTTCATGCTCTGGCGCCGTGTCGTTAACGGTTGGGATTAATACATTCGGGATAATCAGAATATGGGTTGGCGTGCGGGGCGCGATATCACGGAAAGCGGTGACCAGTTCATCCTGATACACGATATCGGCAGGAATTTCCCGGCGGATGATTTTACTAAAGATGGTTTCTTCAGCCATGATTGATTTCCTTGTTAAAGCTGGCGTTGAACGACGTCATGTAGGCAGTATGAGTGACATATTCCATTTCTTTCAACCTTCTTCGTCTATTTCTGGTGCAGGTGGTCAAAATACGACACGCAGAAAAAATCTGTCTGTACCGAACACTGCCACGCTATCACCACGGCGGCAAGGGTTTGACGCCGCTTAGCGAATGCCCATCGCGTCCCTTCCTTTGTCAGTTAACCGACTGCGGCGTTCTCACCAACATTAACAACAGGATGCAAACCAGCAAAGCCGCGCCTAAGTTGTAGAGCATTCCCACGACAAAGGCAGAAATGTATTGATCCGCTTGTGTAACAGCGTCATCGCCTGTCGCCAGCGCGGTGCCAAACAAGATGCCAACCACTGCCACACCCAACGCCGCCCCAACCTGCTGAACCGTCGAGATCACGCCCGATGCCATACCGGCCTTAGCTTCATTTACAAAGCCCAAAACCAGATTCAGTAGCGGCGTCATGATAAAACCTTGACCTGCACCAAGCACCACCAGCACAGGAATCAGCCATGCGGCCACCAGATTCGCTCCCGCTAGCTGCACTTGCATAATCAACAGCCCGATGGAAACGGCATAAACTAACGCCCCCGCGACGATGGCTGGCATACCCCAGCGGGCAACCAGGCGCGGTGCAGCCAGCGATGCCAGAACGAAGCCCACGCTACAAGGTGCGAAAATACTACCGGCGAGAAAGGGATCGAGCCCCAACCCAACTTGCACCAGCAGAGCAAAACACAAGAAAAATGAGCTGGATGTGGAATACACCAGCAGCACCAGCAACACGCCCAACAGGAACCGACGCTGCACGAGCAGACGCATATCAACCAACGGAAGATGCCCCGCCAGTTGTCGCCGTTCCTGCTGGTGATAAAAAACTGTCAGAAGGATAGTCGCAGCAGCCAGCATCCACAGACTCCATGCAGGCCAGCCTTGTCCCGGTCCTTCGATCAGCAGCACCAGCAGCAACGTCAACCCAATGCTAACCAGCGCCACACCCGCCCAATCCAGCGAAGGGCGCAGCGGCGTACGGGATTCAGGAATAAATCGTGCTACCGCGATAGCTAACAGACCAATAGGAACATTGATAAGGAAGATGCTACGCCAGCTCAATCCGAATAGGTTGGCATGCACCAGCCATCCACCCAGTACCTGACCCGCGATAGCGGCTAGCCCCAGCGTCATCCCCAGCAGACCGAAGGCACGGCGACTATCGTTCCCATCGAAATTGACGCGGATAGAGGCATAAACCTGTGGGAATAGTAGCGCGGCCGCGAGTCCCTGCAAGATGCGTGCGCTAATCAGAAATTCTGCGTTGGGCGCTAAGCCACACAACGCAGAAGCAATCGTAAATCCAGCCATGCCCACAACAAACAGGCGACGTCGCCCAAATATATCTCCCAATCGGCCACCCGTAATCAGCAGCACACCGAAAGCCAGTTCGTAACCCGCAACGATAAAGCCGATCTGCGCGAAGCTGGCACCCAAGTCGGCCTGCATGCTGGGGATGGCAACATTGACCACGAACAGATCGAAGATCGTAACAAAGCCCGCCATGAGCAGCACAGACAGACCGAGCCAAGGCGGACTATTGGCCGTCGTCGTTACAGCCGAAGCACGATAAGTTGAGTTCATGTTGTCTATCCTTGTGTATCGCGAATTTATGTATCAAGAGTCATCACGCCATCATTCTCAAACCTCTTTTAAACGATTACAATTTAACAACTTATGCTATTACTAAAAGTAACTCGGTAAACGATGAGAACATTGGAGAGAACTCGCCACGATCTGGCGGCCTTTTTGCGCGCGCACCGCGAACGGGTGTCACCCGCTGATGTAGGTTTGCCCAGTGGTGGAAGACGGCGCACGCCGGGGCTGCGACGCGAAGAAGTGGCCGCACTGGCCGGGGTCGGCCTGACCTGGTATACCTGGCTCGAACAAGGACGCGACATTGGTGTGTCAGCAGCCTTTTTGGACAGCCTGGCACGGGTGCTCAAACTTGATGCGGCCGAACGTCGCCATCTGTACCTGCTGGCACATGAACGGCCACCTGTCGAGCCGGGTAAGACGTGGTGCGTGGTTCCACCACTGGTACGGCGTCTAATGCACGATCTGGCCCCGCATTCAGCTTACATACTCAATCTGCGCTGGGACGTACTGGCCTTTAATGAACCGGCGAACCAGTTTTTCGGCTTTGACGCGCATCCCTCCGAGAGACGTAACCTGCTCTGGCTCTTGTTTACCGATCCGTTCGATTTGTCGGCTGGGAGAAACAAGCACCACAAATGTTGTCGAGTTTTCGCCGCGATTTCGCTCGCGCAACGCAGGAGGCTGATATTCATGAGCTAGTGGATGAACTGGAACAAGTGTCGCCAGACTTCAAAATGTGGTGGCGTCAGCATGATGTGCATGCGCCGTGCAGTGGGGTTCGCCAACTGATGATTGAGGGCAAGCCTGAAGCCTTCGAGCACACGTCGCTGACCATCGATGAAGATCGGCATCTGCGCCTGGTGGTTTATGCTCGGCAATCTCAAGGAGAGGAATGATGTGACACTGGTGCGACACCAGTAAACCAGTTATGCGGCAGGATTACTCACGTTACAGAAGCAGATTAAAGCCCGTCGTTCAGCGCAAGTTTTCTTGAAAATGACTCAACACTGACCATAAAAAAAGGGGCTTTCGCCCCTTTCTGCAACTCCCCAACAACGCATCAGTGATTACGGATGTAGTCGTCCATATCGGTTTTCAGGTTATCGGATTTCGTACCGAAAATTGCCTGAACGCCGGAACCTGCCACAACCACACCTGCTGCACCCAGTTTTTTCAGGCCAGCCTGATCAACTTTAGCCACATCGCCTACGCTAACGCGCAGACGGGTGATGCATGCATCCAGGTTAGTGATGTTTTCTTTACCACCAAACGCGCTAACCAGAGCGGCAGCCATTTCGGTGCTGTCCTGCGACGTTTGCTCAGATGAACTATCTTCACGACCCGGCGTTTTCAGGTTCAGCTTGGCAATCAGAACGCGGAAGATGGTGTAGTAAATCAACGCATAGCACAGACCCACAATCGGGAACAGCCACAGGTTGCTACCGTTGCCGCTCAGTACCACGAAGTCGATCAGACCGTGAGAGAAGCTTGTACCATCACGCATACCCAACAGGATACAGATTGGGAACGCCAGACCCGCCAGAATCGCATGGATCACATACAGGATTGGCGCAACAAACATGAATGAGAACTCAATTGGCTCAGTGATACCCGTCAGGAACGAGGTCAACGCCGCAGAGATCATGATACCGCCCACTTTCGCGCGGTTTTCTGGTTTAGCCGAATGCCAGATAGCAATAGCAGCAGCTGGCAGACCGTACATTTTAAACAGGAAGCCGCCAGACAATTTACCCGCAGTCGGGTCACCAGCAATGTAACGCGGGATATCGCCGTGGAAAATCTGACCAGCAGCATTGGTGAACTCACCCACTTGCATCTGGAAAGGTACGTTCCAAATATGGTGCAGACCAAACGGCACCAGAGAACGTTCAACAACCCCGTAGATACCGAATGCCAACATCGGGTTCTCATTCGCTGCCCAGTGAGAGAATACCTGGATAGCGCTACCAACCGGTGGCCATATGAAAGACAACACCGTACCGATAATGATTGCCGTCAGGCCGGAAATAATCGGCACAAAGCGTTTACCAGCAAAGAAGCCCAGATACTCAGGCAGTTGAATGCGGTAGAAGCGGTTAAACATATACGCGGCAATCGAACCGGCAATGATCCCGCCCAGAACACCAGTATCCGCCAGATGCTTCGCAGTAATCTCGGCAGCCGGTAGATTAAGAACCAGCGGCGCAATTGCGGCCATGGTTTTCACCATGATGCCATAAGCCACTACCGCCGCCAGTGCGGAAACACCGTCGTTATTAGTGAAGCCCAGGGCAACACCGATAGCAAAAATCAGCGGCATGTTGGCAAACACCGAATCACCGGCCTGTGCCATGACGCTTGAGACAATTGTAGGCAACCAGCTAAAATTGGCCGAACCGACACCCAGCAGAATACCTGCGATAGGGAGTACGGATACGGGCAGCATTAGCGACTTACCTACTTTTTGCAGGTTTGCGAATGCATTCTTGAACATAATTGAGTGTGCTCCTGAGTAATAGTGCTTTTACTTCTGATACTTCATCTATAAGCAAAGGTGGGGAGGATGGCCTTTGCGAGTTGGGGTGTCTTAGCCCCCTTTAATTTTTACGCAGAGTAAAATAAATAGCGTTCACAATGTTTGATTGCTATCACGTTTCCACAAGCCAACAGGCTGAGAACGAACAGATATTGCACTTTTTTGTGATATATCGCTAAAAAACACGTCCCCCTGAAGAGGAAAAACCTGATCAAGGGGATTGTCGGGCGCTATTAATTACACGGGTAAAAAAAACTCGGCTATTCTCAGCCACTATTGTGCTGCGGTCAACCGAGCCGGATCGATGTGAAACAGGCGGGAAAAGTTTTCTGTTGTGGCAGCTGCGAGGGTTTCCAACGATGTACCTTTCACTACGGCAAGGTATTCCGCGACATCACGCACATACGCAGGCTGGTTTTCCTGACCTCTGAACGGGACAGGCGCTAGCCAAGGGGAATCTGTCTCAATCAACATCCGATCCAGCGGCACATAACGTGCTACGTCACGTAATTCCTCTGCATTACGAAACGTCACGATCCCAGAAAACGAGATGTAGAATCCCATATCCAGCAAGGCTTTTGCCGTGATCAAATCTTCCGTAAAGCAGTGCAGAACACCACTGCATTTCTCCGCATGTTCGTCACGCAAAATCGCCAGCGTATCTTCACGAGCAGAACGCGTATGCACGATAACGGGCTTGTTCAGGTCATTGCCAATACGAATATGTTCGCAAAACGATTCCTGCTGCTGGGCTTTCGTCTCCTGCTGATAGAAATAATCCAGCCCCGTTTCCCCCATCGCCACCACACGGCTAGCACAGGCTAACTCACGCAGTTCGGCATAATCATAAGGGGCTTCCTGATTGAGGGGATGAACACCGCAGGAAAACGCCACGTTATCGCGCTCACCGATTAACTCCACCATGGCTCGATAACCGGGCAGCGTTGTCGCCACCGCCAGAAGGAAACCGACATCACGGAGTTTCGCTTTCTCCAGCACATCGGAGACATCTTTATGCAATGACTGATAATCCAGACCGTCAAGATGACAGTGGGAATCCACTAACAACATGATATTTACTCGATAGTAATTAAACAGAAAAGGGATGGCTGTCGCGCTTAACCGACGAGGCAAACGTGCGTTCGCCATCAAGCAGGCGTTCCGTCAGCAGCAGTTCGCGATTCACACCGGTGACGGTCAGTAATTTTTGTCGGCAAGCCAGCCACTGTTGCAGCTCATACTGTAAATGCGCAGACGGTTCGCGCGCCAGACGCTCAACCAGTTCGATCTGATCTTGATTCACCAAATGCTCGCTAGCACCCTGTTGCCATTTCATGGCATCCAGCAGTAGCGCGGACAGCCAGTGAATTCTCACATCCGCATCGTCATGATTCAGTTGCGGTATCAATGAAAGCTGATCCCGTGAAGTCATCGCAGCAGAAAATGCCTGGCACAGTCCGCTACGCTGCTTCCAGCGTTCTGGCTGCAATAATGCTTCGGCCGCAAGCGGTGCGCCCGATTGCAATCTCAATGCCGTACGCAATGCTTTACTATCATGACGATGGCGCGTATTCAGCCACAGGATACTCTGCGTCTCATTCGGCACATCCAGATAGTGATACAGGCAACGACTGCGTAAAGTGGCTAACAACCGAGCTGGCTCACGGCAGCCCAATAAAAAGAAGGTATTTTTGGGGGGTTCTTCCAGCGTTTTCAGTAGAGCGTTCGCTGCCGCTTCTGTCAGTTGCTCAGCGGAAGCCAGCCAGATCACTTTTGCTCCGCCCTGTCGGGAATGTTGGTACACCTTTTCCACGACGTCACGCACCGGATCGACGCCCAGACTATGTTTGCCTTTCTCCGGGCTCAGCACATGCCAATCTGGGTGTGTTCCCGCCGTCATCAAATTACAAGAGTGACACTGGCCGCAGCTTTTCATGCCGTCAGGTCGCTGGCAGATCAACCAGCGGCTCAGCGCATAAATAAGCGATTCATCGCCCATGCCCGGCAGCGCATGCAACAACACCGCATGGTGGCCTCTGCCAGCCTGATATTGACCAATAAGCTGCCGATAAGAGGCATTCAGCCACGGATACCAGTCCATCAGAACTGTCCCTGCTCAACAGGCTGCAATCCTTGTTGCTGCAACCACTGTTGTAACGTGGCCTGAATATCCGCACTGACGGCATCAATAGATTGTGATGCATCGATCGTCAGGATGCGGTCATCCTCCGCAGCCAATTCCTGATAGCGGGAGCGGGTACGATCAAAGAAAGCCAACGACTCCTGCTCGATTCTATCCAGCTCGCCGCGTTGACGCGCGCGCTGCAAACCGATGGCTGGCGGTAAATCAAGATAGAGCGTCAGGTCAGGGCGAAAATCGCCCAGCACGGTGTCACGCAGCGAGCGCAGCAGTTGCTGATCGATCCCACGTCCACCGCCTTGATAAGCCTGTGAAGAGAGATCGTGACGATCGCCGATAACCCATTTCCCATCTGCCAGCGCAGGTTTGATGACGTTATCTACCAGTTGCACTCTGGCCGCGTAGAGCATCAAAACTTCCGCTTTGTCGGTAACCTTCTCATCGGCCATACCTTGCTTGATGAGTTCACGTAACTTCTCAGCCAGCGGCGTGCCGCCAGGCTCTCGAGTAAACATGACCTCTTTCACACCATGTGAATGCAGCGTTTCCACAACAATATTGCGCGCACTGGTTTTCCCTGCGCCTTCCAATCCTTCAATGACGATAAATTTACTGTTCATCCCGTTCCTTTAACGCTGAGCGGTATACCTTTACAGCACGATTATGGTCTGCAAGGTTAGTGGTAAAACTGTGTCCGCCTTTTCCATCCGCCACGAAATACAGATACGACGTTTTGGCTGGATGCGCAGCCGCATCCAATGACGCTTTCCCCGGCATTGCGATCGGCGTCGGCGGCAAGCCGGAGATGACATACGTATTGTAAGGCGTCGGCGTATCTAATGCTTTACGGGTTATCACGCCTTTATAGTCATCCCCCATGCCATAAATCACCGTGGGATCAGTTTGCAGCCGCATACCAAGCCGTAAGCGATTGATAAAAACGGAAGCGACCTGCGTACGTTCTTCATTGATTGCTGTTTCTTTTTCAATGATTGACGCCATCGTCAGCAACTCGTCTGGTGTCTTATACGGTAAGCCTTCTTCACGCCCTTTCCATACGTCATCCACCGTTTTTTTCATACGCTGGTGCGCACGCTGCAACAGGGCGCTATCGCTCGTACCGGCAGTGTATGAATAGGTGTCAGGATAAAACCAGCCTTCCGGGTTCGCCTTATCGTTGATTTCCAACTGAGTGACGATGTCCTGTTCCGTTTTATCGGCCAGTACATGCTTGATATAAGGTGCCTGCTGCAATGTGACGATCCACTCTTTTAGACGGGAACCTTCGACAAAGCGGATGGTGAATTGCGCTTCTTTTCCGCTGGACAGCAAGGCCAACATCTCGCGTACGCTCATTCCTGCTGTAAAGCGATATGTACCCGCCTTGAATTTTGCCAATTCGGGTTCGATACGCAGCAGCCACGGAAAAAACGCGCCATCGGTGATAATTTTTTGATCGAGAAGTAGCGTTTCCAGCCCTTCTCTTCCCGTACCGGCCGGAAGCGTGAAAATAGTTTCTTTTTCGATAGCCAATGGAGAACCAGCAAAACGCTGCATTTTCTGCCACGCTACCAGCAGCATCAGGACAACAGCGGCAATAATCAGCAACCCAATTTTCTTTTTCTTCATAAATCAACCATCTACTAGCAGTCAGAACTCAGGAATTGATAAAGCTCTCGGGAGTGGTAACACCAGACATGCGCCTGATTCACGGGGACTATCGGCATTAATGCATTACAAATCAGCACTTCATCCGCATCTGCCAGTGTAGTAACAGGCTCACTGACGATCTGTAGCTCGAAACCAGACTCTGCCAGCAAGGCAATCATATGTTGTCGAGCAACACCATCCACACCTGACTGAGATAAATCCGGCGTATAGACCCGATGTCCCTTACGCCAGAATAAATTAGCGGCACAGCATTCCACTAGCGCACCTGAGGTGTCAAGCACGAGGGTCTCCTCGGCTGAGGTCTGGTCAAGATGCGCACGAATCAACACTTGTTCAAGCCGATTCAAATGTTTTATTCCCGCCAGCAGCGGGTTTCTCGCTAACGTCACAGGGCTCAAACTCAGGCTAATCCCCTGCTCACGCCAGACGGCATACTGTGCAGGATAATCTGCCTGCATGACTATTCGGGTTGGTTGCACACAACCTTGCGCACTATAACCACGCCCGCCGACTCCACGCGTTAGCATGACTTTCACTACGCCGCTCGATCGTCCCTGCGCTGCCCCGACCATTTCAACGTGCAGATCTTCCCAGTCAACGGCAGGAAATAATAGGCGTGTAGCAGCCTGTTGCAACCGTGCGATATGTCGATCGAGCCAGACAATCTCGCCATCACATATTCTGGCGGTCGTAAAACAGCCGTCACCATACTGTGTACCCCGATCGAGTACCGAGAGCTGTTCCTGTAATTGACCATTAATCCACAGCATAATAAGCTCCGCGTCATTCATCGCCGTCAGCTTGCCAGTAAAGCGGCATCGCACACAAGCAGGCGAGTCTGATTTTATTCAGGCAAAAAAAAACCCGGAAACCGGGTTTTTTATAGACGCTATTGCAATCAAACTTTACGGAAGATCAGAGAACCGTTGGTTCCACCGAAACCGAAAGAGTTGCAGAGTACGTATTCCAGATCGCTGACCTGACGCGCCTCATGCGGCACAAAATCCAGATCGCAGCCTTCATCTGGGTTATCCAGGTTGAGCGTTGGCGGAACAGCCTGATCGCGCAGAGCAAGAATACTGAAGATGGACTCCACTGCGCCTGCCGCACCGAGCAAGTGACCCGTCATGGATTTTGTCGAACTCACCAGTACACGACTGGCATCTGCTCCAAATACGGATTTCACTGCCTGTGTTTCGGCTTTATCACCCGCCGGCGTAGAGGTGCCATGCGCGTTGATATAACCGATCTGGCTCGTTGACACACCAGCATCACGCAGTGCGTTTTCCATCGCCAGCGCTGCGCCTGAACCATCCTCCGGCGGAGACGTCATATGATACGCGTCGCTGCTCATGCCAAATCCAACAATTTCTGCATAGATTTTCGCACCGCGCTTTTTCGCGTGCTCATATTCTTCCAGCACCATGAGGCCAGCACCGTCACCCAGCACAAATCCATCACGATCTTTATCCCACGGACGGCTTGCCGCCTGAGGATTATCATTACGTGTTGACAGCGCACGAGCAGCACCGAATCCACCAACACCTAATGGCGTACTGGCTTTTTCTGCACCACCGGCCAACATCACATCCGCATCATTGTAGGCAATGATACGTGCTGCCTGGCCAATATTGTGCACGCCAGACGTACAGGCCGTAGCGATAGATATACTCGGGCCACGCAGTCCGAACATAATAGTAAGATGCCCAGCCACCATATTAACGATGGTTGATGGCACGAAGAACGGACTGATTTTACGAGGGCCGCCGTTCACCAGCGCAGTGTGGTTATCTTCAATAAGACCCAGACCGCCGATGCCGGAACCAATCGCCGCACCGATGCGCGGGGCGTTTTCTTCCGTTACTTCCAAACCAGAGTCCTGCATAGCCTGAACGCCAGCAGCAACACCGTATTGAATAAAGGCATCCATTTTGCGAGCTTCTTTACGCGAAATGAATTCCTCAGAATTAAAATTCTTTACTAAGCCAGCAAAACGCGTTGCGTAGGCACTAGTATCGAAATGGTCGATCAGGCTGATACCACTCTGACCGGCAAGAAGAGCACTCCAGGTAGACTCAACTGTATTGCCGACAGGAGATAACATGCCCAGTCCGGTCACAACTACTCGACGCTTAGACACGCTTATCCTCCAGGGAGGGAAAAAAAAGACACTGCGGGACAAAAAAACTTAGGCGGTCGAATGACCGCCTAGATATGTTCGCTTACTGCTGGTTAGCCTGAATGAAATCAATGGCTGCTTGAACAGTCGTGATTTTTTCAGCTTCTTCGTCTGGAATCTCAGTATCAAATTCTTCTTCCAGAGCCATTACCAGCTCAACAGTGTCAAGAGAATCAGCGCCGAGGTCATCAACGAAAGAAGCATTGTTTACGACTTCTTCCTGCTTAACACCAAGCTGTTCAACGATGATTTTCTTAACGCGTTCTTCGATAGTGCTCATACTCTTAAATTTCCTATCAAAACTCGCTTTCGCGATGGTTTTCGTAGTGTATAAAATGTTTGAAAAGATGCAACAAAATCTCGGCTGGTCGAACCACGATTTTGTGCTATTTTGCGGTTATCACCGCAAATAAAGCAAATAGTTTTCGAGCTTTTTAGATCATATACATGCCGCCGTTGACATGCAATGTTTCGCCAGTAATGTAAGCAGCTTCATCAGAGGCTAAAAATACAACAGCACTGGCGATTTCTTTAGCATCACCGAGTCGGTTAGCTGGAACCGACGTCAAAATGCCTGCTCGCTGTTCTTCTGTCAATGCCTGAGTCATATCTGTTTCGATAAAACCAGGCGCGACCACGTTAACCGTAATACCACGAGAAGCTACTTCACGCGCGAGGGATTTGCTGAACCCAATCAGCCCCGCCTTCGCTGCAGCGTAGTTAGCTTGTCCTGCATTGCCCATCGTTCCCACAACGGAACCGATGGTAATGATACGGCCAAAACGTTTCTTCATCATGGCACGCATAACCGCTTTAGACATACGGAATACCGAGGTCAAATTGGTATCCAGAATATCGTGCCATTCATCATCTTTCATACGCATCAGCAGGTTATCACGGGTGATACCGGCGTTATTGATAAGAATATCAATTTCCCCGAATTCCGCGCGAATTTCGGCTAACACGCTTTCTACTGACGCTGCATCAGCAACATTCAGCATATAACCTTTACCGTTCTCACCCAGCCAACTGCTGATAGCTTCAGCACCTTTTTCGCTGGTTGCGGTACCAATGACTTTTGCCCCGCGGGCAACCAACGTCTCGGCGATGGCACGCCCTATACCACGGCTTGCACCGGTAACCAGTGCAATTTTCCCTTCAAAACTCATTGTCTTCTCCGTTCTTATTTCTCAATCGCCGCTGATAGAGAAGCAGGATCGTTCACCGCTGCTGCTGTCAGAGTATCGACGATTCGTTTGGTTAAGCCAGTCAATACTTTACCCGGCCCGACTTCTAACAGTGATTCAACGCCCTGAGAAGCCATGAATGCAACACAGTCAGTCCAGCGCACTGGGCAATAAAGTTGGCGTACCAATGCATCACGAATGGCTTCTGGTGTGGTTTCGATGCTTGCATCAACATTATTTACCACTGGGATGACCGGAGAATTAAAGGTCACGGATTCCAGCGCCACAGCAAGCTTCTTCGCAGCGGGTTCCATCAACGCGCAGTGTGACGGAACGCTGACAGGCAACGGCAGCGCGCGCTTCGCACCTGCCGCTTTACACGCAGCACCAGCACGCTCAACGGCGTCTTTATTACCTGCAATCACGACCTGACCCGGTGAGTTGAAGTTTACCGGCGATACCACCTGCCCCTGAGCGGATTCTTCACACGCCTTGGCAATCGCATCGTTATCAAGGCCGATAATGGCATACATAGCGCCAGTGCCTTCCGGCACCGCTTCTTGCATCAGTTTGCCACGCAATTCAACCAGACGAACAGCCTGTTGGAAATCCAGAACACCCGCGCAAACCAGCGCAGAATACTCACCGAGGCTATGGCCAGACATCAACGCAGGCGTTTTTCCTCCCTGCTGCTGCCAGGCACGCCAGATAGCAACAGAAGCGGTCAGTAATGCAGGCTGTGTCTGCCAGGTTTTATTCAACTCTTCAGCAGGCCCTTGCTGGGTAAGCTGCCACAAGTCATAACCTAACACTTCAGAAGCCTGAGCAAACGTTTCGGTGACGATCGGGTGTTCTGCCGCAAGTTCAGCCAACATTCCTACCGTCTGCGATCCCTGACCGGGAAACACCATTGCAAATTGCGTCATATCACAATCCTGTTTAATTAAAAACGAACCAGCGCGGAACCCCAGGTAAAGCCGCCACCGAAGGCTTCAAGCAGCACTAGCTGCCCTGGTTTAATACGCCCATCGCGCACGGCTTCATCAAGCGCTGAAGGTACGGAAGCGGCGGAGGTATTACCATGACGATCGAGCGTCACAACCACCTTGTCCATCCCCATACCCAGCTTTTTCGCCGTGGCACTGATGATGCGCAGGTTAGCCTGATGAGGCACCAGCCAGTCTAATTCACTTTTGTCCAGTTGAGCCGCTTGCAGCGTTTCTTCAACAATGTGTGCCAGTTCAGTCACTGCCACTTTGAAGACTTCATTACCTGCCATCGTCAGGTAAGCAGGCGTATCCTTGTGGTTACGATCCTGATGTGGCAACGTCAGCAAATCGCCATAGCGGCCATCGGCATGCAGATGAGTGGAAAGAATACCCGGTTGCTCTGATGTTGTTAACAACACGGCACCAGCGCCGTCACCAAAAAGAATCAGCGTACCGCGATCTTCAGGATCCAATGTACGAGACAATGCGTCGGAACCGATCACCAGTGCGTATTTCACCGCACCACTTTTAACGTATTGATCGGCAACGCTCAGCGCATAGGTAAAACCTGCACAGGCCGCGGCCAGATCGAAAGCAATGGTATCTTTGATCCCTAATAACTGCTGAACCTGACAGGCTGAGCTAGGGAAAGCATGACTTGATGATGTTGTAGCAACGATAAGAAGGCCGACCTCAGAAGCATCGACATTCGCCATTTCCAGCGCTTTCTGCGCGGCACGGTATCCCATGGTCGCAACGTTTTCATTCGGCGCAGCAATACGGCGCTCACGGATTCCAGTACGTGTGACGATCCATTCGTCCGTCGTTTCCACCATCTTTTCTAAATCAGCGTTTGTCCTGATTTCTTCAGGCAGGTAGCTGCCCGTTCCGATTATTTTTGTATACATGTACGCTTAGTCACTCTTGGGTAATACCGCTTCTAGACGAGCGGCAATCCGCTCGGGAAGCTGCCGCCGTACCGTCTGCATTGCCTGTTCAATAGCAACCGCAAACGCTCTCTGGTTTGCTGCACCATGGCTTTTGATTACAGTTCCCCGTAATCCTAGCAGGCATGCGCCATTATATTGATCGGGATTCAAATGACCGAAACGCTTTGATAAGCGTTTTTGTAACAAACGCCCCAGCCATTTCAACCACCAAGACCGCTTTTGTTTTTGCTCTGGGCCTAAAGCCGGAGACTTCAGGAGTGACAGGAACATCCTTACCACGCCTTCCACTGTTTTCAGTGTGACATTACCCACAAAGCCGTCACAGACCATCACATCCGTTTTCCCCGTCAGCAGATCGTTGCCTTCCAGGTAACCGATATAATTTATTGATGGTGCCTCTTTTAGCTGTGCCGATGCTTCACGGATAGTGCTCAGCCCTTTGCTTTCTTCTTCACCGATATTCAACAACGCGACCCGAGGATTAGTCAGTCCCAGCACTTCTTCTGCCATCACAGATCCCATCACGGCAAACTGGACCAGCATCGTACTATCACAGTCAACATTCGCTCCCAGATCCAACACGACTGTTTTTCCGTGTTGCTGGTGAGGTAATACTGACACCAACGCCGGTCGCTCAATTCCGTCCAGTGGCTTAATCAGGAGCTTGGCCAGCCCCATGAGTGCCCCTGTATTGCCCGCGCTCACGCAGGCCTGTGCCCTACCGTCTTTAATCAACTCAAGCGCGATGCGCATTGAGGTACCACGGCTCGCACGAATAGCCTGCGATGGCCTCGCATCACTAGCAATAACCGACTCCGCCGGAACAACTTCTAAGCGGGAGAGTAAATCAGAATCGACTTTGGCAAGTAATGGAGTGATCGCAGCAGGATCGCCGACTAATAACAAATTGAGAGCTGGATTAGAAGCCAGTGCCTGCAATGCAGCAGGCACTGTTACGCAGGGACCAAAATCCCCGCCCATCGCATCTAACGCCAGAGTTAGGCGTGTCAAGGTATTGCCTTGCAAATAATTCGCAAGAATTACTTAGCAATAACCTTGCGACCGCGGTAGTAACCATCCGCAGTGATGTGGTGACGCAGGTGAGTTTCGCCAGAAACTTTATCTACGGATACAGAAGAGGTAGTCAGCGCATCATGTGAACGACGCATACCACGTTTGGAACGGCTAGGTTTGTTTTGTTGTACGGCCATGGACCTTACTCCTTAATTACTTACGCTTTAAACTGGCTAATACGGCAAATGGATTTGGTTTTTCCGCCTCTGCAGGCAGTTGACCAAAAACCATGTCCGCTTCGGACACTTCACAGTGTTCAGAATCATGCACCGGGGCGATAGGCAACATCAGAATAATTTCATCTTCAATCATTGCCAGCAGATCGACTTCGCCAAACTCACTAACGCCGATCGGCTCATACGCTTCCGGTAACGCTTCGGCCTGCTCATCATTGACGACCGGGCTGAAACAGAATGTCGCATGGACTTGATGTTCAAACGGCTTCCCGCAACGCTGACACATCAGTGTGACCGTAACGTCAGCGTTACCGTCAATCACCGCCAGACGCTGATTATCAATATTGAAAGATAAAGAGGCCTGAACATCACTATCCACACTCACCACTGACTCGGCAACACGCTCTACTTGTTCAGCCGAATAGACACCAACGTAATCTAAACGCTTCTGAGCAGTGCGGACCGCATCAAGGGTTAGGGGTAATTTTACCTTTTGCATAGGGCGCGCATATTAACGTCGTAACGACATAGAGTCAAAGAAAAAGGCAGTGATGCACCGCCTTTCACCAATATTCGCTTCCAGAGCGGCGCATAGTTTAAAATGCCTTTCATCATTACGCTACGGTTTATCAAAAAATTATGCAGCAGATCGTTCTTGCCTCAACCTCACCTTACCGCCAAGCCTTATTGGAAAAGCTGACAGTACCCTTTGTCTGCGCGTCGCCAGACATCGATGAAACCCCTCGCGCTGGCGAAGATGCCATCGATCTCGTGATCCGCCTTGCTGAAAGTAAAGCGCGAGCGTTAGCCGCACACTACCCCAATCATTTGATTATTGGTTCCGATCAAGTGTGCGTATTGGGGAATTCCATTACGGGAAAACCGCATAATAAGATTAACGCAACACGGCAATTACAGCAGGCCAGCGGAAAATGCGTTTCCTTCTTTACCGGTTTAGCACTGTTTAATAGCGCAACTCAGTCAATGCAGAGCATCGCAGAACCCTTTGATGTGCATTTTCGCACACTAACGGAAGCAGAAATCGACGGCTATCTGGAGAAAGAACAACCATGGAACTGCGCAGGGAGTTTTAAAAGCGAAGGATTGGGCATTACCCTTTTTGAACGGTTATCTGGGCGAGATCCTAATACATTGATTGGATTGCCACTGATCGCGCTGACGCAGATGCTGCAAAAGGAAGGCCTGAACCCATTGACGGTGTGAAATGAATCGGGATAGCTCGATGGAGCGCTATCCCGATAGATAAAACATGCACGATATGAGTCGTTAAATCTTTGTCTTACGCAAAACCTGTAGGCAGCGGCGTAACTTATCATCCAACGGCGCTTCGACTCTCAACGTCTCGCCAGTATTTGGGTGCTCAAAACGCAGCGCCTGTGCATGCAGAAATAGACGCTTTAAACCCGTACCTGTCAGTTGCTGATCGAACTCACGATCGCCGTAACGGTCATCAAACGCGATCGGATGTCCGGCATACTGGGCGTGCACACGAATTTGATGTGTACGTCCGGTAACAGGGCTTGCCCTCACCAGCGTCGCGTGTTCAAAACGTTCTTCTATCTTAAAACGTGTTTCTGACGGTTTACCTTCGCTGTTTACCCGTACGATGCGTTCACCGCTTTGCAGGATATTTTTCAACAGCGGCGCCTGAACGACCTTGCAGTGGGACTGCCACTGGCCGCGAACCAGCGCCAGATAGTCTTTTTGCATACCTTTCAACCGCAGCTGTTCATGCAGAGAACGCAACGCCGAACGTTTTTTGGCTACCAGCAAAACACCAGAAGTATCGCGATCAAGGCGGTGTACTAGCTCCAAAAAACGCGCTTCCGGGCGTAAAGCGCGCAGCCCTTCAATCACGCCGAAGCTTAGACCACTGCCGCCGTGCACCGCAGTGCCTGAAGGCTTATTCAGCACCAACAGGTAGTCATCTTCATAAATAATACATTCGGCCAGCGCTGCTACTTTGCCAAGACTGGCAGAAACAGGTGTTTCATCGCGTTCTGCCTGTCGAACCGGCGGAATACGGATAACATCACCGTCGAGTAATTTATACTCCGGCTTGACCCGTTTCTTATTTATCCTTACCTCACCTTTTCGCAAGATTCGGTAAACCATGCTTTTAGGCACACCCTTTAAGTAGGTATGCAAAAAATTATCGATACGTTGCCCCGCTTCATCTGCGGAGATCGTCACAAATTGTACTGAAGGATTATCTGTTTTCATGATGCGCGATTCTAATTAGAGCAACCCGATAGCGCCACTTCTTTTTCTGTGCTTAACTGTGTGTCTGACTTATGAAGATATTGTTGCACTATCGGATGAGTAACGGGTGAGTGCGCTGTAGCATCAAACCCCGTCCGTTTGGTGATAACAACAGAACTATCTTTATACAGACAGGCAAAGTCATCTTGCTATAACGGTATCGGCAGTGGAATAATGCTTTTGCGTTTCCCACGCGGATTTCCGATAAACAAGGGGAAATTGCGAAGTTATTAAGTTTGCCTGATGACGCACACACGCAGCAATGGCGTAAGACGTAATGTGAAATCAAGCAGTTAGCGGGCTGCGGATTGCAGCTTGGCCGGCAAATGGAATCAGATCTGGCGACATTATTCAGAAGCTGTTCCCTCAGTAAATGCGCTGTTTTCCATCAGGAAACACAGGCTACCGAAACATGCGTCTCTATGCAGGCGACAACCGGGAGGTTGACGTCCCTGCGATAAGCCACGAGGCCATCGGTTCACTCCGGTCATGCGGTTCTTTTGTCCGCAGCTCTATCAATAATGCAAGTA
The DNA here is from genome assembly GCF_002847345.1 of Pectobacterium peruviense. Lineage (GTDB taxonomy): Bacteria > Pseudomonadota > Gammaproteobacteria > Enterobacterales > Enterobacteriaceae > Pectobacterium > Pectobacterium peruviense. Next base: position 70,023 of record NZ_LXFV01000034.1, read on the forward strand.
AAAATAACGAGTAAGTTGAAGATGAAAAGAATGTTAATTAACGCAACTCAGCAGGAAGAGTTGCGTGTTGCCTTGGTTGATGGTCAACGGCTGTATGATTTGGATATAGAAAGTCCAGGTCATGAGCAGAAGAAAGCAAATATCTACAAAGGTAAAATCACTCGTATCGAACCCAGTCTTGAAGCGGCTTTTGTTGATTACGGCGCTGAAAGGCACGGTTTCCTCCCTCTTAAAGAAATCGCCCGCGAATACTTCCCCAACAACTATGCTTCCCATGGTCGTCCTAACATTAAAGACGTGTTACGTGAAGGTCAGGAAGTTATTGTTCAGGTAGACAAAGAAGAGCGTGGCAACAAAGGCGCAGCGCTGACCACGTTTATCAGCCTCGCTGGTAGCTATCTGGTCTTAATGCCGAATAACCCTCGCGCAGGCGGTATTTCACGCCGGATCGAAGGTGACGATCGTACTGAGCTCAAAGAAGCGCTGGGATCGTTACAGCTGCCTGATGGCATGGGACTCATTGTTCGTACGGCGGGTGTGGGTAAATCCGCTGAAGCACTGCAATGGGATCTGGCTTTCCGTCTGAAACACTGGGACGCGATCAAAAAAGCCGCTGAAGGTCGCCAGGCACCGTTCCTGATTCATCAGGAAAGTAACGTGATCGTCCGTGCTTTCCGTGATTATCTGCGCCCAGATATTGGCGAGATTCTGATCGACAATCCAAAAATTCTCGACCTGGCGAAAGAACACATTTCTGCGCTGGGCCGCCCCGATTTCAGCAGTAAAATCAAATTGTATAGTGGTGAAATCCCGCTTTTCAGCCACTATCAGATCGAATCGCAGATTGAATCGGCTTTCCAACGTGAAGTTCGCCTGCCGTCCGGCGGCTCTATCGTTATCGATACGACCGAAGCGTTGACGGCCATTGATATCAACTCCGCCCGCGCAACACGCGGTGGTGATATTGAAGAAACGGCGTTTAACACCAACCTTGAAGCCGCTGACGAAATTGCTCGCCAATTACGCCTGCGTGACCTCGGTGGCCTGATCGTCATCGACTTCATCGATATGACCCCAGTTCGTCACCAGCGTGAAGTTGAAAACCGCCTGCGCGATTCAGTACGCCAAGATCGTGCTCGTATTCAGATCGGTCGGATCTCCCGCTTTGGTCTGCTGGAAATGTCACGTCAGCGTCTGAGTCCTTCACTGGGCGAATCCAGCCATCATGTTTGTCCTCGCTGTACTGGGACAGGCACGATTCGTGACAATGAATCACTTTCGCTGTCCATTCTTCGTCTGATTGAAGAAGAAGCGCTGAAAGAAAACACCAAAGAAGTTCACGCTATTGTTCCAGTCCAGATTGCATCCTATCTGCTGAACGAGAAGCGTGATGCCGTTAACGCCATTGAGACACGTCAGGGTGGTGTACGCGCCATCATCGTGCCACATGACGGAATGCAAACACCGCACTACTCCGTGGTTCGTGTCCGTAAAGGCGAAGAAAAGCCGACGCTCAGCTATTTGTTGCCTCAGCGTTTGGAAACGGAAACGCAGCAGTTGCAAGACGAGCAAACCATCGAACGTAAACAGCCTGAGCAACCAGCTTTAGCAACGTTCAGCATGGTTGAAATGCCAGAGGAAACCACGCCACCGACTGCCAAAGCGACTCCTGCTGTAGCAAAAGCCGCAGAAGAAGCTCAACCAGGTCTCATTAGCCGTTTCTTCAGTGCGTTAAAAGGCGTCTTTACTTCTGAACCAACCGCAAAAGCAGCGGATAACGTTGACGAGAAGAAAGCCGAAGAAGAGAAATCTACTGAAGGCCAACGCTCTGACCGTCGGAATTCACGCCGTCAAAGTAATAATCGCCGTGACCGTGGCTCTCGTGACAATCGTGACAATCGTGACAATCGTGACAATCGTGACAATCGTGACAATCGTGACAATCGTGAACAGCGTGATGATCAGCGCCGTAATAAGCGACAAAACGACGAAACGGTTGCTGAAACTCGCGTTGCGGAAAATGTGGAGAAAGCCGGTTCAGAAGAACAGCCGCGCCGTGAACCACGTGCTGAACGTCAGCGTCGTCGTCAGGACGAGCGCCGCCAAGCTCCGACAGAGGAAAAAATTCAGCCAACTGTTGATGAGTCAGATGACAATGCAGCCGAGCAGGATAAACCGACTCAGGTTATGCAACGTCGCCAACGCCGTCAGTTAACGCAGAAAGTTCGTGTCCAGTCTGAAGCTCAGCAGGTCACCCTCTCTGAGAACACGGCACCGGTTGCTGAAGCACCTGAACTGGCTCAAGCTTACGTCAAACCAAGCGATGTTGCGGTAGACCATAACGAGAGCGATAACGACCAAAACGATGCAAATCGTGCCAATGGCGAAAATGGCGGTATGCCACGTCGCTCACGTCGTTCACCTCGCCACCTGCGCGTCAGCGGCCAGCGCCGTCGTCGCTATCGTGATGAGCGTTACCCATCCCAGTCGCCGATGCAGTTGGAATTTGCCGCTGCGTCACCGGAGATGGCATCAGGGAAAGTGTGGGTCAGCTACCCTGTCGCACAGCCACAGCTGGCTGAAACCCAACAGCAGGAAGAGAACATAGCGGCTATCGAAACACCGCTGTTACCAGCCGTTGTCGACGTTGCCCTGACGGCACAAGCCGATACCGCTGAATCCAACGCGATTGAAAACGTTGCGATTACTGAAGCAGTCGTTCATGAAGATGCTGTTGTAACAGCAACAGCACAATCTGCGGACGTCGTTCAGGACAGCAATGTAGCGGATGTCGAAGTGAGTGCTGCTGACGAAGACACTGTCGTTGAGCCCATCACCGAGAACACAGCGATCGATGATGCCATCGCTGCAATTACCGTGAGTGCGGTTGAAGAAGCAAAAGCTGTTGAGGTTGATGATACGGCTTCGACACAGGTAACTGAAAACGCACAGACCGTTGAAGCTACTGTTGCTGTTGAGACTGCTGTTGCTGAAGAAAAACCGACAGATGACATCGCTGACACGACCGAGACAGCCGATGTGGCAGAACCGGTTTCTACCCCGGTGATTTCCGCAGTACAGGAAATCAGCCAGCCACAAATCGTTCAGGATGAGCCAGTAGTCGCTACCAGCGCACAGCCGGTTGTGGAAGAGCCTGTATCGAGCGTAGCAAAACCAGCGGCTGTTGTTGGTGTTATTGAACAGCCTAGCTATAAGCTCCATGCAACGGCACCAATGACTAAAGCTCCGGCTCCGGCATACAACGTTGAGCCTGCTCGACACAGTGATTGGGTCCGTCCAGCCTATCCGTTCTCAGGAAAAGGCTCGGCAGGCGGTCATTCCGCAGTTAACCAGTCAACTGCGCCAGCAACCAAGCCTACGCCAATTAACGAGTAATACTGACTTTTATAGACAAATACCCGCCAATTGGCGGGTATTTTTTTACGTACAATCTTTTGCTAACCTAAAAAATTCAATAGTTTGATATCTACACTGTCCGTTTTGCCATCCAGTTCGGCCAGAAAACTTTTAAAGTGCACACTCTGCTCATGTAATGTCAGAGCATCACGATCCTTCCAGCGTTCGAAGAACACAAACGAACCGAGTTTATCCACGACTTCATGCAGATCATATTGCACATTGCCCGCTTCCTGTCGGCTAGGTGATACCACACGTTTTAGCGTTGCGGTAACATCAGCGATGAACTCTACCTTTGCCTGAATAGTGGCGACAATACGAATTTCCATATACATCCCTTATTTATCAATGAAAAGATAATGCTATCAGATGCCAATCTGCGCTTAATTTCAAGCATTCATCAACAAACTGATGCATTCAAATGGCTTTACGCTTATCCTCATTCCCCGCCGTATCAGTCCCAAAACCAACCGAAAGACGATGTTTTTCTACTGACCGCCGGAGCGCAATTCCATGACCGCACAGCCTACTATTCTTAAAATCCGTCGCCCTGACGATTGGCACATTCATCTGCGTGACGATCGGATGCTGGAAACCGTTCTACCCTATACCAGCCGTTTCTTTGGCCGTGCGATTGTTATGCCGAACCTGACGCCACCGATTACCAGCGTAGCCAGCGCTATCGCGTATCGTCAGCGTATTTTAGCCGCTGTCCCGCAAGGCGATGACTTCCATCCTCTGATGACGTGTTACCTGACAGATGCCTTAGATGCCAATGAAATCGTAAGTGGCTTTGAGCAAGGCGTCTTTACCGCTGCCAAACTCTATCCAGCCAATGCCACAACGAACTCCAGCCATGGCGTAACCAGCGTCTCCAATATCTCCGGGATTCTGGAGAAAATGCAAAAAATGGGTATGCCGTTACTCATTCACGGTGAAGTCACCGATCCTGCTATTGATATTTTCGATCGGGAAGCTCGCTTTATCGAAACTATTCTGGAACCTTTACGCCAGGATTTCCCTGAACTGAAGGTCGTTCTCGAACACATTACGACGAAAGAAGCAGCGGAATATGTTGTTGCAGGCAATGCTTATCTCGCTGCAACCATCACTCCCCAGCACTTGATGTTTAATCGTAATCATATGCTCGTCGGTGGCGTTCGCCCTCACTTGTATTGTCTACCGATCTTAAAACGCAACACACATCAACAAGCGTTGCGTGAAGCCGTCGCCAGCGGCTGCGACCGACTTTTCCTCGGTACAGATTCCGCGCCGCATGCCAAACACAGGAAAGAATCCAGCTGTGGCTGTGCTGGCGTGTTCAATGCTCAGGCTGCATTAAGTACCTACGCCACCGTTTTTGAAGAAATGAACGCACTCGATAAACTCGAAGCATTCTGCTCCCTGAATGGCCCACAGTTTTATGGCCTGCCAGTGAACGACAGCTGGATTGAGCTTCATCGTGAAACAGTCACGTTCCCTGAAGAAATCTCGCTCGGCGACGAGTCACTCATCCCCTTCCTTGCCGGACAAAGCCTCAACTGGTCAGTTCGTTAATCGACAAGCCCATTTGCATTATGCCGATGGGCTAAATTTTATTATGCATCTTGTTCTTCTTCTTTAATAACTGTATAAATAAACAGTTAAAAAATTGGAGGTCAGCATGCGCGTAGAAATCACTCTTGCAAAGACAGCGCCTTTACCCGCCGGTGCCATCGAAGCGCTCAGGCATGAGCTGGAAAAACGTATTCACAAAATTTATCCCGATACGCCCATTCAGGTTCGTTATGCATCCGCAAATAACCTGACGGTGATGGGAGCGGGTAAAGATGACAAAGATCGTATCTCTGAAATTTTGCAGGAAACGTGGGAAAGTGCCGATGACTGGTTTACAGCAGAGTAATCTAAAGCTTGAAAGATAACGAAGATATAGGCTGTAATGGCAGTTACAAGCGGCATTTCGCCATGTGCTATGACCGAGGATATCTGTGATGACGGTAGAAAAACCAGAAGAGGCAATGACATTCGGGGAGTTGCTGGAGCTAATTGGCGAGCAACAACGCAAGATCGATGCTCTGGAACTTGCCTTTTCATCCCTGGCATTCTGCCTCGATGAGAAAGCAAACACACTGATGATTCACAATCTGACATTGGAATCTCAAAATGAGAATCGGGATCCCGCGATGAAGAAATACCTTGCCCGACTTGCTGCCGCATTAGAGAAAAACGCAGGGCCGGCTCCGGAATAATGTTCTACTGCACCTATAAGAGTACCTTCGGGATGAAGGCCTATTCGTCCCGATATTTTATCTGATACATCGTTTATCCCTTCAACATACCCGCCTGTGTAATGTTTTTTTCGAAAAATTGAAAATATTTCCCATAAATTAAATAAGCCACAGTATACTCATAATGCTCGTTTAAAATAATGAGCCACCTGAAGCCTCGTTAGTCACTCATGTTAGTAACTAGTCAATAAGGGGTATTTATGGATAGAAAAAATGAAGTTATTCAGACACATCCTCTTGTAGGTTGGGACATCAGCACCGTTGACAGTTATGACGCCATGATGATCCGTTTACACTACTTATCCACCTCGGATCAAGCACCAGATGAAGCACATGTAGACCGTACGCTGTGGCTAACAACCGATGTAGCAAGGCAGTTGATACACATACTTGAAGCTGGCATTGCGAAAATCGAATCAACAGACTGTGACGTCAGTGATTATCGAAAACATTAGTAATTGATAACGTTATTAATATTATATTCAATACCCAATGATTTGCTTTAATGACATTTGCTTTAGTAACAACACCGCCCTATCGGCGGTGTTGTTATTTTAGGTCTATTCTCATTTCTTTTTATACCCGCGAATCAATTAAACCAAGTCACCTTCCTTTATACCAATAATCACCCACTAGATAGTTATTCAACTAATAGAGCATTTCCCATTCCTTTAATTTATTTCGTTATCGTATTTATTTATCTTCCACCTGAAAACAAGTATCAGAAATATCTATTTCAATTAAAGAACTTCCATAACCAAATTGAATAAATTATGAATTTAAATTCAAAAAATCTGCTCATGTTTATGATAATGTTGCAATTTGGAAGTTTATATTGCTTTTATGTTTCTTCCTGTTAAATTTTTTTCCGGATTGACCACGTTACCGATCTGATTAAGGAACTATCACTATGCTTTGGCGTAATACCTCTTCCCGTTATGGCCATATCAGCATTCTTTTGCATTGGATTGCAGCGTTGACTGTTTATGGCATGTTTGCTTTAGGACTGTGGATGGTCACATTAGGGTACTACAACATCTGGTACCACCGTGCCCCAGAGATCCACAGAGCCATTGGTGTGCTGCTCTTTGCCATCATTATCTTCCGCGTGGTATGGCGTTTTATCTCTCCGCCGCCACCTCCGTTGAAAAGTTACTCCACATTGACCCGCGTCAGCGCGACGCTGGCGCATATTGCACTTTATGTCATTCTTTTCGCCATTCTCATTAGTGGATATCTCATTTCCACTGCGGAAGGGCATTCAATCTCAGTTTTTGGCTGGTTTTCTATTCCGGCCATTGTCAGCGGCTTGACGGATCAGGCCGATATAGCAGGCGACGTGCATCTTTATCTTGCATGGGCGGTGGTTGCCTTATCAGCACTGCACGGTTTAGCCGCATTAAAACACCACTTTATCGATGGTGATAACACGTTGAAACGGATGTTGGGTCGCAACGTTCCTTAACTTTCTGGATTTATGGAGAAAATCAATGCTGAAGAAAACACTACTGAGCCTGACGGCAATATCCATGCTTGCTTCTGCCGGTTCTGCACTGGCGGCAGAGTACAAGTTCGATAAAGAAGGCCAGCACGCGTTTATTGAATTCCGCATTAAACACCTCGGCTACAGCTGGCTTTACGGCAGCTTTAACGATTTCGACGGCACTTTTGCCTTTGATGAGAAAAATCCATCATCGGATAAAGTGAATGTCACTATCAACACCAACAGCGTTGACACTAATCACGCTGAACGTGACAAGCACCTTCGCAGTGCAGAATTTTTAAACGTGTCCAAGCATCCGCAGGCAACGTTTACCTCAACGGAAGTGAAGAAAGACGGCGAGGATTACGATATTACCGGTAATTTGACCTTAAATGGCGTGACCAAGCCTGTTAAGTTGGATGCCAAACTCATCGGTCAGGGCGATGACCCATGGGGTAACTATCGCGCAGGATTTCAGGCCGAAGGGACAATCAAGCTGAAAGATTTCGACATTACGACCGATTTGGGTCCCGCTTCACAGGATGTAGAACTGATTATTGCCGTTGAAGGCGTTCGCCAGAAATAAGCTTCCGTAATGTCATTAGCAGCAAAAAGCCCTTTCCTTTGGAAAGGGCTTTTTATATTGACGAGTGGCAGTGAGTTATTTCGCGTTGTCTTTCGCTACAGGTGCCGGAATATGTAACGTTGACTGCAATAATCCTTTGGATTTATTGAAGATCTTCATTCCATTTTCACGCCCACTGCGTATTGCTCTTTGTTCTTCTAACGGCAATTTTATTTCATCCTGACACTGCGTGCTGCAACAACCTTCGTATTTTGCGGCACAGCTCGGACATTGGATAAATAGAAGATGGCAACCTTCATTACGGCAGTTCGTGTGACTATCACACGAAGCACCACACTGATGGCAATGCGCGATAACGTCATCAGAGATACGTTCACCCATCCGTTCATCAAACACGAAATTCTTGCCGATAAACTTCAGCGGTAGCCCTTGTGCTTTGGCCTGGCGCGCATATTCAATAATACCGCCCTCTACGTGATACACATTTTTAAAGCCATGATGCAACATGTAGGCACTGGCCTTCTCGCAGCGAATGCCACCGGTACAGTACATCACAATATTTTTATCACGCACATCATCAAGCATATCCACAGCCATCGGCAACTGCTCACGAAAGGTATCCGACGGCACTTCCAGTGCATTTTCGAAATGTCCGACTTCATATTCGTAGTGGTTGCGCATATCGACGAATACGGTATCAGGATCGTCGGCCATCGCATTAACCTGATCGGCCTTCAGATAGTGTCCAACATTCGCTGGATTAAACGTAGGATCATCAATGCCATCGGCAACAATCCGTTCACGTACTTTCATACGCAATACCCAGAACGATTTTCCGTCATCTTCCAGAGCGATATTTAAGCGAATCTGATCGAGTGCAGGATGCGCACTGAACAACCCAGCTTTAAAGGCATCGAATTGATTATTGGGTACGCTGATTTGGGCGTTAATCCCTTCAGCTGCAATATAAATACGCCCGAAGACCTTATATTGCTCAAGCTGAACATACAGGCGATCGCGAAATGCTTTTGGATCGTCAATCGTAAAATATTTATAGAAGGAAACTGTGGTACGCGGCTCGGTTTCCGCAAGCATACGCGCCTTCAGTTCCTCATTGGAAACTCGGTTATGTAACACTGGCATGGTGTACGTTCCTGTCTTCATTGAGGTTAGCGTGTGACGTTCATTGCCGGGCCATCGCCCGACACATTGAAACGCTCGGCATCATACCTGATAGCGCAGAAGCTGTCAGGGCATGAAATGCATAGCGAAACGATAAAGAGTGATCTACCGTAAACAGGTGGCTTCAGGGATTCACTTTCGCTTTAATGAAGTATCATCATCGAAGGATCTGTCATTATGAGTCAGCTTTTCTCCCCCATATCTCTTGGTAAACTCGAACTGCCCAACCGAATCATTATCGCGCCAATGTGCCAATACTCGGCTGAGGACGGCAAGGCAACAGCCTGGCATACTATGCACTTAGGCAGCCTGTCACATTCAGGAGCAGGACTGCTCATTATCGAGGCCACGGCGGTCTCACCAGAAGGCAGGATTTCCCCACACGATCTTGGCCTGTGGGATGACACAACCGAACAAGCCCTTGCCAGGGTGATTCAATCCGTCAAAACCTATTCTGCCATGCCGCTTGGCATACAGCTGGGGCACGCCGGTCGTAAAGCCTCGACGGGCGTTCCGTGGAGCGGGCGGGCATTTCTGCGCCCGGAACAGGGAGGATGGCAGACTCTCGCGCCATCAGCGGTTCCGTACAACGCCAGCGATGCCGAGCCACTAGCAATGTCAGAACAGCACATTCGTACGCTAATTGATGCGTTCGTCGACTCAGCTAAACGTGCAGATCGTCTGGGTTTTGACCTGATAGAAATTCATGCTGCTCATGGCTATTTACTGCACCAGTTTCTTTCTCCACTGACAAATCAGCGCACGGATAACTATGGTGGTTCGCTTCAAAATCGGATGCGTCTGGTCGTTGAAATTTATCGCGCAATACGTGAAGTGTTTCCTGCAGATAAAGCCGTCGGCGTACGCATTTCTGCGACAGATGGTGTTGAGGGAGGTTGGGATCTGGAGCAGTCGGTGCAACTCAGTAAGACATTGCACGAATTAGGCTGCGATTTTATTCATGTTTCCAGCGGCGGGCTATCACCATTACAGCAGATTCATCCTGCACCAAATTATCAGGTGCCCTATGCACAGCGAATTACACAAGAAGTTGGTATCACCACCATCGCCGTAGGGCTGATAACCGAACCAGAACAGGCAGAAGCGATCGTTGCAACGGGTGAGGCAGATGCTATTGGGCTGGCTCGTGCTATTCTTTTCGACCCACGCTGGCCATGGCATGCCGCCGCCAGACTAAGTGCTCAGGTATCGGCCCCCGCTCAGTACTGGCGCAGCGAGCCACGTTACGCCAGAGGTATTTTCAAGCAATAGCGATAGACAGGCGATCCTATCAGGGTCGCCTCTTCCCCACACAGCCACACTGTATGCCACCAAAGGTCAAAACTCATTTTTTGGGGATGATACGATTAAGGCCGTTTTTTGCATAAAAATCAGTCAATAAGATGACAATAATTTGTTTTATTGGTAAAGCACGCAATAATCTATCTTGCAGTTAACCACTAACTCGATTCTTTTTAACGGTTCGCATGCTGACCAGCACCAAAATGTTGATACTGAGGCCATGACACAAATCCCTTCCTTTAATCGTTCGTTGCTACATCCGCGCTACTGGCTCACCTGGTTGGGCATCGGCATCCTTTACCTTATCGTTTTGCTGCCCTATCCCGTTATTTATCGTATCGGTACTGCTCTCGGCCATCTGGCTATGCGCCTGTTGCCACAGCGCGTCAAGATCGCTGCACGCAATCTTGAGCTGTGTTTCCCAGAGATGCCGCAGGCCGAGCGCAATACGCTACTCAGGAAGAATTTTGAATCTGTCGGCATGGGCGTTGTTGAAACAGGTATGGCTTGGTTTTGGCCAAATTGGCGTCTTGAACGCTGGTTTACGGTAAAAGGCCTTGAGCACATACTCCCTGAGAACGAGCGGGAGCATGGAGTATTACTCATCGGACTACATTTTTTAACGTTGGAACTCGGTGCTCGCGTTTTTGGCATGCACAATCCGGGGATCGGCGTGTATCGCCCGAATGATAACAAGCTGATTGACTGGCTACAGACATGGGGCAGACTGCGCTCCAACAAATCCATGTTGGACCGGAAAGATCTTAAGGGAATGATACGCGCCCTCAAGCAAGGTGACATCATCTGGTATGCGCCAGATCATGATTATGGCCCGCACAGCAGTGTGTTCGCTCCTCTGTTTGCCGTAGACACAGCAGCAACAACTCGCGGAAGCTATATGCTGATAAAAACGGCACATCCGGCAGTTATCCCGTTTGTGCCACGCCGTTTGCCAGAAGGAAAAGGTTATGAACTACTGATTCAGCTTGCTGAGCAAGGTGCGCCTGTAGATAATGAAACCTTAACCGCCGCCTGGATGAATAAGGTTGTTGAAAAGAATATTCTGCTCGCGCCGGATCAATACATGTGGCTGCATCGCCGTTTCAAAACCCGTCCAGAAGGCGAAGCGTCCCTTTATTAATTCATCACTCACACGTTCAGGTTACTCATTTCAGGAACTGAAACACCTTGTGACAGACGAAAAAAAAGCAACGGCGACTGCCGTTGCTTTATCTTTCACACTAACAATTTTTCACACTACAGACTGCTAGCTTTTGATATGAGGTGCAGGCAGTTTTTGGTAAGACTCAACCCACGCCGCATAGGCCTCCGGTTTTTGCCACACATGGTAGTGCAAGCGCGATATGGTAACGGGATCGCTAAGCAGTGCCAGGCGCTGATTATTACTCACGTCTTCCGGCTTACGATTCAAGGCATCACGCACATTCTGCTCGCGTACATCCTCGATCGCTCGGCTGAAGCGATGACGCGCCGTCGCCATTGCACTAGAAAGGGCATTCACGGACGGATCGAAAACAGCCTGCATAAACCCGTTATCGAGTCTACGCTGGTGGTTCAGTCGGCAATATTCATCCGTAGCGACCAGTTCACGCGGCGGATTAAACTCTTCCGGTATCAGCAGCAGCTTCGCACGTTTACAACCCAGCCCTAATGCTGCACGGCTCGAATAAACCGACACAACCGGCGACAAAATCAGTGAGAAGACAATCGGCGACAGCCACCACAAGAAGCGCAGATCCAACCATGCCATGCCAATCGCCCAGACCAGTCCCAGAACTAACTGAGAACCGTGGCGCACAAATGCTTCACTCCACGGCGTCGCATCGTCGTCACGCTGTGGAGAATTCCACTGCACCGACCAACCAAGGAACGCGCTGACAACAAACACTGTGTGGAACAACATACGAACCGGTGCCAGCAGAACCGAGAACAGCATTTCCAGCAACAGAGAAAGGAATACGCGGAAAGCACCACCGTATTCTTTTGCACCTTTCGCCCACACCAGAATCACGCTCAACAATTTTGGCAAAAACAGCAGAACCAATGTCGTCGAGAAGAGGGCGATAGCAAGTTCAGGCCGCCACTGTGGCCAGACGGGGAACAGCTGTCGGGGCTGCAAGAAATACTGGGGTTCCATCAGCGTATGCACAACCTGCAACGCGGTAGAGAGCACTAGGAACATAAACCACAACGGTGCAGACAGATAGGACATCACGCCAGTCAGGAAAACGGCACGGTGAACCGGATGCATGCCTTTAACCAGGAACAACCGGAAATTCATCAGGTTACCATGGCACCAGCGGCGGTCACGTTTCAGTTCATCCAACAGGTTAGGCGGCAGCTCTTCATAACTTCCTGGGAGATCATAGGCAATCCACACACCCCATCCGGCACGGCGCATCAGCGCAGCTTCAACGAAGTCGTGAGAAAGAATCGCACCCGCGAACGAACCTTCACCCGGCAGCGGTGCCAGTGCACAATGCTCGATGAACGGTTTAACACGAATAATCGCGTTATGTCCCCAGTAATGCGACTCACCAAGCTGCCAAAAATGCAGACCCGCGGTGAACAGTGGGCCATAAACACGCGTCGCAAACTGCTGACAACGCGCATACAGCGTATCCATGCCAGACGCTTTCGGCGAAGACTGGATGATACCCGCGTTAGGGTTCGCTTCCATCAGTCTGACCAGAGATGTCAGACATTCTCCACTCATGACGCTATCGGCATCCAGAATCACCATATAGCTATACTGGTTACCCCAGCGGCGGCAGAAGTCATCGATATTGCCGCTTTTACGTTTGACGCGGCGACGGCGACGGCGATAGAAAATACGCCCTGCTCCACCGACATCACGACACAACTCCATCCAAGCTTTTTGCTCTGCCACACAGATATCGGGATCGTTACTGTCGCTCAGGACGTAAATATCAAAATGCTCAAGATTGCCCGTCGCTTCAACCGATTCGTACGTCGCACGTAGTCCCGCAAACACACGTTCTACGTCTTCGTTACAAATAGGCATGATTAACGCCGTGCGATGCTCAGGATTCAGAGCCTCGTCACCGACTGTCGTGGAAGAGATACTGTATTTATCTCGACCAATAAGCAGTTGCAGGAACCCCATCAGCGCGGTCCAGAACCCAGCCGACACCCAGCAGAACAACACCGCAAACAAAACGAGTATCCCGCTTTGCAGCACATAAGGCAGCAACTGCATCAGTGAGCGAGTCCAAGGCTGGCCCGCCATTTCAAACGGATCGATCAGCGCCCAGCCCTGATAAGGCAGGATGGTTTTCATGTACCACGTTGCGATCGCCGTCTGGAACAGCGTCAGCGCCAACAGGATATAACGGCGGATTGTTCCCACTAAACGCCAGCGGTTCTCGGAAATTTTCTCTTCCGGGCTGTAATGAGGGCGAGGCGGTGCGGTACGCCCCAGCAGGCTTTCCCACCAGCGAATCAATGGGTTCGTTCGCCAAACATCAGGGAACATCGAAGCGCGGGTAATGACAGGCATCGCTTTTAATGCCGTCCGCCCTTCTCTGTCTGTGCCGAGTTGCTTACCGTTGTCCAAACCATCGGCCCAAGCCATTTCAAGACGTGCCTGCACGGAATGCAACGCAGCATCGTCTTCAGACTGAACATTTACCTGGTTACCTTCAGGCTGGTTACCTTCGGACAGGGCCTGATGCAAAACGGCCTGATCGTTCCAGGCCGCTTGCGGTAATTTTTCGCGAAGAACCTCTGCCTGCTCGGCAGGCAGAGGTAGTTTCTCAATGTAATCGAGAGAAGAAGTTGACTTATTCATTAGCAGGCAGCTGATTGCTCCAGGTTTCAGTCAATGTCGTCTCGCCATTAACCAACGCAGCTCTCATTTCAGTCGGCTGTTTCGCATCTTTCACACGCACACGCAGCGTCAGACGCCAACCATGAGTTACTGGGTTATAGCGAACATTATTTTCTACAATCTCGCCGTTATCGCCGATGCTGACCTGAGAGGCTACCGGAGCGTTCTCATCCAACTCTTTCAAATTCGGTCCAATGAAGTCAACAATATAAGCGATCGTGCCGTCAGGCTGGCGGATCAAGTTTGATTGTTTAACATCACCGGCAGAACGACGAGTCTGTTGAACATAAGCAATATTCGGGGAATGTAATTGATCTTCATCGCGCGTAAAGTGCAGACGATATTTAACATCCAGTGGTTTGCCCGTTTCTGGCAACACATCCGGCGTCCAGAAAGCAACGATATTGTCGTTAGTTTCATCTGCGGTAGGGATTTCAACCAGCTCAACCTTCCCTTTACCCCACTCGCCTTTCGGCTCAATCCAACCGCTTGGACGCAGATCGTAACGGTCGTCAAGATCTTCATAGGAGGTAAAATCACGTCCGCGTTGCAGCAGACCAAATCCTTTAGGATTCTCTACCGCATAGGTGCTCACAGACAGATGCTTCGGATTATTCAGCGGACGCCAAATCCATTCGCCATTACCGGCATGAATTGACAGGCCGTTAGAGTCGTTCAGCGCCGGACGATAGTTCAGCGTTGGAGACGGCTGGTTCGGTCCGAACAGATACATACTGGTCAGCGGCGCAATACCCAGTTTGCCCACTTTGTCACGCAGGAAGACTTTAGCCTGAACGTCTACTACGCTGTCACGCCCCGGATAAACAGTAAAGCGGTAAGCCCCTGCGGCACGTGGAGAATCCAGCAGCGCATAAATAACCAAGTGTTTATCATTTGGTTTGGGACGTTCGATCCAGAACTCACGGAAACGAGGGAATTCTTCGCCGGAAGGCAATGCGGTATCGATGGCAAGACCACGGGCGGACAAGCCATAAATCTGGCCTTTCCCTACCACACGGAAATAGCTGGCGCCCAGCATGCTGACGATTTCATCGTTCTTATCGGCTTTATTGATCGGATAGAGAACTTTAAAACCAGCAAAGCCGAGATTTTTAACCGACTCAGGATCGTGGTTGACGGAACCGAAATCAAAGAACTCAGGAGAGTATTTAATCTCATCAACCGTTGTCGCCGTGACTTCATTAATTTTCACCGGGGTATCGAAATACATCCCCTGATGGTAAAACTGGAGTTTGAATGGCGTCTGTACATTATTCCAGTATGATTTATCGTTATTGAAACGAATTTGCTGATAGTCAGCAAATTTCATATCACGGAATTGCGCAGGAAGATTACTTTTCGGCGCTTCAAAACCCTTTTGTGCCAGCTTTTCAGCCTGCTGTGCCACATCATCAATAGAGAATGCCCAAGCAGGCACTGCGCTTACAGACAGCATAATGGCGGCGGACAGCCAGCGAAGGCTAGCAACCCGCTGTTTAAACCCAAATTTATTATCCAGCACAGCTCCCCCTGTTGGTGTGCTTCAATCAACTAAAATCCATATTAATGGATAAGTTAGCCTTCCTACAACTTGATAAAGATATTGTTCATCATAATAGGTCAGCGTTTAAACAACGAGAACGCTAAAGCATGATAAACCGGGTTGTAAAAATGGAAAACAGCCACGGACTATAGCGAATATCGACCTACGCGGGCGTAGGATTATTCCGTTTACGCCTGCCTCATCTCTTATTACCCCGCCGATAAAAACCCTGACGGATAGTGATATCGGCGTACATACCGCTTTAAGCATGGCAGAGATAAACATTTGTGTAACAATGCAGGGACAAGTAAAGTACACGTTCCTACTGAACCCAGTATTGTTGAATTAAGACTGCTATGCTTTTGTCCGCATTACGACGGCGAAGTTTCCCAGCCTGGGTCGGCATCTTCGCTATTTTGACCATCTTCATTGCCCCAGTGATTTCACAAACACTGGCGCTTCACGAGCATGGGCTTTATGAAGAGGGTACAACCACAAGCAGTGCAGCCACCGCACATAGTACGACTCGTGCTACCGCGCATGATACCACTGCGCACGGTAGTCACAGCGGCAGTATAGCTGAACCGCATCATAATCATACTGCCCACGCGATGCCCGAGCATCACGCAGCGCAATTACACCATTCTCCCTCATCGCCGTCCATGATGATGGATCATGCGGCATGTGGATACTGTGTACTTTTTTCGTATACGCCAGCACTGTTCGCAACAGGCTCCCCCAATCCCATACTGACGTCATCGTTATCTGAAGCGTTGGTTATTCATTTTATTTCTCGCATTGTCCTTCCTGAACGCTACGCCTCCCCTATCGTGCGCGCCCCACCTTTCTGAACGATGCAGCATCATGCCTGCGGGCATTTATCACGCATCGCGCGATACCTTTTCCGGTATAGCGTTCGATCATTTCTTGCTAAATGATTTCAGAGGGTTTTATGTCACACCCTAATCAGGCATCAGCCACTGCTGCCTCCAGCGCGCGCACAGATAGAGAAACGGCGAGCGAAAAACACGTAATGGATAAGGTATCGCCACGTGCTGCGATCGTGGCCCTGTTCATCCGGCTTCATTTCTACATCGGTATTTTTGTCAGCCCTTTTATTTTCGTCGCTGCTCTGACTGGAACGCTGTACGTATTGACGCCACAAATTGAAAATCAACTGTATTCGCACCTGCTTTTCACTGAAAGCCAAGGTACGCCACATTCACTGGCCGAACAAATTCGAGTGGCACAGGAGGGACTCGCACACTCACAGGATGCCAAGCTGCTAGCGATACGCCCTGCGTCCGTCACCGGAGAAACCACTCGCGTCATGTTTGCTTTGCCAGAATTAGGGCCATCGGAAAGCCGTGCTGTTTTCGTCGATCCCGTTTCGCTGGAAAATCGCGGCAGTGAGATTGTTTACGGCACCAGCGGTATCCTGCCATTTCGTACCTGGCTTGATTACCTGCACCGCGGACTGCTGTTAGGTGATATCGGGCGTAATTACAGCGAGCTGGCAGCGTCCTGGCTGTGGGTCGCAGCATTGGGTGGCGTTGTCATCTGGTGGTCGACCCGGCATCTGTCGTCAGCAACTAAGCGGCGGAAATTGAAAAATAGCCAGACGACGGCGGCAAAAACGCAGCGCCTGCGTCACTGGCACGCCACAATGGGGCTTAGTCTTCTACTGGGTTTGCTCTTTTTCTCCGCGACGGGGTTAACCTGGTCGCAATGGGCAGGAAGCAACATCGCTGTCGCACGCTCCGCGCTAGGGTGGCAAACCCCATCGGTGAAAACCCAATTACCCGCACCGATGTCTCACCATGACATGATGCACGGTCATGATATGACGATGACGACGGATGAACACGCAGAACACCATGCGTCAATGCCAATGCCGATGGAGGATGTCGAAACCTATTCACCAGCGTTATTTGATGAGGTGCTGGCTGCCGCACGTCACGCCGGGATTGATGCTAATAAAATCGAAATTCGCCCCGCGACCAAGCCACACCGCGCTTGGACCGTCAGTGAGATCGATCGCTCATGGCCAACACAGGTTGATGCCGTATCGGTTAATCCAGACACATTGGATATTGTGGACAAAACCGATTTCAATACCTTCCCGCTAGCCGCCAAACTCACCCGCTGGGGGGTCGATGCGCACATGGGTGTGTTATTCGGTTTGCCAAATCAGCTGATTCTCGCGGCATTTGGCCTGGGGCTCTGTGCGATGATCGTGTGGGGTTATCGGATGTGGTGGATACGTCGTCCAAAATCGCGTCATGACGTGAATCCAGTCAATACGCTAACAGCGGCATTGTTACAGATTCCTGTTTTTCACAGAGTACTGATCGCACTCATTACGCTGTTGCTGGCAGTGAGTCTGCCCGTTATGGGAATCAGTCTTCTCATCTTCCTGCTGATTGACATTGTTCGGTGGCATATAAACCATCCAAAGCAGGCTATCGTCAAACGCTGATTTCTTCACGGGAATCCTCGTTCAATCGACAATAAAAAATTGGCGGCGTCGAGTCATTTATGAAAATGGCTCGACGGCTGGCAGTCTATGTAGCTCAATCGATGATCGTCCTCCACGTCGAAGAACGCGCAGCGTCGGGCTGGGCGTCCGAGGGTGATTACCAGCGGAAACGCGCCTCATCAGCTTGGCTTAAGCGGTGCCGCAAATAGCGTGCACATGCCAGATGAACAGATTGAGGCGGTACCAACCCAGCTTGAGCGGCGCAGCCATTGCCCGGGACTTGACTACGCCATATAGGAGTGACTACTTAAGTCCAACTGCTTTTCTCGACATCCCAACCAACAGATCGTGTGACTTGATCTTGCGAGCCAAGAATGAGGCGCGGAATTGCCCGAAGGGCAAAGAGGTCAGGCCATCAGTGCGCCCGAGAGACACGATCATCAGTTTTCCGATACCTTTACCAGGCAAGGCTGGCTTGTAAGCTTTCAGCTTTGTCTGCGAAGGAGTCTCAGCCGCGATAAGACGTTTCAAGTTTCCTACGACCGACTTGACATGAAGCCCGGCAACGATCGCCAACCTGTTCTCTGGAAGATTGGTCACATCCCCAACGGCGAAAATCGTCGAATGACCGACCACGCGCAAATATGGATCAACCCTAACCAGCCCATTAGGCTGAACCACGTCCGACCAAGAGTTGGCAACGAAGGTTGTCACTGGGCGAGTACCGGCGGCCCAAATAACTACTTCGGCCTGCAACACTCGTCCAGAGCTAGTCACCACGCGGCCATCCTCAGGTTGTGTGCTAATCGACGGGCTTGTCACGGTCTCACCCAATACCAGCTTAACCCCCTTGCCGCTAAGATATTTCTCCGCCCAGTCTGCGAACTTGCTGGGTGCCTTTGCTAGTGCTCGATTCTCGCCGTGGACAAGTGTGACATCCACATGTGGAAGCCATTCGCGCAGCTCAGCAGCGGTCTCGACACCAACCGGGCCAGCACCAACAATCACGACCGAACGGGCCGTGCGAAGCCTCGTATTCATTGCTTTCAACTCCGCTGCGCGCTCTGCCTCGGTGGATGCCTGAGCCTTGATAATCGGGTCGAGCGAGGCGGAACCTGACGCAATTACTGCGTAGTCGAAGGCGACCTCTTTTTCAAGGTCGTCGGACAACTTCACTTTGGCGTGGCTATCCGTCAGTGCCGTGACTCGCCCCTGAACATGCTCGGAATTGTTTAGAAAGCTTGCATAAGGAATTCGAGCGGCTAACGCATCCGATTCCACCAGCAAGCGCGGGACCGCCATGGGGATTTCCCAATAGGTCTTAGGGTCCACCAGCGTGACCTTGGCAACATCGCGCAGTTGGTAGGCAATCTGGTGTCCGGCTGCGCCGCCGCCAATCACGAGAATCAATTTTTTAGGCATGTTTTTCTTTCCTTTAAAAGCCTGAGCGTGACCATCAACGGCAACCCCGTTGCACCGACACGAACGGAAGACTTGGTGTGCCGCCCACACCAGACCAGCAGCAACGGCCGTGGCGCGGGCGGCAGTAGTGGTTAGGCTGAAATCGCGGCGATGGTGCTCTTAGCCTGAGCGATGGCCGCCCCTTTGGCATCATCACCAAGAGCGAGACCTTCAGCACGAACAACGGTCACATCAGTCAGACCGATAAAGTGGAGCGCCGCTATCAACAGACTTTCTTGGTGATCGAGGCCAGCCACTGGGCTTGCGCCCGTGTAGATGCCACCTCGGGTCGAAGCAATGAACACCTTTTTTCCCTTGGGAAGCAGCCCCTCGGGACCGTGATCGGTGTAACGGAAGGTACGGCCCGCAACGAGTACGCGGTCCAGCCATCCCTTGAGCTGGCTGGGGATCGAGAAGTTGTACATGGGTGAACCAATGACGATGATATTGGCGGCGAGCAGTTCGTCGATATAGCCGCCGCCCTGCGCGATGTCTTGCCCGAGTTCTGGAGAGGGCTGCGCTGCGCCCTGGAAGACGGCGAGATGGCTGGGGCTGAGGTGCAACAAGGCATCCTCCACGAGGTCGCGGCGGAGGACTGTCGCACCAGGATGGAGTGCAAGTTGTTTATCGACGATTTCCGCCGTGAGACTTCGACTGACGGAATTGTCACCAAGGATGCTGGAATCGATGTGCAGAATGGTTGTCATGAGATTTCTCCAGTAAGAGATGGCATTCCCGAGCATAGGCAGTTCGGGCACTGACATAATTCCATGCTGCGAAACATCTGAATAGACGTTATATTCATATACATACCATCTGAAATTCAGATGCTTTCGTATGTGGAGGCTTTATGCTGGAAGGCGTGTCACTTGACCAACTCAGAACGTTCGTGGCTGCAGTCGACGAAGGTAGCTTCTCAGCGGCCGGTCGTCGTTTGGGCCGAGCGCAATCAGCCATCAGCGAGCTAGTTCGCGGTCTGGAGGAACAACTAGGTGTACCGTTGTTCGATCGCACTGGCCGCTATCCACGGTTGACTGCCGCAGGCACGGCTCTCCTTGGGAATGCGCGGGAAATCTTGGCAGGAGTCAATTTGATGAAGTCGCGTGCCAAGGGTATGGCTGCAGGACTGGAGCCAGAGTTGTCAGTGGTAGTGGATGTCTTCTTCCCCATAGAAGCACTTGCAGCCGTGGCCTGGGAATTTCGCGAGCAGTTCCCGGCAGTTCCCTTACGCGTATACGTGGAAGCGTTGGGAGCAACCTTCAAACCAGTGCTTGAACGGCAGGCCAGCGTAGGCATCGTCGGTTTTGTGCCATTAACGCCGCCCGGTATCGTAACCGAACCTCTGGTGAACATCGCCTTCGCCATGGTAGCCGCCGCCGATCACCCCCTATCCGCCCATCAGGGTGTTATTTCTCACAGCGAACTTGCTAAGCACGTCCAATTGGTGCTTACAGACCGATCTGACCTGTCGAAAGGTCGTGATTTCGGCGTGTTTTCCCCCAATACCTGGAAGCTCGCCGATCTATTCGCCAAGCGCGCATTCCTACTCAATGGACTGGGCTGGGGAGGTATGCCGCTGCACACGGTCCAGGCAGATCTGGATAGCGGGAAGCTGGTGCGACTTCGCATTGAGGAAGAGCCCGCTAGCGGAGTCAGTATGTTGATGTCTGCTGTCTATAGGATTGATGCACCACCTGGCCCTGCAGGACGTTGGCTCATCGAACGAATCATGGCCTGCTCCAAGCATCATTAGCAGCCTTTCCAACTTACTTATCAACCTGCGTCCGACGACATGGAGCCATCAACAAACGCGCTACCTATCACGATTCCGATGACTTGGGGCCAAATTCATCAAACCACGTCCAGCGAAACTCGGGGCTGGAGTCAGCGTGAAATAAAAAAACCGCCATTGTGCAACACAATGGCGGTTAATCAGCAATACACAATTAGCGACAAGGGATTAGAACGTAGTCCAGTCTGCTAACTCACCTTTAGCAGACGTTTTTTCTGCACGGTTATTTTTAGGTGCCGCAAGCGCAGGCGTTTCCGTTTTTCTATTTACCACAGCACTTTTATAAGATGCACCAAGGTTGAATACGCTGACCGTACGCGCGAGGCTATTTGCCTGATCCTGCAAAGAAAGGGCCGCGGCGGCAGACTCTTCAACCAACGCCGCATTTTGCTGGGTTGTGGTATCAATCTGCCCAACAGCTAGGTTGATTTGGTTGATTCCATCACTTTGCTCACGACTGGCCTGCGCAATTTCACTGATAATTCCTGTTACGCCCTGCACGTTCGTCACCAGAGAACTCATCGTAACGCCAGTTTCTTCTACCAGCCCCATGCCGTCCTGTACTTTCTTGAACGAGTCATCGATAAGTTCTTTGATTTCTTTTGCCGCCGTAGCGCTTCGCTGAGCCAGCGCTCGCACTTCACTGGCGACAACAGCAAATCCGCGACCCTGCTCACCAGCACGCGCAGCCTCAACAGCCGCATTCAGCGCCAGAATGTTAGTTTGGAAAGCAATGCCATCAATCACGCCGATAATTTCCGACATACGCCGTGACGAATCGCGGATGCCACGCATTTCCTGCGTTACCGTTTCCATCATCGCGCCGCTTTTCTTCACCGTTTCAGACGCGCTGGCCGCAAGGTCTGTCGCCTGCGTCGTATTATCTGCAGTATTTCTTATCGTTGACGTCAACTGTTCCATTGATGACGCTGTTTCTTCCAGCGAACTGGCCTGTTCTTCTGTTCTGGCGGATAAATCCTGATTCCCTGCAGCAATTTGCGATGCGGCGCTGGAGATCGTCTCGGCACCATCACGCACCTGGCTAACAATCTGTCTCAGGTTACCGTTCATATTATTTAAGGCAGATAACAGCTGACCGGTTTCATCTCTACGATCGGTATAGATTTCAGAGGTTAAATCGCCTTTTGCGACATTTTCAGCAATCCCCAGCGCCTCCTGTAGCGGCCGGGTTACGCTGCGGGTAATCAGTGAAGCAATAATCAATCCAGCCAGCGCACTGATGATAATGATCGTGGCGAGAACCATCAGCGCATTTTTATAGCTTTCACCCACTTCTTGCGCTGAAGCGGACATCTTATCATCCTGTATATCAATGAACTCATTGACCTTACTGGTGTATTTTGCTTGTGTAACACGCGTTACATTGAAATATTCTTCGGCAGCGGCGTCAGTGCTCCCTGCCGAGATCAGTGAAGAAAGCTTATTCGCTGACCCAAGGAAATCGCGTCGGATGTCGCCAATATCACGCAGTACCGCAACAGACCTATCGTCATTTACGGACTGATTTAAATACTCCATGAGTTCAGATATCTTTCCTGAACGTTCTTTGTTCAACGCCAACTGTTTATTGATTTCGCTTTCTGATTTAAGTAATAACAACAGTTGTTGATTATTGAGGTATCCATTTAGCTCATCAATGAGCCTATTGCTTTTGACAGTTAATGGGTAATTTTGCGAAACAATATCATCCATTTTTTCGTGAAAATCACTTAGTTTTGAAATTGCAACGCTGCCAATTACCAAAAGCATTAATACCAGAAAAGAAAAACCCGCCCCTAATCGATATCCTATACGCCAGTTGGACAAACTCATTTACATCTCCTTAATTAATTTTCTCTATCTGCATAAAAATATATAATTTAAAAATTAATATTTATTTAATAAATACAGATAGCTCCAATATTCTTTTTCATAACA
>NZ_LXFV01000035.1 GCF_002847345.1 Pectobacterium peruviense
AAACATAAGTTTCACAATAAAAATACCCATTTTTATCAACCAAAAACAAAGACACAATAAAACATAAAACGACCAATAAAACCCCACACAAGATAGAATAACAAATATTATAATAAAGCTCAGTTAACAATGTTTTTTTAGATTCATAGAATGTATCCGTGTCTTTTTTTTGTCTTATTTTAGATTCTTGATCATAAACCAAAACTAATACACTAAGTAATAACGCGGTTAAAATAGCACTAAAGTTAACAAGTAGAGAGATTAAATCTTTTGTAATTCCATTCCCTATGTATGAAAACAACACCGCAATTATAAAGGGGAGTGCGATAAATGTAAAAACATCCCATTTACTTATTTTTTTCGTATCAGCATCACGTAATGTTCTGAAATGCCCAGTAAGCACCTCGCATATGTTTATCTTGGAACTCATCACGCTCTCCTTATATCTACCCCACGGTAAAGCAACTGGATATATTCAATAATGATTGCATCAACCATCTTATTTAATGAATTTATTTCAGGCATGCCATCATTAAATAAAACCTGTTCTTCATCAAAAATTATTTCACATACAGCGCCCCTCACAGATGTTCCAATTCGAAATGTCCGTTTTCTACCATCACCTAATTCTACAACCGTTTTTACAACTTCGCCATAGCCCTTTAAAACTTCAACCAGCCGCGATTGCTCCGAATTCTTTGTAAAGTAATCTCTAAGTTTTCCCAGCCCTGAATTTCTAGGTGGTTTTATTATTAGTTCTTGCTCATTATGCCCTAATTTCCTAGCTTGTTCGGCCACGTCTTTTACACCATGAAATTTTGTCACCTTTATTTCTTTGGCAATAGCGTCCATCCACTTTTCTATTGCTTTATCATAGGCAAGGGGGTTCATTTGTATAACAAGACTCGTTACTTCTTTGAAGTAATCAGCGAACAATTTCATGAAAAGAGTTTTTATGCCATCACCTCTATAAGTGTGTAAAAAAGCCATGCCTTCATTTACACCTTTAGGGATATAAAAATGAATATAATATTTAATTATTTCCGCATTGGTTTTTGTTTTTTCGAAATCAACATCACCTGTTTCAATGTTGATAATGTCAGTTTTCGTTCCATAGTAACCTGATTCAAACCAACCATAAATCTCTCGGTTTTTTTCATCTCGAGTAATATCATTAAATCTAAAAACTTGTTTGGTTTCTTCAAAAATAATATAGCCAGAGTTATATTTCCTAATGAAAGCATCAATTATGTCAAGAAAATCATGCTCTTTAATATTACTAAGGGAAGAATATCGCTGCTCTTTCTCTGCATTAGGGTTGTAGCAACGAAACAGGTACGGCGCTAAGGCGTGCATATGTATCTCCTTTTTTAAAGACAATATCAATCTTCTTAAAACTGATCAATAAGCGATCATGCAAACAAATACTCTTATTTCATAAAATATATTGTTAACACTCAATCTAATCTACCTGATACGGTCACCTACAAGTTGGCATTAACTTGAAAAATAATTTTGGCCCACGCAATGCCATCTCCCACTCAACCCCTTCGCGCGTACCCTCTCCTCGCCTGCCCGCTCTCACTAGATCATTCACTTTCCATGCATGGTACAAATTGCTCCAGAAGCCTTGTAGCAAGGGGAAACTGGTCTTTTTGAATTCCCCTCAATCATGCAATTCCATGCACCGTATGCATGCACGGTCAAAAAATCGCTAGCCAGAGAAAAAAGCTCGCAAAAAAGCCCGCGCAGAGGCGGGCGACGTTCTGATATTAACGATAGTGAAATTATAATCTGGCTAATTAATTCCGTAGGGCTGAGGCTGGGTAATCCTTATATTTTTTCTGCATAGCCGGTGATAACGGAATATCCGGCACCGGCAGATCTCGTCTATTCGACGGCTGAATAATTTCCTCTATCGATTCCAGTGTCCGGAAGGTTGCCGAGCATTCAATATTCCGGCACTGGTGATAACGCTGCTTGACGTTCTCCGATAACGGGCGACTGGTGCGGGCATGGGCGGCATGGCCGCAGAACGGGCAGTGCATCACGCTTTTTGGCTCCGTGTTTTTAATGCTTCCTCTTTTTCTTTCAATTCATTGAAAAATTTCATTCGTCTTGCTGGGCTTGCTACGGGTTCAAAATAAGAATGTGGCAATGAGGGGACGTTAAGCCCCAGTGATGACAACACCGGCTCATTACTCATATCAAATCGGTAGTTATTCGTTTTCGCCTTGAGTTTTTCAACAACCAAATCCATTACCACTTTTTCGGGATTCTGATAGGCGAGACCCTGAGTAAGTTCAGAGGTGGTGATATCCAGCATATGCCGCTGTAACTTAATCGCCCGGATCACGTTTGCACTGATGGTATTTAACGCCTGATTAAATTCCCATTCTGCGTAGTCTCGCAGGGCACTGGCGTGAGCGTTACAACAATCTTTTGCTGAGGTGTGGCATTTCGCTTTCTGCCTGAGCTGGTCGATTTCTAACTGTGCCAGCAAGCCGTCATACTCCTGTGCCAGTTCGCGCTGTGCCAGCCGCTGTAATTGCTGGTTTTTCAGTTCTTCCGTCATTTCGCCACGGGCGGCAAGAAAACGCGCACGCCAGTCAGTATCGGAAAGCTGATTTTCCGCTTCCGTATTGGTTTTCTGTTCTTTGGCACGGGCAATCGCGGTATCGATGTTATCCAGCTCACTCGCATTAACGGTGTGCACTTTCCGCATTCTCAGGTAATAGTCTGTCGCTTTTGTCAGCGTATCCGGCAGGGGATTAACGGGTTTAGTGTCTGGTGTGGTTGTCTGGGTCATGGTCATTGCTCCATTGGGGTGAGTGTCTGGTGGCTATTGTGCAATTCACCACACAACCCCCGCTATCTGAGCCTGTTCTGCCATCGACCACACAAAACAATCTCACCCTTAGGCGGTTTGCCCGATTTAAAAACAAATCTTTTATAAAACTATTCACTACTCTTCACCTGAGAAAAAAGAATAGATAAATCAATAAATAAATAGGTGAATAGTTGATAAAAAACTCTTCACCGAGTGTTCACACTGTTCACCCGGTTTTTTGAGCCTTTTTTCTGGCGAGCCTGTTTTACGATGTTATTTCCTATAGATAAGAAGTTATTGATAGTTACAAGCACTTATATTTTTATTGAATAAATCACGTTGCCCTTCATTGCCTTTTATTGCCCTTTATTGACAGTTGGTGGAGAAATAGACCATTTTTTGCTCATCGATAGCACAACAGCCCCTTGTTGCCAGCCCTGAAAATATTCACATAATAGCGAGCTACCAGAGCAATCCAGCGCCATCCGGCCAGAGCCGGGCGGACATGAACGAGGTAGCGCCACATGTTGTCAGCCACACCCCCAACTCCCATTCCTGCTATGCCCCCGATGCCACTGTATCCGGCCAGAGAGCGCTTAATGCGTCTGCCGGAAGTGCTGCACGTCACTGGCATTTCCCGTTCGACGCTGTACGAGCTGAGCAGCCGCAAAGCCTTTCCCGCCAATGTTTCGCTGGGTGGTAAAAGTGTCGCGTGGGTTGAGTCCGAAATTCATCACTGGGTGGCCGAGCGTATCGCCGCCCGTCAACAGGAGAACCACGCATGATCACCTTCACTATCGCCGGGCAGTCAGTCACACTTGATGAACGAGAAGCCCTCAGCCTGTGCGATCAACTGTTTCCCGCCATCCGTAACCCGGCCACCGTTGCCGCCCGTGAACAGCGTTTCGGCGCGTTGCTGCTGAGCGTTGCACCGACGCCCGCCGCCTCTGATTCACCCCGGCGTTATTGCGCATCCCGTGCCGGTGATGCGCTGACTAACTGCTGAGGCTGTTCATGACTGCGCAATTTATCCGTTTCCCCGGCTTGCCTGCCGGGGCTTTTTGGCGTTATAGTTTCGCTGCTGTCGCAAAATCGACAGCCGGGCGTAGGAACCCGTGTTTAATCTTGGCGACACCAGACGCCGCTTGCGTCTTTTTTTGTGTCGTAGCCTTAGCACACTTGCATGTTGTGCGGCATGTTTTACGCCGTTATTGCATCCAAACAATGGTGGCTCAGGCGGGGCAGCCTTCGGGCTGGCCGGTTTCCAAGGTTGCCGGTATTCCTACCCCCGTCTGGGCTACCACCCATGAGTGTAGGAACTCCGGTGGTAGCTGTTATCAGCGAAACTTGGAGAATGCCTTATGGCTACGACCCTCACCCCGTCACACCCGCAATTTACCTTTCTGTTTCTGGCCGTACGCCGCGCCGAATTACGCGCCTTACCGCACCGTGAAGCCGTTATCGCCCCGGATGAAATCAGCGCCCGCCGTTTACTGGCTCGGGACTATGTGCTGTCTTTTGCTGGCCGTCTGCCTGTTCAGGGGGTACGCCATGTTTGATTCTACCCCGCTGACCCTTGATGAAATCGCCGACCAGTGCCGCGCTCTGACGCACGCCGTCATCGAGCTGGATAACCCAGTAGCCAAAGAGGTGCTGACGTTTGTACTGGCCGAACGGCTGGAGCTGCTGGCAGTGACACTGCAAAGCCCGGAAGCGCTCGAAACCGATAACGGGGTGAGCGCATGAATAGCTTAGCCGCCCGTCTCAATAACCATGATACCTATCCCATTCCCCACGCTGACTACCTGCGCCTGTCTCATGCGCACCGCGTCGGTGTGATGTTTCTCGATATGCTGGACGCCCAGCAATGCGGCATGACCGCCGCCAAACCCAATACCTTACCAGCCGATGATATGGCCGCACTGGTGGCGCTGCTGACTGACCAGATAGGCCACGTCATGACCCACTGTGAAGCCCACCTTTTCACTGCGCGGGAGACAGCATAATGAACATCAATAATCAGTCCTGCATTCCGCTGGAAGTGCGTACTGCTGTGTATCGCCGCGCCGTGGCACAGGCCTATCTGGATAACTGCCGGGAAACCGGCATTGCCCTGAACTGCAACCTGACCGAACTGGAAATTGCCATTGCGCTGGAGCTGGAAGGCGCACACGTGCGTGAGCACGGCACCGCCACCGGGATGGAAATCGCCTGCGCCATGCTGGGCGATATGGTGCAGCCTACGTTACTGACCGATAAACCCCGGTTAACCGCGCTGGGGCACATCATCATGGGGGAGCTGTGCCAGTGCGCGACGGCGGTGACTCCGTCCACCACACTGCATTAAGGGGCGACGCATGGCACACCTTACCGTGACACAGACAGTGAAACGCGCCAGCGGCCACTGGCCGCAACTGCTCCCGGCAGTGGGTATCCGCATTGA
The DNA here is from genome assembly GCF_002847345.1 of Pectobacterium peruviense. Classification (GTDB taxonomy): domain Bacteria; phylum Pseudomonadota; class Gammaproteobacteria; order Enterobacterales; family Enterobacteriaceae; genus Pectobacterium; species Pectobacterium peruviense. Next base: position 5,274 of record NZ_LXFV01000035.1, read on the forward strand.
TGCCACCGGGCAGCATACCGCCTGCCCGATGTGCGAGGGCAAAGACCGTTTCCGCTTCGATAACAAGGAAGGGCGCGGCACATGGATTTGTAACCAGTGCGGCGCGGGGGATGGCCTGAATCTGGTGGAGAAAGCCCTGAACCTGACGCCGACAGAAGCCGCCCTGAAAGTGGGCGAATGGCTGGGCGACCTGCCGGACAGTCCGGCAGCGTCAACACCCGATGAAGAAGACAGCGAGGCCGCCCGGCAACGGGCGGCGGTTCAGGCACAGGCGAAACTGAAAGAGGCGGTGACACAACCCGGCAACGCGTATCTCAGCGTCAAAGGCTGGCCGGATAGCGCCGTGCCAACCCTACAGGGTAAGCCGCTGCGCGTGGGCGGTATCACCTATCAGCCCGGTGATGTACTGGTGCCGCTGACCACACCGGACGGTGAGGTGGTGAATCTCCAGCTTATCAACGCACAGGGTGACAAGCGCACGCTGAAAGGTGGACAGGTCAAAGGCACCTTTCACGTTTTCAGCGGCAAACAGGCCAGCGTTATCTGGCTGGCCGAGGGCTACGCCACGGGCTTAACGCTGCATCAGTTAACCGGTGATACGGTGTATGTCGCGCTCAGTGCCAACAACCTGCCGTCCCTTGCCCGTGAGCTGAAAACCCACCACCCGGCAGTCACGCTGCTGATAGCCGCTGACCGGGACGAGAACGGCACCGGCCAGACCAAAGCGGAACAGGCCGCCGTTGCCGTCAATGGCCGTGTCGCGTTGCCGCCGTTATTTGGTGACTGGAATGATGTGTATCTTGCTGAGGGTGCCGACGCCACCCGGCAGCATCTGAATGCGTTTACTCAACCAGAGCCAATCAGCCCGTTTGCGTCGCTGGGCGAGGCCGAATTCAAGGCCATGAGCGCCAGCGAGAAAGCGGAGAAGATACGCGACCACTACCGCGATACGCTGGCGATTGACGCTTTCGGGGAAACGTTCTTCCAGTACCAGAACGGCGCGTGGAAAGTATTGCCCTATCGCCTGTTAAGCCGGGATATCGCGGCGCTGTTTCAGAAGATACGGGCACCCTTTACCGCGTCCGGGATTGGCAGCGTGTTGGACACCCTGAAACTGATTGTTACGGTGCAGGAAAAACCTCAGCGTCGGTTAATCGGTTTTCGTAACGGCGTGTTTGATACTGCCAGCGGTGAATTTAAACCGCACCGCCGGGAGCACTGGCTGAATACCGTCAATGATGTGGATTACACGCCGTTTAAGGCCGGGGAAAACCTTGCTGATAATGCCCCGCACTTCTGGCGCTGGCTGACCCGTGCCGCCGGGAACCACGCGGATAAGCAGGAGCGTATTCTGGCCGCGCTGTTTATGGTGCTGGCGAACTGCTACGACTGGCAACTGTTCCTTGAAGTCACCGGTCCCGGTGGTAGCGGAAAGAGTATTCTGGCCGAAATCGCCACCATGCTGGCCGGGGAGGACAACACCACGGCGGCGACCATCAACACCATTGAATCGTCCCGTGAACGCTCGTCGATTATTGGGTTCTCACTTATCGTACTGCCTGACCAGGAAAAATGGAGCGGTGACGGCGCAGGTATCAAGGCGATTACCGGCGGCGATGCGGTGATGGTTGATCCGAAATACCGTGACGCCTACTCGACCCGGATACCGGCGGTGATTCTGGCCGTGAATAACTCGCCGATGCGTTTTAGCGACCGTAGCGGCGGCGTGTCTCGCCGCCGGGTGATAATCCACTTCAGCGAAACCATCCCGGCCAGTGAACGCGACCCCAAGCTGAAAGAGAAAATCCGCGCAGAGCTGGCGGTGATTGTGCGTCACCTGATGAAACGCTTTGCTGACCCGAACGACGCCCGGACGCTGTTACAGGCGCAGCAACACTCCGCTGAGGCGCTGGAAATCAAACGGCAGGCTGATCCGCTGGTTGATTTTTGCGGCTACCTGCTGGCACACGGTGACACCACCGGGCTGTATATGGGCAACGCCAACATTACACCGCGTAACCCACGTAAATACCTGTACCATGCCTACCTGTCCTTTATGGAGTCGCACGGCCACCAGAAGCCGATCAGCCTGACGGCCTTTGGTAAGGTGCTGCCTAACATGATGTCGGAATATGGGCAGACGTATCTCAAGGGGCGAACCAATCAGGGCATACAGACTAATCTTGAACTGAAAGACGAATCCGACGCCGACTGGCTGCCCAAATGCGAGATAGCGAGGTAGACACCAGATACGACAAACCGGCTCCGGCCGGTTTTTTTGCGTCCAAACACTTCAAAGGGTGACGAGTCATTCGTCACCTGTTCACCAACTCATCACCGATTAATGTATTGATTAATAAAAATAAAAAACCATAGTGAAGAGAGTGAACAGTTTTGTACAAAATATTTTTATTGGAGAGGTCAGAGAATACTTTTCTCAAAAATATCGGCTAATGGTCGAATATTGCCGTGGTATCCGGCTACGTTAGCCGCTAACCACTCCTGAACGCCGATATTTTCGAAAGAGACACCATAGCCACAATTGATAATCATATGCTCGAACAATAAACGCTGAGAACGTCCATTACCTTCCCGAAACGGGTGAATCACATTCAAATCTGAATAATATTCAGCTAGCTGAGTTATTAGCGCTGGACGTTCAAAGCCTTGTAAAAAATCATCATTGGATAGCCGTGTAAAAATTTTATTGGCTTCAATTTCGATACGGGATACGGTGCAGAAACGTGTTTGACCTTTAGAAATATCGATACGCCGTATTTCTCCTGCCCAATCGAATAAATCTCCGAATATTTTCCCGTGCAGCCCACACCAATAATGCAGATCGTAAGGCGGCTCTTCAAATTCAATATCGAGAACAGCCAGCTCGGATAGTTGACGTTCCGCCTCGTCGAATTGACTGTCATCGTTGATGCCGAGCTTATTTATCAGAACATCGCTATCAGGATGGGTATAAGGATCTTTCCCTGAGCCGTATTTATCAGACATAACCACTCGCCTTATATATGGCAATCAAGTTTTTTCTCAGCGCTTCTCTTTCCTGCTTGTCAGCGGGAAGCGGCGCGTCCTCAACGCTGAATCCTTCAAGACGCATACTGTCCCGATAGTTTTTGAGTTTCACCTGATTGTAGTAATCACGCTTTTCTTCCAGCGTCATCATTCGTGGGGATCGCGTTTTGCCTGGCAACGCTTTTGTGGTGATTTTCCGGTGCTGTCTAAATATCGACAAATCGGTATTTTTCAATTTCTCGATCAACCTTTCTCCGTCACCAAATACGCCCCATGACGAGATAGACAAGGCTTGCCGTTTGCCATTTTTTTCGCGTGCGATGTTGATATCCATCGTGGACTGGAGCGTGTTTAACACGTCCTGTACTTTTCTTTCCGAGATACCTGTAGCGGTTACGATAGATTGCGTATTAGGGGAATCCTCTTGTACCAGAGCCGCGAGTACCGCCATTTCATAGCGCATGTGCTTTCACCTTTAATCCGCATATATATGCGACAAAGAGTACCACAATTGCAGCCTGGCAGTATCTTATCTGGATTGGTGATGAGTAACTCGTCACCTGTTCACTCACTGTTAACCACTTAACTTGCTAAAAATAAAGGCAAAAAATGGAAAGGTGAAGAGAGTGAACAGTTTTTTGCGAAATCTTTTTATTTTGGCGTCACGTCTATACCGCCCTATTGCTGCTTTTTGGATTGAGCGTTAAATTCCGTATCATGGGTGAAGGGGAAACGCGTTAGGGTCGATCTAGACGAGTTATAAATTAAAGCGTGAAGAATTGAGTAAAAATTGTTCTCATTTTTATCTCACATATTCATCGTCATTTTTCGTAGGCTCACGCTTAGGCCTATGAACAAAGTCTGAACTTATAATTAAAACATAAATATCATTATGTTACGTAAATTATTCAGATTCCCCCAGCCCCAATTTAGACATCGGGTATTACCAGATAAGTCCGATGAAGTACGGAAAGCCCGCACGGCGCAAGCCCTGCGGGCTTTTTTGTGTTCTTAGACATATTCTAATGCCTTGTGACTTCTGGTGCCTTTAGGTACCTAAATCGTAGAGGTACCTATAGCTCGACTGACAAAACAGCTCGCGGATACAGAGATAAAAACCGCCAAGCCTAAATCTGCCAATAGAATATTGCTATGTTAAACACATAGTACGTGCGGCTAGCAGATGATTGCCGACTGTCAGGTTTAATCGTGTTCTATCGCAGAAGAACACCGCCAGATAAAATCTGAGCTAATAAACCTTATCGATTAGATATAATTGATATAAAATTAGAGGATAAATCGATTATCTTATTATCTGATGTGATAAAAGTAAAACCTTCATGATTTGCTTGTGCAATAAGCATTCTATCAAAAGGATCTTTATGTAGCGACTCTGGTAAATTTAACACATTGAGTGAGTGTTCCCCTTTAACCACAAGCTCCTTGAATCCATTATCAAAAAGCCCTTTCCTTAGTGAATCTGGGTCAATATTAAAATCAGGTTTATTTAAAGAAAATTTGATAGCAACTTTCCAAATACTAGCAGAACTGAAATAAAGTTCATTATCGGTATCTTGAATAATGTTTTTCACCTCTTCCGTGAGGTGTTCTGAACTATAGGCAAGAAAGATCAAAATATTGGTATCGAGTAAATACATTATTCATATTTCCCTTCAAACATATCCTGAATATCTGTGCAATTAAGTTCGTCAAAGTTATCCGGAACCGTTCCTTTACCCTTTAGAAAATCCAGCTTACGCTGTGGCTTCTCTTCCGTGTAAGCCACAACCTTTACCAACGTCTTGCCATTGCGCGCAATCAGGAATGGCTCTCCTGTTTTCACCACACCATTAAGTAGTTTTGAAAGATTCGTTTTTGCCTCGTAGATGTTTACCTTTTCCATCACATCCTCTCATTTATTATCTGTATACATTTTAACCACAATGCGCCACCAAAAATTGGTCAAGTCAATCTAACCAGACTAAGTATCCGCAAATCATTATGATGAATGTTATAATCAGAAAATGCACTCAAGTGATGAGTAACTCACCGATTAAGTTTCCATTAATACATTGATTATTAGTAAGATATTGATGTCGTCAACATCGCATGTTCATACGTGCAGGATAAACACATCTAGTTCGATCTGACTGGCTGATAAGTTCAGTGCACAACTCCTAATCCAAACAAGTAACCATGTTAGTCCTTTAAGCCGTGAAGTCATGTAACATACTGACAAAACAAGCGGTTGATACAAGGTCATGGATAGATGCAGCGTCTCTATAAAAAATCGATAACCTATTTATTATCCAAGGATTTTCTCGTTACTCTTCTCGCCTTATCTATCATGCTACTGATTTTCTGGTACATGCTTTGGGCGTCGAACCTATCGCGTAGCACAATATTGATAAAGACACTTCCAGACTTCGCCCTCTATCTTACCTTTGGGATCGTTCTGGGGCTGATCTTTGCTGTGCGAGCGCTCTACTCTCAATCAATAAAGAAAAAACTAAAACACATGCTTGAAATGTTCATGGGTGGTTTTTTTTTGGGATTTCTTTTGATCGTAAATATTTTTGACGTATACATTTATCTGTTCCCCGATGACGTGATTAATTACACATCCGACTATGAGATTGTTTTCCCTGGGCCATCCAAAGGAAAAAGTAGTCGTTGCGAAGCAGGTTTATGGATTAAAGATGTGCATACCGGTCAATTTAAACAGTTGTGTACCAATAGAGAGACATTGTTTAAAAAAAGACGACAAGGAATGGATGAATTATGGATCACCGCACGAGTTAATAAACTCGGCACTTATATTGTCGATTATCGCTTTACCTATAAGTGAGACTCTCCGACCAACAGTGAAATTATCGAGAGGAAATTATTTCCTGCTTACACGTCTGACATTATCGTTTTCTCAATCTTACATTCCGAAAGAAAACAATAACAATTGATTATAATTTAAAGTGTAAATTAACGTCAATTTTTCAAGTGTGGGCTGGATGACACCGCATTACCATTCACGACCTATCACTGGTGATAATACGACTATCGGAACATTATTATTCATTTCATACGACTAAAAAGAGGTGTTACTGCTATGTTCAGAAAATTATCTCTCCTGAAGATCGTTATCATTTTTTCTATTTCACCCTTTGCATGTGCAAAATCGGACATACTGCGTATTGGCGTCGATTTAACATACCCTCCTTTTCAGAGCATGAGTAAAAATGGCAATCCATCGGGCTTTGATATTGAGGTGACCGATGCCATCTGCCAATCAATAAATATAAAATGCGACTATATCGTCAACACATTCGATTCCCAGATTCCCGCTCTTCTCTCGAAAAAAATAGACGTTATTGCTCCGCTTGGAGTGACGCGAAAGAGAAGAGAATCGATAGATTTCAGTAACTACGTCTTCCACGTCCCCACCAAACTTGTCGCAAGGAAAGAGACAAATGTTCTTCCCAATGTCGATATGCTGCGCGGGAAAAATATCGCGGTACAGCAAGGCACCATTCAGGAAGCCTACGCCAACAAATATTGGCTGCCCGCTGGAGTAATCGTTAAAAGCTATCCTGACCAGGAAGCCATTTATGAGGATTTATATTCAGGCAGAGTTGAAGCTGCGCTATGCCCGTCCGTTGCTCTGACATTTGGATTTTTACAAACTCCGCAGGGCAAGGGCTTTGAGCTAAAAGGCCCAGAAGTCACCGACGCAGATTTATTCAGTATTGGTTCCGCATACGGTGTACGCAAAGACGATATAAAAACAAGGCAGCTCATCAATCAGGGGCTGAAAAATATCGTCCAAAAAGGCATATATGCCAATATACAGCAGCGCTATTTTGGCGATATCGATTTAAGCGTGAAGGAATAATATCAGGCGCGGTTACCGCCGCGTTCCAAGTTCTACCCCCGCGTCAGCAACAGAATGTTGATAAGAAGGAGAGCGCCATCAGCCTATTTTCTGTTATTATCACGCGTTGGAAAATGGCGTTATGCATGTAAATATATTTCGCTCAATATCATCGCTATCAATGACGCTTTCACAGTGAACTACACGCAGGAGAAATCATGAGCCTTCACCTCTGGCTGGCTTATACAGGAATCATCATCGCCCTGATTGCCATTCCGGGCCCGTCCGCCTTAATCAGCATGTCGCATGGTTTACGCTACGGCGCGTCGCGCGCGACAGCAACCGTACTCGGTGGAGTCAGCGCGGCAATGATATTGATGTCCTGTTCAGCATTGGGGTTAGGTGCCATCCTCGCCGCGTCAACCACCGCATTTATCGCATTAAAAATTATTGGTGCGGTTTATCTCATCTGGTTAGGCATCGCGTCATGGCGTTCCAAGGATATGACCACAGCGGAGCAGGACGTGCAGGAAGCGTCGGATCCAGGTTGGTTTCCGCTATACCGTAAAGGCTTTCTGGTCGGGATCAGCAATCCAAAAGACCTGCTGTTTTTCGCTGCACTGTTCCCCAATTTTATCGATACCAGCGCTCCGCACGCCTTACAGCTCATCATTCTGGCGGTAACCTGGGCTTTCTTCGATTTCAGCATCATGTTTATCTATGCCTGCACCGGCCGCCGTCTATCGGGCCTGTTTTCCAACCCACGTCGCATCAAGCTGTTTAACCGCTCAACGGGTGGGATCTTTATTCTGGCAGGCACTACGTTGGCAGCATCAACGCGCTGATTCAATAGGGCTCCTGCTGCCTTAAAGCCAGCAGGAGCAACGTCGTTACGATGCCGTAACGAAATCAGCAATGCCCTTCTCGTCCATCCGATAGCGAACCCACTCATCCTGCGGCTTCGCACCAATACTTTTATAGAAATCGATCGCAGGTTGGTTCCAATCCAGCACGCTCCATTCTAGCCGTCCGCACTGTCTTTCCTGTGCAAGACGCGCAACCTGTTTCAGCAGCGCTTTCCCTGCTCCGGCATTACGATACGCCTGCGCAATGTAGAGATCCTCCAGATAGATGCCGTATTTCCCCAGCCAGGTTGAATAGCTCATGAAGAAAATCGCATAGCCGACAGGCTTGCCGTCAATCTCACAAATCAGCGTTTCGGCCGTTGCGCCCTCGCCAAATAGCGAGAGCTCAATATTCTCAAGCGAGGCTAATACTTCATGGCGCGCTTTCTCGTACACGGCCAGTTCAATAATTAAATCCAGAATCACGCTCGCATCTGATTTTTGCGCGGTGCGAATAACTATGTCCATAAAGCCTCTCTTCTCCAGTGCTAACTTTCCAGTACCAACCATAACCAAGGCTTGCCATGCTACCGGATTAAAAATACTGTATGAACTGCATTCTCTACAGCGACTGATGAACATCATGCATCTGGATTTACGGCGTATCGATTTAAATTTACTGGTGGTGTTTAACAGCGTTTATCAGCACCGATCTGTCGCCGCTGCGGCAAAAGAGCTTGCGATGAGCGCATCGGCAGTCAGCCATGCGCTCACGCGTCTGCGCAATACGTTTTCCGATGAGCTGTTTTTTCGGGTTGGCAACATCATGCACCCAACCGTATTAGCGGAAGATATCGCCGAGCCGATAGCGGAAAGTCTGGCACTGCTGACGCAAGGTCTGACGCCACGACCACGCTTTAATCCCGCCCGCAGCACGGAAAGCTTTACCTTCTCCATCACCGATTACACCGCATTTTCGGTATTTCCTACCCTGATGGCGCACATGGAAAAGCTAGCGCCCCATATCAAATTCAATCTGATTTATTCACCGCAGAAGGTCGCGATTACGGATTTATTAGCGGGAAAAATCGATTTTGCTTTAGGGTTCACCGACATGACGCAAGCCGAGAACAGAGAGATTGAAGAAATAGACTGGGTTGAAGATAGCTATGTCATCATCACTGCCGCGAATTATCCGTCAGGCGAAACGCTTACGCTGGATGATTACCTTGCCGCACGGCACCTTGTGGTTACGCCATGGAATGAATCACGCGGGGTGATTGACTACGCGCTGGATAAGCTCAATAAGAAGCGTCATGTCGCGCTGAAAACGCCATCCATGATGAGCGCACCGTTTATCATTGCCGATTCGACGCTAATCATGGCATTACCACGCAATGTCGCGACAATCTTTGCGCAATTTCTGCCTTTGCGTATTCACGCCCTTCCTTTCACGGTGCCGTCCTATCGCGTGAAGATTTACAGCCATCGCCGCAATAGCCGTTCGGAAGCCAGTCAGTGGATTAAAAATCTGTTACACAGCCTGACCAATCCTTCCATACAGTAGCGCGATGGGCCTCCGATCTACATGACCAAATCCACGTCACTGCTCCGCAATTTCCCCACCATCGGGCTTCAAAAACCATCTACAGATAGCCATTTTCCCAATAAATAGATCCGCAAGATAACTTGTCATACAGATAAATCAGAAAAAATACCACGTTAATTTATTGATATAAAATGGAAATATCTCCGCACATCTTCTGATTACGCTGCTTTTGTTGTCATTTTTTTGTGACCTGTCTAACACATACCAAGAAACGTAACCTTCTTAATAAAATCCGCAATAGTTAATCCCAGACAAGGGGATAACAATAGCCGCGAGCCTGGCAAGAAGTTCCTCGATCATTTTTTGGAGTTTCCAATGACTAACAATAATAAGCTGAGCGTTGCGGAGAAAATCGGCTTTGGCATGGGCGATGCCGCCTGTGGCATCGTCTATTCTTCCGTAACCATGTTCCTTACCTACTTTTATACGGATATCTATGGCATCTCCGCCGCCGCGGTGGGAGTGATGTTTCTGGTAACTCGCGTGCTGGACGCCATCGTTGACCCGCTGATTGGCCTGATTGCAGACCGCACTAAAACACGCTGGGGACATTTTCGCCCGTGGCTAGTCTGGTTTGCCGTCCCTTACGCCGTGATTGCTGTATTGGCCTACACCACACCAGAGCTGAACGGCACAGGCAAACTGGTTTACGCCTACATCACCTACACGCTGCTGATGCTGTTCTACACCTTTATCAACATTCCTTACTGCTCGCTCGGCGGTGTCATCACCAGTGATGAAAAGGACAGAATTTCCGCACAGTCTTACCGCTTTACCATCTCCTCAATGGCTGGGCTTGTGGTGTCGGTCGGCACGCTGTGGCTGGTTGACTGGATTGGCGGCACCAACAAGCAATTAGGCTATCAAGGCACGATGATGATCATGGGCAGCCTGGCTGTCGTGATGCTGTTTTTCTGCTTTTTCACTACAAACGAACGCATCAACCCTGCCGTAGATAAAAATCAGAATGTTTGGGACGATGTCAGAAACCTGCTGAGCAACGATCAATGGCGCATCGTAGCCATCATTACGTTCTTTTCCAGCATGGCAGGCGTCATGCGCGGCGCAGCAACGCTTTATTATGCAACCTACCTGATGGTGGGGCCAGATCAGGGTAGTGCAGCCGGAACGGCAATGAAATCCGCGTTTATTACCACCAGCGTTATCGGCACCATTATTGGCGCAATGATGGCAGGCTACTTTGGCAAGCGCTTCAGCAGCATAAGTCTGTTCAAAAACATCAACCTGTTGCTGGTGTTTGTCGGCGTCATCCTGTTCATGGTGCCGCCACAGTGGCTGGCTGTCGTGTTCCCACTTTACTTTTTGATCGGCTTTTTCCACCAGATGTACCAACCTTTCAAATGGAACATGATGGCGAACGCCGCCGATTACGGCGAATGGAAAACGGGCCGCCGCATTACTGGCCTGTCTTTCTCTGGCAATCTGTTTGCGCTGAAGCTGGGTATGGCAATTGCCGGAGCCACCGTTGGCTTTTCACTCGGCTGGTTCGGCTATGTCGCGGGTTCCCCTACGCAAACGCCACTTGCTACCGCTGGCATTATCGGCCTGCTGAGCATCGGGCCATCGCTCTCCTATCTGGTGCTGTATTGGTTAGTACGTTTTTACAAACTGGACGATAAGACGATGGAAACCATTCAGGCCGATTTGGCGAAACGTCACAGCACGGCCGACCGCGCGCCGGAAAGCGAACTTCCTGTCGATCAGGGCCTAACGCCAAAAGGCGCAGCCTAACCTCGATACCTGCGGGCAGTACGCTGCCCGCTCTTTAACTATCAGGATGATGACATGAGTACAACACATTCTCCCTGGAACCCAGACTTGGGCAATGGACGTTATAAAAATCCGATTTTATGCGCCGATTATTCCGATCCTGACATCGTGCGCGTCGGCGATGACTTTTACATGGTGTCGTCCAGCTTTAACCACATGCCTGCGTTACCAATCCTGCATTCTCAGGATCTGGTGAACTGGACACTGATCAATCACGTATTCAGCCAACTTGATCTACCAGGATATGAACAATTTCAGCCGGGCAAAGGCGTATGGGCCCCCAGCATTCGTTATCATGCTGGAAAGTTCTGGGTGTTTTTCAGCACGCCCGACGAAGGGATCTTTATGTCACAGGCGGACGATCCCAGAGGCAAATGGAGCACACCGCATTGCCTGAAGCAGGTTAAAGGCTGGATCGATCCGTGCCCGTTCTGGGACGATGACGGTACCGCCTGGCTGATCCACGCTTTCGCCTTCAGCCGCAGTGGCAAGAAACATCTGCTGCAACTGTGCAAGATGGCCGAGGATGGCAGATCTCTGCTTGATGAAGGAAGGATCGTTATCGATGGTCAGGCAACACAGCCAACCATCGAAGGGCCGAAGCTGTATAAGCGCAACGACTGGTATTACATTTTCGCCCCAGCGGGTGGCGTTCCCACCGGCTGGCAAACAGTGCTGCGCGCACGTTCGCTGAATGGGCCGTGGCAGAGCAAGATCGTTCTGCATCAGGGAACCACATCAGTTAATGGCCCGCATCAGGGCGGCTGGGTCGAATTAGATAACGGCGAAAGCTGGTTCGTGCATTTTCAGGATCGCCATGCCTATGGCCGGGTTGTCCATCTGCAGCCGATGCATTGGCAGGATGACTGGCCGCTGATCGGCGAACAGCATAATTCTCAGGGATTAGGACAACCGGTGCTGGAAGCCCTCAAACCTCGTGTTAATACTCCTGTTGTCATACAGCAGCCATTAACCTCCGACGATTTTTCTTCAGCCACACTGGGAAAGCAATGGCAGTGGCAAGCAAACCCCGAAGCACGCTGGCTGAAACTCACTCAGCCGGGGCTCAAGCTATTCTGTCAGCCTATGCCTGTCCGCGCGGGCGAACCGTCATGGTATGACGTCCCTAATTTGCTGATGCAAAAATTTCCAGCAGAAGAATTCGTGGTGACGACACACCTGACACCGGTTCTTGAGCAGATAGGCGATCGCTGCGGCCTGATTATTTATGGCGAACGCTTCGCTTTTCTCGGCGTTGAGAAAAGTGCGGAAGGCCTTGAATTAGTGACTGGATTTGGCTGGATGAGTGACGCACAGCAGTTGGAGCAATATCAGAAACCTCTGGCCGTATTGCCCGGACAGCGGAACATCACCCTGCGCGTCACCGTGCGGCAGAATGCTATTTGCCAGTTCGCCTGGCTGGGCGATGACGGGGAATACTGTACGCTTGACGAACATTTCGCCGCAGGCCCTGGCAAGTGGGTCGGCGCTAAAGTGGGGTTGTACGCCCTGACGACGGCATCAGGAAATAGCGGGAGTCACGCTTGGGTCAAGGACGTTAAAGTCACCGCTATCGAACAATAGTCCGCTAGCGGCTATAGGAAAATCACGAGTCTGGCTGTCTACTCTTCGGTACTGTTCTGGTATCGAATCGCTCTGGTATTAAACACCGAGAGCATCAGCAGCCTGCTCGCCTTCCGTTTTGGAAAAGTTTGCGTAGGTCAACGCATCGAGTAGCGCAGCGCGATCGATCGTCGGATAAATCTCTGGGCTCTGCAAAAGCTGGCCAATTTCTTGCACCGTCAACTGAGGGTAGATGGCGTGTGATGCGACGGCAATGTCGCGAGCGGCGTAACACAATTTGCGTAAAATCACCGCAATCTCCTGATGTGTTATCGCATCTTGATACACGGTATAAAGCACATCAGCAATTAATGTCGACGTCAAAACTGAAATCCTGGACACATCACCCGCTCGCCCACCCAATGCCTGAAGGATATGTTCGACGGCCTGTTCTGGCGTTTTTCCCTGCGCCTGTTGTGAAGCCAGTACGGAAACCAATTTATTTTTTATTTCATCATTTGCCATCGTTCGGTTCCTTCATACATTCATTGCAGATGTTATTTTAGTATAAGCACGCTACCTGTCATGACTGCAATGAGCAAACAAAATCACGCCCCCGTACTCTTGAATAGGTACAAAAAGACATCAACCAGCGCTGAGGTGTATAATAACACCCATCTTTCGGAAACGCGGGCTCTTCATCATCATGAAAACAGCGCGCAGAAAGATAGCTTGAGGTATGACGGGGATAAAACACATATTGATACAACTCCGCATACATCGTTCCACCCTCTTTTTTCCTGAAATGCGATAATCCTCCGATAAAAATCGTATTTTCGTTTATGCCCAGTCATTTTCATCGCCCGAAAAGACCATGTAAAATGAAAGGCTTAGTGAGCAAGAAGGCTATAGGTCATGATCACCACCGACGGTAATAACGCAGTCGCCTCTGTGGCGTGGCGAAGCAATGAAGTCATCGCCATCTACCCCATTACTCCCAGCTCCAGCATGGCTGAGCACGCAGCTGCGTGGTCGAGCGACGGCGGGCTGAATATATGGGGAGACACGCCCCGCGTTGTTGAAATGCAATCTGAAGGCGGCGCGATCGCTACCGTCCACGGCGCATTGCAGACGGGCACACTCGCCACCACGTTTACCTCATCGCAGGGTCTGCTGCTTATGATCCCAACGCTGTATAAGCTGGCCGGTGAGCTAACCCCATTCGTCTTGCACGTCGCGGCGCGTACGGTTGCGACGCATGCACTATCCATCTTCTGCGATCACTCGGACGTCATGGCGGTACGCCAGACGGGTTGCGCGATGCTGTGTGCCAGCAATGTGCAGGAAGCACAGGATTTTGCGCTGATTTCACAGATCGCCAGCTTGAACAGCCGTCTTCCGTTTATCCATTTCTTCGACGGTTTCCGTACCTCGCACGAAATTAATAAGATTGAACCGCTGAGTGATGATGTGCTCCTCCAGCTTCTGCCACAGCAGGCCATTGATGCTCACCGTGAGCGAGCACTCACACCGGAACGTCCAGTAATTCGTGGTACCGCCTCTAATCCAGATACTTTCTTCCAGGCACGTGAAGCCACTAACCGGTGGTATGACGCAGGCTATGGGCACGTTGAGCAGGCGATGAACGATTTCGCCGCCGCGACAGGACGCCAGTACCAACCGTTTGAATACTACGGCCACCCGGAAGCGACCAAAATCGTCATCCTGATGGGATCCGGCGTAGGCACCTGCGAAGAAGTGGTCGATACGCTATTGATGCGCGGCGAGAAAGTCGGCGTGGTGAAAATTCGCCTGTATCGCCCGTTCTCTGCCAAACATTTTCTGGCTGTCATTCCACAAACGGCGAAGAGCATTGCAGTACTGGATCGTACTAAAGAGCCGGGGGCATTGGCAGAGCCGCTGTATCTCGATGTGATGACCTCGCTAGCCGAGGCGTTCTCCGCTGGTGAGCGTTCACTTATGCCACGCGTGATTGGTGGACGTTACGGGCTGTCTTCCAAAGAATTTACCCCGCAGTGCATACAGGCAATCTTTAATGAGTTAGCACTCGCTAACCCACGACCTCGCTTTACCGTGGGGATTTATGACGATGTCACTAACTTATCTCTGCCGCTGCCGGAACAGCATTTTCCAAGTAGTGCATCACTAGAGGCTCTGTTCTACGGTTTGGGCAGTGACGGCACCGTTTCTGCGACCAAGAATGCGATCAAAATCGTCGGTGAAACCACCCCGATGTTTGTGCAAGGCTACTTTGTTTATGACTCGAAAAAGGCCGGTAGCCTCACCGTTTCCCACATGCGCGTTGGCCCACACCCGATCAACTCAGCCTATCTGATCGATCAGGCCGATTTCGTCGCCTGTCATCAGTGGCAGTTTATCGACAAATACAGCATGGTCGAGCGGCTGAAACCCGGTGGCGTTTTCCTGATCAACTCGCCATATAGCAGCGACGATCTGTGGCACCGTTTGCCGCAGGAAGTACAGGCAGGACTGAACCAGCGCAACGCACGCGTGTACTGTATCAACGCCGCTAAAATTGCCCGCGAATGCCATTTGGGTGCGCGTATTAACACCGTTATGCAGATGGCGTTCTTCCACCTGTCACAGATTCTGCCAGCGGATGTCGCGGTAGAAAAACTGCGTACCGCCATCGCCAAGAGCTACGGCAGTAAAGGTCAGGAACTGGTTGAACGTAACTGGCAGGCGCTGAGCGCCACCCTGGAAGCGCTGGCAGAAGTCCCGCGAGAAGCCGTCAACCCAGACAGCCCGCAGTGGCCACCAGTGGTTTCCGACGCCGCACCTGATTTCGTCAAGACTGTCACAGCCGCGATGCTGGCTGGGCTGGGTGATACGCTTCCCGTTTCTGCCCTCCCGCCCGATGGCACCTGGCCAACCGGCACCACCAAGTGGGAAAAACGTAATATCGCGGAAGAGATTCCGCTATGGCAGCCGCAGCTCTGTACGCAGTGTAACCACTGTGTTGCCGCCTGCCCGCACTCGGCTATTCGCGCCAAAGTTGTGCAGCCGGATGCGATGGAGAATGCACCAGCTTCACTGCAATCTCTGGATGTGAAAGCGCGCGACATGCGCGGCCAGAAATATGTTTTGCAGGTCGCACCAGAAGACTGCACTGGCTGTAATTTATGTGTGGAAGTCTGTCCGGCCAAAGACCGTCAGAACCCAGAAATCAAAGCCATCAATATGGAATCCCGTCTGGATAATTTGACGGTGGAAAAAGAGAACTTCGATTTCTTCCTGCAACTGCCGGAAATCGACAAATCCACGCTGGAACGTATTGATATCCGTACTTCTCAGCTGATTTCACCGCTGTTCGAGTATTCCGGTGCCTGCTCCGGCTGTGGCGAAACGCCGTACATCAAGCTGTTGACGCAGCTCTATGGCGATCGTCTGCTGGTAGCGAATGCGACGGGCTGCTCGTCTATTTATGGCGGTAACCTGCCTACCACACCGTGGACTACCGATGCCAACGGTCGCGGTCCGGCCTGGGCTAACTCGCTGTTCGAGGATAACGCCGAATTCGGCCTGGGCTTCCGTCTGAGCGTCGATCAACACCGTCAGCGCGCCGTGCGCCTGCTCAATAAACTGGCACCGCAGCTACCGCAGGATCTGGTCAGTGCGTTGCAGGAAGAGTCTATCGCGCCCGATCTGCGCCGTCAGCAGATTGAGCAACTGCGTGGATTGCTGGCAGCCATCAATGATACTGACGCCAAGGTGCTGGCGAGCGAAGCTGATCACTTTGTCGATAAATCCATCTGGCTCATCGGTGGTGACGGTTGGGCGTATGACATCGGCTACGGCGGGTTAGATCACGTCATGAGCCTGAGCGAAAACGTCAACGTGATGGTGCTGGATACGCAATGTTATTCCAACACCGGCGGCCAACAGTCCAAAGCGACACCACTGGGCGCAGTGACCAAATTTGGTGAGAAAGGTAAACGCAAAGCGCGTAAAGATCTGGGCATCAACGTCATGATGTACGGTCACGTGTATGTCGCGCAGATCTCGCTGGGTGCACAGTTGAACCAGACCGTGAAAGCGATTCAGGAAGCCGAAGCCTGGCCGGGTCCGTCACTGATTATCGCCTACAGCCCGTGTGAAGAACACGGCTACGATTTGGCATTCAGCCACGATCAGATGCGTCAACTGACGGCTACCGGCTTCTGGCCACTCTATCGCTTCGACCCACGTCGCACCGAAGAAGGTAAAGCCGCGTTAGTGACGGATTCTCGTCCGCCATCAAGCAGCCTGAGCGAAACGCTGTTGAAAGAACAACGCTTCCGCCGCCTGAATAACATGATGCCGGAAGAAACCGCGCGGCTCTATGAAGAGGCAGAACTGGATCTGCGCCGTCGCTTTGACTTCCTGACCATGATGGCAGGCAAGGCAGAGAAAAACCCGCAGGAATAACCTTTTCCCTCCAAACCGGCTTCGGCCGGTTTTTTTATCTCTGCGTTTACTCTCACGCTCCCCTTCGTACTGGCTCATCAATGCGATTTTATCTGCTGATCCCTACGACAAACGGAGCAGCAAACTGGGATTAATACCAAAAAATCCAACGCGGATAATCCAGTTTGTCAGGCAGGGTAAAGAAGGGCTGACAAGAAGCGCGTTACCTTATACTTTATGGGATTATTCGCTCGTTACGGTGTTAAATCGATCTCAACGTTGCAGAGGATGAAACATGAAAGGAAAGTTCGCACCATCGCAGATTGCACTGCACTGGCTGGTTTTTATTTTGCTCGTTGTTACCTATGCCACGATAGAACTACGCGGATTTGCTGAACGAGGTTCACTGCTGCGCACCGTGATGATCGTGACGCACTTTAGCTGTGGCGTAGCCATACTGGTTCTTATGCTGGCTCGTCTGTTCTTACGCCATCGGCATACCTCACCCGCGATTACGCCACCTCCGTCCCGTTTGCAGAGTGCACTAGGTTCACTCACTCACGCCGTTATTTACCTGCTGTTTATCACGCTGCCGATATTGGGCGTTGCCTCACGCTACTACAACGGCCGCGACTGGATGCTTTTTGGTATCGGAATGCCAACATCTGCTACGCCGAATTTCGAGCTCGCTGAAACACTGATTGGCTGGCATGAAACTCTGGCACCGTTAGGGTACTGGCTCATTGCACTGCATACCGCAGCCGCCCTGTTCCACCACTATGTCATGAAAGACAACACGTTGCTGCGCATGATGCCAGCCAAACGTGATTAATCAGGCAAAGAAGGAGCAATAATGAAAGTCGCGCTGGGACAATTCGCCGTTGACCGCGAGTGGCAACAAAACGCCACAACAATCGCTGAATTCATGTCAGCAGCACAGCAAAACGGTGCCGATCTGCTGGTGCTGCCTGAAGGCGTGCTGGCTCGCGATATCACCAACCCCAACATGGTGCTAACCGCCGCTCAGCCGCTTTATGGCCCGTTTGTGTCGCATCTGCTGGAAGCCAGCAAGGACAACAACCTGACGACCATGCTGTGTGTGCATATCCCGAACGGAGAAGGGAAAGTCTGGAATACGCTACTGGCGCTGCGCAATGGCGAGATCATCGCTCAATACCGAAAGTTGCACTTGTATGATGCGTTTTCCGTACAAGAGTCGGAAAATGTACTGGCAGGTGAAGCGATTCCACCGCTGTTGAGCATCGCCGGACTAAACGTCGGGTTGATGACCTGCTACGACATTCGCTTCCCTGAGCTTGCTCGTCGTCTGGTGCTGGACGGCGCAGACGTACTCGTCCTCCCTTCCGCCTGGATTAAGGGGCCGCTGAAAGAAGCGCATTGGGAGCTACTGGTGCGCGCACGAGCGCTGGAAAACACCACTTATCTCGTTGCCGTTGGCGAATGCGGCGTCAAGAATATTGGCAACAGCATGGTTGTCGATCCTCTGGGCGTTGTCGTGGTTCAGGCACCGGAAACACCCGCTCTTATCTATGCCAACATTGAGCCAGAACGGCTGGCGTACGCTCGTCGGGCTCTTCCAGTACTGGCTAATCGCCGCTTTCAAAAACCCACGCTGGAAGGGGAAAACTGAGTTAGCGGTATACTCGATAAACCGGCTTTCTCATTGGTGCGTCAAAAAGTGTGATTAGTTGCACATGTTGTTTCCCTCAAAGGCCATTCTGCACATATAATGCGCATCCGGTCGTTATCGACCTTAGCAGCCCGGCCTCCCTATTCGGAGGCGCATTTATCACTCAAATAAAGAAATGAAAATGAGTATTCGCGCGATCTTTACTTTAGTTCTTGCAGCCGCCACATTCAGCCAGGCCGCTTTTGCCGTTGTTTATCCCCTGCCAGCGGCTAACAGCCGACTGATAGGCGAGAATCTGGAAATCACCGTACCGGCAGATAGCACGCAGCCGTTGGAGCATTTTGCCGCACAGTTCCAAATGGGTCTGAGCAACATGATGGAAGCCAACCCAGATGCGGACGTTTACCTGCCAATTCCTGGCAGCAAAATGGTGATTCCTCATCAGTTAATTCTGCCGGATGCACCGCGTGAAGGCATTGTCATCAACAGCGCAGAAATGCGTCTGTACTACTATCCGAAAGGCTCCAAGACCGTGATCGTGCTGCCAATCGGGATTGGTGAGTTAGGTAAAGATACGCCGATTAACTGGACAACCTCCGTTCAGCGTAAGAAAGCAGGTCCAACCTGGACACCAACCGCGAAGATGCACGCAGAATATGCGGCACGCGGCGAAACGCTGCAAAAAGTTTTCCCAGCTGGCCCAGATAACCCAATGGGGCTGTATGCGCTGTACATCGGCAACCTGTACGCGATCCACGGCACCAACGCCAATTTCGGTATCGGCCTGCGCGTAAGCCACGGCTGTGTTCGTCTGCGTGCTGATGATATCAAATACCTGTTCGACCATGTTCCAGTCGGTACGCGTGTTCAATTCATCAACGAGCCGGTGAAAGCCACTGTTGAGCCGGATGGTTCACGCTATGTCGAAGTTCACAATCCGCTGTCCCGCACGGTAGAAGAATTCCATTCTGATTCTCCGGCACCGATCAGCATGACGCCAAAAGTGAGCAAGGTTCTGGCTGATGCTAGCGTGAACACCAGCGAAGTCGATCAGGCAATTCAGGTACGTTCTGGTATGCCGACCAAAATCAATGGTCTGATCGAACAAGCCACACCGGCAATCCCAGTTGAATCTGCTGCAGCACCTGCTACACCAGAAACACAACAAGAAGCACCGGAAGCACAGCTACAAGACAGCCTCAATGCAGTGCAAAACGCTGCCCCCGTTGAGCCACAGACGACTACGACAGAAGCCAACGCTAACCGTTCGTAATCGCTATGACACGTTGGAAACCGATTCAGGTTTCCAACGTGTTTCTCAAGCCCCCTACCGTTTAACTTTTCTGCGAGGCTTCCAGCGCCTGTGCCACATCAGCGATGATGTCGTCAATATGTTCAATGCCGACTGAAATTCTAACCAGATCCTCACTCACTCCCGCTTTCGCCAGCTCTTCCGCATTCAACTGCCGGTGCGTAGTACTTGCCGGATGGCACGCAAGCGATTTAGCATCGCCAATATTGACCAGCCGTAAGATCATCTTCAGCGCATCAATAAAATGGCCACCCGATGCTTTCCCACCTTTGATGCCAAAGCTGATAATTCCAGACGCCTTACCCGAGGTAATTTTGTCGCAGTTTTCCTTGTAAGGGCTATCTGGCAATGCGCCATAGTTCACCCAAGTCACCAGAGGATGCTGATTCAGGTAGCCAGCCAACGCTTCCGCATTGCTGCAATGGCGTTCAACACGCAGGCTAAGCGTTTCCAATCCCTGCAACAACAAGAACGTGCTGTGAGGAGAAAGCGCCGCGCCAGTATTACGCAGCGGCACCACACGGCAGCGTCCGATATAGGCCGCGGGACCGAAAGCATCGGTATACACCACACCGTGATAAGAAGGATCAGGCTCGTTCAATAACGGGAAACGTGCTTTATTCGCGACCCAGTCAAACTTGCCAGAATCGATAATCGCACCGCCGATCGTGGTGCCATGACCGCCAATATATTTGGTCAGCGAGTGAACGACGATATCTGCGCCGTGCTCAAAAGGTCGGCACAGCACGGGCGTCGCCACGGTGTTATCGACAATCACCGGAACACCATGGCGATGTGCAATCTCCGCGATTTTAGCAATGTCCACGATATTTCCCGCCGGATTCCCGATAGATTCACAAAAAACGGCGCGGGTGCGCTCATCAATCAGCGATTCTAGCGTCGTAAAATCATCGAAAGAAGCCATTCGCACTTCAACACCCTGACGCGGCAACGTGTGAGCAAACAGGTTATAGGTGCCACCATACAGTTGGCTGGTGCTGACAATATTGTCCCCAACCTGCGTGAGCGCCTGAAGCGAATAGGCAATTGCCGCCATGCCGGATGAAAGCACCAGCGCACCGATCCCGCCCTCAATAGCCGCCAGCCGCTGTTCCAGCACCGCGTTCGTCGGGTTCATGATACGGCTATAGATATTGCCCGCCACCTTCAGATCAAACAGATCGGCACCGTGCTGTGTGTCGTCAAAAGTGTAAGAGGTCGTTTGATAAATCGGCACTGCGGCGGACTTCGTTGTCGCTTCAGATTCATAACCATGATGTAGCGCGAGGGACTCAAGTTTCATCTTACAGGCCTTTTTGTTGATCGTTGGAGTGAGGAAATATCGAAACAAAATAGCAGACTGCAATCGGGAAAGGCACTTGATGATGTAGAAGAAATGGAGATAAGTTAGTAAAAACAAGACTAAATTTCAGCGTTACATTATTACGCTGGAGCCCCCTCACAAAACCGCACACTGCCGCTGAACCTAATCTGAAAAAGCGCTAAAATTTGCGCAGAGAAAAAAACGTGCGCACCGTAACCTATCTGCGCGTCGCGTATTGCACCGCCCGTAAATCACAGCTACTTTTAACGTCATGGATCACCCACCCGAAAGCGCAATAAATGACTGATAAAATAAAAAATATCGCCGCCTGCGAATTGCCTGCCAGCGTTCAATTTCCCCACTACGATCGCCAGGCACTGAAGCCGCGCATCGTCCATATCGGTTTTGGCGCTTTCCATCGCGCTCATCAGGCGCTGCTCACCGATCGCGTGCTGAATATGGTGGGAGGAGACTGGGGGATTTGTGAAGTCGTGCTATTCAGTGACGACACCATGATCAATGCGCTTCGTCAGCAGGATCACCTGTTTACCGTGCTGGAAAAAGCCGCAACGGGCAATCAGCCAATTGTCGTCGGTGCCGTGTGCGAATCGTTACATGCCAAAATAGAAGGCATTGGCGCTATTATTGAGAAACTCGCTGCGCCAGAAACTGCCATCGTTTCCCTGACAATTACCGAAAAAGGCTATTGCATGGATGGAACGAGCGGCAAGTTGGATCGTAACAATAAATTGATTCAACAGGATCTTATCGATCCCCAACATCCCGCCTCCGTACCGGGGTTACTGGCAGAAGCGCTGCGCCTGCGTCACGAACGTGGGATCGCGCCGTTCACCGTACTGTCCTGCGATAACGTACCGGAAAATGGCAAAACGGCCAAAAACGCAGTGCTGGAATCTGCGGGGATCAACGATCAGAATCTGATCGAGTGGATCAAGGCTAATGTATCCTTCCCAAATACGATGGTGGACCGCATTGTCCCTGCTGCGACGCCTGAAGCATTGCAGGAAATTGCCGAGCATCTTGGCGTAACCGATCCCTGCGCAATAGCCTGTGAGCCCTTTATTCAATGGGTGATTGAAGATCATTTCACGGCCGGACGCCCAGAGTGGGAAAAAGCAGGCGTACAGCTGGTGCAGGATGTTCTACCATTTGAAGAAATGAAACTGCGCATGTTGAACGGCAGTCACTCGTTTTTAGCCTATTTGGGCTATCTCGCCGGTTATGATCACGTCAGTGATTGTATGAATGACGAGAACTATCGTCGGACCGTGTCTCATCTGATGCTGCTGGAGCAGGCACCGACGCTCAGCGTGGTGGATATTGACCTGAAAGACTATGCCGTTCAGTTGCTTACCCGTTTTTCTAACCCCGCGCTCAAGCATCGAACCTGGCAAATCGCGATGGACGGTTCACAGAAGCTGCCTCAGCGCATGTTGGAATCCCTACGCTGGCATGTGTGTAATGGAGGGGACTATCGTGTTCTGGCATTGGGGATCGCTGGCTGGATGCGTTATGTCAGTGGAAAAGATGATGCAGGTAATCCTATCGAAATCCGCGATCCGCTAGCGGAGAAGCTCGAACACATCGTTGCAGAGACGTCAGATAGCGCCGAGCGGGTCAGTGCGTTTCTCAATATTCGTTCTATTTTTGGTGAGGATCTGCCTGCAAACCACGATGTATTTAACGCTATCGCACAGGCTTATTTGAAGCTGCGCGATCACGGCGCAAAGAACACCGTAGCTGCACTGGTACAAGACTTTAAATAACGATAAACCCAAGCAACACAAGATATACCGCACTTTGGGCACCCAGTGACAGAGTGCGGCTTTTACCTTTTGTTTCATCCAACCACGGCAGCGATGACCAGCTCATTCCCCCGCCGATAACCGCGATCACTAACATCGCTGCGGCCACCAGCCAAACAAGCTTATCCAGCAGCGAATTGGGAAACAGAATCTGCAACGCGGAAACGACAAGAAACAACGTAACACACCGTAATACCCCGACCAGAATACCTGCACGATCTCTCAATCCACGCGGCGCAGAAGAAGGCAACCAGGCCTGAAAAGCAAACAACCCAACCACAGCAATAAAAATCACATAAATAATGGCATAGACCAGCAAATGACTCACGTTACGGCTCCTGATGAGGGAATACGATAAAGTAAACTGGGCGGGATGATGACGACATTTCCTCTCTGAGGTCAATGCGTTATTTCACACCATGCTATCGATTTGTGGGGTAGCGCCCACTATCGTCTCTCCGCAAATCAATACGTGTACGGCGCTGTTGTAGTAAACCTACAAACTTTGTAAATTAAGAACATAAAACAAAAATCAGAAAATTATAAAAATCAAATTAAAATATCTTATTTCATGATCCACCTGACAGATCGTTATTAAAAGCACTCAAAAGCGTGATCGTCAGTTTACTTTCTTTTCAATAGAGCAAATTATAAAGAAATGATAGTTCAATCGAACTGAAATATTGTTTCATATTTGTAATTAGGCTGATCATGAATAAACCAATCTCTTTTAAACATACGTTCTGCTACGGCAGCGCGAACCTGCTCGGCAGTGGCGCGCTTGCTATCAGCGGCGCATGGCTGATGTACTTTTACACCACATTTTGTGGTTTAACATTGGTTCAGGCTGCTGCTATTTTCTCCGTCGCCAGCATCATTGACGCTATCAGTAACCCCATCATGGGGTACATCAGTGATAATTTTTACAACACCCGTATTGGTCGCCGATTTGGTCGACGACGCTTCTTTATTCTGCTAGGTGCTCCACTGGTTCTGGTCTACCCCATGCTATGGGTTGAAGGCTTTGGCTTCTGGTATTATCTGGCGACATACGTGCTGTTCGAGCTGATTTATACCTCGATCATGGTGCCGTATGAGACGCTGGCTACCGAAATGACCTCCGACTTTAAACTGCGGTCTAAGCTGACAGGTTCTAAAGCCATTTTCGGTAAAATCGCCAACTTCCTGGCAGCGTTCATTCCGGGGCAGTTTATTGCCGTCTACGGTAAAGATTCAGCAACGCCATTTTTCTACACCGGCCTGGTCTACGGTGCTATTATGGCTGCGGCGATGATCGCGCTTTATATGACATCCTGGGAACGTCCGGTAAACGAAATTGTCCGTGAAAGCACATCAAGCCTGTGGCAAGCCATGAAAAAGCTGAGTGTGGATATGGTCTCCACTTTCCGCCTGCGCATCTTCCGCAAGCATCTGGGAATGTACCTGTTTGGTTTCGGCGCTGAATGGCTTTTCGCTTCCGCGTTTACCTACTTCATCGTTTTTGGCCTGAAACAGAACACCGCGCTGGTGTCACACCTCAACAGTTTCAGTTCAGTCATGCAGCTCATATCTACCGCAGCCTTCATCGGTATCTGTGTCAAAATGGGCTTTGCACGGCCGTTCCGTCTGGCGTTGATGGTGGTGATTGTCAGCGTAATCGCTTATGCGGCGCTCTATTTTGCGAACTGGTCAGAAGACATGACTATCTTCGTCCTGTTTGCCATTACTGCTGTATTTGGCCTCAGCACTGGCGGTATTTACTACATTCCCTGGACGGTTTATACCTTCCTCGCCGATGTGGATGAAGTTCTGACTGGACGTCGCCGTGAAGGTATTTACGCAGGCGCAATGACGTTTGCGGGCAAAATGGTCCGTTCCGTCATCGTCTTCGCAATGGGTTGGACGCTGAGCCAATTTGGCTTTGTATCCGGACAGTCGGTACAGCCGGAATCTGCCGTACAGGCGATTGTTGGCGTGTTCTCACTGGGCGTTATCGCTCTTGCACTGGTTGCGATTTACTACACGACGCAGATGAAGCTGGATCGTAAGAACCACGCCATTCTGCTGGAAGAAATTGCACGTATCAAAGCAGGCGGTGCCATTGCCGATATCCCAGCTCATGCTCGTGTTGTTGCTGAAGAGCTGACAGGCTGGGAATATGAGAAGTGCTGGGGCAACAACCCATTAGGTGTTCAGCCAGAAGAGGCGAAACCGCAGGTTGCTACTCCACAGCATTAATCGAAGACCATCGTTTATTGAAGATCATCGTTTATTGAAAACAAGTATTCTTAACAATCAACCCAATCTCGCATTGGGTTGATTTATTTAGAGCGTCGTTTTTTGATTAACAGAGCGGGTATACAGCACGCCAGCGATCAGACACAACGTATAGCCGAACAGTTCAGCCCCTTCCTCTGCAACGTTTTTCACGGTTCTGATATACCCATCATCCATCAGCGTTCCCCACAGCTGGGTCATACCAAACAGGCGAGAGAAGACCAGAACAGCCAGTAACCCACACACCATATAGCTGTAGCTAGCGTGCTGGAGAAAATGCGCCAGCCCAGCAAACGTATTATTTAGTGAAGACACCGCGTAGCCAATGCAGACCACCGCACACAGTGTGGCAAAATAGAACCAGCTGCCATGCGCAATATTATCCAAAAAGAAGTCCATTTCTCTAATCAACAAACAGAAAAAGAACCCAGCGATAAGCAGATAGCCACCTCGACGCGCACGCCATTTTATTGCGATGCGCAAGAACAGCAGCCCAGTCAATAATAAGAACGCCTCCTGAGAAAACTCAGTAATGGAAATCTCCTCCACTGCGTTATTCAGCACCACCACATCAATAAACAGCGCAAGTAACACCAGGCCCACAATCACCGCCAGCATCAAGGCAAATCCCAAACGGCGAACAACAACAGCAACATCTTTACTCATACTTCACGAATCCGTACGACGATAGTAATGCTGCTAAGGGTATCATTTAGGAAAGGATGATATTGGGCCGTTGGTGCGCCGTTGTAGCGATCTATATGGAAATGGCAGAATATGGCAGGCGATTGCGTCAATCACCTGCCGAAATGCAGGATTAAATTAGTGAAGCTTCTTTCAATTCACTTTTCAGGTAGGCGTAGTATATCGGAGCCGCAATCACACCGGACAAGCCAAATGCCGCTTCAAACACCAGCATTGCCAACAGAATTTCCCATGCATGCGCTTTGATCCTCGTTCCGACGATTTGTGCATTGAGGAAATACTCAAGCTTGTGAATCAGCATCAAATACACCAGCGCAACCAGCGCGATTGGCAGTGAAAGAGATAAGCCAGACAGAAAAACGATGGAGTTAGAAATCAGGTTACCGATGACCGGTAGCAAACCAAAAACAAAGGTGAGCACCACCAGCGTTTTGGCAAACGGCAGATGAATACCGCACAGCGGCAAAGCGCCGAGAATAAAAATGGCGGACAGCGACGTGTTAACGGCAGAGATCTTCACCTGGGCGAAAACAATGTTGCGGAACGATGCCGACAGCAACGAAACCCGGCGCAGTAACTCCGCTTTTAGTAACGGTTTCTCCGTGTCCGGATCGACGTTATAAAGCGAGACAATCGCCCCAAGCACCATACCGATGAGCATCGTCACAAATCCATGCAGGAAACTTCTCCCCATGTTCTGCAACATCACAATATGCGCCTGAACCCATTGCAGAAACTCGTGTTGGAGTTCTTCAATACTGACTGGCAGATACCCCGGTAAGTAGTGGATAATCTGCTGCTGGATGTCATTGAGGATGTAGCCAATGCGTATATTGAACGCAGCAGTATCCTTCATTTCCTGCATCAACAATCCGACCAGGCTGCCAAACAATAGACTCAATAGGCTGACTACCAGCGTACTGATCACTGCGACCACAATCCAACGAGCGCGTTTACCACTGATGACCCGTTGAAAATAGGGAGTCAGCAAATTCACAATTTCATACACCAAAAAACCGGCAATAAAGCAGGTCAGCAGGCGTAAAGGCAGCAATATAAACAGGCCACCCATAATAAAGAAAAAGCTCAACAGGCGAGCTTGTTTCAGGTTCAGTAACTGCATGATGACATCCCGTATGAAGAGGCAACGCTGAGAATACCCTTTGTGGAGTATGCTACGCCTTTTTCGGTATCAACAGATTGATATATATGCCCCAGATTTGTGTTTAATCTGCGAGTGATAACCAACCAGCTAACAATTGGGGCATATTTTTGGTGTTTTATCGGCGAAATACCAGCAGTGTTTTAGCTTGGGCGGATATCCACCCACCATGAAAAACGTCTACTCACCTTCACTGGCAACGTCCGTGCGACGGCGTCAAGCAGGCGGTCGGTTTCATTCAACGGAAAAACACCCGAAATCCGTAGATTTGTGACAGCAGAATCGACATGAAAATAGCCATTATGATAGCGGGAAATTTCATTGATGAGCTGCCCTAACGGCATGCTATCCGCGACCAATTGCCCCTTGCGCCAGCTCTGGCGGAAATTCTCAACGGGCGCAGGCTCACTGCACCTGTCTCGAGTAAAAGTAACCTGTTGCCCCGCCGTCACGCGCTGTGCAGCGGGTACTGCCGTTTGTAGCAAAACCTCTCCGCTAAAAACAGAGAGGACGCTGTGGGTAGAAGTGTAGCGGAGCGTCAATTGGCAAGAATGCGCAGCAGCAGCGAGATCGCCATGGGGTGTGGTCAACCGGGCAGCATGGGCCGTTTGGTTGTCCAGCATCAACTCACCTTTGATCAATTGAAACGTCAGCGGCTGAGACAAGGCGGGGTTGCCCTGCTGATTCAATGCTGAATCCGTATTCAACCAGACGGTCATCCCCGTTTCGATGCTGAGCTCACGCGTTTCTCCCGTTCCCGTGCGGTAATCGGCTGCATAGCTTTCCCACGGCAGACTAAAACCCATACCTCCGGTCACGCTGGCGATAACCAACAATTTGAGCATACGTCGGCGTTCTTCACCCCGCTTGCTCAGTACCGAGGAAGCTAATTGGCTGTCTACCGCATGGAAACGGGCATGAATCTGTTCAACCTGCTGCCAGGCAAGCCGATGGGTTTCATCTTCATGTAACCATCGCTGCCATGTCTGACGATCGTGTTCGGAACAGTCTTCGTCATACAGCATCGCATACCACTCAGCCGCAGCATAAAGAACATCTTTCGGAATAGAAGAAGTAATAGAGGAAATCATAAGTCCTGACAAAATAGACAATTCAGCATTGCCTGTGCCATATATTTTTTTACCATCCGCTCGGAAACGGCTAATTGTTCAGCAACCTGCCGATAGGTCAAGCCGTCAAGATGCACCAGCAAGAATGCCTGACGCACCTTAACCGGCAACGTAGACAGCATCTGGTCGATGGCTAGCAGCGCATCAACCACCATCGCCTGCTGCTCAAGCGAAGGGGAAAAGTTAAATTCTTGCTCAGCCAGCACCTGAAGGTAGGCATTCTCGATGTCTCTACGTCGCCAGTGGTTAACCACCAGCCCACGAGCCACGGTCGTCAGCCAGGCACGCGGTTCACGAATGTGATCGGCCTGATGTTGGCAGATCAAACGTAAAAACGTGTCTTGCGCCAGATCCGCAGCCTGCTGTGAACATCCTAAACGTCGACGTAACCATCCCTGTAACCAGGCATGGTGGTCATGATAAATCTGCTGAACGCTTAAGGTTTCAGGCTGATTAGGGCAGGTAACGGCGGGACTCTTCACGGTGGTCGCTCAATGTGACAGCAATGAAATGATTTTCATTATCATTAAAAGCAAAGTCAACGACTATTCACGTCTATCGTGCCGATTACAGTAAAAAGGAGGGATTACATGGCGAGTGGTACAAAAAAGAAAGAAGCCCGAAGGCTTCTTTCAGACTGTTGACAACCCTATTTTCAGAACGAAAACGGGATTAACGGAATAGAAGAGTAAAGCGTTTGCGCCAGGGATGGCGCAAT
>NZ_LXFV01000036.1 GCF_002847345.1 Pectobacterium peruviense
GTTACTACCGCTCTACGAACTTTATCAGCAACCTCTAGTTGTGGTAAGCCGTGGCACGAGCTTACTCTTCTTCTTCTTCTTTCTTCTCTTTCTGTGCCAGCAACTTCTCCAGCGCATCGCCACCAAGGTGACGGAAATCCTGACCTTTGACGAAGTAGAAGATAAATTCGCAGATATTCTGACAACGATCGCCGATACGCTCGATAGAACGGGCACAGAACAACGCAGTCAGTACACTAGGGATAGTACGAGGATCTTCCATCATGTGAGTCATCAACTGACGCACAATCCCTTCGTACTCTTTATCCACTTTCTTATCTTCACGATAAATACGGATCGCTTCGTCCAGATCCATTCGGGCAAAAGCATCCAGCACGTCATGCAGCATCTGCACGGTGTGACGACCCAATGATTCCAGGCTGACCAACAGCGGCTGATGCTGATGGGAAAATTTCTCTAGCGCGGTGCGACAGATTTTATCCGCCACGTCACCAATACGTTCCAGTTCGGAGATGGTTTTGATGATCGCCATCACCAAACGCAGATCGCTGGCGGTGGGCTGACGTTTCGCAATAATGCGCACACAGGCTTCATCAATCGCCACTTCCATCATGTTAACTTTGGCGTCGCCTTCAATCACCTGCTGAGCCAGCTCCGCATCCTGATTATGCATTGCGGTAATCGCGTCACTCAGCTGCTGCTCCACCAGCCCGCCCATGGTCAGGACCTGCGTGCGGATGTGTTCCAGTTCGGCGTTAAACTGACCGGAAATGTGTTTGTTCAGATTCAGATTATCCATGATGCTTTCCTAATCAACCGTAGCGGCCGGTGATGTAATCTTCAGTCTGTTTCTGCCGTGGGGCAGTAAACAGGGTATCAGTATCGCTGAACTCAATCAGCTCACCCAAATACATGAACGCCGTATGATCTGAACAACGCGCCGCCTGCTGCATGTTGTGAGTCACGATGACCACGGTGTAATCTTTTTTCAGCTCGGAGATCAGCTCTTCAATGCGGCCGGTAGAAATCGGGTCGAGTGCAGAACAAGGTTCATCCAGCAGCAGGACATCTGGGCGAATCGCAATACCGCGTGCAATACATAAACGCTGCTGTTGACCACCGGACAGGCTATAGCCGCTCTGGTGCAGCTTATCTTTCGTTTCTTGCCACAGCGCCGCTTTGGTCAACGCCCACTGGACACGCTCATCCATATCAGCGCGGGACAGTTTCTCAAACAGGCGAACACCAAACGCGATGTTATCGTAGATGGACATCGGGAACGGCGTCGGTTTCTGGAAAACCATACCCACCTTGGCACGCAGCAGTGCGATGTCTTGCTTATCCGTCAGGATGTTATTGCCATCCAGCAGGATATCGCCTTCGGCGCGCTGCTCAGGATAGAGCTGATACATTTTGTTCAACGTACGCAGCAGCGTGGACTTACCACAGCCGGACGGACCGATAAACGCGGTAACCTGATTCGCGGCAATATCCAGCGTAATGTTTTTCAGCGCGTGGAATTTTCCGTAATAGAAATTCAGATCGCGCACCTGGATTTTATTGTTGGATGTCTCAGTAGTCATACTCATCAAGACTTCTCTCTTTTTCCTGGCGATGACTGACAACGCCTTGAATTTGTTTAATGTGTCTTCGCGGAGAAAATAACACGCGCCAGAATATTCAGTAGCAGAACGCACAGCGTAATCAGCAGGACACCCGCCCAAGCCAGCTGTTGCCATTCCACAAATGGGCTCATCGCAAATTTAAAGATGGTAACGGGCAGGTTAGCAATCGGATGCATCATATCCGTGCTCCAGAACTGATTCGACAGCGACGTAAACAGCAACGGCGCCGTTTCCCCGGCAATACGCGCGATAGCCAGTAACACCCCGGTGATGATGCCTGATACCGATGCCTTGAGCGTAATCGCAGAAATCATTTTCCATTTCGGCGTACCCAGCGCATAAGCCGCTTCACGCAGGCTATCCGGCACGAGTTTGAGCATGTTCTCGGTGGTACGAATCACAATCGGCACCTGCAACAGCGCCAGCGCAATGACCCCTGCCCAACCGGAGAAGTGCTGCATCTTTGCCACCACGAGCGTGTAGACAAACAGGCCGACCACAATAGACGGCGCTGACAGCAGAATGTCATTGATGAAACGAATCACTTCAGCGATCCAGGATTTACGACCGTATTCCGCCAGATAGATGCCTGCCATAATGCCCAGCGGCGTACCCAGCAGCGTCGACCACAGGATCAGCAACCCGCTCCCGACGATAGCGTTCGCCAACCCACCACCTGCCGTATTTGGCGGAGGCGTCATTTCAGTAAATAACGCCAGAGACATGCCATCGACGCCTCGGGTAACGGTCGAGAACAGGATCCATACCAGCCAGAACAGGCCGAAAGCCATCGTAGACATGGATAAAAACAGTGCAATACGGTTTTTCTGGCGACGCCAGGCCTGCATTTTACGCCGTGAGCGTTCCAGTGCGGCTTCTTGTTCTATGCCTAATGTAGCCATTAGCGCGCCCCCTCATTTTTTGCCAGACGCATAACCATCAGCTTTGAACACGCCAAAACAATAAAGGTAATGACAAACAGGATCAGACCCAACTCCATCAGCGCCGCGGTATGCACGCCGGATTCGGCTTCGGCGAATTCGTTCGCCAGCGCAGAGGTAATACTGTTTCCTGGCATATAGAGTGAAGCACTGTCGAGTTGGTAGGTGTTACCGATGATAAAGGTGACCGCCATGGTTTCCCCCAAGGCACGCCCCAATCCCAACATCACCCCGCCAATCACGCCATTTTTGGTGTAAGGCAGCACAATGCGCCAAATCACTTCCCACGTCGTACAGCCGATGCCGTAGGCAGACTCTTTCATCATCACCGGCGTTTGCTCAAACACATCACGCATGACCGCCGCAATGTACGGGATAATCATGATGGCCAGAATGACGCCAGCGGCCAGAATACCAATCCCGAACGCCGGGCCGGAGAACAGTGCGCCAACAATAGGAATGCCGGACAGGACGTTGCCTACCGGCTGCTGGAAATATTTGGCAAACAGCGGAGCAAAAATGAACAGCCCCCACATGCCATAAACAATACTCGGTATGGCCGCCAGCAATTCAATCGCCACGCCAAGCGGACGTTTCAACCAGGTTGGTGCCAGTTCTGTCAGAAATAACGCAATCCCGAAGCTAATCGGAATCGCAATAATTAGGGCTATCAGTGAGGTCACGACAGTGCCGTAAATCGGAACCAGTGCACCAAACTGCTCTGCGGGCGCATCCCACTCTTTCGTCCACAAGAAGGAAAAACCGAACTTCTCGATGCTGGGCCAGGACGCCACAATCAGGGAAACAATGATGCCCCCCAACAGCAGTAGCGTGACCAGCGCCGCCAGTTTTACCAGCGCGCTGAAGAGGATATCGCCATATTTTCCTGGGGCTTTGATAGTTGGCTTGTACTCCGCCATACGTCTCTCTTCTCGTTTTAACTACATTTAATAAGCTATTGAAGGCAGAGAGGCTTATCACCTCTCCGCCCCGATACGACGTGTTATTTCACTACCTTATTCCCAGAACCTGACAACCTCATCACGCTCTGGTTATCAACACGGCGGTGTCGATACAATAATTAGTACAGTGCTTTACCGCTGCTGTCTTTTACCTGGGTTTTCCAGGCAGCACGGATTTGCTCAACCACTTCTTTTGGCAGTGTTGCGTAATCCAGTGCTTCAGCTTGCTCGCCGCCTTTCTTGAACGACCAGTCGAAGAATTTCAACACTTCAGCGCCCTGCTCAGGTTTTTCCTGTTTGGTATGAACCAGGATGAACGTCGTTGACGTGATCGGCCATGCATCAGCGCCTTTCTGGTTAGTCAGATCCTGAGCGAAGGACTTGCTCCAATCGATCTCTTTAGCTGCGTTGCTGAAGCTTGCGCCAGTCGGGCTAACCGCTTTACCATCGGCAGAAATCAGTTTGGTGTAAGCCAGGTTGTTCTGCTTGGCATACGCATATTCTACGTAACCGATAGAACCAGGCAGACGCTGTACAAACGCTGCGATACCATCGTTACCTTTACCGCCCAGACCGGTCGGCCAGTTCACAGTAGAACCTGCACCAATCTTCTCTTTCCACTCTGGGTTCACTTTCGCCAGGTAGCTGGTGAACACGAAAGACGTACCAGAACCATCAGCGCGGCGAACCACAGCGATGTCCTGATCCGGCAGCTTGGCATTCGGGTTCAGCTTGGTGATCGCTGGGTCGTTCCATTTTTTGATGTTGCCCAGGTAGATATCACCCAGTGTTTTACCGTCCAGCGTTAATTCGCCAGATTTGATACCAGGAACGTTCACTGCCAGTACCACACCACCGATAACGGTTGGGAACTGGAATAAACCATCCTGTGCTAATTTGTCGTCAGCCAGCGGCGCATCAGAAGCCCCGAAGTCTACCGTTTTAGCGATAATCTGTTTTACACCGCCAGAAGAACCGATCCCTTGATAGTTAACTTTATTGCCGGTTTCTTTTTGATAGGAGTCAGCCCATTTAGCATAAACAGGCGCTGGGAATGTCGCACCGGCACCGGTGAGGTTAGCAGCAGCAAAAGCTGAAAATGCCGTCAAAGAAAAGGTTGCCGCAACAACACTGGCAAGAGTGGTACGCATCAGTTTCATAATCCCTCCTGTGGGATACTCGACGTGTCGACGTAGAGTCGTTATCAATCAGAGTTATCAAATCAGAGTGTAGTTCGCAGGAGGAAAAATAGGACAATTTGGTGACAGTAAAATGTACACAACATGACAGTTTTATGACAATGAGGCAGCAAGAAGGAAAGTGCAGCCACACTCAGCCAGAACACGCGTTCTGACTGGTGGACAAGATCGGTCAGTGAGTCTGGCTATTGCTGAGTAATTTATAAATAGTATCAGGCTTATAGCTATCGCCCTGATAATAAATCGCCCAGTCGGTGACCCGCGAGATATCAACAGAATATACGCCACCTTCCTGCATACCCTCAACGTAGAACGGATGATTGATTAATGTTCCCGTCACTACTGTGACGGGAATTTCTTCGAGTATAAATCTCCTAATGAAGGTAAATAACACAATAGCTATTTACCTCCAGTTAAAAACATTACTCTACGGTAACGGATTTCGCCAGATTACGCGGTTGGTCAACATCCGTGCCTTTAATCAGCGCGACATGATAAGACAGCAGCTGCAACGGCACCGTATAGAAGATTGGCGCAATGACTTCTTCGATATGCGGCAGCGGAATAATTTTCATATTTTCGCTGCTGGTGAAACCAGCATCT
Source organism: Pectobacterium peruviense (assembly GCF_002847345.1). Lineage (GTDB taxonomy): Bacteria > Pseudomonadota > Gammaproteobacteria > Enterobacterales > Enterobacteriaceae > Pectobacterium > Pectobacterium peruviense. Next base: position 5,331 of record NZ_LXFV01000036.1, read on the forward strand.
TCATCAGCGAAGACATACAGCTCACCGCCGCGCGCCCGAACTTCTTCGATGTTGGATTTCAATTTCTCCAACAGCTCGTTGTTCGGTGCAACCACGACAACCGGCATGTCTGCATCAATCAGCGCCAGCGGGCCGTGTTTCAGCTCACCCGCAGCATAGGCTTCAGCATGAATATAAGAGATCTCTTTCAGCTTCAGCGCGCCTTCCATCGCGATCGGATACTGATCGCCACGGCCGAGGAACAGTGCATGATGTTTATCAGAGAAACCTTCCGCCAGAGATTCGATGAGCTTGTCCTGAGACAGCATCTGCTCAATACGTGCAGGCAGCGCCTGCAGGCCATGAACGATGTCATGCTCAATTTGCACATCCATACCACGCAGACGACCAACACGCGCCACCAGCATCAGTAGAACGGTAAGCTGAGTGGTGAAAGCTTTGGTCGAGGCTACGCCAATCTCTACGCCTGCTTTGGTCATCAGCGCCATATCGGATTCACGCACCAGCGAGGAGCCCGCAACGTTACAGATAGCCAGAGAACCCAGATAGCCCAGTTCTTTGGACAAACGCAGCGCCGCCAACGTATCCGCCGTTTCACCGGACTGAGACAGGGTAATCATCAGGCTGTTCTTACGCACCGCAGGCTTGCGATAGCGGAATTCAGAAGCGATTTCCACATCGCACGGAATACCAGCCAGTGCTTCAAACCAGTAGCGGGAAACCATACCGGAGTTGTAGGACGTACCGCAGGCGATAATCTGAACGTGCTCAACCTTCGCGAGCAGTTCATCCGCTTTCGGGCCGAGTTCAGAAAGGTTGATCTCGCCGTGGCTGAAACGCCCTTCAAGGGTGTTCTTGATCGCCATCGGCTGTTCGTAGATCTCTTTCTGCATGTAGTGACGATACGCGCCTTTGTCACCCGCATCGTAATTCACTTTTGATTCAATTTCTTCACGTGTAGCAAGCTGGCCTGATTTATCAAACACGCGCACGTCACGACGGGTAATTTCTGCCACGTCGCCTTCTTCCAGGAACATGAAGCGGCGAGTCACAGGCAACAGCGCCAGCTGATCGGAGGCAATGAAGTTCTCACCCACACCGCGACCAATCACCAGCGGGCTACCAGAGCGTGCAGCAACCAGTACGCTTGGATCACGGTTATCCAGCACGACCATGCCATAGGCACCGCGCAGTTGTGGAATCACGCGCTTAACGACTTCAACCAGCGTTCCGCCATTCTGCTGCTGTTCAAAATGAACCAGATGGGCAACCACTTCCGTATCGGTTTCAGAAACAAAACGATAGCCGCGACCGATCATCAGTTCGCGCAACGGTTCGTGGTTTTCGATAATGCCGTTATGGACGATAGTGATATGTTCAGAAATATGCGGGTGTGCGTTCTCTTCAGAAGGTTCACCGTGCGTTGCCCAACGGGTATGGGCAATGCCAGTACCGCCGTGCAGTTCATGCTCTTCGGCTGCCTGAGACAGCACTTGCACTTTCCCCAGACGACGCAAACGAGCGACATGTCCTTCGCTGTCAACAACCGCCAGACCCGCAGAGTCATAACCGCGGTACTCAAGACGGCGTAAACCTTCCAACAAAATTTCAGCAACATCACGTTGCGCAACTGCGCCTACAATTCCACACATCGATGGTATTCCTATAAAAGTGACATATTGTGTCACCTGGGATGTCTTAGACCTGATTGTTCCGGTTTTTCCGGGTTCCCCGAGCCTTGTAGAGAGTTGGGGATTATTATGTTTTGTTTTGTGCTCTGGAATCGGTCAAAGCACAGGACAAAACCGCCTCCGCCGTATGCGGAGGCATAGAATGCTATTTCTTCTTCACCGGACGCTGCCAGCCGGAAATATGCCGTTGTTTCACGCGGCTGATCACCAGCTCATTCTCTGCCACATCGCTTGTGACCGTCGTGCCCGCGCCAATAGTCACGCCGCTGGCAATGTTAACAGGTGCCACAAGTTGCGTATCCGAGCCGACAAACACATCGTCACCAATAACCGTTTTGTGTTTATTCGCACCGTCATAGTTACAGGTGATCGTTCCCGCGCCAATATTAACACCTGAACCGATATCCGCATCCCCCAAATAGCTAAGGTGACCCGCTTTTGAACCTTTACCCAGACGCGCCTTTTTCAATTCGACAAAGTTGCCAACATGCGCACCTTCAGCCAGTTCCGCACCAGGGCGCAAGCGAGCAAATGGCCCAACAGTACACTGGGCTTCCAGCACGGCATCTTCCAGCACGGAATAAGGGCTGATCTCACTGTCATCGCCAATGATGCAGTTTTTGATCACGCAGCCAGCACCAATTTTCACCCGGTTACCTAGCTTAACATTCCCTTCCACGACTACATTGACATCAATCACCACATCGCGACCATGAGTCAGCTCGCCACGCAGATCAAATCGAGCCGGGTCAAGCAGCATCACGCCAGCAAGCAGCAGCTTATCCGCCTGTTCACGCTGATAAATTCGCTCAAGCGCCGACAGTTGCAGGCGATTATTAACGCCCTCAACTTCGCTCAGCCGCTTGGGATGGACCGCTTCAACACGCTGACCTTCTTCCGCCGCCATCGCAATAATATCGGTGATGTAAAACTCACCCTGTGCGTTGTTGTTGTTCAACTGGCTTAACCAGCGCTTCAAATCCTTACCGTTGGCAATCAAAATGCCAGTATTGATCTCGTTAATCTGACGCTGTTCTTCGCTGGCATCTTTGTGTTCAACGATCCCAACTACGGCACCTTTATCACGCACAATTCGTCCATAGCCTGTCGGATCGTCCAGCTTCACCGTCAACAGGCCGATACCTCCCTGCGGCTTAGCCTCACGTAAATGCACTAAGGTTTGCGACGAAATCAGCGGCACATCGCCATACAACATCAAGATATCTTCATCATCAGCAAAATGAGGCGCGGCTTGCTGCATCGCATGCCCAGTTCCCAACTGCTCCGCCTGAAGCACCCAATTCAACGCGAGATCGGTCAGTTCATGCTTTAGCAAATCACCGCCGTGGCCGTATACCAGATGAACATGCTGTGCACCGGTTGTCATTGCCGCGTCAATGACGTGTTGAACCATCGGCTTACCCGCCAGCTTGTGTAACACCTTGGGAAGGTCGGAATACATACGGGTTCCTTTACCCGCAGCAAGGATCACCACACTCATAGCACTATTTGACATAAGTATCCTGACAGTACGGAGCCACAGCTCCGCAAGAATAAAAATGGCTAGCCTGTTACAGCAAGAATAACCAGAGTTTACCGAAGCTGGTGCATAACGCAGATACTTTTTAGTGAGTTTTTTCTGAAAATCTCGCACAAAACCACGAATGTTTATCAAGAGAGGAGATGAACGCGATGTCATCCCCAAAAACAGAAATGACACAGGGTTTCATAAAAAACAGACTTTGTTTTTAAGTATTTCCATTTGTGACACACACAAAAGAAACAGCGTTTCATTTATAGCAATATACGCGGGCAAATAATTCAATAACGAAGGAGACACAATGAAACGTTGTTCTTCACAAAAATGTGATTCTTTACAGAAACACCGTTCTTCACGCCTCGCAGCCGTCGCGTTGACGAATGCATTACTTTTCAGCTTTAGTGCACACGCCGCGACAGAATCAACCCCCGTCTGGCACGGTATCGCTTTTGGTCAGTCAACAGACGTAAACTTTTCATCCAATGTTCTGCCGGAAAAAATTGGCGTTAACGACGTCACCATTAACGGAAAGAAACTCGCACCGGGTGATAATGCTGATTTATCCGCACCAATCACGATTGAGAGTCGTGGCGGAAAGATCGCCAACACCCATGACGGGCTAACGTTCTTTTATACCCAGTTACCTGCGAATGTGAATTTCACGCTTCAGTCTGATATTACCGTGGAACAGTTTGGTCCTGAAAACGGCGCCAAGCCTGCGGCTCAGGAAGGGGCGGGAATTCTGGTGCGCGATATTATTGGCATACCGCGTCAGGAACCGCTGAAAGAAGGATATGAAGAATTCCCTGCAGCATCCAACATGGTGATGAACGCCATCATGACGCAGGATAAAAAGTCTCATACCGAAATCAAACTACAGGCGATTTTGCGTAATGGCGTCACACAGCCGTGGGGCAACGCAGGCGCGAAAATCACCAAAACCAGCTACCAGGAAAACGTCAATCTGGAGCAAACGCCTACGTTCCGTCTGAAATTGGAACGTACCAATGACGGCTTCATTACCTCTTATGCACCGAAAGGCACGGATAACTGGGTATCAAAAGAAGTCAAAGGTGCGGATGTTGTTACCAAGTTGGATAAAGACCATTACTACGTTGGTTTCTTTTCCTCCCGTAACGCCAAAATCACCGTCAGCAATGCACAGTTGACCACGACACCGGCACAAACCAAAGCCTCACCGGAATTTAAAGCCAAGGATTACGATCCTTTGATCCAGGTGATGTCATCGCCTAAAACTACCAGCGAACATTATGTCGTACAGGCTAAAGCTAACTACAACGGCACGATCGCGGTTTCACAAGATGGTAAATCTCTGGGTGATGCCAAGCAGGTAAAAGCGGGGGAAGCCTTCTCTCTGCCAGCAAAAATTGCCGGTGACAGTGCTGAATTCAAACTCGCTTACCAGCCTGCGGAAGGGGATGATAAAGCAGTAAAAGAGAGCACGTTCAAGGTTGAAAAAGTGGCTTATGCAGACGCCAAAAATCTGTATGTTTCGCCACAAGGTTCAGCCAGCAACGACGGCAGTAAAAATGCACCGATCGATTTGGCCAGCGCCGTCGCCGCTCTGCCAGCGGGTGGCACAATTTGGCTCAACGATGGTGATTACAGCGCGGCAGAAATTCCCGTTAGCGCTAGCGGCCAGCAAAAAACCGTCAAGAACCTGTTTGCTGTCGGCAACAAAGCCGTCATTCATGGCCTGCAACTGAAAGCGAGCCATTGGCATGTCAAAGGTATTGAAATAACAGAGAAACCATTCCGTATCGAGGGGAGCTACAACACCATCGAACGCGTTCTGGCGCACCATGCTGACGATACTGGTATTCAGGTAACCTCGACGGCCGATGTAGGCAGACCACTGTGGGCCAGTCATAACCTGATTCTGAACTCAGAATCTCACAGCAATCAGGACGCTGGAAAAATTAACGCCGACGGTTTTGCGGTGAAAATGCGTGTGGGTGAAGGCAACGTGATTCGCGGAGCGTTCTCGCACAACAACATCGATGACGGCTTCGACCTGTTTAACAAAATTGAAGACGGCGCAAACGGCGTTGTGGTGATCGAGAATTCAATTGCCATGAACAACACCAGTAACGGCTTCAAAATGGGTGGCGAAGGCCAGCCAGTGGCCCATCAGGTCAAAAACAGCATTGCTGTGGGTAACAAGCTTGATGGTTTCACTGACAACTTCAACCCAGGTGCATTGATCGTTGAAGACAACATTGCGTTAGATAACGAACGCTTTAACTTCATTTTCCGTCCAAGTCCTTACTCTGGCCCGGAAAAACAAGGCGTCTTCAAGAACAACGTTTCGCTGAAAACCAAAGCGGGCAAATATGATGATGCGGTTGTCGGCAATATCGATAACACCAACTACTTCATCAAGGGCGACCGTTCCGTTAACGCGCAGGGTAAGGAAATCACAGTAAACAACTTCGTGTCGGTTATCGTTCCAGAGACGTTTACGCGAGATGCCAAAGGCAATCTGGTACTTGGCGACTTCCTGAAGAAGAAATAAGCCTCTTCAAGTAAACCCCCACCTAACAAGGTGGGGACAAGAGTTGCTGACAAAGCACATTGAGCGGTAGCAACGGATAGATCGTAAAGACGCTGTAAATACGTCCCTGTACGCTCGGATTGCGCCATCCATGGCGCAAACGCTTTACTCTTCTATTCCGTTACTACCGTTTTCGTTCGGTAAATGGGTTTACCCGCGATCTTAATGCCTGCTCTCGCAGGCATTTTTATATGTAACATAGGCTTAAATGCAAAAAGGCCAGTCAGTGTGAACTGACTGGCCTTCAATTATTGCAAGCTTATCTGTTACATCGCTTTTCTGGTCAGCTCGATAACACGCAGTTTCGCAATCGCTTTAGTCAGCTCTGCGGAAGCCTGAGCATAATCCACATCGCCATGCGAATTGCGGATATGATCTTCGGCTTTGCGTTTCGCTTCCAGCGCACGAGCTTCGTCCAAATCCTGTCCACGAATAGCAGTATCGGACAGTACGGTAACCATATTCGGCTGCACCTCAAGGACGCCGCCAGAAAGGTAGATATACTCTTCTTCACCGTGCTGCTTAACGATACGAATCATACCCGGTTTAATGGCAGTGAGCAGAGGGGCATGTCCCGGATAAATACCCAGTTCGCCTTCGCTCCCCGTTACCTGGATCTTCTGCACCAGACCGGAGAACATTTGCTGTTCTGCACTCACGACATCCAGATGGTAAGTCATAGCCATGTCACCCTCCTACAAGGCGTTACAGTTTCTTGGCTTTTTCCACGACTTCGTCGATAGAACCAACCATGTAGAACGCCTGCTCTGGCAGGTGGTCGTATTCGCCTTCCATAATCCCTTTAAAGCCACGAATGGTGTCTTTCAGGGAGACGTATTTGCCCGGAGAACCGGTAAATACTTCTGCTACGAAGAACGGCTGTGACAGGAAGCGCTGAATCTTACGCGCACGGGATACCACCAGCTTGTCTTCTTCAGACAGCTCGTCCATACCCAGAATCGCGATGATATCTTTCAGTTCCTGATAACGTTGCAGAATAGACTGCACGCCACGGGCAACATCATAGTGTTCCTGACCAACAACCAGCGGGTCCAACTGACGGCTGGTGGAATCCAGCGGGTCAACGGCCGGGTAGATACCCAGAGAAGCGATCTGACGGCTCAGTACCACGGTTGCATCCAAGTGAGCAAAGGTGGTGGCTGGTGATGGGTCAGTCAAGTCATCCGCAGGTACGTAAACGGCCTGAACAGAGGTGATAGAACCGGTTTTGGTCGAGGTGATACGTTCTTGCAGAACACCCATCTCTTCCGCCAGCGTCGGCTGATAACCTACCGCAGAAGGCATACGACCCAGCAGTGCGGATACTTCCGTACCGGCCAAGGTATAACGGTAAATATTATCGACGAACAGCAGTACGTCACGGCCTTCATCACGGAATTTTTCCGCCATGGTCAGACCGGTCAATGCTACGCGCAGACGGTTACCTGGTGGCTCGTTCATCTGGCCATAAACCAGTGATACTTTATCGATTACGTTGGAGTCGGTCATTTCGTGGTAGAAGTCGTTACCTTCACGGGTACGCTCACCCACACCTGCAAACACAGAGTAACCGGAGTGCTCGATCGCGATGTTACGGATCAGCTCCATCATGTTTACGGTTTTACCTACGCCCGCACCACCGAACAGACCCACTTTACCGCCCTTGGCAAACGGACACATCAGGTCGATAACCTTGATGCCGGTTTCCAGCAGTTCCTGTGAGTTTGACAGCTCTTCATAGCTAGGAGCTGAACGGTGAATAGCCCAACGCTCTTCTTCGCCGATGTCGCCTTTCATGTCGATGGGATCACCCAACACGTTCATGATACGACCCAGCGTTGCTTTACCTACCGGTACTTCGATCGGGTGGTCCAGGTTATTCACGTTCAACCCGCGACGCAGGCCGTCAGAAGAACCCATTGCGATACAACGAACAATGCCGCCGCCCAACTGCTGCTGTACTTCCAGCACCAGTTTCTCAGCGCCGTTCTCTACCTCAAGCGCATCGTACACCTTCGGTACGGCATCTTGCGGGAACTCGACGTCCACCACGGCGCCGATTACCTGGATAATCTTTCCAGTAGCCATCTTGAATCCTCTACGTAATTCGACAATACGTAATTCGTAAACCTGCTTTAAACCGCGGAGGCTCCCCCGACGATTTCGGTGAGTTCCTGGGTAATGCTGGCCTGACGAGCCTTGTTGTATACCAACTGAAGCTCTTTGATCAGGCTACCGCCGTTATCAGTCGCGGCTTTCATCGCAACCATTCGCGCGGCCTGTTCACTAGCCAGATTTTCTACGACGCCCTGATAAACCTGAGATTCTACATAACGGCGCAGCAGGGTATCCAGCAGCGACTTAGGATCGGGTTCATACAGGTAATCCCAGGCTTTCTTCTTCAACTCACTGTCATCTGAAGGCGGTAACGGTAACACTTGAACAACAAGCGGTTCCTGAGACATGGTATTGATAAACTTGTTGCTTACGATATACAGCTTGTCCAGACGACCTTCGTCATAGGCTTGCAGCATAACTTTAACCGGGCCGATCAATTCTGATACGGAAGGGTTATCCCCCATACCGGTAACCTGAGCAACAATATTTCCGCCTACCGAACCGAAGAAAGAAGCCGCTTTGGAACCAATCAGCGCTAAATCAGTTTCAACGCCTTTGTCGCTCCAGGATTTCATATCAGCCAGCAGTTTTTTGAACAGGTTAATGTTCAAACCACCACACAAGCCACGGTCAGTAGACACCACCAAATACCCAACGCGCTTAACGTCGCGTTCTTCCAGGTACGGGTGTTTATATTCCAGATTTCCTAACGCAAGGTGACCAATCACATTGCGTATGGTTTCAGCATAAGGACGGCTGGCCGCCATACGATCCTGCGATTTACGCATTTTGGAAGCGGCGACCATTTCCATTGCTTTGGTGATCTTCTGCGTATTTTGGACGCTTGCGATCTTACTACGTATCTCTTTTGCGCCGGCCATCTTTGCTTCTCCTCAAAGCCTTGCGGCCTGCTTTACAGCAGGCCACCGGGCGTTACCAGGACTGGGTTGCCTTAAAAGTATCGAGGATGCCTTTAAACTTGCCCTCGATCTCATCGTTATAAGCGCCAGTCTGGTCGATTTGTTGCAGAAGTTCGCCATGCTCACGGTCAGCGTAAGCCAGCAGAGCCGCTTCAAAGCTACCGACTTTCGACAGCTCAACATCTTCCAGATAACCACGTTCCGCCGCAAACAGAACCAGAGACTGCTGTGCGACAGACATCGGCGCATACTGTTTCTGTTTCAACAGCTCGGTCACTTTCTGACCGTGGCTCAATTGCTTACGGGTTGCATCATCAAGATCGGAAGCGAACTGAGAGAACGCTGCCAGCTCACGGTACTGTGCCAGTGCGGTACGAATACCACCGGACAGTTTTTTCATGATCTTGGTCTGTGCTGCACCACCCACACGGGATACGGAGATCCCTGGGTTAACCGCAGGACGAATACCGGCGTTAAACAGGTTGGATTCCAGGAAGATCTGACCATCGGTAATCGAAATTACGTTAGTCGGAACGAACGCAGAAACGTCACCTGCTTGCGTTTCGATGATTGGCAGAGCCGTCAACGAACCGGTTTTCCCTTTCACTTCACCCTTGGTGAATGCTTCAACGTAATCGGCGTTAACGCGCGATGCACGCTCCAGCAAACGGGAGTGGAGGTAGAAAACGTCACCAGGATAGGCTTCACGACCTGGCGGACGACGAAGCAGCAGAGAAATCTGACGATAAGCAACGGCCTGTTTGGACAGGTCATCATAAATAATCAGCGCATCTTCACCACGGTCACGGAAATACTCACCCATCGCACAACCAGCATACGGTGCCAGATATTGCAGAGCAGCAGACTCAGACGCAGTAGCGACGACGACAATGGTATTTTCCAGTGCACCATGCTCTTCCAGTTTACGCACCACGTTAGAAATCGTGGAGGCTTTCTGGCCGATAGCAACGTACACACATTTGATACCGGAATCACGCTGGTTGATGATGGCATCGATGGCCAGCGCGGTTTTACCCGTCTGACGGTCACCGATAATCAGCTCACGCTGACCACGACCAATTGGAATCATGGCGTCAACAGACTTATAGCCCGTCTGTACCGGCTCATCAACGGACTGACGTTCGATAACGCCAGGCGCAATCGCTTCAACCGCAGAGAAACCGTCGTGATCCAGTGCGCCTTTACCGTCAATCGGTGCGCCCAGCGTGTTGACCACGCGACCCAGCAGGCCGCGGCCAACTGGAACTTCAAGAATACGGCCGGTGCATTTTACTTTCATGCCTTCAGCCAGATCCGCATACGGCCCCATTACTACCGCACCAACGGAGTCGCGCTCCAGGTTCAGTGCGATTGCATAACGGTTACCCGGCAGAGAGATCATCTCCCCCTGCATCACGTCTGCCAGACCGTGGACGCGGATGATTCCGTCACTGACGGAAACAATAGTACCTTCATTGTGAGCTTCGCTCACCACATTGAACTGAGCAATGCGCTGCTTGATCAGTTCGCTGATTTCGGTGGAATTCAGTTGCATGCTCCAGTCCCCTTAAGACTGCAAGACGTCTGCCAGACGTTCCAGACGACCGCGAATGCTGCCATCTATCACCATATCGCCCGCGCGAATAACCACACCGGCCATGACAGACTTATCAATTTTGCAATTCAGCTTCACTTTGCGTGACAGACGTTTTTCCATAGCAGCAGCGATCTTAGATAGCTGCTGCTCATTCAACGTGTTGGCAGAAATCACATCGACGTCAACCGTCGATTCTAATGCTGCCCGCAGTTGAATAAATTGTTCCAGTACTTCAGTAAGTACCGGTAAACGTCCGTTCTCGGCCATCACCTTAATCAGGTTCTGACCGGCTTCATCAAGTTGATCACCACAAACGGCAATAAACGTTTTCGCCAGCTCAATCGGCGCTACCGCGCCAGAAAGCAATTCGGCAATTTGCTCATTGCGCGCTACTTCGGCCGAAAACGCCAGCATGTTATGCCAGCGATCCAAGGCCTGATTCTCAACCGCAAAGTCAAAAGCTGCTTTGGCGTAGGGGCGAGCTACCGTGACAAATTCAGACATCAGCCCCTCCCTCCTTACAGTTCAGCGACCAGTTTATCAACGATGTCGCTGTTAGCAGCTTCATCCACGGAACGTTCAATAATTTTCTCGGCACCGGCAATTGCCAATACGGCAACTTGCTTACGCAGCTCTTCACGAGCACGTTTACGTTCGGCTTCGATTTCAGCCTGCGCCTGCGCCACAATCTTGTTACGTTCAGCTTCCGCTTCAGCTTTCGCCTCATCCAGGATCTGAGCACGGCGTTTGTTCGCCTGCTCAATGATAACCTGAGCATCCGCTTTGGCTTTCTTCAGTTGATCTGTCGCATTGGCCTGAGCCAAGTTCAAATCTTTTTTGGCACGTTCAGCAGAAGCCAGACCGTCAGCAATTTCTTTCTGACGTTTCTCGATGGCTGCCATCATAGGCGGCCATACATACTTCATGCAGAACCAGACAAACAGGACGAACGCAATGGCCTGGCCGAGGATTGTTGCATTAATATTCACAGCACAATGCCTCTTTCAAAGTTAAATAAGTTGATGTTTTAACCTCAGCAGAAAACATTCTGCTTAGGCCACCGCAAACATCACATACAGCCCCAGACCAACAGCGATCATCGGGATGGCGTCAACCAGACCCATGACGATAAAGAACTGTGTACGCAGTAAAGGAATCAGGTCAGGCTGACGAGCAGCACCTTCCAAGAATTTACCACCCAGAATGCCGATACCGATCGCAGCACCGATCGCCGCCAAACCCATCATTAACGCGGCAGCCATGTACAGCAGATCCACACTCAGGTTTTCCATGACAGTCTCCAGTTTGTTTCAGTTAAAAACGTTATTTGTTGAAAGAAAATCAATGCTCTTCAGATGCCATCGAGAGATAAACAACCGTCAGAACCATGAAAATAAAAGCCTGAAGCGTAATAATCAAAATGTGGAAAATAGCCCAAGGCACATTTAACAGCCATTGTGACCACCACGGCAACAGACCGGCAATCAGGATGAAGATCAACTCACCCGCATACATATTGCCAAACAGTCGCAAGCCTAAGGAAATAGGTTTGGACAGCAGGCTGACACCTTCAAGAATCAGGTTGATAGGAATAAATACTGGATGGTTGAACGGCTGCATGGTCAGTTCTTTAACAAAACCGCCGAGACCTTTCATTTTGATGCTGTAGAACAGAACCAGGATAAACACCCCAAGCGCCATCGACAACGTGATGTTCACGTCAGCCGTCGGCACAGCACGCAGATAAGCATGCGCTGGGTCGTATCCTAGCAGGCTGTAGACGCCCGCCCAAAGTTGTGGCAACAGATCGATAGGCAGCAGATCCATCATATTCATCAGGAAAACCCAGACGAAAATGGTCAGCGCCAGAGGAGCAATCAGTTTGCTTTTGCCATGGAACATATCGCGTACAGTGCCATCAACGAAACCGATAAGCAGTTCGACGGCAGTTTGCAATTTACCTGGCACACCGCTAGTCGCACGTTTAGCTACGCGGTGAAAGATAACCAGAAAGAGGATCCCAAGAGCGATGGAGAAAAACATCGAATCGACGTTGATCGACCAAAAACCCGTCCCTACCTGCAAATGGTGCAAGTGGTGACTGATATACTCTTGCGGAGTAGAGATTTCTCCAGCAGCCATGATGTCTCTTACCCTTTTGTTGTTAATTACGGTAACGATTAATTACGGCCGGTGCCACGATCTGCATAACCAGCACCGATAAATAAGTCAGGCCAAGCGGAAAGAATGCCGCTTTAAACACGCCTAACGCCACCACTAACAGTGCAATGGTGATAAATACCTTAAGCGCCTCGCCAATCGCGAACGACCAGGCTACACGTCCATCAGCAGGCTTGTGTGACTGATGACGCAAGGCAAACAGCACAAACAAGACATTCGGCAACCAGGCTGCCAATCCTCCGCCTAATGCAGAAGCAGCAGCGTTGACGCTATTGAGGCTGAAAACAGCACTCAACAAAGCAAAAGTCACTAACTGTAGCAACAGCAGCCTTAAGGCTACTTTTCCGCTGTAAAGGGATACAGGCATGACGTTTGCTCTCTCCGTACCTTTTCAGAGGTATACCGAATGACGTATAAAACTGCCTTTACACCACTGAGTCAAGCAGCAAAAAACGAGCAAATTATACGGGTCATACCTGCGAATTCAATCGATAAGTAGCGAAAAGGTGAACAATTATTTAAATTTCTTTCTGAAGCCCCATTTTTGCTAACAATCATTCTTGTTCATACCTAGTGTAATTAATTTCTAAAGCCCTCTAATCTGTGATACGCCTCACACAAAAGGCTTTACGACTATTTATAACAGAACGTGTTTTTTTTTGTCTTTAGCAAAATAAGCTATTTATTTTATTTAACTTCAATAAGTTATAAAAAAAACCATTCAAAAAATGCAACAAACAACCTTTCAACTACCTATTGACATTATTGATATCGTTTTTTTACTCAATTAACACAAAAATAACTAATTTTTGATGCCGATGATTTATTTTCGCTCGTTATTATTCAGCGCGAAAGTAAAAGAACAGTGCTGAAAAAACCAAGATGTAAAATTTCAGTGATCGCAATGCGATCTGAAACGATGCCCCCCATAATGGGGCGGCAGGCTGACACGCAATATTTAGTTATAATTTTTTTGATAAAAAACAAAATTAGTTTGGTTTAAGCACGACCAAATGACGTTCACCTTCCAGATCGGGAACAGATAAACGGACAACCTGATCCAATAAAACACCTTGTGGCAAGGATGATAATTCATCCTGTGGAAGGACACCTTTGAGGGCATAAAACCGCCCTGTCGTCTTAGCGGGAAGATGATTACACCAGCTAATCATGTCCTGCAACGAGGCGAATGCTCGGCTGATCACGCCATCAAAAGGGGGTTCTGCCAGAAACGCTTCAACGCGACTCTGTACCGGCGTGATGTTCTCAAGCTGCAGTTCATGCTGAACCTGACGCAGGAAGCGCACACGCTTACCTAAGCTATCCAGCAAAGTAAAATGCGATTCAGGGCGGACAATCGCCAACGGAATACCCGGCAACCCAGGCCCCGTTCCCACATCGATAAAACGCTGTCCGTGTAAATGTGGCTCAACCACGATACTGTCCATGATATGGCGGACAAGCATTTGCTGTGGATCGCGTACAGACGTCAGGTTATAAGCCTTGTTCCACTTACTCAGCATGTCAACGTACTGTATCAGAAGATTTTTTTGCTTATCTGATATCACAATACCAGCCGCATTTAGCAGATTATCGAGTGTGTTGCGCACAATAAGATCCCGATGAAAAAGATGAGGTTAATAATAAAAATAGCCGGATAACCGGCTATTTAGAGGGATAATTTTACCTTAAATCAGGCGCTACGGCGCAGCAGACCCTGTTTTTTAAGCCAGATCAGCAGAATTGAGATCGCCGCAGGTGTAATGCCAGAAATACGCGAAGCCTGACCGATAGACGACGGTTTGTGATCGTTCAGCTTGGCAATAACCTCGTTGGACAGCCCATTCACCTGCTTGTAATCCAGATCGGCAGGCAGCAGCGCATTTTCATTGCGCAACTGTTTCTCAATTTCATCCTGCTGACGGGCAATATACCCTTCGTATTTGACCTGAATTTCAACCTGTTCAGCAGCCTGCTCGTCGGTTAATCCCGGGGCAAACAGTGGTAACGCAGTGAGCTGAGCGTAATCCACTTCAGGGCGACGTAGCAGCTCTTCACCGTTCGCTTCACGCGACAACGGCGTTTTCAGCAATGAATTGACCTGATCTAGCTGCTCAGACTGCGGGTGAACGTGAATGTCTCGCAAACGCTGACGCTCTTTCTCGATGCTCTCAAGCTTTTCGTTGAAACGTGCCCAGCGATGATCGTCGACCATCCCCAGTTCACGGCCCATTTCAGTCAAACGCAGATCGGCGTTATCTTCGCGCAGCATAAGACGGTATTCAGCACGTGACGTAAACATGCGGTAGGGTTCTTTCGTACCCAGCGTACAAAGATCGTCAACCAGCACGCCGAGATAAGCTTGATCGCGACGTGGTGACCAACCTTCCTTATCGGCAGCCAAACGGGCCGCATTCAGGCCAGCCAGCATGCCTTGTGCAGCAGCTTCTTCATACCCTGTTGTCCCGTTGATTTGCCCGGCAAAGAACAGACCATGAACAAATTTGTTTTCCAGCGTAGGCTTCAAATCGCGAGGATCGAAGAAATCGTACTCAATCGCATAGCCAGGGCGAACGATACGTGCATTTTCCATCCCGGCCATTGAGCGAACAATTTGCCACTGGACATCAAACGGCAAACTTGTCGAGATCCCATTAGGATAAATTTCGTTACTCGTCAGCCCTTCAGGTTCGAGAAAGATCTGATGCGTGTTTCGATCGGCAAAGCGCATTACTTTGTCTTCGATCGATGGGCAATAGCGTGGCCCGATCCCTTCGATGATCCCAGCATACATCGGGCTACGATCCAGATTATTACGGATCACATCATGCGTTTTCTCATTGGTATGCGTGATGTAGCACGGCATTTGTGCCGGATGCTGATTCGCGTTCCCCAGGAATGAGAAAACTGGCATTGGGTTGTCACCGTGCTGTTGTGCCAGCACGCTAAAATCAATTGTTCTGGCATCAATACGTGGTGGTGTACCCGTTTTCAGGCGGTTGACGCGCAGAGGCAGTTCACGCAGGCGACGCGCTAGCGGAATGGAAGGCGGATCGCCTGCACGCCCACCGCTGTAGTTATCCAGCCCGATGTGAATCTTGCCATCAAGGAAAGTGCCTACCGTTAACACCACGGCTTTTGCACGGAATTTTAGTCCCATCTGGGTAACGGCACCGACGACGCGATCGTTTTCCACGATCAGATCGTCAACAGCTTGCTGGAAGATCGTTAGATTCGGCTGATTCTCCAGTGCGGTGCGAATAGCCTGACGATAGAGCACGCGATCCGCTTGTGCGCGCGTCGCTCTGACTGCTGGGCCTTTACTGCTGTTTAGTATCCTAAACTGTATACCTGCCTGGTCGACGGCACGCGCCATCAACCCTCCCATGGCATCGATCTCTTTAACCAGATGGCCTTTTCCAATACCGCCGATCGCCGGGTTACAAGACATTTGTCCCAGCGTATCAATATTGTGTGTGAGTAAAAGCGTCTGTTGGCCCATTCGGGCAGAAGCCATTGCTGCTTCTGTTCCGGCATGACCGCCACCGATCACGATGACGTCAAATGGATCTGGATAAAACATGGAACTGCTCCTCGCATTATTGCGAATGATTAGTGGCGAACGATCGTTATTTGCCTTGGGATGGGGATTCTACTCAACTTTGAGCCAACGACCAAGTCCGTTGGATCCTCGTTAATTAAAGAAAGATCTTTTTATTTAAAGATCTCTTTATTAGATCTCTTATTAGGATCGTCATGTTGTGTGGATAAGTGATTATTCACATTAAAGATCAAGAGAATGGCGTTGATCCTTACCTGTGAATGATCGGTGATCCTAGCCAGTATAAGCTGGGATCATAATGCGGAGTTATGCACAGGACAAAAAACATACTTGGGTTGTTATTGGGATAACTACTGCTTTTACACCTGAAATAAGCATAGTTATCCACATTCAACTGCTGAATATTTCATCTTATTTGAGTAAATTAACCCACGATCCTAGCCATTCTTCTGCTGGATCTTCTGGAATTTGATGCTGCGTGATGTCGATCTCGAGGACTTCACCGATCCGTTTAGCCCCCAATTGCGCGAGTACTCGATCCGCTGTTTGGATCGCGCCACAGAATGTGTCGTACTCTTTACTGCCGATCCCGATCGCACCAAAACTCACCTGAGAAAGATCGGGCTTTTGCTGTTCCAACTGTTCAAACAGCGCTTTCAGGTTGTCAGGGAACTCCCCTGCACCGTGTGTTGAGGTCACCAGCAGCCATGTACCGCTTTCGGGAAGTGCATCGAACGTAGGGCCATGCAGAATTTCAGTGGAGAAATCATCCTTTTCTAGCAATTCAGCCAAATGCTCTGCCACATATTCGGCGCTGCCAAGGGTACTGCCACTGATTAAGGTAATGTCTGCCATAGTGATCCCATCCGATAAAAGACGGGACATTGTACGCTGTGATCAGGCTGGGATCTACCTGTGGATAATATGGGTATAGGAAAAAAGCATTACGGCGTGATCGTCCGCATGATGGGGTTTTGCAGGGAGATGAGCGTTTCAGTGGACTGAATTTCATCAATTGTTTGGATCTTGTTGATAAGCACGTGTTGCAGCGCCTCGATCGACCGGCACATGACCTTAATAAAGATACTGTAATGCCCTGTGGTGTAGTAGGCCTCGACCACTTCTTCCAGATTGTTTAGCCTTTCCAGCGCTGAGGGATAATCTTTAGCACTTTTCAAAATGATGCCGATAAAGCAGCACACGTCATAGCCCAGCTGTTTTGGATTTACATCCAGACGCGTGCCGATAATGATGCCCGCCTGCTTCATTTTTTCCACCCGAACGTGGATCGTGCCTGGACTGACTGAAAACTGTTTTGCCAGTTCGGCATAAGGCGTGCGTGCATTTTCCATTAAGGCGGAAAGAATGCCGCGATCGAGATTATCGATCTGATAAATTTCTGCCACTTTGAGCCTCCTATTTTAGCGAATAATGATTTTATACCGCTATAAAATGACGGATTAAAAGCACAAGTGCAATTTATCCATAAGATTATTGAATGACTAGCTGTTTTTATTGCTTAATGAATAACTAAATACGATGAATAAGAGACGCGGCAATGAAAAAGCAGTACATCGAAAAGCAGCAGCAAATCAGCTTCGTTAAATCTTTCTTCTCCAGCCAACTGGAGCAGCTTCTGGGATTGATTGAAGTCCAGGCACCAATTCTCAGCCGTATCGGCGATGGCACGCAGGATAACTTGTCTGGTACGGAAAAAGCAGTGCAGGTTAAGGTTAAGGCTTTACCTGATGCGACATTTGAAGTGGTGCACTCACTGGCTAAATGGAAACGTAAAACGCTGGGCGCATATGATTTTAGCTTCGGCGAAGGCATTTATACCCACATGAAGGCACTGCGTCCGGACGAAGATCGTCTGAGCCCGATCCACTCGGTTTATGTCGATCAGTGGGATTGGGAGCGTGTGATGGGGGACGGCGAGCGCAATGCCGAGTATCTGAAATCGACAGTCACGCGTATTTATCAGGGTATCAAAGCGACTGAGGCTGCGGTACATCAGGCGTTTGGCATTCAGCCTTTCCTGCCGGAACAAATTCATTTTGTGCATACCGAAACGTTGCTGAAGCGCTATCCCGATCTGGATGCCAAAGGGCGTGAGCGAGCTATTGCTAAAGAGCTGGGTGCCGTCTTCCTGATTGGGATTGGCGGTAAGCTGTCCAGCGGACACTCTCACGATGTACGTGCGCCGGATTATGATGACTGGACGACGCCAGGTGAGCAGGAATTAGCAGGTTTGAACGGTGATATCGTCGTGTGGAACCCGGTTCTTAACGATGCGTTTGAGATTTCATCCATGGGTATCCGCGTGGATGCCGAAGCGCTGACGCGCCAACTGGCACTGACGCAGGATGAAGAACGTCTGAAGCTGGAATGGCATCAGGCGCTGCTGCGCGGTGAGATGCCACAAACGATCGGCGGGGGAATCGGTCAGTCTCGTCTTGTCATGTTGTTGCTGCAATTGCCGCACATTGGTCAGGTTCAGTGCGGTGTATGGCCACAGCCGCTGCGTGAGTCAGTTTCCGGCCTGCTTTAATAAGCCTTGCCGTGCTGCCAGCGGCGCATTAAACGGCTTTTTAACCCGGTATCAAAGCGCCAGATGTGGTCAAAGATGTGCATTATGCCGGGTTTGCCATGATCGGACATCGCTACAGCATGAAAACGATGCTGTAGCTGCTTCTGACGGCTTTTCACCTTATTCACCACTTCATCCGGCAATCGCTGGGCGATAAAATCCGAAATCACCACGGCATCGGCATCATGCCAGAGTGAATCATCCATCTTATCCAACAACGCTGACAGACAGGCGCTCATATCCGTACCACCGCGGAAGGACTGGCTGAGAAAACGTATTGCCTGCTCTAATCCGTCCTCAGACGTCAGCTCATACTTCACCACGCCGGTAGAAAACAGCATGATGTAGCAACGGCGGTTATCAGCGAGCGCGATGCGCATTAGCGCCAGACAGAAGGCTTTGGCGCAGCGTTCATTAAAGCCACCCATAGAACCTGACGTATCAACGCAGACAATAAACGGGCCACGCGGCTGCTGTTCGTTTTGTTGATGGACAACAGGGCGCTCGGTGACTTTCTCGCGCCAGCTCTCACCCTGTAAGCGATAGGTCAGCAATCGATGTTCCAGCAGGCGGCGATAAAATTCGAATTCCAGTTCGCTGATGCCCAGAGTCACCAGCTCCGTCGGCATCAAACGCAAGATATCGTCGCTCTGATGCACGCCGCTCACCTGCTCAGGTACGGTGGCCGGTTCTCGTACCCTTACCCTGAAAGCTTCTTGTGGTGCTTCCTGCGTAAGAATGGATTTGGTCTCCCGGCTGCGCCCCAGACGTTCCGCCAACTTCTGTAATGCAGGCTGGCGTTGCAGGAAAGCGCCGAAATCCAGTAATGGACGGGGATCGGTGTGAATACGCTGTGCGGCGCTAAGATCCCATAACCGACCTGCCGCGTTTTCATTTTCGGCCAAAATCGGTTCGAGTTTACCGCTCAGGGTCAGGCGCTGTTGCAGTTCATTCAGCAGGATTTCCCGCTCTTGATCCATCAATTGCTGATGCAGAGAAACGGTTTGCAGTGTCAGGCTCAGCCGCCAGCGCTGAAGAAAGAGCGCATGGAGCCCACTCGTTATCTTCTGCCCTAAGGTGCTCTCTGGAGAGGTAATAAGCTGTGATGCCTGCGTCAGAAACGGCGATTCTACGTTGTTTAGCGTATCCATAATCGCAGGCAGGCGTGTCTGAAAGGCCTGATTGTCGATCGCTTGTGAACGTTGGTAGCAGCTAAATTCCCTTTCCAGCTCTGGCGGTACCTGCGTGGTGCGCAGGCGCTGCTTTAAGGTTTCTTTCCAGTGAGGGAGATCGTTGAGTAACGCGGATTTCAGGCTAGGATACTTTTCAAAGAAGAAAGCGAGCTGCGGCGTCGCCATCAACGTGACGACAAGATCGTCCAGCAGCTCATTTTCATCGATAGACAGCAGCATTTCTAGTGATTCCAGCGTGATCATCGGCGTTAGTCCTGTTGCTCTGATTGCTGGATCTGCTCGGCGACCTGCTGCAGGCTGGCTTCTATTTTAGCTAGCCATTCACCAGGGACGAACAGGCAAGGCTGATGCTGGCTGAATAAGCGACGCTGTTCGCGAAGCTGCATATTCAGCTTTTCATATTCATCGGTAATTTCGGCAGGAAGCGCACAGTCGCGTTTTTCTGGCAGAGAAAGAACAGAGGATTGCAGGCTGATGTCGCGAATAGCCAGATGCTGTCTATCATCCACCAGCAGATCGAGACGTTGGGTAAACCCAATGCCGTTGAGCTTGCCTCGGATTTCCCCACCTTTTTGCAGCCAGCCCTGCAGGGCATTTTTCTCAATGATCAGGTGGTTGACTTCGATATCGTGCAGGATCAGTGGGCGTTGCAGTACCAGATCCAATGTTTCAGCGGCGATCGTGTCAGGCAAGCTGTAGTGAAATTTTCGGCCCAGGAAGTGCCCTTGTTTCTCTACTGAAAATGCCTGCAATTCACTTTGTTCACGCTGATATTGCTGACGTTTGGTATTTATCTGCTGAAGACGGAACAGCAGGCTTTTTTGCTGATAGGCATGCTCGGTAATCAATAGCTCAAGCTGGCGTTCGATGAGCGTCAATGTATTTTGGTCATGCCAGAGACAGTCTTTCAGCAGAATAATATCAACTGGCGTGATGGCATCACGACCGCAAAAAAATGCGCTGGCCTGAAGCAGACGCAGGGCTTTTTTCCAGCGTCGATCGGAAATGTAGGGCGCTTGTTCCAGCGCATCTAACTGTTGGCGCAGCGTGTAAATCAGCTCGAAGCCCACTTCCGGCAGCGCGACGTGCTCAATGTCTTTCTGCCACTGTTGGTACTCTTCATTGCTGACGCTGAGAGCAGGAGGAACGGGGTTATCGCGATCGCTACTGTTATTCACGAGCAGCGCCCGGAAATTCTGTTTTTCCTGTACCCGATCGAGCCATAGACGGATGAGCATCCGGTCATAGAGCGCTTCCAGACCGCCATCTGCCTCCGGCAGTTCATTCGAGGCCGCGACCAGCAGGCGCATGGGGATGGTGTCTTCGCTGTTGCCATTACGGAAACGTCGTTCGTTAATGGCCGTCAGCAGGGTGTTCAAAATAGCGGGGCCTGCTTTCCAGATTTCATCCAGAAACACGATCTCGGCTTCCGGCAGATAACCGGCGGTCAGGCGCTGGTAGCGGCCTTCATCTTTCAGTGCCTGAATAGAAAGGGGACCGAAGACTTCTTCCGGAGTGGAGAAGCGGGTCATCAGGTACTCGAATGCGTTCGCATGACGAAAAGCGAACTTAAGGCGCCGGGCGATCATACTTTTGGCTATACCTGGCGGCCCTAGCAGAAAAACGCTTTCTCCACTTAGTGCTGCCAGCAGACAGAGGCGAATAGCGTGCTGTCTTTCGTAGAGCCCATGTTCTAGCGCATGGCTGAGACGAGAAATTCTTTCAGCCAATGCCGCAGTTTGACGCATAATTAATCCGTTAGTCCCATGATGTGATGTACTGAAATCGTTTATTTTTGAACCTGCCTGCTTTACTGAAAGCGGTGCCTAAGAAAAACCCTACTTTCAGAAAGACAATAGTAATAATAAACGGCAGATCACAGATTTTTATTAGAATACTTTTACGGATTATTACACCCTAACGGGGTCGGTAAGCAATAAACGACCTTTTACAGGATGTTTCGTGTACGGGGCTCGCACGATAAAAATGGGTTTTCATCCTGATTTGTGCATACTGTGCGCTTTTGGACGAGTTGCTGTGAATGACGCACTTCGCGGACTGATTAATAACAGAAGATAGGTTTATGAGCTCAGAACATAAACGTTCGCTTCCGGCTGTCACGCTGGCGGCCATCGGGGTGGTTTATGGAGATATAGGAACCAGCCCTCTTTATACGTTAAGGGAATGTTTATCCGGGCAGTTTGGTTTTGGGGTCGAGCCTGATTCGGTCTTTGGCTTTCTTTCACTGATCTTTTGGCTATTGGTCCTCGTTGTTTCGCTGAAATACCTGACCTATGTGATGCGTGCAGACAACGCCGGTGAAGGTGGCATTCTCACATTAATGTCGCTGGCTGGGCGTCATACCTCCGACCGCATGACGTCTGTGCTGGTCATCATGGGGTTGATCGGCGGCAGCTTCTTTTATGGGGAAGTGGTCATCACGCCGGCTATCTCGGTGATGTCGGCGATGGAAGGGCTTGAAATCGCTGCGCCGTCGATGGACAGCTATATCGTTCCGCTATCGATTGTCGTCCTGACTCTACTGTTTATCATTCAAAAGCACGGTACCGGCAGCGTCGGCAAGCTGTTTGCGCCCGTGATGCTGATTTGGTTTTTGACGCTCGGCGTGCTGGGTGCGCGCAGTATTATCGCTAACCCCGAAGTCTTGCAGGCGTTGAATCCGATGTACGCCATTCGCTTCTTTATCGAATATAAAGTGGTGTCGTTCTTCGCTCTGGGAGCGGTGGTGCTTGCCATTACCGGGGTCGAAGCGCTGTATGCCGATATGGGTCACTTTGGTAAATTCCCGATTCGTCTGGCCTGGTTTACGGTGGTGCTGCCGTCGCTGGTATTAAATTACTTCGGACAGGGCGCGCTGTTATTAAAGAACCCCGAGGCGATCAAAAACCCGTTCTTCCTGCTGGCGCCAGATTGGGCGCTGATTCCACTGATGGTGCTGGCCACGCTGGCGACAATTATTGCCTCGCAGGCCGTCATTTCAGGCGTTTTCTCCCTGACGCGTCAGGCGGTGCGGCTGGGCTATTTGCCGCCGATGCGTATCGTACACACGTCAGATATGGAATCTGGTCAGATTTATATTCCCGCCATTAACTGGATGCTTTATATCGCGGTTGTCATCGTGATTGTCAGCTTTGAGCATTCGAGTAATCTGGCTGCGGCTTACGGTATTGCGGTAACGGGCACGATGGTGATTACCAGCATTCTGTTCTGTACGGTTGCGGTGAAGAATTGGCTTTGGCATCGCTATCTGGCGTGGGTTCTGCTGGCTGGCCTGTTGATTATCGACGTGCCGATGTTTTTGGCAAACGTGGTCAAGATTCTGTCCGGTGGCTGGCTGCCGCTGGCGCTGGGCATGGTGATGTTTATTATCATGACAACGTGGAAAAGCGAACGTTTCAGGCTGCTGCGTCGGTTGCATGAGCATGGCAATTCACTGGATGCCATGATTGCATCATTGGAGAAATCACCGCCGACGCGAGTTCCAGGCACGGCGGTGTATTTCTCTCGCGCGACTCGCGTGATCCCGTTCGCGCTGCTGCATAACCTCAAACATAACAAGATTCTGCACGAACGCGTGGTGCTGTTGACCATGCGAACGGAGGATGCACCTTATGTGCTGAATGCCCGGCGAGTGACGGTTGAGCAGCTTTCTCCGACGTTCTGGCGCGTGATCGCCAACTATGGCTGGCGTGAGACGCCGGATGTAGAAGAGGTCTTTCAGCGTTGTTGGCAGGAAGGATTAACCTGCCAGATGATGGAAACGTCTTTCTTTATGTCCAATGAGTCGCTGATTATCGGTGAACGGCCGTGGTATCTGCGCTTGCGCGGTAAGCTGTTCATGATGCTCAGCCGCAATGCGCTGCGGGCAGCGGATCAGTTTGAAATACCGCCGAACAGGCTGATTGAGTTGGGGATTCAGGTCGAGATTTAAGCGAATCCAATATATGAAGTTATGTTGGGATGAGATCGAGATATACGGTCGACCACGGGGCGAGGTGTCCCTGCGGGAACCTCATCCCCGTGTTTCCCTAATAACAAGCAGCGAGTCGCTGTCTATTGGGAAAGCCGTATCGTCTAGTGATTTAACGATAGAGAGAATAATCGTTACCAGCTAACCGATACAATCAGCCCGCCTTCGGGCTGATTGGTGAACGTAACCCTCATCTGATGCAGCGTAGCGATGTTGTTCACGATAGAAATCCCCAGACCGCTGCCGGATTTTTCCTGCCCTGGTGGGCGATAAAAGCGTTCGCCGATTCTTGCCAACGCTTCATCGCTGATGCCCGATCCGTTATCGGTGACCTTAAAGCCTCGCTCTGTCAGCGTCAGGCTTACTGTTCCCCCTTCATGGCTGTAACGAATGGCGTTATCTAGCAGATTACGTATCAGCAGGGCGAGCAGCAGCGGATGGCCCTGCCGGATGACGGGGATATCTGGTAAGTCCAGCGTCAGCTCGATACCTGCGGTTTGTGCCGTATGGTAATGCGCGATCACCGCCTGTTGCAGTAATTCATTGAACTGAACGGGCTGCATCCCCTCGGGATGCGATTCGGCATCCAGCCGCGACAGCGTCAGGAGCTGATCCACCAGTCGTGTGGCGCGATCGATACCTTTATCCAGATTCATTAATGCATGGCGACGCATGGCCTCATCGTCATGCGCCAGCTGCGCGACTTCGGTTTGAACTTTCAATGCCGCCAGCGGGCTACGCAGTTCGTGAGCGGCATCGGAGGTAAAGCGGCGCTCGCGAGTCAACATATCGCTTATGCGGGAAAACAGGAGATTCAGCGCGTTGACCAGCGGACGGACTTCCTGTGGGATGTGCTGCGTCGCCAGCGGTGTGCTGTCGTCGGGGGAGCGTAACTGAAGCTCAGCGGCAATACGTTTTAGTGGCGAGAGCTCACGTGTCACTAGCCAGAAAAGCAGTGCCAGCATGATAGGCAGCGCAAACAACCAGGGCATCAGGTTGGTTTTTACAATATCTAGCGTCATATCCTGACGGTATTCCCATTCCTGACCCACCGCAATTACGTAACGATCATCCTGCGTCGTCAGCCAGACGATGCGCCACGCGTCGTTATCATCGCGCAGTTTGCCGTCGGTGAAGCCGTTGCGTTTATAGTCAAAAATGAAATCTTTGCCGTTATCGCCATCGTTCAACACCATTTTTCCGTCGCGGGTAAAAATGGCAAAGGCCAGCGCATCATCATCCTGCTTGCCTCGGTTTTTATGTACCAGATTTTTGGTTTTGGGCAGAGAAGCTGATGGGATCCGCAATTCATCGGGATTCATGGTGGCAAGACGCTTGGCAAACAGCATTTGCTGAGTATCAAACAACTCATTGATGTTATGACGTGTCTGATACCACGAAAGCAGACTGGCGACACTCCAGCAAATTAATGTCAGCAGCACAAAGCCCGCAATCAGACGTAAGCGCAGACTGAGTCGGTTCATGGTGCATCTCCCAGAATATAGCCAACGCCATGTACGGTACGGATAAACCCGCTGCCCAACTTTTTGCGCAGGTGGTGGATATGGACTTCTACCGCATTGCTGGAGACATCATCATCCCAGCCGTAGAGCTTTTCTTCCAACTGTGCACGCGTGAGCACGCGGCTCGGATTGAGCAAGAACAATTCCAACAGCGCCAGCTCGCGGGATTTTAGTATCAACGGTTCACCGTTAAGCGTGACGCTCCGTGAGCCAGGCTCAAGGGAAACCGCGCCATGCGTTAATGCAGGTTGGAGTTGACCGTGACGGCGACGAATCAGCGCCTGCAGGCGAGCGGCCACTTCAGTTAGCGCAAAAGGCTTACATAAATAATCATCCGCTCCCTGCTGCAACCCTTCCACGCGTTGTTCCAGCGCATCGCGCGCGGTCAGAATCAGTACCGGTTCGTCATGTCCAGACTGACGCCACTGACGCAAGATATCCATGCCATCCATACCCGGCAGGCTGAGATCGAGCACCACTGCATCATAAGGGGCGGCCTTCAACGCGGCGGCGCCCGCTTTACCTTCCGTAAACCAATCAATATTAAAGCCCAGTTTGATCAACCCAACTTTTAGGCCATCACCGATCAGGCGATCGTCTTCGATTAACAATACTCTCATGGCTGCCTCGCAAGGGATGTGCCGCTGTCGCGTTTGCGCCTTTTCAGGTTTTATACGAAATCGGGGGACGACGTGTACAGGACAAATCGCTGAAACCGGACGATTTCGGCAATATAAAAAAATAAAAAGGTAAAAGCTGAGTCCTTAAGATTCTGTTAAGAACGGTTTGTTTTAATCCTTCCCGAAGACCGATTACTCCCGCAGGTTGACTGCGAAACGACAGGCAAAATAAGGAAGGAATACGATGAAAAAAGCAGCTGCGTTATTTGCCATTACCGCTCTGGTTTCTGCACCCGTGTTTGCCGCACAAAGCGGTGGTGGTTTCGTCAATCCAGAAACGCCTGCGGTTGCCACACATAAAGGGGGATTCATCGATCCGCAGAATTCCCTCACGACGGTAGATAAGGCTAAAGATCTGCGTGACGATAGTTGGGTTACGCTGAGTGGTAATATTGAAAAACGGATCGGTGATGAGAACTATCTGTTCCGTGATTCCACAGGCACGATGGAAGTTGAAATCGATCATAAGCGCTGGAATGGTCAGATGGTTTCACCCACGGATAAAGTAGAAATCCAGGGTGAGTTGGATAAAGACTTCAATTCTGTCGAACTGGATGTGAAGCAGATCCGTAAACTCTAATACGCTATCTTCAATTCTCTCGTGGTGGGCGATTGCCCGCCCTTTCTCTATTTATCACCCTTCTCTCTGTGTCATTCTTTACGGCTGCCTGTGCGTTGGCTACGTTTCTTCATCCAAATGATCGACGTGGTTAAGCTCACTAGACACCTTTCTTTGCCATCTTCCTGAAACGTGAATTATCTAGAGTAGATAACCGCGTTATCTTGTCTTTATTTTTTGTTAGCGAAACGTTTCGATGGCGATCACATTTTTTTTATTTCTTCGTTGCCTTTCCCACTTCTTTTTCTAGAATGTTGTTAGCGAAACGTTTCGCTGGTGGGGTGAGAAGATGAAAAAAGCAGCATTATTGAATTCAGATATTTCTTCCGTGATTGCTCGGCTGGGGCACACCGATAGTCTTGTTATTGGTGATGCTGGTTTACCTATTCCTGAAACGACAACCCGTATCGACCTGGCGTTGACGCACAATGTGCCAACGTTTTTGCAGGTGGTTAATGTTGTCACCAGCGAAATGCAGGTTGAGGCCGCTATTCTGGCGGAAGAGATGATTGAAAAGAACCCCGCCGTCCATGACGCATTACTCAATCAATTGAAGCAACTTGAACAGCATCAGGGAAACTCAATTGCATTGCACTATGTCAGCCATGAAGAATTTAAAACCCAAAGCGGTAAAAGCCGGGCCATCATTCGCAGCGGAGAGTGCTCTCCGTATGCCAATGTCATCCTTTGTGCTGGCGTAACGTTCTGAGGCATCAATGCAACCTTTACTGCAACTACAAGGCATCACGAAATCTTTTCCCGGCGTTAAAGCGCTTTCCGGTGCGGCACTCAATGTTTATCCGGGAAAAGTGATGGCGCTGGTGGGCGAGAACGGTGCGGGCAAGTCCACCATGATGAAAGTCCTGACCGGGATCTATCGTAAAGATGCCGGCAGTATCCATTTTTTAGGACAAGAGGTGGATTTCAACGGGCCGAAAGCGTCTCAGGAAGCAGGTATCGGTATTATTCATCAGGAACTTAACCTGATTCCCCAGCTCACGATTGCCGAGAATATCTTCCTCGGTCGTGAATTTACCAACCGTTTCGGTCGTATCGACTGGAATAAGATGTATGCGGAAGCCGATAAACTGCTGAAGCGCCTTAATCTGCGCTATGACAGCCGCCGTATGGTGGGGGATTTATCGATTGGCGATCAGCAAATGGTGGAAATTGCCAAGGTGCTGAGCTTTGAATCCAAAGTCATCATCATGGATGAACCTACTGATGCCCTGACGGATACCGAAACGGCTTCGTTATTCAGCGTGATCAAAGAGCTGCAATCTCAGGGATGCGGCATTGTCTATATTTCCCACCGCCTGAAAGAAATCTTTGAAATCTGCGATGACATTACCGTTTTCCGCGATGGTCAGTTTATCGGCGAACGCCCGGTGAGCGACTTGGAGGAAGACACGCTGATTGAAATGATGGTGGGCCGCAAGCTGGAAGATCAGTACCCGCGCTCGAATAAAGCGCCGGGAGAGGTTCGCCTCAACGTGCAGAACCTGTCTGGGCCGGGCGTTGACAGCGTCAGCTTTACCGTACGTAAAGGTGAGATTCTGGGCGTTGCAGGGTTGATGGGCGCAGGCCGTACTGAACTGATGAAGATTCTCTACGGCGCACTGCCACGAACGGGCGGCAATGTAACGCTTGATGGCCGCGACGTGGTGACGCGTAAACCGCAGGATGGCTTGGCGAACGGCATCGTTTACATTTCTGAAGACCGTAAGCGTGATGGTCTGGTTTTGGGCATGTCGGTAAAAGAAAATATGTCGTTAACCGCACTGCGCTATTTCAGCCATGCGGGCGGTCGTCTCAAGCACGCCGAAGAGCAACTGACGGTCGCCGACTTTATTCGCCTGTTCAACGTTAAAACGCCTTCAATGGAACAGCCTATTGGCCTGCTTTCCGGTGGCAATCAGCAAAAAGTAGCGATTGCCCGTGGCCTGATGACGCGCCCCAATGTTTTGATCCTCGATGAACCGACGCGTGGTGTTGACGTCGGGGCGAAAAAAGAAATTTACCAGTTAATCAATCAATTCAAAGAAGAAGGGCTGAGCATCATATTGGTGTCATCCGAAATGCCCGAAGTCTTGGGAATGAGCGATCGCATCATCGTGATGCACGAAGGGCGCTTGAGCGGTGATTTCCCGATTGAGCAAGCAACCCAGGAAGCACTGATGGCTGCGGCCGTTGGTAAGCAATACGGCGCAAAGCAGGAGTAAGTCAGACATGAGTTCTCAATCTATCGCGGCAAAACGCTGGTTCAGCAAAGAGTGGTTACTGGAGCAGAAATCGCTGATCGCGCTCCTGATCCTGATTGCAGTTGTTTCCGCCCTGAGCCCTAACTTTTTCACCCTGAATAACCTGTTCAATATTCTCCAGCAGACGTCAGTGAATGCCATTATGGCCGTCGGCATGACGCTGGTGATACTGACCTCAGGAATCGATTTGTCGGTGGGTTCACTGCTGGCGCTGACGGGTGCCGTAGCGGCTTCCATCGTTGGGCTTGAAGTGAATGCGCTGGTGGCTGTGTTTGGCGCACTAGCGGTGGGTGCGCTTATTGGCGCGGGCACCGGTGTCATCGTTTCTAAAGGTAAAGTTCAGGCGTTTATCGCCACGCTGGTCATGATGCTGCTACTGCGCGGCGTGACGATGGTCTATACCAACGGTAGCCCGGTGAATACTGGCTTTTCCGACGTCGCAGATGCTTTCGGCTGGTTTGGCATTGGCCGTCCGTTGGGTATTCCGACACCAATCTGGATTATGGCTATCGTGTTCGCTGCGGCCTGGTACATGCTGCACCATACGCGTCTGGGTCGTTATATCTATGCGCTGGGTGGCAACGAGTCTGCAACCCGCTTATCCGGCATCAGCGTTGATAAAATCAAGATTATTGTTTATTCCCTGTGTGGGCTGCTGTCTGCCCTGGCGGGAATTATTGAAGTCGCACGTTTGTCCTCTGCACAGCCTACGGCGGGCACAGGGTATGAGCTGGATGCTATCGCGGCTGTAGTATTGGGCGGCACCAGTCTGGCCGGAGGTAAAGGGCGTATCGTTGGTACGTTGATTGGCGCACTTATCCTTGGTTTCCTCAACAACGGACTGAATTTATTAGGTGTTTCTTCTTACTACCAAATGATCGTCAAAGCAGTCGTCATTTTGCTGGCGGTTCTGGTAGATAACAAAAGCAGTAAATAACCTTCATTCACACAGGAATTGAGTTATGAATATGAAAAAGCTGGCTATTCTGGTTTCCGCTGTTGCGCTGAGCGCGACTGTCAGTGCTAATGCCTTGGCCAAAGATACGGTTGCTCTGGTGGTTTCTACGCTGAATAACCCGTTCTTTGTTTCCATGAAAGAGGGTGCGCAGAAAGAAGCTGACAAACTGGGCTATGAGCTGATTGTGCTGGATTCCCAAAATAACCCTGCGAAAGAACTGGCTAACGTTCAGGATTTGACGGTACGCGGCACCAAAGTATTGCTAATTAACCCGACTGATTCAGATGCAGTAGGCAATGCAATCAAAATGGCCAATCAGGCAAAAATTCCTGTCATTACGCTGGATCGCGTCGCCAGCAGCGGTGAAGTGGTGAGCCACGTTGCTTCTGATAACGCCTTCGGCGGTAAAGTTGCTGGTGACTTCATTGCCAAGAAATTGGGTGAAGGTGCCAAGGTCATTCAGTTGGAAGGGATTGCCGGAACCTCTGCCGCGCGTGAGCGTGGGGCGGGTTTCATGAAATCTGCTGAGAAAAATAAATTCGCTATGCTGGCCAGCCAGCCTGCTGACTTCGATCGTACTAAAGGGTTGAACGTGATGCAGAACCTGCTGACCGCACACCCTGACGTTCAGGCTGTATTTGCTCAGAACGATGAAATGGCATTAGGCGCCCTTCGTGCACTGCAAACTGCAGGCAAAACAGATGTGCTGGTTGTCGGTTTTGACGGTACTCAGGATGGCGTGAAGGCCGTTGAGTCAGGCAAGCTGGCAGCAACAGTGGCTCAGCGCCCAGACCAGATCGGCGTAATCGGTATCGAAACGGCTGCGAAAGTGCTGAAAGGTGAAAAAACTCAGGCCATCATTCCGGTTGACCTGAAGCTGGTAGCAAAATAATTAAAAATATACCCTAAATAATTCGAGTTGCATGAAGGCGGTAACCGCACGAATCCCCAGGAGCTTACACAAGTAAGTGGCTGGGGTGAGTAAGGGCAACCAACGCACAAGCAGCTTGAAGTATGACGGGTATAAAGCAGGGCTCGCGCCACCCGTTTGTGGTGGCGCATTATTAACGTAGCGGGATTCGACATAATGAAAACGGGTAAGCTGGTGGTGCTGGGCAGTATTAATGCTGACCATATTCTCAATCTTGAGCAATTTCCCCGCCCGGGCGAAACGGTGATCGGTGAGCAATATAGTGTCGCTTTCGGCGGGAAGGGCGCTAATCAGGCCGTTGCCGCTGGCCGAAGTGGTGCGGATATCGCCTTTATTGCCTGCGTCGGAGAAGATGATATCGGCTCCCGTATTTGTCAGCAGCTATCCAAGGACAATATTGATGTTTCCGCCGTTGAGGCTATCTCCGGGGAAACGACCGGCGTTGCGCTGATTTTTGTTAACGCTGAAGCTGAGAACATGATCGCGATTAACGCAGGCGCGAATGCGGCTGTGACGCCTGATTATCTTCATCGTCATCAGCAACACATTATTGATGCTTCTGCGTTGCTGATGCAGCTTGAGTCGCCGTTGGAAACTGTTATCGCCGCAGCCAAATTGGCGCATGAACACCAAACAAAGGTGATTCTTAACCCTGCCCCTGCTCGTGAACTGCCTGATGAACTGTTATCGCTGGTCGATATGATCACGCCGAATGAAACCGAAGCGCAGTTCCTGACGGGAATTACCGTTGAGACGGAAGAAGATGCCGCTCGCGCAGCACAGATTCTTCATGACAAAGGCATCGAAACGGTTCTGATTACATTGGGTAGCCGCGGCGTATGGGTGAGTGAAAATGGTCAAGGGCAACGTATTCCAGGTTATCGCGTAAAAGCCGTGGACACGATCGCTGCCGGAGATACCTTTAATGGTGCGTTGGTTACCGCGTTGTTGGAAAACCGGGCAATGTCTTCAGCGGTGAAATTTGCTCATGCTGCCGCAGCGATTGCGGTAACTCGCCGAGGTGCTCAACCTTCTGTCCCATGGCGTGAAGAGATCGACGCATTTTTGCAAGCTCAGGAGTGATCTTTGGCCACCATGAAAGATGTCGCCCGTTTGGCGGGCGTTTCTACTTCTACTGTATCTCACGTCATTAATAACAATCGCTTCGTCAGCGATGCAATTCGCGAAAAGGTAATGAAGGCCGTTGAGGATCTCAACTATGCGCCGTCTGCGCTGGCTAGAAGTCTGAAAATCAATCAGACCCGTACCATCGGCATGTTGCTTACAGCCAGTAATAACCCGTTTTATGCCGAAGTGGTGCGTGGCGTTGAGCGCTGCTGTTATGAGCGGGGCTATAGCCTGATTTTGTGCAACACCGAAGGCGATCGCGACAGAATGAGTCATAGCCTTGAAACGTTGCTGCAAAAGCGGGTCGACGGCGTATTGCTGATGTGCACGGAAAGCCATCGCCCCTTGCCTGAAATGATGAGCCGCTATCCTTCTATACCTATGGTCATGATGGATTGGGCACCTTTTGAAGGCGCTATTGATGTTATTAAAGATAACTCTTTGCTCGGCGGTGAAATCGCCACCAATTACCTCATCTCTCGTGGTTATAAAAAGATAGCCTGCATTGCGGGTCCTAAAGATAAGACGACAGCCTATAACCGGCTGGAGGGCTATCGACAGGCGATGCAACTCGCTGGGCTATTTGTTCCTGCTAACTATGAAATTTTCGGTGATTTTGAATTTGAAGCCGGCTATCGCGCTATGCAGCAGTTATTAGCGCTGGAAGATAAACCTGAAGCCGTGTTCACCAGTAACGATGCAATGGCCGTCGGCGTTTATCACGCACTTTATCAGGCTGGGCTTTCAATCCCTCAAGACATGGCAGTTATTGGTTACGATGATATTGAACTGGCCCGCTATATGTCCCCACCTCTCACTACGGTTCATCAACCGAAGGATGAGCTCGGCGAATTGGCGGTTGATACACTGTTATATCGTCTGGAACACCCTAACACTGAACCTAATGTATTGGTGCTGACGCCGGAATTAATGGTACGTCAGTCCGTTCGGTAATATTTTGGCTAAGAAAACGCTGAAAAATCCGGCATAACGCTGTCTTTTACTGCGCTTTGCTGAAGAAATCCCCAGTCGGT
>NZ_LXFV01000037.1 GCF_002847345.1 Pectobacterium peruviense
CTTTATCAACCCGGTTGTGTGTTCACATCGCCGTGTTGATGGAGGCGCATTATAGGGACTTCTCGACCTGCCGCAATAGGTATTTTAAAGAAAAATGACTGTTTGCTGCATTCCACAGCAAAACCCCGCCTTATACCTATTTTTGCACAAACTTATCCACAGAAAGCATTCTACTCAAAAATTGACGAGCATCACGCAAACGTTTTCGCTACAATTCACCCCGTTCAAAATCGTCGTGTTTTTGCGAACGCTAACTGAATATTTCTCTTTATTCCGCAATTATTGCTCTGACAAAGACGATATTCACATACCGTTCTTTACTGACTACCCAAATCCAGGGGATAACATCATCATGCAACAACGCCGTCCAATTCGCCGCGCTCTGCTCAGCGTTTCTGACAAAGCAGGTATTGTCGAATTTGCTCAAGCTCTGTCCCACCGTGGCGTCGAGCTCCTTTCAACCGGAGGAACCGCCCGTTTGCTAGCAGATGCAGGCTTAGCGGTGACAGAAGTCTCTGACTACACCGGTTTCCCGGAAATGATGGATGGGCGTGTAAAGACCCTGCACCCGAAAGTACACGGCGGCATTCTGGGGCGACGCGATCAGGATGATGCGATCATGGCGCAGCACGACATCAAACCCATTGATATCGTCGTTGTGAATTTGTATCCGTTCGCTCAGACCGTCGCCCGTGAGAACTGCACATTAGAAGATGCGGTTGAGAACATCGATATCGGCGGCCCGACGATGGTGCGCTCCGCCGCCAAGAACCATAAAGATGTGGCTATCGTGGTCAAGAGCAGCGACTACAGCACTATCATTAATGAAATCGACGCCAACGAAGGTTCATTGACCTACGAAACCCGTTTCGATTTAGCTATTAAAGCCTTCGAGCATACTGCCGCTTACGACAGTATGATTGCCAACTACTTTGGTGCACTGGTTCCGCCTTACCACGGTGAAACCGATAAACCATCAGGCCACTTCCCACGCACGCTGAACCTGAACTACATCAAAAAGCAGGACATGCGCTACGGCGAGAACAGTCATCAACAAGCTGCCTTCTATATAGAAGAGAATATTCACGAAGCCTCTGTCGCCACCTCTACACAGCTACAAGGCAAAGCGCTGTCTTATAACAACATCGCCGATACCGATGCGGCGCTGGAATGTGTGAAGGAATTTCCCGAACCAGCCTGCGTTATCGTTAAACACGCGAACCCGTGCGGCGTAGCAATTGGCGGTTCAATTCTTGATGCTTACGAGCGCGCCTATAAAACCGACCCGACATCGGCATTCGGCGGCATTATCGCCTTCAACCGCGAACTGGATGAAGAAACGGCACAGGCCATCATCAGCCGTCAGTTTGTCGAAGTCATTATTGCGCCATCCGCTAGTGATGCTGCATTGAAGGTGACCGCAGCCAAACAAAACGTACGCGTCCTGACCAGCGGTAGCTGGCAGCAACGCGTTCCAGCTCTGGACTTCAAACGCGTCAACGGCGGTTTGTTGGTACAGGATCGCGATTTGGGTATGGTCGATGCGTCTCAACTGCGTGTCGTGACCGAGCGCCAGCCGAGCGAGCAGGAATTACGCGATGCGCTCTTCTGCTGGAAAGTGGCTAAATTCGTTAAATCCAATGCGATCGTGTACGCACGCGACAACATGACCATCGGGATAGGTGCTGGTCAGATGAGCCGCGTTTACTCAGCGAAAATCGCTGGTATCAAAGCGGGCGATGAAGGGCTGGAAGTAAAAGGTTCCGCCATGGCCTCTGATGCATTCTTCCCATTCCGTGATGGTATTGATGCTGCCGCAGCCGTTGGCATTACCTGTGTGATCCAACCGGGCGGATCTATTCGTGATGATGAAGTTATTGCGGCCGCCAACGAACACGGCATTGCGATGATCTTTACCGACATGCGCCACTTCCGCCATTAATTCTGGAGCTGACCGAAATGAACATTTTAGTAATTGGTAATGGCGGACGCGAACACGCGCTGGCCTGGAAAGCCTCACAGTCCCCGCTGGCGAAACAGGTTTATGTTGCTCCAGGAAACGCAGGCACCGCACTTGAGCCAGCGCTGACCAACGTTGATATCGCCGCAACCGATGTTCCAGCATTAGTCGCCTTTGCTCAGGAAAACCACATCGATTTAACCATCGTTGGTCCAGAAACACCGCTAGTTATTGGTGTTGTGGATGCGTTTCAGAGTGCAGGTCTAAAAATCTTTGGCCCGTCGCAGGCCGCCGCGCAATTAGAAGGCTCGAAAGCCTTTACTAAAGATTTTCTGGCACGCCATAACATCCCGTCGGCGGAATACCAGAATTTTACCGAAGTGGAACCAGCGCTGGCCTATGTACGCAGCAAAGGTGCACCTATCGTCATCAAGGCGGATGGGTTAGCCGCTGGTAAGGGCGTGATCGTCGCGATGACGTTGCAGGAAGCGGAAAACGCCATTCAGGATATGCTGGCAGGCAATGCATTCGGCGATGCTGGACACCGTATCGTGGTGGAAGAGTTCCTTGATGGCGAAGAAGCCAGCTTCATCGTTATGGTGGACGGCAAGAACGTGTTACCAATGGCAACCAGCCAAGATCATAAACGCGTTGGGGATAAAGATACGGGCCCGAATACTGGTGGTATGGGCGCTTATTCGCCAGCACCGGTCGTGACCGATGAAATCCACCAGCGAGTGATGGATCAGGTGATTTGGCCGACTGTGAACGGCATGGCTGCTGAGGGAAATACCTATGTCGGTTTCCTGTATGCCGGTCTGATGATTTCTGCCGATGGCCAGCCAAAAGTGATCGAATTCAACTGTCGCTTTGGCGATCCAGAAACGCAGCCAATTATGCTGCGCCTGCGCTCAGATCTGGTGGAGCTGTGTCTGGCAGCCTGTGACGGCACGCTGGATCAGAAAGACTCAGTCTGGGATGAGCGTCCGTCTCTGGGCGTGGTATTGGCGGCGGGTGGTTATCCGGCTGATTACAATACGGGCGATGTTATTTCTGGTCTACCGCAGCAGGATGCCGAAGATGGCAAAGTTTTCCATGCTGGCACCAAACTGAATGGAATTAATGTCGTTACCAACGGCGGTCGGGTACTGTGCGTCACAGCATTGGGTAACACCGTAGCTGAAGCGCAACAGCGCGCTTATGAAATAGCAGCAGGTATTCAGTGGCAAGGAGTATTCTGTCGCAAAGACATCGGCTACCGAGCCATTGAGCGCGAGCAAGCCTAATAAGCGATGAACCGATAAACGATTATCTGATAAATACTGAAGCCCGGAGAAATCCGGGTTTTTTAATGATTATTTAGGCTGCCACTGGCAGACATCATCTTCCACCACCAGCAATAGCTGAGTTCCTTCTGGTGCTTCCAGCCACGCAACGTTTAGCGGACGTGTTGCATGCAATTTTTGCTGCGCAATCCATTCACGCGAGTCTCTGTCAAAATCAGGGCGAACTACCGTACCGTCACAAGACTGAACCTGCCCTTCCAGCCATTTCCCTTGCTTCAGCATCACCTTGCCCGCACGCAGGACATCACTCAATTCCAGCATGCGTTTAGCATCAAACTGGTAGAGTGCGACATCATCATCGGAAACGGATTCACGTCTTTCAGCCAGTTGCCGCTGCATAAAGCTGACGGTTCCATCTTCAGCAAAGCGCAAGCGCATATCTTCTTGTTGCGTCCCGAGCTGATTACGCTGAATCTCGCGTAGCTTATCCTGCTGGAACGTATAGCGAGTCACCACCAGAGCATTGCCCTGAAGCGGGTTATATACGGTGGTCAGCGCCGTCGTATTCTGTGCATCATCTTTACGCCACAACCGCACGATGCCGCGATCGGCTACGTAACCGCTGGAAAAAACTTCCGGCGGTGCGGTGCGGCTACTGCAGGCCACTACAGCGATAAGCACGAGACCTGCGCCACACCAACGTCGTAAAAGCAAAAGGGGCGAAACCGCCCCTCTGCTTAAACTTTTAACCGGCATGAGCTTATTTAACAGCGTCTTTCAGAGCCTTGCCAGAAACAAACGCTGGCACATTGGCAGCAGCAATTTTGATTTCTTTACCGGTTTGTGGGTTGCGGCCAGTGCGCTCATTACGATGGTTGACTTTAAACGTACCAAAACCAACTAATTGTACTGCATCACCTTCTTTCAGAGACTCGGTAATTGCCGCCAAAGTTGATTCCAGAGCTGCTTTAGCCTGTGCTTTTGACAGATCAGCTTTGTCCGCAATTACATCAATCAGTTGAGTCTTATTCATAAGTTATCCTTACAGTGTGTTTATCGCTTGCTAAGCATCGAGTGCGACGGATATGCCCTTTCCCGTTTTAGGGTGTAATAGCGCTCTCCTGCATACACGCACCGACAGCCACTTTTTTTACGCCCCCCAAATGTAGACCAGACAGGGTGCGAATGTGAAGCCTTAAGACAGGCCATTTCAGGCCTTAAATCACGTTTTATCGCGTTATTGATGCAAATTTATCCCGATGTTACTACTTCCGGCCTCGCGCAGATCGGAACGGAGCCCTTTGATCAGCTCAATGTCGCGTTCTTCACAGGCCGCCAATAGACGAAAAATCTCCCATTGGATATCCCATTCTTCTTCAATCGCAGGCAAAACTTTTAGCTCATCGTCGGTCATTTCTTTGCCAGCCTGCGTCATTTCCAACATAGCAACCGTACGGATAGACGCTTCGCTGATGGCTATCGCATGTTCGAGCGTTTCACCGCTTAAACGCGAATGAATCAGCTCGCCCAGCGCGATACAGGCATCAATAGCCGGGTAGACACCATAAAGATCGTAATCTTCAGCAGCAGGAACCGCTTCTTCCAGCTTTTCCAACTGGCTATCGAAATTGACCTTCGCATCTTTAACAACCAATGTTTCCCATACCAGATCGAGAATGCGGCGGTAAACCATCGCGTCGCCGAATTCTGTTTGACGACAAAATTCGTGGTAATTTGGATACATACGTTCACAAAGACATGCCATGAAAGTGACATGTTGCCAGCTCGCCAGCTTTTCCAGACGTAAATGAATGGGGTTACGTAACATTTTTATGCTCATTAACGGCGACGGACGGCAGTGTACCTGAAATCACAGTGACGCCCTATGCCTGAATTCCTAAAGTTTTACGACAATACGTTAGCCGCTTGCTGCCGTTGCCAACGCACAAATGTGGGACGATTTGATGCGACGGCATCAGCCCAGCGGGTCGGCTCCGGTAAACGGTAGCCGCGCATGCAAGATTGTACCCAATACAATGCGCTATCCTGACTGACTCGATGCCCTGTCGCCACAAACAGCGGATTACAGCGCGCTTTGCTGCGCCATACCCAACCAATCTGCTCGCCCTTATCCAGCAAGAGTTGCTGGCTGCCGACGCTCTCCGCCAACGGCTCAAACCGGCCACAAAGCCGACTTTTCGCCACGCCAATCGTGGGCACATCAACCAACAGACCAAAATGGCTGGCAATGCCGAGACGACGTGGATGAGAAATTCCATGCCCATCAACAAACAGTAAATCCGGCTTCTGTTCAAGCAACGCCCATGCGGCTAACAGCCCAGGACATTCACGAAACGAAAGAAAACCGGGGATATAGGGCATCGTCGTGCTGATACGCGCAATCTTATATTCTACCAGTTCCAACGAAGGATAGCGCATTACCGCAATGGCGGCGCGAGTTACCGAACCTTCTTGTTCAAAGCCAACATCCGCACCCGCGATAAGCGAAGGCTGTTCAAAAGGCAAATCGTCGTGCCGAATCACATCAGAAGCGCGAGCCAACTGCTCAGCTCGCAGCCGTTGTGTATCAATCACATCACCTCCTGTGAATTATGCGTGATAAGCGCGGGACAACCGATGCACCGCCTCAACAAAAACACCAGCATGCTCCGGCGGCACGTCCTGATGGATGCCGTGACCCAGATTGAAAACGTGTCCATTACCTTGCCCAAATTCGGCGAGGATCGATGCAACTTCCTGTTCGATCCGTGCCGGATCGGCATACAGCATAGAGGGATCCATATTTCCCTGTAGTGCAACTTTATCACCGACGCGACGACGCGCATCGGCAATATCACTCGTCCAGTCCAGCCCCAGCGCGTCACAGCCTGTTTCTGCCATCGCCTCCAGCCACTGGCCTCCGCCTTTGGTAAAAAGCGTCACTGGCACACGGCGGCCTTCGTTCTCACGCTGTAAACCATCAACGATCTTATGCATGTAATGCAGAGAGAATTCTTTGTAATCACGCCCGCTCAATGCGCCGCCCCAAGTATCGAATACCATGACTGCCTGCGCGCCTGCGCGAATCTGCGCGTTGAGATAAAGAATGACGCTATCAGCCAGCTTATCCAGCAGCAGGTGCAGCGTTTTGGGTTCAGCGAACATCATTTTCTTAATGACGGTAAACGCTTTGCTACTGCCGCCTTCAACCATGTAGGTCGCCAGCGTCCACGGGCTGCCCGAGAAGCCAATAAGCGGCACTTCACCAGCGAGGTTTTTACGGATCGTCCGCACCGCATTCATCACATAGCCGAGTTCCTGCTCAGGATCGGGAACCGGCAGTTTAACGACATCGGCATGAGACGTGATGGGAGAACTAAAACGTGGGCCTTCCCCTGCTTCAAAATAGAGACCTAAGCCCATGGCATCTGGGATGGTCAGGATATCGGAGAACAGGATCGCTGCATCCAACGCATAGCGCCGTAAAGGTTGTAACGTGACTTCACAAGCCAGCTCTGCGTTTTTACACAGCGACATAAAATCACCCGCCTGTGCGCGCGTTGCCTTATATTCCGGCAAATAACGCCCTGCCTGACGCATCATCCACACTGGCGTAACATCAACAGGTTGGCGCAGTAATGCCCGCAAATAGCGATCGTTTTTCAGATCAGTCATGTTATTTTCCTTTCAGCCTCTCGGCGGTTTTACACCGGATAGATGGGTTGAAGCAGATGCGTTATGAAACGAATACGTTATGACGCGAGCACTTTGTCCACGCGAGTCATTGATGGCGCAAATAGTACCACGTCAGCCTTCGTTCTCGTGATAAGCACGGCACAACACCACCGTATCTTCGATAAGCCGACGTGCCACGGTACCCGGCGGAGGCAACTGCGGGAGCTGGTCATAGCGGAACCAGCCTGCGTCACGCAACTCTTTCGGATCGTGCTTGATTTCTCCACCCGCATAATCGGCCATAAACGCCATCATCAGCGAATGCGGGAATGGCCAAGGCTGTGAACTCACGTAACGCAGGTTTTTTATCTGGATTTGGCTCTCTTCCATTACCTCACGTACGACCGTCTGCTCCAGCGTTTCGCCGACTTCTACAAACCCCGCCAGCACGGTGTACATGTTTCCGCGATGCCGATTGTGCTGCGCCAGCAAAATTTCCTCACCACGGCGAATCGCAACGATGATGCAAGGCGCGATCTGCGGGTAATAGCGCTCTTTGCAGTGGTGACATAAGCACGCCAGCTCCGTTTTACTCCATACCATTTCATGACCACAGTAACCGCAAAAATGATGAGAGCGATAGAACTCAGCCAGCTGTACGCCTCGCCCCGCCAGTTGGAATAAGCTAACATCCTGATCGAGCAGTTGGCGGACCGATGCCATATCGGAATCCCGTCCTTGGCACACGAGCCAGACAGGCTGCCCTTGCCATTCGCCGATTTGACGAGCCACTTTCCCCTGCAACGCCCACGCTATAGCCGTTCCGTGCGGCAATTCTCCTTGGGGCAGCCAGATTTGTACCGCATCGCTAACCACCCACCAGCCGGTTTCATCACCTTTTAGCGTCTGTTCCATATCTTTTTATTGCTCCACTGCCACTTCACTGGCATTTTACATTCAGAGTGATTACATAAGTTTTATAACTGGGATTTCAGTTATTTCTTACCGTTCACGGAGTCAACAATGCTAAACCAGCTACAAAGTCTGACTGAATACGTTGGTGGCAATAATGCGTTAATCGACCAATGGCTACAAGCGCGTAAGCAGCTTCTGGTGGCTTACTATCATCTGGTTGGCATCAAGCCGAACAAGGAAGCGCTTTCTCTTTTGGATGAAGAGGCATTGGATAATTTTTGCCAGAATCTGGTGGACTATCTTTCTACCGGCCACTTTCATTTATATGAAAAAATGCTGCATGAAGCAGCGACTCACAGCGAACAAGTATTAGCACTTTCCACCCAGCTTGACCTCGCCCTGCAGAATAATACGCAGCAAATCATGACGTTTTACGATAGCCATCTGGCGGCTGCCATCGACCATGATAATTGCCTCGAATTCCAACAGGCACTCTCCAGCGTCGGCGAGGCATTAGAAGAGCGTTTTACGTTAGAAGACAACATGATCAAGCAAGTTTACGATCACTAGCCGTCATTTGACGTTATTTAAGAACATCATCACACGCTGTACAGATAAAAGCGGCACGCTTTGACATCCGCGTTTTGCCGTCATACAGTGTAGGGGTTTTATTGACCCGTCTAACAGATGGGCAAATCTTGTCGGAGTGCCTAGCGTGCTTGTGTTTCGTTTTTACGAAACCTATAAGCGCACAGGCTGAGACCGTTAATTCGGGATCCGCGGAACCTGATCGGGTTAATACCTGCGAAGGGAACAAGAGTAATGCGCCTCATTGAGCCCAAGGCTGTGTATTTCTACATACCTGCTCTGATGCTCAATATCATTATTACTCCCTCCGGCTCCAGACAAGCAATCTTCCCTTTACGTATTACAGGAACTTGCTATGTCTACAGAACCCTTGTCTATAAAACCAGTGTTGTCAAAATCGGGTCGCCGTGAACAGCGCGCCGCCGCCCAACAGTTTATTGAAACCTTACAGGGAACGGCCTTTCCCAATTCCAAACGCATTTACCTTTCGGGCTCGCGCGACGACATCGCCGTACCGATGCGAGAGATTCAGCTCAGCCCGACGCTACTCGGCGGCAGCAAAGATAATCCCCAATACGAACCCAATGAGCCGATCCCGGTTTACGACACTTCAGGGCCTTATGGCGATCCCACTGCCCAACCCGATGTCCGCGTTGGGTTAGCAAAGCTGCGCGCCAGCTGGATTGCAGAACGTCACGACACCGAAGCGTTATCCGGCGTCAGCTCCGACTTCACCCAACAGCGTCTGGTGGATGCGGGTCTGGATCATCTACGCTTTGAGCATTTGCCACGACCACAGCGTGCCAAAACAGGCAAATGCGTCACCCAACTCCACTATGCGCGACAGGGGATAATTACCCCCGAAATGGAATTTATCGCTATTCGCGAAAATATGGGACGCGAACGCATTCGTGGTGAAGTACTGCGCCAGCAGCATCCGGGGCAAAGTTTCGGAGCCCTTTTGCCGGAAAACATCACGCCAGAGTTTGTTCGTCAGGAAGTGGCCGCCGGGCGCGCGATTATTCCCTCAAACATCAATCACCCCGAATCAGAACCAATGATTATCGGGCGCAATTTTCTGGTGAAAGTTAACGCCAATATCGGTAACTCCGCGGTGACATCCTCCATCGAAGAAGAGGTGGAAAAGCTAGTCTGGTCTACCCGTTGGGGCGCGGATACGGTGATGGATCTCTCGACCGGACGCTATATTCACGAAACTCGCGAGTGGATTCTGCGTAACAGCCCGGTGCCAATCGGGACAGTGCCAATCTATCAGGCGCTGGAGAAAGTGAACGGCGTGGCAGAAAACCTGAACTGGGAAATGTTCCGCGATACGCTGCTGGAACAGGCAGAGCAAGGGGTGGACTATTTCACTATCCACGCGGGTGTACTGTTACGCTACGTGCCGATGACGGCCAAACGCCTGACCGGTATCGTGTCGCGCGGTGGTTCCATAATGGCGAAGTGGTGCCTGTCACATCACAAAGAGAGCTTCCTGTACGAACACTTCCGCGAAATTTGTGAAATCTGCGCCGCTTATGACGTCGCGCTGTCGCTGGGCGACGGTTTACGCCCAGGTTCCATTCAGGATGCCAACGATGAAGCCCAGTTTGCCGAGCTGCATACGCTGGGTGAACTGACCAAAATTGCCTGGGAATATGACGTACAGGTCATGATCGAAGGCCCCGGTCACGTTCCGATGCAGATGATCCGCCGCAACATGACCGAAGAACTGGAGCACTGTCACGAAGCGCCGTTCTATACACTCGGTCCGCTGACTACCGATATTGCACCGGGTTACGATCACTTTACCTCTGGTATCGGTGCCGCCATGATCGGCTGGTTCGGCTGCGCGATGCTCTGTTACGTGACGCCGAAAGAGCATCTCGGCCTGCCGAACAAAGAAGACGTCAAGCAAGGGCTGATTACCTACAAGATCGCCGCCCACGCCGCCGATCTGGCGAAAGGTCATCCCGGCGCGCAAATCCGTGATAACGCCATGTCGAAAGCGCGCTTCGAATTCCGCTGGGAAGATCAGTTCAATCTGGCACTCGATCCCCAAACGGCACGTGCCTACCACGATGAAACGCTGCCGCAAGAATCCGGTAAAGTCGCCCACTTCTGTTCCATGTGTGGCCCGAAATTCTGCTCGATGAAAATCTCGCAGGAAGTACGCGATTACGCCGCCAAACAGCAAGCCGAAGCCAAACCGATTGAAATTGGCATGGCTGAGATGTCGCAGGAATTCCGCTCTCGCGGCAGCGAGCTTTATCACAGCGCCACCAGCCTGCAAGCCGAGGAAAGCAAATGACGGACTCGACGCCGTTTTCCCCGACGGCACAGCGATTGGGACTCTATCCCGTCGTCGATAGCGTGGAGTGGATCGAACGCCTGCTCGGTGTCGGGGTGAAAACGATCCAGCTAAGAATCAAAAATAGGTCAGATGATCAGGCTGAAACCGATGTGATCCAGGCGATCGCATTGGGTCGGCGCTATCAGGCGCAACTCTTCATCAATGACTACTGGAAATTGGCAGTAAAACATCAGGCGTACGGCGTACATCTGGGTCAAGAAGACCTCGATACCGCCGATCTGGCCGCGATTAAAAAAGCAGGCCTGCGCTTA
Organism: Pectobacterium peruviense; assembly: GCF_002847345.1. Classification (GTDB taxonomy): domain Bacteria; phylum Pseudomonadota; class Gammaproteobacteria; order Enterobacterales; family Enterobacteriaceae; genus Pectobacterium; species Pectobacterium peruviense. The sequence continues at coordinate 11,050 of NZ_LXFV01000037.1, forward strand.
GGCGTTTCCACGCACGACGATCGTGAACTGGCGCGTGCGGTAGCGATAAACCCGTCCTACATTGCACTTGGGCATATTTTCCCTACACAAACCAAAGACATGCCTTCCGCACCGCAAGGGCTGGCCGAACTGACCCGGCACATCGCCGATCTGCAAGACCGTTTTCCCACCGTGGCAATCGGTGGGATCAGCATCGACAAAGTGCCTGCGGTGCTGGCGACGGGCGTCGGCAGCATTGCCGTCGTCAGCGCCATTACTCAGGCTCCAGACTGGCGGCAGGCCACTGCGACGCTGCTCAAGATGATTGAAGGACGGGAGGCATGAAATGGTAACGAATCGCCCTCCAACGCCTGCGGGGCTGAGCGATAGCGAGTTCATGCGCTACAGCCGTCAACTGATGCTGGAAGATATTGGCCCTGAAGGTCAGGAGAAACTCAAAGCCGCCCGCGTTCTGCTGGTAGGGCTCGGTGGACTGGGTTCCCCCGCGTCACTCTATCTGGCTGCCGCTGGAGTCGGCACGCTACTGCTTGCCGACGATGACTCACTGCATATCAGCAACCTGCAACGCCAGATTCTTTATCGCACCAGCGAAACCGACAAGCCCAAAGCGGTGTTGGCACAGCGTCAGCTACAGGCATTAAATCCGTATTCGGAAGCAATCGCACTCACCGAAAGGCTAAGTGGTGAGGCGTTACACGACGCCGTCAGCCGCGTCGATCTGGTGCTGGATTGCAGCGACAACATGACAACCCGCCATGCGGTTAACGCCGCCTGCGTGAGTGCAGGTAAGCCGCTGATCAGCGGTAGCGCCGTCGGTTTCAGCGGTCAGCTTGCGGTCTTCACGTCGCCTTATCACTCTGGCTGCTACGCCTGTCTGTATCCCGATACAGCCGAACCGCAGCGCAACTGTCGTACTGCGGGCGTACTGGGCCCAGTAGTCGGCGTGATTGGCACACTTCAGGCGTTGGAGGCAATCAAACTGCTGGCGGGGATGCCATCTGCGCTGGACGGCAAGCTGAGAATGTTCAATGGCAAACAGCAGAGCTGGAACACGCTTCAGCTGACGCGCGCGCCCCATTGCTCGGTATGCGGGGACGTGGCATGAAAATCACGTTGAATGATGAACCCTTTGAATGTCCTGAGGCCATCACGGTTGAGACGCTGCTGAGCCAGATAAATCGGCTCCAGCCCGGCACCGCGCTAGCCATCAACCAGACCATTATCCCGCACGCGACCTGGTCACAGCATCAGGTGCAGGACGGTGATGATATTTTGCTTTTTCAGGCAATCGCGGGAGGATGACATGCTGCACATTGCCGATACGATATTAACTTCACGGCTGCTGACCGGTACGGGCAAATTTGCCACGCCAGAGCTGATGCTGGCGGCACTTGAAGCTTCGGGTTCGCAGTTAGTCACCATGGCGATGAAGCGCGTAGATCTGAATGGCGGCAACGATGCCATTCTCGCCCCGCTACGCCAGCTCGGTATTAAGCTGCTGCCAAACACATCAGGTGCTAAAACCGCAGACGAAGCTGTTTTTGCTGCCCGACTGGCGCGTGAAGCGCTGGGCACCCACTGGTTAAAACTGGAAATTCACCCTGATGTTAAATACCTGCTGCCCGACCCTATCGAAACGCTGAAGGCCGCCGAACAGCTGGTTAAAGAGGGATTTACGGTGCTGCCCTATTGCGGTGCCGACCCAGTACTGTGCAAACGGCTGGAAGAAGTCGGCTGCGCGGCGGTGATGCCACTGGGTGCGCCCATCGGATCCAATCAGGGGCTGCAAACGCGTGATTTTCTCCGCATTATCATCGAACAGGCGCGTGTTCCGGTGATTGTCGATGCGGGCATCGGTGCGCCCAGCCATGCAGCCGATGCGCTGGAAATGGGAGCTGATGCGGTACTGGTAAACACGGCAATCGCGGTTGCCCGCGATCCTGTGGCGATGGCACATGCATTCCGGCTAGCCGTCGATGCCGGCGGGCTTGCTCGTCAGGCTGGGCTGGGAAATAAGCAGTTCGTCGCCAGCGCCACCAGCCCACTCACCGGCTTTCTTCACCAACAAACGGAAGATCGACACACGGAAGGGGTGGAACGATGAGCGTCGATTTTCAAACCGTCTGGGAACAACTCGACTGGGATGACCTGACGCTGCGCATCAACAGTAAAACAGCCCATGATGTTGAACGGGCGCTTACTGCACCACACCTGACGCGCGACGACTTTATGGCGCTCATTTCACCTGCCGCCAGCGCTTATCTGGAACCGCTAGCCCAGCGAGCACAGCAACTCACCCGCCAGCGTTTTGGTAATACGGTGAGCTTTTATGTGCCGTTATATCTGTCCAATCTGTGTTCCAACGACTGCACCTACTGCGGCTTTTCGATGAGCAATCACATCAAGCGAAAAACGTTGGATGATGCAGAAATCCTGCGTGAATGCGCAGCTATCAAGGAACTCGGGTTTGAGCACCTGCTGCTCGTGACCGGTGAACATCAGCGCAAAGTGGGAATGGATTATTTTCGTCGTGTCTTTCCGCTGATTCGACCGCTCTTCAGTTCGTTGATGATCGAAGTCCAGCCGCTGTCGCAGGACGAATACGCTGAGTTAAAAACGCTGGGGCTGGATGGCGTGATGGTCTATCAGGAAACCTACCATCCTGCGACTTACCAGTTGCACCATCTAAAAGGACAAAAGCAAGATTTCCACTGGCGACTCGCCACGCCGGATCGGCTTGGTCGCGCGGGGATCGATAAGATCGGGCTTGGCGCGTTAATCGGCCTGTCCAATAGCTGGCGTACCGACTGTTACATGGTGGCGGAACATCTGCTGCACTTACAGCAGAGCTACTGGCAGAGTCGTTACTCTATCTCGTTCCCTCGCCTGCGCCCCTGTGCGGGCGGCATTGAGCCAGCATCGTTAATGGATGAAGCACAGCTCATCCAGGTGATTTGCGCATTCCGATTATTGTCACCGGATATTGAGCTATCGCTTTCCACGCGTGAATCGCCTTTCTTCCGCGATCATGCGATTCCCATTGCGATTAACAATGTCAGCGCGTTTTCCAAAACCCAGCCGGGTGGCTATGCCGACAATCATCCCGAACTGGAACAGTTTTCACCGCATGATTCACGGCGCCCTGAAGACGTGGCGCAGGCCATCGTACGCGCTGGTCTTCAACCCGTGTGGAAAGACTGGGACGGTTATTTAGGTAGATAGCACGACGATGCGCCGGATAGAGGTCACTTAAGCGTGAAGTGAGAGGGAACACGGGATGAGGTTCCCGCAGGGACACCTCGCACCGTGGTAGCCCTCGCGTCTCGCGATGTTAAGCGATCGGCGTGAGCCATACGCATGATTTGGGACACAGCTCGCAGGCCGGAATGAGAATTACACGGAAGGCCATATTCTCAGGATAGCGCCGCGCAACATGACATTCGGCCTATCGTCACGGCCTTCAACGAAGAATACAGTAGCGTCGTTGGCAGGACTGAGCGTTACCCAACCTGTTGACCGGAGCCGTTTGCCACTTATCAGCTCTGCACATCAACCCGCCGATACGGGGCTTATCCTTACCCGTATCGGCCCTTCCTTAAAAATCATCAGATACGTTGTATACCCTAAATAATTCGAGCTGCAGGACAAAAACGGCAAGGCGTTTTTGAACAGCGCTTGCGCTGACCCCGAAGGGGTGAGGCCATAAGGCCGAATAACGCGGCAAGAGAGGGACAAATTCGTCGGGAACGAATTTGACCAGCCAACGGCTGGCCTTCGGTGAGAGACAGGATGTCTCTCATTTCATCCCGATGAGCTTACACAAGTAAGTGATTCGGGTGAGTGACACATCTGCCCGGGGCAGATTTGAACGCTGCTTGCAGCGGCCCCAATGGGGTGAGGCGTGCCGAATAATGCAGCCAACGCACATGCAGCTTGAAGTATGATGGGTATAGTTAAGTATGCATCATCTTCGCGACTTCACTACCCACAATGCGCAGCCCTTCCCTTATCTCTTCCGTGAAGCGGTTGGCATAATTGAGTCGAATACAGTTGCGATATTTCCCTGAGGCGGAAAATAGCGAACCCGCGGCTATCTGTATGCCCGCCTTTCTGACTTCGCGCGCGAGCTTGAGCGAATCAAAATATTCGGGTAGTTCAATCCACACCAGGAATCCACCCTGCGGGCGACTCACACAAATATTGGACGGAAAATACTCACGCACCCAGCAGGTAAAGATGCTCAAGTTGGCTTTGTATTGGGCGCGCATGCGGCGCAAATGAGGCTGATAGTGCCCCTGACGAATAAATTCTGCCACAGCAAGCTGAGGCTGTACCACCGTCGATCCCGTGCTGATGTACTTTGTATGGATCACGCGTTCCAGATAGCGCCCCGGAGCGATCCAGCCAACACGCAAACCGGGTGCCAGGTTCTTCGAAAACGAGCTACACAACAGTACGCGTCCATCCTCATCAAAAGACTTTATCGCGCGGGGACGCGGATATTCATAGGCCAGCTCGCCATAGGCATCATCTTCAATAATCGCGATATCAAAATGCTGTGCCAGTGTAACCAGCGATTTCTTACGGGCATCAGGCATGATGAAACCAAGCGGGTTGTTGCAGCTAGGAACCAGAAGTACGGCTTTGATCGGCCATTGATCCAGCGCCAGCCGTAACGCTTCGAGACTGATCCCCGTCACTGAGTCGGTTGGGATCTCGATCGCTTTGATATCCAGCCCACGAAGGATCTGCATCGTTCCCGGAAAAGCGGGAGATTCAACGGCCACGATGTCGCCGGGCTGACAAACGGCGCGGACCGCAACAAACAAGGCTTCCTGACATCCGGTAGTGATCACAATATCATCTTGCGTCAGCTGGCAGCCACAGTCGACGGTAAGGCGGGCAATCTGTTCACGCAGCGCAGGCACGCCATATACGCTGTCATATTGTAAGACTCGGGGATCTTGATACTGGCAAAGGCGGCCCATCTCTTTCCACAGTGGTTTGATGGTCGGCTGGCTCACATCCGGCATTCCGCTGCCAAATTTCAGCACGTTGGTTTCCAGACGCACATTCACCAACTCCAGCACTGATTCCCACTGCGTGATTTCCACTGGGCGCTGAGCCGGACGCGTCAACGCGGGGACGGGCGGCGTTGCCTTACGCGGCGTGACAAAATATCCCGAACGCGGCTGCGGCATAATCAACTGCCGCGTTTCCAACAGATGATAAGCTTGCTGTACGGTACTGATGCTCACACCATGTTCTGTACTGAGTGCCCGAACGGAAGGCAGTCGTTCTCCACTTTGATATAACCCTTGTTCGATCCGCTGTTCTAACAACCCAGCAAGGTGTTGATAACGCGTCATCAGTATCGTTCCTCATCATGATTTACAGCGGTAATCAGTACAGATTCGAATAAAAATCACCATTCAGATGCAATATCACACAGTCTGTATGCTAAAAAAATGTATTTTTTGCATCTGTATTGAAAATACCTTTCACCTCATCATAGCGATCATTCACTGGCGAGGGGGAAAATATGGAATTTCATGAGAATCGATCACAAAAACCGTTCCGCGAGTCACCGTTCTGGCTAATGCTGATTTTACCGTACCGCCTGTGGAAAGCCTGGCGAGCAAGAGCGCAAACGCTGAAGATACTGCGGAATATGGGCGATGATGGGCTTAAAGACATCGGGCTGAAACGAAGCGATCTCGATCGGTTCAGATAACATAACAACAAAAAAGTAGAGATATCGTCGATACAGATAGTGCATCTGTATCGGCAAGATAAAGAGGTTAGTTAGGGACTGTATCGTCTGCGGGTGCTTTCATCCACATCCCAACAATTGCCGACAGTAAGCAGCCGATGGCAAGGTAAGCCGCCACCGCATGCCATGAACCATCCATAAACTGCACCAGCAGAACTGCAATAAAAGGCGTAAATCCGCCACCAACCACACTGGCAACCTGATAACCCACACCCGCTCCGCTATAGCGATATGCCGTACCAAATAGTTCAGTAAACATCGGTTGCTGTACGCTAACAATCATATCGTGGGCAGCATTCGCCAGCATGATGGCAAAGAACAGAATCAACAGTGTGTTGTGGCTTTCCAGCGCCATGAAGAATGGCACCGCGCTCACCGCGCCAATCAGTGCACCTGTCACATAGATACGACGACGGCCAAAGCTATCCGCCAGATAAGCGAAGAAAGGAATAGATACACAGCTTATCGCTCCCACCAGCAGCCCGATATTCAGGAAGATATCGCGCGATAAACCAAGATGAGTGGTGGAGTAATTGAGTGCAAACGCGGTGACGATATACATCGTCAGTAGCTCACCAAGCCGTAACGCAATAATTAGCAGGAATGCTTTAGGATGCTGGCGCAGTGCTTCCATAATGGGGAATGAACGCAGTTTGTTTGCTCTTTCTCCCAGCGTTTTATTAGCCTCAAACTCCTGAGACTCATCCATCCCGTTACGTACCCACCAGGCAATAGCAACCAGAATCAGACTGAATAAGAACGGCAGACGCCATCCCCAAGTAGTAAATTCCTCATTGGTCGTCAAATTACTCACTACCGATACCGAGCCGGTTGCCAGTAATAGTCCGACACCAAAGCCAACCTGCACGCCACTGCTGTAAAAGGCTTTCTTCTTCTTCGGCGCATTTTCTACCGCCAACAGCGCCGCCCCACCCCATTCACCACCGACCGCGAATCCCTGAATTGCCCGCAGTGTGACCAACAGCACCGGCGCCCACCAGCCAATAGAATCAAACGACGGCAACAGTCCAATCAATGCAGTGGAAATGCCCATCATCCAGACCGTAATCATCAACATCCGTTTACGACCCAGCTTGTCACCAAAGTGACCAAACACCATACCGCCTAACGGACGGAACAGAAAACCAACGCCGAACGTACCAAATGCTGCCAGCGTCCCCATTGTCGGGCTGATCTGCGGAAAAAACTCGGTATTAAATACAAGGGCGGCAACAATTCCGTACAGCAGAAAATCGTACCAATCGACAACGGCACCAACAAAACTGCCCCATGCCGCACGTTTCGCTCGATGTTGAGAATGGCTTACTGACTGTGTTTGTAGGGTTTTATCAGAAGAAAGTGAATCATCCTGATGAGATAAAGAGCCGCCAGGCTGTGAGAGAGTTGGCGTAGTTGAGGTGTCCATGTCGGTTCCGTTCTATTTACTTTACACCACTGTACAACAAAAAATTTCAGGAGGAAATTTTTAACGTCGTTTGCGACGGCCTTTAGGTAGCGCACAGGGATGTGCGCTATAAAAAATTTCAGGATGATATAAAACGCCGGGAGCGTTTTATAACAACGCACAGCGTTGGCCCGTCAGGGTGGAAGGCAGGACGCCGTCCATCAATTTTTAACGTCGCTTGCGACGGCATTTAGGTAGCACATGGAGATATAAGCTATAAAAAAACCCCGACCATGATAGCCGGGGTTTTTATTATTTACTGCATGATAGTGCAGCGTAAAGAGACTTATTCGTCGTCGCTGCTACCAAAGCCTGCGTTCAACAGCTCAGCCAAGTTAGCAGAAGCTTCATCGGCACTCACCTGAGGCACGACAGGAGCTTCACCCGCCTGACGGCGGCGCATACGATCCTGATGGTACGCATAACCCGTACCCGCTGGGATCAGACGACCTACGATAACGTTCTCTTTCAGGCCACGCAGCTCATCACGTTTACCCGCAACAGCAGCTTCGGTAAGCACGCGAGTGGTTTCCTGGAACGATGCCGCAGAAATGAAGGACTCGGTCGCCAGAGATGCTTTGGTGATACCTAGCAGATCGCGGCTGAACGTTGCCGTGATCTTGCCATCCGCTTCCAACTTACGGTTGGCAATCTTGATGCGAGACATTTCTGCCTGCTCGCCTTCCAGGAACTCCGTACTACCCGCGCTAACGATGGTGCCTTTACGCAACATCTGACGAACGATAACCTCAATGTGTTTATCGTTAATCTTAACGCCTTGCAGACGGTAAACTTCCTGAACTTCGTTGGTGATATAACGCGTTACTGCATGTACGCCACGCAGACGCAGGATATCGTGCGGAGACTCTGGGCCGTCGGAAACAACGTCACCACGTTCCACAACTTCGCCTTCGAACACGTTGAGCTGACGCCATTTCGGAATCATCTCTTCGTAAGCATCGCTGCCATCCAACGGAGAAATCACCAGACGGCGCTTGCCTTTGGTTTCTTTACCGAAGGAAATGATGCCGCTGATCTCTGCCAGAATCGCCGGCTCTTTCGGACGACGAGCTTCGAACAGGTCGGCTACGCGTGGCAGACCACCGGTAATATCCTTGGTACCACTGGATTCCTGAGGGAGACGCGCCAATGTATCACCAGCACCAATCTGCACCCCATCTTCCAACTGAACAATCGTTTTACCCGGCAGGAAGTATTGAGCAGGCATATCGGTACCTGGGATCAGTACATCTTCACCTTTAGCGTCAACGATTTTCAGTGCTGGACGTAGGTCTTTACCGCTACCAGTACGCTCTGCGCTATCCAGAACCACGATAGAAGACAAACCAGTCAGTTCGTCGGTCTGGCGGGTAATGGTTTGACCGTCAATCATGTCAGCAAAACGGATGAAACCGCTCACTTCGGTCACCACAGGCATGGTATGCGGATCCCAGTTTGCTACGGTTTCGCCGCCGCTAACTTCTGAGCCGTCACCTTTCGCCATCACCGCACCGTAAGGCACTTTATAGCTTTCTTTAGTACGTCCGAATTCGTCGATCAGCTTCAGTTCGGTATTACGTGAAGTAATAACCAGTTTACCGTTGCCGTTCATAACGAACTTCACGTTGTTCAGTTTCAGGCTACCTTTATTTTTCACCTGAATGCTGGACTCAGCAGCCGCACGCGATGCCGCACCACCGATGTGGAACGTACGCATGGTTAACTGTGTACCCGGTTCACCGATGGACTGTGCCGCGATAACCCCGATGGCCTCACCTTTGTTGATGATATGACCACGAGCCAGATCGCGACCGTAGCAATTGGCGCACACGCCAAAGTCGGTTTGGCAGCTTACCACTGAACGGACTTTAACAACGTCAACAGAGTTCTCTTCCAACATGTCACACCACTGCTCGTTCAGCAGCGTGTTACGTGGAACCAGAATATCCGCGGTGCCCGGTTTGATCACGTCTTCAGCCGTTACACGACCCAGTACGCGCTCACGCAGTGGCTCTTTAACATCACCACCCTCGATAACCGGCGTCATCATGATACCTTCATGGGTACCACAATCGTCTTCGGTAACAACCAGATCCTGCGCAACGTCAACCAGACGACGCGTCAAGTAACCGGAGTTTGCCGTTTTCAGTGCGGTATCCGCCAGACCTTTACGCGCACCGTGCGTCGAGATGAAGTACTGGAGTACGTTCAAACCTTCACGGAAGTTTGCGGTAATCGGTGTCTCGATGATGGAACCATCTGGTTTCGCCATCAGACCACGCATACCCGCCAACTGACGAATCTGTGCCGCAGAACCACGCGCACCGGAGTCGGCCATCATAAAGATGCTGTTGAAAGAAACCTGCTGCTCAACCACGCCATCACGGTTAACCACATCCTCAACGGACAGGTTTTCCATCATCGCTTTCGCAACACGTTCGTTCGCCGCTGCCCAGATATCGATCACTTTGTTATAGCGTTCGCCCGCGGTAACCAGACCAGACTGGAACTGCTCCTGAATCTCGGCAACTTCGGTTTCTGCTTCTTCGATAATCTCGGCTTTTTTCGCTGGGATAACCATGTCATCGATACCTACGGAAGCACCAGAGCGCGCCGCGTAAGCAAAACCGGTATACATAGTCTGGTCAGCGAAGATAACTGTCGGCTTCAGACCCAAAATGCGGTAACAGGTGTTCAGCATTTTGGAGATCGCTTTCTTGCCCAAAGGCTGGTTAACGATCGAGTACGGCAGACCTTTCGGTACGATCATCCACAGGATGGCGCGGCCGATAGTCGTATCAATAATTGACGTCTGATGCGTAACATCGCCTTCAATGCTCTTGATCTCTTCCGTGATACGCACTTTAACGCGCGCATGCAGAGAGGCCAGGCCGGCACGATAAACGCGTTCAGCTTCTTTCGGACCCGTGAGCACCATGCCTTCGCCTTTGGCGTTAACACAGTCACGCGTCATGTAATACAGACCCAATACCACGTCCTGAGAAGGAACGATGATTGGCTCACCATTCGCAGGGGACAGGATGTTGTTGGTCGACATCATCAACGCACGCGCTTCCAACTGGGCTTCCAGCGTCAGCGGTACGTGTACAGCCATCTGGTCACCATCGAAGTCGGCGTTATAGGCCGCACAAACCAGCGGGTGCAGCTGGATCGCTTTACCTTCGATCAGTACCGGTTCAAATGCCTGGATACCCAAACGGTGCAGTGTTGGCGCACGGTTCAGCAGTACTGGGTGTTCGCGAATGACTTCGTCCAGGATATCCCATACGACGGCTTCTTCACGCTCAACCATTTTCTTGGCGGCTTTAATGGTGGTAGCAAGACCACGCAGTTCCAGCTTGCCGTAGATGAACGGTTTGAACAGTTCCAGTGCCATTTTCTTCGGCAGACCACACTGGTGCAGACGCAAGTATGGACCAACGGTGATTACGGAACGACCAGAGTAGTCAACACGCTTACCGAGCAGGTTCTGACGGAAACGACCCTGTTTACCTTTGATCATATCGGCCAAAGATTTCAGAGGACGTTTGTTAGAACCGGTGATCGCACGGCCGCGACGACCGTTGTCCAGCAAGGCATCAACCGCTTCCTGCAACATACGTTTTTCGTTACGTACGATGATGTCTGGCGCAGCCAGATCCAGCAGACGTTTCAGACGGTTGTTACGGTTAATCACGCGACGGTACAGATCGTTCAGGTCAGAAGTCGCGAAACGACCGCCATCCAACGGAACCAACGGACGCAGATCTGGCGGCAGTACCGGCAGAACAGTCAGGATCATCCACTCTGGCTTGTTACCAGACTGTACGAACGCTTCCAGCAGCTTAATACGCTTCGTCAGCTTTTTACGTTTGGTTTCGGAGTTGGTTTCGGTCAGCTCTTCACGCAGCTGCTCGCATTCCTGCTCCAGATCCATATTCTTCAGCAGAGCCTGGATCGCTTCGGCGCCCATTTTTGCGTCGAATTCGTCACCAAACTCTTCCAGCGCATCCAGATACTGCTCTTCAGTCAGGATCTGACGGCGCTCAAGGTTGGTCATCCCACCTTCAACCACGACATAAGATTCAAAATAAAGCACACGCTCAATGTCACGCAGCGGCATATCTAACAGCAAACCGATACGGGAAGGCAGTGACTTCAGGAACCAGATGTGCGCAGTCGGAGAAGCCAGTTCGATGTGACCCATACGCTCACGACGTACTTTAGTCTGGGTTACTTCAACGCCGCACTTCTCACAAATAACACCGCGGTGTTTCAGGCGCTTATACTTACCGCACAAGCACTCATAATCTTTTACTGGCCCAAAGATACGGGCGCAGAAAAGACCGTCACGCTCAGGTTTGAACGTACGGTAGTTGATGGTTTCTGGCTTTTTAACTTCACCAAAAGACCACGAACGGATCATGTCTGGCGAGGCCAGAGCAATTTTGATCGCATCAAACTCTTCGGTTTTAGTTTGCGCTTTCAGAAACTTTAATAAGTCTTTCACGGATTGGCTCCTGTCGGAGTTAGACCTGATAGACACCTGAACTATGCCGTTAAAGCAGCCATGCTGTTAAAAACAACATGGCCGTTAAAAACAGCGTTCAGGTGTCCCTATGACGAATGCCAGCGATACAACGAGCTGGTATTACTTTTCTTCCAGCTCGATGTTGATACCCAGCGAACGGATTTCTTTCAACAATACGTTGAAGGATTCCGGCATGCCTGGTTCCATCTGATGATTGCCATCCACGATGTTTTTATACATCTTGGTACGGCCGTTCACGTCATCAGACTTAACGGTCAACATTTCTTGCAGGGTATAAGCTGCACCATAAGCTTCCAGCGCCCACACTTCCATCTCACCGAAGCGTTGACCACCGAACTGCGCCTTACCACCCAGCGGCTGCTGAGTAACCAGGCTATAAGAACCGGTGGAACGGGCATGCATCTTATCGTCAACCAAGTGGTTCAGTTTCAGCATGTACATGTAGCCCACTGTAACCTGACGCTCAAATTGCTCACCAGTACGTCCATCGTACAGAGTAATCTGACCGGAGGTAGGGATACCGCCCATCTGCAACAGTTCCTTGATTTCTTTCTCTTTTGCACCGTCGAATACCGGCGTTGCAATTGGCATACCTTTCTTCAGGTTTTCAGCCAGACGCATAACTTCTTCGTCGGAGAAAGTACTCAGGTCGACTTTTTGACGCACATCGTCGCCCAGATCATAGGCTTTCTGGATAAATTCACGCAGTTTGGTCACTTCTTCGTGCTGCTTAAGCATGGCGTTGATTTTCTCGCCGATACCTTTTGCTGCCATACCCAAGTGGGTTTCCAGAATCTGACCGATGTTCATACGTGAAGGTACACCCAGCGGGTTCAGTACGATATCGACCGGCGTACCGTTCTCATCGTAAGGCATATCTTCGATCGGGTTGATCTTGGAGATAACACCCTTGTTCCCGTGACGACCTGCCATCTTGTCACCCGGTTGGATCTGACGCTTAACAGCCAGATAAACCTTAACGATTTTCAGCACGCCCGGTGCCAGATCATCGCCTTGGGTGATTTTACGGCGCTTAGCTTCGAGTTTTTTCTCGAACTCGTGCTTCAGCTCATCATACTGTTCTGCAAGCTGTTCCAACTGATTCTGTTTATCTTCATCAGTCAGACCCAGTTCCAACCAGCGCTCGCGCGGCAGTTTGTCCAGTTTTTCAGCTTCTACGCCGCCAGAAACCAGCACTGCGTGGATACGTCCAAACAGGCCCGCTTCCAGAATCTGCAACTCTTCAGTCAGGTCTTTCTTCGCCTGCTTCAGCTGCATTTCTTCGATTTCCAACGCACGTTTGTCTTTTTCCACGCCGTCGCGGGTAAAGACCTGTACGTCGATAATCGTACCGGAAACACCGTTTGGTACACGCAGAGAAGAGTCTTTAACGTCAGACGCTTTCTCACCGAAGATCGCACGCAGCAGCTTCTCTTCTGGCGTCAGTTGGGTTTCACCTTTCGGCGTCACTTTACCAACCAGAATGTCACCACCGGTCACTTCCGCACCGATATAAACGATGCCAGACTCATCCAGTTTAGAAAGTGCTGCTTCACCCACGTTCGGGATGTCCGCAGTAATTTCTTCAGGCCCTAACTTAGTGTCACGAGACACACAGGCCAGTTCCTGGATGTGAATGGTCGTAAAGCGATCTTCCTGAACCACACGCTCGGAAACGAGGATGGAGTCTTCGAAGTTGTAACCATTCCATGGCATGAATGCCACGCGCATATTCTGACCCAGCGCCAGTTCACCCAGATCGGTGGACGGGCCATCGGCCAGAACATCACCACGTTCTACAGGTTCACCCAGAGACACACACGGCATCTGGCTGATGCAGGTGTTCTGGTTAGAACGGGTATATTTGGTCAGGTTATAGATGTCGATCCCGGCTTCGCCCGGATACATTTCATCGTCATTAACGCGGATTACAATACGAGATGCATCCACGTACTGTACTGTACCACCACGTTTTGCTACTGCAGTTACACCGGAGTCAACCGCAACAGCGCGTTCCATACCCGTACCAACCAGCGGCTTATCAGCGCGTAAGGTCGGAACGGCTTGACGTTGCATGTTCGCACCCATCAGGGCACGGTTGGCGTCATCGTGTTCCAGGAACGGAATCAGGGACGCACCGACGGAAACTATCTGCTGTGTGGAAACGTCCATATATTCAACCTGATCACGGCTGAACAAGCTGGACTCTCCTTTGTTACGGCAGGTAACCAGTTCGTCGATGAAGCGACCTTCTTCGTCTAAATTGGTGTTTGCCTGTGCGATAACGAAGTTACCTTCCTCAATCGCAGACAGGTAATGAATCTCATCCGTAACCACGTTTTCACGCACGCGACGATATGGGGTTTCAAGGAAACCGTATTCGTTAGTTTGCGCATAAACGGACAGGGAGTTGATCAGACCGATGTTCGGACCTTCTGGCGTTTCGATAGGACAAACACGACCATAGTGAGTCGGGTGTACGTCACGAACTTCAAAGCCAGCACGTTCACGCGTCAGACCACCTGGACCCAATGCAGAGATACGACGTTTGTGCGTAATCTCAGACAACGGGTTGTTCTGGTCCATAAACTGTGACAGCTGGCTCGAACCGAAGAACTCTTTCACGGCAGCCGAAATCGGCTTGGCGTTAATCATGTCCTGCGGCATCAGCGTATCGAGGTCACCCAGAGACAAGCGCTCTTTTACAGCACGTTCCACACGCACCAGACCAACTCGGAATTGGTTTTCTGCCATTTCGCCGACGGAGCGGATACGACGGTTGCCGAGGTGGTCGATATCATCCACTTCGCCTTTACCGTTACGGATATCAATGAGCTTCTTCATCACTTCGATGATGTCAGCTTTGCTCAGGATACCGGAACCTTCGATCTCGTCACGCAACAAAGAACGGTTGAACTTCATACGGCCAACCGCAGACAGATCGTAGCGGTCTTCAGAGAAGAACAGGTTCTCGAACAGCGTTTCTGCTGCTTCACGCGTTGGTGGCTCACCAGGACGCATCATGCGATAGATTTCAACCAGCGCGCTCAGACGATCGCTTGACGGATCGACACGCACGGTTTCAGACATGTATGCACCGTGATCAAGATCGTTGGTGAACAGTGTCTCAATACGTTTGTGACCAGACTGGCTCAGTTTAGCCAGCAGGTCCAGCGACAGCTCCATGTTGGCTGCGCCGATCAGTTCACCAGTGCTCTCGTCGATATAATCTTTGGACAGTACTTTGCCAGCGATATATTCAACAGGCACTTCAATGCGCTCAATACCGTCTTTCTCTAACTGACGGATATGACGTGCAGTGATGCGGCGACCTTTTTCGATATAAATTTTACCGTTCGCTTCGATATCAAACGACGCGGTTTCACCACGCAAGCGCTCAGGAACCAGATCCATCTGCAATTTATTGCCATTGATTTCATAGACAATTTTATCGAAGAAAAGATCGAGAATCTGTTCGGTGGAGTAACCCAGCGCGCGCAGGATAATAGTCGCAGGCAATTTGCGGCGACGGTCGATACGGACAAACAGGTTATCCTTCGGATCAAATTCGAAATCCAACCAGGAACCACGGTAAGGAATAATACGTGCGTTATACAGCACCTTACCTGAAGAGTGGGTTTTACCTTTGTCACTATCGAAGAACACACCTGGACTACGGTGCAACTGAGACACGATTACACGCTCAGTACCGTTGATCACGAAGGTACCGTTATCAGTCATGAGCGGAATTTCGCCCATGTAAACTTCTTGTTCTTTGATGTCTTTAACGGTGCCTTCAGGCGCTTCACGCTCGTAGATCACCAGACGCAGTTTAACGCGTAGCGGCGCAGAGAACGTCACACCACGGATCTGACATTCTTTAACATCAAATACTGGTTCGCCCAAGCGATAGCTAACGTATTGCAGCTCTGAATTACCGCTATAGCTTTTTATTGGGAAAACAGAACGGAATGCAGCTTCCAAACCGTGCTGGCCTTCCGGGTCTTGCTCGATAAACTTCTGGAACGAGTCAAGTTGGATAGAAAGGAGATAAGGTATGTCCAAAACTTGTGGACGTTTACCAAAATCCTTACGAATTCGTTTTTTCTCGGTATAGGAGTAAACCATAGGGTTCCTCAGCTAGCTGACAAGTCGAACCACTCTGTCTGCCCTAACAAGGACAGTTCATGCAACACTATTTACGTTGGTCGGAAAATAGAGAACTTTCCGTAATACGTCTTTCTATTACTCTTAAACCATTTCGTTGCTCTTGCTTAGGCAAGGTGCCTATGCGGAAAAACAGTATATTAAGTCGTCAATAGAAAAAAATATTTGGGGAAATCAATGGCTAAACAGTGTGAAATCCCATTGATGCCCTACAGCGCAAAAAGGCTGGTGACTAAAAAGCCACCAGCCATCAGCCTAATAAATCAGGCTGCAACCTGAAAGGTTGGCTTATTTAACTTCAACTTCTGCGCCAGCTTCTTCCAGTGATTTCTTCAGTGCTTCAGCGTCATCTTTGCTCACGCCTTCTTTCATAACTGCTGGAGCAGATTCAACCAGATCTTTGGCTTCTTTCAGGCCCAGACCAGTTGCGCCACGAACAGCTTTGATTACAGCAACTTTGTTAGCGCCGATAGCTTTCAGCACAACGTCGAACTCAGTTTTTTCTTCAGCAACTTCAGCTGGGCCAGCAGCAACAGCTACAGCAGCAGCAGCAGAAACACCGAATTTTTCTTCCATAGCGGAAACCAGTTCAACAACATCCATTACAGACATAGCTGCTACTGCTTCCAGAATTTGATCTTTAGTGATAGACATAACAATAGTTCCTAAGAATCAGAAATAGTTTATACGTTAGCAAGTGCGTTAAAAAAGAAAGCGCTATTATGCGGCTTCTTTTGCATCGCGAACAGCTGCCAGAGTGCGGACCAGTTTGCCAGCAGCGGCTTCTTTCATGGTCGACATCAGACGTGCCAGTGCTTCTTCGTAAGTCGGCAGCGTTGCCAGACGGTCAATTTGAGCCGCCGGGATCAGCTCGCCTTCAAAGGCTGCAGCTTTGACCTCAAATTTTGCATTCGCTTTCGCGAAATCTTTGAACAGACGAGCAGCAGCGCCCGGGTGTTCCATAGAATATGCAATCAGGGTCGGACCAACAAACGTGTCTTTCAAGCATTCAAATTGAGTGCCTTCAACGACGCGGCGCAGCAGGGTGTTACGAACAACACGCATGTAAACGCCAGCTTCACGACCTGCTTTACGCAGTTCGGTCATTTTATCAACGGTAACGCCACGAGAATCCGCAACAACCGCAGACAGCGCACCTTTGGCTACTTCGCTGACTTCAGCAACAATCGCTTGTTTGTCTTGAAGATTTAATGCCATTAGCTTTTGCTCCTGGATTTAGCCGGAGAAACTCTCCGGAACTCACTTCACTTATCGCCAAAATTAGAGATAAGCGTTGAAACACGGTGAGCAGAATCCAGTAAAAAATTATTCTTTATAAAAAAGAAAAACGTTATTTAGGCTCTGTCACCGTCTACGCAGGAGAATTAAGTTTCTTACGAAACACCTGCGGTCTTGGACGGAGGCCTGGATAGGCCAGACTCCAACCGAAAAATTCTTGCGTCGATCCACTTAAGGAACAACGGGCGTAAAATTATAGGTAAATCCCACACCCGAGTAAAGCGGAACAAAAGCTATTAGTTAGCAGCTGCGTTCAGACCGCTCTGGTCGATGGCAACGCCAGCGCCCATAGTGGTAGAAAGGCTAACTTTCTTGATGTACACGCCTTTAGCCTGAGATGGTTTTGCTTTTTTCAGCGCAATCAGCAAAGATTCCAGGTTTTCTTTCAAGTTATTAGAATCGAAATCAACCTTACCGATAGTGGTATGGATGATACCGTTCTTGTCGTTACGGTAACGAACCTGGCCCGCTTTAGCATTATTAACTGCTTCAGCAACGTTAGGTGTTACAGTACCTACTTTCGGGTTTGGCATCAGGCCGCGCGGCCCGAGCAGTTGGCCCAATTGGCCAACAACGCGCATTGCATCTGGAGATGCAATAACAACGTCAAAGCCCATTTCGCCTTTCTTGATCTGATCAGCCAGATCTTCCATGCCCACAAATTCAGCGCCAGCAGCTTTAGCAGCTTCAGCGTTTGCACCTTGGGTGAAGACAGCGACGCGAACAGAACGACCGGTGCCATGAGGCAGAACGGTTGCACCGCGAACGTTTTGGTCAGATTTACGTGCATCGATGCCGAGGTTAACAGCTACGTCTACACTTTCTACAAACTTAGCAGTGGCCAGCTCTTTGAGCAGAGCAACAGCTTCGTTGATGTCATACTGTTTAGTTACATCAACTTTGTCACGGATCACGCGCATGCGCTTGGTCAGCTTAGCCATTTATTAATCCTCCACTACCAGGCCCATGGAACGAGCAGTACCTGCGATAGAACGCGCCATGGCGTCTACATCAGAACCAGTCATATCCGCAGCTTTAGTTTCTGCGATTTCACGAACCTGAGCGCTCGTTACTTTACCTACTTTGTCTTTGTTCGGCTTGCCAGAACCAGACTTGATACCAGCCGCTTTCTTCAGCAGAACTGCTGCTGGAGGCGTTTTGGTAACGAAGGTGAAAGAACGGTCAGAATAAACGGTAATAACAACTGGAGTCGGTAGACCCTTCTCAAGGCTTTCCGTTTTAGCGTTGAACGCCTTACAGAATTCCATGATGTTAACACCTTGTTGACCCAGAGCCGGACCTACCGGTGGGCTCGGGTTAGCCATACCAGCTGCAACTTGCAGCTTGACATAGGCTTGTACTTTCTTAGCCATTTAACTTTCCTCGATTGGGTAATAGCGCCTAGTAAAAGGCTCCCCGTGGTTTGTATTACGTTTCAGTCGCCGTTAAAGCAACTAAAAAACAAAAGGCGCGAAATTATAGGTTAATTTCGCGCCATAGGCAAGTCGCTATTTTCAGCAAGTCTTGTCAGACACTTAGCCTTTCTCGACCTGAGCAAAGTCCAATTCAACAGGTGTCGCACGACCAAATATAGAAACAGACACCTTAAGGCGGCTTTTCTCGTAGTCCACTTCCTCGACAACACCGTTAAAGTCGGCAAACGGGCCGTCGTTAACGCGAACCATTTCACCTGGTTCAAACAGCGTTTTCGGACGAGGCTTGTCACCAACCTGCTGGAGACGATTCATAATCGCATCCACTTCTTTGTCACTGATCGGCGCAGGACGGTCAGATGTACCGCCAATGAACCCCATAACACGAGGAACACTGCGCACAAGATGCCAACTCGCATCTTCCATAACCATCTGTACCAAGACATAACCAGGGAAAAACTTGCGCTCGCTCTTGCGACGTTGGCCACCACGGATCTCAACTACTTCTTCAGTAGGAACCATGACTTCGCCAAACAGTTCTTCCATATTATGGAGTTTGATGTGCTCACGCAGCGATTGTGCTACGCGGCCTTCAAAACCAGAAAACGCCTGAACGACGTACCAACGTTTTTTTGGAGCTTCAGACATCTTAGAACCTCAGGCCAGTGATAAACGATACCAAACGGACCAGAATACCATCTAGCCCCCACAAAATCAGTGACATCACGGCGGTCACCGCGGCAACGATTAACGTGGTGTGTAACGTTTCCTGACGAGTCGGCCAAATTACTTTGCGTACTTCAGTACGCGCTTCGCGAGCAAACGCTACGGTTGCTTTGCCTTTCGTGGTCAGCAGCGCCACACCACCAGCTGCAGCGATCAGGATAACAACGGCCAATGCACGCAGAGGAAGGCTAAATTCGCGGTAATAATAATTGCCAACAATCGCAACAACCAGCAAGGTACTTACTGCTAGCCACTTAATCACTTCCAGGCTACGCCCACTATCCTGAGCTTCGGTATTCGCACTCATAAAC
Organism: Pectobacterium peruviense; assembly: GCF_002847345.1. Taxonomy (GTDB): domain Bacteria; phylum Pseudomonadota; class Gammaproteobacteria; order Enterobacterales; family Enterobacteriaceae; genus Pectobacterium; species Pectobacterium peruviense. The sequence goes on from NZ_LXFV01000037.1 coordinate 30,776, forward strand.
CAACCTGTCACAATGATTCAGACAAATAACTTCGCCCCGCAACTACGGGGCAACCAAACCGAAAAATGTTCTGTAAAACGAATAATTCGGTATTTACGCCGCGTCTACAGAGCCTATCTCACCAATGATTATATCTCACAATCGCTGATGAGATAGGTTCTACCATGACAGCGTAGAAAAAGGGCATCAAATGATGCCCTTTTATCGCGTGTCGCGTCAAACGTTATCAGCGATTAAGCGATAACTTTAGCAACAACGCCCGCACCTACAGTACGGCCGCCTTCACGGATTGCGAAACGCAAACCGTCATCCATCGCAATTGGGTGGATCAAGGTAACAACCATTTTGATGTTGTCGCCCGGCATTACCATCTCTACGCCTTCTGGTAGTTCGATGGTGCCCGTTACGTCAGTTGTACGGAAGTAGAACTGAGGACGGTAGCCTTTGAAGAACGGAGTATGACGGCCGCCTTCATCTTTGCTCAGGATATACACCTCTGATTCGAACTGGGTGTGCGGCTTGATTGAACCAGGCTTAGCCAGTACTTGGCCACGCTCGATTTCTTCACGCTTGATACCACGCAGCAGAACACCTACGTTCTCGCCTGCACGACCTTCGTCCAGCAGTTTGCGGAACATTTCTACGCCAGTACAGGTAGATTTCGCAGTATCTTTGATACCAACGATTTCAACTTCTTCACCGA
>NZ_LXFV01000038.1 GCF_002847345.1 Pectobacterium peruviense
ACGGGGTATCGTATTCAACGTGAGACGTGTTGATGGTGATACCACGTGCTTTTTCTTCTGGTGCGTTGTCGATCTGATCGAATGCACGTGCGTTACCACCGTAGGTTTTAGCCAGAACGGTAGTGATTGCAGCAGTCAGCGTTGTTTTACCATGGTCAACGTGGCCGATAGTACCGACGTTAACGTGCGGTTTTGTACGTTCAAATTTTTCTTTAGACATCGATTGTCCCTCTAAGACACGGATAAATCGGTGGTATCACCACATCAACCAAGCGATAGCTTGCTGAATTTATTCACAGAAAGAAAATCAGGAGGAGGAAAAGGAAGTGGTGCTGATAGGCAGATTCGAACTGCCGACCTCACCCTTACCAAGGGTGCGCTCTACCAACTGAGCTATATCAGCACATCTTGGAGCGGGCAGTGGGAATCGAACCCACATCATCAGCTTGGAAGGCTGAGGTAATAGCCATTATACGATGCCCGCATCCTGGAACTCGGCTACCTAATTTTTCTGTAGATTTTGAATTTGGGGAATAAGATTATAGACCCCGCCTTCGTCGATCCGGCTTAGTCTTGCTACCGCATCGGATATCCTGCTACCAGGATTGAATTTGGTGGTGGGGGAAGGATTCGAACCTTCGAAGTCTGTGACGGCAGATTTACAGTCTGCTCCCTTTGGCCGCTCGGGAACCCCACCTGATTGTGTACTTGATGGTGCCGGCTACCGGAATCGAACTGGTGACCTACTGATTACAAGTCAGTTGCTCTACCTACTGAGCTAAGCCGGCCTCAAGTGCTGCGCATTCTAGGTAGACAGAACGCTCGATGCAACAAAAAAATTGCGTAAAATGCGCTATCGCTTAGATTTTATCCAAATTCACCCATAAATCTAGACTACCAGTAAAAATTAGCGCAAAGAACCACCAGTTTATCCAATAAGATGAGGATGTCACCATCAAGACACTTCGATATCACTCGCGCCAAAAATACGTTATTTGCCCTTTAAGAGGGCAGACTCTGTACTGACAGATGTTATTTTGCTCGTTTCTCTAAGAGAATAGATCTGGAATGTATTTTGCCTGATTAGAAACAAATTGCTGTCAGACGGACAAAATGCGGTGAAAACGGTTCAACTCAATGCAGCAACCTTGCCTATCTATCGTGAAGAACTGGTCTATCTACTTATAGTTGTAGATGCTGTAGAAAACAGCGATTTTGTTGGTTACCACTTACCAGTACTTAACAAAGAAGCCGTAGAATATTTTCACGGATTGCAAACGTCTGTCCCCAGCGGTGAACGCATCCTATGGGTAGTGCGCGACGACGAAGGGGACGACTCTATTTAGATACTCAAGCAGAATCCTTCGCAGAAGCATTTTACCGCGTATTAGGATATCGCCACTTGGGAGAATTACCTGACTATGCTTGTACACCTTATGGCCATTACCACCCAACCGCCATTTATTATAAGTGCCTCTTTGCTGCGAATGGTTTAGGTAAAACAATCGCCGGCTAGCGTGTACCGGATGTACAGACACGGATGCATCGGGTACGGAACCGATTTTCTCTTCTTATTTCTATCAGCAAAGTGTTAACCTGCCATTATCAAAAATTTATTACACAAGAGAAGGTACCGCGATTATGGCGTTAGCTACACTAATAGCCCGCTTCGTCGTGGAACTATCACTCCCTTCTCTTACCTGTTAAGCAGGCAGAACACGACTTATGAGCAATAGAGAGCAATCTTTGGCCACGCCATATCTACAATTCAACCGCAGCCAATGGGCCGCCTTGCGCGATTCTGTCCCGTTAACGCTGACAGAAGAAGAGATCGTTAAACTCAAAGGGATTAACGAAGATCTTTCATTAGACGAGGTCGCAGAAATTTATCTGCCGTTATCTCGCCTGCTAAATTTCTATATCAGTTCTAATTTACGCCGTCAGGCTGTACTTGAGCAGTTCTTAGGAACTGATGGCCAAAAGATACCTTATATAATCGGCATTGCAGGTAGTGTCGCTGTAGGAAAAAGTACCACAGCCCGAGTGCTTCAAGCATTATTGAGCCGTTGGCCAGAACATCGCAGTGTCGAGTTAATTACAACCGATGGATTTCTTCATCCAAATAAAGTTTTAAAAGAACGTAATTTGATGAAGAAAAAAGGCTTCCCACAATCATATGATATGCATAGCTTGGTGAAATTTGTTTCTGATATAAAATCAGGAACACATAAAGTCACGGCACCGACGTATTCTCATCTGACATATGACATTGTACCTAATAATAATAAAGTGTTGGAGCAACCTGATATTTTAATATTAGAAGGCTTGAATGTCTTGCAAAGTGGAATGGACTATCCACATGATCCACATAGAGTTTTTGTATCCGATTTTGTGGATTTTTCTATCTATGTCGATGCGCCGGAGACACTCCTGCAAACATGGTATATAAATCGCTTCTTAAAATTCAGACAGGGTGCATTCTCAAACCCAAATTCATATTTCCATAATTACGCAAAACTGACGGAAGAGGAAGCTATCGGTATTGCATCTCAATTATGGAAAGAAATTAATGGGCTTAATTTAAAAGAAAATATTCTACCTACCAAGGAGAGGGCTAGCCTTATCATGACTAAAAGTGCTAACCATGCCGTTGAATGTGTTAGGTTAAGAAAGTGAAAAAATTAATACAAAAAGGGGGCTAACCCCCTTTTTACGCTCCACGCAGGGAAATCTCCCCACCTATATATGGCGTTATCAGACCGTCACTTTCTAACAACAATGCACCTTGGCGATCTATTCCGCGGTCAACACCGTATATTTCACGATTACCGATAATCAAACGGACTGAGCGATTAAAATAGTTATCCAATTTTTCCCATCGGGAAATGAATGGCTCAAGACCTTGTAGTTCAAAAATAGCCAAAGCTTCTCTTAATTCATAAATAAGAGTCGAAGCAAGTGTATTACGATTAATGTCTATACCTGCTTCTTGTAAATTTATCCATCCTTGATTAATAGTATCTGGGGCAGGCTCTCTCATTTGTAAATTGATACCAGCACCAATTACTAAATTAGCAGCATCACCCGTTTTTCCAGTCAATTCGACAAGAATGCCAGCTAGTTTTCGATCCTTTAGATATAAATCATTGGGCCATTTAACTCGAACACCCTCAGCACCAAGTTTGTGTAGCACTTCAGCCATTACGATACCGATTACCAAACTAACCCCAACAGCGGCGGCAGGTCCTTGTTCTAGGCGCCAATATAAGGACAAATATAAATTCGCTCCAAAAGGGGAAAACCATTGTCGACCCCGACGACCGCGCCCAGATTGCTGATATTCAGCAAGACATGCGTCACCGGAGGATAATGTATCCAATCGTTCTAACATGTACTGATTAGTAGAATCAACGACAGGTAAGACAGTGACTCCACCTTCTGGGAGATTTGTGAGGATGGCCTCTACATCTAATAACTGCATAGGCATAGGTAAAGAATAGCCTTTACCTGTTACAGTAAAAACATCAATTCCCCAATCACGTATAGTTTGAATATGTTTATTAATCGCAGCTCGGCTCATCCCCATCATTTCACCCAGTAATTCGCCGGAATAAAATTCACCATCAGAGAGAATCTTAATTAATTTAAGAGGGACCGTAATATCTTTCATGATAATACCTCAATAGCATTGACCTCTCCACGTGCAGCAATAAAGCGAACTTCAGGCTCCAACTGTATAGAGAACTTCTCAGCAACCCGATTGCGAACATAACGAGCTAATTCGACAATATCTGAACTTTTTGCATTATTTTTATTAATCAAAACCAATGCTTGCTTCTCGTGAACAGCCGCACCACCAAGCTGAAAGCCTTTAAGCTTACACTGATCAATTAACCAGCCCGCAGCCAACTTCACGTTACCATCAGCTTGTAAATACTGAGGAGCATTCGGATACTCTCGTAAAATACATTCAGCATCCTGTTGTGTAATTATCGGATTTTTAAAGAAGCTACCGGCATTACCTGTCACTACAGGATCTGGAAGTTTGCTTTGGCGCATATGACATACAGAATCAAACACCTGCTGTGGCGTAACAGTTTCAGGATTCAGTTTGGCCAAATCGCCGTAGTTCAGTATCGGATTCCACTCTTTCTTTAAAAAAAGCCCTACTGCAGTAATCGCAAACCCAGAACGGTAATGGTGCTTAAATATGCTTTCACGGTAACCAAATTGGCATTCTTCAGCGGTAAGACGCATGGTTTTACCTTCTGTTAGATCCAATAATTCAACGTAATCACAGACATGTTGCAATTCGATACCGTACGCACCAATATTCTGTATTGGCGCAGACCCCACACATCCGGGAATTAACGCCAGATTTTCTAACCCAACAATGCCATGTTTAAGCGTATATTCAACTAACTGATGCCAATTTTCACCAGCACCGACATGAAGATACCAGCTATCGCTTGTCTCACGAATATCTATACCTTTGATTCGATTTAGCAGAATAGTGCCTAAAAAATCTTCCAGAAAAAGAACATTACTTCCTTCTCCTAGTAATAAAACTGGCTCTTGTGATGCACTGGCGACGCGCCACCCTTCAATCAATTTGTCCTGAGTATCCGCAACCGTAATACAAGATGCAGAAACAGATAATGAGAAAGAGTTATGAGACTTCAATGAAATAAGGCTTGGCGCCATGATAGAAATACCGACTAATTTAGATATCACATAGTCTACCTGATCTACGCAGGATACCGACGGCCTTTTGCCAACCTAAACGTGTAAATCCCCCAGATTCT
>NZ_LXFV01000039.1 GCF_002847345.1 Pectobacterium peruviense
TTTGATGCCTGGCAGTTCCCTACTCTCACATGGGGAGACCCCACACTACCATCGGCGCTACGGCGTTTCACTTCTGAGTTCGGCATGGGGTCAGGTGGGACCACCGCGCTATCGCCGCCAGGCAAATTCTGTTTCATCCCAACCGTCATGCTTTGCTTACGCGCTCGCACAACCATCAGAACCAATCTTTGAACAAGCTGAATATCGTTACTATGAGTCCTTCATCACCCACAAAACACCTTCGGTGTTGTAAGGTTAAGCCTCTCGGGTCATTAGTACTGGTTAGCTCAACGTATCGCTACGCTTACACACCCAGCCTATCTACGTCGTCGTCTTCAACGGCCCTTCAGGGGCATCTAGTGCCCAGGGAAGACTCATCTCGAGGCAAGTTTCCCGCTTAGATGCTTTCAGCGGTTATCTCTTCCGCACTTAGCTACCGGGCAATGCAATTGGCATCACAACCCGTACACCAGTGGTGCGTTCACTCCGGTCCTCTCGTACTAGGAGCAACCCCTCTCAATCTTCCAACGCCCACGGCAGATAGGGACCGAACTGTCTCACGACGTTCTAAACCCAGCTCGCGTACCACTTTAAATGGCGAACAGCCATACCCTTGGGACCTACTTCAGCCCCAGGATGTGATGAGCCGACATCGAGGTGCCAAACACCGCCGTCGATATGAACTCTTGGGCGGTATCAGCCTGTTATCCCCGGAGTACCTTTTATCCGTTGAGCGATGGCCCTTCCATTCAGAACCACCGGATCACTAAGACCTGCTTTCGCACCTGCTCGAGCTGTCACTCTCGCAGTCAAGCTAGCTTATGCCTTTGCACTAACCTCCTGATGTCCGACCAGGATTAGCTAACCTTCGTGCTCCTCCGTTACTCTTTGGGAGGAGACCGCCCCAGTCAAACTACCCACCAGACACTGTCCGCAACCCGGATTACGGGTCTACGTTAGAACATCAAACATTAAAGGGTGGTATTTCAAGGTTGGCTCCACAAGAACTGGCGTCCTCGCTTCAAAGCCTCCCACCTATCCTACAC
>NZ_LXFV01000040.1 GCF_002847345.1 Pectobacterium peruviense
ATCAAGGCTCAAGGTTCAGTGTCAAGCTATAGTAAAGGTTCACGGGGTCTTTCCGTCTTGCCGCGGGTACACTGCATCTTCACAGCGAGTTCAATTTCACTGAGTCTCGGGTGGAGACAGCCTGGCCATCATTACGCCATTCGTGCAGGTCGGAACTTACCCGACAAGGAATTTCGCTACCTTAGGACCGTTATAGTTACGGCCGCCGTTTACCGGGGCTTCGATCAAGAGCTTCGCCTTGCGGCTGACCCCATCAATTAACCTTCCGGCACCGGGCAGGCGTCACACCGTATACGTCCACTTTCGTGTTTGCACAGTGCTGTGTTTTTATTAAACAGTTGCAGCCAGCTGGTATCTGCGACTCCCGCCAGCTCCATCCGCTAGGGACTTCACCGACAGGAGCGTGCCTTCTCCCGAAGTTACGGCACCATTTTGCCTAGTTCCTTCACCCGAGTTCTCTCAAGCGCCTGAGTATTCTCTACCTGACCACCTGTGTCGGTTTGGGGTACGATTTGATGTTACCTGGAGCTTAGAGGCTTTTCCTGGAAGCGTAGCATCGGTTACTTCATCACCGTAGTGACTCGTCATCACGCCTCAGTGTTAACAATGACCCGGATTTACCTAAGTCATCCACCTTCACGCTTAAACCGGGACAACCGTCGCCCGGATAACCTAGCTTTCTCCGTCCCCCCTTCGCAGTAACACCGAGTACAGGAATATTAACCTGTTTCCCATCGACTACGCTTTTCAGCCTCGCCTTAGGGGTCGACTCACCCTGCCCCGATTAACGTTGGACAGGAACCCTTGGTCTTCCGGCGTGCGGGTTTTTCACCCGCATTATCGTTACTTATGTCAGCATTCGCACTTCTGATACCTCCAGCAACCCTCACAGGTCACCTTCGACGGCTTACAGAACGCTCCCCTACCCAACAACACCTAAGTGTCGCTGCCGCAGCTTCGGTGCATGGTTTAGCCCCGTTACATCTTCCGCGCAGGCCGACTCGACCAGTGAGCTATTACGCTTTCTTTAAATGATGGCTGCTTCTAAGCCAACATCCTGGCTGTCTGTGCCTTCCCACATCGTTTCCCACTTAACCATGACTTTGGGACCTTAGCTGGCGGTCTGGGTTGTTTCCCTCTTCACGACGAACGTTAGCACCCGCCGTGTGTCTCCCGTGATAACATTCTTCGGTATTCGTAGTTTGCATCGGGTTGGTAAGTCGGGATGACCCCCTAGCCGAAACAGTGCTCTACCCCCGAAGATGAATTCACGAGGCGCTACCTAAATAGCTTTCGGGGAGAACCAGCTATCTCCCGGTTTGATTGGCCTTTCACCCCCAGCCACAAGTCATCCGCTAATTTTTCAACATTAGTCGGTTCGGTCCTCCAGTTAGTGTTACCCAACCTTCAACCTGCCCATGGCTAGATCACCGGGTTTCGGGTCTATACCCTGCAACTTAACGCCCAGTTAAGACTCGGTTTCCCTGCGGCTCCCCTATACGGTTAACCTTGCTACAGAATATAAGTCGCTGACCCATTATACAAAAGGTACGCAGTCACCCAACTAGTAGGCTCCCACTGCTTGTACGTACACGGTTTCAGGTTCTATTTCACTCCCCTCGCCGGGGTTCTTTTCGCCTTTCCCTCACGGTACTGGTTCACTATCGGTCAGTCAGGAGTATTTAGCCTTGGAGGATGGTCCCCCCATATTCAGACAGGATGTCACGTGTCCCGCCCTACTCATCGAACTCACAATTTGTGCATTTTTGTGTACGGGACTATCACCCTTTACTGTGCGACTTTCCAGACGCTTCCACTAACACACAAACTGATTCAGGTTCTGGGCTCCTCCCCGTTCGCTCGCCGCTACTAGGGGAATCTCGGTTGATTTCTTTTCCTCGGGGTACTGAGATGTTTCAGTTCCCCCGGTTCGCCTCATGACACTATGTATTCATGTCATGATAATGTGTCGAAACACATTGGGTTTCCCCATTCGGGTATCGTCGGGTATAACGCTTCATATCAGCTTACCGACGCTTATCGCAGATTAGCACGCCCTTCATCGCCTCTGACTGCCTAGGCATCCACCGTGTACGCTTAGTCGCTTAACCTCACAACCCGAAGATGTTTCTTTCGATTCATCATCGCGCTGCGATTATTTGAGAGACTCATTGACAGACTGATTCATCACGACCTACCCGAAGGCAGTCCTGCATGTTCAGCTGTCATGTTTCAATTTTCAGCTTGTTCCAGATTGTTAAAGAGCAA
>NZ_LXFV01000042.1 GCF_002847345.1 Pectobacterium peruviense
TCCTAACCGGCCGTTGGTCAGCGTCTGCCAGGCGTTTACCCTGGGACGGTCGGCGCGGTCAAAGTAGGGTTGCAGACGTTTGCCGCTCTGCAATTCGATGTTCGGGATCACGAAGTTCAGCTCGAGGCGGCCTTTGTCCTGATGCTCAACCCACAGACAGGCGTACTGGTCTTTGTCGAGACCGGTCATCAGTGTCTGTTCCCATTCGTCCATCAGCCGCGCTTTTTCTGGCTCTGCAATGTCGGCCTCCTGAAAGGACAACACGCCGGAGGTGTAGCCGCGGGCAAAGTCACAGCCGTCAATCAGTTCGCGGGTGCGTTCGGCATCTCCCCGCAGCACGCGGGCGTCACTACGCTGGCGATCTTTGCCCAGCAGGTAATCAACGGGGCCACTGCCCGAACCGGCACCCCGTGAGTGAATTTTAACGATCACGGTGCTGCTCCAGCAGTTCACCGAGATTACGGTCGAGGCTGTTTAACACCGCCAGCAGGGAAACGCGCTCAGTGGAGTTCAGTCCGTCGAGCTGGTTAAGACGGCGGGCGATCTGGTTGAGGTTGTTGCCGATACCGCTGACCTGTCGCAGCAGTTCGGGCGACACATCAGGCAGACGGCGCTTTCTGGCAGTGTGTTCTCCCAGACCGAGCTGACGCAGCCATTCGGCCAGATGAGTTCGGTCACACCGGTCTATCAGACGCTGATGCTCTGAGTCGGTAAGACGGATTTTGATCTCTCTCGTGCGCTTTTCCATTCTCACTCCGCTGAGAAATATTCGCACCCAAAGTGCGAAAGTTTCGCAGTGGATGCCCGGGGTTTCGGGGGGCGGCGAGCCCCCTGAACCAGTCACAGAAGGAACCTCGTAGAGGGGACGCTGTGTGTACTGGCTTAAAGTATGATGGAGTATGTCAGATTCTGTAGTCGCTGCAAAAAAAGCCCCTCTGCAAAGAAGGGCTGTTATCTGATATAGGCTTGTTTTTGTCTCACCATACGGATAACCCAGAGGGTGCTGCTTCACCAAGAGTATATCTTCATGGATAATGTGCTGAGGATGATTATTTGGATATCTGTAAATGATAGATAAAATAAAAGATAATGCATTTAGAATTATATATGCTTTGCTTTGCTTATTAATATGCGTTGGTTCGTGGCATTATCAAGATGATATATTGTCATCTTCAGTTGGGATGTTGGTTTTTTCCTATTATGCTTCAGTAGCAACTGTGATCGCTTTAATTATTGCTGTGCTGGAAATATTTTACGCCATAAAGATAACGAAAAGCATTCAGCAAAAAACCCAAGAGAGAATTGACACATTCAAAAACCAAACGGTGTCACATTTGTCTCATGTATGCTCATCGTATTATGAATCCGCTATTGATGATTTAGTAAACCATCAATATAGCCAGTTATCTTTAAATTTCAGAGTTGCATTAAAGCTACATAGGAATATAGCAAATAACTTCATATCGAAAGAAGATAGGGATTTATTTGAAGATAAAAAAAATATTTTGGATGAGCTAGAGAAAAATATACATGATGCTCGGTGTATGCCTCTGAAAGAAAAAATATCGACGAGAACGTCAAAGAAAATACGAGAGTCGCTCATGGACATTAAGAGTATGATTGATTCAAAACACACATTCACGAACGTAGAGGGATAGCACTATGCTGCCAGAAAACATTGCTAACTTTGTAAAGTTCATGATAAATGAGACTAGGAACGGCAACGTCCGTTGGTCCTACGACTCAAATAATGACCTTGTAAGCACAAGCTATAACGGAATGTATATATCTTTGGATTCCGCATTTGATCATGACAATGGTTATAATTTTCACAGATTGAGCATAATCCAGAATGAAAAGAATTTCTTCTTCCCGATTAATCAATATACTGATGGCTATGATCTTTTGAAAACATTATACCTTCAAGCTCAAGCATCAGACTTTAGATTCTAAATTAAAAGAGAAGATATGGGCTACAGCTCATATCTTCTATAATAAGTTGATCTAGAAATACCTAAGGATAGCCACTCTTTTTTTGAATTAATAGAGCCATCAACAACAGAACCTTTTTTTCTTCCACCACCTTTACTTTTCATACCACCTTTAGAACCACGAAGTGACTGTATGTGTGATTGATGGGTATTCCTTACATAATCATCAAATGATTTTTCGCTAAATTCTCTATGAGTCCATTTAGCAATACTTTTAGCTATCCCTCTCACTTCATTTTCTTCAAGAGGTGCTGCAAATTGCAGGTTATAGGCGCGAGCTCTTTCATCGCAGGCTTGCTGCCACTGATCATACTCCGGCCAACCCTGACGAATCGCGCGGTATGCCCACTTGCGGGTTTTATCGAACAGGGTGCAGTTACGGCCTAAACCGTAGTCGGCTACGATTTCTTTGTCGTTCGCAGCGTTCAGGTCGAGCGAGTCGGCCAGCCAGTCCAGTGTGTAGAGTTCCGGCTGCCAGACGGCAATTTTCCAATAACCGTGGTTCGGATTCTTGCAAATTAACCCCGAATACCCCACGTCAGCGTCCAGTTTTTTACGTAGCGCGTTCTCGACCGCAGCAGCGTACTTCAGTGGCTTCATTTTTCCATCAGGAGCGGTGCGTATCGAAGTTTTCAGCGCATAGAGTAGGTGTGCGTGTCCGTTTTCGGGATTGGTGATGGTCAGCGTGGGCGCGGGCGCATTGCGATCGCTCCAGTCGATGGCGGCACCGAGACGGTCAACGTCAAATCCCAGCCAGAACATGGCATGAGGCTGATTGAACTGGATGTATTTCGCCAGAATGGCGCGTTCTTTACCTGCAATACGTACACCAAAGTACAGGTCGTCCGAAAAATACGGCTTGTGTGGTAAGCGGTCGTTGAAGAGCTCGAGTGCAGCGTTATGCAATGCGCCCTGCGCTTATGGCGGGCTGTTGTCTGGCACGGTTCATGTGCTAATATCCTTTCAAGGTTTCGTACCTGGCCCTGGTTATCATGCGGATCCGCCAAGATTAGACATGATGCCGGGGCTTCGTTTTTTCTGCCGTTAAACTTACACCTTAAGACAGCAGATTGTCATTAGTCTCTAAAGAGATACGGGATTCCAACAGAAGTCTCTTACGATAATCACGTTGTTGCCGTAGATGATATGAAGGTCATTTTTTTTCAGGCTTTCTGCCACCTTCCCCATAACAACATCTGCAAGCCTTTCTCTCTCACAAATCTCGTAAAACTGTACCCACTTCAAAGTAATACACTCATTTCCATTTTTTCTCATTAACTCATTTATTTCTTTAGCTATTGCTTGCGCACCCTTAGCCATTTTTTATTTTCCAAAACAAATTAAATTGACGCTGAGATTACACTAAAAAAACCTTAGAGCAATCTAAAGATGAATCTGTAGTGAACTAAAAAATCACATCGAGGGTCCCTGATAGCGAATCGGCTTTTTCTGCGGTTCCGGCTGCTGCTCTCGCAACTTCTCTGCACGGACGCGGTCATGCTGTCTAATCAGCGCATCAAGCGGCTGAAGTTCCTGCTCAAGCTCTCGACCTGCGCGCGCAAGCTGTCCACCTGATTGCTCAAGTGCTGACACGCCCTGTCGCTGCGGTTCAGTGCCAGTGAGGTAGTCTCGAACATGTTCTGCAAACTGCTGTAGCTTTCCTGCCACGCCTGATGCTGTTGCTCGTAGCTGGCCTGTAAGCTCTCTAAGGCGCTCAGAAGCTGTTTTTCCATTTCGGTCATGGTTTTCTGTGTCCTGTGGGTCAAAATCGTTCAGGGGCGTTTCTGTGCGTTCTGACGAGGTTACTTCGCGGTGTACTTCACCACCGTATTGCCCGCCGTCGAGGTGTAGGTTTCCACGCCGTGCGCCTTCACCGGCAGCACCACCAGGTAACCGTTCTTCTGGCTGTCGTCGCTGTAGATCGTCACCCCCGCGCCGCTTTTCGCTTTCAGGCTCGCCAGCTGCTGGCTGTAGCCGTCGATGTCGCTCAGGCGTGAGCTGATGATCTGCCCCTGAAGCCAGATTATCCCGCTCAGGATGCCAATCAGAATCGCGGCGCAGACCACTATCCAGATCAGCACGGTGGTGACCGTGGCTCTGAGCATACCCGTCAGCCTGCCGTTCTGTTCGCGGATAGCGTTGCTGATGCTCTGCGAGCTTGATTGCAGTTCCGCGCTGATAGACGTTTCCAGCCTCACGAACTCGCGCTTCACGCTCTGCTCGGTATCCTGCGCTTGCTGCTTCGATTTCTCCTCGAAGCCCTTCGCCAAATTTAAAATCTCGCTCATAAATCATTCCTTTCAGCCGGATGTTTCTGCCGCCGGACGGGTCGGCAATACTGATGCTGCTTTTGGTTTCTCGCGCCACGGTGAGGCCAATGCTTTCGAGCTGAGTCACCACGTCCTGCCGGCTGCGTATCGCGCCCTGTGCCATCAGGTTCATCAGGCCGGCGGTCAGCTTTTCCGCTGCCTGCTGTTTGTCTCGCGGCAGGTCGCTGGCCTGCGTCAGCGGGCGGCGATAGGCAGGGTCATTGGGG
>NZ_LXFV01000043.1 GCF_002847345.1 Pectobacterium peruviense
GCAATCAGGATGAGTTCCGGCTGGCCGTCGCTGTCTTTCAGCACATAACCACCCTTCACCACGTTCGCCAGCTGTTCGGCGGTACGCGTCTGTTGCGCCAGATTCTGACGGGACAGGATAAGTGACGTCGGGCCGTCCTGACGCTCAATCGCGTATTTCCACGCCACCGCCGTTTCTACCTGGTCTGCTGGACGCCAGTTGCTCATGTTCGGCGTCACACGCAGGCTGGCCAGCTGTTCAACCGGCTGGTGCGTCGGGCCGTCTTCGCCCAGACCGATGGAGTCGTGGGTGTAGACGTAGATGCTGCGGATTTTCATCAGCGCCGCCATACGCACCGCATTACGCGCGTATTCTACAAACATCAGGAAGGTCGCGGTGTACGGCACAAAGCCACCGTGCAGCGCAATTCCGTTGGCAATGGCCGTCATGCCGAACTCGCGCACGCCGTAGTGGATATAATTGCCCGCGTGGTCTTTATCCAGCGATACCGAGCCGGACCAGATGGTCAGGTTGCTCGGGGCCAGGTCGGCAGAGCCGCCCAGGAATTCCGGCAGCAGTTTGCCGTAGGCTTCCAGTGCATTCTGTGACGCTTTACGGCTGGCAATTTTCGCCGGATTGGCCTGCAGGTCTTCGATAATTTCTGTGCGTCTGCCTGCCAGTGGGTCGGCAGTTCACCGCCGGTACGGCGTGTGAATTCAGCAGCCAGCTCAGGGTACGCGCTGGCGTAGGCGGCAAACGCCTCGTCCCAGGCCGCTTCCTTACGCTGACCGGCCGGTTTGGCATCCCAGGCGGCATAAATGTCGGCCGGAATATCAAACGGCGCGTGCGTCCAGCCCAGCTGTTCGCGGGACGCCGCGACTTCAGCCTCGCCCAGTGGTGCACCATGAGAGTCGTGCGTACCGGCCTTGTTTGGTGAACCGAAACCAATCACGGTTTTGCACATCAGCAGCGACGGCTTGTCGGTCACCAGCTGTGCTTCGCCGATGGCGCGTTTAATCGCGTCTGCATCGTGACCGTCCACGCCGCGCACTACGTGCCAGCCGTAGGCTTCAAAAGCGGGCGGCGGTATCGTCGGTAAACCAGCCTTCTACGTGGCCGTCGATGGAGATGCCGTTGTCATCATAAAACGCGGTCAGTTTGCCGAGCTTCATGGTGCCGGCCAGCGAGCAGACTTCGTGAGAAATCCCTTCCATCATGCAGCCGTCACCGAGAAAGGTGTAAGTATGATGGTTAACAATGTCGTGGCCCGGGCGGTTGAACTGCGCCGCCAGCGTGCGCTCGGCAATCGCCATACCCACCGCGTTGGCAACACCCTGACCCAGCGGGCCGGTGGTGGTTTCGACGCCAGCGGTGTAGCCGTATTCAGGGTGACCCGGAGTTTTGGAATGCAGCTGACGGAAGTTTTTCAGTTCTTCAATCGGCAGGTCGTAGCCGGAGAGGTGCAACAGGCTGTAAATCAGCATGGACGCATGACCGTTGGACAGCACGAAGCGGTCGCGGTTGGCCCAGTTGGGGTTAGCCGGATTATGGTTAAGATAATCACGCCACAGCACTTCGGCGATATCGGCCATGCCCATCGGTGCGCCCGGGTGACCGGATTTGGCTTTCTGCACCCCATCCATGCTCAGCGC
>NZ_LXFV01000044.1 GCF_002847345.1 Pectobacterium peruviense
CGGCCTTTCTTTTACCACTCGCGGGAAGGCCCTTTCCCGCCGCATCGGTAATTTTACCAGTTGACCCAGACTCTCCAGATCGCGCATCAGCTCCGGGATCCGGCCAGGTGAAGCTCCCTGTAAACTCATCAACATTCTCATGACCAACCCGCATGACTCTGAGAAGCTCAGTTGATTTGCCCAATATCCTTTCAACTGACTTGCCATCTTTATCATCTGATACCTCACCAGATTGTAGGCCAGCAGCACGCCCCAGAGTTCCTGCTCCACAAGCGCCGGTTTTTTGCTCCTCAGTGTCAGTCTACTCAGTAACATCGTCTGCTTTATTTCACGGTATCCCAACTCTATTTCCCACCGATGGCCGTAAAGCTCGACCATTTCTCTACCCGGATAGCGCATGGCGTCTGTCATTGACGTCAGCAGATAATACGTCTTTTCTTTCCGGGTAAACGTCAGCAGCCGCGCCGTTATTTCCCTTTCCAGACCCGACCACTTCTTTCGTGCCTGAGGACTGGTTTTCAGCTTTACCAGATAATCCCCTTTACCCAGCTTTCTTACCTCCTCGTACTGCGCCCCCTTTTTCAGCGGTATCATCCAGTGTCGATGCGTCCCTGCCTGATTCCAGGCATTCAGCAGACCCAGTGAGTAATAACCTTTATCAAGTAATGTCAATGTGTTATCACCGGTCTGGCTTATCAGTTGTTCAGCCAGCGTACACTCGCTTTCTTTCATTGTGCCGAAGGCGGCTGCCGTTAACAGATGGCTGGTCAGCTCCATCTGACAGACCATCTTTACCTGAGGGTAGAGTCCGGGTTGACCGGCATAGGTCTGACGCGGGAAAGCCGCATCATTCTCCGGCGTATCGGGTGTTCGCCAGACAACCCCATCCACAGCCAGCAGGGTCAGACCGCACCAGTGAGGGTGAGTGGTGGCACCGTGCCACAACTGCGCGGTTTGTGTGAACACACGGCGAACAGCCTCGCTCCCCAGTCTCTGCCGGGCCTGGATAACTGCGCTGGGTGCCACGAAGGGGCGGTCACCCGGCAGCATAATATCAAGGCGGTTAACTATCTGATGAAGCGGCTCTTTGCGCTCCAGCGCCATACCCACAATGCACCAGACCATCATTTCCAGCGGGAGACGGCGTTTACGCAGAGTGACAGTCCCGGACTCTTGAAGACAACGGGAGATGAGCTCCGGGTCAAGAAAGTCACCCAAAGACGTCAGGGGATTACGGGTGGAGTCGTAGCAGGAGACAAGATCAAGAGCCTGAGCAATACGCATAAAAAAATCCGGAAACGAAAGACATTTCCGGATTTTTACACAATGACTGGATCGTTCAACCGATCCTTAACTGATCGGCATT
>NZ_LXFV01000045.1 GCF_002847345.1 Pectobacterium peruviense
ATCTCTAGACAGACCATTTATATGCCCTGGTGAGAAACATAAACAATATGCAGGTAGACATGCTCATCAAACCACATTCATCATGGCGTAGTCGAATTGGTCTAACCAGATACAACGTACGGGTGCCAGACTTCTGCACATGCTGGTAGTAAAAACACGTCATCCTTTACACCTCACCTTACATCGCATTTTTCCGTACCATAACCTGGCTTTTTACATTCTCCAGACCCATACAACTCAAGAGAATTACCGTCACTAAAATTATGGTTTAATAGTAGCGACAAGGAAATCATACAAGCCAGGACAAATCTTCCTAACGCCGAAGGCGGTATCGGCCTTTTGTAGATAATCTTTATATTTTCTAACTTACGGTATCAATATCTATTTAATCGATCATTTTTTTAAAATCTATCTATTTATAAGATAAATCTATTTTATAGAAGTAAATATTGTATTTAGGATGTAACAATAAACCCAAAAACAAATAATAACAATTTGTTATACATTTAAATAAATACTATCTGGATTTATGTTATGCCGTGTGCGGGGAATAGAGAGATATATGGGATTAAACAAATAACGTGAGGTAGCCTTCTTTCCAGAGGTTTTCACTTTCTACACGAATGCGAGCCATTGAGCAAAAAGGGCTCACCCAGCCACCTTGTCATCAAGATGTCTGGGTGATTTAATTTTGTTATCTATTCTTTTGATCAATCAGAGATGCTGAATCTCATCCAGTATTACTTTTTCTTGGAAGTCACTTTGGATTTGCCTTTCAGCAATTCCCGGAGTTTTTTGAGTTCTTTTTGCGTCAATGGCGCTTCTGCACCCACTTCTTCCGTACCCTGACTATCCACCGATTCAGGAGACAGTTCTGAAGATTGCTGGCTTTCATCAAAGCTTTTCAGCAACCGGGCGCTGACTTCTGCACTGAGGGATACTTCGTTTTCTAAGGCAGCGGCTTTGATTTTTTCTTTCAGCTCTGGGGAAATTTTCAGGGACAGGCTAGATATCTCACTCATTTTATTACCTTTCTCATGGGGTAAAATAGTAAGCTATGACAGCCAGCCTACAATGTCCATACTGAAATAAAAATTTAATATTTCTGTCACACAAATGGTGTAATTAATTTCTTAGCAAAGAGATTATTATTTCGCTACTTTATCTCCTTATCGAAGGTTATTTATTTCCACTTTCCATTCTCCAGTCGTCAATCATTTTTCTGGTTACATCGTCTTTGTAACAAATTGGCGAATAGCCGCCATCTCTGCTCCACGCGCTACGCTTACCGCATTTGCTACCATTACGTGCTGAATTATAAGGGCACGGACAATTACCGGAATAAGACGAAATCGATTCCTGAATAATCTTTTCTTTGATCTGCTCATCAGAAATTCGAGAATTTTTCGCCATACTAAGCGTAGAAACAGAAAGTAGAGCCGTAGCACACACCATCACAACAGCTAGCGTTGTTTTCATACCGAAGATCTCATTTTAACCAGAGGATACTCGCTGTAGTATAAAATACGCACCGCAGAACGGCGCATCCCGACTACTCATTATGGGTTAAAAAATTGATCATAAAATATTAACAACATAAAATGCAGGCGCTTCGAGGATAAAAGGAAACAAACGTGCCACATCACTCCTTCTGGGAACTCATTAAATTTACCTACATGATCGGTTTTTTTGTTGCCCTGATCGTTACTTTCTTGTTGAGTAAAGACAAATCCCTGCTCATCCGATTCTTTGCTTCGTTACTGGTAGGTCTAACCTGGCCGTTGAGTTTCCCTGTCGTCCTGCTGTTCTCCATTTTTTGATGCCGTGCTTCTCTTCCAGACAACATGCTTTATGACTTAATGCAGCAACGCCTATGCTCGCCTTTTAGAGGAAATGCCCCACGATGAGTAATATTCTGATCAGCGCCTGTCTTTCCGGCTTTCCCGTTCGTTATAACGGTACTGAAAAGAAATCTGTCGGCGACTATCTCGCCCAGTGGCGTCAACAAGCGAGGCTGATTACGTTTTGTCCGGAATTGGCAGCGGGTTTCCCAACGCCCAGACCTTCAGCAGAGATTATTCCGGCCTTCGGTGGCAATTCGGTTATCAAGGCTGGAGCCAAAGTTGTTGAAGCCACCGGCAGCGATGTGACCGAGCGTTATATTCTGGGAGCCTGGTTAACGCTGCAAATGGCACAACATCATCACTGCCGCTTCGCTCTCCTTACGGAAGGAAGCCCATCCTGTGGCAGCAACATCATATACAGCGGACGATTTGATGGCTCACAAACGGCAGGCAATGGTGTTACGGCAGAGTTGCTGCGCTACCACGGTATAGAAGTGTTTTCCGATCGCGAGATCGAACAGTTGATTGAACGTGTTGAATATTGCGATCGCCATGCTGACGCATAGTGCCACATAGCGTCGCTGCTGCCCCAAAACGCAGCAGCAGCGTTATAAAAACTAACGGACAACGAGCACTGACATTTTTGCATGACGAACAATAGCAGCAGCATTTGAGCCAAGCAGATAGGTTTTCACATCCGGTCGGCGTGAACCGATTACGATCAAATCCGCATTAATCTCCTCCGCCAGCGATAACACTTCGTCTCTCGCCGATCCGAAGCTGACGCTGCATGACAACCGTGATGCCGGCAGATCGATTGTTTTCATCAGTGATTTAAGTTTGTCATTCGCTTTCACCACCGCCTCATTCTCAAACTCTTTTATGCCAAAAGAATAAGCAGATAAAAATGCTGACGCATCAGGGAGGGAATGAAAGAGGTGTATTGCAGCACCCGACATTTTGGCCAACCTGACTGCATGCGTAAGCGCGTGTTTAGTGAGTTCATCTTCTTCTATATCTACTGGCACCAGAATGCTCGTGTACATAATCACCTCTCCCCAACCTGGATAACTGATTACCTGTCAGTATGTAAGAAGCGTAGTCTGCTCATCAGCAGCAGAATATGATCCCGTTCACTTTTACGCATGTTGCCTGCAATTTTTGCCTTAATGGATCGCCCGCTCTTTGTATTAGCGGTTCGTCTTCCATGAAGCAATGATGTTTTCCGTTGTTTCTACCGTAATCGTGTTACCCGGAATAATAAAATCCCGCCACACATTATTGTAATGCGTAACTAATTGCTCTGCTTTCAGTTCACCGCGATTGGCCGTCGTGTGCGCATCAGAAGCAATCGTCAGCGCATAGCCTCGGCTGGCCGCATTTTTAATGGTTGCATCAACACAGTAATCCGTCGCACATCCGCAAATCGTCAGGTGGTTAACACCCAGATCAGCCAACACATCGGCTAACGACGTGCGGTAAAACGCATCGCACGCTGTTTTCGTTATCGACAAGCTATCCGCTGGCTGGTGCAGCTCAGGTAATAACTGCCATCCCTCGCTGCCTGACAGCATACCGTCGCCTTCGTGCTGAATAAAAATCGTCCGATCTGCTGCACCTGAAAGCTGGTTTATCAATGCGACTATCTGCGCCTGTCGCGCTCTTGGCATAGCAAACACTGCATTTTGCATATCAATGACCACCAAAACCTGCATCTTTTTTTCCTTATTTCGGGCGCTTAACTTCATCATCACGGAGGCAACCGTCTACTATCACCTACCCCAGCCATTCGACTGCGGTTAGATCATGTCCACTATACCATGAGGATAAAACTTGATTTCCCCAGAACGCAGCAAATCAATATCAAACCAACGAGTCACGATCGGAACACCGTTGGTCTCTATGCCATGGATGATATCTTGCTGATAAAGCGACTCATCCTGAAAGCGCGCTTCATAGACAAAGACAATTTCATGCCCTGACTTGCCATTGTAGGAAAAGATATTCTCTGAAACGCCCAGCAGCGAAAAGTCCTTGGTCGCTGCGCTAATTTCCTCTTGAACTTCCCTCTCCGCCGCCGCCTGCGACGATTCACCAAATTCGATACCACCACCGAGAGGCAAGACATAGTGCTCATCTTTTATGGGATCATATCCTTCGGCTAACAGAATTTGGCCATTATTGCGAAAAAGACAAACTGCTTTTGCTCTGATCTTTTGCATGTCAATGCTCCTAAACTAGGGTGCCATTTTCGATAAATAGGTTTTGATAAAAAACATTTTTTGATAAACCGCATGTGCCACAGAAAAATGTCATCTCCTTGAGCAGATCAAAAACCTATATACCCGTAATACTTCAAGCTGCATGTGCGTTGGCTGCGTTCACTCACCCGAATCACTTACTTGTGTAAGCTCATCGGGATTCTTTTTCTTGCCGCCTTCCTGCAACTCGAATTATTTGAGGTATAGACTTAATCAAAATGCATTAATAGTCTTTATGTTCAGTTAATCTATTTCCCTGCCTCCTTTTATCTCGACATGTTTAACTTATTGAAGTCATGCATTTCGTATAATTATTTCAGACATAATATTTGTGGAAAATGATAAATTCATATTTATCCGCCTGACCATTGATCGTCGTCATGCTTTCACGCTCGGACAAGTCACGGAGTAACGCAGTGTTTATTTATCTTATCGACTGGTTTTATGCGTATGATCGACTAAAGTTAACTAACCATTTATTCATGTCTGGCGGACAGCAAATTTGTCCTGTCTGGCAGTGTGTGCATTAACCATGTCAGAAAGCGCGAAAGGGAGGAGAAACAATGCATTCAGAGGTGCCCCAGAACGAGCTTCCGATATCTGATGTCCTTGCCCTAGACTCTCAGGTCAGCGATATGGAAATGCTCGGCAACATCGTAGAAGAGATCATCCAATCCGGCCATTCCGTCAGCAACAAGGCCATCATTGCTAAATTAATTCACAAAATTGAAACAGAGGCCAATACGGCGTTTCAGGAAAAGTATCGCACATTGCTGGATTTGATAGTTTATAAAACTCAGGATGACTTCCTGATTTAATACCTCGTAAATACATTCGACCATCACCTCGGTAAGATCTTTGTATTGCCGGAATACGCTTTTATTTAAAGAACGATGCCGTCGATAATGAATAGCATGGTGCATAATAATGAAAAGACACGCATTACTATGCTTTGGTTATCCATTACGAATGAATGTATTTAAAACCCGGTATGATATATATTTATTTTTTGCTAATCGTTAGTATTCATTTCTAAATGAATAAGCGATGAAAAATTCCCGCATGACACTCCCGCAGTGTTAAGCCACTTAGTACATTCCGACTCAAACAGAAGTAAAAATACCACAATGCAAAATGCGATGTTGGATTCAACAGCAGAAACGAAAACGGGCTAGCCTAAGCTAACCCGTTGAATTTTTTTGGCGGAGGAGTAGAGATTCGAACTCTAGAACACTTTCGCGTCGCCGGTTTTCAAGACCGGTGCCTTCAACCACTCGGCCACTCCTCCGCAATGACGCGAACTATAAACAGTGTGCGGGATCTTGTAAAGCATCACAGCGCTCAATTGCCTGAAAAACAACCTAACGCAACACAATTGAACGCAAAATCGTCACGCGATGCATAAAATAGAGCAATTTCCCTCCACCATCATATGAATTGCAGGACAAAACACGAGCACTGGCACAGAGTATGGTGAATTTGCAGCGTAAAGAAGGGTAAACCATCTTTAATAACGTCCTGCAACTATTTATTCTTTGACATTGGATAATAGCACCCTGAAGAGAGAGTCGCTGATATGGATCGTATTGTTGTTTCCTCTACTCG
Source organism: Pectobacterium peruviense (assembly GCF_002847345.1). Lineage (GTDB taxonomy): Bacteria > Pseudomonadota > Gammaproteobacteria > Enterobacterales > Enterobacteriaceae > Pectobacterium > Pectobacterium peruviense. Next base: position 5,711 of record NZ_LXFV01000045.1, read on the forward strand.
TGAAAGTTCGCTACTCAGCACTCACAAAGTGCTGCGTAATACGTATTTCCTGCTGTCGCTGACGCTGGGTTTTTCCGCCGTTACCGCAACGGCAAGTACTGTACTTAACCTGCCCGCTCCTGGCTTAATTCTGATGCTAGTTGGGTTTTATGGTCTGATGTTCCTGACGCATAAACTGGCTAACAGCCCAGCGGGTATTTTAGCCGCATTCGCACTGACCGGATTTATGGGTTATACGCTGGGCCCGATTTTAAGCTCGCTGATTTCTTCCGGCGCAGGCGACATTGTCATGTTAGCGCTGGGCGGTACGGCAGTGGTGTTCTTCTGCTGTTCAGCCTATGTATTAACGACACGTAAGGACATGTCCTTCTTGTCTGGCATGATGATGGCTGGATTTGTTGTACTGATTGTTGCCGTCATTGCCAATCTGTTCCTACAGATTCCAGCGTTGCATCTGGCGATCAGCGCTCTGTTTATTCTGTTCTCTGCGGGTGCCATCCTGTGGGAAACCAGTAACATTATTCACGGTGGCGAAACCAACTATATCCGGGCAACGGTTAGCCTGTATGTCGCGATATACAATATCTTCGTTAGCCTGTTGAGTATTCTGGGCATCATGCGTAACGACTAAGTCTCGTTGAGCACCGCACTGAGAAGCCCCAATTTTGGGGCTTTTTTTATTCCGGCGCAGACAAAAAAATTTGTTAAACTGCGAGCTGAGATATCGCAGGCGGAGAGAAGATGTTGGAGTTTGAAGGGCGAACGATCGCAACAGACGCACAGGGTTACCTGATGGACAGTACCGCGTGGAGCGAAGCGTTGGCTCCCGTGCTCGCTGAGCAGGAAGGCATTGCGCTGACAGAACCGCATTGGGAAGTCGTCCGGTTTGTGCGAAATTTTTATCAGGAGTTCAACACCTCACCCGCTATACGCATGTTAGTTAAAGCGATGGCGCAAAAGTACGGTGAAGAGAAAGGAAATAGCCGCTACCTGTATAAACTGTTTCCGAAAGGTCCAGCAAAACAGGCAACCAAAATCGCCGGCTTACCCAAGCCAGTGAAATGCATCTAACTCAACAGTTTCAATAGCGGATCGTAAACCCTTTATAGTCCGTCTTGCCATGTGGCTCAATAAGCACCTTATCAACCCTGGCGCTTCGTGGGCCACCTTGCTTCAGCCACTCAATCAACATCTCCACCGCATGAGGCTCGCCACTTGCCACGACTTCTACGCTGCCATCATCACAATTGCGCGCATACCCACTGAGTCCCAGTTGCGCAGCTTGACGTTGCGTACTGTAACGAAAGCCCACTCCCTGAACCACACCGTAGACATAAGCCGCTGTCGCTATCTTTTCCATATTTCCCCCTTCTCGGCCCAAGCAGCCAAACAACATTTCATTAGCCGGACTGTATCTTCTAAAAATTTACACCATACTGTTAATAATGTGTTCAGCCAGCGCTCAACGAGCACATACGTCATAGCTTGAAAAACCTCTGTACGCTACAAGACGTTATCGGATGCGGTTGTCCTCTCTCAGAAAAATCCGCAGCGAGTAGAAAGTGTTATCAACTTCCAGGGGGCTATATGATCATTAGTAAATTTGGCATCGGACAACAGATTCGTCATAGACTCCTAGGGTTCCCAGGCGTCATTATCGATATCGATCCCGAATACTCATTAGAAACGCCCACCTGGGAAGAAATCAGCGGCAATGACACGCCGCGCTCCGAACCGTGGTACCACGTTGTGATGGAAGATGACGAAGGCCAACCAATACACACTTATCTGGCGGAGGCACAGTTGATGAAGGAAGAGCTTTCTGAGCACGACCACCCTTCACTAAACGAATTGGCTGAAGTCATACAACGCCGCGCCCCACAGTTGCGCCACTAACATTCACCAACGTAGATACGGTTCACCACAGTCAGGCATTGGCGATACTGTGATATTCAGCATCGCCCTGCGTCTACGACTTATTTACCCAAACCCAGTCGTGGGATTTCAATTTTCGGGCAGCGATCCATCACGACTTTCAGCCCTGCATCGTGAGCCAAAATTGCCGCCTGCTCATTAATAACGCCGATCTGCAACCACAGTACGGAAGCACCGATGGCGATGGCCTCTTTGGCGACCTCATAAGCCGCCTCCGGCTGACGAAAGACATCGACCATATCAACGGGTTTAGGAATATCCGCTAAGCTGGCATAGGCTTTTTGGCCCAAGAGTGTCTGACCAGCCAGCTTGGGGCTGACGGGGATAACGTCGTAGCCTTGCTCAAGTAAATACGCCATTACGCCATAACTTGGACGAGATAAGTTATCGCTAGCGCCCACCAATGCAATGGTTTTTACCGTTTTCAGCACAGATTCAATATCACTGTCATGCATGCTATTCAGCCTCTTTTACGTGATTTATTTGAGTGTATCGCACATTCCAGAAATAGCGGGAAAGGGTGTAGAAAATCCGCAGTCGGATGCCGCACGGAACGAAAAATGCCATAACAGCCTGTTTCAAATTGAAACCTTTGACACATTCAGACAATTCCTCAACAATACTCGAATTACGTACCATCTGGGAAAATTATGAAATTCGGCTTCATCACTGTTTGCCTGTTTATTGCGGGTTTAAGCACCTCAGCAATTGCGGCAACAACGTTGAAATTAGATCAGAAGATCGATCTCCTTATGGTTGACGGGCAGAGAATGTCAGGCTCGTTGCTGAAAGGTGCCGATAGCCTCGAACTTGGCAGTGGGCAACACCAAATTCTGTTTAAAGTTGTTGATACTGTCGATGCCCAAACGGGTGCGCCAGCGACCTATTTCCCTTCGACATTTATTGCGGCCTTTAACACAGAAAAAGTGGCATCGGTGTCATTTAAGCTTCCGCCGCTGCAAACCCCTCAAGATCGCCAAAACTTTACTGCCCTTCCCCAATATCAATTGCTTGATGAAAAAAATCAGGTTATCCCTACGCGTACCGATGCGCTTGTCATTGCTGATAATGAGTTGCTCGATATAGAGCGAAAAATGTCGGAATACAACGCAGCGGCGAAAGGTGCTTCTGTTGCAGGTTTTGCTAGCGCGCTGAATGAATCGGTAACCTGGTGATTTTACGCGCAGTCACATCAGATTTTTGATACCCGTTCGCCTTTTCCCACTTTTATCGCTTTGCACTGAAACAGCGTTTCCGTAATCTGTCCTTACCCTAGCGTCAGCTTTACTACACCAGATTGAAGGACGTAACCATGGAGTTCACCACCCGTACCATCGCCGCGCAAAAACATATTGCGCTGGTAGCACACGACCACTGCAAACAATCTTTGCTGGATTGGGTTGGTACGAATAAACAACAGCTCACAGAGCACACGCTTTACGCCACCGGAACTACCGGAAACCTGATTCAGTCAAACACGGGTCTGCCCGTAAAAAGCATGCTGAGCGGGCCGATGGGGGGTGACCAGCAGGTCGGCGCACTCATCTCCGAAGGGAAAATCGATTTGATGATTTTCTTCTGGGATCCACTTAACGCAGTACCCCACGATCCCGATGTCAAGGCGCTGCTGAGACTCGCGACAGTTTGGAACATTCCTGTTGCAACCAACCGTGCAACGGCGGATTTCCTGGTCAATTCTGCGCTATTTAAAGAACCGGTTCAGATAGCCATCCCTGATTATCAACGCTACCTGCAAGACCGTCTGAAATAATCTCAGCACATCAAAATGGACCAGCGGCGTGCGGTACATCCGACGCTGGTCTCAGCGGTTAAACGACGTTGTTCCGCTTTAGCTATCCTCGCCGAGTTATCCCAGCAGAATTACCTCAACGCAGAATTATCCCTGCGTAACTATCCTGGCTTACGCTGCGTCGGAACGCCTAAACGATGAAGATGTTCAACAAACACCGACGGATTTGTCACGTCCTGTAGCAACCAGACCCGGTGTTTCGCCCTCGTCAACGCCACATACAATAAGCGACGTTCCTCTGCATCAGGGAAATCCTCAGGCTCAGGTAGCAGCGCCGCTTCAATCACAGACTCTCTTGTCGGAGCCGGGAAGCCATCTTTTCCCTCATGCATACCCACGATAATGACGTATTCCGCCTGCTGCCCTTTACTGGCATGCACTGTCATGAAATCAATGTGCAAGTTCGGCCATTTGGTTGCTGCCTTTTCTAACATCGCTGGGCGAAAATGGTGGTAACGGGCAAGCACAAGAATGCGCTCATCTACCTTAACAAAGCCGCTCAATTTATCCAAAAGTGGCTCAAGCTGATCCTGAGGCAGAATGGTTACCGCTTTTTTATCCCCTTTGCTCAGGCTATTCAGGGGTTTCTTTAACTGGTACGGATTCTGCTGTATGAACGTATTGGCAATGTCACCAATGCGTTCATTAAAGCGATAAGTCGTATCCAACGCGCACTGTTCACCTACGCCGAAATGCTGTTCAAACGCCGTTGTCAACGCCAGCTCAGCACCGCTAAAACGGTAAATTGCCTGCCAGTCATCCCCTACAGCAAAAAGACAGGTACGACTATTTTGTCGACGCAGTGCCGCTAACAAACTCGCACGCTGTGGCGAGATATCCTGAAATTCATCCACCAGAATATGTTTCCAAGGGCTCACAAAACGCCCTTTATCCAGCAAATTCACCGCCTGATGGATGAGGCCGGAGAAGTCGACCGCATTTTCGTCCTTAAGCGCTTTTTTCCAGGCTTTCAACAACGGTGCCATCAGGCGAATGCGTTGCTGAAACTCCGCCCGAATGGATTCTGGTGCTTGTTCAACCATTTCACTTTGGCTGCCACCGTGCATACGCATCAACCCTAACCAACGCTCAAGCCGCCCTGCAAGCCGCCCCGCCAGCTTCGGATCGTTCCAGAAATCACCGTCTGGCACATCCCACTCAAGCTCTTCCGTTAACCAACGTCGCCATCCGTTAGCCTGTGTTTTTTTCTCAGCACATTGCTGTTGCCAGTGAGAAATCAGCAGTTCACGACGCTGTTTCGCATCACTTTCCAGCTGGCTTATCATCGGAGCTTTACGACTAGCCTGCTGAATAATGTGCAATGCCAAAGCATGGAACGTCTTAGCCTGAATGTCATCCGTGTGGAGCCGCTCATGGATACGCTCATTCATCTCATCTGCCGCTTTACGACCAAATGCCAGCAGCAAGATCTGATCGGGCGTCGCCTCTTGTCGATGTATTAACCACGCCGCCCGAGCCACCAGCACGGAAGTCTTCCCACTGCCAGCTCCCGCCAGCACCAATACACCGTCTTCACCATTAATCACAGCTCTACTCTGCGACATATTTAACGGCGAACTCTCCACCGTATCAAAGAAAGGCTGCTCTGCCGCCAGCGTGCGATCCATCCATGCCTGATTCGCCGCAGTGCGCATGTCATCGCCCTGCTCAAGCCAGCGTAAGCAGTGCTGGTAGTTATCACGGCAGTTATCGAAGGTTTCTAATCGGGAAACCGGCAGAGGTAGTGCCGCCAGCGAATCGCGGATGGCACTCTGCAAAATTGACAGTGCCTGACGACTGAACCATTTATCCTGCTGCATCAGTGTTTGAATACTGTCCGTTTGACGCTGTAAAACCTCAGCGCTGATCAGACTCATCTCCTCGCTCCAGTCAAGCCAGGATTTGAGAAGATGCCGGTAGAAAGCCTGCGTTTCCTGCCACTCCGTGCCGTGCAAACGCACTACTTTTCCAGCTGGCAACTCAAACTCCAGCTCTCCCCACACCAGGCCCCTTTTACAGTGAATACTCAGCAGTTGATTAAAGGGGATCAGGTATTCATGCTTATCGCCACTCACTTCGACACCGGCATTCAATAACCGCACCCGATTGTAAGGATGTTGGGCCAGATGTTTACCTAACGAGGTAGATTTCAGTTCCATGATGTTCGCGCCATGACTATGTGAGAGGATATTTGTCTATGCTTTGTCGTTTCTCTGTTACCTAGTTTACCCGTTATCGGACTTCACGCTCTAGCCTTAAAAACAGGTTAGGATATCCTGATGCTTAATGTGATAATTCTTTTACCATCAGCGAGTTTGGTTACCTTATAAGTGCAGGAGAGACTATGCGTACTGTGTTGAACATCCTTAATTTCGTACTGGGTGGTTTTTTCACCACGTTAGCCTGGCTTCTGGCTACCGTGGTCAGCGTGCTGCTGATTTTTACCTTACCGCTAACGCGTTCATGCTGGGAAATCACCAAGCTGTCGTTCCTGCCTTATGGCAATGAAGCCATTCATGTTGATGAGCTACGTCCGGATGAAAAGAGCGCAATTCTGAGTGCTGGCGGTTCTCTGCTGAATATCTTCTGGTTCATTTTCTTTGGCTGGTGGCTTTGCCTGTCGCACATCATTACCGGCATCGCTCAGTGCATTACCATCATTGGCATTCCTGTTGGCATCGCCAATTTTAAAATTGCCGCCATCGCGCTGTGGCCAGTAGGCCGTCGTGTGGTTTCCGTCGAGCTGGCGCAGGCCGCGAGGGAAAATAATGCTCGCCGCCACTACCGCTAACGGCACCTAAGGATATTACGTTGCTCACCTTTGCCCCAGGAATTCGTCGCTATGTGTATAACAGCAGTTGGCTGTATACCATCCGCATTCTCATTGCACTCAGTGGTGCAGCAGCCATTCCCTGGTGGTTAGGTCAGCCAACATCAACCATTCCCGTTACGCTTGGCGTCGTCGCGGCAGCCCTCACCGACCTTGACGATCGCCTCACTGGACGTCTGCGTAATTTGTTCATTACGCTGACGTGTTTTTTTGTCGCTTCCGTTTCAATCGAACTGCTTTTTCCCTATCCCTGGCTGTTCGGCCTTGGTCTCGCAGTATCGACCTGTGCCTTTACCCTGCTCGGAGCATTGGGGCAGCGCTATGCAACTATCGCATTCGGCGCACTGCTGATCGCGATTTATACCATGCTAGGCATTTCTCTTTACGACAATTGGTATCAGCAACCCATCATGCTGCTGGTCGGGGCATTGTGGTATAATTTGCTTACGCTGTTCGGTCACCTGATATTCCCAATCCGCCCGCTACAGGACAACCTCGCGCAGTGCTATCAGCAGTTGGCTCGCTACTTAGATGCAAAAGCCAACCTATTCGATCCTGATATTGAAGAAGAAACCGACAGGCCCCTTATTGACGTCACGATGGCAAACAGCCAACTGGTTGCGACACTCAATCAGACTAAATCATCGCTGTTAACGCGTCTGCGTGGCGATCGCGGCCAGCGTGGGACGCGCCAAACGCTGCATTACTATTTTGTCGCGCAAGATATTCACGAACGAGCCAGCTCATCGCATGTTTACTATCCGCAATTGCGTGAAAAATTGCGCTATAGCGACGTCTTATTTCGCTTTCAGCGTCTGCTGAGCATGCAGGCAAAATCCTGTCAGCAACTGTCACAATCCATTCTGCTGCACCAAAAATATCAGCATGACAGCCGTATTGAGCGGGCTTTTGTGCATCTCGAATCCGCTATTGCGCGTATTGCCGCCAACAAAATGGCGGATTCCGCACAAATCAAAGCACTGACGTATCTATTGAACAATCTGCGCGCCATTGATGCTCAACTATCAACCATCGAATCCGAGCAAACTATTGAGCAAGAAAACAACCCTGAAAACACATTGGCAGATGACAAAATCACGGGTTGGAGCGATATCCGCTTACGCATTAGCCGCCATCTGACGCCTCAGTCGGCGCTGTTTCGTCATGCCATCCGTATGTCCGTACTGCTCTGTAGCGGCTACGCGTTGATTCAGATAACGGGTTTGCAACACGGCTACTGGATTCTGCTGACCAGTTTGTTCGTTTGCCAGCCCAACTATAACGCCACTCGGCGGCGGCTGACGTTGAGGGTTATCGGGACATTGACCGGTATTTTGCTCGGCCTGCCCATCCTGTACTTCGTCCCTTCACTGGAAGGACAACTCACGCTGATCGTCATTAGCGGCGTACTGTTTTTCGCCTTTCGCAACGTGCAATACGCACATGCGACCATGTTTATTACGTTGCTTGTCCTGCTCTGTTTCAACCTATTGGGTGAAGGCTTTGAGGTCGCAGTGCCACGTATTATTGATACATTGTTAGGGTGTGCAATTGCGTGGGCAGCGGTGAGTCTTATCTGGCCAGACTGGCATTTCCGCGGTTTACCAACCGTTATCAATAAGACATTGAATGCCAATTGCCGTTATCTTGATGCGATCATGATTCAGTATCATCAGGGGAAAGATAATAGCTTGCCTTATCGCATTGCCCGCCGCGATGCACATAACTGCGACGCAGAACTGGCGTCTGTTGTGTCAAATATGTCTTCTGAACCTCATGCCATCAAAAATAAGCTGGATGGTGCATTCCGCTTCATGTGCCTGAACCATACATTGTTAAGTTATATCTCAACACTCGGCGCACACCGTGGAAAAATCACCTCATCGGAAACACTGCAATTGTTGGATGATGCCGTGTGTCATGTTGATGACGCGCTACACGGCGGCGAAGAGGACAGTTGGCGTATCAATCAGGGATTGAAAACCATTACCACCAGCATTCAATCCCTCTCACCCGAGTCAGACAGTAAAGAATCATTAATTACTCAGCAAATCGGCCTGCTGATCGGCCTCTTACCTGAACTCGTACAGCTAAAAAATGACATGATGACGCAGTAAAAACATGGCGTATTTCTTAGTGCTTTGGTCCTTTGGATACCGCATTGTTTTTATACCATTCCAGTAGTTCGTTGCGGATACCGCGAGGAAGTGCCGCCTGATGCGTGCCACAAATGGCACCAGCGAGCGCCAATAGCACATTAACACTCAGATTAGCCCGGACTTTCCGCAACTCAAGATAGCTATTTTTCGCGCCATAATGCTGTAATTCATCAACATTCTTTATCCCCGCTTTCCACAGCAGCCGCTCAATATCATGATTAAGATTCGGAAGATCCTTTAATCGCCCGTTCGTACTTCTGACGGCTTTATCATATTGGGCGCCCAACAGCGCCATACGGGCAAAATATAATAGCTGCACAGGTTCTTGCCATAAGGCTTCGTCGACAAGAAAGTAGTTCAACGGGACCGGCATACCGCGTTTGGTATAAATCAGATTAGGCATATCGCGTTGCTGAAAATATTCTTCATCTTTCTTACTAGCGCGAAGATAAAGTTCCCCTTCCGACACCAGTCCAAAAATCATTTTATTTGCTGCGATGCTGTAGCCACCAAATTGGGAACGTGAAGTAATGTCCCCCAAAGATGAAAAAGATTGCTGAGATTGCAAAATCCTTTTTTTGCATAATTGCTTCATTGCCGTAATCCTTAGTATTGAAATGATCTCTTCCTGAACAATTAAAATATTCGTAGCAGGAACAAATAATTAAACACAGCCCCGAGGTGGCTTCAAACATAAAATGTGTTTACTGTCTCTTGCATAAGGAATATGCGAAGCGCTTTCAAAAAAATCAGGTTGATTTTCACGCACACAGTGGATACTGTATGTTCATACAGTATCACTATGGGTAGGACTCATTATGCGTACGCAATCAATCAGCTCTCACAACATCGAGTTGTCATCTTTTTCTGCAAATCAACACGCTGCGGAACCCTCGGTTGCCACGGGCGGAATTATCAGCGAAATCGTGTACAACGCCGATCAGCCCATAGTCACACACCTGTTATTACCGCTCTTACAGCAGTTGGGCACACAGTCTCGTTGGCTGCTGTGGCTTTCTCCTCAGCAAAAATTGAGCCGTCCATGGGTCCAGCAATCTGGGTTACCACTGGATAAAATGGTGCAACTCCACCACATCAACCCTCTATTTACGGTAGATGCCATGGAAAAGGCTTTGCTGACAGGAAATTACAGCGCCGTTTTGTGCTGGCTGCCGCACGAATTGACGGAAGAAGAGAAGGTTCGGTTACGGCACGCCGCGCAGGCGGGAAATACGTACGGCTTTATTATGCGGCCAGAAAGTGCTGCAGGGGATGCCTATAGACTGTTTCCTAGCCTTAAAATTCATTCGACATTGTATCATTAAGTAAATTAAGAATTTTCTCAGCTCATTCAAACTATATGTCTTGGCGATCGCCGCAGAGCGGTATTCTGCGGGCTTTTTGGGTATATTTAATACAACCAAAAGGCGTAATATCTGTCAAAAGCATCTACTATTTGTTAGCAAGTATGTATGAATCGTGCGATTTTCTTATGACACAAATCACATCATACTTGTAACTTTCTCATCAGGTTGTAGACTTTAACTCGCTGGAGTTGCTCTTTTATAACGTCAGTTGACTGACAGTGAGTCATAAATAAGGGCAAAGTCTCCGACTAAAGGATTTTAACCAAAGGTTTATTAGCCCTCCAGGTTAATTGCCGATTTGGATGATAATGAGGCGTAAAATGAAAAAAACAGCTATCGCAGTTGCAGTGGCACTGGCTAGCTTCGCGACCATCGCGCAAGCAGCTCCTAAAGACAATACCTGGTACACCGGTGGTAAACTGGGTGTGTCTCAATTCCATGATACTGGCTTCTACGGCAATGGTTACACTGGTGTCGTTAACAACCCAATCAAAAGCAAGTTAGGCGCTGGTGCGTTTGTTGGTTATCAAGCCAACCCGTACTTGGGCTTTGAACTGGGCTACGACTGGCTGGGTCGCATGAAGTATGCAGGTTCTACTTCTAATCCAGCAGACAGTGCTAGCTTCAAGGCACAGGGCATCCAACTGGCTGCTAAATTGAGCTACCCAGTTATGCCTGATCTGGACGTTTATACTCGTCTGGGCGGTCTGGTATGGCGCACTGATAGCCACGCAGACAGAAGCGGCACCCATCTCAACAACGACGACACTGGCGTTTCTCCGCTGGCTGCGATCGGTGTTGAATACGCTATCGACAAAAACTGGGCTACCCGCGTTGACTACCAGTGGGTAAGCAACATTGGTGATGCTGGTACCGTTGGTGCTCGTCCAGACAACCTGCTGATGAGTGTTGGCCTGTCTTACCGTTTCGGCCAGGATGATCGCGTAGCACCTGTTGTTGCTCCGGCTCCGACCCCAGCTCCAGCTCCAGTTGTTGAAACCAAGCGTTTCACCCTGAAATCTGACGTCCTGTTCAACTTCAACAAAGCAACGCTGAAACCAGAAGGCCAGCAATCACTGGATCAACTGTACACCCAGCTGAGCTCTCTGGATCCGAAAGACGGTTCCGTTGTTGTCCTGGGCTTCACTGACCGTTTAGGTTCAGAGCAATACAACCAAGCGCTGTCTGAAAAACGCGCACAGAGCGTAGTTGATTACCTGGTTTCTAAAGGTATCCCTGCGAACAAAGTCTCTGCTCGTGGCTTGGGTAAATCTCAACCAGTTACTGGTTCTACCTGTGACAACGTGAAACCTCGTGCTGCGCTGATCGACTGCCTTGCACCGGATCGTCGCGTAGAGATCGAAGTTAAAGGCATCAAAGACGTTGTAACTCAGCCTCAGGCTTAAGTTATTAACGAAAAAAACCTCGCTTCGGCGAGGTTTTTTTATGCTTTTTTACCAGTGGGTAATGGGTAATAATGACAAAAATCGATCACGTTTCGTCATTATTCAGAATGGCTTTAAGATCCTGTTTAAGCAGCGACATCTGGCTGGCATACTTCTCTTTGTGCTCAGCATCTTCGATTAACTGCACAATCGTTTCTGACAAGGTAGCTCCACGCCTCTGAGCAAGAGCAGCAAGACGCTGCCAGACCAGATATTCCAGATCGATCGATTTCTTGCGAGTATGCTGGTGCTCCGCATTGAAATGACGCTTACGCCGTGCGCGAATCGTTTGCTTCATCCGATTTTCTAAGGTGGGATTCATACATTGCGCAATCCACTCCAGCACTTTTACCGGCTGGTTTTCCATTTTAAGCAATGCCTGTACGGCATGATCTGCAGCACTTTGCTCCAGAAAACGCGTAATTTCCTCTCCCTCCCGATGCTTCTTCACCAGGTATTTCCATTTCCATCCGCACTCAAGATTTTCTAGTTGTTGATATTTCATATTAAATTCTTCAGTGACCGCGTAACGTTACTTTCAGCATAACAGTTTTCCCTGATTTTGACCGCTTTCTGGCGGCTTTCCGGCAGCTTTTAAGACGATTAGCCAAACACGGTTTGAGCTTCAACGTGTGAAAGATGACGGAGAGATGACTCTCCTTATGCGCAGTCCGCATTATTCTTGTATAATCACGCTTTTCCTTTAGACGATTACATTGATACTTTGACCAGTAACCGACTCTCATGGCAGCATTTACTGCCCAATAATACGCCCTATCAAACGCTATTCACTCAGGCAGCTCAGCTTGCTCCTGCTGAATTCTCCGCTATTCAGTCGCGTCTGGCAGACAGTCTGACGCTCTTTTGCCACCCTCGTTCCCCTTCACGCTTTATGCTGTTGAAAGCGCAAGAGAACGATGAATATATGGCATTGATCGCCCGTGCGCTGAGCGCCATCAGGCTAGACTCCGGGGCGATACATGGCAGTAAATATATCATTGAGGGTCGTCATATCCGGGTCGAACCCGCCACGCAGCCTTCGGATAACTTTGCTGCGCAGCAATCCTGTGGCTATCAGGAATGGATTGAGCCCGAACAACTCTTCGGCTGTGTACGCAATTTTCACGATGAAATCACCTTGCATCCAGGGCTGATTCATCAGGTTAATGGCGGCACATTGATCCTGTCTGCCAGAGCGTTGCTGGCTCAGCCTTTGATGTGGCTGCGTCTGAAACAGATTATGGCAGAAGGGCTCTATCGTTGGCTGTCGCCAGACGAGCGCAAACCACTTCCTGTTGATGTGCCACCGATTCCGCTTGATATTCGCCTGATTATTCTCGGTGACCGAGAAAGCCTGGCAGATATTCATGATATGGAGCCGGACTTAGGCGAACACGCGATTTACGGTGAGTTCGAAGCGCAATTGCAGTTGATTGAAACAGATGACATGGCGCGCTGGTGTACCTACATCAATGCACTATGCAGCGAGAATCAACTGCCGCTACTGGACGCGGATGCCTGGCCGGCATTAGTCAACATTGCCGTACGCTACAGCGGCGATCAGGGCAATTTACCATTATGCCCACGCTGGTTAATCAGCCAGTTAAAATACGCATCGCTGTACGCCAGAGATGGTCAGATTACCGAGCAGGCGCTGATTGACGCGATTGCCGCTCGCCAATGGCGTGAAGGCTATCTTCGTGAGCGCATGCAGGATGAAATAGAACTGGGCCAGATTCTGATCGAAACAGAAGGCGAAGTCGTCGGTCAGGTTAACGGGCTTTCCGTGCTGGAATTCCCAGGCTACCCCGTTGCCTTTGGTGAGCCGACACGCATCACCTGCGTGGTTCACGCTGGCGACGGCGAATTTACTGACGTCGAGCGCAAAGCCGAACTTGCTGGCAATTTACACGCTAAAGGCATGATGATCATGCAGGCGTTCCTGATTACCGAGCTAGAGCTTGATCAACAGCTTCCTTTCTCAGCGTCCATGGTCTTCGAGCAATCGTATAGCGAAGTTGATGGTGACAGCGCCTCACTGGCAGAGTTGTGCGCACTGATCAGTGCACTCTCCTTGCGACCAATCAACCAGCAGTTCGCCGTTACCGGCTCCGTCGATCAATTTGGTCGTGTTCAGCCAATTGGCGGCGTGAATGAGAAAATCGAAGGCTTCTTCGAGGTTTGCCAGCGTCGTGGGCTGACGGGTACCCAAGGTGTGATTTTACCTGCGACTAATTTGCGCCATCTCTGTTTACAGGAAGATGTCGTTGAGGCTGTACGCGAAGGGAAATTCCACTTATTCCCAGTAGAAACCGCGCCGGAAGCAGTGTCATTACTGACCAATTTCGCTTACGACGATGAGCAGCAGCCAAACCTGTTAGCGGAAATTCGTGAGCGAATCGGACAACTTTTACCGCAAGAGCGTCGACGTTTCCCTTGGTTTTTCCGTTAAACCAACTGGTTCAACCAGATGCAACAGACTTGCTCAGCGTACAGGTGTACGCTAATCTGCGTGCTTCATTAAAACAAGGCTTACAGAGACCATGGTAGATAAACGCGAATCCTATACAAAAGAAGACCTCCTTGCCTCCAGTCGTGGTGAGCTGTTCGGCCCGCAAGGCCCTCAGTTGCCCGCTCCTAACATGCTAATGATGGACCGCGTCGTTAAAATGACAGAAGACGGCGGTAAATATGGCAAAGGCTTCGTGGAAGCCGAATTGGATATCTCGCCTGACCTGTGGTTCTTCGGTTGCCATTTCATTGGCGACCCGGTGATGCCAGGCTGCCTTGGTCTGGATGCTATGTGGCAGCTAGTCGGCTTCTATCTGGGCTGGTTAGGTGGCGAAGGTAAAGGCCGTGCACTCGGCGTGGGTGAAGTTAAATTCACCGGACAAGTACTGCCAACGGCGAAGAAAGTGACTTACCGCATTCACTTCAAACGCGTAATCAATCGCCGTCTGGTGATGGGTATTGCTGATGGTGAAGTGCTAGTTGACGGTCAACAGATCTATACCGCTGACGAACTGAAAGTGGGTCTGTTCAAAGACACCAGCTCTTTCTAAGCGCCAGACGACACTGCGGGCGAAAAATTTTCGCCCGCGTTATCCCTTCCATTTGTTCGATCGCACCCAACTGCAACCTAAACCACTCGACCTATTATGATGGACTTTTAAGTTCATTGGTGATCGACTGCCGCACATCTTGCGGTATCTTCAATTCCGTCGCTAACGCATCCAAATAACTTTTTTCCATGAAGTGATCGACATCGATTACAGCACAGCTCAGGAAGTAGACCTCAAGTGCTTCTTCTTCATTCTTTACGCCTTTCGCCAGCAAAATCGGGTCAAGCGGTTGTTCTATCGCTTCCTGTACCCAGCGGTGCGCGTCACTTCCTAATTGCAGTTGCTGAATATTGTCATCAATACGCTGTTTCTCGGTCGCATCAATATGACCGTCACTCTTGGCAGCAAAAACCAGAGCCTGAATCAGACGTCGGGCGCGAATATTATCAGCCGAGGATTGGGTACCAAACTGAGGATCATCCTGATGTGTGTCGCGAACGCGTTTCTTATACTGGTTCCACAACACCACGCCGGCAGCCGCGCTCCCACCGATGATCAATGCATTTTTACCCAATGAACCCATAATTTTCCGCGTGGACTTATTCGATAGCAACACACCCGCCAAACCACCCAGCGCCGCAGGCTTCAACATATCGCCAAAATTGCCTTTTTTACCGCCTTGCTGATGATTATCCTCCTTACTACCGGAGCCTAATAAGCCCTGAATTTGTTGCAGCCAATTATTCATTTTCATTCCTCAAGGAAAAGTGACATCACTGATGTGTTGTCACCCATAGTAATGGTGCGGAAGGCGTTTGTTTGTCAGATTGTGTATAGCAATGAAAAGTATGGACCGCGGTTTCTACGCGGTCCATTTGGGCGGTCCATCTGGCTATGCTGGGAACGTTATGACACGGGTTTCAACGGCGCTTTTCTCACTGGCGTGCTTCCGGCAACATAGTAGCGCGCCTTGCTACGTGGCAGCGGCTGACGGCGGCGAATTCGATCGGCAATTTTCTCCGCGATCATGATAGTCGTCGCATTCAGGTTACCGGTAATAATCTGCGGCATGATGGAAGCATCGACAACACGCAAGCCTTCCATGCCGTGGACACGGCCTTGCCCATCGACGACTGCCATTTCATCCTCTCCCATCTTGCAGGAACAGGAGGGATGGAACGCCGTCTCAGCATGAGTGCGGATAAACTCATCCAGTTCCTCATCCGTCTGAACCTCTAGGCCAGGACTGATCTCTCGCCCACGATATTTGTCCAGCGCGGGCTGCGCCATAATTTCACGCGTAATGCGGATCGCGTCACGAAACTCCTGCCAATCTTGTTCCGTCGACATGTAGTTGAACAGGATGCTGGGGTGCTCGCGGGCATCTTTAGATCGTACCTGAACACGCCCCCGGCTGAGTGAGCGCATAGAACCGACGTGCGCCTGAAACCCGTGTTCTTTCACCGCATTACTGCCGTTGTAATTAATCGCGACGGGTAGGAAATGGTATTGAATATTCGGCCAGGTGAATGCGTCCCGACTACGAATAAAACCGCCTGCCTCAAACTGGTTACTAGCACCAATGCCCGTGCCGTTGAACAACCATTCCGCGCCGATTTTCGGCTGATTAAACCATTGCAACGCCGGATATAGCGATACCGGTTCTTTGCAGGCATATTGCAAATACATTTCCAGGTGATCTTGTAAATTCTCACCGACACCGGGCAGATCGTGTACCACGGGAATATCGAGTCCCTGGAGCAAATCTTTCGGCCCCACACCGGAACGTTGCAGGATTTGCGGTGAGGCAATTGCGCCAGCGCATAGCAGCACTTCGCGACGGGCCTTCGCCGTCTGGGCATTTTCGCCTTTAAAGTAGGCGACACCAACGGCACGTTTTCCGTCAAAGAGAATTTTGTCGGTTAAGGCGTGCGTCACGATAGTCAGATTCTTACGGCTTTTCGCCTGATCCAAATAGCCACGCGCGGTGCTGGCACGACGCCCCTTCGGCGTGACGGTTCTGTCCATTGGCCCAAAACCTTCCTGCTGATACCCGTTGAGATCGTCCGTACGCGGATAACCCGCCTGCACGCCCGCTTCTACCATCGCGTGGAATAGTTCGTTGTTTCCCATCTTCGGTGTTGTCACCGAAACAGGGCCAGCCGCCCCATGGTAGTCATTCGATCCCACATCCCGCGTTTCCGTTTTGCGGAAATACGGCAGGCAGTCGAGGTAACTCCAATCTTCCAGACCCGGCATGGTCGCCCAATTATCAAAATCCATCGCATTACCACGGATGTAACACATGCCGTTAATCAGCGACGAGCCACCCAATCCTTTTCCTCGGCCACATTCCATCCGGCGATTATTCATATGCGGTTCGGGATCGGTTTCATAGGCCCAGTTATAGCGTTTCCCCTGTAATGGGAAAGCTAACGCGGCAGGCATCTGTGTACGAAAATCCAGCCGATAGTCAGGACCACCCGCTTCAAGCAGCAGCACGCTCACATCGCTTTCTTCTGTTAAACGCGCAGCCAACACATTGCCAGCGGAACCGGCTCCGATAATGATGTAATCATATTCCATTAGGCTTTCTCCCCTTCGTTTAAAATACCGAGCGGAATTCACCCAGTTCAACCTGTACAGATTTAATTTGCGTGTAGTGTTCCAATGTTGTTATGCCGTTTTCACGCCCGACACCCGAATGTTTGTAGCCGCCCACAGGCATTTCAGCCGGAGATTCTCCCCAGGTGTTGATCCAGCAAATCCCCGCGTCCAGTTGATGAATAACCCGATGTGCCCGATTCAGATCTTGGGTCACAATGCCAGCCGCCAGCCCGTACTCACTATCATTAGCGCGGCGGATAACTTCATCCTCGTTCTGATACGTCAGAATACTCATGACTGGGCCGAAGATTTCTTCTCGGACAATCTTCATATCGTCTCGACAGTCAGTGAACACCGTAGGTGCAACGTATGCGCCCTGTGCATAATCACCGTCTGTTATAGGTTCACCGCCCACCAGCACGCGAGCGCCCTCTCGTTTTCCGCTTTCGATATAACGCAGTACGGATTCCCTGTGCGAGAAGCTAGCCAGCGGGCCAAAATTCACCAGATCGTCAGTCGGATCGCCGATACGGATCCGCTGAACGCGCGCTAGAATTTTTTCCTCAAACTGCGTCTGCAATGCCTGTGGTACAAAGACACGCGTGCCGTTGGTACATACCTGCCCTGAACTGAAAAAGTTCGCCATCATGGCGATATCCGCCGCCTTATCCAGATCGGCATCATCAAAAATGATCAACGGCGATTTCCCGCCCAGCTCCATCGTGACCTCTTTTAGCGTCGAACCTGCGGCATTAGCCATGACCGTTTTCCCACTGGCGATCCCTCCGGTGAAAGAGACTTTGGCAATACCTGGGTGAGTGGTCAGCGCCTGACCAACGGATTTCCCGGTTCCGGTCAGCACGTTAAATACGCCTGCCGGTAACCCAGCCTCAGTGTAGATTTCCGCCAGTTTCAGCGCGGTGAGCGACGTGACCTCACTGGGTTTGAAGATCATCGCGTTGCCTGCCGCTAGCGCAGGTGCCGATTTCCACAACGCAATCTGAATGGGGTAGTTCCAGGCACCGATGCCAGCGACAACACCAAGCGGCTCACGACGGGTGTAGACAAACGAGGTATCGCGTAGAGGGATCTGTTGGCCTTCCAGCATAGGAATCAACCCCGCGTAGTACTCCAGAACATCGGCACCGGTCACGATGTCGACGGTACGCGTTTCCGAGAGCGGCTTACCAGTGTCATGCGTTTCAAGCAACGCGAGCTCATCATTGCGCTCACGCAGGATATCAACGGCGCGGCGTAAAATGCGCGAACGCTCCATCGCCGTCATCGCCGCCCATACCTTCTGCCCTGCGGTAGCGGCGCTGACCGCGCGATCAACGTCAGCGGCAGTGGCCGACTGGATGCAGGCAATAATGTCGCCATTCGCGGGGTTCACCGCATCAAACGTATCGTTACCCGTGCTATCGACATAGGTGCCGTTGATGTAAAGCTGTTGTAAACCGTAGCGAGACATAAACTCTCCTGTCTGATGACTGCCCGATTACACGTCCGGGCAGAGAAGGCAAAATAATGAGGAAGGATTACGCGCGAGTGAGCAGCCGATCGATAGTGAGTTGTTGATCGATATAGTCGTAGGTAATACTCAGTGCTTCTTCGCAGTTGAAGGCGTTATGACTTAGCGCTCCGCGCAGCCACAAGCCATCGATCAACCCCGCTAACCCTTTTGCCGCAATGCGTGCGTTATCTTTCGGCAAACAACGGCTGAACTCGACACTCAAGTTGGAATAAAGCCGCCGATCGTTGACCTGCTGCAGCCGATGGAGCATGGGGGAATGCAGACTACTAGCCCAGAATGCCAACCAGGTTTTCATCGCCGCGCTGTTTGTCTGGCTATCATCAAAATTCCCCTGAACAATCGCCCGCAAACGAGCACGAGGCGTATTGTCTGTCAGGTTAAGCAATCTTGATTTCACCGCCAGCCCCAGATGGCTAATCAGATAACGCATCGTCGCTTCCAGTAAGCCATTTTTATCGCGGAAGTAATGGCTGATGATCCCATTCGACACCCCCGCGCGTCGGGCAATCTGTACGATCGAGGCGTCATGCATCCCAACATCGTTAATCGCTGCCAGCGTCGCTTCGATGAGTTGCTGCCGTCTGATGGGCTGCATTCCGACTTTAGGCACTGCGTTCTCCCTTCATTTTTTGCGTTATGAATCACGGTAAAAGACGATGATTCGTGATCCGATTTATCCTATTAAACTTTTTTTTGATTGAACGTTCAATAAAAAATGAATATATTTTATTGCTGAAAGGTTAAAAATTCGCATCAATTATCACAAAAAGTGGCTTTAGTTCAGACGATAACGCCGCCTTAAAATAAATGACTTATTTTTTGTTCTGACAACCATCTTCAACGGAAAGCGTACTCAGCGGATGTCCTGCGCCTTGTTATTGGTATGGGATAAGCTCTTGATATGCGCTAAGCGCGCTTCGTGGAGAGAGGAGTCAGAGTATCGATTCACATAACGCAAGGGATAACCATGCCAGCCTCAGAAACCACCACCCAGCAGGATCGCCTGAATCCTGTCGTGTTCTATACATCAGCGGGATTAATACTGACCTTCTCGCTGATGACAATGCTGTTTAACAAAGAAGCGAATGAATGGATTACCCACGCACTCAACTGGGTTTCTGCCACATTTGGTTGGTATTACCTGCTAGCCGCCACGCTCTACATCGTTTTCGTCATCTTCATCGCCTCGTCTCGATTTGGTTCAATCAAGCTCGGGCCGGAACAATCGAAACCTGAATTTAGCCTGATGAGCTGGGCGGCAATGCTGTTTGCAGCGGGGATCGGCATCGATTTAATGTTCTTTTCCGTCGCGGAGCCTATCACGCAATACATGATGCCGCCGGAAGGACAAGGCCAAACGATGGAAGCTGCGCGACAGGCCATGGTCTGGACGTTGTTTCACTACGGGCTGACGGGCTGGTCAATGTACGCCCTGATGGGAATCGCGCTGGGTTACTTCAGCTACCGGTATAATTTGCCGCTGACTATTCGCTCTGCCCTGTACCCTATCTTTGGTAAACGCATCAATGGCCCGATTGGGCACAGCGTCGATATTGCAGCCGTACTCGGCACCATTTTCGGTATCGCGACCACGTTGGGTATCGGCGTCGTTCAGCTTAACTATGGGCTGAAAGTCCTGTTCCAAATCCCAGAGAATCTCACCGTTCAGGCTTCTCTGATCCTGCTTTCCGTGATCATGGCGACCGTTTCCGTGACGTCCGGTGTCAATCGTGGCATTCGCTTCCTTTCCGAGCTTAACGTCCTGCTCGCACTGGGCTTGATTCTCTTTCTGCTCTTTTGGGGCGATACCGAGTTTCTGCTAAACGCGCTGGTACTTAACGTCGGGGATTACATCAATCGTTTTACGGGCATGACGCTCAACAGCTTTGCGTTCGATCGCCCGACAGAGTGGATGAATAGCTGGACGCTGTTTTTCTGGGCATGGTGGGTCGCATGGGCACCGTTTGTCGGGCTATTTCTGGCACGTATCTCACGCGGCAGAACGATTCGCCAGTTCGTCGTCGGTACGCTGATCATTCCGTTTGTCTTTACGCTGCTGTGGCTCTCCATTTTTGGCAACAGTGCGCTTTATCAGGTGATCCACGGTAATCTGGATTTTGCGAATGAAGTCATGCAACACCCGGAGCGCGGATTCTACAGTCTGCTGGCACAGTACCCAGGCTTCAGCCTGAGTGCCTCTGTCGCCACCATTACCGGCCTGCTGTTTTATGTCACGTCTGCCGATTCTGGTTCACTGGTGCTGGGCAACTTTACCTCTCGCCTTGCCGACATCAATAATGATGCGCCGAACTGGCTGCGCGTTTTCTGGTCAGTCGCCATTGGTCTGCTGACGTTGGGTATGCTGATGACAAACGGCGTTTCAGCATTACAGAACACCACCGTCATCATGGGGTTACCGTTTAGCTTTGTGATGTTCTTTATTATGGCAGGCTTATATAAATCACTGCGGGTCGAGGACTATCGTAAAGCCAGCTCATTACAAACGTCTGCACCTATGCCAATATCCGGTGACGATCGCTTGAACTGGAAACAGCGCCTCTCGCGCGTCATGAATTTCCCCGGTACGACGCATACACAGAAAATGCTGGATAACGTCTGTAAAGTCGCGATGGATGATGTTGCGCGTGAACTACGTCTACGAGGCACCAGCGTTGAAGTCAACGAATTGCCTCCTGTCGAAGATGAGCGCTTGAACCATCTCGAACTGTTGGTTGATTTGGGCGATGAACAGAACTTTCTTTATCAGATTTGGCCACAGCGTTATAGCGTCCCGGCTTTTACCTACCGTGCGCGGTCAGGCAAATCAGATTATTACCGGCTTGAAACCTTCTTATTAGAAGGAAGTCAGGGGAATGACCTGATGGATTACAGCAAAGAACAGGTGATTAACGACATTTTGGATCAGTACGAACGACACCTGAATTTTCTTCATCTTAATCGAGAAGCACCGGGCAATACGCTCACCTTCCCCGACGCATGATCATCAACCCAATGGCGCTGAAATACAGCGCCATTTTTCAATCACTTATCCTCTAGTTACTCATTTTCTCTGCATCGTGTTTTTCCCGAATTTATGGGCTGTGCCGCATTCTTTGCTTCCACGATTTGCGCTTTATTTTTGAAACGGTATACTGCACACATCAAATTGAAATACAGTTTTAAAAAATGTATTTGTCCGTCACAGAAAAGGAACGAACATGAAAATTGCACTGATTAACGAGAACAGCCAGGCTGCCAAAAACGCCATCATCGCCGAGTCTCTGACCAAAGCGGTTGCACCGTTGGGCCACACTGTACACAACTACGGCCAATACGCAGTTGAAGATGCAGCACAGCTGACCTACATCCAGAACGGTATTCTGGCAGCTATCCTGCTGAACTCTGGCGCAGCTGATTTCGTCGTAACTGGTTGCGGTACTGGTCAGGGCGCAATGCTGGCTTGTAACTCCTTCCCAGGCGTAATCTGCGGTCTGGTTGTTGACCCATCTGATGCTTACCTGTTCTCTCAGATCAACAACGGTAACGCGGTATCCGTTCCTTACGCTAAAGGCTTTGGCTGGGGCGCTGAACTGAACCTGGAAAACCTGTTTACCCAGTTGTTCAAAGAAGAAGGCGGCAGAGGCTATCCAAGCGATCGCGTTGCTCCTCAACAACGTAACAAGAAAATCCTGGATGCCGTGAAAGCTGTGACCTACAACGATCTAATCACCATCCTGAAAGGTCTCGATCAGGATCTGGTTAAAGGTGCGATTGCTGGTCCTAAATTCCAGGAATACTTCTTCGCTAACAGCAAAGACGAAGCACTGACCAGCTACATCAAAACGCTGCTGGCGTAATCGTCCAATCGCTGCAAAAAACCACAGGTCATTGCGATCTGTGGTTTTTTTTATGCGTTTTTTTCAATGATTTTGTCTACATGTTGACGACACGGTTACGCAGGCTATCCGTTACCGTTCAATGCTTAGCCAGACGCACTGATAGCGCTAAATACTGCTTGACCGGAGCTAAGTGACTCCCTATAGTAGCGCCCCGTTGCCCCTCGTAGGCAACCCCCGGTGAGGTGTCCGAGAGGCTGAAGGAGCACGCCTGGAAAGTGTGTATACGTGAAAACGTATCAAGGGTTCGAATCCCTTCCTCACCGCCATATAAAAGAAAACGCCCCTGACTTGCGTCAGGGGCGTTTTCTTTTATGGTGTGGCGCGAGAATTTTCATTCCCGCGCCACACAGACATCAGCCATAGGCATGGAGCGTACGCTGGCACAGTGCCGAACGAACGCAGTCCTCTTTACCGAAAGAGACCACGCCAATCATGTCATCGTCAACAAAACGCTCCAGTGCGTCGCGCAGGCCGGATTTAACCCCAGCAGGCAAGTCACACTGCGTCACATCACCATTCACGATAACGGTAACATTCTCGCCTAAACGCGTCAGGAACATTTTCATTTGGTTCACCGTCACGTTTTGCGCTTCATCCAAAATCACAACCGCATTTTCAAACGTCCGCCCGCGCATATAAGCAAAAGGCGCGATTTCGACTTTGCCTATTTCCGGTCGTAAGCAATACTGCATAAAAGATGATCCCAGCCGACGCAGGAGTATGTCGTAAACTGGGCGGAAATAAGGCGCAAACTTCTCCGAAATATCACCGGGTAAAAAACCAAGATCCTCATCAGCCTGTAATACTGGCCGCGTAACAATAATGCGCTCAACCTCTTTATGGATTAGTGCCTCCGCCGCTTTCGCAGCGCTCAGATACGTTTTGCCGCAGCCAGCTTCGCCTGTGGCAAAAATCAACTGTTTGTTTTCTATCGCAGACAAGTAATGTTCCTGGGCGGCGGTACGAGCTTGAATAACAGAATTATCACGATTCTCACGCGCCATTCCGATTGCTTCAATCCCGCCCATCTGTACCAGAGAAGTGACCGATTCTTCTTCACGCTGACGATGGCTACGCGAATCACGACGGATAACGCGTTTTGCTTCACGACGAGCTTTGATCACTGCTTTTTGTCTTCCCATAGTGGCACCTTACAGTTTGTTTCACTTACCGCACTGCTTTGCAGCGCGTGACGTTTAACTCACTAACGAGGTTAGGCTTCCTTATTAAGCCAATAGCGGACAGAAAATACACATGAGTCATCCACGAACCGTGTAAAAAACGGGCCGAACATTCATGGATAGGAAAAGAAAATAAATGGGGAACTTGGGTAAAGAGAGAATGGAACAGTGTTGAAAATAAGTGGGAGGAAAATCCCTCGCATCGGCGAGTCAGCAGCGTAGAATCTTGACATCGATTACAAAGTCCACAAGCGGACATTACCATGCGCGTTCCTCACTGTGACAACAACTATTCCACTGAATAATGATTGATCGCATCGTAGAACTACTGCTAACCATTCCCTAAAAATTAGTGCCGAATGATTTCAGTAGTATGACAGTGCAATAATTTGCCCCTACAACGCAAGCATTTTTTACACTGTCATAACATTTACGTATAGTCAGTATCCCATGGATTAGCAATGTCAGCCTGAGAAATACGCACTATGCACGTTAAAAATGCCGCTGCCAGTCCAGGTATTGATCGTATTTTCGTAGGGCGCTGCGGTAGATATTTTGCTCAATGTCAGGAAGGTAGTCGCATACACGCTGCTGTACCCCATCACGGTGCCCGGAAAAAGTTTCTGCAGGATAATTATTTGCGACCAGCAGTTCATCCAACCGCCGCAGACGAATGACATACTCGCGCATCGTGCTATGACGAACTTCGGTTTGTTCGATCAGATATTGTGTGAAAGCTTTAATATCGAAATAGCTAGCAGTGGTATTGCATAATATTTCGCTACAAAAGCGGCAAAGTGGGATTAATTCCTGTTGCAGACCAGACCATATTTCGTCATCGATAAGCCTGTCGATGCTGCCAATTGATTTTTTATTGATAAGCTGATTGCGAAACACCAGTGAAACGCGGTCAAGTTCTTTATCACACTGGGAACAGTTGGTCTGTCTATGTTTGAAGTCTTTCAGATAACGGCTTAGCAGCTGTTTCTTCCGAATTGATGGGTGCATGAATCCATTCCATGACAATATATAACTTCAATGTGAAGCCATAGCACCTCTCATTACGCTAGAGGATCCGGTGCTACAAAACAGGCAGTATTGACTATTTAGATACTGAGGCAAGATGCTCATCAATATTCAAAAAAATTGTCATGGTCCTGCTGCTGCTTCAGTGGCTGAAGATATATTTTGATAACAGTATTCCTACGCAGCGCAATTAAACATCGTTCATTAATTTCACGCGCAGGCGCTTTATCGCCTGGCTATGCAACTGACTGACTCTTGATTCTCCAACCTCAAGAACGGCACCGATTTCTTTCAGGTTCAACTCTTCCTGATAGTAGAGCGTCAACACCAACTTTTCACGTTCTGGCAGGTTTTCAATCGCGTCCATCACACGATGGCGCAAATTGCCTTCCATCAATTGATGCAATGGGTTGGCATCTTCGTTGCCTTCCAGTAACGCCTCTGCACTATCGCCATGTTCTTCACGCCATTCATCGTAAGAGAAAAGCTGGCTATTGTTCGTATCCAGCAATATCTGACGATAATCCTCAAGCGTAATGTTCAAGGTCTGCGCAACTTCCTGCTCCGTTGGAGTACGACCGAGTTGTTGTTCAGTCTGTTGCATTGCTTGTGCCACTTCCCGCGCATTACGCCGTACACTGCGTGGAGCCCAATCACGACTGCGTAATTCATCCAGCATCGAGCCACGAATTCGTTGAACGGCATAGGTGGTAAACGCCGTACCTTGCAACGAATCATAACGTTCAACTGCGCTTAGCAAGCCAATACCGCCAGCTTGTAGCAAATCGTCAAGTTCAACACTCGCGGGGAGACGAACCTGTAAACGCAAGGCTTCATGGCGCACTAGTGGGACATAGCGCTTCCAGAGGGAATTTTTATCCATTGTGCCTTCGGCGGTATACAAATCGCTCACAGTGACAAATACCTACGATGATAATGTTATCGACACTATTATGCTTTTAGGTAGGGTAGCCAATCGCCTGAATAGCGTCAAAAAAGAAGGGTTATTCCTGCCATGTATGACAAGATTAGGTAAAGAATATGCGGTTAGAAGCATAAATGCCAGTCGCATGGAATGCAATGATACGCTAAATTTGTGATGTACATCTCTTTCGAGGGGATGATTCTAGCGCAGGTTCTACGCAGAGAAAAGGATGTTTTATGGGCGAGAAAACCATTTTCAATACATGGCATCCCTGTGCCTAAAGTCAGACTAAAGATCTGGCCTATGTACTTTTACTACCACTTAACCAAATGACTCAGTGGCTTTACGTATTTCCTTTATAAGGATCTAACACCGTGTCTTGCAACCTCAGTGGTTCACTATCAAAAGTGATTGGATTGAACGACACGGCTTACGTATCTCCATTTCTAGTACAGATAAAAACACACTGCGGCCTCAGTATTTAAACGATGGAAAATGATATTAATCATTCACCACAGATTAAACTTTCACACCACAAACAGCCAAAATTGATCTCGGATTGATGCTACTAAAAGTTTGGTATAATATCTTGTAACATCTACATTTTAAAAACCCGGTGTACAATGATATCAGTCTGTATGATCGTGAAAAATGAAGCTTTGCACTTGAGTAGCTCGCTGAAAGAAATTGCAAAATATTTTGATGATATTATTGTTGTTGATACTGGATCCAGCGATGACTCAAAGAATATTGCTAGGGATTTTACCGACAAAATTTATGATTTTGAGTGGATATCAGATTTCTCAGCTGCGAGAAATTACTCACTACAATTCGCTAAGTATGATTGGGTTTTAGTGGTGGATGCTGATGAAATAATTAATAAATTTGATAGTGAGTTACTCTCTGAACTGATTAACGCTCACCCTACACAGGTTGGTACCGTAGAGGTCGCAAGTATCACCAATGATGAAAGCTCGGAAGACATAGATTTAATCCAAGAACGCATAAGCCGAATTTTCAACAAAAAATATTATGAGTTTTTCGGTATTATCCATGAACAAATTTGCAAAAAAAATACCGGAGAAGCACCTAATGGACGTTTTGATACTCCATTATCATTCACGCATAGTGGTTACACGAAAGAAACGATAGAAAGAAAAAATAAGATCGCTCGCAATATTACATTACTCGAGAATGCTATCGATAAAATGAGTGATGATCCCTATCTGCATTATCAGTTAGGAAAAAGTCACTACTTAGGGAAAAATTACGAGCAAGCTGCACAAAGTTTTGAAACATCATTACGTCTGCAAAAAGATATGCACCAGGATTACAATGAAGTTCTGATTGAATGTTACGGCTATTGCTTAATTAATACCGAACAATATGAAAAAGCCTTAGGTATTTTACAATATGAAAATCTCTGTCATTCTACTGATTTTATGTTTTTAAAAGCATTAATACTCATGAATAACGCTGATTTTCAGAATGCGATTTATACATTTCAGCTATGTACAAAAATGGGACCAGGTCGAAAACAAGGCGTTGGGACGTATAAGGCCAATTACAACATAGCGGTTATACTTGAGTGTTTTGGTATGAAGCCTGAAGCTCTCGACTATTACCAACGATGCGGGGATTATAAGCTAGCGCTTGACGGGATAATAAGAATTACATCGTAAACTATTTTTAGATAGACAGGTTGTAAGTGTCTCGGTAAACCGAGCCATTCACTTTTAGAGATCTTCCGACATACTGATTATGACCCTCTGGGGAGATCGCTATGCGTAAAGCCCGATCTACCGAACACCAGATCATTGCCATGTCGAAGTCCGCCGAAGCCAGACGCACCGTCAAGAATGTCTGCCGTGGTAGCAGTTTTGCCAGTATTTCGGTTTTTCGTTCAGGGGAAACACGTTTCATTTGTCACTCCATGCCCTCAAATTGATTTTTCAGAGGGTGTGACAACTATACTGACACTCAGGGGATCGCTGGCTGCACAAATATAACGGCGAGCGGCCCCATGAATCACTGAATAACCTGACACAGGAAGAATACCGGTTGATGGCTGGAAAACCGGAAATCTCAACCTTTTAAGGTCCAGTGTCAGATCAAGTCGCGACTAATACAGCTTAGGGAACTTGCTGCCGGGTGGAATTTAGATAGATATGTCATTTTTTCTTATATACATGTTTAAAGTGGCTATTGAGTTACCCTAAACATCCTCTTCTATTATAACCCTTACAAAATATTTTTTACCATTCTCATCGACAAAATATGCGTTTTTAAAGTCACCGTGCGTGGTGGCGCGCAATACGTTTAAGTGCTCGCCGAATGTTGCTACAGACGTTAAGTTTAGTTCGCATAGTGCGTTATATTCTTTTATTCCATTGTAGTTACCGTCTTGCTCCGGTTTTGTAAAATTGAAGATTCCTTCAATAATATTAAAAACATTTTCGCGCATCAACTCCTTTTCGGCAGCTATTATTTTCCTATAAATATCTAACGAAGTATCGGATATTTTTACTCCAACTTCTTTCTGAGCAATAATCTCGCCATGGTCTACTTCGGCATCCATTAAATGAATGGTAGAACCAACTGGCAAGCCATTTATTATTGAAAAAGCTTGGGGATACCACCCGCGGTTATATGGATTTAGCCCAGGGTGAAAGTTGACACAGCATACATTCTCAATGAGTCTCTTAGGAAAGATCTGCTTACAATGTAGACTAAAAACTAAATCATAGTTTTCTATTATTCTGCTTACCGTGCTTTCATCTTTGACATTTATCTTTTCTGCACCTATTTCAATCATCTGTTGTGGGTTAAGATTGAATGATGTATAGCAAAAATCAACCTTCAACGAATGTTTAAATAAGTTTTCCTCAAGCTCATTTTTCAAAAAAAGTGAAAGCTCTTGATTTTCTGAAATAACAAGCAATCTTTTCGCTGGACATTTCACATTATTTCGGTGTGTACGCTGTTTTTCGTGACTCATTGCTGTCGTCTTTTGTCAACATAAAGATAAAGCACCATTTTAATGGTGCGCTATAGTAATGAAAAGTAGTTTTACGTTTTATCGTATGATGTATAACCATTCGTGTAGAAAATAAAAAATAATAATGATTAGCAAAAATACTCCATGGCTGTAAAATATATCTGCTAAATTGCAATTTAGTTATTAAAAATAAATAAAATTTTAATTATATTAATATGTCACTTTAACAATAATGAAGTAAAAACAGAAATAACATTGTCATGTTCAACTTCACTTAGACCAGGGTATATTGGTAAACATAATACAGAGTTAGCTAAGAAATCCGCTTCTGATAAATTATTCACATTCGCACTATCAAAACCACGATACATTGGAAATGAGCTGATCAATGGATAAAAATATCGTCGAGTTAAAACCCCAACATCCTTCATCAATGCATAGATTTCATCTCGCTTATATATAACATCTTTATCAAAAAAAACTGGGAAATATGAATAATTCCACTCGGTATTTTTAGGTATATTTATCATCCTAATACTCGGATATTTTTTTAATCGTTCATAGTATCGTAGATAAATCTCCTTCCTCTTCAACAAGGCATCATCGATATGTTTTAGTTGTAGGAGACCAAACGCTGCCTGAACCTCATTCATTTTCCCATTGATGCCTGGTGCGACTACAGTAACTTCATCAGCGAAGCCAAAATTTTTCAGATAATCAATGCGTTTTTTAGTCTTGGCATCTTGAGAAATAATTGCGCCGCCTTCAATGGTATTGAAAACTTTCGTCGCATGAAAACTAAGAATAGATAAATCACCATGATTTAAAATGCTGTAATCATCTTTCTTCACACCAAATGCATGGGCCGCATCATAGATAACCTTTAGCCCATAGTTATCTGCAATCGCTTGAATACGATCAACATCTGCAGGGATACCATAACAATGAACAGGCATAATAGCCGAAGTATTTGACGTAATAGCTTGCTCAATCTTATCAGCATCTAGGTTACACGTCAGAGGATCAATATCTACAAATACGGGTTTTAATCCATTCCACAAAAGTGAATGTGAGGTGGCCACAAAAGAATAAGGGGTAGTAATAACTTCACCGGTAATGCGTAATGTCTGCAATGCCGTCAATAGTGCTAAGGTGCCATTTGAAAAAAGACTGATATACTTAACCCCTAAGTATTTTGCCAGTTCATCTTCAAGTTGATCATGTAAAGGCCCGCCATTCGTTAATCTTTTATTTTCCCATATCTTTTCCAAGTAAGGGATAAATTCTTCAAGTGGAGGAAGTAGTGGACTGGTAACATATATCTCATTTTTCATAAACAGCCTTTAACGTAATAAATTATCGTGGCAACCAATTTTTCTTTATAATTTCCGATTTATTTTGATTAAGCATCCAGTTCTCTTGAACTTCACTTTTCAACACAGCGCCAACTTTCCTAACCGAATTAACATCATGAACATACTGACTCATTGCAGCAGACCAGTCTTTATATCTATTTTTCGCAAAGTTAACGGAAAGATTACCTTTGTAACATAGAACATCGCTGCATATAACTGGTATACCACATATACCAAACTCTAACAGGCGAATATTACTGCGAGCTCGATTAGCATTATTATCAACCAGCGGTGCTATTGCAAAGTCGAGATTGAGCAAAGCTAGCTGTTGAGGGTAATGAGTAAAACCGTGATAGCGATGATATTCGTGAATAAAAGGTTTCAGTTTAGGAGGATAGGCCCCTAGAAATACCCATGTAACGAGATGAGAAAAATCGCGGATAACGTTAGAGACTAACTCAATATCTTCATCATTGAGATCAAACGTTACACATCCAACCCGTGGTTTTTCGCTAACCCTTCCGGTCAAGACCAGATCATTCCAAAAATGAGGTAAATATGTAGGCAAAATTTTAATATCGTGATGCATTCTGCCATATTGCTCAGCTAACACTTCAGAACCTACAATCACTCTATCAAAAGGAGCTAAATCTTCTTTTACTTTTTTCAAGTGCTCTTTTTTATTTTTAATATCATAAAATTTATTTGATTCATAATAATTCATATCATAAATAGAAAAACAATCTTTTATCGATTTGAAATCGGTTATTTTCCCACTTTTAATATAGTTCTGTGTGATAATTACATCAGGCTCTATTTGTAAAAAATCAGATATAACGAGAGATTCTGAAGCAACGGCTCCGTCAACCATTCCATGGTATCGCATGTTATAAAAAGGTTCTTCTAAACGATATCTCTCCATCGAATTGCTACCGCCAGAAAACACCATTACACGAGACAGTCGTTGAGGCTCTGGCGATAACTCACACGGTCTGAGATTTTTTTCTATTCTATAACATTGAGTTAATGACAAGTTCTTATTATATGTAGGATCATTAGCAATCACCCCTCCCCACTTGTGGTAAATAACTCTCTCTTGCTCCGAGCACGTTTCTTTGCTCTTGTCATTTTTTTCTGGAGACAAGTCAGTCGCAACAATAGAATAAGGAGTCCAAACGGAAAGATAACCCGCCTCACGAATTTTTAGACTTAAATCGATATCAGCAAGATATCCCTCTGTCAGCGACTCATCTATTCCACCAACATCGTGATAAATAGAACGTCTTATAAGTAAACACAATGAGGGAAGCGCGCTATAATTTTGTTCTATTGATAAACGGTTCATATAACCCGAATCTGAATAGTGGCTCCCAACGAAAGGCGTTTCCGCTACACCATTGAGCCCAAGAATCATGCCTGCTGAATAAATTTTCTCATTTAGATTAATTACCTTGCTGCCAACACACCCAACATCATCACGCAGGCAATGATTAACTAAATTTTCCAGCCATTCATCGTGCGCTGGAAAAACTGCAACATCAAGCAAGAGAAGATAATCACCCGATGCTTGATTAGCAGCAATATTGTTAAGCTTAGCGCGACTTTCATGATGTGGAAATATAATGGTTTTTATTCTATTAGGATCAATTTTACTGACTTCTTCCAACCAGTAACGATTCTCTTCAATCTCAGCATAGCAACTTAGAATCAAAATTTCATAATTGGTATATTTAGATTTTTCCAGCAGTCCCATCACACAGCGTTGCAATACATTGATATCACCGTTATCGATGATAAAGATACTAATTTTAGGCAAATCTTTGTTATGGCCATAAACAACCCGATACCCACCTGATGAATTAGGTAAAATCAAGCTATTCACATAACCTTTTGCGTTTAAGTAGTTACTGATCAGTTGCTCTACTTTGCTATTATCTAATTCTTTTCTTGACCCACTAACTAACAACGGTTCAGGGAAATGACCGATGCTCCCCTTTCCTTTCTCTGTAATCAAACGTATCAGAACGTCAAAATCAAAGCAGTCAGAGGAAATGTCATTGTAATAATTCGTATCTATAAAAATACTTTTATGGAAGAAACAGCCAACAAAAAAAGCACTTGGGAAACCAAGAAAGTAATCAATACTAAAATCTGGTAAAAAAGCAGACTCTAATTCACCACAATCATTAATGAATATTTTGTCAGGGTAGACTGCGCTGTAGTCACTTTCTTTATTTAAGAAGCATATTGCAGAAAAAAAGCTGTCTGCGATGAATGTAACTCCCGCGCTCACATACTGAAACCAGTTAACACTCTGCTGCATCGCTATATTTTTTATAGTAGAGTGTAGTTTTTCTGTTTCGCATAATGAAACCCAAGATTCAAAATCTTTAGAAAAAATATATTCCCCATTGGTAAAAATAACACAGCGTAATCTTGAATACACCTCCTTTACAGGCAATAAAGATTCTAATGTAGTTAAAACCTCACGCCAAGATTCCGAACGATCATAGATGCAAATATAAATAGCTTGAGGTGATACTAATTCATCAATATTTTTAGAAACTAGGGTGACTTTTTCCGGAGGAAACGCCCTCTGTTCAACCCATCCCGCTATATTTTCTTTACAATTATTATAATAACTCTGCGCTTTATCTTGTGTAAGACCCAGAAAATTGAAAAATTGTTGATTGGATACACTATCCAATCCTTCATAAAACTCTCTATATTTATAAAGACTCGCCCTTGCCCGAGCCAATTCATTCGGGGAATCATCCCAGGCAACATCGGCATTACCCACATCTTTAGACGTTTTCTCCGTGATAGCGTATTTTTCATACCCAATGGCAACTTTTGCAACCACGGGACAACCACATAATCCAGCTAAAAAACAGGTGCCAGATGTTTCATAGGAATACATAACTCGCCCACGCTTAAGGACTTTAGCAAGTTCATTCAGCGATAATGGCTGCTCCATCGATAAGACCGTTATATTCTCGGGCAACGTTGAAAAATCGACAGAACTCCGTGGAACTCGGTTTAAATACAACAGGTCAAGATCTTTCTCTGTAGCATCATCGCAAAACACTGACAAATCATAAGTTGAGATCATCAGTAAATTCACATTCGCTTCATTTTCAGCAAATTCTTGTCGATAAAAGAAAAAGAGGTCATCCTCACCAGCATTAATACTGTTGCCGTTCAGGACACCCTCTCTATTCAGCATATACCTGACACAGAGAGGCGCTTCCAGAGGGTTACCTGACTCTATTTCAGGGTAAACCGCGATGAATATTTCTCCAGAGTCTTTATACTCGTTAAATTTACCAGACGTTAATTTCGGTGTATTCCATTCAGGATTGGTTATAGGAGAAACAATATATGCCTCTCCCCCATGTTGGTTAATAAGATGGCAAAGGCGATGCATAACCTGAATCCCAAGAGAGGATTCAATATAACCTGGAACAGTAATTACATAAGGATATTTAAATTTTTTACTCATCGTTTATCCTAAAAATCAAACACTCATATATGCAGTTCACAAAAAATCTATTGTTACTATCTAAAGCAGGGAAAGCTACCGCCCTTGGCTCTTCAGCAACCAATGCGCTATTACATCTTCATATTGTGTTTACCACGTTATCTCGCTATTTTGGTAACCAAGCCTGCAACCAATCAGTCAACCCATCACCTTCTAGCATCCAATCTTTATACACAGCATCTCTGAGCTCATCGCCCATTCTTGCAGTCGCATCCATATCCGAGATGTGTATACGTATCGCATCTATCCAATCTTTAAAACGATTATCAACTCGCGTTACTGGCAGACCACAGCGGTAAGGTTCTATGTCAGTACAAATTACAGGAACCCCACACGCCCCTAGTTCCATGAGTCGTAAATTACTTTTGCATTCATTGAACAGATTATGTTCTAGCGGCACCAGTGCCAAATCGAGGTTCAGACTCGCTGTTTTTTGTGGGTAATATTCGATAGGGACACCGGCATGAAATTCACATTTCACACCTTCAGGTTTCATGCCCATGAAAACCCAGTCAACTTCATCCTCTAACGCTTTCACTACCGAACGGAGAATAGCCAAATCACCTTTATGGCTACTTCCTCCAGCCCAACCAACCCGAGGTTTACGTCCTTGCTGGCGTAGGCTAGTTAACCCTTTCCACCAAGATGCAGGCAATCGGTTGTAAGCGACACGAATATCTGAGTGGTAAGCAGAATAAGCTTCGGCCAATGCTGGTGTAGAAACCACGACCCAATCGACAGATTCCAAAGAACGGCGGAAATTTTTAATTAATTGTTGTGAGAATGATTTCCTATTACCGCTATTGATCGGAACATTAAGGATGTAGTCATCGAATTCTGCAACAATCGATGAACGTGTATATTTGCGATACTGTGCCACCATCTCTGGTGTCTGGGCCCCCGCGGCAGATTGAACAATCACAACATCAGGTTCCATATCAACGGCATCGACCAATTTTGGCACGCCGTGTTTCAGCCCCCCTTCTATATGCATCTCTCGCTCTAATGCCTGAAAAGGGAAAATAACACGATAGTGTCCACACCCATGCCAATCACTATGGCTCCCAATAACCACAGGCAGCGGTCGCCCTGGTAATGCGCGTTGGCACCTTGCCATTTCTGGCGTTAGAGAAAACCCTGGAGCATGTTTGCCATAAGCAGGGTGATAACAGGGATCGTTCGCTAACTGCGGTAACCAGCGGTCATAAAGTGAGTCAATATTTGATTGTTGCGGTAATGGTGGCAGCTTGAAATGCTGCTGTAATAAGCGCGACGCACCTCCTAGATGCATCACTTGAGCATCTGGCGTCCACACAACCAGATATCCTTGTTGTCGTGCTTTAAGCGCAAGATCAACATCGCCAAAATAGGTAGGATATTGCTCCTCATCAAACCCACCAAGCTCAACATAAACGTCACGCCGCATCATCATGCAAGCCGCGCTAACCGCGCTTACGTTGTGAGTCGTGCGTAAACGACTCATATAACCTTTAGATTCCGCTCCCAACCCCTGAAACGCAATCGCGGCACTATCATTCATACCTAATACGATGCCACCATGCTGAATTCGGCCATCATCAAACACCAGCTTAGCCCCAACAATGCCTACCTCAGGACGTAGTGCATGATTTAATAGGGCATTCAACCAATCGCCATTCGTGATTTCTGTATCATTATTAAGGAAAAGTAGTACATCGCCTTTCGCTTTTTGAGCAGCAAAATTATTAATGGCAGAAAAATTAAATGGATGTGGCCACGACAAAACCTGAACTTGCGTTAACTCCATTGCAGAAAGTTGTCTTAAATATTGACAAGCCCCAGCCTCTGTCGACTGATTATCTACAATTAACAATTCATAGTTGAGGTATTGCGTACATTCCATAAGCGTTTCGATGCACCGGCTAATAACAGGTAGATGATCGCGCGTAGGAATAATAATAGAAACAAGCGGCTTACTTAGGTGCTGATATTGAATATAGCATATCCCATCGTCATCGTTTGCTGAAACAACAGCATCAACATGACAACGAGCAAGATGGCGTTGAATAATATCAGGGTAATATTGCGTCACCCCCTCACTGTGCAACCAATCGAACAGTGAATTTGTGGTATAAACCAGTACTTCCGGAATGTGACCAATAGCCTGTGGCCCTTCTTGTTCTATCAGTTGCCAAATAACATCGTGCAGTTCAAGAGATTCACCAATAGAAGGAATTATGCCTTGCTGGCGCAAAGTTGATGCATCAAGAGCTAAGTTTCGACCTATATAAGGGAAACTACGCAACATATCAATATTACATTCAGGCTTAAGCATTGGGTTTTCTGCTTTACCTTCTTTCATAATCGCTTCGTCAAAATAGAATGCTTTTGCCGAAGGAAAACGCAGGCGATGCTCAGCTAATAATAATGACGCATGTGGCAGTAAACGTTCGCCAGAACGTAAAACTAGCAGGTAAGATGCTGATGTTTTAGCGAGTACAACATTCAGTGGGCTTTCTTCAACCGAGTCAGATGATAGCCATGTGACTGCCCCGTCAGCATCCGCGCAAATGAAATTATTAGAGGTCAATACATAGACCTCACTGGCTGCATAAAATTGTCCATGGATACTAGCTAATGACGCATTTATGGCGTCTTTATCGTTAGATTGTGCCAGTATTGCAATGCCTATATTGCCAATTTCCGGATAGGCCTGAATAAACGCTTGCAATAAATCACGACGCGCAGGGCTAATCAAGCGCTCACTTAACCACTTATCGACAGAATAAAAAGGCTTCGTTTTATCCTGTAAGGTTAAATTGTGAAGAGCAAGTCGTTGCAGTTCTTGATCGGTTATCGTTTTAAGCGTCGGTTCTGGCAAACTGCCAAGCAGTGATGGTAACGTATTTGATAACCGCCAGGATTCATTATAATAACCTGAACGTTTCTGGGTATATTTAGCCGCTTGCTCATAACCCTTATAAATGTTTTCTGCTACTTCCTCTGAAGAAAGAGCTTTTCCGGCCGTTTCATTACGAAATACATTTCCTTCAATCAACTCGTCGGTAATATATCCGATGAAAAAATTGTCTTGATACAAATAGGCAGGTTTTCCTGCACATAGTGCATATTGTGCAATAATTCCACTAGCAACAATAGCATCAAAATCAGTCACCACATTATTATGAACCCATTGGTCTCGATTCATAATTTCGCAAGCTATCGAAAACTTCTCCAGTTCACTTATCAATGCCTTGAGCATCGGTGTTGTTTCTTCCACGACAATAAGTATCTTTTTTAGGCTATTGTCATTTTCCGATGAAGAGTGATTGAAATAAAAATCAGGAGCAGAATGAGGAAACACGGATATCAGCGAGCTAGTTATCCCACTCTCATTCAAAAAATCAGTCAAACGCGGCAATGTGACTAACGCTCGATCGCATAAGCGATTTTCAAGCAAAATATCAGCCGATGCGGCCTCTCGGCTATCCAATGACTGGTGATCGAATATGATATTCGTTGTAACGCCACCATTCAGAAATCTATCTAATATACTTGTGTTTAATGAAAAATACTGAATCCAGAATAGATCATAATGCTCGTTAAAAATATAACTGGTGTCGTCAGTGGCGAAAATGTCTTTACCTGCAAATTTTTTCTCTATCAGAGTTTTTATGCGAACATCATATTGATGGCAATAGATATCTACACTCCAGCCGTTATCGATGAATCCACCAATCAGATCCAAAATGGCCAGTGTTTCATCTCTGTAGTCGATAAGTTGAAGTGTGCTGATAAAGACGCGTGGCATAGAAAGGAGCCTTGTAGACAAAACAGATATATAAATACTTCCATTTTAAGGCTAGAAAATCAAACTAAACGATAAATAAACCAATCAATTACCATGCTATTTAAAGCATTAGAATCAAAACTGCAACTTCCTCTCCTGACAACTTTACTGGAATCTACTTTTTTATTGCCTGCATTACCTAATCGCATGATAAATAATCATTTATAGCTATTTTTAAAACCAGAAACAGGAAAAAACTTGCTCAAAAGGTACATATACCAAATTGAAAGGCAAAAAAACGGAGGAAATTAAGATAGAAGAATCATGAAGATACTATTAAAAACTCAAGAAAGTACCGAGACATTGGAGCGACTGATAAATTTAACCCGGCACATGGCCGGGTTAAATTTCATGCCATATTGCTTACGATTAACGCAACAGAGACAGAACGGTCTGAGGTACCTGGTTCGCCTGAGACAGCACTGATGTACCAGCCTGTTGCAGAATGTTCGCCTTGGTCATGTTCGACACTTCCACCGCATAATCCGCATCCTGAATTCGGCCACGGGCGTTAGACAGGTTGTTGATGGTGTTGTTCACGTTGGTGATCGTGGATTCGAAACGGTTCTGGATCGCACCCAGGTTACTACGCGCGGTATCTACCGCTTTCAGTGCGGTATCAACAGCACTTACGATTTGTTGTGCCAAGCCACCAGAACCACCGATAGCACCAGAACCACTCGCAGCACCTGTGCCGCCACTGATTGTGTCTACTGCAGTAGAAACACCAGAAGACAGGCCTGAAGTCGTTGAAGCATTAACCAGCGCACCAGAGTCGATAGTGATAACTTCATTAGCACCGGTGTTTGCACCAACCTGAATGTTGATACCGCCGCTTGCAGTACCGTCCAGCAGGTTCGTGCCGTTGAAAGATGCTGATTTAGCAACACGGTCAATTTCGTCCAGACGTTGCTTCATTTCAGTGTAGATTGAAGTACGGTCAGTACTACCGTTGGTGTCACTTGCTGCCTGCACCGCCAGCTCACGCACACGCTGT
>NZ_LXFV01000046.1 GCF_002847345.1 Pectobacterium peruviense
CGAGCTTACAGCTACCGTCTTGATCGTCAAGCTGCTGTAGCGTAATTCTCGTCATACTTTTGCTGTTTCATCACAACACCGTAGCAGATGTGTACCAGCTTTCTCATCACCCCGCCCAGCGCTGACATCTTCGCTTTTCCCGCCGCCAGAAGGCGATCATAAAACTGTTTGAGCAGAGGGTTGTGTTTGACGGCAACTATTGCAGCCATAAAGAGTTTGGCTCTCACTTCTGGAGGACCATTCTTTGATAGTCTTGTTCTGCCGCGGACAGAGCTTCCTGAGCGTTTTTCCTTAGGTACAACCCCCACCCAGGATGCTGCCTGTTCTGCACTGATGAAGTGATTTCCCCTCAGGACTACCAGCATTGTACTCCCGACTGCTGACCCTATCCCTTTTATCGACGTCAGATATTCCATATCCCGTTTCAGATCAGGATGGTTATCGATATGGTTATCAATCAGCGCTTGTACCACCTGCAGTTCGTTGTTCAGCACCTGAAGCATCTTTCTGACAGAGGCTTCAACCAGCAATGAACATCGCGTTGAGAGAAGTTTCTCGAGTCGGCTTTTTTCACGACCCACATCGTGTACCAACGCATCACGTCTGCTGAGGAGTGCTTTTAGTTCGTGGATAGCGGGAGAAGGGGGCTGCCACACATCCGGCTGACGCATAGCACCATACTGGGCTAAAACGTCAGCATCGACAGTATCATTTTTAGTGAGGATACCCATGCCCTGAGCAAAGGCACGGACGCGGGCAGGATTGGCAATGACGACGCGTACAGCCCGCTCATAAAGGCCGTAAGCCAGATGTTCATGGTAAGTGCCTGTTGACTCCATCACCACCTGAACATCCGTGGGAGCGACTTTCTGCTTTGCCAGCCATTCCAGAACGCTGACTGCGACATCAGGTCCGTTAGTCAGTATTTTGGTTTTCTTGCGACCTTTCGGGCCATCTGGCCTGAGGCATAAGTCTATTTTGCTTTTTCCGACATCAATACCTAACTGAATCACACGTGTCTCCTTTCACATATAACCATCACGCCCATTTTCCTTGTTCATGCGGAGTCTATGCTCCTGGCTACCGTTCAAAGTTGATGCTGGCGTGAAAGGTGAAACAGGGGATCTCAGCTGTAAGACAAGGTCTGACCTTATAGGACGTACCAGATTCACCCTGTTTCAGGTGATGGTAGCTAACCATCACCCACTACCTAGTTCAAGATACAATGGACGTACTTGCAGCGTCTTTACGATCTATCC
>NZ_LXFV01000047.1 GCF_002847345.1 Pectobacterium peruviense
CTTTAACAATACCGCGCTCTACACGACCGGTCACAACGGTACCACGACCGGAGATGGAGAATACATCTTCGATTGGCAGCAGGAACGGCTTGTCAATCGCACGCTCTGGTTCTGGAATATAAGAATCCAGGTAGCCGGCCAGTTCGATGATTTTTGCTTCCCACTCAGCTTCGCCTTCCAGCGCTTTCAGAGCAGAACCACGAATTACCGGGATGTCGTCGCCCGGGAAATCGTACTGAGACAGCAGCTCACGCACTTCCATCTCAACCAGTTCCAGCAGCTCTTCGTCATCAACCATGTCGCATTTGTTCATGAATACGATCATGAACGGAACGCCAACCTGGCGACCCAGCAGGATGTGCTCACGGGTCTGAGGCATTGGGCCATCAGTCGCAGCAACAACCAGGATCGCGCCATCCATCTGAGCAG
The DNA here is from genome assembly GCF_002847345.1 of Pectobacterium peruviense. Classification (GTDB taxonomy): domain Bacteria; phylum Pseudomonadota; class Gammaproteobacteria; order Enterobacterales; family Enterobacteriaceae; genus Pectobacterium; species Pectobacterium peruviense. Next base: position 430 of record NZ_LXFV01000047.1, read on the forward strand.
CACCGGTGATCATGTTTTTCACATAATCGGCGTGTCCTGGGCAGTCAACGTGCGCATAGTGGCGAG
>NZ_LXFV01000048.1 GCF_002847345.1 Pectobacterium peruviense
CACGTTGGTGATCGTGGATTCGAAACGGTTCTGGATCGCACCCAGGTTACTACGCGCGGTGTCTACCGCTTTCAGTGCGGTATCAACGGCATCAACAATTTTTTGAGCCAGACCATCGTCACCACCAATGCCGCTTACAGCACCACTTGCAGTTGTGCCGCTGATTGCAGCAACAGCACTAGATACGCCAGATGACAGACCACCAGAAGTTTTAGCGTTAACCAGCGCACCCGAGTCAATGGTGATAACTTCATTAGCACCGGTGTTTGCACCAACCTGAATGTTGATACCGCCACTTGCGGAACCGTCCAGCAGGTTCGTGCCGTTGAAAGAAGCGGAACCAGCAACACGGTCGATTTCGTCCAGACGTTGCTTCATTTCAGTGTAGATTGAACCACGGTCAGTCTGACCATTGGTATCACTTGCTGCCTGAACCGCCAGCTCACGAACACGCTGC
>NZ_LXFV01000049.1 GCF_002847345.1 Pectobacterium peruviense
GTATCGACGCCGTAAGCGTGGCTGGTATTGGCGGTGGTGACATTGCCAGCAGGATCGCGTGTCGTCACGGTCGCAGAAACATCACCGTTCGCCGCCAGCACCGATCCCGGAACGTTCACGCTCCAGGTCTTGCCATCGGTATTCACCGTGGTCTGGTAGGTCTCGGTACCGACTTTCACCGTCACCGCATCACCGGCTTTCACTTCATTGCCGACTTTGCCCGTCACCGCAATCGTCTGGCCCGATTCGCTGGCATTAATCACGTTATCGCTGGTGACATTGTCGATAGAGATTGAGGCCGTTGGCGCCACGGTATCGACGCCGTAAGCATGATTCGTGTTGGCGGTGGTCACATTGCCGGCAGGATCG
>NZ_LXFV01000050.1 GCF_002847345.1 Pectobacterium peruviense
GGCCTGGTGACCGAAGTGTTTACCGTCAGCACCACCGACGGTGCCAGCAACACGGTGACCGTCAACAACCGGCAGCAAACGTCTGGCCAGGTGGTGACCGAAGTGTTCACCGTCAGCACCACCGACGGTGCCAGCAACACGGTGACCGTCAACATCACCGGCAGCAACGACGTCTCCACCCTGAGCAGCGCCACCGCCGCCTTGACCGAGACCAATGCAGCCCTGACCACCAGCGGCAGCCTGAGCGTGACCGACCTGGACGCCACCGCAGCGACGGTGCTGGCCCAGACCGGCACCAGCGGCAGCCTGAGCGTGACC
>NZ_LXFV01000051.1 GCF_002847345.1 Pectobacterium peruviense
GCGATGGAACTGTAAATATCACATAGTTTTTGCGCCGAAGTACCGAAGGCAGGTGTTCTACGGGGAAAAACGCAAAGCGATAGGCAGTATTTTAAGAAAGCTGTGCGAATGGAAAAACGTGAATATTCTGGAAGCGGAATGCTGTGTGGATCACATCCATATGCTTCTGGAAATCCCGCCTAAGATGAGTGTCTCGGGATTTATGGGGTACCTAAAGGGAAAGAGCAGCCTGATGCTTTATGAGCAGTTTGGCGATTTGAAGTTCAAATACCGTAACAGGGAATTTTGGTGCCGAGGGTATTACGTTGATACGGTAGGGAAAAACACGGTCAGGATACAAGAATACATAAAGCACCA
>NZ_LXFV01000052.1 GCF_002847345.1 Pectobacterium peruviense
CGAGTCGTCACGGTCGCACTCACATCACCGTTCGCGGCTAATACGGAGCCCGGAACATTGACGCTCCAGGTCTTGCCATCGGTATTCACCGTCGTCTGGTAGGTTTCCGTGCCGACTTTCACCGTCACCGCATCGCCCGCTTTGACATCGTTATCAACCTTACCGGTCACCGCAATCGTCTGACCGGATTCGGCTGCGTTAATCACGTTATCCGAGGTGACGTTATCGATAGAGATCGCCGCCGTTGGCGCCACCGTATCCACACCGTAAGTGTGATTCGTGTTGGCGGTGGTCACATTGCCTGCGGTATCGC
>NZ_LXFV01000053.1 GCF_002847345.1 Pectobacterium peruviense
CATCGCAGTGCACCCAAACAGGTACACTCTGATGTTTTTTTATCATACCGAGTAGTGATGGTGGAGCTATGCGGGATCGAACCGCAGACCTCCTGCGTGCAAGGCAGGCGCTCTCCCAGCTGAGCTATAACCCCGTCTCTACTTACAGTTACCTTAGATACCACTCACGGAAGAGTTGGTAGGCCTGAGTGGACTTGAACCACCGACCTCACCCTTATCAGGGGTGCGCTCTAACCACCTGAGCTACAAGCCTATTAAGGTATTTCTGCTCGTT
>NZ_LXFV01000054.1 GCF_002847345.1 Pectobacterium peruviense
GACGCTCCAGGTCTTGCCATCAGGATTCACGGTGGTCTGGTAGGTTTCGGTACCGACTTTCACCGTCACCGCATCACCCGCTTTCACGTCGTTGTCGACGTTACCCGTCACCGCAATGGTCTGACCGGATTCGGCTGCGTTAATCACGTTATCCGACGTCACATCATCGATAGAAATCGACGCCGTTGGCACAACCGTATCCACAGAGTAAGTGTGATTCGTGTTGGCGGTGGTGA
>NZ_LXFV01000055.1 GCF_002847345.1 Pectobacterium peruviense
TATCGTAAACATGACTCCAAAGAATCATCTTTAAGATATTCGGTGATAATGTCTTTCACTCATTATCGGATTGGCGTCCCCAAGGGGATTCGAACCCCTGTTACAGCCGTGAAAGGGCAGTGTCCTAGGCCTCTAGACGATGGGGACACGAAAAATCCGTACCGAATTAAAAATCCGGCACTATCGCGTCAGCATGAGTCTACACTCATGACATCAACAGGTGCGCTTGCTCAGT
>NZ_LXFV01000056.1 GCF_002847345.1 Pectobacterium peruviense
AAGTTGTTGTTGATTTCGTTCAGGTTACCTTCTGCGGTCTGAGTCAGAGAGATACCGTCGTTCGCGTTACGCGCAGCCTGCGTCAGGCCTTTAACCTGTGCAGTCATACGGTTGGCAATCGCCTGACCAGCAGCATCGTCTTTTGCACTATTGATACGCAGACCAGAAGACAGACGCTCAATAGCGGTGCCCAGAGAAGATTGTGATTTATTCAGGTTGTTCTGGGTAACCAGAGACATGATGTTAGTATTAATCGATGCCATGATAAGCGTTCCTTAATCAATGAGATGTTAAGTGTCGGGTTCAGCTCATTGGCTCATCCCCGTCCTTACTAATTATCGGAACCTTTTTCAAAATCTTTAATTTTTTGTCTGTCTGCGTTTTTTATTCAAAAATATCTGTTTCAGAAAGAAAAAACCCAGCACATGGCTGGGTTTTAGCATCACGCTATGTTGCTTACGATTAACGCAGCAGAGACAGAACGGTCTGAGGAACCTGGTTCGCCTGAGACAGCACTGATGTACCAGCCTGCTGCAGAATGTTCGCCTTGGTCATGTTCGACACTTCCACCGCATAATCCGCATCCTGAATTCGGCCACGGGCGTTAGACAGGTTGTTGATGGTGTTGTT
>NZ_LXFV01000057.1 GCF_002847345.1 Pectobacterium peruviense
AAAAAAAAAAACAGCAGCGGAAACAGACATGCCAGCGCGAGTCCCTGCGTGATAGCTGCCGCCAGCAGGCTCAGGCAACACCAACGGAATACTTTCGACTGCGATCCCGTAACGCGTTCCAGTTGACGATACGTGTGCCACCCTGCGGATAACCGCGCGGTTATGGCGGCATAATTTATTGAGGCCTGGTTTATGGCGGAATGGTTTTTGTTCATCACGTACGCTCCTCTGATTGCCCGATACGTGGTGATTCGCCGCCCAATGCCCCCT
>NZ_LXFV01000058.1 GCF_002847345.1 Pectobacterium peruviense
TACGTTGGTGATCGTGGATTCGAAACGGTTCTGGATCGCACCCAGGTTACTACGTGCGGTATCTACCGCTTTCAGTGCAGTATCAACGCTGCTAATGATTGTTGCAGCCAGACCACCTGACCCACCAATAGTACCAGTACCACCACTGATTGCAGCAACGGCAGTAGAGACGCCTGAAGCCAGACCGGCACCAGAAGTCGTCGTTGCATTAACCAGCGCGCCAGAATCGATAGTGATAACTTCATTAGCACCGGTGTTTGCACCAACCTGAATGTTGATACCGCCGCTTGCAGTACCGTCCAGCAGGCTCGTGCCGTTGAAAGAAGCGGCGCCAGCAACACGGTCGATTTCGTCCAGACGTTGCTTCATTTCAGTGTAGATTGAAGTACGGTCAGTACTGCCGTTGGTATCACTTGCTGCCTGCACCGCCAGCTCACGAACACGCTGTAAGTTGTTGTTGATTTCGTTCAGGTTACCTTCTGCAGTCTGCGTCAGAGAGATACCGTCGTTCGCATTACGCGCAGCCTGAGTCAGGCCTTTAACCTGTGCAGTCATACGGTTGGCAATCGCCTGACCAGCAGCATCGTCTTTTGCACTATTGATACGCAGACCAGAAGACAAACGCTCAATAGCGGTGCCCAGAGAAGATTGTGACTTGTTCAGGTTGTTCTGGGTAACCAGAGACATGATGTTAGTATTAATCGATGCCATGATAAGCGTTCCTTAATCAATGAGACGTAAATTCGGGTTAGACCCACGGGGTCATCCCCGTTGTACTTCTTTATCGGAAGGCTTTTCAAAAGCTTTAATTTTTACTGAAGTAAGTTTTATGGCCATCAAAACGTTCTGATACGCCATTTCGGGCGAAGTTCTCCACACAGGTCAACAACGTCTACCTTTAGTAGATAGAACTAAAACAATCTCAATTGCAGTGCTCGGCAATAACACAGACTTAAAATGCTAAACTTATTATTCGTACTGCCGATAATCGTCATATAGACCATTGGCTCTGGACAAATAAAGGATTCGATCATGGCAAGCATTTCTTCATTAGGTGTAGGTTCAGGTTTAGATTTGGCCGGTTTGTTAACACAATTGAGAACGGCTGAAAACCAACGTTTGACGCCCATTACAACACAACAATCCAGTTATAAAGCTCAACTTACCGGTGTCAGCGCACTGAAGAGCTCACTCGACAGACTCAATACCGCAACCAATACCTTAGCCAAATCTCAATCATTCGGTGTTGTCACTGGCTCTATTGATGGAATCACCAACACAAAAGTATCCAGCACTAATAAGGCATTTACTGCAACAACCAGCAGCAAGGCCGTCGCAGGCAGCTACAGTATTGAGGTACAGCAGTTAGCTCAAGCTCACTCCATTACTTCCAGCGCTAAAACGAGTGCCACAACAGCGCTAAGTTCAGCAGATAGCTCTCTCACTATCGCTCAGGCAGATGGTAAGTCATTGACGGTTGATATCAAAGGCGGAGAAACCTCGCTGAACGACGTCCGTGACGCTATCAATAAAGCAAACGGTGGTGTAAGCGCCAGCGTAGTCAAAGCCAAAGATAACGAATATTACCTGATGCTAACAGCCAGAAACAGTGGCGAAAAAGGTGAAATTACGCTAACTGACGGCGGTAATGTTCTGGGCTCAACAACCGAGAAAGTGGCAGCGCAGAATGCTGTAATCATTGCAAACGGCATCACCATTGAGCGCCAAAGCAATACGATTGATGATGCATTTGAAGGTGTCAGCTTAACACTACAAGCTAAAACAGAAGCGAGTAAACCAGAAACACTAACCGTTGATCAAGACATCACGGGCATGAAAGATGCTATAAAAGCATGGGTTGATGCTTATAACGGCCTTCAAGATACTATCGCGTCACAAACCAAATACACCGCAGTTAAAAAAGGGGAAGATCAATCCAGCACAAATGGTGCATTAATCGGTGACTCAACTGTCCGTGGTATACAGAACAAACTTAAAGGCCAACTCACCACAGTACAAAGCGACAATGGTCAATTTAATATTCTCGCCGATTTAGGCATCAAGCAAAATTTTAAGACAGGCAAACTTGAAATAGACAACACTGTCTTGGATAAAGCGCTTAAAGAAGAACCAGGAAAAGTTCAAGCCTTTTTCGTGGGTGATAATGACAAAACTGGTTTTGCGACACAAACTCGTGGTTATCTGAAAGAACTCCTTGATACCGTCGATGGTACTATCAAAACGAAAGAAGATAGTATTAATCAAACGATTAAAAGTCTGGATACCCAATCTCAGCGAATCAAAGACGGTATTGAAGAAACAATTGCTCGCTACCAGAAACAATTTACAGATCTAGATAAAGCGATGTCTCAGATGAGTTCAACGGCTGCTAGTTTAACCAGTATGTTCTCCAAGCTCTAAAATTTGCTGATTAAGTAGATAGGTAGCGTGATGTACAATATGAAAGGTAGTCAGGCCTATGCTCAGGTAGGCCTTGAAAGCAGCGTGATGAGCGCAAGCCCTCACCAGCTTATTGTCATGCTGTTTGATGGCGCACGCAGTGCGATGGTGCGCGCGCGCATCCTCATGGAGCAAGGCGACATCCCAGGTAAAGGTATGGCGTTATCTAAAGCAATCGACATTATCAATAACGGACTAAAAGCCGGATTGGATATGGAAAGAGGGGGTGAGTTGGTTGAAAACCTGTCCGCTCTCTACGACTACATGTCTCAGCGTTTGTTGATTGCCAATTTACATAACGATGCAAAAGCGATAGAAGACGTTGAAGCGTTGCTAGAAAATATCGCTGATGCCTGGCGGCAAATCGGCCCTAATTACAAACCAGAGCAGGAAGTACGTTAATGGTCTCCCCCCATCGGCTTCTAAAAAATTACCAACAGCTTTTGTCTCTGAGTCAAAAAATTCTTCACTTGGCCGTAGGTGGTCAATGGGATACGTTGGTTGAGCAAGAGATTGTTTATGTTCAGTCCGTCGAAGGCTTGGTCAATACGCCAATTCCTGACGAAATCGACAGTATGATGCGACTGCACCTACGACAGATTTTGCAGGAAGTGATGGATAATGAAGCGAAAGTAAAACAACTACTGCAGAAGCGGATGGATGAGTTAAGTTCGTTAATGGGGCAATCACTCAAGCAAAAGTCAATTAATACGACTTATAGCGAATTTGCAGGACAGCGACTGCTGCCTGGAGAACCGTTGCCTGACGAAACACGTTCATAGCGTTCTATAAATTACATCGATCTCGACGCGCTTCTTGTTTATACGAAGCGCGTTTTTTATCCATCGTTGAAATTTTTAGTACACTTATTCAACGATGAGTACAACGAGAAGTCAGTACGAAACGAAGGAAAGGAATTGCAAGGCAGGCTATAGAGATAAAGATTGTGCCTAGCCTCATTGAGTTAACAATGAGGCTAGGCACAATACTTTACTAATTACAGTTTGATGCCATCAGGCGACATCAAACGGACATATTCATCACTTCCTGATACGCAGATACCAGTTTATTACGCACCTGAATGCCCATCTGCATTGAAATTGATGATTTCTGTAAATCCACCATCACATCATTCAATGCAACACCCGGTACACCCATGGTAAATTTTTCGCCCTGCGTACGAGCAGCCTGCTGCGTGTCGCTGATCTTATCGATCGCGGCTTTCAACTCACTGGCAAAACCAGGCTCTACGGATGGTCTGGCTATAGGCGTGTCGGCAGCCTGCAGAGCCTTGACCTGCATTTGCTGTAGAACGCCATCAATACCTTGAATCGACATAATACCTCACTAAACCATACTGCTTAGGTTTTTACATACATTTATGACAGCGATAACCTATCACACCCCATTTAGTCTAAATGGGGTAATTAGCGTGAAAAATGCTACCTTATCGACCCATCGATTTTTCTTTTACGGAAAATAATGACATGCCGATAAACCTAGGCGAAATGTTTTATTGATTGCGCAATCAGGGAGTTCTGTTTTGTCACGTAACAATGCTAAGTATATCGTTCAACAACCAAGCAGAGATAGAGTATGAACGCCTCATTAACCGGTTCCGCTACCGGTAAAAACAGCTTTGGCGAAATACTCAACCGGTTACGCGCCAATCCGAAGATTCCGCTCCTGATCGCTGCAGCCGCGACGATTGCGATTGTTGTCGCATTAACGCTATGGGCCAAAGGCCCAGATTATCGGGTTCTTTATAGCAATATAAATGATCGTGATGGCGGTGCGATTGTCAGCGAGTTAACAAAGCTGAATATCCCTTACCGCTTTGCGGAAAACGGCGGCGCTATAATGATTCCCGCCGAGAATGTCTATGAAACTCGGCTACGACTTGCCCAATTGGGACTACCCAAAGGCGGTGCCGTTGGCTTTGAATTGCTCGACAAGGAAAAATTTGGCATCAGCCAATTCAGCGAGCAAATTAATTACCAGCGTGCGCTGGAAGGCGAGCTATCCAGAACGATAGAAACACTAGGTCCGGTCCAGAATGCGCGAGTTCACCTTGCCATACCGAAGCCTTCATTGTTCGTACGTGAGCAAAAGTCCCCCTCATCTTCTGTCACTCTGACATTACAGCCGGGCCGTGCATTAGATGAAGGTCAAATCAACTCTATCGTATACATGGTTTCCAGCAGCGTTGCTGGCCTGCCACCGGATAATATTACTGTCGTCGATCAAACTGGGCGCCTGTTAACTCAAGCGGGTAGCAGCAGCCGCGACCTGAATGCTGCGCAGCTTAAGTACAGCAACGAAGTCGAGGCAATGTACCAACGCCGTATAGAATCAATCATTGCCCCAATGGTTGGTATGGGCAACGTACATGCTCAGGTTACCGCACAAATCGATTTCTCAGCTCGCGAACAAACTGACGAACAGTATCAACCTAACCAGCCGCCGGATAAAGCGGCCGTTCGCTCTCAACAAACCAGCCAGAGTGAGCAGAAAGGGGGCCCGAACGTAGGTGGCGTCCCTGGTGCATTGACCAACCAACCCGCACCCGCACCGACAGCACCTATCGCGACTCCGCCAAATAATGCCAACGCTAATGCGAATAATCAGGCAGGCCAGCAGAACCAAAACAATGCGGCTGGCACGCAAGCGAATGCAGCGAATGCCAATACCGTCGTTCAGACCTCGAACGTCCGCAATGATGCAACGACAAACTATGAAGTCGACAAGACTATTTTACACACCAAGCACAGCACGGGTGGTGTGAAGCGCTTGTCTGCAGCCATTATCGTTAACTATCAGGCTCCTGGTGAGGATGGTAAACCAGTTGCGCTGACAGAAGATCAGATCAAACAAATTGAAACAGTAGCGCGTGAAGCAATGGGCTTCTCTGCTGAACGTGGCGATACATTAAATGTCGTTAACACGCCATTTATGGATACCACTGACAGTTCTGGCGAACTCCCCTTCTGGCAAAAACAGGCATTTCTCGATCTCCTGATGGAAGCCGGTCGTTGGCTGTTGGTCCTGATCGTTGCCTGGATCTTGTGGCGTAAATTGGTCCGTCCACAATTGCAGAGAAAAGCGCAGCAACAAGAAGCGGCACTGGCAGCTGCCACCCTTTCTCAAGGTGCAGATAACGATGTTATGGTCAATCTGAGTAGCTCGGAAGTTGAGCAGCAGCGGAAATCGCAACAACGTGTCAATGCAGAAATGCAAAGTAACCGTATACGTGAAATGGCAGAGAACGATCCACGCGTCGTCGCTCTGGTCATTCGCCAATGGATGAGTACTGAACTATGAGCCTGACAGGAACAGAAAAAAGCGCCATCTTATTGATGACCATTGGTGAAGACCGTGCTGCGGAAGTGTTTACTCACCTTTCGACCAAAGAAGTACAGCATCTCAGTTCTGCAATGGCAAACATGAGACAGGTATCGCAACAGCAACTACTCGAAATCCTGAGAGAGTTTGAATCTGACTCTGAGCAATATGCTGCTCTCAGCGTGAATGCTGGCGATTACCTTCGTTCAGTGCTTGTCAAAGCCCTTGGTGAAGAGCGAGCGTCTAGCCTGCTGGAAGATATTCTTGAGAGCCGCGACTCCACAAGTGGAATGGAAACACTCAACTTTATGGAACCGCAGATTGCCGCAGACCTTATTCGCGACGAACATCCGCAGATTATCGCCACAATCTTGGTGCACCTGAAGCGTGCCCAAGCTGCCGATATCTTAGCCCTGTTTGATGAACGTCTTCGTCATGACGTCATGCTGCGTATTGCGACCTTCGGTGGCGTTCAGCCTTCTGCATTAGCAGAGTTGACAGATGTTCTGAATGGCTTGTTGGATGGTCAGAACCTCAAACGCAGCAAAATGGGTGGTGTTCGTACTGCGGCTGAGATTATCAACCTGATGAAAACCCAGCAGGAAGAGGCCGTTATCGATGCTGTACGCGAATTCGATGGCGAATTGGCACAGAAAATCATCGACGAAATGTTCCTGTTCGAAAATCTGGTGGACGTGGACGACCGCAGCATCCAGCGTCTTCTGCAGGAAGTCGAGTCCGAATCTCTGCTGTTGGCATTGAAAGGCGCCGAAGAACCGTTACGCGAGAAATTCCTGCGCAACATGTCTCAGCGTGCGGCAGAAATTCTTCGCGACGACCTATCAACTCGTGGTCCGGTACGTATGTCCCAGGTCGAAAACGAACAGAAAGCGATTCTGCTTATCGTTCGTCGACTGGCAGACAGTGGCGAGATGATTATCGGTGGCGGCGAGGATGCATATGTCTAATGCCCCCAAAAATCTGGCTTGGCAGCCCTGGAAGCTCAATGACCTGGCTGAACCAGTTTCAAAGTCCGTATCCGCATATCAGGTAAATGATGAACCTGAAGTGCCTGCGCTGGAGCGTTTCAACGAAGAGAACGCCGTCCCTACTTTAGAGGATGAACTCACGTCTCTGCGTGAAAGTACGATGCAACAGGCGCGAGAAACAGGTTTTGCTCAAGGCCACCAACAAGGCTATGACGCAGGTTATCAGGAAGGTTTAGCGAAGGGGCAACAGCAGGGGTTGCAAAATTCCTTACAGCAGCAGCAGCCGATCATCGAACAGATGCAGCAAATGGTCACCGAATTCCAACAGACGTTGGATACGCTCGACAGCGTGATCCCTGCTCGCCTGATGCAGTTGGCTTTGACTGCAGCCAAGCAGATTCTGGGGCAGCCTCCGGTGTGCGACGGTAATGCCCTGCTTGGTCAAATACAGCAATTGATCCAGCAGGAACCGATGTTTTCAGGTAAGACTCAATTGCGCGTTCATCCTTCAGATCTGGAACGCGTTGAACAATATTTGGGCCCAACACTCAGCTTACATGGTTGGAGATTGCTTGCTGATAGCCAGCTCCATCCTGGTGGTTGCAAGGTGAGTGCAGAAGAAGGCGATCTGGATGCCAGCCTGGCAACACGCTGGCATGAGCTTTGCCGTTTAGCCGCCCCGGGAGAATTATAATGACTTCACGCCTCGGACGCTGGCTCTCTTCTCTCGATTCATTTGAGAAGCGAATTGACGACACACCTTCAGTGCGTCGTTACGGCCGCTTAACCCGGGCGACAGGTTTGGTATTGGAAGCAACAGGGTTGCACATGCCGCTGGGCGCAACCTGCCTCATCGAACGGCAAAATGGCGCTAAAGTTGAAGAGATCGAATGTGAAGTTGTCGGTTTCAACGGGCAAAAACTCTTTCTCATGGCGTTGGAAGAAGTTGAAGGTATTACCCCTGGTGCTCGTGTTTACGCCCGCGTCGGCCAAGACAGCAGCAGTCAGGGAAAGCAATTACCATTAGGCCCAGAGTTACTTGGTCGTGTGCTAGATGGCAGTGCAAAACCGCTGGATGGTTTACCTGCACCCGATACAGGCTATCGCGCGCCGCTGATCACGCCACCTTTCAACCCATTGCAAAGAACGCCAATCGAAAGTGTTCTGGATGTAGGTGTTCGAGCCATCAATGCCTTGCTCACCGTAGGTCGAGGGCAGCGAATGGGCTTGTTTGCTGGTTCAGGAGTTGGTAAAAGTGTGCTGTTAGGCATGATGGCGCGCTATACTCAGGCTGACGTCATTGTGGTTGGCCTTATCGGTGAACGTGGCCGAGAAGTAAAAGATTTTATCGAGAATATCCTGGGCACGGAAGGACGAGCACGCTCTGTTGTTATTGCCGCCCCGGCTGATGTTTCTCCATTACTAAGGATGCAAGGGGCAGCGTATGCCACGCGTATTGCTGAAGATTTTCGCGATCGCGGTCATCACGTTCTGCTCATCATGGATTCGCTCACGCGTTATGCCATGGCACAGCGTGAAATTGCTTTAGCAATTGGCGAACCGCCGGCAACCAAGGGTTATCCCCCTTCTGTCTTTGCCAAATTACCCGCGCTGGTAGAACGCGCAGGAAATGGTATTCATGGAGGTGGTTCAGTCACCGCCTTCTATACTGTTCTGACAGAAGGTGATGACCAGCAGGACCCTATAGCCGACTCTGCTCGTGCCATCCTTGACGGACATATCGTGTTGTCCCGTCAACTCGCGGAGTCTGGTCACTATCCGGCAATTGATATTGAAGCATCGATTAGTCGTGCGATGACAGCGCTGATCGATGAAGGCCACTATGCTTCTGTAAGACAGTTTAAACAGTTACTATCCAGTTACCAACGTAACCGTGATTTAGTCAGTGTTGGTGCTTACGCCGCAGGCAGTGACCCTATGCTTGACAAAGCAATTCGGCTCTATCCGCACTTGGAAGCCTTCTTGCAGCAAGGGATGTTTGAACAAAGCAACTATGAAGAAGCCTGCCAGGCGTTGCACACTATTTTCCCTCGTAATGAGTAGGAGAGCAGATGAAAACCCAGTCACCGCTGGTTACACTACGCGAACTGGCGCAGAAGGATGTTGAGAAAGCTGCTGGGCAGTTGGGCCAGGTACGACAGGCGCACCAACAGGCTGAGCAGCAACTCGATATGCTGTTAAACTATCAGGATGACTATCGTCAAAAATTGAACTCGACGATGTCCTCTGGTATGGCGAATAATAGCTGGCAAAATTATCAGCAATTCATCCGAACGCTGGACAGCGCAATTGAGCAACACAGACAACAGCTCTCACAATGGACATCACGTTTAGATTTAGCAATGAAGACTTGGCAAGAAAAACAGCAGCGATTGAATGCATTTGAGAAATTGCAGGATCGCGAAGTGACAAGACAACTTGCCAAAGAAAATAAAATAGAACAAAAACAAATGGATGAATTTGCCCAACGGGCCTCACAGAGGAAAACAGAATCATGAATCTGTCCGCGTTACCTATAGCTACCACTGCCAGTGATACAAGCAGTTCTTCTGCTTCTTTGCTGACACAGGGTGAGCTACCAAAAGATTTTGTTGATCTGTTGAGCAAACGCATATCACAAGTAGCCGATACTTCGGGTAAAAAGACACTCGACAAAGTAGATGAAGAAGCCCTGCTAAACGCTTTAGGGAAAGATAACGCTTCGCTTAGTCGTGACGATTTAAATGCCCTGCTTTCTTCATTCAGTTCTCTGACTGGAGCAACCATTACAGCAGGTAAGCAAAATCCAGAAATTGCAGAACAGGCAAAGTTAAAAGGTCTGGATAAGAAAGATAACGACAATACTGCAGACGATGCGATTGCAATGCAGGCACTGCTTGCCATGTTGCAAACTGCGCCACTACCTGCGCCAACTGCCGTCGATAGTATTGCTGCGACTGTCGTTAATACGACGGGTTTAAATATTCCGGGGCTCATTGACGCTAAACGCCAGAACGAGGCTCCCGCATCTGTACTAAACAATACGGGTGAAAGTGCCAAAGGCACGCTAGCAAAGCTGCTCGACACATCAGTCATGCCAGATAAAAATGCGGATATCTCGCGCGATCTGCATCATGCAACCAAACAGACCTCATCGACAACGACTGAGTCTACGGACGATGCTGCAAAATTTGCGCTGACGACACCGCACTCTCTTGCTGGCGATCGCAATGCGTCTGAATCGGCTTCTACCTTGGGCAACGGCGCGTCTCAAACAACACCACCAGTGGTGCAGGCTATGCACGTTCAACCTGCATCAGTTGGAAGCACTGCTCCAGCCCCTCAGGCAACAAGTGCTCAGTTAAATGCACCGTTTGGCTCGCCACAATGGCAAGACGCATTGGGTCAGCAAATCATTATGTTCAGCCGTAACGGCCAGCAAACTGTAGAGTTACGTTTAAATCCACAAGAATTGGGCGCACTGCACATCAGTCTAAAACTTGATGATAACCAGGCACAAATTCATCTGGCTTCAGCAAGCAGTCAGGTTCGTTCAGCGCTGGAAGCGGCGCTGCCTCATTTGCGTAATGCGATGGCAGAAAGTGGAATTAACCTTGGTCAGAGCAGTGTAGGTAGTGATTCCTCTGCCTGGCAGCAGCAAATGGCTAGCAATAACAACGATGGCAACAGCCGTGGCTCGTCTTACCAACAGCAATTTGGCCATTCATCAGAAAGCACGAATGAATTATTAGACGTACCAGAACAGTTGAAATCGATGGCGTCATCGGTCAACGGCGTTGATATCTTTGCCTGAAAGTGAAGTAAACGAATAAGTTAGCACGATTTTCCCTGCCTATTCTCTGTATTGAACATTGCAATAGGCAGGATAATCATCGACATTACGCATTTATTTATTGCTGGTTTCATCCAGCAGTAAATATCGATAAGTAACGGGAACTATCTTTGGCTATGTCTGATATGCAAGTTCGACCAGGACGTAAACGGTCTATTTGGCTAATACTACTGATTATCGTTGCTCTCGCTGCAACTGGTGCCGCGGGCGCCGCCTGGTGGCTATTAAATCAGAAGAACGCGGCAACGGCTGAGCAGGAAGCACCGCCACCGCCAGAGCCTGTTTTCATGCCACTGGATACTTTTACCGTTAATCTAGTCAATGCAGATAATGACCCTGACCGCGTGTTATATGTTGGATTCACACTGCGTTTGCCAGATGAGGCAACGCGCACTCGTTTTACGAATTATCTGCCAGAAGTTCGCAGCCGTCTGTTATTGTTGCTTTCTCGTCAGGACGCAATTACGCTTGCCAATGAGCAAGGTAAACAGAAGCTAATCGAGCAAATTAAGCAAGTGCTAAGCCCACCATTAGTTCCTGGTCAACCTAACCAGGTCGTTACTGATGTTCTGTTCACGGCCTTTATACTGCGGTAACCATTATGGGCGATAGTATTCTTTCACAAGCAGAAATTGATGCACTATTGAATGGCGACAGCGGCGATAGTGACGCTGATGCCAATGCGGCATCAAAAACGGATGGGGGCGTAAAACCCTATGATCCGAATACTCAGCGACGCGTTATCCGTGAGCGTTTACAAGCATTAGAAATTATTAATGAACGTTTCGCTCGCCAATTCAGAATGTCGTTGTTTAACCTGTTGCGTCGTAGCCCCGACATTACCGTGGGTGGAATCAAGATCCAGCCTTATCACGAGTTTGCCAGGAACCTTCCGGTACCGACAAACCTGAATCTTATTCACTTAAAACCGCTACGTGGTACTGCGCTATTCGTATTTTCGCCAAGTTTGGTATTTATCGCTGTAGATAACCTCTTCGGCGGTGATGGACGTTTCCCGACGAAGGTCGAAGGTCGCGAATTTACCCACACAGAGCAGCGCGTGGTTAAACGCATGTTACGTCTGGCTCTGGAAGCGTATGGCGAAGCGTGGAATGCGATTTATAAACTTGATATCGAATACGTACGTTCAGAAATGCAGGTCAAGTTTACCAATATTACAACGTCGCCTAATGATATCGTCGTGACTACACCGTTTCATGTTGAAATCGGTTCACTAACTGGCGAATTTAACATCTGTATTCCTTTTTCAATGATAGAGCCGCTGCGCGAACTGCTTGCGAACCCACCATTGGAAAACTCGCGTCAGGAAGATCAGAGCTGGCGGGACACCTTAGCCAAACAGGTACAACATTCTGAATTGGAATTAGTTGCAAGCTTTGTTGATATTCCGCTGCGACTGTCCAAAATTCTGAAGTTACAGCCCGGCGATGTGTTACCGATCGACAAACCAGACAAAATCGTTGCTCATGTTGACGGTGTGCCTGTGCTGACCAGCCAATATGGCACATTGAACGGGCAATACGCCCTACGTGTTGAACATTTGATTAACCCTATATTGAATTCTCTGGATAACGAGGAACAGCCCCATGAGTGACACCAAGAAACCGTCCGACGACAAGGAATCAGTGGACGATCTGTGGGCTGATGCATTTAACGAGCAGCAGGCTGCAGAAAAACCGGCAGCGACAACAGAAGGCATTTTTAAGTCACTAGACGGCCATGACCCATTGGGTGCCCTACAGGATATCGATCTGATATTGGATATTCCGGTCAAACTCACCGTTGAGCTCGGTCGGACAAAAATGACGATAAAAGAGCTTCTGCGCCTAACCCAAGGTTCTGTTGTTGCACTTGATGGCTTAGCGGGTGAACCGTTGGATATCCTGATCAATGGCTATCTGATCGCCCAAGGTGAGGTCGTCGTCGTCTCTGACAAGTATGGTGTTCGTATTACAGACATCATTACACCATCTGAACGTATGCGCCGCCTGAGTCGTTAATGGCAACAGCCTCGATATCATCCCCTACTTCAGTAGCAAGCCAGCAGTCGACTCTTGTTACTGAACCCCCACTTACCGGCAGCATGTTACTGACACAAGTTGGTAGCGTGCTTGCTGGTATTTTATTGTTTATTCTACTAATTGCCTGGTTTGCCCGTAAACTCGGTTTTGCACCGCAAGCCAAGCAAAATAAGTTGCTAAAAGTCGTATCCAGTTGCCCTGTAGGGCAGCGTGAGCGAGTAGTTATTGTAGAAGTTGATAATACCTGGTTGGTACTAGGTGTTACAGCTCAGCAAATTACACCGCTGCATACGCTTCCAGCACAACCAATCAACGACAGTTCCTCCACTGGCGACACCAAGCCAGTAGATTTCAATCAACTGTTAAAGAAAGTTTTAAAGCGTCCGGAAAAATCGGAATGAGTGCCTTGCCTAACTATTTTCGTATCACCGCCTTGTTTCACACGCTTCGCTATGGTTTCGCCATCTGCTTACTGTTCATTGCACCATCAGTATGGGCACAGCTTCCCGGAATTGTGACGCAACCACTACCTAACGGTGGACAGAGCTGGACGCTATCAGTACAAACGCTGGTTTTCCTCACGTCATTAACGTTTCTTCCTGCTGCATTGCTAATGATGACCAGCTTCACCCGCATCATCATTGTGCTTAGCTTGTTACGTAATGCGATGGGCACGCCAACCGCGCCACCGAATCAGGTATTGCTCGGATTGACACTGTTCTTGACATTCTTTGTCATGTCACCGGTATTAAACCGCGTTTATGACGAAGCCTATCTTCCATTTAGTCAGGATCAAATCAGCATGGAAGTCGCCATCGAACGTGGCGCGGAACCTGTACGCGAATTCATGTTGCGGCAAACCCGGGAAACCGATTTGGCATTGTTTACCAGGCTGGCAGAAATCCCAGAAATTCAGGGACCTGAAGCGGTACCCATGCGTGTACTTCTTCCTGCGTTTGTGACAAGTGAACTAAAAACCGCTTTCCAGATTGGTTTTACCGTATTTATCCCTTTCCTCATCATCGACCTCGTTGTTGCAAGCGTATTGATGGCTCTGGGGATGATGATGGTTCCTCCGGCGACAATTTCCTTGCCTTTTAAACTCATGCTTTTCGTACTAGTCGATGGCTGGCAACTGCTACTCGGTTCATTAGCCCAAAGTTTTTATAGTTAGAGGAATGCGACTATGACACCAGAATCGGTGATGGCACTGGGCTATGAAGCAATGAAAGTCGCGTTGGCGCTGGCAGCCCCTCCCCTAATGGCTGCTCTGGTCAGCGGGCTGGTTATTAGCCTTTTGCAAGCAGCCACCCAAATAAACGAAATGACATTGTCATTTATCCCTAAAATCCTAACAGTATTCTTCACGTTAGTGATCGCAGGGCCCTGGATGTTAAACCTCATGCTGGACTATATGCGTACGCTATTCGGCCAGTTACCTAATATTATTGGGTAAGCATGCTGACGTTTAACAGTTGGGATATGGTGAATTGGGTTAGCCAGTTTTTCTGGCCGTTTGTCAGAATTCTTGCATTGCTCAGTACCGCACCAGTCTTTAATGAAAGAGCGATCGGCAATCGGGTAAAAATTGGCCTAGGTGTACTAATTACCCTGCTCGTTGCGCCTTATTTGCCATTAAACACCACGCCTATCTTTTCTGTTGCAGGCGTCTGGCTGCTAATACAACAAATACTTATCGGCGTGGCACTAGGCTTGTCAATGCAGTTGGCATTTGCCGCTATTCGCTACGCGGGAGAGCTTATTGGCTTACAGATGGGACTCGCTTTTGCGACCTTCTTCGATCCAACGGGCGGCCCGAACATGCAGGTAATAGCCCGTTTCATGAACATTCTCGCAATCCTGCTGTTCTTAACCTTTGATGGGCATCTCTGGCTTATTTCTTTGTTGGCAGATAGTTTCTATATCTTGCCAATCAGTACCAATCCAATTAATAGCCATGCCTTCCTCTCGCTTGCGCGCGCTGCTGGATTGATTTTTATTAACGGATTAATGTTGGCACTCCCTATCATAACCCTCTTGCTAACAATCAACCTAGCGTTAGGCATACTTAACCGTATGGCACCTCAACTCTCAATATTTGTTATTGGCTTTCCGATTACACTCACCGTCGGAATCATGACGCTAGGCTTATTACTCCCGCTGCTCCCATCATTCGCGGAACATTTATTCAGCGAGGTTTTCGATTTACTCGCGGATATTCTTAGCCAATTATCAGCATCCTAGTTACCTATAAACCTATTAGGCAAAAAAGATAAAGCAATGCTAATTTCGCATCCGTAAACTTGCCTATCATTTCAGCATACTACTACGGACTCTCTGTCAGATTCGGCATATATTTATAAAATAAATGACGGTGGTAAATAGCATTTATAAATGCTGCATCAGATATCGATGCAATGAAGCGGCTGCGTATATAACAGTAGGTATTGTATAAAACAGACGGAGAGGAATTCAGAATGGCCGGGAATAAAAAATGGCATGTCATCCATTCAATATAATGAGTGACACGCCTAAAAAACACGCCCGGTTTAAGCGTATTCAAATCGTAGAGTAGAATAGATGAATATCGTCCATTACTACTATTTCATTTGGAACAATGACATTCCCTGCATGTTCTGGAAAGAAGTATAAGAAGCTTGCAAGGAAGACTGCTGCATAATATAAGACGAGATCGCCTCATACCAGTCGGTATCCTGCAATTGTGATAACGTTGTTTTATTTGCCACATCGCGATCTTTACCAATTGCATCAAGGTTATCAATTTCATTGAGCTGAATACCTAACTCTGCTCGGACGGCAGAAATATTATTCAATGAATTTTTTAAACCACGGTTTGCAGTCTCTAACGCTGCCGCCACACCAGCTTTTGTTGCATCATCAGCATCTGCGATAGGCGTTTCAAGTGCTTTAATTGCAATATCCAGCGTCTCAAATAAATCCGATTGAATGCTACCATCAGGCTCTTTTTGGGCATCACCGGTTATCCCATTGAACACCGCAGAGCCTACATGGCTGACCGCCATATCTCGAGCCGAATCTACCCGCTGTGAGATAGCTTTGTTTCCGCCCAAATACTCAACACCTGCTGCCCCTTCAACAAAAGGAGCATCGTCCGTTTCGTAACCAGCAAAAATGTAATTGCCGTTACCGTCAGTGCTGTTAGCCATATTCAGCAACTCAGCTTTCATGCCACGCAGAGAAGCTGCAACCGATTTGCGATCGTCATCACTCAGAACACCGCCGCCTTTGATTACTTCAGTCAATGCGCTGGTAACCGTAGTCACGCTCTTATCTAAGATAGACTCTTCCAGAGACATGCTTTGTTTGGCAAATGTACGTGCTAGCGTGTACTGACCGTTCTCCGATTGTGCCTGGCCAAGCATAATGGCACCTGCAGCCGCGATAGGATCATCTGATGGATTGACAACTCGCTTTCCAGTTGAAAGTTGCTCACCCGTCTTTTGCCACGCTGCCTGACCATTAATAATGCCCTGCATGTTTTGCTGGTATATCATGCTCGTACTTAAACGCATGGTATCAATTCCTCTCTATTAAATGGTCAAACTAGCTACGGGCTGCTAACAAAGCGTCAAATATTGATTGTGCTGTTTTGATGACCTGAGCATTCGCCATATAATATTGCTGATAACGCATCAGATCGCCGTATTCTTCATCCAGGTTAACACCAGATACAGACTGCTGTTCTGCTGTCAGTTGCTTAACAACGTTTTGCTGCGATGTATTATTTATCTTCAAAGTACTGGTCTGGTTACCAATCGTACCAACCAAACTGGCGTATGCTCCAGAAACGCTGGCCTTTCCGCCTACGATTTTTTCATTTTGTAAAGCAAGCAATGCCTTAGCATTCGTATTATCACTAACACCGCCAAATACAGGATTGCCGCTTCCATCTAAAACGGGAGCTCCACTATCATCAAGCTTAACGGATGCTGCAGCAATTTTATTAGGATCGGAAACAGCCACTGACATATCGATAATCACGTCATTAACTGGCTTGAGCACGAAACTGTCGTTTGTCGCCGGCGTTCCAGTGATTGTCATCTTGATGCCATCAAAATTCAGGCTGTTCTCAGGAGGAGTGCCTGCGGTCGTCACTGCCGCCGTAAATTTTGAATTGTCAGACAGGCGGGTTACTTGCCAATTAGCGCCATCATATTTAATCGCATAGTTGGTTGCCTGTACGTCTTTGGTATCAGTGTAAGATGGCGTTAGCGCAGCAGTGCCGCCATTTTTGCTATCATTCAGGACAACCGCTTTACCAAAAGAGAAGAAGTCGCCGCCTTTAACACCATCACGGTCATAACCTTGCTGATGTTGAGTATTAAATGCATCAGCGAATGCCAGTGCTAACTGCCCTAGTTGATTACGCGCCTCATCAAGAGTCTCTGAACGGAAAGAAAGCAAACCACCTAATGAACCACCGGTTAACGAGCTTTCAGTAAGCGCCACGACATCGTTTGTCTGATCTTTATATCCGATGGTAAGACGAGCAGGATCGCTGCTGGAACTCGTTGCAACCAACTGGTTGCTGGTGCCAGCCTGAACCAGGTTGGTGCCATTCTTCAAGGCGACGTTGTAAACGATGCCATCCTGAACGGTAACATCAACGCCCACCAATTTATTAAGCTGATCGACCAAGAGATCGCGCTGATCGAGCAAATCATTAGGCATCGTGCCGCTGTTTGCTCCCATCAGCTTCGTGATTTCGTTATTTAAAGATGCAATCTGATTGCTATAAGTATTAATTTGACCAACAGTGCTTTGAATTTGTGTATTTAGACCACTGTCCATGTCACGCAAATATTTATCTGTAACTTTAAATTGGTTTACCAGCCCTTCCGCTTTACCCAGTACAGTTTGACGAGTAGATGAATCACCAGCATTACTGGTGAGGTTCTGCAAGTTGGAAAAGAAGCTTTGAATCGTCGATGAAAGACTGGTGGAACTACTAGCGAGCAGGTTATCAATTTTGGAAATTTGCTCGTAGTAAGCAGAAACCGAGCTGCTTGTCGTTTGTGCAGAACGTAGCTGATTGGTAATAAATTCATTATATTGGCGATTGATACTAACTACATTCACACCATTACCAATATACCCAGCAGATGTGCTGCTGCTCGTTGCTTGCTCAAGAATCGCATTTTGCCGACTATAGCCAGTAACAGCTTGATTACTAATGTTGTTACTCACTGTACTCAGCGCAACCTGTGCACCTTTTAAGCCACTCATCGCGGTGTTAATTAAATTGGACATAGGGTGTTGTTCCTTTTACACAGGCTCTCTTCGCCCTGCGCGATTAACAAAATGCTGAAAGCAGCAAATACGCTACATAAGTTAATTACTTTATCGGTCAGGACGCGCAAACCTTGAATAAAAAAATCAAAATAGCCGACTCAAATCGTGAGTGTAGGCTTTCGCTACTTTCTCACCTGAATTCTTCATTTGTTGGATCATACTAACCAGCTTCTGAGCATATTGCGGGTCCGTTGCATACCCTGCTTTTTGCAACGCATGAGCCGCTTGTTCGGCCGTTCCGGCACTCATTACAGCAGAATAACGTGGGTTATTGGTCAACAATTTCACATAATCGCCAATAGCTTCAATGTAGGAATCGTAAACTCTGAAGCTGGCTTTTACTTTTTTGGCCACGCCTTGCTCATACTCTGTCGTGGTTATCTCTGTTGTTGGCCCATTCCAGCTACCGCCAGCTTTGATACCGAACAAATTGTGGCTTGGGCGTCCATCTTCAGTAGTAATCTCACGCTGCCCCCAGCCAGATTCAAGTGCCGCCTGGGCGATGATGAGGTGATGAGGTATGCCGCTATGCTGGCTGGCAATCTGCGCAGGCAAGGAAATCTGGGACACAAAATTACTATTGGATAATGGCAGAGCTGAACCGGTCGTTGGCAATTTAGGCAACGCTTTGCGTACCATCTGCTCCACTGCCGCAGTTGGCATGCTTTTAAGCACATCACCATCGAATGTTAATGGAACCGAGGGAACGGCAACTTTAGCCGCTGCGGCATCTGGAGATTGTCGGGTCAATTGCTCAACCATGACATCTGCGAGTCCAAGCCCCTTTCCTTTAGTTGAAATCTCTTGAGCAATTTGCTGGTCATACATTGAGGTATACAGACGCGTCTGATCGCTGCTGAAGAGCCCATCCTGCGGAATCGCAGAACGCATGCTTTTC
This sequence comes from Pectobacterium peruviense, assembly GCF_002847345.1. GTDB lineage: Bacteria > Pseudomonadota > Gammaproteobacteria > Enterobacterales > Enterobacteriaceae > Pectobacterium > Pectobacterium peruviense. The sequence goes on from NZ_LXFV01000058.1 coordinate 18,919, forward strand.
ATCATCAATTGTACAAACACACCTTCCATCTGTTGCGCAACCGCTCTGATGCCCTCTTTACTTTGAGGATTACCTGAAACTTCACGCTTCAGCGTATTCAGGGACTGCGCATCATAGGCCGCGTTATTCAGCGTCTGCATATCACTCATCAGATAATTTCCAGTTTGGCGCGCAAGCAGCCAGCGCTTTGCATCGCCTGCAGAATAGACATCAGCTCCATCGGTGTCGCACCCAGGGAATTCAGTGCACGCACGACGTTGTTGAGGTTGGCGCTGGAATTGATTCGCTGTAAAGCGCCACCTGCTTGCTGAACTGAAATCTCTGTTTGCGGAGTCACAACCGTCTGACCGCCGCCAAATGGGGTATTCGGCTGACTGACATTGGCCTGCTGATTAATCGTCACAGAAAGGTTGCCCTGAGCGATAGCACAACTATCCAGAGTGACATCACGATTCATCACGACAGAACCAGTGCGGGAATTGATCACCACTTTAGCATCCTGAATACCGACGTTGACTTCAATATTCTGGACATCGGCCAAAAAACGGACCTGAGAACTGTTGCCATGTGGGGCAAGAACCTGAATAGTGCGGGAATCCAGTGGAGACGCTGTGCCGCCGTATCCCGAGCGATTGATCGCATCACTGACTTTCTGCGCCATCGAGAAGTCGTCATTCTTCAGTTGCAGCATAATCGTATTTGACGTGCCAAACGTGCTAGGTAACTCACGTTCAATAACTGCACCGTTGCTAATTCGTCCACCGGCTAGTTGGTTAACCTGAACACTGCTTCCGCCAGCAGAGGCACCGGCACCACCGACCAAAACGTTCCCTTGAGCCAAAGCGTATACTTGGTTATCCACCCCTTTTAATGGGGTCATTAGCAAAGTCCCGCCTCGCAAGCTCTTCGCGTTACCAAGTGAAGACACAACAATATCAATATTTTGGCCTGTTCTGCCAAACGGTGGAAGCTCTGCCGTTACCATCACTGCCGCCACATTCTTCAACTGCATGTTAGTTCCGGCAGGGACAGTAATACCTAATTGCGAAAGCATGTTAGTTAAGCTTTGCGTGGTAAACGGTGTCTGCATGGTCTGGTCACCGGAACCATCTAGGCCGACCACTAAACCGTAACCAATCAACGCATTACCACGTACGCCCTGGATATTAACCAGATCGCGAATTCTCTCTGCCGACGCAGGCGTAATATTCAGCGTCAGTAACGTCAGCAGTACAGTGAAAAATGATGCAATCCGCATGGCAGGCCTCTTAAGCTTAGAACGGAGAAACATTGAGGAAGAACCGCTGTAACCAGCCCATGTTTTGCGCTTCATTAATATAGCCATTACCGACATATTCAATGCGCGCATCCGCTACCTGGGTTGATGGCACCGAGTTATTACCACTAATGGTTCTCGGATTTACCACGCCAGAGAAACGGATAAACTCTGTTCCCTGATTAATTGCAATTTGTTTTTCGCCAACGACGTTCAAGTTGCCATTAGCCAACACTTGACCGACCGTGACAGTAATCGTGCCACTGAACGTGTTATTGGCGTTGGCACCACCTTTCCCTGAAAAATCATTCGTGCCTGTGGCATCCAATGCAGCACGGTTATTACCCAGTGGTCCTTCGAGATAGCGCGGTGTTGTCGCTACGCCAAACGTTGACGACCCATTACGAGCAGCATTAGCTGATGAGCTTTTACTGGCGCTAACATTTTCCTGTAATACGATCGTCAATGTATCGCCAATATTACGTGGGCGACGATCTTCAAACATCGGTTGATAGCCATAATTCATTGGCTGCACGGTTTGGAAAATAGAACCATTAGGACCCGCTAATACCGGCGATCCCGGCTGGGCGGTTGTAGGCCCAGTGACAACTTTATCATGCGGGATATAGGCGCAACCGTTAAGTGCTAACATCGCGATCAATGCCAACAGACGGGGTCGGAGGAGTGGTTTGATAACCGACTTTGCATTCATCATCACTGCGGATATCGCCTTAAATTAATCTATTTCACATATTCACGGGGTAAATCAAAACCATATTTACTCCACTCATTTGGTGGTTATGGCCATCATTACCCCGTTAAACACTGTCTATTTTGCCAACATCAAGCCACCAGAGCACCAGCTCTCACCCTGACATTAGCGGTTACCCATTACAGCTGGGTCAATTTCTGCAACATTTGGTCAGAAGAAGAAATTGCTTTACTGTTGATTTCATAGGCACGTTGAGTCTGAATCATCGATACCAATTCCTCAGCCACATTGACGTTGGAGGTCTCGACATACTTCTGATACAGCAGCCCCGCGCCATTCAAACCTGGGTTTGTTTCATTCGGCGCGCCTGAGCTTGCGGTTTCCAGATACAGGTTTTCACCCATGCTCTCAAGGCCGCTGTCATTAATAAAGGTCGTCAGCGTCAGCTGACCAATCTGGTTTGTTGCTGCCTGTCCCTGCACTTTAACGCTGACAATACCATCACGACCGATATTCAATTCAGTCGCATTCGCAGGAACAGTAATAGCAGGCTGAACCTGATAACCGCTGGACGTCACTAACTGCCCATTACCATCAAGCTGAAAGGCACCATCGCGCGTGTAAGCCGTTGTCCCATCAGGTAACTGAACCTGAAAGAACCCCTGACCTTTAATGGCAACGTCCTTCGAATTACCCGTTTCAGAAAACGTTCCTTGAGTGTGGATACGCTCTGTTGATACCGGACGAACACCGGTACCTAACTGCAAACCAGACGGTAGCATGGTTTGCTCTGAAGACTGAGCACCGGGTTGACGAACTGTTTGATACATCAAGTCTTCAAATACCGCACGTTGACGCTTGAAACCATTAGTACTGACGTTTGCCAAGTTATTGGAAATAACGTCCATATTGGTTTGCTGAGCATTTAAGCCGGTTTTTGCAATCCACAAAGAACGGATCATTTATTCACTCCTGTGCGCACTCGGCGCTTAACCCATTGCTAATATCTGATTAGCGCGTTGTGCATTATCGTCGACGCTGCTAATGATTTTCATCTGCATTTCAAAGCGACGAGCATTGGCAATCATATCGACCATAGTATCGACCGTGTTCACATTACTACCCTCGATCACACCCGGCATAATACGCACGGTAGGATCGTTTTGCAGCACATTACCACGTTGTTGCTGAGCCTGTTGCGTCAAACGGAATAGCCCGTCATCAGACCGCTCAACTTCTTGTCCAGTAGCCTTGACGAGTTTCAAACGTCCCAACTGGGCAATCGTATTCGGCGGATCTCCAGCATTAAGAGCAGAAATCGTACCATCCGCAGAGATGCTGATCTGAGCCTGTGGAGGAATATCAATCGGTCCACCGTCGCCCATGACTACACGCCCTTGGATAGTCAACTGCCCATCAGCGTTGATCTCCATATTACCATTACGGGTGTACGCTTCACCGCCATTAGCAGTTTGCACTGCCAACCAACTCTCTTTCGGTAAAGCGACATCCATTGCACGGCCAGTATAATTCATCACGCCTTCGGTCATATCAGCGCCAGGCGTTGAAGCGACAACCAGCGTTCGGGTGGGCAGTGTCAACCCATTCACCGGCACAGCGCGTAATGCAGACAGTTGTGCCCGAAAACCCGGCGTTGAGGCATTAGCCAAGTTGTTCGCAGTAATCGCCTGCTTTTCCAATGACTGACTTGCGCCACCCATTGCTGTATAAATCGCGTGATCCATGCAACGTCCCCGTTAGGATAATTAACGCAGGCTAACCAGCGTTTGCAGAATGGAATCCTGCGTTTTGATAGTTTGCGCGTTTGACTGGTAGTTACGCTGCGCAACGATCATGTTGACCAGCTCTTTACTCAGATCAACGTTCGAACTTTCGGTAGATTTGCCAATCAGCTTACCCAAACTTCCTGTACCCGCCAGACCAACAACAGCCTGACCAGAACTTGCGGTTTCAGACCACGCGTTATCACCTTCAGGTGACAAACCTTCCGGGTTGGCAAAACTAGCCAACAGAATTTGGCCCAGCGCTTGCTTCTGACCATTGCTGTAGCTACCTTCGATCGTACCGTCATCGTTAATAGCAAAACCCGTCAAGGTTCCAGGACCAAAACCGTTCTGAGTTGGGCTCTTATAGCTATATTCCGAGTTTTGCTGCACGCTACCAGTAAAATCGAGAGTAAACGTACCTGTCGCCGCACCATTGGTACCGACAAGATTGATCGTAAAATTCGCAGGCGTAACAGTACCAGTAGCTGGAGGAGTAGCAGGAATAGGCGTAGCAGTCTGAGAAGTCAAAGCGCCGTTCGCACCAAAGCCCATCGTCCCTGCATTTTGATATGTGGCCGGAGTGATTGAATCATCCTTAGCATATGTCTGCCACGTATTATTCGCTGTTTTAACAAAATACAGCGTGAAGTTATGCACGTTACCTTGGCTATCATAGGTTGTGAGTGCAGTCTTACTGTTATAGGTACCTTCTGCACCAGGCGTTGTAGCCCAAGAGCTTGTTGGAACCGAGTCTGAAGATTTCAGGTTAGCCTTAATTGACGCAACTGTCGTTGGGCTCGCCAGCATGTCCCCATCAGGAACAGTCAACGGTACTGGGTCGGCACCTGTCTGAACCGTTGGCGGCGTACCCGCAACTGGGTAACCCGTCAATTGCATACCTTGTGCGTTGACGATATTACGGCCGTTCAGCATAAACTGACCATTACGGCTGTAATAAGTAGAACCATTGGTATCTTGCAGACGATAAAAACCGCCGCCGCTAATCGCGATATCCAAGTCTCGTGAGGACGACGTCACAGTACCGTTACCGAAATCCTGCAATACCGATGCGACCTTCACACCCATACCGACTTTAGAACCCGCAAACATATCAGCAAATGTGACGGTCCCGGATTTAAAACCCACTGTCGCTGAGTTAGCGATGTTATTACCGATAACATCCAGGTTATTAGATGCCGCGTTTAAACCACTGACCGCCTGAGAAAAACCCATGTTGTTCTCCAGATGAATTGATTAAGTCATATTCCAGATAGTGAGTTTTGCTGGAATAATATGAAATTTATATCGTTACAGAATCTGCCTAACATCGTCCAGAGTGGCTTTACCGCGCAGTCCTAAATCCAGCAATGCGCCGCTATCACCACGAACAACACTATTTACAACCGCATAACTCAATGGCTGCACAACTTGTTGCGCGCCGCCCGTGCTAGCAGCAACCGTAAAGGTATAAGCGCCATCTGGTGCAACCGTGCCATCAGCAAGCTTACTATCCCAGTTAAACGAGTGAACCCCAGCAGAAAGCGTCCCTAGTTCGATCGTACGAACGGCTTTACCTGTCGAATCGTTAACGGTGACAGTGACAACTTCTGCTGCTTTTTCCAGTTCAACACCAAACGGAGTACTAGTCTCTTTACCAACCAGAATGTCTTTTCCAGGGATCATGACACTGTGACCAATCAGCGTTGATGCTTGCATAGACTGGTTGTTATTGATCTGGCCGGAGATAGATCCCAATGTGGTATTCAACTTCTCAATACCGCTAACCGTATTAAGCTGAGCAAGTTGGCTTACCAACTGATCATTACTCATCGGATTCGTCGGATCCTGATTCTTCAACTGCGCAACCAAAAGCGTCAGAAACTGATTCTGTAGGTCGGCGGCGCTGTTCTTCTCTATCGCCGTTGTCGACGAGGTACTCTGTGTTTGAGTCGCCGAGGAAGTATCATTAATTGTTACAGACATTATTTCGTCTCCCGATTATTGCCCAATCGTTAACGTCTTCAGCATCATCGATTTTGTCGTATTCAAGACTTCGACGTTTGCCTGATAACTGCGTGATGCTGAAATGGTGTTCACCATCTCAGCTACTGGGTCAACATTCGGCATGCGAACGTATCCCTGTCCATCAGCCAGCGGGTTACCCGGTTCGTAAACCAGGCGAGCAGGCGATGGGTCTTCGATAACATTAGCAACTCGCACGCCGCCAGTTGATTGCCCTGGGGCTGCATTCACTTCGAATACAACCTGCTTGGCACGATAAGGTTGGCCATCAGGGCCCGTCACGCTGTCTGCGTTAGCCAGGTTACTGGCGCTCACATTCAAACGCTGAGACTGCGCAGAAAGCGCTGAGCCTGAAATTTCGAATATATTTAATAACGACATGAATATTTACCTTCCCATCGCGCTACGATCACGAACCTGACTGCAGGACCGACATCATGCCTTTAATTTGTCCGCCCAAAACGGTCAGGCTGGTTTGATATTTCAGGCTATTATCGGCAAAATTAGTGCGTTCACGGTCCATATCGACCGTATTGCCATCCAACGCAGGTTGATCGGGTACGCGGTATAACAAATCAAGTTCCGGCGGCTGAAAATTCTGCGCCGGTATATGTCGCACAGATGTGGTTTTCAGCGCGATGCCTGTACCGTTCACCCGCCCCTGCTCCATGGTTTTACTGAGCTGGCTGGCAAAATCGATATCCCTGGCCTGATAGCCTGGCGTATCAGCATTGGCAATATTCGCGGCCAGAATTTCCTGCCGCTGGGCACGCAAGTTCAACGCTTCCTGCTGAAACCGCAACGAGGCGTCTAATTTATCAAGCATGCTCCCTCCGCAAGTTAGAATTTGGAGTGAGTAGGATAATTCTCATGATGGCTATGCCATCGAACGAATAGGCACCAAATGCAGCGCTATTTATTGCCTTAACCTTACGCTGACACCGTTACACTTATGCCCGATATAATCAGAAGCAGGAGAGCCGAACTAGAATGAAAACAATACATTATTATCTCTACCTGACGGCGTCCTGTTTTTTCGTCCTATGTGCCCCCGTTAATGCGAACGACCTTCCGGCACAGATCAATCAATTTTTTGCCTTACGCTTTCAGGGAAGCACGAATGCCGTTAACGTTGTGGTAAAATCACCAGAGTCGCAATGGCCACAGTGTGAAGCGCCCCAAATCACGTTGCCTGGGAATACGAAAATGTGGGGCAATGTGAGTCTGTCTGTACGTTGTGGGCAACAGCGTCGCTTCATTCAAACCGAAGTGCAGGTAACAGGGAACTATGTCATCAGTTCACGGCCTATAAATCGCGGGACAACACTGACGGAAAAAGATATTAGTTTGACAAAAGGCAGACTCGATTTATTACCACTGCGCCCTATACTGACGTTACAAGCTGCACAAGGTGCGGTTCTTTTACGCGATCTAACACCCGGACAGGTTATTACTGCGTCCATGATCAGGCGCGCTTGGGTAGTAAAAGCGGGTCAGTCGGTGCAGATTATCGCCCAAGGTGAAGGCTTTACGATCAATGGCGGAGGGAAAGCCATGAACAATGCAGCAGCCGGACAAGCAGTCAGGGTCAGAACGGCAAATGGACAAATAATCAGCGGAATCACAAATGAAGATGGGATTATTCTGATCTCACAGTAATTAATTAAAGATTTACTCATGTTTGCCGATGATAGTTACATAGTCATTTACTGACGACGTTTTAAAATTGAACACCAATGTGATGAATATTCAGTAACACATTGATGATTAACTATTTATCCTCAAAACAGAGGGATGTATTATGAGTATTGATCGCACACAGTCACTGAAGCCGGTCAGTCAGGTTCAGCAACGTGAATCTGGCGATGTCGCTAAAGCCAAGCGTAAACCGACTGAAGCTCAGTCTGAAGTCAGCGCAACACAGGTAAAACTGAGCGATGCGCAGGCAAAATTGATGCAGCCAGGTACGCAGGACATTGATATGAACCGCGTGGAAACCTTAAAGCAAGCGATTCGTGATGGCTCACTTAAAATTGATGCTGGAAAAATTGCGGATGCGTTGCTTAAAGAAACACAGGATTTTTTAGCAGGTAATTAATATTTATGGAAAATCTGCAATCGACTCTGGATCAACTACTGAGTAATCTGCGTGAGCTTGATGCTGTTCTGTCTGAAGAGCAAACGTTACTTTGTGCTGGGCATATTAATAACATTGCTCTGCAACTGGTTACTGAGAGGAAAACGTCCTTGCTGGCAACGATGCAGCATTTGGAAACGCGACGCCACGAAGTCGAATCCGCTCTTAAGTTACAAGCGCCTTATGACGGCATTGAACTGTTGTCGGCATACTGGCAGCAAGTCCAAGAGTTAACCCGACGTCTAAATAATCAGAATAAGCATAATGGCCTTCTGCTTAGTCGACATATCGCGTACACGAATGAAGCCATCAATATATTGAAGCCTCGTCATGGTCAGGGATTGTATGGTCCTGATGGTCAGTCGAAAGGTGTGACCGTTGGCGGTAGAAAAATCACATTCTAAAAGTCTCTGCATTTTAGCAGAGACTTTTCATCATTTAAGACAGTCAGTTATTTAAAATAACCCTTTCCAAAAATCACTTGTAGTTTACCGCAATATCGATCGTACGAACGCTGAACGTATGATTAATACGTCCGTTTCCTTCAATGTAGTATACAAAACGAAACTCATTATTTGCCGCTAACCCATCAAATGCCTGAGTTTGTCCGTCTCCACTACCATCTAAGTCAACACAACGCTGCGGCGATTGTGAACACAGTTTCACAACAAGTCCTACGGGTATCGCTGAATCAATTACATGCCGCCAATATATTGTCGTAATAGTTTCATCTGGTTTAACAGCCATATTAGGAACAAAAGCTGACGTCGTAATCATTTCGCCACGATGATCAAGTTTTATTCCAGGCATGCTTCCGTTCCAGCTACCTGGCGTCGCGATAGCACAAAGTGGGAGTGCGAACGCTATTGCTACAAGAGAACGAATCACCCTCCTCATTTATGCGCTTCCCCGATAACTGATGTCATGCGAATCTGTCGATGATCGCTGATTTCCAAATTAGAAAGTACGGCCATGTTTGGCAGACTACGATGTAAGAACCGAGCAAGCAAAGCGCGTAAAGCATGGTTCACAAGCAAAACTGGCGGAGCACCCAACATTTCCTGCCGCTGTAGCGCTTGTTTCGCCTGTTCAAGCAGACGATCGGCAAGACCCGGTTCAAGGCCACCACCACCTTGAAGCGCCTGTAGCAGAAGACGTTCCAACGACCCTTCCAGACCAATAACCTGAAGTTCACTATCTCCCGGAAACCACTGCTGAGTGATAGCCCGTCCCAGAGCAACCCTAACCATCGTCGTGAGCTCATAAGGGTCTGGCTGCACTGGCGCATGTTCGGCCAATGTTTCCATGATGGTACGCATATCCCTAATCGAAACCCTCTCGCTGAGCAGATTTTGCAAGACCTTGTGCAACGTAGTTAGCGTTACCACACCAGGAATGAAATCTTCTGTCAGTTTAGGCATTTCCTGCGCAACGCGATCCATCAATTGCTGAGCTTCTTGCCGTCCAAACAGTTCACTGGCGTGTAATGCAATTAAGTGGTTCAAGTGTGTTGCAACCACTGTACTTGCTTCTACTACCGTGAATCCTTGAGCTTGAGCCTGATCTTTCAGAGCATTATCAATCCAGACTGCCGGCAGCCCAAACGCAGGATCCTGTGTGATGTCTCCAGACAAAGAGCCAACCGCGTTACCCGGATTGATCGCCATCCAACGGCCAGGGTGAGCTTCACCGCTGCCCACCTCAACACCTTTCATCAATATGCGATAACTGGCAGGCTGAAGTTCTAGATTATCCCGGATATGAACCACGGGCGGTAAATATCCCATTTCCTGAGCAAACTTCTTCCTGATACTACGAATCCTGCCCAGCAGTTCGCCATCTTGCTGCGCGTCAACCATTGGGATCAACCGATAGCCAACCTCCATACCCAGCGGATCTTCAAGCTGTACATCGGACCAGCTTGCTTCAATAATCTGATGCTTCTCCATCGATGCTGGAATAGGTTGCATCGCAGGTTCTTTTGTCTGATCCCCACGTATCCACCAGGCAAGCCCTAACAAAGCTGCGGTGAATAACAAAAAGACCAAATTAGGCATTCCGGGGACCAACCCAATGAGCCCAATCACCGCCGCACTCAGTACCATAACTCGCGGATTATTGAATAGCTGGGTGACCATCTGCTGGCCAACGTCTTGATCGGTACTCACACGAGTAACAATGACACCCGCAGCGGTAGAAATAATCAGTGCAGGGATCTGAGCAACCAGGCCATCACCGATAGTAAGCAGCGTATAGCTTTCCGCCGCCTGACCTACCGGCATTCCGTGCTGCACAACACCGACGATCAATCCACCAACAATGTTGATGACCATGATAATCAATCCAGCGACAGCGTCACCACGCACGAACTTACTGGCACCATCCATTGAGCCATAGAAATCTGACTCCTGAGTTACCTCAGAGCGGCGCTTTTTCGCCTCTTCCTCACCGATTATCCCTGCATTAAGATCGGCATCGATCGCCATCTGTTTGCCTGGCATACCATCCAACACAAAGCGGGCGCCAACTTCAGCGATACGCCCGGCACCTTTGGTGATAACCATAAAGTTGATTAAAACGAGAATGATAAAGACCACAATACCGATGGCAAAATTCCCACCGACGAGAAAGTGCCCGAATGCTTCAACGACCTTCCCAGCTGCAGCGGTACCCGTATGCCCGTCCAACAAAATAATACGGGTAGATGCAACGTTGAGTGACAAACGCAATAGCGTAGAAAACAGCAGGATCGTAGGAAATGCAGCGAATTCCAGCGTCCGTTGCGTAAACATCGCAACCAGCAATACCATGATTGATAGTGCGATATTAAAGGTAAATAGCAGATCCAGAATGAATGGCGGTAACGGCAATACCATCATGGAAAGTATCAGCAGGATCAGTATTGGTCCGGCTAATATTTGCCATTGGCCACCTTTCATATTACTCGGTAAACGAAGCAAAGAGGCCAAATTAGCCATCAGTAGTATTCTCTTTAGCAAAATCCAGTGCATCCGGCACTGGTAGATGTTTCGGTTTTCTAGGAATTAATCCACCTTCCCGCTTCCAGCGTTTCAGTTGATAAACCCAGGCTAAGACTTCTGCAACGGCAGCATACAGCGCGGCCGGAATGTGCTGCCCGACCTCTGAATGACGAAATAGTGCTCGCGCCAACGGTGGTGCTTCTAAAATAGGAACGCGGTGTTCTGTCCCCAGTTCACGAATACGCAAAGCGATGTCGCCAGCCCCTTTAGCCAACACTTTCGGCGCATTCATTTTTTTCTCATCATAGCGTAATGCTACCGCATAATGCGTCGGGTTAGTGACTATCACATCAGCTGTAGGAACATCGGCCATCATTCTACGTTGTGCCATTGCTCTTTGCTGTTGACGAATACGACTTTTAACATGAGGATCGCCTTCGCTCTGCTTATGTTCATCACGGATTTCCTGCTTACTCATCCGCAACTTCTTAATATTGCTCCAGATTTGCCAAAACACATCAAAAGCGACCATCGGAACGAGGCCCATAATAATGAGAAAGCCACACATGACAGCCAGCACCAGCGCATCACCTAACGCGGAAACCAGCGGTTCGGTGACTAAATGTAATATTTTCGGCCAGTTATGTATCAAGAACAAGGTACTGACGACCCCGACCATAACTGACTTCAATATCGCCTTGAAAAGCTCCGCCAGTGCTTGGGAAGAAAATAATCGTTTCAGTCCGGAAATAGGATCTAATTTTTTGAAGTCAACTTTTAATGACTTGCCACTAAATAATACTCCACCCAGTAGCATCGGCGCGGACAGAGCCACTAACACGGATCCTATAATAATCGGTGTCAACGCAGACACAGCTTGTCGCAGTAATGATCCTGCATGACGGAGCATCTGGGTATCATCACCAATCGTCGCGTAATCAAAATTTAACGACTGTGAGACAATTCTGGCCAATTTTCCAGCCATGGCATCGCCCCCCATCCACAAAATAGCCAATCCTGCGACCATCATCAGAACAGAAGTCAGCTCTCGAGATCGCGGGATCTGGCCTTCTTCTCGCGCCTTTTCCTCCTTTTGGGGAGTGGGGGCTTCTGTTTTCTCTAGATCGCTATCTTCAGCCACGTTGGCGTTCCTGTTACGACTTTTGGGATAGGAATTTGCTGCCTAGCATGACAAATACGAGAAAGTTTTATGGCTGGAACAACGAGAAAAACCGACGCTTCTTTAACGAATAGTAAAAAAGAAAGGGAGGGAAAGGAAAATAAAGTTTAGCTATTTATGGCCATAAATACTGGCCATAAATAGCTAAGGCGATGGTGCTCGTCGCTTTTTCAAAAAAGAAGATAACTGCTTTTCTTGAAGCAAGATTCATCAGAACCCGAGGCTATCCAGAAGGTCATCAACCTGATCCTGATTGGCTACGATACCAGCAGCACCTTTATCCATCTGAGGCCCGTTCAAAAGACCATCATTTGCACGCTTAGGCGCATCTGGTTTTTCTGGAATATTTTCCAGCAGCACCATCAGCAGTTGTTTTTCAATCTCCTGAACAACATCCATCATGCGCTTGATTACCTGACCGGTAAGGTCCTGGAAATCCTGCGCCATCATAATTTCCAACAACTGGGCGTTGGTAAACGAGGTATGCTGTGGTACATCTTCAAGATAGCTACGCGTATCCGTCACTAATTCGCGCGCATCAGCCAGCTCGATAGGATTTTCAAACCATTCATCCCAACGAACCTTCAGAGATTTAGCATCAGCTTCTAGCTGGTTCTGACGTGGTTGAGCAGCCTCTACGCAATTCAGAGCACGTTCTGCCGCTTGCGCAGTCATCTGGACAACGTAGTCAAGACGATCGCGTGCATCAGGAATAGCCTCTGCAGCTTCTGCAATCGCATTATCCAGACCCAGCTCTTTCAAACTGTCGCGTAGCATACGAGTCAATTGGCCGATGCGCGAAATGATCTCGGTTGCTGAAGCTGTGTCGTTCACGGACGGCATATGTGGCGTCATAAGATCCCCTTACATACCCAGTTTTTCGAAAATCTTACTTAGTTTTTCTTCAAGGGTAGCTGCAGTAAATGGTTTAACTACATAGCCGCTAGCACCCGCTTGTGCCGCAGCAATAATATTCTCTTTCTTCGCTTCTGCCGTTACCATCAGTACGGGAAGGCTAGAAAGCGCGCCGTCTGCACGAATAGTCTGCAATAGCTCCAATCCATCCATGTTGGGCATATTCCAGTCGGAAATGACGAAATCAAAAGCACCGGAGCGAAGTTTATTCAGCGCATCTGCGCCATCTTCTGCCTCTTCTACGTTGTTAAAGCCCAGTTCCTTCAGCAGGTTACGGACAATTCGGCGCATTGTCGAAAAATCATCCACTACCAGAAATCTGAGTTCTTTATCGGCCATACCTACTCCTAAAATATTTATTGCTCACCGAGAGCTGCTTATATACGTAATGCCTGTCCGGCAGAGATTTGTGCCAACATTCGCTGGCTCACCTGGTGCAAATCCACCACTTCATCGACGCCACCCATCGCAATCGCTTCACGTGGCATCCCGAAAACCACACAACTTGCTTCGTTTTGGGCTAGGGTATAAGCACCAGCTTGGTGGAGTTCCAACATGCCAGCTGCCCCATCATTCCCCATTCCCGTAAGGATTACCCCTACGGCATTTCGCCCAGCGTATTGTGCAACCGAACGGAATAACACATCAACTGATGGACGATGCCGATTGACTGGCGGTCCATCATTTAAACGTACTTGGTAGTTTGCTCCACTACGCGCCAACTCAAGATGGCGCGCGCCCGGCGCAATATACGCATGTCCAGGAAGGACACGTTCTCCATCTTCTGCCTCTTTCACCGTAATCTGGCATAACTTGTTCAAACGCTCGGCGAAAGACTTCGTAAAGCCAGGTGGCATATGCTGTGTAATCAATAATGCGGGGCTTGTCGGCGGCAGAGGTTGTAATACATGCCGTATCGCTTCCGTTCCCCCCGTCGATGCACCAATCGCGATAAGTTTTTCACTACTGAGCAATGGCATATGCTGAATAATTTTTGTCGGCTCTGCCGCTGTACTCCGTTGAGGCAGGCGCGCCTTCGCTGCCATGCGAATCTTTTCCGCAATCAATTCGCTGTACGCAAGCATCCCCTCGCGGATACCTAGCTGCGGTTTGGTGACAAAATCAATAGCACCAAGTTCTAGAGCGCGAAGCGTAATTTCAGAACCTTTCCCCGTTAAGGATGACACCATTACAACAGGCATCGGGCGCAAACGCATAAGCTTTTCAAGAAAATCCAGCCCGTCCATGCGCGGCATTTCAACGTCTAGCGTTAATACCTGAGGATTGAATTTTTTAATCAAATCACGAGCAACTAATGGATCTGGCGCAGTCGCTACAACTTCCATATCAGGATGGCTATTAATTATTTCAGTCATGATCTGACGCATTAGGGCAGAATCATCAACGCATAATACTCTTATCTTGCTCATTATCTTTCCTTAGCCAGCCCATATACAGTTTGCCCACGCAAATAGAATTCGCGACTGATCTGGCTGAAATTCTCTGAATGCCCAGCAAATAACAACCCACCCGGTTTAAGCATCGGGACGAATCGACGGAGAATACGCTCTTGAGTCTCTTTATCGAAATAAATCATCACATTGCGACAAAAAATAGCATCGAATGGCGCGGGGACTGACCAATCGGGTGCGAGCAGATTTAGTTGTTGGAAATGCACCATGGACGCAAGCTCAGGGCGAACGCGAACCAAACCGCTATGCGGCCCAGTACCACGTAAAAAAAACCGCTGTAGTTGCTGTGGAGAAAGAGAGCGCAGCTCTTCCTGACGATAGATTCCCGCCGTTGCTTTTTCTAACACTTGGGTATCAATGTCACTGGCCCATACCTGACATCCACTCGCTTTATTACCTAAGACCTCGGCAAGTGTCATCGCCAATGAATAAGGTTCTTCCCCTGTAGATGCTGCCGTACTCCAGATGGTGTAGCCATTGGGACGTTTTTTGGCATGCTCAGCTAATATAGGGAAATGGTGGGCTTCGCGGAAAAATGCTGTCAGGTTAGTCGTTAATGCATTAACAAAGGCTTGCCATTCCGCGCTGTTAGGATCTGACTCCAGTAAGGCTAAATACTGGCCAAAGTCATTGATACCCAATAAACGAAGACGTCTGACCAAACGGTTATAAACCATTTCTCGTTTGTGATCGGCGAGCACAATGCCAGCACGCTGATATATTAATTGGCTGATTCGGCGAAAATGTGTGTCCGACAACGGCAACCTGTCAACCATCTGCGTCAGAATAGAAGCAGATTCAGGGCGATTTTGCGATGGTGTAGTTTTCATATCAAACCGCTCTAATCTTGTTTTTTGCTATGGTGTTTTTCAATCTGAACTTTCCTTTACAGCTAACGCAGGTTTTTATTGTCATTCGTCAATTATTTATCGCATTGCGATTAAAACTGACACTGTATTGGTAATACACCCCGCAAGTTCTGAAAGCTGAACCGCTCAGCGTGCTTGTTCTACCAAAGCCACATGCTGTCGGGTGGCGTTGTCCCTCTCATCACAGCTGTGCTACCTGCTTGCTTTGCTTTTTGGCCTTAATACCAAAGCCGACCTCACCCCATCACATCCATAACACAAGTTACAGATTGAACAATACCATGAATTACCATACCGCAAAGTACCAAGCACCACCTTACGATAATCCAAGTGCACACCGATAAATGACTCGCATATTCATTTTTTAAATTATGGCGAGTAAACAATCACCCAGCCACCTACATGTAAGCGGCTGGGGATGTATTCAGTCACAGCGTTAATGCATCTTGGCTTATTTATAGCCTATACCACGGTTTCTATCAGAAGGTTTCCCAATTGTCAGTTGATGAACCTTGTTTCGCTTTTTTGCCGCCATTCACCGATGGAGACAACAATACAGGTTTCTGACCCATTGTTGCTTGCGTCGTCCTTCTGAACGATCCCGTATCTTCAGACAGGCGGAATACAGCAACAGCCTGATTTAGCACTTTCACTTGTTCTTCCAATGCAACCGCTGCGGCTGCAGACTCTTCAACCAAGGAGGCGTTTTGTTGCGTAACCCGATCCATCTCAGTTACGGCCTGACCAACCTGATCAATACCTTTACTTTGCTCATCAGAAGCAGAGGCAATTTCGCCCATAATATCCGTTACACGAGTGACGGCACTGACGATCTCTCCCATCGTCTCACCAGCACTTTCAACCAAGACAGAACCTTCATCGACCCGGCTGACAGAATCTTCAATCAGACTTTTAATTTCTTTCGCAGCCTGAGCACTACGTTGCGCCAAATTACGAACTTCCCCTGCAACAACCGCGAATCCACGGCCCTGCTCTCCCGCTCTTGCTGCTTCAACCGCCGCATTCAGAGCAAGAATGTTAGTTTGGAAAGCAATACCATCAATCACACTAGTAATATCGGCAATTTTTTGGGAACTTCCAGCAATATTGTGCATGGTTCTGACGACATTATCGACGACCTTGCCTCCCTTCTGCGCCGTCTCTGAGGCACTCAGTGCCAACTGGCTAGCCTGTCGAGCATTTTCCGCATTCTGTTTAACTGTTGCCGTCAGCTGTTCCATGCTTGCCGCCGTTTCTTCCAACGAGGCAGCCTGCTGTTCGGTACGTGAGGAAAGATCGTTATTACCTGCACTAATCTCTGTAGCGCCAGTATAAATGGCATCAGCGCCTTGTCGAACCGCGCTCACCGTCGAAACAAATTCACTTTGCATATGGCGAATACTGTCAGCCAGAATCCCCATTTCATTACTACTGTGAAAGTCTGTCGTTTTTGTCAGATCACCTTTCGCAATATGGCGAATATGTTCAACAATACTATTTAGCGGCCTAATTAATAATTGCTGAATTCCGAACCAGGAAAACAAGGCTAGGGCAAAAACCAGAATAATAATAGAACCAAGAATCCAAAGCGCTGAGTCATACGCTGCATCATTTTTAGCTATACCAGCCTGATAAAGTTTATCGTTTTCTGCTTTATAGGCGTAATACGCTTTTTCAAAGTTATCCTGAAAGCGCTGGGTCGGTTGCTCAATAAATTTCTTAAACTCCCCTGCGTTCAAAAACTGAATGAGTTCGGTCAATGCAGCATTCAGAGCGACATAATTTTCTTTTACGCCACGAGAAATACTGTCGTCCTGCCGTGCATCCTGAGGCATTTTCTCATATCGAATGAAATAATCATTTGCCACCGCAAGTTGCTTTTCAGCAGAGGTGAGAAGTTCTTTACCGCCAGCTCCCGCACCCGTCCCGCTTACGTCAAGGGCAAAGCGCGTGCCCGCACGGTTAAGTGTATTACGAGTCTGTAATAAATATGACCATGCTGAATCCAACTCGGAACGCTTCTGGTTAATAACCTGCGTTGAGCTGAAGATATCCTTATCATTTTTTAATGCACTAAAGAATAAACCACCAGAAATAAGCTGAAGTGCCCCAAACAACACCAGTACAAGCATCAAACCGGTAACAACTTTTATACGGTTAAACATATAACGCCTTTTGAGTAAACCAACCACCGATAATATCGGCATTATTCTGGATATCTTTACGAATTTTTGAACTGACAAGGATATGGATAAGGATATGAATAAGGGAGGTTTTCGGGGCCACTTTCGTAGCCCCTGAAAGCCGATGGATCAGACTTTCAATACGCCATCGACCAGCGCCATTTCTTCGCTACTCAACAGTTTCTCGATATCAACCAGAATCAGCATTCTCTCGCCCAGAGAACCCAAACCAGTCAGGTACTCTGTAGACAGCGTTACAGCAAATTCAGGTGCCGGTCGAATTTGGTCCGCAGTCAATGACAGCACATCAGACACGCCATCCACGACGATACCAACAACACGCTGACCAAGATTCAAAACAATAACAACTGTGTTGTCGTCATATTCAACATCTTGCTTGGCGAATTTAACGCGCAAGTCAACAATCGGTACAATGACACCGCGTAGGTTAGTGACACCTTTAATGAAGGAAGGTGTGTTGGCGATACGCGTTACCTGGTCATAACCGCGAATCTCTTGTACTTTTAAAATATCAACGCCGTACTCTTCGTCACCCAGCGTAAAAATCAGGAATTCCTGTCCTACTGTTTCGCCGGTTAATTTGGTGACGCTTGCAAGTCCAGTCATGTTTTCCACCCTTTATTAACGATCTGTTTTATTAAGCAGCGGTTTCAACCACACGCTTTTCACGATTAAGCGCTTGTAACGCTGAAACATCCACAATCAGCGCAACGCTACCATCACCGAGAATGGTAGCGGCTGAAACGCCTGGTACCTTGCGATAATTACTTTCCAGGTTTTTCACGACGACCTGATGTTGCCCAATCAACTGATCGACCAACAAGGCATAGCGTCGACCTGCACTTTGCAGAATAACAACAATACCCTGAGTAGCATCCGTTTTAGCGCCATCCACATCAAAGATATGGAACAGTTCAACGAGAGGCAAATATTCACCACGGACCTGCAATACGCGCTCTCCGCCAGCTAACGGATACAAATCTTCCGACTGCGGCTGCAAGGATTCCATCACGGCATTAAGCGGCAGAATAAAGACTTCTTTGTTAACTTTAACGGACATGCCATCGAGAATGGCTAGCGTTAATGGCAACAAAATTCTGATAGTCGTGCCTTTTCCAGCCTGGAAGTGGATTTCGACATGGCCACCCATTTCCTGAATATTTCGCTTCACCACGTCCATGCCCACACCACGGCCAGAAACATCCGTGACCTTCTCAGCGGTGGAGAAACCTGGAGCAAAGATCAACATGCCCACTTCTTCATCAGACATCGAGTCGTTTACTGCCAACCCTTGGGACAAAGCTTTAGCCAGAATTCTCTCACGGTTGAGCCCTGCCCCATCGTCGATAACTTCAATACAGATGTTACCGCCCTGATGTTCCGCAGAAAGCGTCAGATTACCCACTGCAGCCTTACCGGCAGCAACGCGCTTATCTGGAGATTCGATACCGTGATCGAGGCTGTTACGCACCAAGTGTGTTAGAGGATCGATAATACGTTCGATCAAACTCTTATCCAACTCAGTCGAACTCCCCATCAGCGTTAGCTCGACCTGCTTATCCAATTTGGCAGCCAAGTCACGGACCAAACGAGGGAAACGGCTGAATACATATTCCATCGGCATCATACGGATCGACATAACGGACTCTTGCAGATCGCGAGCGTTACGTTCCAACTGACCCATACTGTTGAGTAGGTCGCCATGCGCCACAGGATCGAGTTCACTTGAGCGCTGTGCCAACATCGATTGCGTAATGACTAACTCACCAACGAGGTTGATCAGTTGATCGACCTTCTCTACCGCTACACGAATACTGGTATCACCGGTCTTTGCTTTATTTCTTCCATTTTCCGGTGCAGATTGCGGTTTTGCAGCAACTGGTGCAGGCGTTACCGGCGCTGCTTCAACCACCGCTAATGTCTCCACGACTTCAGCGACGGCAGGTTGGCTGGTTACGGCAGGTTTAAAACTGATTTGCTCAGGTTCGAGAACAAAACACAGCACTGCACTAATATCGTCTTCACTTTCAGACGTGACCAATGTCACTTCTACGCTAGTGTCAGTCTGGTGAGGATCTTTAACGGTTCCCAAATTGCCGAGTTCTTCCAGCATCTGAGGTATTTCCTGAGATTTCAGGCCGCTTAGTGCGATACGCATTTCGCCCTTACCCGCGCCATTAGATGACGGACTGGTAGAGTGCGTTGCAGTCGAGGTGTCATGCTGGGCTGCATCATCATCAGCTTTAGACTCCAGAGCAAGCTGGCGCAGAGCCTGACAGATGTACTCAAAGCTTTCAGCGTTGGGTTCCTGTGCGGTTTTATAAGCGTCCAACTGATCCTGCATAATGTCTTTTGTTTCCAGAAACAGGTTGATGATATCAGTGCTAAGACGCATTTCGCCACGTCTTGCCCCATCGAGTAGGTTTTCTAAAAGGTGCGTAGTTTCCTGCAATGCTTTAAAACCGAATGTACCAGCACCTCCTTTTATAGAGTGAGCCGCACGGAAAATCGCATTCAATTGCTCGGTATCGGGCTCTGATGGATCCAACAATAATAAGTGTTGTTCCATATCTGCCAGTAATTCATCTGCTTCATCAAAGAATGTTTGATAGAAAGCACTCATGTCCATGCTCACGTGGTCACCTCTGCTGTGAATCGCGGCTTATTGAGAAGGCGTCGCCTGGCTATCGGGCGCAGCAGGCAACGCGGTGGTTGGCTGTTGACGCTCTGGAGCAGGAACTCCATTAGTTGGTTGTGGCGATGCTCCACCACTTCCACTCGTATTGTTGTTATCACTATTTTCGGCAGCCGGAGTGGTAGGTTTAGGCTTATCCAACCCCATATTTTGTAAATTTTCCACCTTGTCTATATTTACAGCAGAGCTTTCTGCATTTTCTTCTTCAATGTCTTTTTGCGCTTGTCTGCTCAATACCAACAAACTAATGCGTCGGTTAATCGCATCATTTCCACTTGCCGCCTGTTTGAGGCTCATTGTCGCAGCCATACCAACAACTCGCAAAACCTTTCCATCAGACAAACCACCCCAAATAAGCTCTCGGCGTGATGCATTGGCACGATCTGCAGACAATTCCCAGTTACTATAACCACGCTCCCCTGTCGTATACTGAACATCATCGGTATGACCGGAAATACTCAGCTTATTAGGGAAGTCATTCAGAATAGGGGCTATCGCGCGCAGGATATCTCGCATATAAGGCTCAACCTGCGCACTACCGGTTTTAAACATTGGACGGTTTTGGCTATCGATGATTTGGATGCGTAATCCTTCCTCAATCATTTCAATTAATAGATGCGGACGGAGTGCACGTAATCGTGGATCGGCCTCAATTAACTGATCCAAGCGTTCACGCAGCCTATTGAGCCGGACTTCATCCAACTTCTTTTCTACGTTATCCGTTTTGATGGACTTTTTCACTTCACCATCTTGCTGAGTCGGATCATTCCCTCCACCGGGAATCGGGCTGGAACTGTCGCTTGATTTAGAGCCTGACGTTAACGCAACCTTTAGCGGAGTACGAAAATACTCTGCGATTTGCGCCAACTGCATTGGCGTAGAAATTGCGATAAGCCACATTACCAGAAACAATGCCATCATTGCTGTCATAAAGTCAGCGTAGGCAATCTTCCAGGAGCCACCATGGTGGCCCCCATGTCCAGACTTACGCTTTTTGCGAATAATGGGATGCTGATGTTTCATGCGTTACTGTCCGACGCTTGCTGAGTCGGTGATTTCACTCGACGAATGTGCTCTTCCAATTCGGTAAAGGAAGGACGCTCCGTCGAGTACAACGTTTTGCGCCCAAACTCAACGGCAATTTGCGGAGCATAGCCATTAAGGCTCGACAGTAGCGTGACTTTAATGCACTGCAATACTTTGATTTTTTCTGCATTTTTCTGGCGCAGTAAAGCAGCCAATGGAGAGACAAAGCCGTAAGCCAGTAGAATACCAAGGAAGGTTCCCACCATCGCGTGGGCGATCATCATCCCTAATTCAGCGGCAGGCCGGTCAACATAGGCTAGTGAGTGAACAACACCCATAACTGCAGCGACGATACCAAACGCAGGGAGACCGTCCCCCATCATCGTCAAACTAGACGCAGGCACTTCACTTTCGTGTTCAACCGTTTCGATCTCTTCATCCATCAGCGTTTCAATCTCAAACGCATTCATGTTACCGCTGACCATCAAACGCAAATAATCGGTGATAAACTCAACAATATTGTTGTCGGAAAGGATATTAGGATAGCTTGAGAAGATTTCACTTTCACGAGGATTATCAATATCAAATTCCAGGGAAAGCATGCCTTGTTGGCGGGATTTGGCCATCACACGAAAGAGCAAAGCCATGAGGTCCATATACAATGCTTTATTGTACTTGGAGCCTTTGACCAAAAGAGGTAACGCACGTATTGTTGCTTTTATCGCCTTTCCGTTGTTACCAACAATGAAAGCACCTACCGCAGCACCGCCGATAATCAGCAGCTCCGAAGGTTGATAAAGCGCACCCAAGGCCCCACCGACCATGAGATAACCGCCGAGTATCGAGGCCACAATTACGATATAACCCAATATAACCAGCACAAGAAATCCTTATAATAAAAAAGGTGGGCGGAACGTGAGATAAAACTGCGGAGCCGTAGCCAGGACGTTCTTGAGGAAGAAATCTACCACCGTCTTCATAACCAACAGTGATAGATTCACAAATGCTACAGGCTCAGACTGCGTGTTTTACCTGTTCATCCAGCAGTTGAGGTATTATATCGGCAAGATTTTGCGAAAGTTTACGCCTTTTTACCGCTCTGGAAGGGGGTTGGCACAAACTACAAACAAAACTGTTTTTAGGTTGATGAGCATGAGTAATGAACATCCCTTTACAGCAATTACATGACGACAGTTGCAGCATACCGCTGTCAACAAACCGGACTAATGTCCAGGCTCGCGTCAATGCTAACAGTGGGGAATCGCTCTGCGGCGCACACTGTTCCAGGTAGAGTCGATAAGATTTAATAACTGCTTCAACACCGCTGCACTGCCCATTCTTGATTAAAAAGTTGTAGGCGTTGTAGAACATTGATGAATGAATATTCTGTTCCCAGGTCATAAACCAATCCGTTGAAAATGGTAACATTCCCTTTGGCGGCGGACTTCCTCTAAGTTCTTTGTACAGTTTAATCAATCGTCCGCGACTTAACTGAGTTTCACTTTCCAACATCTGTAAACGAGCACCGAGCGAAATGAGCTCCATCGCTAATTGGATGTCTTTCGCTTCCTGAACAATACTTTTCTCCGCCATTACTTATGCCCTTTTCTTAGGCTGGTTCTCTTCTTTCGAAGTTAACTGTTGTAATAAGCTACTCGACAACAAAATCCCCGTATGGATTTGCTGTAAATCATCCACGCGTGATTCCTGAGTCAAGACTTTGATTGTATTGTGATCGTTAAAGCGGAAATGACATATCAGTTGGTTAGTTTCTGCCAATTTCACCATTTGCGGTAAAGTCAGTTGCATCAAGATATTTGCCATCTCGTCATTGATTCCCAGACGAAACATTGCAGAGGCTTTTTCATCATTAATTAAGCGTTGCGCTAGTAACAAATAAGACAGATTAATGTCATAAATGTGTTTGAGTAATTCAGAGGTACCCATATTTCCCATCCCGACAGGCTATGTTTAAAACATAAGTTAGGTGATAGACCATATCGCCCAGTTCGAAAATCACTCTCCATTGATGGCATAAAAAACTATCGGTGCCAGATACTGCGAGCTACTACTTTATCATTTATTATTCGGGCAATCGTTACCTGCCAACTTTACGCATCACGCTACGAATCCGTTCATCCGTTGCTTTCTAGTCCTACTCTGAAGACCCTCTCCAGCTAAAGCATAGGATTAATCCTAAAACAGCGCAACTGTACCGCCTAATCCATAGCACATACAACGCGGCTGAAGAATGATTTTAGCCATTATGTGACACAGATCACACAAATGAAAGCATTATGAGCCTAACCCTGTCTGGTCAGATCACTTTTATGCTTATTTTTACGTCAAAATCGCACATCAAACGTTACAAAAAAAAGCATTCGAAATAATAAAAAAGAAACAATTTGCTTGCTATGTAAATGATACCTATACAAAAAACCCACTGCACCAAAAACATACACCATTATGTAAGTTTATACCTTTCACTAAAAACTTACACTTTTTACCCCAAAAACACTTAACAGCATGTTCTGAAGCAAAATTTATCTATCTCCTGCCAACATGCTGTTGCAGCAATAACAAAGTATATAGGCATAGCAGTGAAAAATCAGATAAGTAATTAATTTATTGATATAAAAAGGGATGATCTAGCCGTGGCAATGAATTGCAGTCGCTGACAGTATGAAGTCATACGAAACAACCGTATGGTTTTAACGCGCTCAAGAGTCACGCGGCAGGATGCGTCAGCAAAACGATAGGTGCACTGTATATAGAAGCATTTGTCCGATCACGTCTTCACGATCCGGTTAACCAGCCAAATACCTGAACATACCAGAATAAGCGCAAAGAAATATTTCCACTCAAGAATGCTCTCATTAAGAAACAGTGCTGACAGCAGTGTGCCAGACACTGGGATGAGGAAATTAAATGGTGCAACCATACCGACTCGATTATATTTCAGCAATTGACTCCATAATGAAAAAGCGACGGAAGAGAGCAAAATAAGGTAGCCTAACATCAATACAGCCTTCCAATCAGGTAGGATAAGTGACCCGCCTGTACAATATCCTGATATTGTTAAAATGATCCCACCAATAGCGAGTTGATAGCCGGTCATGACGGTTGGATCCATCGTTTGTGATATCCGCTTACCATATATAGTCGATGCAGATAAAATAAATGCGGCAATAACGACAAATCCATCACCTAATAGTGTAAAACTACTATTCATTCCATTACTATTGATATTAACTGCCATCACACCAGCGAAACCTAATATACACCCCATTATCTTATTGATATTTAATTTATCATTTTGGTATAAATAGTGAGCAAGCAGAACACTGAAAAACGTGCTGGTTGCATTCATGATCGAGCCTTTAACACCAGTAGTATAAGCCAGACCGATATAGAAAAAAACATACTGTAATGATGTCTGAAATGTTCCCAATATTGTCAGTTGGGCTAACTGCCCACGCTGGAAACGCCCGATAGATCGCCCGCTTAGCACGGCAAGCGCCAGCAACAACAGTCCTGCGAACGTGAAGCGATAACCCGCGAAAACGAGTTTTCCAGGAATATCATTATCCGCAATGTGAAACAGCTCATAGCCATTTTTAATTGCCGGATAGGCACTCCCCCACAGTAAACAGCATAATGTGGCGATAAAAAAAACAACTTTTTTATCAGAAAAAAAATGCGTGCGTTTTTCCAAGAAAAATCCCTCCAAAGATAGAGCCCACATAATAGCGTTGAACCCCAGACAAATAAAGTTAGGGCATCAGACACTTTATTTTTCATTATCAATCTGTATGATTTCACACCACGTAATTTTCTTTTCTTTTTAAAGAGTTAAAAACGTGATCGGGATCGCATCGAATTTGATTAAGGTTTCTCAATATATGCCGATTATCTTTTACATTGGTTGTTTAGCTAATGGATTGTCATTAATGTAGACAGTAAAGCCTAAACGCCAATGCCGCCGCTAGTGGCATGGTAAATCATAATTTCCTGAGAATGAGCGAATGGATATGAAAATAACTTCAAGGTCTGAGCAGCACGTCGAGGCTGGCATGCTGAGCAATTTACGGCTAGTTCCCTTATTCATCATTATTCTGGGTGGTATCATGCTGTTATTTGCAGCATCTATCGGCACATCCAGCTACTTTTTACAAAGCAGCAATCAGTCATTAGATGACGTTACACAAGAAATCGATACCCGAATGGGGATTTCAAACAGTTCCAACCACCTTCGCACTGCACGTTTATTGCTAATTCAGGCAGCGGCAGCGGCACGTATTGGTGACTCTCAGGTCTTCAATGACAACCTGAAGCAAGCTGAACAACGTCTGGAACAGTCCAAGAAAGCCTTCCTTGTGTATGAAGAACGTTCAGTTAAAACACCTCAAGATATGGCGTTGGACGGCGATTTACGCAAATCCTATGATGCTTATGTCAATCAAGGTCTTATGCTGATGCTTACTGCAGCGAAGCAAGGACTGTTTGAGGAGGTCATCACGCTCGAATCTGAAGAAACCCGTGTTTTAGATTTGGCCTATAACAAATTTTTGCTAGAGGCCGTCTCTTACCGTACGCAAAGAGCGAAAGAATTAAACGAAACGGCGCATAAAAACGCGCTGCTCGGCTATTCGTTGATGGGAGGTAGCTTTGCTCTTGCCACCATTTTAACGCTTATGACATTTTTCCTTCTGAGAGGGATCCTCATCAAACCAATAAATCAGTTGGTCATGAGAATTCAGCGTATTGCGCAGGGCGATCTGACTCAAATGTCAGACCGTTATGGCAAGAATGAAATTGGTACACTCGCTAGCAATGTTCAACAAATGCAGTCTTCACTGGTTACTACCGTCACTACCGTTCGGGAAAGCGCGGACTCTATTTATCAAGGTTCAACCGAGATCTCATCCGGTAACACCGACCTCTCCTCTCGCACCGAACAACAAGCCGCAGCGCTTGAACAAACCGCGGCAAGCATGGAGCAATTAACCGCAACCGTGAAGCAGAACTCAGAAAATGCGCACCACGCAAGCCAACTCGCGGCGAATGCTTCTGGGAAAGCCAAGCAGGGTGGAGACATCGTGGCAAACGTGGTCAACACGATGAACAGCATTTCGGGTAGTTCAAAGAAAATCTCTGAAATTACCAGCGTCATTAACAGCATTGCTTTCCAAACTAATATTCTCGCACTTAATGCCGCAGTTGAGGCAGCCAGAGCGGGAGAACAAGGTCGTGGTTTTGCCGTTGTCGCGAGCGAAGTTCGTAGTCTCGCACAGCGTAGTGCGCAAGCGGCAAAAGAGATCGAAACGCTAATTTCCGAATCAGTCAACCTGGTCAACAGTGGTTCTGTTCTGGTTGATAACGCCGGCCAAACCATGAAAGAGATTGTCGATGCCGTCACTAACGTCACCGACATCATGGGCGAGATTGCCTCTGCGTCTGACGAACAAAGCCGAGGAATTACTCAGGTCGGTCAGGCAATATCGGAAATGGACAGCGTGACACAGCAGAATGCGTCGCTCGTTCAGGAAGCTAGCGCTGCAGCAGCATCGCTGGAAGAGCAAGCAGCATTGCTTACCCGTGCAGTTGCGACATTTAAATTATCCAGCCATTTATCAAGCGGTCATTCAGCACCTGCCAGACCGAACGCGCTGGCCGCTAAGGGCCGTTCATCGCTCGCCCTTCCCCGTCAAGCCAATACGGAAAATGGTAACTGGGAAACGTTCTAATACTGGATATTAAAAACACTGCGAGCATTGTTCACTCGAACAATGCTCGCATATTGATATATTCGCTTTTACTCTTTTATCGGCAACGTCTTTGGCTCAACAAACGTGCCATCCTTACTATCAACTTCATTGAAAAACCAGATGCCCGCTGGGTAATCCTTTAATGCCACTAAATACATAACCCCTTCTTGAAATGTATCCACAGCCAGAATCGTCCCTTCCCGGCGCGTCTTCCCATCGGTTTTAACAGTAACCAGATCATTAACTTTCATAAATTTATCTCAAAATAGCTTCTAACATCAAAAAAACAGCATTATCATTGACAACTACGGTAATAATAGTACCTGTATGAAATGATTAATTTTATTTATTTTTAACAACGCCATGTTGACCCTCTCTGTCATTAAATATCGATTATTCAGGCAAAAATTGATCGTTTCTATCCTAGTACATCCGATATATTCGCAAAAGAGATTAAAAGTTGAACGAACTACTGAACGTTAATGAACAGAGAGATCACGGTGAGTCGGGCTACAATCAAGTCATAACATCAGAATGGACGCAATTGATAGCTACAACCTCACAGCAATCTTTTAATCTACTACGCACCCTCGCCGATCAGAAAGCATCCGATTTTGCCGATGAGTTCTACACTTACATGCTCAAAGACCAAGAAGCGTCGCTTTTTCTTTCCAGCCAGCAAGTCCATGATCGACTCCATGGTTCGATGAGCAAATGGATAGCCGCCATTTTAACGAATACAGGGGACCATCTGGCAGATCTGATTAGCCATCAAAAGAAAATTGGTCAGATTCATGCACGTATTGGTATTCCTGTCGATCTGGTTGAACGCGGCGCTCGGCGTCTCAAATGGCACCTTTATGAAGACATCGCACAGGTGGCAGATGATAAAGCGCTATGCTTCGATGCCATGCGTTTCGCTTCCATTTCGATGGACATCGCCATAGAGATAATGAGTAAAACGTATTCTCAATCGCACGATCTGGCAGCCAAGAATGAAGAATCCTATCGGCTATTTTCTATTCTGGAAAATGCCAGTATGGAGAGAGAACGGCAGAATGCATCGCTGCTAAATTGGGAAAATGCCTTTATTTTTAGCGTTGCTACCGGTACGCCACTTTCCAGCATCCAGGATTTAAGCGATTCTGATTTTGGCCTGTGGTTTAACCATAAGGGGAAATCCAGCTTCAGTAACATTCAGGGGATACGTACCATCGCGACAATCATGACTGAAACCGATGAGTACATCCGCAACTATAGTCATACAGCACTATTGACGCAGCAGGATTACGCACCGCTACTTAAAGCGGTCAGAAGTAAAATCTATAAAATAAATATGCTGTTGGGATCGCTATTTGACGAAGTTCAAAAACTGGAGAGTGGCAAGGATACATTGACCCTTCTGCTAAACCGCCGCTTCCTGCCAACGATTCTTCGACACGAAATATCGCTGACAATGCATTCAAATACGCCGCTCAGCATCGCTATGATTGATATTGACCACTTTAAATCCGTCAATGACACCTATGGTCATGCCGCTGGCGACAACATCCTGAAAAGGATTGCAGAGATTCTGTATGAGAGCACGCGAAACAGCGACTATGTGTTCCGTTATGGCGGGGAAGAATTCCTGATCGTACTCATTGAGACACCTAAAGTTGCCGCTCACACCATCATCGAACGGCTGAGAAAGAAAATCGAGAATCACTCTATCCATCTTCAAAACGGTGAAAGCGTCAAGATGACCATCAGCGCAGGCATCGCCGTGTATAGCGGTCATCCAGATTATGAGTGCCTAATAAAGGCTGCGGACGATGCACTCTATCAGGCCAAAGCCAACGGCAGAAACAGGATCGAATACGCGCCGGAATAGCTATCCCGTCTTAATGGCAAACCTGCATTCAGCCCACATCAGAAAAAGAATAGCGCCCTATTCATCATCGCAGGTTTGCATCGTGTCCCTAACCCAACGGATGAATCTTCCTCATTATTAGACAAATTCTTTTTTTCTCGCACACCGATCTCAATCCGTCGGCCAGAGAGATTTGCACACGCCAGCAAGGACATAAAGCGAGTTTGTTTTGAGAGTGTGAGCTAGAGAAGGTAAAAGTGAATGCTCGGAAAAATACAACATGATAAAAATAGTGAGTTAGAAAAAAGCCATTTTTAACACGTGGCTTTCATATATAGCTTTATGCAGGAAAAAATCGAAACAACCATTAACTTACTTATTTTATTACATAATTGGCGGAGAGAGGGGGATTTGAACCCCCGGTGGAGTTACCCCCACTCCAGTTTTCGAGACTGGTCCGTTCAGCCGCTCCGGCATCTCTCCGTTTAAGCTGTTGCCATGATGCCCGTTTTTGCGGCATGTTAACAGCACCCGCCCTCGCCTTTAAATTCAAGTGACGACTTAACGAGCAATAGCAATGATTAAATGGCCGTGGAATAACACTCAACCTCAGGTGCAGACGCTTGAACATTGGCAAGCTGCAATTTCGATCCCGCTTCTCGCGCCCTTAAGCGACGAGGAACACCAGAAACTCGTCGCCCTTGCCGATCAGTTTCTGAAACAAAAGCGCTTGATTCCGTTACAGGAACTGCTATTGACAGACATCATGCAGCAGCGCATCGCTCTGCTGTTTTCTCTGCCAGTGTTGTCGCTGGGAATGGATGCGCTGGATGGCTTCCATGAGGTTCTGATTTATCCCGGCCCGTTCATTGTCGAGGAAGAGTGGCAAGACGACATCGGACTCGTGCATAAGGGGAAGATGGTGCAATCAGGGCAAAGCTGGGATCAGGGACCAATTGTCCTCAACTGGCAGGAAGTGCAGGACTCTTTCGACCTCTCCGGTTTCAACCTCGTCATTCATGAAGTCGCACACAAGCTGGATATTCGCAGTAGCGGTGAAGCAACCGGCGTTCCCTTGATTCCACTACGCGATATTACTGTCTGGGAACAGCACCTGCACGCCGCAATGGATGCCTTACAGGAAGAAATCGATTTGGTAGGAGAAGATGCCGCTAGCATGGATCCTTACGCCGTCCACGATCCAGCAGAATGCTTTGCGGTGCTGTCGGAATATTTCTTCAGCGCCCCTGAGCTTCTCGAAGAGCGCTTCCCCGATCTGTATCGCTGCTTCCAAAAATTCTATCGACAAGATCCGCTCGCCCGACTAAAAAGCTGGCAAAGTAGCATCGACTACCGTGCACCATCCATTTACTAACTCATAAAAAAAACAATAAATTGTACATAGCCTAAACAGTCAGACGAGAAAGCTGATTTTGCCGTTGACAGTACCGCGGGTGCCGGATATCATCCGCCCCGTTCACACGATTCCTCTGTAGTTCAGTCGGTAGAACGGCGGACTGTTAATCCGTATGTCACTGGTTCGAGTCCAGTCAGAGGAGCCAAATTTAGGAAATCCCGCTTAAGGAAACTTAAGCGGGATTTTTGCTTTTCAGCACTTTGTTTAATAAATTCATGTGCAAAGCGTCCTAAACGCGCATTCCGTTTTCGTCCCCACATTAGAAGAATGAGGTGGTCAGATTTGGGGTCAGGTTGGTTCGATGACGGAGTGACCCCCACATGTCTCTTAACGACTCAAAAATCCACAACGTAAAACCACCCGCAAAACCCTTCAACATTTCCGATTCTCACGGTCTGTACCTGCTGGTTAATCTAGGCGGTTAACACCTCTGGTGCCTATACTGAGGTTTTTGCTGCTCTTTAGGTATCCAATCAGCACCGATTTTAGAAGACAGAATTGAGGGCAAACTTACTGAACAGCGTTACTGAACAAAAGGAGAGATCAAAGAGATCGACACGCCTTTAAACCGCAGCTAAACGGGCCTTCAGTTACCGTTGAAGCCGGAATGAATACCTGATATTTATCGAGCGGCTTTGCATGAAAATACATCATCAAACACCAACCAAGGTTAACAAAAATGCGACACCACTCTATGGCCAGCCTTACCAGAGTAATCGTCACCACTGCATTGTTTTGTACCGCCTTTTCTTCCATCGCCGCACCACAGAATGTTTCCCTAAAAAATCAGCAATTCGAGGGTCTGATCAGAGAACCGCTTACGTTGCAGGTAACACTGGATAATGGTACTCCAGCGATATTGGATGCATTTGTTACCCGGCCAGTTGGCCAAACAAAACTCCCTGTGGTGGTGATCACTAACGGTACCGTTGGCACTGCCGAGTTTGATCGCTGGGAACTGAATCCAAACCGCGAATCGTCAACTACGCTTGCCTTTGCACGCCACGGTTATGCTGCCGTTAGCGTATTGCGCGAAGGATACGGCTATTCAAGTGGTGGGGCTGAATATTTAGGCGGTTCCTGCAAGCAGCCGCTGCATAAACTGGCAGGTGAAAAAGACACCAGAGATATGCTGGCTGCGCTTGAGGCAATAAGACGCCAGCCTTGGGCCTCTGCGGATCAAGCGATCCTAGCAGGGATGTCAGCAGGCGGTTTTGCCGTTCTGGCAACCAGCGCGGCAAACCCTCCTGGCGTTCAGGCTATAATCAATTTTGACGGCGGCAGAGGTTCCATCGACGGCAAATCACTTTGTGATAGAGCCGGTCTGATTAATGCCTTCACCACTTATGGCGTAACCGCGCGCATCCCTTCCCTGTGGCTCTATTCCAGCAATGATCAATCTTTCACGCCCAAAATGGGCAGAGCATTTTATGAAGCCTACCGGAGTGGTGGAGGTAACGCTGAATTTATTGAAATGCCAGCTTTTGGAAAAAATGGGCACGTTTTTATGGATACGGCTCCAGAGAATTTCTGGTGGAAACGCGTAGCTGACTTCCTTGCAGAGCAACACTTGCCATTCGAGGAAGTCGTAACGTTGCCGTTAACACATCTCGTTTCCCCCGCAACCCTTAATAACCTCGCAGGCAAAAAGGCGTTCAGAAACTATGAAACAGCACGGCTTTATGAGAAAGCGTTTGCGACGGGTAAAGATGGGGCATGGGGAACAGCATACTGGGCGCGAACCGGTAGTGAGGCGGCTAACATAGCGGTTAAGAACTGCGAAAAATTCCAGCCTAAAGATGCCACCAGTTGCACGGCATATGCCATCAATGATGAGGTTGTAGCAGAGTAAATCGGCCATGAAATCGGGAACCCCTTCGGGGTTTCCGATGCGGTGAATACGGGCTTAAAGCCTGAGAAACTTATACTTAGGCCGGATAGTTAAACGCCCACTTTATTCACACTTGCCTGTGAGCGACAGCGAAACAATACCAGTGCAACCAGACACGCCGTTGCCTGTATACCGCCCAGCGTGGTGACAGCGGGAAACGTCAGTACCGAGCCGAGCCAGGTTGTCATCGCAGCCATTCCCATCGTCAAAAAACCAAGCAGAGCAGATGCCAAGCCAGCTTCTTTCCCAAAGGGGCCCATTGTAATCGCCGTTCCCAGTGGGTTGGCTAAGCCCATTCCCCAGAGGAACACGACCATGGACAAGGTGTACCAGCTCAAACTCGGTGCTTCCGGCCCAACCAGTAGCAAGCTTCCACCGACTAACGCGGTAGTGAGCCCCACCGAAGCAATCCTTCGTGGACCATAACGGCGAGCCAGTCGCGGTGCAGCCATGCCTGCCCCAAAGACAACAAATACGGTGGAAGCAAAGTACAGTCCAGCCTGGAGCGATGATAGGCCAATCCCACTCATCAGAATCGCTGGTGCCGCACCGAAAGAAGCAAATAATCCGCTCATCAACAGACTCATCGACAGTGCCGGAAGGATAAATTTCCCGTCCAATCCCAACCGTCCATAGGCAAGTAGTACGCCTGAAATGGAATGCGGGGCACGGCGTTCAGCGGGGTGTGTTTCCCCCAGCCCGTGAGCATAAAACACCGCGATGATAAAGGCGGCAAGCCCCACCAGTATAAAGATCGCTCGCCACCCTAATGTGGTGGTCAGTACACTCCCCATCAACGGTGAGAATCCGGGGGCAGCAGCCGTCGCGATCATCGTCAGAGACAGCGCACGCGCCAGTGTTTCACCTTCAAACAAATCACGTGCAATCGCGCGCGCTAACACCGCAGCAGCGCATATACCCAGCGCCTGGATGACTCTTCCTACGATCAGCGTGTCAAGTGAACCGGCAAGGCCGCCAACTACCGTGCCAACGATGAATAGTGATAGTCCCCCCAAGACGAGCGTCTTGCGTCCGTAGCGATCCGACAGCGGACCAACCACCAGCTGAGCTAGCGCGAAGGTAATGAAAAAACTGGAAAGCGTCAGGCCAAGTTCGCGTGCGGACGCCCCGAGCTGCTCCCCAATCTCTGGAAATGCTGGAAGGATGATGTTTGTGGACAAGATGCTAATAGCCGAAAGACCTGCCAATAATGCGACAATTTTTCCGGTTAATCGTGGGCCTTCTGGGGTGTGAGGCTTTGCCATCATTTTAGTGGGTTTACTTTCAGTGCTCATGGTTACCTCAACAGCAATGACTGGCGTGAAAATAGGTTCCACGCCAGCAGGCACAAAAATGTAGAGAGGGATCGCTACAATGTATTGTTATTACCGATCATTTTCTGTATCAGCACCGTTTATACCGAGACTGGTTTATCGGTATACGCTTGATGATCAGGACGTATTTTGAACCAGATGGCATACATCGCAGGCAGGAATACCAGTGTGATGATAGTCCCACCAAACGTCCCACCAATCAGGGTATAAGCCAGCGTTCCCCAGAAGACAGAATGCGTCAGCGGGATAAACGCCAGTATGGCGGCCATCGCCGTGAGCAACACTGGCCGAGCTCGCTGCACTGTCGCTTCCACCACCGCGTGGAACGGCGCCAATCCTTCCTGCTCGTTGTGATGGATCTGCCCTATCAGGATCAAGGTGTTACGCATCAGGATGCCCGACAGCGCAATCAGTCCCACAAGCGTATTGATGCCAAACGGCTGGTTGAAGATCAGCAGCGTTGGCACCACCCCAATCAGCCCCAGTGGCGCGGTGAGGAAAACCATCACCATCGCCGACATCGAGCGCACCTGTAGAATGATTATCAACAGCGTCATGGCAATCATGATAGGGAACAGCGGTGCCATCGCCCCAGTGGCTTTTGCCGACTCCTCAATTGGCCCAGCCTGCTCAATACGGTATCCGGCCGGTAGTGTATTGATGACCGGCTGTAACTGTTTCAGGATCGCCGTCGAGACATCCGGTGGTTGCAGGTTTTCAGCGATATCACCGCGCACGGTGAGCGTCGGGGTACGATCGCGACGGCGCAGAATAGGGTCTTCCATCTGCACACCGACATCCCCTATCTGTGACAAAGGAATACGCTGACCGGCAGAACCCACCAAAGTAAAGCCTGCTATCTTTTCAGGATCGAGTCGGATATTCCCCGCCGCGCGTGCCATCACTTGCACCGAACGGATATCTTCACGCACAGACGTGATTGGAACGCCCGAGAGCAGGAACTGAAGCTGCTGAGCAACGGCATTCGATGTCAATCCCACCGCCTGTAGGCGATCCTGATTGAGCGTAAAATGCAGCGTCGGTACCTTCGTGCCCCAGTCGGTGTTGACGGTTCTCATCATCGGGCTTTCCAGCATCACCTTTTCTACCTTGCCTGCAATCTCGCGTAGCTGAGCTGGATCCGGCCCCATGACACGGTAGGCCACCGGATAGGGAGAATACGGACCAAACACCAGTTGCGTCACGCGGACACGCGCTTCAGGTACCAGCCCCTCAGCAGCAACTTCACGAAGTCGAAACTTCAGCGCCTCGCGTGCTTCTGGGTTATCCGTCCGCACAACAATCTTCGCAAACGACGGATCGGGCAGTTCTGGCGCCATAGCAAGGAAGAAACGTGGTGAACCTTGCCCAATGTAAGACGTAACGATTTTTGCCTCTTCCTGCTTGCTCAGCCAATCTTCTATCTTCGCCGCCGCCGCACTAGTCTGTTCAATGGAGGTGCCATAAGGCATCTGCACTTCTACCAAGACCTCAGGGCGATCGGAGGTCGGGAAAAATTGTTTTTTCACCAGTCCCATGCCTAAGATCGCGACAGTAAAGACGGCGATCACTGCGCCCGCCACTACCCATTTACGGGCAATGACGTGCGCCAGCAACTGGCGAAAGCGGTTGTAATGACGCGTGTTGTAGATGGCGGCGTGCCCCCCCTCAACCATTTTGATGTTCGGCAACATCTTCACGCCCAGATAAGGCGTAAACACCACCGCCACAACCCATGAAGCAATCAGAGCGATACCCACAATCCAGAACATATTGCTGGTGTACTCACCGGCGGTGGATTGCGCGAAACCGTTGGGCATAAAACCGACAGCCGTCACCAGCGTACCAGCCAGCATCGGTGCCGCCGTATGACTCCAGGCATAGGCCGAGGCTTTAACGCGGTCGTATCCCTCTTCCATTTTCACGACCATCATTTCGATGGCGATGATGGCATCATCCACCAGCAATCCCAGCGCCAGGATCAAGGAACCCAGTGTAATACGGTCGAAGTTTTTGCCTGAAGCCTCCATCACCACAAATACAATAGCCAGCGTCAACGGCACCGCTGCCGCAACAACAACGCCGACTCGCCATCCCATACTGATGAAACAGACCACCATCACCACAAGCAGCGCGACGAAAAATTTGATCATGAACTCGTCGACGGACGAACTGATATTCACGGACTGATCGGTGACTTTCGTAAACGTCATGCCAAGTGGCATGCCTTCATTGATTTTGGTCGTCTCGGTATCCAATGCCTGACCCAAATCCAGGCCATTCCAGCCATCACGCATCACGACGCCCATTAACAGCGCTGGCTCACCCTGATTACGAACCAAAAAGGTTGCAGGGTTTTCGTAGCCACGTTCAACCGTCGCGACATCCGAGAGTTTCAGTGCCCTTCCCTGCGCGACAATCGGCGTTTCGCGGATCTTCTCCAGTGTGTCAAAAGCGCCATCCAGACGGATAAAGACCTGCGGCCCGCTGGTATTAATCGAACCGGCAGGCGTCAGTACGTTCTGGCTATTCAGCGCGGAGAAAATATCCTGAGGGGAAATGCCCAGCGTTGCCAGTCGGTCATGCGAAAACGAGACGAAGATGCGTTCAGCCTGCTCTCCAATGATATTGACCTTTTTCACACCAGGGACATGAAGCAGACGCTGCCGCAACGACTCCGCATCGCGAACGAGCAGACGCTGCGGCTCCCCTTTCGCCTTCAGCGCAAAGAGCGCAAAAGTAACATCGGAGAATTCATCGTTAACCATTGGTCCGATCACGCCTGCTGGCAGATTCTTCGCCTCATCGCCGAGCTTCTTACGCGCCTGATAAAATTCTTCCTGCACCTGTGAAGGCGGTGTACCGTCCTGCAATGACAGCATGGTAAAAGCCAGTCCAGGGCGCGTGTACGTCTCACTGCGGTCATACCACTTGAGCTCCTGCATACGTTTCTCAAGCGGTTCGGCGACCTGATCCTGCATTTCCTGCGCGGTGGCACCCGGCCAGGCAGAAATAATCGTCATCTGCTTGACCGTAAACGGTGGATCTTCCGCTCGACCCAGTTCGAAGAACGAAAGAATACCGGCTACCGTAATCAGGATGATAAGAAATAAGGTGATTGAGCGCTCGCGGACGGCGAGTGCCGAAAGATTGAATCGCCCCTCACTCATGGTTGACTCCCAGCGACGCTGACATCACCTTGTGCAACCGTTCGGATGGCCTCACCGTCATGCAACAGATGGGCACCTAAAGCCACAATCTGTTCACCGGGCTGTAGGCCGCTAGTCACTCTCGCCGTGTCATCCCCCAACCCAATCACCTGAACAGGATGCCAGGACACTTTGGCGGTTTTGCCTGAAATCCCCCACACACCCGGCCCTTTCCCCGCATCATAAATCGCGGCGATAGGCACCTGAAGAACCTGCTCAGGTAACTTACCTTCAGCAATATTGAGCGTGACGGTGGAGCCAAGCGGTGCATTCGCCAGCGTGCCTTCAAGCACATATCTTGCTTCAAACGTGCGCGTCTGAGGGTCGGCCGCATCGGACAGCAGCCGCAGTTTCGCGGGAATTAATGGCTTAGCGGAACCGTATAATATTGCCATCGCCTCGCTACCGACCACAGGGCGCAGCGTCTCAGGCAAATGAACGACAGCCTCGCGTTGCCCTGCACGCGCCAGTCGGACGACAGGCTGCCCCGCGCTGACCACCTGCCCTGGCTCAGCCAGCGTGTCTACCACCACGCCATCGGCGTCGGCCATCAAAACGGCATACCCCGTCGCATTACGCGCCACATCTGCCTGAGCCTGCGCCGCACTCAGCTCCGCTTTCGCGGTCTCAGCAGCCGCCTTTATCTGATCGTAAGCTGAAGCAGATATGGCACCTGCGGCAACCAAACCTCGATAGCGTGCTTCGTCATCGGTAGCCTGTCTGGCACGAGCCCGGGCAGCGGTCACAGCCTGCTGCTGGGCCTGTGCCTGCAAACTGAGATCGATAGGGTCCAAACGCATCAACGGTTGACCACGTTTGACGCTTTCACCGGTATCGACCAGACGTTCAAGGATTTTTCCTTGCACCCGAAAACCAAGGTCACTTTGAATTCGGGCGACGACAACGCCAGTAAACGAGCGGGAAATCTCAGCTGCGCTCACCACGGTAGCCGTTCTTACTAAAGGAGGCTGATTGCGTGGATCGTCAACGTTGGAAGCGTCGCCGCACGCCACCAGGGCGAGAGGCAACAGGCAAACAGCGATAGTGGCAGATTTGAGACGAAGCATGGGTTCCCTTATTACATGAACAGGACAGAAACCGCATTCTCCAACTAGTGACCAATATTGTCAATGGTCACATTTTTAAGGTGCCAGGCTACGTAATATCAACGACGACAGTAACACCGCCGCTGACGCTGCCGTATCCAGATTGTATTGCAATTGAACAGGACTGATATAAGGGTGCATAACCAGATAGATCGCATTCGCCGCCTCATCCAACGGCGTCTTGCGTTCAAATTCGCCGGATTGTCGTCCCTCAAGAAGAATTTGCTGAATAAGCTGGCGTAGATTTTCTTCATATATCGCAGCTGAAGGCCACCGGTCGCGAGAGGACACAGCGGCAATGTCATAAATCTTGCGGTCATGAAAAAATAAGTCGCTACACGCTTCTGTCAAGGCTCTGAACAAGCGTCTCAGTTTTTCTGAAGCCGTTGGCGCATCTACGATCGCTGAATTGACAATATCCATAATCATCGCCAGCCGGTTAGCGCAGATCACCTCGCCGATAGCCTGTTTGGAATCAAAAAATTTGTAGATGTATGCCTTAGAAAAGCCAATCGCTTTGGCCAGATCGGACACGGCAGTCTTTTCATATCCAAAATGCCCGAAGTGCTCAGTGGCAGCGTCCACAATCTGATCGCGGACGCTATGGTCCGACGGGCCACGTGGGGGATGTGTATTCATATGTGTAGTCATGTTTCAAGCTTAGCTCATCGGGTCTTGATTGACAACGAGTGACCAATACGTAATATGGTCACATTATTTTTGGCTCAAGGAATTACTATGTCATCCCTCCATCCCCTTGCCTTGGTTGTGGCCGCTAGCGTAATGGCGGGCTGCGCGGTTGGACCGGATTATCATCGCCCAGATGCTCCGCTACCGGATCGTTATCAGACTCAATCCGCCGTCCAGCAATCTGTCGCAAATCAATCCATATCCAATCAATCCATACCAAAACTAGGGAACGCGACTCAGGCTGCTACCTTTTCGGTCTGGTGGGAAAGCTTCAATGATCCCTTACTGAATACGTTAGTTTCAAGCGCACTTGCACAGAATCTTGATTTAGCTCAGGCGTCCGCGCGAATGATTCAGACACGCGCCGGGCTTAGTACGGCAACAGCCGCTCTACTGCCATCGGGCAATATCAGCGGACAAGCGGCTCGCGCTTATCAGTCGATTGAAACGCCACAAGGTCGGTTACTCAGCGCTACGCCTGGCTATAATCGTTATGGGAATGCTTATGAAACCGATCTTAACGCAAGCTGGGAGCTTGATATATTCGGTGGTCTGAGGCGCGATCGTCAGGCAGCACTGGCTGACTATCAAGCTTCAGAGGCTGGCGTCGCAGCCACACGGTTGGCCGTCGCCGCGCAGACTGCCGATATTTATATCACCCTGCGCGGATTACAAACTCGCCTGGAGATCGCCAATCGGCAGGTTAATACGCAGCAAGAATTGCTAGACAAGGTACAGCTACTCCACAGCAAAGGGCTCGCCGCAGAGTATCAAGTCCGCCAGACCGAAGGCACGCTTTCACAGGTTCAGGCAACCGTGCCCGTTCTCCAAACCGGGATAGATACCGCGATGAACGCGCTGGACGTCATGCTCGGCACGCCTCCTGGAACCCATCGCACTCAGTTGGCTTCTTCGAGCGCCATTCCACAGCCCCCACAGCGCATATCAACAGGGACACCTGCCGACCTGCTGCGTCGCAGACCCGATATTATCGTAGCCGAACGCCATCTCGCGGCATCCAACGCGCGCATCGGGGTCGCCATCAGCGAGTATTATCCTAAATTCTCACTCAATGCCTTGATCGGCAGCGCAACATCGGTGTCGAGCGGCAATCTGTTCTCCAACGGTGCCAGCCAATCGACGGGTGTATTGGGGCTGCGCTGGCGACTCTTCGATTTCGGCCGCATTAACGCTCAGATCGATCAGGCTAAGGGACAAGAAGCCGAAGCATTGGCAGCTTACCGTCTGTCAGTCTTAAGCGCGACCGAAGACGTTGAGAACGCGCTATCGGCACTGCTCAATCGCGAGACACAGACAGCAACATTAACCGCAGGCGAAACCGCGTTGGCTAGCGCACGCCAGTCATCTTTCATCGCTTACCAGAAAGGGACAGCAAGCCTGATTGACGTCCTGCACAACGATGAAACCCTGTTGCAGACTTCCGACGCCAGAGCGCAGGCTCAGGCAGAATCTGCACGCGCAGCGGTCGCCGCATTCAAAGCGCTCGGCGGCGGCTGGCAGCCTCCAGAAGCCATGGCGCAGACACCCTAAGATCCCCATGTACCGGTGCATAGACAGCCATCGACGAGTACCTGCACCGTTCACAATAAACAACCGGAGTGATTAACATGACAGCAAAAAGCAATGCATGGGTGCTCATCACTGGGGCTTCAAGCGGATTTGGTGAAGAGTTCGCCCGTCAATATGCCGCACAGGGAAAATCACTCATCCTGGTGGCACGACGGCTCAATAAGCTTGAATTGCTGGCAGCGGAATTGCGGGAGCGTTTTAAGATTAATGTGATGGTTGAACAGGCCGATCTTTCCGTAATTACCGCAATCAGCGATTTGCACAGTCGACTGCGGGAACAAAATATTGTGGTTGATATATTAATTAACAATGCTGGCCATGGTTTGCAGGGCAGCTTTTTGGATCAACCGCTGGATGACGCACTGGATATGATCAATCTGGATATCGCAAGTTTGACAGCAATGACTCGGCTCTTTGCGGAAGATATGCGCGTCAGGCGGAAAGGACATATTTTGATGGTCGCCAGCCTGCTGTCGTATCAGGGCGTAAAGAATTTTGCCGTTTACTCAGCAGCGAAAGCGTATGTGCTCAGGTTCTCCGATGCTCTGCATCGTGAGCTTAAAAACGATGGCATCATTGTCACCGCGCTTTGCCCAGGTATGTCTGATACCGGCTTTGCTACCGTCGCCAACCAGAAAATAACGCCTCTATTAAAAGGGGTAATGATGCAGCCTAAACCGGTTGTTCAGGCTGGCATCCGTGCGCTTCAGGCTGGGCGAATGAGCGTTGTTCCGGGTATGGGAAATAAAGCAATTACATTGCTGACCTGGGCCACGCCACGCTGGTTACATCAGGCCATCATGGCTCGTGTGATGGGCGTATAAAACGCGGTCTTAATGCTCGTGTGGGTCTAAGAAGAATGAAAGCAATGACGCGCTTAGTATGAAATCAAAAGGTCAAGATCGGGTATGGAAACCCGCATGTAAAGTCATCGTAAGGCAACATATCCTCATGGATTATCTTGCCTCAGATTTTATATCCATAATACGGCGCCTCTCTTCAGCCCAGTCGATCAATGCTTCCATCGCTGGCCCCAAGGCAATGCCCATGTCGCTCAGCGTATATTCAACTCTGGGTGGCACTTGAGGATAAATTGTACGTATGACTATGCCATCGCTCTCCAGTTGCCGAAGCTGCTGAATCAGCATCTTCTGGTTAACCCCTTCAACCAAGCGCTCCAGGTCAGAAAAGCGTATCGGGCCCTTGGCCGCAAAGAGTTGACAGATGATGATGATTTTCCACTTTCCCTCCAGTACCCGAAGCGCCTCGGTGGTCGCCGCCGCCCATACCAGCCGCTGCTGGGGATCCTCACAGTTCCAGACACGTTCTTTCTTCATACTTACCTTTTTGGGTGTTACTCGCTTATTGGTGTGTTCTTGTTACATTAATCCGTACACCCTAATATAACCAGAACAATCAGCTTACCTTAATAACACGAGGCAAAAAACATGGAAATAGGCATTATCGGGACAGGCAATATTGGCGGAACCCTTGCTCGCAAGCTTATAGCCGCGGGCCATCAGGTACGCGTTGCGAATTCCAAAGGCATTCATGGCGTTCAGAGCTTTGCCGATGAAATCGGGGCTACGGCAGTGGACGTCTATGGTGCAGTTAAGGGAGCCGACGCTATCATTTTGTCAATCCCACTACCGGCACTGGCATCGCTGCCAAACGGTTTTTTTGATGACCTTCCCGAAGCGGTACCGCTAATCGATACCAGCAACTATTACCCTGGCTTACGCGACCCGCTTATTCCTGAAATTGATGACGGTATGACTGAGAGCGTATGGGTGTCGCAACAACTCTCACATCCCGTAATCAAAGCTTTCAACAACATTCTCGCCTGGTCGCTTGCAGAGCTTGGGACGCCAAAAGGTTCGGCATCACGTTTGGCTATTGCCGTAGCGGGCGATAACGCCACGTTAAAACAGATTGTCATGAATTTGGTGGATAACACGGGCTTCGATGCTATCGATGCAGGCTCCCTGGAAGAATCATGGAGGCAACAGCCGTCAACACCAGCGTACTGCTGCGATTACGATGCGGAAACGATGAAGAAAGGCCTGGCAGCAGCCGTTAGGGGGGAGGCGGCATCGAAGCGAGATCGCCTACCAGAGTTGTTTGGCAAATTGGGTGCAAATCCTACTCATGAAGATATCGTGGCGATGAATCGTTCGCTCAACCCCTAACGGCTGCTGCCGACACGTTCACACCTCGGGCGCAAAGCAGTGTGCCCACTCGCAGCAGTCATCGCAGCTTGGGGAACGGCAGATCAGCTCCCCCTTACTGTGCAGACAACGTTGGCGGTAAAAGAATTTCTTCCAACGCATGTTAGTGGCGTTCATCACCACTAAAGAGGGAAAACAGTCTGTCATCAATTCGCGCAGTTCATTGCGTGAATCTAACCCTAAATCCTGCCACAGATGATTAAATCCCAACGAGGCGCTGGCAATAATGCGGTGCATCGGTGCCGCATCACGGGACATATGCTCGTACAGCCAGTCCGCCAGTTGTTCACGTTCCTCGGTGCGAGGCGACTGCAATTCGTTCAGCAGCGCATAGCGCTGCTCACGTTCAGGGCAATTTACCGACGGTACGGCGTCCATACATTCAAGGAGACGCTGCCACTCCGACAGTGACAATCCCATGTGTTGCGCAAAACAGCCAGAACCTCTCTCATATTGCGCCCATAAGCGCCGTAGCCAGCATTGAGCCTGTGGCATCACGCCGCTCCCTTATCCTTTTGCTCATTCAGCCGTTCTCCCTGTCGCTGTTGCCACCAGGCTGTCAGCACTTCAGTAACATTTTGCCAGGCGCCCTCAATGCAGGGTTGGATTCCCTGTTGTTCCAACTTATTCCATGGTTCAAAGCCAATACGGGCACAAAACACCGCATCAACATCCGCCAAAAGTGCCAGCAGTGCGCTCAAGCGCTCCGTATTTTCCTCCGGCGGGCACGCCCCTTCTCCGTGGCAGTATTTAGGGGTAAAACGCTCGTTCACCAGTACCACACCAGCGGGTGACAGGCTGTAGATCTGGAAACGTTCGGCGTGGCCAAAGTGCAGGTCGATCACCTCGCCATGCGAGGACGCTACGGCGACCAGACAGGCTTCCGGCTCTTCAGATTCTCCTTGTGATGCAATGCTGGCGTGCAATTGAGCACGCTGATGGAGCAGGGGTAAATACGGCTGTGGTTTTTCTGGTAGTGCAGATAGAGGAAATTGCTGGCTGCGATCATCGCCTAGCATGCCGATAGCAT
Source organism: Pectobacterium peruviense (assembly GCF_002847345.1). GTDB lineage: Bacteria > Pseudomonadota > Gammaproteobacteria > Enterobacterales > Enterobacteriaceae > Pectobacterium > Pectobacterium peruviense. Next base: position 62,310 of record NZ_LXFV01000058.1, read on the forward strand.
CCGCGCGACATTGTTGACAATGCGACATTTGCGGCATCACCTGACCGCACTCTGCCCGTACGCGCGTCATGCATTCGGCATCCGGTTCCCTTTGCCCTTCAAGGCCAAATACCGTGCCGTGTTCTGGTCGGGCGATCAGCGGCATAATATTGTGCAAAAAAGCGCCCCAGCTGTGTGCTTTTTCACTCACTGCCCGCATCGATGCCTCGTTAATGTCCGGGATCAACACGGAATTGATCTTGACCAGCACGCCATGTTCCGTCAGGCGGCGAATGCCCTCTTCTTGCTTCGCAAGCAGGATTCTGCCCGCCTCCAACCCGGTATAACGTTCTCCCTCCAGCCACAGCCAGGCATAAATACGAGCAGCTACCGTAGGGTCTAACGTATTAAGCGTCACGGTAACGTGATCCACACCGATATCCAGCAATGGCACCACGGCCTCAGGCAACATCAGTCCATTGGTGGAAAGGCATAGCTTCACATCCGGCATTTGCTCACGCAGCAACCGTAATGTGCTAAAAGTCCGTTTCATATTTGCCAGCGGATCGCCCGGCCCAGCGATCCCCACGACGGAAAGCTGAGGAATAGCGGCGGCAACCTGCCGTGCTTGCGCCACCGCCTGCTCTGGCGTTAACAACGTCGATACCACGCCGGGACGAGATTCATTACTGCAATCGTATTTACGGTTGCAGTAATTACATTGCACATTACATGCAGGCGCGACTGCGAGATGCATACGGGCAAAACGGTGATGACCGCTCACCGAATAGCAGGGATGGTGTGCAGCTTTGCTGGCCTGCAACGGGGTAATTCCATCAACCAGCGTTGATCGGCAGCCTACCGTGCCGGATGCGGAGGAACAAGATGCCATAATAGTGCCTACGGTTGCGAAGTCATAGGCAGAGAGGTGCAAAGGCCGTACCGTTTAGCGTGACTATTAAAATCAATGTAAAACATGAAGATACGAAATTTCCACGTCATCGAATTTGTCAGGATTGCAGCAGTAGGCCGACAATGTGGCATATGCCACAATCCTGTCTCATCGGAATCACAGGCGATGCATATTGATATCCATCGTCTGAATGCGATAAGCCACCTGGCGCGGTGTCATACCTAACAAGCGCGCTGCCTTGGCCTGTACCCAACCGGTTTTCTCCAGTGCGGCAATCACCCGCTGCCGTTCATCAAGAGACGGATCGCACCAGCCTTCATCCGGCGCAGGTAAAATGTTGGTCGCTTTTGGCGCGACCTCACGATGGTTAAACATAATCACATCACGATCAATCAATCCGCTTTCTGACATCACGGCGGAACGTTCCAGACAATTCTCCAGCTCACGCACGTTGCCCGGCCAGCTATAGCCCATGAGTAAGCGGATGGCTCCATCGCTTATCCGCAAAGGGCGTCCCTGATGTTGGCCGATTTTCTGCACCAGAAAATCGGCGAGTTCAGCAATGTCCTCTTGCCGTTCACGCAGCGGAGGCAGCGCAAGCGGCATAACATTCAGCCGGTAATAGAGATCCTCACGAAAATGGCCAGCCCTCACCTCTTCTTCCAGATTACGGTTAGTCGCCGCAATAATACGGACATCCACCCGAATGGTTTCATCGCCGCCAACGCGTTCCATCTCCCCTTCTTGCAAAATTCTCAGTAACTTGGCCTGAAACGAGGCGCTACTTTCACCGATCTCATCAAGAAACAGCGTGCCGCCATCGGCTAACTCGAAGCGTCCTTTACGCTGCCGCACGGCACCGGTAAAGGCCCCTTTTTCATGACCGAACAATTCGCTTTCTAGCAGATTATCCGGCAGCGCAGCGCAGTTGAATTTGACGAATGGGGCGGCAGCACGCGGTGAATGGTAATGGATAGCATTGGCCACCAGCTCCTTACCCGTGCCGCTTTCACCCTGAACCAGCACCGTGGTATCCCAGCGTGAAACCTGACGAATAACCTCCATGGTTTGCCGCATTGCCTGACTCTTTCCCACCATGTTGTCGAAACTGTAGGAACGCGGCGGCGTGACGCAGGTTCTCGCCCGTACGGTGGTCACCGCCGGTTCTGGCACCGACCTCGGGCGGGCGGGTTGCATCAGGCGCACCGTTTGCGCCACCAGATTGGCCACGGTTTCCAGAAAGCGCGTACACGCTGGCAAGCGCTCTTCGTAGCGTGCCATCGGTTGTGCAGCCAGCACGCCAATCGGCTGAGATTCAATGCCAAACAGCGGCACTGCGATAAACGGCAGGTTGTAATCGTACAGGCCCAGTTTATCAAGAAAGCGTTGATCGTCAGCCACCCGAGGCAAAACCAGCGGTTGATGCTGTGCTAATACCGTCCCTACTAGTCCTTCACCGGGGCGGTAGCGAACATGAGTCCCGCTGGCGATCAGTTTTTCATCGGCTTCATGCAGCGCCTCCACCGACAGCCCCCCATTCTGTTTGTCATACAGACAAACCATGCCGTGCTGCATGAATGCATCATCGTGCAGCACGCGTAACACCGCCTGTAGTGCTTCGCGAACCTCTGTCGCCCGGCTCAATGCCGCGCTAATACGCTGTATGGCGGTAAACTGCTGAGAAAGATCGAACCGCCAAGTCAGGTTGCTTGTTTCAGGAGCCTGCGTCATTTTGCACCTCCAGCCAGAGAGGGTGAGAGAGGAAAGCGCAGGATAAGGCAGGTACCGCCTTGTGCGTGCGCCGACAGATCGATGGCACCCTGATGATCGGCCACCAGCGTCTGAATCAGGCGAAGTTCCATTCCCTTGCCCGGTGAACTCAGCGTTGCTGGCGCGGGAGCAAAACGGACCTGCGTCATCGGTACGTTGTCTTCCAGATAGATCGACAGCCAACCGCGCTCTTCGCGAGCATAAATCTGGATTGATAGTTGAAAAGGTGCAATTTCTGCCGCCAGCGCCAGCGTGCGGTCCAGCCATAGGCTAAGGCACGCCAGCACCTGCGTTCGTTGGCCGAAAACAGTCAACTGCGGCGACTGCAATTCATATTGCAAGCGATCGTCACGATTCAGGCGCGACTGGTATAACGACGTCAGATCGTCCAGCAGGGATTTTATCGACCACTCATCCTCGGGTTCGAATGCCAGAGAAGGTCGGCACGCCTGTAACCGCGCCATGGCTTCTTCCCCCTCACGCCATGCAGACTCCAATGCGACATTACTATGATCTTCACCGTTTAAACGCCGTGCAGCAGCCAGCATGTTGAGCGGACAGTTCAGTTGCACCATCGCAGCACCCAGTGATTCACGGATTGCTGCCAGCAATATGCCATTAGCAATTTGCTGCTTCAGGCGATCGAGTCGCCCTTGCTGTTGCTGCTGTTGTTGCTCCGTACAATCGGTAATCACAACCAAGGTGCGCGGCAACGCACTGTCCGTGAAGTAACGGCTGGCTTCTTCATTGACGCCAGGTAATGCCCACATTCCCAGCATCAGCCAACGAACCGAGCCGCGAACCATCACGGGCAACGGTTTTCCCTCACGCAGCACGTTCTTATTTTTGCCATATTCCAGTACTGACAAGAGTTCTTTGCCACCGCAATCGGCGCACAGCGTTTTATAGGCCAGGTTATCCATAATGACGCGGTCGTTATCATCAACCACCACCACCGCCGCAGGAATGTTATTCAGCACAGCAGTCATAAGCGTCATATGGTTACGCAACCGCTGTTCAAGGGCATAACTGGCGCTAATGTCTTTATGCATCGCCAGATAATGTTCCAGCTCCCCCTGTGCATTAACGATCGGCGTGATATCAATATCAGCCAGATAGAGGGAGCCATCCCGTCGGCGATTAATCAACTGTCCTCGCCAGGCCGCACCCTGTAATAAGGTCTGCCACATATCGCTGTAGACTTCTCCGGGCGTTTGCTGACTGGCGAGAATACGGTGGTTTTGCCCGAGTAATTGAGACAGAGGAAAACCCGTCAGACGGCAAAATGCCGGATTGGTGTACACAATACGCGCCTGTGGATCGGTCACAGAGATCGCCACTGACGATTGCTCCACAACAGTAGAGAACAGCGCCGGATGCTGGCGCGATAAATGACTGACAATCTCCCCCTGCGGAAGAGACTCCATTATCAGGTTTATGGTCATGGCCTACCCTTACAACATCAGATGCCGTCATGTCAGGTTCGCAACAATTTGTGCTACGAACCGACACCCTTCTCCGGTCGACTACCGGCACCAATAACCATGCAAACACTGCGCCCTTTATTCATTAACTAACCTAAAGATTGATCGCCCCCCCCTGTTTTAACGTTAAACCACGTAGAATCCTTACTGCATCAGGTAAAAACCCTATCTTCTGGCCTGACTAGCCTCCTCAATCAGTACAGAAATAGTGCAGCGTCGCGCTAAAAAAGTGCAAAATATCGCCAGAACGCTCAATGCCAAATTTGGCATGATATTCGCACTTCACTGTACAGATACCTGCCGCCTCCGGCGGCGATCCTTCTCAATATCAGTCAGGAGTGAACTATGGCGAACATTGGTATTTTCTTTGGCACCGATACGGGGAAAACCCGCAAGATCGCCAAAATGATTCATCAAAAATTGGGCGGCACGGCGGATTCGCCGGTCAATATCAACCGCACTTCTCTGGACAGTTTTCTCTCTTATTCGGTTCTGCTGCTCGGCACGCCGACGCTGGGTGAAGGCCAGTTACCGGGGATGAATGCGGGATGTGAGAACGAGTCATGGCAAGAGTTTATCGCTGAATTGCCTGATGAAGCGCTGGCTGACAAGACGGTCGCCTTGTTCGGATTAGGCGATCAGCAAGGCTATCCTGATAATTTTGTCAGCGGGATGAAAACCTTATATGACGTGGTTACCGCCTGCGGTGCCAAGGTAATCGGTGCCTGGCCGAATGCTGGTTATGATTTCAACACTTCAGCCGCCTTGGTGGACGACCAGTTTGTCGGATTGGTACTAGATCAGGATAATCAGTACGATCTCACGGATGAGCGGCTCGATAGCTGGTTGGAAACACTCAAGCCCGCTATCGGCTGATCCGCTAAAAGGTGGAGGCCTCAGGCACTCCACCTGGGTTTGCTGACAAAGTACGCTGAGCGGTGATAATGGGTAGATCGTAAAGACGCTGTGAATACATCCCTGTACGCTCGGATTGCGCAGATATGAATCTCATCCCTGAGATTCACCCTTTCAGGGCCGTCGCAAGCGACGTTCAAAAGCGTTCCTGACGCTTTTGTCCATGGCGCAAACGCTTTACTCTTCTATCCCATTACCCCCGTTCTCGTTCCGTAAACAGTTTTGTCAACGGTCTGAGGTAGAAGCCTAAGGCTCTCTATCTTTTTATTTCTACTCACGACTCGGCACCAACTGGGCTAACCATTGGCGCTGTTGTTCTTTCTGACGTTGCAGCAACAGGTGATCGTAGGCTTTTGCCAACGCGTCTTCCTGCGCCATCGGCGTTTCTGGGCGGATCGCTTCACATAACAGCAGGTGCCATCCTATATCGGTCGCGATGGGGGCACTTAATTCCCCTTCGTGTAGCGCAAATAGCGCCTGATCCAGTGACGTAAACAACAACCCGCGGCTGACCCACCCCAGCAATCCGCCTTCCAACGCCGTCGGACACTGGGAATGACGTTCGGCCAACGTCGCAAACGCGGCGGTGTCCGATTGTAGCTGGCGATGCAGCGCAAGAAGCTGCCTGTTGATAGCCTCAGAATCGTCTTCCCCCGTGGTCAGCAGAAGATGCCGAGTCAAACGCTGTTCTGGACGACAAAAGCGAGCAGCATGACGCCGATACCACTGCTCAACCTCCGCGGAGGTCGGCAACGGCACCTGTTCGGAAATACTCGCTAACTGTCCCGCCATCAGCACATGGTGCTGGATCACCGCCGTACGTTCGGCGGCAGAGAATCCAGACTGCCGTAAATCAGGTTCCAGCTCCTGTGTTACTGCCTGCACGAGGTCTGGCGTCACTGTCGATACGCTATTTTGTGCCGCGTCCACCACAGCTTGTTCCAGCAGCAACTGGCGAGCCAATTGCTGCTGGAGAAGCCGCTGGCGATCTACCGGCAATTGCGTCGGTGTGGTGTTCCACATTTTTTGCGCCAGGCGCCATTCACTAAAACGCTGCCAGGCCAACATCAGCGATCCTCCTCCGCCAGTTCCAAAACACTGGCAGGGACCTGAAACCAGCGTTCCCCAAACATCACCGTGTAGCAATCCCCCAGCTCTCCTTGACCAGTAGCGAAAATTTGCCCACGCTGACCAACGTCCACCACCTGTTCGCCGTTGATGGAAAGCGTTTGCCTGCAGTGAACGCCATCACCGTACTGAAAGATGCCGGCGTTCCACGGTATTTCCGCCACGATCAGCTCCTGTTCGCGGCACCCCACAACGCGATCGCTATCAAGGAAATGCACCTGATAGATCAGTTGGTCCTGAAGAAAAACGCCCCATTCACGCACATATCCTACTGTGCCGCGCCGTACCAGCAGTTCACCTCGTTTCATGCCTGCCATGGTGCCGTCGTTACGCAACGAACGCACGACGCGCACCGCATCGCCAAATGCAAAGCGCGGTATCATGGTGTGACCTCCGGTTGGTAGCAGTGATAACTTTCTGCCAATAGCCGACGTGCCAACTGCCAGTCAGCATCTTGCACCGCCTCCAGTGTGTTACGCAGTGGCACCGCCGCACGCAAACGACGGTGGAAATCACTCAGCACCGATAAACTACAAATTTGCAGGGCATGGGGATCGTACGGCACGGAAAAAAAATCAAAAAAGGCCTCGGCACTCTCCAGCTCATTAACGCCGGGTAACTGGTAGAACCATTCCATCGTTTGCCCTCCCCATCACCGCATCACTGCCACACAGTTCGCGATACATCTCCAGCAATTCATAATCCAGAGGATTGCGCTTCCAGTTTTCCGCAAAAGCGCGGACGCTGCGCAGCAACGCTTCCGTCTCACTCGCCTGCGGTTGAAAACCTAAACGGGCAAAAATCCCCTCTACCGCTTGCCGTCCCGAATGTTTACCCAGAACCAAACGGAACTCACGCCCCATGAGCGCCGGATCGATGCCCTGATAACTGCTACTGTCGTTTAGCAAGGCTGCAACATGCACACCTGATTCGTGGGTAAATACCTGCTCCCCTACCAGCGGCTGCTGTTTGTCGATGGTGCGCTGTGCCGCGCTTGCCACCAGTTGGCACAGCGCGGGCAAGCGGGCGAAGCGGATGCCACTGTCACGATCGAGACAGCGTTCCAGCGCTAACGCCACGGTTTCCAGCGCAGCATTGCCTGCCCGTTCCCCCAAACCCAACACCGTGGTATTAACATGGGAAACGCCAGCCTCTACCGCCGCCAGCGTATTGGCCGTGGCCAGCCCAAGATCGTTATGCGCATGCATTTCAATCTCACCTCCCCAGTTTTGCCGCAAGGTACTGATACGAGCAAAGGTAGAGAACGGATCAAGCACGCCCAGCGTATCCGCAAAGCGCAGCCGTTCAGCCCCTGCCGCGCTAGCAGCGATCGCTATCTGACGCAGAGTGTCATCGCTAGCGCGCGATGCATCTTCACAGCCGACGCAAACATGTAGCCCTTGCTGACGAGCCTGAGCAATCAGCGAGGAAAGCTGTACCAACAATGGGTTGAGCGGTTGACGCAGCTTCTGTTCGCGCAACCGGTCCGATGCGGGAACAGAGATATCCACCCAATTCATGCCCAGATCGGCACTTTGCCGAATTTCCAGCGCATTCATCCGGCACCAAGTCATCAGCACGGTGTCCGGCAGGCGGCGGCGAATAACTGCAATACGCGCGCGTTCATCGCCTCCCATCGCGGGGGTGCCGACTTCCAACGCGGTCAACCCGGCATCAACTAATGCCTCGGCAATCGCCAGTTTTTCGCTGGCGCGAAACGCTACGCCGGGGCTCTGCTCACCATCACGCAGCGTAGTGTCATTGATAATGATATCCGCCATGCCGTTCCCCTTATCAGCCATAGGTCGGCATAAACTCGCCGCCGGATACCGTCTGAGGCTTACCTTGCTGCCAATAAGGTGACAGGGTGCGCAGCCGTTCAATAATCGGCGGTAGTGCCGTAATCACCTGATCGATCTCTTTCTCGCGTGTGTAGCGCGACAGCGAAAAACGAATGCTGCCGTGAGCGGCCGTATAAGGAATATTCATAGCGCGCATCACATGGGAGGGTTCGAGTGAGCCGGACGTGCAGGCGCTGCCGCTGGAGGCGGCAATACCGACATGATTGAGCAGCAGCAGAATGGCTTCTCCCTCAATAAACTCGAAGGCAATATTGAGCGTATTGGGCGTGCGTGGTTGCCCCTCGCCCATCACGATTACGCTGGGAATCACCTGCGCCAGCCCCTTTTGTAAACGGTCACGCAGGGGTTCCACCGCCGCACTCATCATCGGTAAATGCACGTCCGCCAATTCACAGGCACTGCCCATGCCGACAATACCCGCAATATTCTCAGTGCCGGCACGGCGTCCACGCTCTTGATGCCCACCGCGCAGCAGCGGGCGAAACCGAGTAGAGCGGCGTAGGTAGAGGCATCCAACCCCTTTCGGGCCATGAATTTTGTGCGCCGAACAAGACAACATGTCGATGTCACAGCTCGACAACACGATAGGGATTTTCCCGACCGCCTGTACCGCGTCACAGTGAAATAACGCCCCCTGTGCATGTGCCAGCGATGCCATTTCACGCACAGGAAACAATACGCCGGTTTCGTTATTCGCCCACATCATCGTCACCAGCGCGACACGGTCACTCAGCAGGGCGCGGTATTGCGCCATATCCAGTTCGCCCTGCGCAGAAACACCAACCTGATGAATGGTATAGCCTTGTCTGGCAAGGTGTTCACAGACTTCCAGAGTGGCGGGATGTTCCACCGCGCTAGTGATGATCTCACGCCGTTCCGGTGCCAACGCCACGGCGGAATGGATGGCGGTGGACGTTGCTTCAGTGGCACACGATGTGAAGATGATTTCGCTGTCATAACGTGCGCCTAGCAGGCTGGCAACCTGCTGCCGCGCTTTCTCCAGCGCCCCGCGACAGGGCGTGCCGAAATCATGAATCGACGACGGATTACCGTAATAATCAGTCAGGAATGGCATCATGGCTTCCAGCACCATCGGATCGAGACGAGTGGTGGCATTGTTATCGAGATAAATGTTTTTCATGTGCGCTGCCTCGCTGAACAGTCAATAAGCTCACGCGGCCTGTGCCGCAACCACTTCCATATAGCGCCCCGTGCGCTCCACCAGCTTTTGTTGCAGCCAGGCCAGCGTCATGTCGGTCATCATGCATCCCTGGCAACTGCCAGACAGGCTGACCGTCACCTGATGGTCGCTGACGTTGAGTAGCGCCATGTCACCGCCATCAGCCTGAATATACGGACGCAGTTCCGCCACCACGTCAGCGACCAGCCGCCACGCGGAAGTCTCTGCCTCCGGCACCTTGAATTTTTCAGGCAGCGCCGCCTGTTCTTCGATAATTGCCGCCAATGCCAGCTCGATCTTTTCATGGCACGCCGTGCAACCGCCGCCCGCTTTGGTGTAGTTGATTACCTCTTCCAAGGTGGTCAAGCCATTCGTCACCACCGCACGACGAATCTGGCCTTCATCCACGGCGAAGCATTTGCAAATCAGCGCCCCTTCCTCATGGTCATCCTCCAGCGTCTCACCCCGGTAATTGGCGATAGCCGCACGTAGCGCTTCCTGCCCCATCACAGAACAGTGCATTTTTTCTGGCGGCAGCCCATCGAGATAATCTGCGATTTGCTGATTGGTGACCTGCTCCGCCTCATGCAGAGTGCGGCCAATAATCAACTCAGTCAGCGCCGAGGAGGAAGCAATCGCGCTCCCGCAGCCGAAGGTTTGAAAACCGGCCTCCTGAATGGTTTCCGTGCCCGGATCCACACGCAGCATCAACCGTAAGGCATCGCCGCAACTGAGCGAGCCGACATCACCCACGGCATTCGCCTGCTCCACCACGCGGGCGTTACGCGGGTTAAAAAAATGGTCTTTCACTTTCTCGGAATAGTTCCACATGCTCTCAGCTCCCTACGATGCAGATAAGCAGAACCCTAAGGCTCCGGCCCCCGCATAGGCGTTATGGACGGGTTAGCTCAAAACAAGCAAATGTGATGCCATTCACAAAAACACATTACAATCAATGTGATGGGGGAATTCGCTATAAAAAAAACCGCGATGAATGTCGCGGTTTATGTCGGTTTTGTCGTACAGACGACATTGTTGCGGGTTATGCCGTAATGATTCAGGAGGCGTCATCTTCCTCACGCCATTCGGTTTCCACCATCAGTTGTTGGAAGCGATCCGGATCCCGTTGGCGACGTCGGGTAGCTTGTTCACTATCCACCCAGCATTGTTGGATTTGCTGCAATAGCTGTGCAATGGAGGTCGCTTCTGGCACGCGGATGGCGCGAACGCCGACCTGCAACAATTGACGGAATACCGTCTCGCCAATCGCCACACAATAAAGGGTGACACACTCTTCCAATGCACTGATACGGCTGGCGAGTTTGTCTTCGCCATGCCCGTATTCCACGTTAAAATCCACCACCTTCAGCAGCTTGACCTCATGTTGTTTGACGCCATAAACCACCAGACGTGGCGTCGCGCCAAAATGCTGGTCCACATGGTGGTAATCTGAGCTGGCGAAAGCGACTTGCATCGACCACACCGCTGAACTGATGGTGCTGAGATTGCGGTTAACATGCTGCATGTTCCACCCCCTGACGCCTCACTGCCGGAAATTGCTGACGCAGTGGCGAGTGATAAGCAGGCACCGGATGATGTTCATTCAGCAACCGATTCGCCAATTCGAACAGCGTATCGCGCATGCCTGCATATCCTTGGCGCACACGACGAAATTCGCCAAGACGGTCATATATGGGAAACCCAGCACGAATCAGCGGAATACCAGATTGCTCAGCCAACCCTGCAGCATGAGAATTGGCGACCAGCAGATGCGCGGGGGTTTTAATCAGCAGATCCTGCATATCCTCCAGATCGCCGATCAGAACCTGCTCAACCGGCAGATTCAGTAACCCAGGTTGGCTCACGGGCGCGACCACAGGTCCCGGCACCATGCCTTGGCTAAGGGCGAAGTCGCTCCAGGCCGCCAGCACATCCCCCTCTGCGGCCAACGCGATGGCTTTATCCTGTAATGCCATATGACAATCGATCATCGCATCCTGCAACTGACCTCGCTGACGGTCAATCCAGGCCGGTACGTCACGCCCAGAAAGCTGTTGCAGGTGATGGATAAAAGCATCCATAGTCGCAAGCGTCATCAGGTGCGGTAAATTTAATGCCACGCCACGACTGCGTTGCGCCAGTAAACCCGCCGCACGCTGGAGCGACACACCCAGCGTGATGGTGCTCAGGCTTTGCCCCATCTGTTCAATATTGCGTAACACCGCCCCGCCTTGGGTAACAGATTGGTAATCGCCACTCGCGAGATGACCATCCAACGACTGTGACAGATCCGGTAGCAGTATCGGTTGCAGGCCAAACGCCTCGACATAGCTGCGGATAAGCTCCACATCCCCCGGCGTAAACACATGGCTGAGTAGCAAGTTAACGCGGCGGTTGCGCATACCTGCGGGCGGTTTTTCTGGGATCCATTGTGCAATCACCCCTTCCAGCACTGCGCTGTAGCCATTTTCTAGCGACCCATAGAAATCTGGCGTATTGACCGTGAGCAACGCTATCGATTTAAAACGCGGATTATCAGCGCGGAATTCGCTTACCGCTCGCGTCATATCGCTGCCTTGTGCTTCCGACAAGCCAGTACTGATGATCACAATCGCCTTAGGTGCATTGCGCTGACACAACGTGGTCAAGGCCGTCAAAATATTGCTGTCTGACCCCATCACCGTCGTGGTTGGATCCATGGCGGTGGACTGTAGCGGAATGGGATCGTGAAAATGCTGAATAAAAAACACCTTGGCAAAGGCGCTGCAACCCTGAGCGCCATGAACCAGAGGAATGCAGTGTTCGATGCCCTGACTGGCCAGAATCGCCCCCAGAGGCTGCCCGCTTTTAATTGGACTGGTCGCCAGCGGCTTTTTGTTACGAATAACCTGAGCCATAGTTTGCTCCTAATGCCAGGGGGCACGTTGATGAGTCTGCGCCCAAATCGGGCTTTCCAGCGTCAGGCATAGCTGTTCCGCCAGCGTCACAATACCGCGATACCCTGCGTAGGCGTGCTCGCGCTCCTGATTGATATCGAGAAATGGCAACCGAGCCTTATAGGCGGTGTACATGTTGCGTCCCCCGGCGATCATCAGGTCAGCGCCATAGCGATACGCCACATCCAGCAAGGTGCGCGCATTCCCCTCATCCAGCATGATGGCATCATCCCCCATCAGTTCGCGGATACGCTGTTTGTCTTCCTCGGTAGATTTACGTGTCCCAGTCGCCACCACGATCATACCGAGATCCTGCAAAGCCGAGACCACCGACCAGGATTTTACGCCTCCGGTATAGAGCAGTACCTTGCGCCCTTGCAGGCGTTCACGATACGGAGCCAACGCCTGTTGCGCCGTCGCTTCTTCTCGCGCAATCACGGTTTCCGTACGCTGCATCAGGTCGGGATCGTCTAACATGCCCGCGAGCTGGCGCAGCGCATCGGACATGGCACGCACACCATAGAAGCTGCCTTCAAACCACGGCGTGCCATAACGTTGTTCCAGCGTGCGCGCCACGTTGATCAACGCACGCGAACACACCAGCATGTTGACCTGAGCGCGATGCATCGTCTGGATTTCGGCAAAGCGCCCATCGCCGGATAAATTGCCCAACACGCGGATACCCAGCTCATCCAGCAGCGGCTGCACATGCCAAAATTCGCCAGCAATGTTGAACTCACCAATCAAGCCAATATCGTGACGCTGTGCAGGGGAAAACGGTGTGTCATCCCGCCACGGCGCAGGCTCACGCGTCCCAATCACCTGTTTTACCATCACTTCTCCTGCCAGACGGTTACCCAGATTCTTGCTGCCGTAGAATCCGGCGGCATCCACCGCAATCACCGGAACCCCTACTGCGACTGACGCTGCCCGGCACACCGCCTCAATATCATCGCCCTCCATCGCCGGGACACAGGTGTTGTAGATAAAAACGGCGGCAGGGTCGTATCGCTCCACGATATGGCGCACGGCATGAAACAGCCGCCGTTCACCACGCCCCATGATCACATCCTGCTCGTTGAGGTCGGTGGTAAACCCCAAACGATTGATCGCTGGCCCGGAACTTTGGCTACCACGGTTATCCCATGAACTGCCCGCGCAACCGATAGGGCCATGCACCAGATGGGCAACATCCGCCAGCGGCAGCAGCGTAATTTGCGCCCCATCAAACGCACAGCCGCCTGCCGTCGCGCCAGGTTTAGGCGCACTGCATCCCGATTTTTGTTTATGGTTATGTTCGCAGGCGGGCTCATCGAGCAACGCCAAAATTTCATTTCCCTTCATTTTGCCCTCGTCGAGTCGGTTGACCTTACTCAACTCTTTTTGTGCAATTCACAGGCCATAAATTAATTTATTAATTTCAATCAGATAGGTTTTTCGCCTTTGTAACAAAGGCGACAATAGCGGAATATTGAGGGGGAGTGGTGTTACTGGACTCCATTTGGGAAATGGAAAATATTGTACGTTACGGTTGTTTTTTGTACTGACTAACAGCAATTGATCAAGCAGATAGAACAACACGATTAGGGTCAGACACATCGAAGACAGAACCGCATACGGGTTTGATTACACGCTACAAACGTGCGGTGTCCCATAATTTCATTATTTGCGCGATGCCCCGTAGTGTCTCTTTCAGCGGCACATTATCCCGGGCGAGCGTCGATATTCCCACCAGAAAACTGTCAAAACAGACCGCCAGGGAAAGGGTGTCCTCACCATTAACAAGCTCACCGCTGTTTATGCCTCTCTGTAAGCAATTCTTTATTCCCTCCCTGGTGTGACGCCTTGACTCAGCAAGGGGCTTCAGGAGATCCCCGTTTTCATCAGAGCATAGGGGCATTACGCTCAGCGCAACCATACATCCCCGGGGATGACCGGGTTCATACTGCATTTTTGCCGAATTCGTTAATGCCATCTCCAGCGCCTGTCGTGGAGGCAGGTTGGGATCCCAAAGCGATGATGTTACCTGTGCATGTGTTTTCAGATAACAATCAACCGCCTCGTTAAAAAGAGAAGCTTTCGAACCAAACGCCGCATAAAAACTGGGCGCACTGATCCCTTTGCCTATCGAGGCCTTCAGATGGGCAAGTGATGTTGCCTCATAACCCTGTTCCCAGAAAAGATGCATTGCCTGTACGACAGCTTCATCTCTGTCAAACTGCCTTGGTCTGCCTGTTTTCATGATCCTGCCCTCCTTAAATATATACTAATCGATACAAAACTCATTGACAACTCTCCCTCCCGACACTCAACATATATACCGATCGATACATTAATGATCATTTATAGCTGCCTTGTGAAATCCACGCAGGGTGAGAAACCTTCTGGAGAGTTATTTTATATGAAAAAACATACGCAAAATGATGGGGCTGATAGCCTGCCTGTTTTTGCTTTACTGGCACTGGCCATGACGGGTTTCATCTGTATATTGACCGAAACAATCCCAGCGGGTCTTTTGCCTGGCATAAGTTCTGGCCTTAATATATCACCATCCGTTGCCGGGCAGATGGTAACCGCTTATGCAGCGGGTTCACTTCTGGCCGCCATTCCCCTGACTATCATGACCCAGGCATGGTCCAGACGCCTGGTTTTGCTTACCACGGTGGGCGGCTTTCTGCTCTTCAACAGCCTGACGGCTTTATCTGATAGCGTTGTTGTCATTATGTGCGCCCGGTTTCTTGCCGGTGCGGCTGCTGGGCTGGCATGGAGTTTAATTGCGGGCTATGCAAGAAGAATGGTTGCTCCTCCACTTCAGGGACGGGCTCTTACGCTGGCAATGATTGGTACCCCTGTCGCACTTTCCCTCGGCGTGCCTGCAGGAACCTGGCTGGGGGATCTCCTGGGGTGGCGTCTGACTTTCGCCGTTATGTCCGGATTATCCGTGGCACTGATGGCCTGGATCATTCTGGCTGTGCCTGATTATCCAGGGCAGGCCACCCGGCAAAAAATGCGTCTCACTTCTGTCCTGTTGATCCCCGGTATCCGTCCTATTCTGGGAGTGGTTTTGACCTGGATGCTTGCGCACAATATTTTGTATACCTATATCGCCCCTTTCCTGTCCCAGGCAGGGCTTTCATCAAGCGTGGATATTGTCCTGCTGGTTTTTGGCCTGGCTGCGATGGTCGGGATTTTCATCACCGGTAGGGTGATAGACTCCGGCCTGCGTATTGCCGTGCTTCTTTCACTTTCAGTATTCGCCCTTGTTTCGATCATTTTTGGTATTTCTGCCACGTCCCCCGCCGTGATTTATCCCGGAATAGCAGTCTGGGGCCTGACGTTCGGAGGCGCTGCAACATTACTGCAAACAGCCCTGGCAGATACGGCGGGTGAGCATGCTGATATTGCGCTTTCAATGAATGTGGTGACCTGGAATAGCGCTATCGCTCTTGGTGGCCTTACAGGCGGGCTTCTGCTCAGACATGAAGGAGCCAGTTCTTTACCCTGGGCCCTACTTGCTCTATTAATCGTTGCTCTGATTATTGCCTTTCGTGCCAAGAACCATGGATTCCCTGCGGGGGAGCGCTCATCGTAAACAGCTTGATTATATTTTTTCAGGGCGCCATTACTTTCTTATAAGAGGTCGTAAAAAAGGTCGAGGGGCATGTGTTGGCATGGGTGTGTACACTGGCTACCCGAGGAATGTCCGGCACCGTTGAATCCACTGGTTGTGAAATTTATTAACGACCAATAATAGCCCCTCTGTTTTCCACAAAAACTACGCTTTCGCGTAGTTTTTTATCCCTGGATATTTTCAGTTGAAGGTTAGATTTTACCCTTAACGTACGATAATTTCCGTTTCCCAAACGGAGCCCTTACTTGTGGGCTAAATACTTGCGGGCTAAAATATCCGTTCCTCCAGCGGATTGCCTTTTTCCAACCGTTTCGCCAACCAGGGTGGGAGACGGTCCGCCATCAGCGCTTGCAGGGCATCGCACTGTGACAGAATAGAGGTGCCCGGTGGGACTTTCATCGGGTGCACATTATGGCGAATAATGCGCGCTGCCGCTGGACCACCAATCGCTTCGCAAAAGAGCAAATGGCACCCTTCCAACAGTTGCGCACGGATTTCATTCCCCTCTTGTTCCCCTGACTCGCTAGGGTAACGGCGTAGCCCATGTAGCCAGTACCCCGCCTCGTCACACGCATAGATAAAAAACAGCCGACACTGACCAAAATGTCCGTTGATGGTCATGCCATCCTGTGACGAAAATGCAGCCAGTAACTGCGGCTGACGTCCCTTCGGCGAGACCACAGCCAGATGCGGTGGCAGTTCGCCCCGCAGGCAAGCCATCACATCCCGCCAGCGGCTGCGCGTCAGGATCGCGGGATCGCCAGGAAACGTGGCCAGCAGTTGCGGCTGATTCAGGGACATGAGAAACGCCACATCCAGAGAGACATCCTCCCCCTGATTGAGCCAGTGTAATAACTGCGGTGGCGAGAGTTCCGGCAAGCATTGAATCAGCGCAAACAACCGCCAGAACAGACGATCATCATCAGACATGCTCCCCTCCTGTTCATACCACATCAGGCCGTGTGGCACGTAAACTGATCGGAAAAGCAGGTTTCTCTGCTTGCGGATTAACGTAGTAACGTTTGCCCCCTTCCAGTTCAACCTCACCACCCCAACGTTCGTGGCTATCGAATTCAATCCCGGTCACTCTCGCTTCCAGATCTTGTTTGGCGATATAGCAATACAGTTGTGCATTGCGTTCACGAAAAATCACCATCGGCATCGCGTCCTCCTTTGCTGCATGTGACGGCCCGAACAACGTCGGGCCGATATGGCGGTCAAAATAACCACACGATTAGCGAACAAGATCAAAGCCGTAGTCCGTTTTTCCCAGCTTCATGGTGTCGCGATCCAGCTTTTCCAATACCGCATTGACCAGAGAGGTGAGAATCGACATTGCGCCTTCATAACCCCAGGTTGTTTGGCGGTGCAGATGGTGGCGATCAAACAGCGGGAAACCGAGGCGAATCAGCGGTACTTCAAACCGCTCACCCTTCGCCAACGTGTCGCGCTGAATGAATTTTCCGTAGGAGTTGCCGATCATAAAATCGGGCTGTTTGGTGAACATCAGCGAGCGGAAATGCCACAGATCGCAATTGATGTACACATCGCTTTCCTGCCCATAGGGTGATGCTTCCAGTATTTTTTTCATCGCTTTCTGCCAGCGTTTGTTGCCGTTGTGGCACAGGATCACCGTTGGCTCGCATCCGAGTTCTAACAAGAACTGTGTCAGCCCCATGACAAAATCCGGGTCGCCATACAAACCGAAACGTTTACCGTGCAGCCAGGTATGTGAATCAAGCATCATGTCCACCAGCCGTCCACGTTCCAGCGTCAATGCTTCACCGATCGGCACGTCGGTCAGCGCACTGATGGTCATCAGGAGTTTATCCGTTGCGCTTAATCCGATAGGGACTGACACCTCGGTGGCAGGCTGATTCCAGACATCCTGAACCATTTTCTTGGTTTTGATCAGGTGCCACGGCTGCAATAACAGCGTATCAATGGCGTTCGGCGCATCACGCATCTCTTGCTGAGTAGTCCCCCCGGCATACATGCGGTAGTGGCCGTCGGCAGGCGTATCCAGCACTTCGGAAGGGTCGGACAGAATGGCACAGGGGACGCCCATGTCAGCCATCATGCGTTTCAATACCCGATAGTTCCCCAGATAGGTTTCAAATCCCGTCACCAGATTAAGGCGCGGCAGGCTACCCAGCTGATAATGTTTATCTTCCCCCACGGTAAAGGTACGGGCGAAGCCCTCAAACATATTGTCCCAGCCGGTGATGTGGCTACCGATAAAACTGGGGGTATGGGCATAAGGGATCGGCATGTCGGCATCGACAAAGCCATCTTTCTTGGCATTGGCGATAAACGCCTGAAGATCGTCACCGATGACTTCCGCCATACAGGTGGTAGAAACCGCAATGACCTCCGGTTTGTAAAGCGCGCTGGCGTTCTCCAGACCCGCGTTCAGGTTGTTATTCCCCCCGAATACGGCGGCATCTTCCGTCATTGAGTCCGAAACGCAAGCGATCGGCTCTTTAAAATGACGGTTGAAGTAAGTACGAAAATAGGCAACACACCCCTGCGAACCATGAACATAAGGCAAGGTGTTGGCAAAGCCGAGAGAACACAGCACAGAGCCTAAAGGCTGGCAGGCTTTCGCGGGATCAATGGTTAGCGCTTCGCGCTTAAAATTCAGTTCCTGATACGCTTGCGTGGTGGTCCACTCAAAGACCTCGCGTACCCGCTGCTCATCATGCGCCTCTTCCAATGGGCGTTTATTGTGAAACAGCGTTTGGTATTCCTCCTGCTCGAACAAGGGGTAGCAGGACTGGGCTTTCTCTGCAGTTTGGCTCATGGTGCTCTCCTCCCGCGCCACTCATCTGTGAACTAACGGGATATCAGGATAATAAGAATCAGGCTGATTTCAGCCACGGGGCTGTCAACGCTTGCCAACTCGGGTTATTGAGCGTCATATCCATATCGCGGGCAAAAATGGCGAAACCGTCATAGCCGTGATAAGGGCCGGAGTAATCCCAGGAATGCATCTGGCGGAACGGCACCCCCATTTTCTGAAAGATATACTTCTCCTTGATCCCCGACCCGACCAGATCCGGTTTTAAGGCTTTGACAAACGCCTCCAGCTCATAGCTGCTGGCGTCATCGAACAGCAACGTGCCCTCTTTCAAATCAGGCAACGTCCGGTCGTAATCGTCGTTATGACCAAACTCATAGCCGGTTCCGATAATCTCCATACCGAGATCTTCGTACGCCCCGATAATGTGGCGTGGACGCAACCCGCCGAGATAGAGCAGGACTTTGCGCCCTTCCAGTCGCGGACGGTATTTGGCGATCACCGCATCCGTTTGCGCCTGATAGCGAGCAATTACCGCTTCGGCGTTTTTCTGAATCGTCTCGTCAAACTGCAAGGCAATCTTGCGCAGTGATTCGGCAATTTTGGTCGGCCCGAAGAAGTTGTATTCCATCCAGGGAATGCCATGCTTTTCTTCCATATGGCGTGAGATGTAGTTCATAGAGCGGTAGCAGTGAACCAGATTCAGCTTCACATAGGGGGTGTTTTCCATCTCCACCAACGTGCCGTCGCCGGACCATTGCGCCACGACTCTCAGCCCCATGTCTTCCAGCAGAATGCGTGAAGCCCAGGCATCGCCGCCGATGTTGTAGTCACCGATAATCGCGACGTCATAGGCCGTTGATTCAAAAGGTTTACCCTCACGGTTATCCAGCACCCAATCGCGGATCACGTCGTTGGCGATATGGTGACCTAGCGACTGCGACACACCGCGAAAGCCTTCACAACGCACCGGAACCACAGGTTTGCCGATAGCTTCACGGCTAACATTCGCGACCGCTTCGATATCATCCCCAATCAGCCCCACCGGACATTCCGACTGAATGGAGATGCCTTTGGTCAACGGAAACAGAAGTTCCAGTTCCTCGATCAATTTGGTGAGCTTTTTATCGCCACCAAACACGATGTCCTTCTCCTGAAAATCGGAGGAGAAATTGAGAGTACCGAAGCTGTCAACGCCGCTAACGCCGTTGTAGTAGTTACGACGCCCCGCACGGGAATATTGACCGCAGCCAATCGGCCCGTGGGAAACATGGGCCATGTCCTTGATCGGCCCAAATACCACACCTTTGGAACCGGCGTAGGCGCAGCCGCGAACCGTCATCACCCCCGGCTGGGATTTACGGTTGGAAACCAGACATTTTCCGACGCCCTCCTGCGCCGGATCGGCCACCATCATGTGTTTCTTACGCTCTTTACGCGTTTTGTCAGGGAAAACCTCCAGCACTTCCTGGATGATCGCCTGATTGCGTTCACTCGTTGCATTTGCCATTCCAATGTTCCTTCTGCGTCAACTGCCCCCTCACGGCGGCCTATGACGGGGTTAAGCGATCAGGCAGCATTCTCTTCGGCGGCAGTCTTACCAATGATAGTGGTGTCCTCTTCCTCCATGATGCCGAATTCCATCAGCAGCTCTTCCAGCTCATCCATGGTGCAGGGCACCGGTATAACCTTCATGGTGTTAGCGACAATTTTCTGTGCCAGTTGGCGATATTCATTAGCCTGACTACAGTTCGGGTCATACTCGATCACGGTCATACGGCGAATTTCGGCGCGCTGTACGATGTTGTCGCGCGGGACAAAATGGATCATTTGGGTGCCGATTTTTTCTGCCAGAGCGATGATCAGTTCATCTTCACGATCGGTGTTACGTGAGTTACAGATCAGGCCACCCAGACGCACCTTGCCGGTTTTGGCGTATTTCACGATCCCTTTGCAGATATTGTTGGCGGCGTACATCGCCATCATCTCTCCCGAGCACACGATGTAGATTTCCTGCGCCTTGTTTTCACGGATCGGCATCGCGAAGCCGCCGCATACCACGTCCCCCAGCACGTCATAGAACACGAAGTCGAGGTCGTCGACATAGGCACCTTCCTCTTCAAGGAAGTTGATGGCGGTGATAACACCACGCCCAGCACAGCCAACGCCCGGCTCTGGGCCACCTGATTCTGCACAACGTACGTTGCCGTAACCGATTTGCAGCACATCTTCCAATTCGAGATCTTCAACCGAACCGACCTCTGCAGCCATCTCCATAATGGTGTTCTGCGCTTTGGCGTGCAGAATCAAACGGGTTGAATCCGCCTTCGGATCACAACCGACGATCATGATCTTCTTACCCATTTCCGCCAGTGCGGCGACCAAATTCTGAGTCGTGGTGGATTTGCCAATCCCCCCTTTGCCATAAATGGCACATTGACGCATAGCCATGGTGTCTTCTCCTGTTTCGGGTTGAATGCGTGATGCACGTCCTAACCGTTGCAGGGAACATACCAGCCGGGCCAATATCATTAATGCATTGAATTTCATGATATTAATAAAAGAAGAGGCGTAAAAGGCGAGACAAACACAAGACAATCAGCGAACCAATTGTTGTAAAGAGAACAATTGTGGCCAGAGAGGGGGCTGAGCGTGTCGGCGTGCCTGTTCAGCCCGCATCACCACGACAGTTTGTTGGCAGCCCGACAGGATGTGGCTGTTTCTGTCTTATTCCACGCAATTCCTCACCCTATCCCTGTGACATTCGCGGCAACCACTCAAGTTAACCCATTAAAAAATAGTGTCATTTTTTCTATAACTCGACATGGCACAGGCTGTGCTACTGACTCGCTGAGACGGTGAATCAGGGGCGCGGCCTGTCATTGCCCATTTTCACCTGCGCCCAACGTGTCACCTGCTCCCAACCAAGAGGAATCCCGCATGACCCGAAAAATGAAAACGATGGATGGGAATGCCGCTGCGGCGTATATCTCTTACGCCTTCACCGACGTAGCAGCCATCTATCCCATCACCCCTTCTACCCCCATGGCAGAAAACGTAGATGAATGGAGCGCACAGGGTAAAAAGAACCTGTTTGGTCAACCGGTACGCCTGATAGAAATGCAGTCCGAAGCCGGAGCTGCTGGCGCGGTGCATGGTGCTCTGCAAGTCGGGGCCTTGACCACCACGTACACCGCCTCGCAGGGACTGCTGCTGATGATCCCCAATTTATACAAAATTGCCGGCGAGCTGCTGCCGGGCGTGTTTCATGTCAGTGCTCGCGCGCTGGCTACCAATTCGTTGAACATCTTTGGTGACCATCAGGATGTGATGGCGGTACGTCAAACGGGCTGCGCCATGCTGGCAGAAAGCAGCGTGCAGCAGGTGATGGATCTCTCCGCCGTGGCGCACCTTACCGCCATCAAAGGCCGTGTGCCTTTTATCAATTTCTTCGATGGATTTCGCACCTCGCACGAAATCCAAAAAATCGAACTGCTGGACTATGAAGAACTAGAACCGTTATTGGATCGTGACGCGCTGAATGCCTTTCGCCGTCGCGCCCTGAATCCCGATCACCCAGTGATTCGAGGGACGGCACAAAACCCGGATATTTACTTTCAAGAACGCGAAGCCGTTAACCGCTTTTATGACGCGCTGCCTGAGATGGTGGAAGGCTATATGGCGCAAATCACCCACCTCACCGGGCGCGAATACCATCTGTTTAACTACCACGGCGCGCTGGATGCCGAACGGTTGATCATCGCCATGGGGTCGGTGTGCGAGACCATTCAGGAAACCGTCGATTATCTGAATCAGCAAGGGGAAAAGGTGGGGCTGCTGACGGTACATCTCTACCGCCCGTTTTCTCTGCCGCATTTCTTTGCCCACATCCCAGAAACCGTACAACGCATCGCGGTACTCGACCGCACCAAAGAGCCGGGATCTCAAGCTGAGCCCTTATGCCTCGATGTGAGAAATGCCTATTACCGTCATGCACAACCGCCGCTGATTGTCGGTGGACGCTACGCGCTGGGAGGAAAAGATATTCTGCCAGCACACATCGTTGCCGTATTCGAGAATCTTAAGCGCCCATTGCCGCGAGATAGCTTTACCGTGGGGATTGTTGATGACGTGACCCACACCTCGTTGCCGGTTTCAACGACACCGATCAACGCCTCGAAACCAGGAACGACCGCATGTAAATTTTGGGGACTGGGTTCCGACGGTACTGTGGGGGCTAACAAAAGCGCCATCAAGATTATTGGCGATCACACCCCACTCTACGCTCAGGCCTATTTTTCCTATGATTCGAAAAAGTCGGGCGGCATTACCGTCTCCCATTTGCGCTTTGGACAGAGCCCGATTACCTCGCCTTATCTGATCCACCATGCGGATTTCATTGCCTGCTCGCAACAAAGCTACGTGGAGAAATACGATCTGCTGGTGGGGTTAAAACCGGGCGGCACTTTTTTACTTAACTGTTCCTGGACGGCTGAAGAGCTGGCAGCGAAATTACCTAACGCCATGAAACGCTATCTGGCGCAGCACGCCATCCGTTTCTATACCCTCAACGCGGTACACATTGCGCAGCGTCTCGGGTTAGGTGGTCGTTTTAATATGATTATGCAGGCGGCTTTCTTCAAGCTGGCCGCGATCATTGCGCCAGAAACCGCCGCCGACTATCTGAAAGCGGCAGTAGTCAAATCCTATGGCAGCAAAGGCCAAAACGTGGTGGACATGAATAGCGCGGCGATAGACGAGGGGATGCAGGCGTTGGTCGAAGTGATAATCCCCGAAGCCTGGGCGACGCTGCCGGAGGTGGAAGTCAAAGAAGTTCGCGTCCTGCCCGATTTTATCCGCAATATTCTGGAACCGATGAATCGCCAGGAGGGAGACAACTTACCCGTCAGCGCCTTTATTGGCATGGAGGATGGGACTTTCCCTCTCGGTACTGCCGCCTATGAGAAACGCGGTATCGCAATTCAGGTGCCCGCATGGCAACCCGAGGGCTGTACTCAGTGCAACCAGTGTGCCTTTATCTGTCCTCATGCCGCTATTCGCCCCGCTCTGCTGAGTCAGGAAGATCGAAGCAATGCCCCAGTGGCGCTGTTAAGTAAGGTGGCTCAAGGGGCGAAGGCCTACGAATACCATCTGGCAGTATCACCGCTGGATTGCTCCGGCTGCGGTAACTGTGTCGATATTTGCCCATCACGCGGCAAAGCACTGGCAATGCAGCCGCTCGATAGCCAGCGTCATCAGATTCCGCTATGGGAGCATGTGCTCTCCCTTGCGCCTAAAAGTAATCCCTTTAACAAAATCTCGGTAAAAGGCAGCCAGTTTGAAACGCCCCTGTTGGAATTTTCCGGCGCATGCGCGGGCTGCGGTGAAACGCCCTATGCCAAGCTGTTGACCCAGCTATTCGGCGATCGCATGTTGGTCGCGAACGCAACCGGATGCTCCTCCATTTGGGGAGCCAGCGCACCGTCCATTCCCTACACCACCAACCATAAAGGGCAAGGACCGGCCTGGGCTAACTCACTGTTCGAAGACAACGCCGAATTTGGTCTGGGTATGTTGTTGGGAAGCCGAGCGATCCGCGATCAGCTTGCTAAGGATGTGCAAACTGCACTGGCCTTACCCATTACTCCTGCACTGAATACGGCATTCAGCAACTGGCTGGAACTGAAGGATCGCGGAGAAGGTTCACGGGAGCGTGCCGATGCGGTGATCGATATGCTGGCAGAAGAGCGCGGTAAGGATCCCCTACTCACTCACCTTTATCAGAACCGTGATTACCTGACCAAGCCTTCGCAGTGG
>NZ_LXFV01000059.1 GCF_002847345.1 Pectobacterium peruviense
GGCATACGATATTGGTTACGGTGGGCTGGACCATGTGCTGGCCTCCGGTGAAGACATCAATGTGCTGGTGTTTGATACCGAGGTGTATTCCAACACGGGGGGACAATCATCCAAATCCACACCGGTTGCCGCCATCGCCAAATTTGCCGCCGAAGGGAAACGCACGCGCAAAAAAGATCTCGGCATGATGGCCATGAGCTATGGCAACGTGTACGTGGCGCAGATCGCCATGGGTGCGGATAAGACGCAAACTCTACGCGCGATGGCAGAAGCGGAAGCCTGGCCGGGTCCGTCGTTGATCATCGCCTATGCTGCCTGTATCAATCACGGGTTGAAAGCGGGCATGGGATGCAGTCAACGTGAAACTCAGCGAGCCGTGGATGCCGGTTACTGGCACTTATATCGCTTCGATCCACAGCGTGTGGATAAAGGGAAAAATCCCTTCTCGCTCGATTCAGACGAGCCGGAAGAGGATTTTCAGGATTTCCTGATGGGTGAAGTTCGGTATGCGTCGCTGAAACGCCAGCACCCAGCCATCGCCAATAGCCTGTTTGAGCAAACAGAGCGGGATGCCAGAGAACGATATGAACGTTACCGACGTTTAGCGGGAGGCTGATCGCAGAAGAAAACACCATGGTGGGCGGATATAGCGAAAGCGCTATCCGCCCCTTCGTACCCCAGCAAACGTCCCTTTGCCCGCCGACACAGGACAGTATCTTTTATACTGCCGATAATTTATCCTCTTCCGCCTTTCGTCATTGACTATAAAAAATTAAGCCTGCACCTATGATCTCATCACCCGACGCAACGCCGACGCCGGTTCAATCATCCACGTCAACGCTTGCCGCCTTACGCTCGCCCTCGCTGCTGATGCGCGAAATTTTGGCGGGCACTATCACCGCGCTGGCGCTTATTCCCGAGGTGATTTCGTTTTCTATCATCGCGGGCGTAGACCCGAAAGTCAGTCTGATCGCCTCTATTGTCTTGTGCTTCACCATGTCTTTTCTCGGTGGCCGACCCGCGATGGTCACAGCCGCCGCCGGTGCCGTGGCGCTGGTTATCGGGCCAATGGTGCACGCACACGGCGTGGCCTATATTCTGCCCGCCGTGATTATGGCGGGACTTATCCAGATTCTGTTTGGGCTGGCTGGGTTGGCAAGAATGATGCGCTACATTCCCCGTTCGGTAATGATCGGTTTCGTGAATGCGCTGAGCATCCTGATTTTCGCCGCGCAAGTGCCGCATGTTTACGGGCATTCCTCGCTTGTCTGGCTGCTGTTTGCGTTAACAGTAGCGATCGTTTTGCTGTTGCCTTATGTGGTGAAAAGTATTCCCGCCCCGCTGGTCGCGATTGTGACCGTGACGGCGATTGCGATGTTTACCGGCATCACGGTGCCTAACGTCGGTGATGCTGGTCCTATGCAGCCCGGATTGCCGGGTTTCACCCACTGGCTGGTACCGTTCAATGTTGAAACACTGCGCATCATCTGGCCAACCGCGCTCAGTATTGCCTTCGTCGGCCTGATGGAATCGCTGCTAACCGCCAAACTGGTAGATGACATTACCGATACCCCGTCCAGCAAGCGCCGCGAATGCTGGGGACTGGGCGTTTCCAATATCTTCGCCGGATTCTACGGCGGCATTGCTGGATGTGCGATGATCGGGCAAACCGTGGTCAATGTAGAGTTAGGGAAAGCGCGTACGCGTATCTCCACCCTCGCCGCCGCACTGGTGCTGTTGCTGCTGGTGACCGGCCTGAGCGAGATCATGGCTAAGATTCCGATGGTGGTGCTGGCGGGGATTATGATGATTGTCGCGCTGAAAACGATGAACTGGCATAGCCTGCACCCCACCACGCTGAAACGGATGCCGCTGTCGGAAACGCTGGTGGTCGTAGTAACGGTGATCGCCACCGTCTCGACGGCAAATCTGGCAATCGGCGTAGCGGGTGGCGTGATCTTTGCCATCCTGCTATTTGCACGCCGCGTGGCGCACGTCATTCATGCAGAACGTCGCGTGAGCGAAGATGGAAAGTCGGTACACTACACAGTACGCGGGCCGCTATTCTTCGGCAGCAGCAACGACCTCTTCGAGCACTTCCTCTATGCGCAGGACCCGCAGAACGTCACTATCGACCTGACGCACGCCCAAATCTGGGATGCCTCCAGCGTAGCGGCGCTCGACGCTATCGAAACCCGCTATCACCGTTACGATGCGAAAGTTGCGATCATCGGGTTGGATAACCACAGCAGCAAAATCCATCAGCGCCTGTCAGGGCATCTCTGATCGCGCCTACCCCCTTGGCTACGGCCAAGGGGAATCGCCGGTATATCTCTTCCGTGAATATGAATAACAGGAATCAAACTAAAGCGTGACAGGCAGATGCTTTATCTTATCTCCTCATCTATAAGGAGGAGAGTATGCCCGCAACGTTTATTCCGCAAGAAAGCCCCCTCATCCCCTATCGCGTGTCAGAGAATAGCTATCATGCCACGACGTTCGTGCTGATACACGGTGCTTGGCACGGCGGCTGGTGCTGGTCTCGAGTGACCGAGCAGCTTACCGATGCTGGCTTTGCTTCTGCGCCGTTGACGCTCGCTGGGTTGGCGGAACGTCGTGCTGAGCTATCGCGCGGTATTAACCTAACCACGCACATTCACGATATTACCGACACGATCCGCCAACGGGGTTGGCGCGATGTTACGTTGGTCGGCCACAGCTACGGTGGATTTCCCGCCACGGCTGCCGCGTATCAATTGCCTGACGTCGTCACCCATCTGATTCTGCTGGATGCGTTTTTACCCGCACCGGGTGAGAAGTTACTGGATCACGCACCCGACCTTATCGCCGCCTACCAGACGCAGGCGGCACGCGACCCCGCGTGGCACATTCCCCCGCTTCCATCACTGCTGTTTGGCGTGAATGAAGCCGACCGCGAGTGGGTCGATGCTCACCTGACGCCGCAGCCGGTAAACACCTATTTTGAATCAATAGCCTTACCGCCCGCGCCACCGACACTGAAAAAGACCTATATCCGCTGCACGCGCGCGGCGGGCAACTACCTCACCACCTCGGTACAACGTGCTCAGACCGATCCAAGCTGGCGTTTTCTCACGCTCGATAGCGACCACGATGCCATGATCGATGCACCTGATGCGCTAACCGCTCTGCTGACGTCAGCGTTGACAACCCGCACACCTCTGTGATTAGACTCAATGCTAAGCAGGCTAACTTAAGGAAAGCGTTGATGAAAATTACCGATGTGCGCGTAATTTTAGCGAACCGATATATGTTTGTTGAGGTCACCACCGACGAGGGGCTGACGGGCATTGGCGAATCCGGTGCCTGGGGCTTTCTGGATGCGTCCAAAGGCGCGGTAGAGGCATTACGCACTTACCTGATCGGGCAAGATCCGCTACGTATTGAGCACCACTGGCAGTATATGTACCGCTGCTGGCATTTTCGTGGTGCCGCTATTATGGGTGCCATCAGCGCCATTGATATCGCCCTGTGGGACATCGCAGGTAAGTATTACGATACGCCAGTTTATAACCTGCTGGGCGGCCGCTGCCGCGACAAGGCGCGCGTTTATGCCCACGCGGGAGGACGCACCACTGAAGAAACCATCGCCAATCTGAAAAAAGCCAAAGCTGACGGCTTCACCGCGATTGGTCATCTGACGCCTTTTCTGGATGAATCGCGTGATACGCCCTATTTCACCACCCACGCCAAAGAGATCGGTGAAGCCATCGAACGTATCGGCCTTTATCGGGAAGCGGTCGGTAACGATGTCGACCTGTGTATCGAAGTCCACCGCCGCCTAAAGCCCGCCGATGCCGTGGTATTCGCTCGCGGCATTGAGCCGTTTTATCCGTATTTTATTGAAGATCCTATCGGTGCGGATAACTTCGATTCCATGGCGGAAGTGGCGGACAAAATCAATATTCCTATCGCCACCGGTGAACGCCTGAATAATCCGCAGGAATTCGCGATGCTGATTCGCCGTAATGCGGTCGCCTATGTGCGTCCTGACGTCTGCATGTGCGGCGGGATTACCGGAGCGAAAAAAGTCGCGGCCTTGGCAGAGGCCAACGATTTGATGGTCGTGCCACATAACCCACTTAGCCCCGTCTCTACCGCCGCCTGCTTACAGATCGCCGTCAGCATCCCGAACTTTGCGCTGCTGGAGTATCCGGGGGATGACCAACCCGCACTGTCAGAAAAATTTGGGGCGACGGGCGTCGAGAACGGCGTGTGGAAAAAAGACGTCGTGAAGAACACGTTCAAATGCGTAGATGGATTTATGGAGATACCGACGCAGTCCGGCATCGGCATTGAGCTGGCGGACGATCTAGAAAACCGCTTCCCTTATCGTCGTCGCGGCCTGAAAACCCGACTGCACGTCGACGGCTCCGTCGTCGATCAATAAAGCACATCAACAGGTCGTGACGCGTCACTGAGAGCGCCACGACCTGTCGTATTTTCCCCTACGACGTAGGATTTCCCACCTTCCGTCCTTCCCACTGCATCAATAGGCTCAGCGCCGCAGGCAGAGCAAGCAACGTCAGCAGCGTCGCCACCATCAACCCACCGATAATCGCGTAGGCCATCGGCCCCCAAAACACCTGATGCGCAATCGGGATCATGCCAAGAATCGCCGCCAGCGCGGTCAGCACTATCGGGCGTGAACGATGGCTGGCCGCATTCACGATTGCCTCCGTGGCGGGTTGTCCATTTTTCACATTCAGATCGACTTCGCCAATCAGAATGACTGCATTACGAATAATCATCCCCGCTAGCGCAATCGCTCCCAGCAGCGCCACAAATCCCATCGGCGTTCCGGTCGGCAACATGGCCGCAACGATGCCGATCAGGCCAAACGGTGCGGTCAGGAATGCCAGCACCATGCGGGAAATACGCTGTAGCTGAATCATTAACAGCACCAGCATCACCAACAGCGTAACTGGCAACACCGCATACACCGAACCATTGCCCTTGTCGGATTCCGCCGCAACGCCGCCTTCCGTGATGTGGTAGCCCGTCGGTAACGAGGCACGGTAGCGTTCAATTTCCGGTGCCAGCTTTTCAGACAGCGCCGGTGCCCGCACGCCCGGCGCGACATCCATCTGCACCGTGATGAACGGTTCGCGCTGACGCCGCCAGATAATCGGATCGTCAACGCCATACGACACCGTGGCAATCTGCCCCAGCGGTACCGAGCGCCCCTCCGCAATCGGAATTTGTAGATTCGCGATCGTGGCGACGTCTCTGCGTTCCTGCGGCGTACCGCGAATCACGACGTCCACCAATCGGTGTTCATCGCGCACCGAGGTCAGCGTTGAACCGGAGAATATCGCCGCCAGCATGCTGGCTACATCCTGTGAGCTGATGCCAACCGCGCGGGCTTCAGTCTGATTCAGCACCACGTTCACCGAGCGTTCAGGTTCACCCGCCGTCAGATTCACCTCGCGGACATCGGCCCGGTTTCCCACCAGGCTGGCAAGCCCCTGCGCAAGTTCACGAACCCGATTAATATCCGGCCCCGCGACCCGATATTTAAGCGGCCAGCCCACTGGTGGCCCTAATTCCAATGCCGAGACGCGCGCCACAATGCTACTAAAATCGCGCTCAAGCACCTGATTCAACCGTGCCGCCAGCGCGTCCCGCGCATCCAGATTTTTTGCTACCACCACCAACTGAGCGATATTTTCGTGACTCAGCAACACATCCATCGGGAGATAAAAACGCACCGCACCCGACCCAACATAGGTAGAGAAATGATCAACGTCAGGATCGTCCTTCAGAAGTGCTTCCAGCCGTTTCGCCTGCGCTTCCGTCGCGGCCTGTGATGCATTCGAGGGCAACGTCAGGCTAACCAGCAGTTCTGGCCTGTCCGACGCGGGAAAGAATTCTCCCTCCAATCGGGTTGCGCCGAACAAGGCGACAACCAGCAGGAGCACCGCAATGATCAACGTCATTCCCCGGTTTGCCAACGCCCGTTGCAGCCATTGGCGATAAATGCGCCCCACTCGTCCCGGTTCGTTGTTATGGTGACGAAACGTTTTTGGCAACAGCCAGACACCGAGCAGCGGGGAAAAAAGAATCGCGACGATCCAGGAACTGAGCAAGGCGATGAGGACGACGACGAAGAGCGAAAAACAGTATTCACCCGCGCTGGATGAAGCAAAACCGACGGGAATGAATCCAGCAATCATCACCAGCGTCCCCGTCAGCATCGGAAAAGCCGTACTTTCATACGCCCAGGCCGCCGCCCGTTTACGATCCCACCCCTCTTCCAGCCGCGATACCATGGCTTCTACCGTAATCATGGCGTCATCCACCAGCAGCCCCAGCGAAATAATCAGCGCCCCGAGCGAGATACGCTGCAAGCCAATACCGGTTATCTCCATGCCAATAAACGTCATCGCCAGCACAATAGGGATGGATGCAGCAACGACCAGTCCCGCGCGGCTGCCGAGAGAAACGAACGACACCGCCAGCACGATGGCAACGGCCTCCAGCAGCACTTTGATAAAGCCGCCGACCGCGCCTTTCACCACCTCAGCCTGATCGGCCACACGCGTCATGTCTATCCCATGCGGTAACTGGGCAGAAAGCGTGTTCATTTTTTCGCGAATAGCCTGACCGAAATTGAGCATGTTGCCGGTAGGTGCCATAGAAATAGCCAGTCCAATGGCTTTCTCACCATTTACTCGAAACGTCGGCGACGGCGGTTCCGCTATTTCACGGCTAATGGTGGCGATATCAGTAAGCGGAACAAATTTCCCGCCGATGCGTAAGGTAATCTGGCGCAGACTCTCCTCAGAGGTAAACGCGCCGCTGACGCGCACGGCGATCTTTTCATCCCCAGTACGGATAATACCGGCGGGCGTAACCGCATTCTGCGCCTTAAGTGAATCAATCACCTGCTGCGAATCGATCCCTAATCCAGCCAGCCGTCGGGGAGAAAACGTTACGACGATCTGTTCTTCTTCCACCCCCAGCATATCAACCTTACCGACATCCGGCACGCTCAGTAACGCAGAGCGAATATCCTCGACGCGATCGCGCAATTCCCGTGGTGAGAACCCATCCGCGGTGAAGCCATAAATCGTACCAAACGTGTCATCAAACTCGTCATTGACGTCTGGCAGGCTGACACCATCAGGGAGCGAACTGGCGATATCCGTCATCTTCTTACGCACCGTATACCAGATATTCGGCACGGCAGAAGGCGGTGTATCATCGCGCAGGTTAACGAAAACCACCGCTTCCCCGGCACGGGTATAACTCTCGACATAATCGAGATACGGCGTTTCCTGTAATTTTTTCTCCAGCTTATCGGTAACGAAATTGACGGTATCGCTCACCGTCGCCCCCGGCCAGGCGGCAGACACCACGGCAGATTTGATGGTAAACGCCGGATCCTCGTTGCGGGGCAAGCGCTGGTAGCTCATCACGCCTGCCGCCATAATCACCAGCATCATAAAAGCGACCAACTGCTGATGCGCGAGTGCCCAAGCGGAGAGATTGAAGCGCGTAGAGGTAGAAGATTGAGATTCACGAAACATTAGCGACGCCCCTCTTCATCCAGCCGAATTTTCTCATCCGGCCGTAGCTTACTGACGCCAGCCGTTACCACGCGGTCACCCTGTTTCAGCCCATCGGTGATGTAGATCGCCGTGTCGCTGTAGCGTGCAACGGTAATCGGCTGCAAACGCACCGTCTGGGTTTCCGTGTTCACGACGTAAACCGCTGGGTTTTCTTCCTTACGGGTGAGTGCAGACGCGGGCAGCTCAATGACGGTAGTGTCGGACTGCTGTATTGCGCCATTCACGCTGGCACCCAGCACCATCGTCGCTGGTGGTGAGGTTAACGTCACCCGAACCCGAAACGTTCGCGTGACTGTATCGGCCTGTGGGCTGATATCACGCACGCGTCCTTGAACCTGAATCGCCGGATCGGATAGCAGCGACACAAGAATCGTGCGCGAGGGAAGCGACTGATTGACCAAACGTTCTGGTACATCAAACACCGCATCGCGCCCATCGAGTGAAGCTAGCCTGACGACCTCCTGCCCGGCACTGACCACCTGGCCGGAATTCGCACTGACCGTTGTTATCACACCATCCTGTGCGGACGTGAGTTGCGTATAGCTGAGGCGTTCCTGCGCCCCTTTGACGGTCGTCTGTGCGCTTTCGCGCCGGGAAACAGCGGCATCCCAATTTGCCTGCGCTTCATCAAGCTGTACCCGCGCAATCGCTCCGCCCGGCGCCAGCGCCTTCATGCGGGAGAAATTGCTTTTCGCCAGCCGTTCTGCCGAGGTTGCGCTGGCTAAATCAGCCTGTGCGCTGCGCAGCTGATTTTCACTGTCGCGAGCATCGAGCGTCGCAATCACATCACCGCGCCTCACGGATGCCCCCACATCCACCAAACGATTCAGGATGCGGCCATCCAGCCGGAAACCTAACGCCGTTTCTTCATGCGGGCGAATCTCTCCCGTCAACGTCACAGGCTCACGACTCATTGCTGGCATGACGACCAGCGTTTTTACCGGCCTCACGGGCGGCGGCGCAGGCGAATCATCGGTACTGTCACAACCGCTAAGCAACACAGCTGACAGCAGACAAAAGGCAAAACGGCTGACCATCATCACATCCTCTCACTCATCAAACGCCATCAGAACGAATACAGAACAGCCAACGTGGCGCCAGTATCATTCCGTCGTTCCACAACCTGACTATCCGCGACTTTGTCAGTCAGCCTCGTTGAGGTAACCCCGACGTTGGTTGACCAGGCAGGGCTAAATTGATGCGTCCAGTTCGCGCCCAGTGCATAACCGTAGACGCCTTTGCCAGCATGATAGGCGGCCAACCCAGAACGGCTGCTCTGCTGCTGCGTCACGCCGTAGTAGGTTTGATTAAAGCGGGCATCGCCCATCAACACGTCTGCCGACAGCGCTAGCACGTCGTCTTTTGTCGCGGACTGCCACACCGTGCTCTTTGCCCCGACGCGATACTGATTTCCTCTTTTTGTCTCGCTCAGTGCAAATTCACCGCTCGCTTCCAGCGCCAGCCAGGGCGCAAACTGATACCCCGCCGTTACGGTGGTAATTACCGATCCTTTGATTTTCCCCATCCCTTTCAGCCGGTTCGAACCCGCACGCCAATTGCTGTTTTTGTCATCTCTTCCCATGTCGTAGCCAATCGCGTGATCGAGATAAAAACCGGAAGGAGACTGGTATTGCCAGCCAATGCCGTGCGAAGAATCGAAATAGAGTGCACCGCGCTGAACCGTCAGCACAGGCAGTGCCATGGTTTGACGATTTTTACTCCCCTTGTAACGCGGTGCATTCTGGGCTGCAACGCCAACGGTAACATCCGTGTGGTCACCCAAAAGCGAGGGCGATGATGCCTCCGACTCCGCGGCGAATGCAGTGCCAGATAGCACGATAGCGGACAGACTGGTGGATAAAATCATTGTTGTTATGTTCATACATCCCCTCTTTAACGCGGTAATCTTGCACCGTGGTGTTTCCACGGCGGGTGCAATGTAATTGGTGTTGGCTTTTCAGCACCGTGACGAATTATGCTGACGCTTAATCAAGAAACGCTTTGTGGTTTTTTAAGATTTCATCAAGAGGTCGTCGATGGCAGAAAAACGGGTGTTGGTTATTGAAGACGATATGGATGCCGCCAGCGTGCTTGAGGCTTATCTAAGGCGTGATGGCTATCAGGTTTCTATCGCGTCTGATGGGCAAAAAGGTCTGCACATGGCGCTGACCAGTAAACCCGATTTGATTTTGCTCGACGTGATGCTGCCGAAAATGAATGGCTCTGAGGTGCTGTCCGCCCTGCGGCAGCGCAGTAATATTCCGGTGATTATGGTCACCGCCATCGGCGACGAACCAGAACGGATCGGCGCGCTGCGTTACGGCGCGGATGATTATGTCGTCAAACCCTATAATCCGCAGGAAGTAGTCGCGCGAGTGCAGGCCGTGCTACGGCGAACCGGCTACGCCATCCGGGAAGATGCGATCCTGACATTCGAGAATTTATCGGTTGATCCAACCTCCGTGACGGCAAGCATTGCGCTATCACCGTCTGAATCTGTCGTTCTCGATCTTACACCCACCGAATTCAACATTCTGGTGACGCTGCTCAAAGCGCCAAACCGCGCCTTCACTCGCGGTGAGCTACTGGAAGCCTGCCTGCCGGAAAGCGATGCGCTGGAGCGCGTGGTGGATACTCACGTCCACAACCTCAGGAAGAAACTCAACCAGTACGACATCATCAACGTGCTCGTCACCGTCCGTTCTGTTGGCTATCGATTCCGGTGAACCTGATGAAAAAATCGATCTTCCTGTCAGAAAAAATGTCGCTGTGGCGCTGGCTATGTTTTCGCATCATTTCTCTACTGTGTGCGGCTCTGTTCATCATCGCCACCCTCATGTGGCTGCGCTTTGCCGCCTACAATATCTATGTCGAACAACACATGCCCGACGACGTGCGGGTTGAGTTCCAACAGTTAAGCAAACAGGAAGATTACGGTAATCCTCACTATCAACAGATTATCTATCAGTATTACGGCTCGAATTTCTTTGTACCCGATATTGCCAACAGCGACTGGCTGGTGCTGGCGATTATGGTGCTTATTGCCTTGCCCACCATGGTAGTTGTGCTTCTATGGCGGGCACGACCGCTGTCACAGCAATTTTCCAATATCGCCAGCACTGCACGCGACGTCGCTCAGGGAAATTTCGATGCTCGCACTCAGCTTGTCGAGCAGGCACCGATGGAGCTGATTACGCTGGCGAACGACTTTAATAATATGACCGAACAGTTGGAGCGCTACGAACGGGAACTCCGCGAATCCAGCGCGGCGTTGGCTCACGAACTGCGTACGCCGTTAAATGCGGCGATGGGGCGCGTTCAGGGCATGCTTGATGACGTCTTTCCGCGCGATAAATCACAGCTGGCGATGGTCATCAAACAGCTCGAACAGCTCAATCACGTGATTCAGGATCTGCACTTTCTTTCACTCGCCAGAGCCGGACAGCTGCAACTGGTCAAGACACCGCTGTATTTCGACGAGATCGTCGCTGAGCGGCTTACCTGGTATCGGCCTCAGCTAGAGCAGGCTGGGTTTCAGACCCATGTTCATATCGAACAACGTGACTTTTGTGTTGCCGACCGCGAACGATTGGGACAGGTGTTCTCCATTCTGATCGAGAATGCCTTAAGCTACGCCAGCGAGGGTCGCTATCTGGCAATTGAGGTACGTGAAATGGCAGTACGTGAAAACGTGCCGTGCTGGCAGATTACGGTTTCTGACCACGGACCGGGAATTGAGGCAGAATCGCTGCCCCTGCTTTTCGACCGCTTCTGGCGGGCAGAACATTCACGCGGAAGACACTCCGGCGGCAGCGGGCTTGGGCTGTCTATCGCCTCAGCCATTATCACTGCACATGGTGGTGCTATTTATGCAGAACACGGCAATAACGGCGGACTTGCCATCGTGATGACACTGCCACACACCGCCTGACGTAGCTGCATGCCGTTGGTCAATGACCAATAATGAGAAAGCATAGCGAAATTATTGCTATGCCCTTTCGCTGGTAAAAAAACCGGGAAATACCGCAATACTTATCCGCTCAACGATGAGACAAACGCAGCCAACCCAGACTCCACGCCCTACGGCGAGGCACACCGCTGTCCAACACGTTTTTTGTCCTGACCAATACTTATATTTATCTGGAATGAGATAAGGCGAAAAAGACTAATTTCGCTATAAGTATTTCGCTACTCTGCATGAGCGAAATATATGGCCTCGATTAAAACTCAATCATCAGGGTAACTATTATGAAACGTTCTCTTCACCAGGTATTCATGGCGATGACGCTGGTTAGCGCCTCCTTTTTCAGTCAGGCTGCGGAAACACAGCCATCAACATGGCAACACATCAAACAAACCGGTGAATTACGCATCGGCGTGGCACAGGGTGAGCCGTGGTATTTTAAAAATCCGTCGACCGGAGAATGGGACGGCATCGGCTATAACATCGGCAAAGAGTTAGCCAACGATCTTGGCGTGAAGCTGGTGACGGTAGAAACCACCTGGGGTAACGCCATTGCCGCCTTACAAACGGGTCAGATCGATACCATGCTGGTACTCGACCCAACGGAAGAGCGGAAAAAAGCGGTCGATTTTCCTGAGCAGCCTTTCTTTTGGTATGCACAGGGCGTATTGATTCGCGACGGCATTGCCGTTACCAACTGGGACGATCTCAATCGTGAAGATGTTAAGATCGGCGTCACGCTGGGTTCCAGCCCGGATCTGATTCTGACCAAACGTCTGCCAAAAGCACAGCTAGTACGCTTCCCGAATATGGATGAGGGCGTAGCCGCATTCTATGCTGGCCGTGTCGATGCACTGTCGTATTTCCATCCGGCTCTGGCGCTGCAACAGGCTAAAGTCGGCAAAGGCAATTTGATTCTGCCGAAGCCGATTATTGAAGTCAGCACCAGCGGCGCAATCCGCAAAGAAGCCGACCAGACCTTCCACAACTTCCTGAATGACGAGTTTGCCAAGCTGTATAAGTCTGGTAAAACCCAGCACTACTATGAACAGGCGCTCAAACTGCGCGGCGTGGACGTCAGCAAAGTGCCATCAGTCATTAAAGAAGACTGGAAATAAGCGGGATTCGGATAGCAGAACGGTCCTGAACGGATTCAGGACGTCTGCATCAGCGACGTAACCAGTGCAGCCACATCCTTGCATTGTTCAATCTCAGAAAGCGCCGCTACTGCCTGTGCAATATCAGCAGGGGCAAGCCGCGACGATAGATTTTCCGCAAATTTCTCCATGATGCGACTTTCCGTTAGCGGGTGTTCCGCGCAGCCCAGCGGGAACGCAATGCGTTCACCTGCCACAACGTTTCCCCGCGTGACGACGTCAACCTGCAATACCGGGCGGCGCGCTTGCGCCATAAGCTGGTCAAGCTCGGGAGAAACCTCAACGTGAACTTTATCGGCTAGCGTCAGAAGCATAGGGTTGATTAAGGTATCGTCCGCACTCCAGCGGTGGCGCGGAATACGGTAGGCAAGACAGGCCAGCGCAAACGGCAGGCTGAACTGCGCATCCGTTTCATTTTGCGGTCGCCTATCCATAAAGTCAGCGGCCAGCCTCTGGCTGCCTTTGACCCGAATAAGGTCAATATCCTGCGGCACCAGCGCCAACTCGTCCTGTACACGTTCGAAGGACTCCAGTGCGGTATGTATCCAGCGACAGGCCGGATACGCTTTGAAACTGGCGTGCTGGATCGCCCACTGTTCTCCCAAACCGCTCGACAAGAGCATCTCATCAAAATGGTCTGACCCCATCATGCGCCAAAACCCCTGATCGCCGGACAGCACATCTCTTGGGCCGATCATTCCACCGTGGTGTAACTCGACACCACGGACGCCCGCTTCTGCGGCTGGCGCGTTGTAATCCTTAAAGGAAACCAGCGGTCGCTGCTGCCAGTTGTATTTGTGCAAGCTGGGCAACGGCGTCAAGGATGCCGCCAACCCAATCGCGTTCTCTAATCCTTCGGCATCACACCCCGTCAGTAATCCGTAGACCACCGCAGCACCTACCGACTCATGCTGGCACACGCCATAAACCTGCTGAAAACGCGCCGAACTCGGTTGCTGAGATTGAATGATCCGACCATTGATTTCATACGCAGCGGCCAGCGCACAGATCAGCGTTTCACCGTCGATCGGACGCTGCCCCAGCGCCGCCAGCGCGGCGGCAACCAGCGAGGCACCGGGATGCCCCATGCCACGTCCAGCCACTTCATACCCGTCATCGTAATCCAGCGCATTGATCGCCGCCGCATTCAAAAACGCCGCGCCAATAGCCGCCAGCGGCGCTCCGCCATCCAAGATTGGGCTGTTGCCCGCAGCATAATGCAGGCGAGTGACGCGTGCACAATCCTGCACTACCTGACTCTTTGCGCCTGCAATGCCGCAGCCCAGGCTGTCGATAAAATGCAGCGCAATTTTTCTTCTTAATACGACAGGAATGTCTTGAATCGTCAATCGACAGGCAAAGGTCGCCAGACGTAACGTCAGAGGTAATGCAGCAAGGTGGGACATCGGCATACCGCCATTTCTTTATAAATAAAAAGAATATTAACACCACGTTTTATTATTTATTTATCATTTTTTCGACCTGCTAAGATGCATAGGTTCTAACAAAATAAGAAATCTATTTCCTAATATATCCTAAATAATTCGAGTTTCAGGCAGGCGGCAAGCGAGGGAGTCCCGATGAGCTTACTCAGGTAAGTGATTCGGGTGAGTAAACGTAGCCACCGCACATGCAACTTGAAGTATGACGGGTATACGCCATTTCCAGGGGTTCTGTATCTATGTCATATCAGTGGGATTTTTCTGCCATCTGGCCTTACCACCCGTTGCTGTTGGAGGGGCTATGGGGAACGATAAAGATCGGTGCCACCAGCATCCTGATCGGAATGCTGGCAGGCATGGTGCTCGCCGCGATGAAAATGTCGCCTCGGTTGCTATTGCGCCTGCCCGCCGTGATGTTGATTGGCTTCTATCGTAATACGCCCGCGATTGTGCATTTTTTCTGGATTTACTACGCCCTGCCCGTTATTACGCCCTTAACGTTTTCACCTTTCACCGCCGCCGTCATCGCGCTGTCGGCACAATCCGGTGCCTTCTATGCTGAGGTCTATCGTGGAGCGATTTCTTCGATTCACCCAGGGCAATGGGAAGGAGCAAAAGCGCTGGGCATGCCGCAATCGACAGCATTGCGACGGGTCATTCTCCCGCAGGCCTTGCGCAGGATGATCCCGCCTTTTATTGAGCGTTCGTTTGAGCTCATCAAATCCACATCGCTGGCTTCCTCACTGGCCTATAGCGAACTGCTTTATCAGGCAATGCAGCTAAACAGCCAAACCTACCGACCGCTCGAAGTCTACAGTCTGGTAGCCGTGATGTATTTCACCCTGCTACTGCTGATTAGCCTGTTCAGTCAACATATTGAGAAACGGCTGTCGCTGGTAGACCGTCGGCTCGCCTAAGGAACATCATGCACTATCAATGGGATTTCTCGCTGGTCTGGGACAACATTCCGGTGTTGCTGAAAGGCCTTGGCGTCACGCTCGAACTGTGGCTAATAGCAGGCGTGCTGGGAACCGCGCTGGGACTATTTTTGGGCATTTTACGCGTGTTTGGAAAGCGCTGGTTGTCATTACCCGCCAGAATATTCGTCGAAATGTTCCGCAATACGCCCGTCTTGATCCAACTGATCTGGTTTTATTACGCTTTCCCGGTTTTGGTCGGTGTGCAGTTTAGTACCTTTGCCGCCGCCGCGCTGGCTCTGACGCTGTATAGCGCCGCGTACTGCACCGAAATTTTCCGCGCCGGACTGCAATCTATCGACCACGGACAGTGGGAAGGCGCAAAAGCGTTGGGCATGCGGCACACGGTGATCCTACGGCGCGTGGTTCTGCCACAGGTATTACGTAACATGCTGCCCGCCTTAAGTAACCGAATGATCGAGCTGGCTAAAGTCACCTCGCTGGCCTCCATACTCGCCGTCAACGAACTGATGTATCAAGGGCGGCTGCTGAGCAGCACCTATTATCGTCCGTTGGAAATCCTGACGGTGGTGGCACTGCTCTATTTCGTTTTGATCTGGCCGGGGAGCTACCTTGCCGCACGACTTGAACGTCGTTTCCGTTCAACCCCCTAGCCTGACAGCGACACAGGATTGCTATGCGTGAAGATATTGCTTTAAGTGAAGATACCGTTCTGCGTATTCGCGGACTCCAGAAACGCTTCGGTGCCGTTGAGGTGTTGAAAGGTATCGATCTGGATATACGGCGTGGTGAAAAGATTGCCATTATCGGCGGCAGCGGTTCAGGGAAAAGTACGCTATTGCGCTGCCTGAATTTCATGGAAATCCCCAGCGCTGGCACCATCGAACTGGATGGCGTAGTGCTGGGAAAAACAGACGCCAAAGGCCAACGTGACTACCCAGAGAAACAGCTCTGCGCCGTGCGGGAACGTGTAGGAATGGTGTTTCAGCAATTCAATCTGTTTCCCCATCTCACCGTGCTGGAAAATGTGCGTGAAGCACTGATATCGGTGAAAAAAATATCGCGACATGACGCGGATATCATCGCCAAAGCCCAGTTGGAAAAGGTTGGGCTAAGCAATAAGCAAGATGCTCGCCCCAGCAGCCTGTCCGGTGGTCAACAGCAGCGGGTAGCGATAGCCCGCGCGTTGGCGATGTCGCCTGAAGTCATGCTGTTCGATGAGCCAACATCGTCACTGGACCCCGAACTGGTAGGTGAAGTGCTGCACACCATCCGCGCGTTAGCGGACGAAGGCCGCACCCTGCTGTTAGTTACCCATGAGCTGGGGTTTGCCTACCACTTCGCTGATCGCGTCGTGTTTATCGAAAATGGCGTGATCCATGAAATGGGCAGCGCCGAACAGGTGCTCAAAAACCCGCAACAGCCCCGTACACAGGCTTTTCTTGCTCGCTTTGCCGAGCGGGCCTTTTAATCCATCATTCATATTCAGGGACACCACAATGCAACCGACGTTATCCAGCCAAAGC
The DNA here is from genome assembly GCF_002847345.1 of Pectobacterium peruviense. Taxonomy (GTDB): domain Bacteria; phylum Pseudomonadota; class Gammaproteobacteria; order Enterobacterales; family Enterobacteriaceae; genus Pectobacterium; species Pectobacterium peruviense. Next base: position 16,641 of record NZ_LXFV01000059.1, read on the forward strand.
AGTCAGGCCTATTTGCAAGATCCGCGTAACAACGACGTACAGGTGTATGTGAATGGGGAATTTGTTCATCGCGACAACGCGGTGGTGTCGATCTTTGATTCTGGCTACGTGTGCGGTGACGGCGTATGGGAAGGATTGCGCTTGGTTAACGGCCGCCTGATTGCGCTGGACGCCCATCTGGATCGATTGTTTGACGGTGCTGCGTCAATCCAACTGGATATCGGCCATAGCCGGGAGGCGCTGACCGCTATTCTCTATAACACGCTAGCCATCAACGGGATGACCGATGGCGCACATATTCGCCTGATGATTACCCGTGGGAAAAAGCATACGCCGAATCAGGATCCTCGCTTCATCATCGGCGGTGCAACCATCGTGTGCGTGGCGGAATACAAGGTCGTCGATACCGCGGCGAAAAAGCGCGGGCTGACATTGTTTACGTCCACTTACCGCACTAGCACACCGGACGTCTTCGATCTGCGACTCAATTCGCACAGCCGACTTAATCTTATTCAAGCGCTGCTACAGGCGTTGCAGGCCGGTGCCGACGAAGCGCTGATGCTCGATCCGCACGGTTTTGTCGCCAGTTGCAACTCCACCAACTTTTTTATCGTCCGTCGCGGTGAACTGTGGACGTCATCGGGGCGCTACTGCTTCAACGGCATTACTCGCCAAACTCTCATCAAGCTGGCACAGGCCAACGGACTCACGGTCAAGACTCAGGACTTTACGCTGGCAGAAGCGCTCACCGCCGATGAAGCCTTTGTTACCGGCACGCTGGCAGGTATCACCCCGGTAAAAGCGCTGGATGGCCGCCCGTTCAGCGCCGAACATCGTCCGGTAACTGAACAACTCAGCCGCTGGTATGAGGCGTACCTGCACGTACAGTGATAGAGACGCATCGTCGTGATAACAATGACGATGCCACATAAAGTATGTATTGGATCAGGCTTGATCTGGCCGTGTTCTGTATCAGAACGCGATTAAGTCTGATAGTCGGCGAAGCGCGAGGAGGAGATTTGACTTCACAGTAGGCGAATAAACTCTGAAAGTGAATGGCCCTGTTATATGGGATACTTAGAATTACCCTAGCCAAATTTTGCAAATACAGTAAAATGCGGTGCGCTATAACTTTCAGGAGATTTAGGAGGAAGTCATGAAAGATCAAGATGTTAGAGATGCGGTACATCATAAGCTATTGAAAGGCGTACATTCAGACCCTGACTATCTTGTTGTTGATGAGTTTTCCATATCTCTCGGCGCTAGTAGAGCAGATATTGCTGTAATCAACGGGATCATGCATGGCTATGAACTCAAAAGTGAGTACGATTCTCTTGAACGTTTACCGCTTCAAATTAAGCATTACTCATCTGTTATGGACAAAGTTACACTTATAGTAGCTGAAAAACATCTGTTTGGAGCCTTGGAATTAATACCTGATTGGTGGGGAGTGAAAACAGTTACGGTTGGGCCAAAAGGTGCAATCCATATAAAACATATGCGTGGTGAAAAATTAAACCGTCAGCATAATTCTCTAATACTTGCTCAACTTCTCTGGAAGGATGAGTGTCTTGAAATTCTTGAACGATGGGGCTGCTATAAAGGATATAAAAGCAAGCCCCGTTTTGAATTATGGAATGTAGTCGCAGAAAAAATTCCAGTTTCTGATTTAAGGCATGAAGTCAGAGAAACGTTAAAAAAACGTGTTGACTGGAAAACTAGGGCCTAGCGGGTAAAATTTGAGCCAATCTGGTTAGTTGTGTAACGACTAGCTTTAAATGATGAGTATGAGCAACTTTTCTCCATTCTTTCGAACCACCCGATTTGTTTATACCAAGCGCTCTCTGATTGATGTAATCATCCCCCCAGCTAAATTGGGGTCCATAGACAGTATAGGTGGGTGAGCTAACTAGAATATTACAGAGATTTTTCGTTTGACCCCAACCATTTCCCTTTACGGCTGTTCCTTTGACAAAAATCCACGATGTGTCATTTGAATATCTCACTGCCACATATTGTGACATAAAACGTGGATCCACACTTGTAATTGTAGAACTCGCTGTAGGGTAATCACTGAAACTTGGTGTTCTATTTAAATTTGTGTTCTGAACGACATAAGACCAAAGATCGTATTCATGCCTTGGAATATGATGAATTTGATGCTGGGGTATTCCGGTTTGAGAAGTTGGGTATGCTGTGGATGAAATAATCAACGACCTCCAGTGTGCTTGACCAACAAGTGAATTAAATACGTTTAAAGCTAGTTGCTTAAGGTTATTATTCGCATTTTGAATATCACCGAAATCAATTATTACATCAATGATAGATGGGTGTAGGTTAAACCGATTAATCAGTTGACCGAACAAATGCCATGTTTGCGGGTTGATTGAAACTGCAATCCCATTTGTTAAGTTACGCTGCATTGCATGAATATAATTTGGCGAAGATACTGGTGAAACGACAGGTATAATTTCTTTGCCAAAAGATCTTGCGTCTTGAATACATATGTCTAGCGGATGATGGCGATTCGTTCCATGTCCATCAAGGTATTTAACATCAAGCAAAATGGGACGATTCGCTAACCATGAAGCTGCTAAGTTAGCTCCAAAGTTAGACAGGTACGAATTAAGATTTTTTTTATAGCATTCATTTTCATGATCCCAGTCAATATCGGGTACCGTGACGATTGGGGTTAAGCCATCTATTGTTGCCTGCTCTAGCTGCATCAACGATTCGTATTCGGCAGGTTTCCATTTTAGTTGTGGATAGTAGTGATGAAGACTCATTAATATTCCTTATCAGATTTATCAGGCCGTCTTATAAAACATAGGACAAATAGCCCTATGTGCTAAGGTAGTATGATTCTGAAAATAAGGAAAAAAATTGAGCAGCATCTAATTTTTAATAATGCTGAGTGCCATTATGAATCGCAGTTTCAGATTTATAATTAACTATGACTAGTTTTTTACACGCATTGAAACTCAATGCTAAAAATTCCAATTTTAGCAAATTTTAATATAGTGACCTGATCCCGTTGTTCAATACAGTCTGATATTAGCAGACGTTATGCCTTTTGGGCCTGCCAGCTTCAAGCGAGGTTCGGACATTTGCTTTCACACTATTGTGATATGCCCGTTGGGCGACTCTGTTGTTTTGCCATCACAGCGCTGTGGCACAAGACTGTAATGATAGAAGTGCCACTATGCAAAGTTCTCCAGTATCTGCTTTGCATGAAGGTATTCGTAAGACGTCACTTCAATCTTGTTATCACTGAGATCGCAGAAATATACGGACATAGATACATCGTGGTCACTGATGGTGAAAGGGATTTTTTTGTCCTTGAGGGTTGGGATCAGCTCAATAAATGCTGATCCCCCTACGCCGAAAGCCATCGTATGGCCGGGATGCTGAGATGTTCTGAGGAAAAGGGAAAGTGACGCTCCGTTATTGCTTATAACCAACGGTCCTCCCTGTTCAAACCAAAAATACAAAGCGTTATCCCGGGAGAACCCCAGAACCTCGTTATACCAGTGTTCTGCCTGCTGAATGTCTTCGACGTAAACGTGTATATGATCAATTTTAGCTATTTCCATAGCGCCATTCCCTCATTGTTGTTATCAGAAATACTCCCTGAATCGTCTTTGATAAACAGCCGGCAAAGAATTGATTCAACCAAATATTAACCGTTAGAAACATTTCATGTAACCTAGCGCTCTTTTTCAAAGGAGCAGGTCAGGGAATGAAAGTCGTAAAGTTACTGTTTGGCATCCTACTACTGAATATGATCATAGGGATTAGCACGGCTATCGCAGCCCCAGACGACACTCCCTCCCCTTTTTACGTGGGTAAAGCGCTGGCGCATCCGATCATTTCGGGCGCACGCGACAGCAGCGCCCTTCTGGTTTTCATTCAGGAAAACCAGGCGGTCAACGGCTATTACTGCTTCTGTAGCGAAGAGGATCACAGTGTCGATCACCTTCCCCACCTGCTCGGTACCTTCCCTGATTCCACCATCGAATCCGTGTTTTATGCCGATGTGGACAAGGCTGGCCAAATCACGCTGGTGTTGAGTAAAAGTCACGGCAAGTTCGCCCTGCGCAGTTGGCGTTATATTGAAGACGACGGCAGCTATATTCCGGTACTGAGTTTACAACCGGTTCTGGATAAGCTGGTGCGCGAGAATAAAGATCTCAATTCAACGCTGATAAAACGTGCCCTCGGCCAACTTCCGCCTTATGACTACAGCGCGCAGTACCCTACGTTCGATAATCAGGATTTCGATAACATAGACTTTACTCAGGGCAAGTTTGTCGGCTGGTATTTTGAGGATGGCATACCTTCCCATGCCGCGAAACAGCCAGCAGACAATGTCTACGCCTATAAAAAAACGTTTGCGGAAAAAGACGGTTTATTTCTCACCGCGACGTTCAGCCGTGAGTCAGACAGCGCCACAGCCGAATTTCGTGTAACTGCCATCAGTTGGCAGGCTGATCCGGCTATATTCAGCGGCAGCGAGAATGGGCCTTATGTCTATTACTCGAAGCAATATGGCTTAGTAAAAGGTTTTTTCCTCCATGGCATTCCTGACGGAAAATGGACCACCGTCGGTGAGAACTTCGGCAGTTCAGGTAGCTATATAGAGGGGCAACAGCAAGGACAGTGGACCATCAGCGATGAGCAAGAAACGGCCACTGGCTTGATGAAAAACGACAAGCGTGAAGGCCGCTGGGAGATAACCGACGGCGCGAATGGCAATACACCCGAGCTAAGTGGCTTTGATACTTACCTCAATGGTCAGCGTCATGGCCCAAGCGAGCGCCGTTTGGCGGGCGTGCTGCGCACGAAAGGCGATTATATTGATGACCAGCCAGAAGGCATGTGGATCACCGAAAACGGCGAAGGCCCGTTTGTGAAAGGCGTGGCTAACGGGATGTGGAAGCTAAAGACGGCTGATGACGAGATCCAGCAGGTCGAACTGATCGCTGGCGTAAAGCAGGGAGAACTGCGCTGGAGTGATAAGAAAGGCCATCTGACACAAATCATTCATTATAAAGATAATCTTCCTCACGGTGTGTACCAGAAGTTCAACTCTACCGGAAAAATGGTTTATCAGGCTGACTATGTCATGGGGACGTTGAACGGCCGCGAAATCGAATATTATGACGATGGCACCACTTTGCGCGCCGATCGCGGCTACCGCAATGGCGAACTCGACGGCCTGTATATCTATAATTACCCCGACGGAAAACCGAAGTTCGTATCGACCTATGACCACGGTGACGAAGTTGGGCTAATGCAGGAATTCACCGCAGCTGGTGTCAAAATTATCGAGCGTAATTACTGCCCTCCGTCGATGAGTGGTCGCGGCTACTGCGGCAAACAGCAAACCTTCAACCCTGACGGCACGCCCCTCACCGAGGCCGATTATCTGTTCAACCGTCAGCAAACCAATAATACCTGGTATGCCAACGGCCAGCGTCAGGATGAAACGCGTATCGGCACCGATGACAGCTACACCCAAATCAGCTATTACCCTAACGGTCAGATGCAATGCATTAGCCGCGCACAGGGTTTCAAATCGTTAGTGGTCGATGGTAAAGAGTACAAAGATTATCAGGGCGCGCTGCGCCAGGGAGAAAGCGGCTGTTATTACCCCGATGGCAAAGTCAAAAGCAGCGGAATCTGGAAAGACGGCAGGCTGACCACAAAATGTGAAACACGTTTCGATGAGAACGGAAAACAGACCTCCCCCGGCCCTAACGGCTGCGTATTTCCGAAATGGGAATATGAACGCTGATCTCTATGGATAAACTGCTATGAACACCTATATTCTTCTTAGCCTGGCCATCGTTGCAGAAGTGGTTGGTACAACGATGATGAAATACTCTGAAGGGTTTAGCCGCTTATGGCCCTCCGTGGGGACAATTTCCTGCTACGCCGCCGCGTTCTATCTGCTTGCGCAGACACTGGCACACATCCCTACTGGGATAGCCTATGCCATCTGGTCAGGCGCAGGGATTGTGCTGATCAGTTTGCTGGGCTGGTTGGTCAGCGGACAAAAGCTGGATATGCCAGCCATACTGGGGATGGGGCTAATTTGCGCAGGTGTGCTGGTGATTAATATCTTTTCGAAAGTGGCACCGCATTGAGTGAGGTTATAGGGAGGCCGGTGCTTTCCATTTCTGATTGCGTTCATACGGGAAGCCAAGCCTCTGGGGTTGTGACATAGCACTATCCGGCCAAACGTTCGTACATCACAGCGAGCCGTGATTTTTATCGCCCCGTAGCGGCTATCAGAAAATCAATCAGGGCTTTCACTCTTTTCGTTTTGCCCGCGTTTTTAGGGTAATAGAGATAAACAAGCGGATAGGTTTTCCAGTAGCTTTCCATCACGGGTATAAATTGCTCCCGATCGGGCTGTAACCGCAAGATGGGTTCAAACAAGCGCCCAATCCCCAGCCCGTTACGGATACCGTCTGCCATGACGTCTATATCGTTGCTGATTAACTGCCCGGGCATCTCAACGGTCAACTGCTCCCCGTGGTCATTCAGGATCAGCGGAAGGATGCGGTTGTTGGTGATGAAACGATAGCCAATAAGCCGGTGATGGCTGAGATCGGCTGGCACCTCAGGCATACCATACTCGGCGAGATAGGCTGAGGACGCATATAATCCTTCACGAAACGGTTTCATTAACGGCCGAGCCACCACCCCACCCTCCAGAATATCGCCAAAACGAATACCCACGTCAAAACGCTCCTCGATAATATTCACGGTACCGTCGTAGACAGAAATTTCCAGCTGTATGCCCGGGTATTGCTGACAGAACGCAGCCATTACAGGCTTAAGAATTAGCAGGTAGCTAAAGCGCGAGAGCGTAATTCTCACCACGCCGGAGGGTTCCTGATTCTGATCGCGAATACTTTCCAGCGATTTTTCCAGCGAATCCACCGCTGCGGCGGTTTGCTCCAGTAACTGTTGTCCGGTTTCTGTCAGCTCAATACGCCGGGTCGTGCGCAGAAAAAGCGGATGGCCAATGTGCTCTTCCAGCAACTTGAGCGCATTGCTGACAGAAGGCGGCGTGATTTCAAGCTTCCTGGCCGCTGACGATATATTTCCTTCACGCGCAATACTCTGAAAGATGCGTATCTGATTATAAAGAGCGTTATTCATAGCATTATCCTTAAGAAAGTATCGCCTAATTATTAAGTACAGACTAAATATTCTTAAGTCAATGACCGTCTAATCTTCTCTGAATGAGGCTCTTATACTTTCGTCTCTTCCCACTGAAAACTGAGTACAGGAGACGATAATGCGAATTTTATGTCTGGATATCCCCACCCCTGGTGCGTCGCTGGAAAAATATGCGCCACACCTTACGGCTGAAGTACTACACGCCTGGGGGCTTTATAAATCCGGCCTCATCCGCGACATCTATTTCCGTCAGGACAGACCCGGCGTTGCCATTTTCCTCGAATGTGACACCGTTGAAGAAGCCAGTAATGCGATGGCCGAATTTCCACTGGCTGAGGCGGGCTTATTAACATTCGAGTGCATTCCTCTCGGCTCCTTCATGAACTGGGAAAATCTCTTCTCCGCTGAATTTAAAAATCAAAAGTGAGGAATGAATGAAACCCTCTGATAAACCAGTGCTGTGTGTGGTAACCAGCCATCCCCTCAAAGGCGCATCCGGCGTACCGACCGGTTTCTACATGGCGGAGCTGACGCATCCGCTAAACGTTCTTGAAGAGGCCGGTCTGACAACGGAGATCGCTAGCATCCGTGGGGGACAGCCGCCGTTGGATGGATTTGACCTCAGCGATCCCATTAATGCCAGATTCTGGAACGAAACTGATTTTCAGCATCGTCTGGCGACAACACGTCCGTTATCAGAAATTAATGGTGCCGATTACAGCGCTATTTTCTTAGCGGGCGGGCATGGCACCATGTGGGATTTCCGCGACAGTCTGGACGCCCAGCGCATAATCCGTGAAGTGTATGAAAGTAATGGGATTGTCTCAGCCGTCTGCCACGGGCCTGCGGCACTGATTGACGCAAAACTCAGTAGCGGGGAATACCTGGTAAAAGGGAAAAACGTGGCTGCCTTTACCAATAAGGAAGAAGAAGAAGTTCAGACCACGCATGTGGTTCCCTTTCTGCTGGAAACAGCACTTCGCGAGCATGGCGCGCTTCATCATGAAGCCCCAAACTGGTCTGAGAACGTGATTACCGACGGACGCCTTATTACAGGGCAAAACCCCGCGTCAGCACACGGTGTGGGCGTGGCACTGGTGAATGCGCTCCGCCAGCCAGCTTGAGGCTGAATGAAGCAATTCATCTTTCTATTTCCCCCTTTACTTACCCTCTTTGGCTGGTGAAGAAAACAGCGTTCCGGCCTTTTTTAAGGAGATGAATATGAAAATACTCCCCCCAATTGCACTGGGCACATGGTCCTGGGGCACAGGCTTTGCTGGCGGCGACACCGTCTTCGGCAATCATCTTTCTGATACTCAGATGGCAGAGGTGTTCACCACAGCCATGAGTAAGGGTCTTAATCTCTGGGATACCGCCGCGGTATATGGGATGGGGAGTTCCGAAGCAGCGCTGGGAGCCTTAGTCCAGCAGTTTCCCCGCGAGGACATGATTTTATCAACCAAATTCACACCGCAAATTGCCGACGAACAGTCAGCACAGCCCGTCAGCGACATGCTTGAGGCAAGCCTCGGGCGCCTTGGTGTGGAAGAGATTGATATCTACTGGATCCATAATCCTCTCGACGTCGAGAAATGGACGCCCGGACTGATCCCACTCCTACAAAGCGGTAAGGTAAAACAAGTCGGTGTATCCAACCACAATCTGACACAAATCAGACGCGCCAACGAGATCCTTAACGCCTCCGGTTATGCCATCAGTGCGGTGCAGAATCACTACAGCCTGCTCTATCGAGCCTCTGAAGAGGCAGGGATCCTTGACTATTGCCAACAAAATCACATCACGTTCTTTGCTTATATGGTCCTGGAGCAGGGCGCGCTGAGTGGTCGTTACGATTCAAATCACCCGATGCCTGACGGGAGTGGCCGGGCCGAAAGCTATAACGCTGTGCTTCCGCAAATTGAAAAACTGACCGCCACCATGAAAGAAATGGGAGCAGAAAGGAAAGCCAGCGTTGCGCAAATAGCCATTGCATGGGCTATCGCGAAAGGCGCCCTTCCGCTCATTGGTGCGACTAAAGTCCATCACGTTCTGGATGCGGCCGGCGCTGCTGAGATCCAATTACACGATGCGGAAATCATTTTGCTGGAGCAACTTGCCACAGAGACTGGTGTGGATACGCGCGGTGCCTGGGAAAAACCGATGGTGTAAACAGAGTCCAGACAATCTGTCATGAATAACACACATGTACGGACTGCAATTGGGCAAGCCATTATGCCCTTTGCACTTGAGCAGGCGCCTCAGAGGTATGAATGAGGCGGGAATTACGATGCAGATTCTCTCTGTGGCGGATTCCCTCAACTGGCACCCGCGTATGAAGCGGCAAGGTTAAACCGGGCGGCAAACGATCGCCTTGCCGCCGCAGTAAAGAATTACCCGGATCGCTTCGCGACATTACGGCATAGTTCTCCGAGTTCATTACGGCTGAACACTATTAGATCCAAGAACTGATTATTAGTTTTTGCCTAACATTGATTGAGTCTTTACTGCTCTAAAAAAAATAATGCTGTGACTTTATACTGGGTTAACTATCTATCAATGCTGCTTAACTTATTGAAATGAAGAATATCCTTATCGTTTCCGGACATCCTGATCTTAACCATTCCGTCGCCAACGCCACCATCCTTGACGAAGTGGCGACCGCCCTGCCCGACGCTGAAATTCGTCGTCTGGACTGGCTCTATCCGGACGGCAATTTCAACATCGGTGCGGAGCAGGAAAGCCTGCTGAAGGCCGATGTGATTGTCTGGCAGTTCCCCTTTTCCTGGTATGGACTCCCGGGGCTAATGAAACAGTGGCTGGACGAGGTGTTTGTCCACGGCTTCGCGCATGGCTCAACGGCGAAACTGGGCGGTAAAAAACTGCTCCTCTCCTTCACAACGGGGGCACCGCAGGGACTTTATACCGCTGACGGTTTCTTTGGCCACGCCATTGAGGAGTACCTCACCCCGTTCGAGACGACGGCAAGGCTGTGCAAGCTTGACATGCTGACGCCGGTTTATACCTGCGGTATTAGCTACGCCGACAGGGATGCCGAAAAAATCGCCCAGCAAAAAACGCTTGCCCGGGAGCATGCGTCAAGGCTTGTCGACCTGCTTCACGCCATTGGTGAATAAAGCAAAAGGAGAATAAAGATGCAGTATATCCGGCTAGGAAAAAGTGACTTACTTGTCTCCCGCATCTGCATGGGATGTATGGGGTTTGGCGATCCGTCGACAGGCCAGCATCGCTGGACGCTGGACGAAACAGAAAGCCGGAACATCATTCGCTACGGCTTGGAAAAAGGCATCAATTTTTACGATACCGCGATCGCCTACCAAAACGGCTCAAGTGAACGGTACGTTGGCCGGGCACTGCGTGATATGGCAAAGCGCGATGACGTGGTGCTGGCTACAAAGTTTCTGCCGAGAACCCCTGCGCAAATTGCAGAGGGTATTAGTGGAAAGCAGGCAATAACCCGCTCACTTGACATGAGCCTGCAGAATCTTGGTATGGACTACATAGACCTCTACATCTGCCATATCTGGGATTACAACACTCCCGTCATTGAGGTGCTTGAAGCCCTGCATGCCGCCGTCACCGCTGGCAAAGTGCGCGCTATTGGCATTTCAAACTGCTATGCATGGCAGTTGGCCAAGGCGAACGCTCTAGCAGAGCGCGAAGGGCTGACGACCTTTGTTTCTGTTCAGAGTCACTACAACCTGATAATGCGTGAAGATGAACGAGAACTCTTCGGACTGTGCGCTGAAGATGGCATCGCGTTGACGCCCTATAGCGCACTGGCCAGCGGGCGTCTAGCACGTCGGGAAGGCAACACGCGGCGAGCTACGGAGGATGGCTATGCGCGCGGGAAGTACGACCGCACGGCAGAACAGGATCGGGTCATTATCGAGCGGGTAGCCGAGCTTGCCGATCAACATCAGGTGTCCATGACGGAAATCTCGCTCGCATGGTTACTGACAAAAGTAACCTCCCCTGTGGTCGGCGCCACGCAAAAACATCATGTTGACGGTGCGGTAAACGCCGTGAACCTTCAACTGAGCCCGGAAGAAATCGGGTATCTGGAAGCGTGCTATCAGCCGCATTTTCATACTGGAATCATGGCGCAAAACACACCGCAGACCAAAGATGCTAAGCAGGTCTGGACGCGGTAGCCGTTATTCAATTTCATGAAATGTAATTCGGATGACGGATGATTTATAAAACAGCGGTAGCCTGTCTGGTCGCGTTTACTGGGTTCGCTTCAGCACTGGCGGCAACGCCTGCTTATTACATCGCGGAGTTTCAGGCGACCGATCGTGAAGCTATAAAACCCTACAGCGCTCAGGTGGAGTCAACCTTCAGGCCCTTTGGAGATCAGTTGCCTTCCTATCAACGTCAACTGATCGAGCGTCTTAAACAGTAATTGGCCGAAACGTACACATTAATTTCAGTAAAAGGTTAACGTGAAAAATAGTCTCATGATTTTAATTTGCATGCTAATAAGCAGCCCCGTTTTTGCAAAAAATCCGGACACGCAGGACAAGCCCGTGATGAATATCTTTGAGATTAGCATCAGGCCCGATCGGGACCGGCATTTTGATGAGGTTGCCAGACAAACGATTTCTGCCTCGGTTGATCATGAAGCGGGCACGCTGGCGATGTACGCCCTGAAACGCAGTGACAATGCGCGTCAGGCATACATGGTCGAACTCTACGAAAACGATAGTGCCTACCGCAAACATCTGGATGCCGCTCCGTACAAGGCATTCGCCGCTCGTGCACCTGACATTATTGATCAGAAGCAGAAAATCACCCTGGTGCCACAATTTCTGGGGGACAAACACATCATACCGGATGAACGGACCATCAATAATCTGGTGGTAGTCGAGGTAAAGCCTGAATTTCAGACAGCATTCAAAAGCATTGTCCTTCCCGAAATGGCGCAGTCGCTCAGAGTAGAAAAGGGAGTGTTTGCCATGTATGCCGCGACAGACGCAAAGAATCTCCATCGCTGGTATTTCTATGAGATTTACGCCAGTGAGGAAGATTATCAACTGCACAGACAAACGCCACACTTTAGGGATTATCTCAAGCAAACGGCGCATATGAGCGCCAGTAAGGAGTCTATTCCTGTCAAACCGGTATTTATCCGTAACAAAGGCGGAATCAAATAAGGGGATGAGTACTTAACCATCCGCACCGTTGACCAATGAGGATTAACATGAAAAGCGTGATTGCAGCGGCGGCCATGTCGCTTGTTCTTTCTGATTTTGCTAACGCTGAGGAAAAAAGAGGTGAAGCTATGATGAAAGTTGAACCTTCAGCCCTTTCGGAAGCTGATATCCGTTCTGTCTCACCGGCACTGGCGCGCTTTAGCCGTGAAGCTATTACTGAAGATCTCTGGATACGCGATACCCTCTCGCCTCGGGAGCGTAGTATGGTGACCGTCGCCATACTAATTGCTCGAAACCAGACTGGCGAGCTGAAGCACTATTTAGAAGTTGCCCTCAATAGTGGCGTTACGCCAGCAGAATTATCAGAGATCATTACTCATTTGGCGTTCTATACCGGATGGCCGAATGCAATGGCAGCCGTCAGCGTTACCAAAGCGGTTTTTGAGGCTCGTGGCGTCAGGGCAGACGCACTTCCTGAAGCCTCTCCAGCACTGCTTCCTCTTAATCAAGAGGCAGAAAAGCAGCGCTCAGAAACGGTGGAAAAAAATGTGAGTTCCATTTCGCCCGGGCTGGTTAAATTCACCGCTGCTCCATTATTCCTGGATCTCTGGCAAAGACCTGCACTTAAGCCCCGCGACAGAAGTCTGATCACGGTCAGCGCGTTAATCGCATCCGGACAGAGCGCACAGATTGGCTATCACCTTAACAGAGCGATGGATAATGGACTTTCAGCTGAAGAAGCGGGTGAAGTCGTTACCCAGGCGGCGTTCTACGCTGGCTGGCCAAACGCATTTACCGCGGTCCCAGTTGTCGGTGAGGTATTACGCAATCGGTCGCCCATCAAAGGGTAAAACCAAGGTATTACACATTAACCTGCCTGCAGATGATTATCTCTTCGCGATGTCAGCGACATCCGTTTCTGGCACACAGGGGACAAGCACGTAACGCTGAAGGTCTGCTGAGAGCGAAAAGCGGAAGCTCGTAATTCATGCTTACATTGGGTGTGTCTTAAACAATTGGAATAGTTCACGGCAAATCGCTTGCGTTTTGCCGGGATAAACATTGTACGTCCAGGGGCAATAGTGGTGGTAGTGCTGATACCCACATCACCAGTTCGGCCGGGTTCTGTCGGCGCTCGGGAGCATTAGGCTAAAGGCCGTATGGAACGAACCTATCAGCACTTCTAGAGGGCATTTAGTTCAACAGTTCTTTTTTCATTTTCGTTATATTGCAAAAATATTCATTGACATTCAAATAATCACCATTGCAATCTTCATTTGCGTTTCTTACCAAGCACATTGAACAAGTACCTTTAATATCACATTGCATGCATTTGGGGAAATCTTTCCTTTTTATCATTCTTAATAAATTTATTTTCCTAGAAAAATGCCAGACATCATTTAATGATGTTTCCAGGATATTACCTAAAACACAATACTGCCAGCCAGCACAGGGATAAACGTTTCCGTTCTCAGCAATGCAAACAGATACACTACAAATCGAACAGATAGGGTCTTCCGGATCAACATGACTCTTATTAATCAGGTCATCTTTCAATCTATCAAGATAAGTTTTATCATTAGAAGATTTATCTTTAATAACGTCACTGACTTCATTTAATGAGAGTCGATTACCGATGATTTTATTTGAATGATCATACTCCGCAATCAAAGCATAATCATAACTGACAGCAATCCCATATTTTTTCGCCCATTCAATGACATCGCGATAACAATTTTTATTCTGTTTCATTACTGGACAACTGATCTGTAGCGGTATATCATTTTCGACTAACTTAAGTATTGATGATTCGGTTTTTTTAAAACTTCCTGTCATTTTTGTTATTGAATCATGAATGACAGGAACTGTTGAATACAGCGATGTCTGAACTCCCAACAATCCATTCAGCTTCATCTCAGTCACGACTTCATCAGTCAGGAGCGTGAGATTAGTAAGAACGCTGACGGAAAAATCATACTCCCTGCATTGCTTTAATATGTCACAAAAATCTTTATGCAACATAGGCTCCCCTCCGCTCAGAGTTATATGTAGCACATTCATATCTTTACATTGTTTCAACAAAGAATAGATATTTTCCGTGTCCAGTGTTTTTATTTTTTTCTCATGAGGGATATAACAATGAATGCATCGCTCATTACACTTACTGGTGATTTCTATATGTACGCTGGTCAAGCGGTTTACTTCGCTTTCATGCTTTTCAAAGAACTCATTTGTATTGTCTGGATTATCCTTACTTATGTCGACTTTTACTTTACTATCTATATCTTTATATGTAAAAACATAATCATTGCTGTTACATTCAGCAGCAGTCTCCCCTTTACACAAAAAACCATCACAAACTAACTCAGAGAAAAACTCTTCGACATCATCTCTTATTATTTCAATGCTGGCATCTTTGAACTTAGCAAGTAGTTCAGTACATATATTAAGAGTAGATTTTGGAGTCTTATTTAAAGTAGATAAAAACACAGCTCCACTTTCTGAAACAATTCTTTCTCCTATCACCTCATCTTTTACATACCTGTAGTTCCTATCATCCGTAATGTAACCATAATCACCGTAATTCCTGAATAGTACATTTGATTTGAGTTTAAAATACATAAGATTATATTCCGACTGTATATAAATAAAGAAGCGACGAAAACTGTCGCCGCTTCGCTGTATGTCAGAGTGTGAAATTAACGATTGCTAGGTCCAGGAGGGTTGCAGGGTCTCCCGCTGGGTTTACTGTTAGGACGGCATTCCGCCTTGTATGCAGAACTTTTCGCTAAAACTGCCGGTTTTGAATAACTCATACATATTGTCCTCATAAAATGTAAGTCTATTATGTTATTCCCCAGTTTTGTAAGAGTCAACTTGTTGCTGGCATGGGTTGAAACAATGGTCATTAGCAGCCTGTTGCAGGGTAACGACACCTTGAGCCGGGGCGGGGCTAACTTCTCCACAACTGCCGATGGGGGCGTGCTGAGTGGCGGTGATTGACGCTCGCTGACCAGACAGGGCAGATGCAAAGCCGCAATATGATGGTGACGGTAAACCACTGGCAGAACAGCGGCACGGTGCAGGTGTAAGCATACCCGTATTAGTTCCACACACTTTGAGAATTCCTGTGATCTGCTCCCCGCCGGTTGATGTAGATAGATGCTAGGAATGGCTGCTCCTGGCACAAAGCAGACAAACACGTGACGCAGAAGATCTGCAGAGAGCGGAAGTGCAAAATTGTTCTCTCAGTTGATGGAGAAATTACTAACATTGCAGTGTGTTAATCAACGGGGAGCAGGTCACGGTTTCCCTTGTTAATATCTTCAAGCAGCGAGAATGGCAGAATGCTGACGAAGATGATTTTGGAAAAGTTCTGCATAATCTGATGATACCGCGGCTTTTACGCTTTCCCTTTTCGCAAGTGCGGCTTTCCATGCGGAAGTACGCGGAAGTCCCTCAAAAATCGCCTCAGATACTGATGCATCGATGATGGAGAAGTAACGAAAAATAGGAGCGTAGACCGCATCAACCATACTGAATTCGGCACCAGAGAAATAAGGCCCTAAGCTCAATTCAGATTCAATACGTTCAAGCTGCTCACGGAACACCGCGCGTTTGCTGTCTGCAATGACCTGATCAGTCGCATTTAAAAATTGCCATGCATTGCCAAGCATTGATGTAGAGAACTCGATCCATGCGCGCTGTCTGGCTCTTACTAATGCATCGTCAACATACATCGGATCACCGTCTTGCGTTTCATTAAGGTACTCGCAGATCACCATGCTCTCGAAAATAATGGCATCTTCGCCGTTTGCCTGACGCACTTTAAGTAGCGGCACCTTGCCGGTGGGTGACAGGGCAAGAAACCAATCAGGCTTCGCCGATAAGTCTACATTTACGCGTTCAAATGGCACATTTTTTTCGAGAAGAACGATCGCTGAACGCTGTACAAAGGGACATAGTGGGTGGCTAATAAGTGTTAGGTCATGGGTAGACATCTCAAACTCCAGATAAAATGATAGCTCGCCGCCATAAAAGATGGCGGCTTGATGAACTGTAAATTTTATTTTGGTGGCTTAGATTGAAACGCCGCCGTCGATGATGATTTCTGAACCTACGGTCCAGGCAGACTCATCAGATGCAAAGTAAAGTACCGCTTGCGCGACTTCTTGAGGTTTACCAAAACGACCGGCTGGGATGGTTGCAACGATATCTTTCATCACTTGATCATGATATTCCACTGGAATCCTCGCCTTATCGTAAAGCGGTGTATCAACAGGGCCAGGGCTCACTGCGTTGATACGGATTCCACGAGAAAGTAACTCGTTAGAAAGTGTTTTTGACATGTTCAGCAATGCCGCTTTGGTTGAGCCATAAACGGAAGAGTTCTCAGGTCCGGTGTGAGCATTTATAGATGTATTAAAGACTACTGATGCAGAGCTTGCGAACACTGGCAGCAGTGCCTGCATTAGGAAGTAAGGACCTTTAACGTTGATATCATAAATGCGGTCGAACATCTCTTCTGTCCATACCTCGATTGGCATATACATTGAGATACCCGCATTCAGGAAAGCGATATCCAGTTCACCAAAGTGTTCCTTAACCGTTTGAGCCAGCGCTTTCTGTGCATTCACATCAGCGGAATCAGCGCTCACTACTAACACATCATTACCCAGTTCTACTTTTGCCTTTGCGATATAATCCGGGTTAACACCAGTAACAATTACGCGTGCACCTTCTGCAACAAACAGCTTCGCTGTTTCAAGACCAATACCACTTGTTCCACCCGTAATCAGTGCGCGTTTACCTTGTAATCTAGACATGTAAAAATCTCCTGGTAGTTTTAACAACCGATCGGCGAATGACCGATTTGATCGCCACTATAAGCTCATGCTCATATAGTGATAAGATTGTATTTTTAAATATGTTTCATGCATTAAAAGCATAAATGGGTTTTAGGATGGATAGATTACTTTTGATGACATGCTTTGTCCGTACCGCTGAAACAGGCAGCTTTTCCGCAGCCGGTAGGGATTTAGGCTTAGGGCAACCGAACGTGAGTCGTCATGTTGCAACCCTCGAAGAGCATTTGCAGACCCGATTACTTCACAGATCAACCCGCAAGCTTTCCCTAACTCCTGAAGGAGAACGTTATTATTTGGAAGCAAGGCGTATTCTGGAAGCCGTCGAAGAGTCAGAGTCTTCTTTCAGAGAAAATGTTACACCCACAGGACTATTACGCGTTGCTTGCCCCACAGCATTGGCTCACACATTCTTAGTCCCGCACATCCCAGATTTTTTAGAACGCTACCCTGAGCTAACACTCGAGCTACAGATTAATGACCGCTATATCAATCTCGTTGATGAAGGGGCTGAGCTGGCAATCCGCATTGGACACCTGGAAGACAGTGCTATGCGTGCCCGCAGACTTGGCATGTATGAGCGAGTCTGTGTTGCCAGTAACAAGTACTTAGCTAAACACGGAACCCCTACTACCCCAGAGGATTTAAAAAAACATGATTGTTTGATCTATACCTTGCTAACAACAGGAGCTACCTGGAGATTTCAGGATATCAATGTGCCTATTTCTGGTCGGCTCAGGGTCAATTCACCAGAAGCAGTACAGAAATTTGTCAATGCAGGGGTTGGGATCGCACAGGGCCCAGAATGGCTGTTCGAGGAAGGACTGGAAAATGGCAACTTACAATTATTGCTGACTGATTACACTGCGCCGCCCGTTCCCATTCAAGCCGTTTATGTTGCTAATCGACTTTTACCAAAACGGGCGATTGTGTTCATGGATTTTGTTGCTGAAATTTTTGAAAAAAATCCCGCCTTCAAAGTTTACAAGTCAATGAAATGAACCTGAGGTATCGGTTAAACCCGTGGCGATTCATACCTTCGGGAGTTCAGGCGGTTTGAAGCAGCGAAAATGCATCACGCCTGGGCGTTACATTACAACCAGGATGGAACCGGGAATATGTGGCAAGATCACAGCCGCGATAGCGTACCCTGGATGTCACCGTGCGCGGTGATGAACATCGCGACGGCCGACCGACAATAAGATTCGATTTCGTTGTCATCCTCTGCTCTGGCCTCATCGAAGCGCGCGATCATCACAAGGTCGGAGCCTTTGAAAAGCGCGGCAAACAAGCGAGCGGACTGGAGAGGATCGGGAACGTTCAGAAGCGCCTTCGCGTGCAACTGACGCAAAAGGGCCTCGATTTGGGCGATGACATGAGCGGGGCCGGCTTCGTAATGGAGCTTACTTAACGACTTTTGATTCGTCTTGTCGGCCATGACCATGGCTTCGACACTACTAACGTCTGATCTCAACAGCGTGCGAAGCAGTAATGATCCCACCGCCATCAGCTGATCTTCAACCGAACCGTCGACGCCTTCAAGAAGGGCCTGTGGTGCAAACAACTGATGACAGCCGGCCACGATAGCCGCACTGAACAGCGCCTCCTTGTTATCGAAGTGCCGATAGATGCTGAGCTTGGATATCTTTGCTCGCTGGGCGATTTTGTCCAATGTCGTCGCTTGAAATCCCAATTCCACAAAGAGTTCGGACGCGGCGTCGACAATTGTTTGGCCAAGCGCCTCGTTGATGGGCCGACCCCGCCGGGGCTGGCTGTTTTTATTGGTCACGAAAATACAGTCCTTGACAGTATCCTAATTATTTAATTAGGATACCACGTAGTTTCATAAATATGCAAGGTGCGCCAGGCCGAGCCCATATCCCTCCATCCAAAACACGGAGCACATCACCATGAATGACGTCATCATCATCGGCGGCAGCTTTGCCGGCCTCGCCGCCGCCCTGCAGCTTGGCCGTGCCCGTCGCAAGGTCACAGTCCTCGACACTGGCCGACAGCGCAATCGCTTTGCCAACCATTCGCATGGTGTGCTTGGCCACGATCACAAACCGCCGCTGGACATCTTGGTCGAGGCACAGCAGCAGTTGGCGCGCTATCCAACGATCAGGCTGGTCAATGCCCGGGCCGAGAGCGTATCCGGCACCATCGACGATTTCTGCGTCGTCACTGACGATAACGAAAGCCTGAGGGCGCGCCGCCTGATCCTGAGCTATGGCGTCGCTGACCAGATGCCTGATATTCCTGGCTTTGCTGAAGGCTGGGGTACGTCCATCATACCCTGCCCCTATTGCGACGGCTTTGAAGTCGCCGACCAGCATTGGGGCCTCGTCTGGTCTGGCCCACAGTCGCACAATCAGGTCAGGCTCTTCCATGACTGGACCGACAGGTTGACTGTCTTCGGCAATGGTCACGACATCACCCCCGACATACGCGCCGATCTGGTGGCCCGTCAGGTCCCTCTCGTTGATGGCCGGATCACCGAAATCGCACGTCACGGAAGCCATAGTGCCACCATCAAGATCGATACCGGCCCCGATGTCGCAGTCGATGTCCTATTCGCGCATCCGCGTAACAGGCCGTCCGCAAGCCTTCATGACACACTGGGCCTCGCCACGGTCAATACGCCAACCGGCATCGCCCTCAAGACCGACGAGCGCCGCGAAACCAGCATGCCAGGCATCTACGCCGCCGGTGACCTTGCCAACCCCGGCATCCCCTCGGTCACCACAGCAACATGGCAAGGCGCGATGGCGGGTATCTTCGCCCAGCAGTCGATGCTGAGCTGAGAAACCTCACGTCGGAGTAATACCTTTTCTGACGAGATATCGCTATCAAGCCAAAAAGAAACGAGCGTCTCTCGCCCAGCATTGACATCATTAATGACACTGACTTCCAACGTCCGTTTCGGACAAAGCAGTCTGCCAGACTAGGTATGACGCGGAGCAACGAAAGTGTCCACTCAACGGGATCGCGTCGCTGACGGTTCGGAAGACGGGCATGGGCATCGGAGGGGAAGCATTATCGCCAAAAAACGAGTTATTAGGGTGCCTGCGATTGGGCACCCTAAGTCGGGCGTGGCATCAGTGCTACAGAAAAACTCCACTGCTTATCGCCACGAAACCCGACTATTGCTTATATTGGAATACGTATAGCTGCCACAGAAATATTGACCAGCAATAACAGTGATTAATAACGTTCCAACCAGTGAGCGTAAGGTGTTGGCAGCGTCCACGAGGCGCGATCGATGCCCAGTTCGCGTGCAGCCTGATAGCTCCAGTGCGGGTTCGCCAAATGTGCTTTTCCTACCATCACCAAATCCAACTGACCCGATGCCACAGCCTGCTCAGCCAATTCCGGCGTCCCGAAGCCCCACGCGGAGGACACAGGAAGATCGGCCTGTTCACGCACCTGCTGAGCAATCGGTCCCATAAAGGCTGGAGCCCACGGGATGTTAGCTTCCGGCGTAGAGAAACCAATGCTAACGCTCAGCATATCCAACCCTGCGGCTTTGAAGCGGCGCGTCAGTTCGATGGATTCTTGCAGCGTTTCTTCATCGCGGCCGTCAAATTCAATCACGCCGAAACGGGCAGTCAGCGGCAGGTGTTGTGGCCAAACGTCACGAACAGCAGCCAGCGTTTCCAGCAGGAAACGGCTACGGTTGTCAAAACTGCCGCCGTACTGATCGGTGCGTTTGTTGGAGTGAACGGAGAAGAAACTCTGTGCCAGATAGCCATGAGCAAAATGCAGCTCCAGCCATTCAAACCCAGCGTCCAAAGCACGGCGAGCGGCAGCGACAAAGTCATCACGGACGCGGGCGATATCTTCCAGCGTCATTTCTTGCGGCTGCTTAGGCAAATTCGCACCGAAAGGCACTGAGGAAGGAGCAATCGTCTGCCAACCGCTCGGGTCACCCGCGGGGATATGGTCATCACCTTCCCAAGGGATGTTAGCGCTGGCTTTGCGTCCAGCGTGTGCAATCTGAATACCCGGCACAGAGCCTGCATCCTTAATAGATTTGGCAACCTTGGCAAACGCCTGTGCCTGCTCATCGTTCCAAATTCCGGTACAGCGCGGAGAAATGCGACCTTCGGGAGCAACCGCCGTCGCTTCAACGATAACTAACCCTGCTCCACCGCGCGCCAGCGACGCATAATGCACTTCATGCCATTCGTTGATCAGGCCATCAGTCGCGGAATAGGTACACATCGGCGGAACGGCAATACGGTTACGTAACGTAATATCTTTCAGTTTGAAAGGCTGGAATAGTGCGGACATAACATTTCCTATTTCATCTGTTAATTTCGATAATTCGATATTAATCGAACAATGGATTTTAGACAACCCTATCGCTATAATTCATCTATGAGACCTTTTAAGCACCCGTCCCCTGAAGAATTTACTCTTGAGCGCGTCCTGTACGCCTTGAGCGATCCGTTGCGCTTAGCGATTGTGCGTTGTCTATCCGTACAAGAAGAAGCAACGTGTAGCGAACTCGACGCAGGTCGCCCGAAATCCAGCGTGTCACACCATTTTCGCGTTTTACGCGATTCAGGCCTGCTGCATACCACCAACAGCGGCACCACGCACATCAACCGACTACGCCGCAGCGAAATGCAACAGCGCTTCCCCGGCTTGCTCGACGCCATCCTGTCGCAATCGGCGGAATAAGTTATAAAAAAAGCATCTTGTTTTTTATCCCTATAAAGTGAATGGTTAACATTCTATACCTAAGGGAAAAACAGCCATGACAACGCTATCGATTTACCACCGACCACACACCACACAACCCGTCCAGCAGCTCACCGCGTTTAATGATATTGCGTCACTGCTTGCTGGCGCTGGTATTCAGCTAGAGCATTGGCAGGCCGAGGCGCCTCCACTCGACGCTAGCAGCGAAACCATTTTGACGCAGTATCATGCCGATATTGAGCGCCTCAAACAGCAAGAAGGCTACACTTCCGCCGACGTGATTAGCCTGACGCCAGATCACGCAGAGAGAAAGGCATTACGAGAGAAGTTTCTTCAGGAGCACACGCACAGTGAAGATGAGGTTCGTTTCTTCGTACGCGGTAGCGGATCGTTCTTTGTACCGATTGGCGAACAGGTTTTTCAACTTACCTGTGAAGCAGGCGACCTCTTGCGCGTCCCAGCCAATACGCCACACTGGTTTGACTGCGGTGAATTTCCTGATTTTGTCGCGATCCGTATTTTTACCAATCCAGAAGGTTGGGTTGGACACTTTACCGGACGGGAGACGTTCCACTAATTCCACGATCGTTTCTGCATTTCTTCGCCGTTCCCTTTATACTGTGCGTTTTGTACCAAGACGAATGGCGAGATCCCCTCAGTAATGATGAATAACGATGTCCTGCGCAGCGTGCGCTATATGCTGAATTTCAATAATGACCACCTGCTGAAGATTCTGGCGCTGGTGGAGATGACCGTCCCTCCCCAGCAGTTGGCGAGCTACGTCAAAAAAGAGGGAGAGGAAGGCTATCAGCCTTGCCCGGACATCGTGATGAGTTATTTCCTGAATGGGTTGATTCTGCAAAAACGCGGTCAAGATGAAAACCAGCCTGCGCCGCAGTTTGAGCGCAAGATGACGAATAACATTATCCTGAAAAAACTGCGTGTCGCGTTTTCACTCAAAACGGATGATATTCAGGCTATCCTGCTGGCACAAAACTTTCGAGTTTCACTACCGGAAGTGACTGCGATGATGCGCGCGCCTGACCACAAAAACTACCGCACCTGCGGCGATCAGGTTATCCGCTACTTTCTAAAAGGGCTGACCGCGCGGGTACGCAAAGGCTAAAAACATCCCGTTGACGAAAAGACGTGAGCGTTGCCCGACTGGCCTTTCCCCGTAAAAGGCACTGACAACGCTCCGTTTTTAGTACGGTATCAATGCTGAGTTTCATGCAGGACAGCCGTTACCAGTTGATCCAGTTCTTCGTCATCAATCTGAGTGACCTGTTGCACGCTGCTCTTATCCATCCCCGTTAGCAATAAATTACGCGCAATCTGCCTAGCACTGTTTTTCATTCCCTGCTCCAATCCTTGCTGAATACCGCGTTGGATTCCCTCATCGAATCCCATTTTTTTCAATTGTTCTGCAATCGTCATAATGTCCTCCTGACCGGTTGATAGCGGTGCAGCCAGTGCGTCAATGAAATCTGCGGGTCTGGATGTGCTTCCCGTTTGTGCAATATAGAATAGTATCGCTCGGCGCTGCGTCAGCGGTACCGCCCAGCGTTCAAATAATAACCCAATCTCGCGCGCCAACTCCAGCATATCACGGGTACGAATATGTTTTTGCACCAGTTCCAACAACGCCACCCGTCGGTGCGTTCGAATTTCATCATCCGACATGACGGTTAAATCGACCAGCGGAAAGGGCTGTTCATACAGCGCTTGTGCCAATACAGGATCGGCGAAACTGTCCAACCACCGTAGACTATAAGGGTAAGGCCGCGATCTGCCGTGGTAAAACAGCAACGGCACCACCAACGGTAAGCGATCGTGCCCCTGATCCAGATGCTGCTGCATGGCAGCCAGACAATAGCGAAGCAGCCGGAAAGCCATCTGCTTTTCTGGGCGACTTTGGTGTTCGATCACACAGTAAATGTATCCTTTACCCGCAGTGGTGCGCAGTGAATACAACACGTCCGATATCCGCGCACGCAGTTTTTCATCGATAAACGACGCAGACTCTAGTTGAAGCGTGTTGAAATCACATCGCTCACGAATTTTATCCGGTAGATGGATAGTCAGAAAATCCCGTGCGACTGCGATGTCGCTCAGAAATTGTTTAAAGATCGCATCGTGCGATGGCATTTCGTCCCCTTCCTTGTCAGACACTGTCTAAAACTCAGTGGGGAGAATAATGGGGATGCGATATCAAAACAGAAAACAAGGTAGGAAGTGGAAAGCGCCTCGAAGAAAAACACATTCTTTCACGTTAAAAAATACTTCACGTTCAAAATGAGGCGCTAACCGTAATAAGTAATCTGTTGCCATCAGGCGGCTTCATGTTTTTTCATCGTCAGCAGTGCGGGAGTCGCTTCAACACGCAGCGCAGAGTGACGGCAGAAACGGACGACATCCCCGACCACCAACAGGCTAGGCGACTGTGGCTGATAGCGCGCCAGCAACGCTGGTAAGGTCATCAGCGTTGCAGTCAGTAATCGCTGATCGGGCTGCGTGCCGCGTTCGATAATCGCTACCGGTGTCTGCGCTGACAGCCCATGTTCGATCAGACGCTGGCACAGCCGACTGCTGTGACTCAGTCCCATATAAAACACCAGCGTTTGCTGACTGTCCGCCAACGTCGGCCAGTCCAACTGCGGCTCGCCGTCGCGCGAGTGGCCGGTCACGAAACGCACCGACTGCGCACAGGCACGGTGTGTCAGCGGTAGTCCTACAGCCGCCGCACAGCCTGTCGCAGCAGTAATACCCGGCACCACATGACAGACGATCCCCGCCTGCTGGGCATAATCCATCTCTTCGCCGCCGCGCCCAAAAATAAACGGGTCGCCGCCTTTAAGACGGATCACCCGCTGCCCGGCCTGCGCCAACTCGACCAACAGCTGATTGATTTTTTCCTGTGACAGGCGGTGACAACCGCGCGTTTTACCGACGTCGATACACAACGCCAGTTCTGGCACCAGATCCATAATCTCCGCCGATACCAGCCGATCGTAGACCACCACATCCGCCTGCTGGATTGCCCGCAGCGCCTTCAACGTCAACAGCTCCGCATCACCCGGCCCTGCCCCCACCAGCCAGATTTCACCACCGAGTACGGGCTGACGCCGTTGACCCTGTGCCAATATTGATTGTGTTGTCATCATGTCACACCTCATTACGCCGTCGCGCTCAACCTGCTTTTTTCAATTCATTGACCGTTATCGGGACATGCTGACTCAATAACGCCTTCAGTTCGGGGATGCAGGAACCGCAGTTGGTACCGCATTTCAGTGCGCCGCCTAATGCCGCCACGCTGTGGCACCCTTTACGAATAGCGCCGACGATGATGTCCTCACCGACGCTATAGCAACTGCAAATCGTGGCTCCCTGTTTCACCTGCCCTTGCGGTGCCTGACCTGCCAGCAGAGCATGGCGCTCATGCGGCAACTGTGGTGGAGTGATAAATGCCTGACGTACCGCATCGCTGTCGATGTGTAGCGCCTGCGCACTGACATAGCAGGCAAGAACTACGCGGCTATCGCGCCAACCAATCAGGTGAAATACGCCGTTGCCCTGCGCGATCTGACATTGCATGTCTTCCAACCCATAGTGTTCAGCCAGCCATGCCTGCCAGTCGTCTACTGGCGTCCGGTCGGCAAACAGATACTGCGTCACGCCCTCATGAGGGATCTTGCTCCAATAGGCTGCGGGCGGTGGCAGAACATCATGCTCTGCGGGTAACGTTAATGGTGATGACATGGGTTCGTCGGCGAAAAATAGCGTGGCCTGCCAGGCGGTATGCCACGGTTGGATACGCACCCGACTGTGCTTGCTTTCCGGCTGGCCGGAATAAGGATCGGTAATCGGGGCAACTAAGCTGTCGGCTCGTGCCTGAGCGCTGAACTGCTGATTCCAATGCATCGGTACAAACACACTACCGCGCGCTTGCCCAGCGTCGAGTCGCGCCCGAGCTAGCATCCAGCCATGAGATGATGACAAGCGCACCAGATCGCCGGCCTGAATATCATGCGTCTGCGCATCCTGTGGGTGTAACTCACAGTAAGGTTCACTGATATGACGCATCAGACGAGCCGCTTTACCGGTACGCGTCATGGTGTGCCATTGATCGCGAATACGTCCGGTATTGAGCACCAGCGGATACGCCGCGCTCCACGGACTTTGCGGCAACGATGGAGCAACTGCCACCAGACGCGCTTTACCATCGGCATGCCAGAATCGGCCATCGTCACCCAGTCGGGCGCGTCCGTTCGGGAATACCGTATTCACCGGCCACTGTATCGGCTCCAACTGCTGCCACTGCTCGTTGCTGAGCGTCGCCAGCCCACTGATATCAAACGCACGGCTGCCGTTATTCTCAAACCCAGACAGCGCCGCGTGTTCGCGGAATATTTCTGCGGGATGCTGATAGGCGAATGCGTCGACAAATCCCATACGCTGCGCGACCTGACTCAATATCCACCAGTCGGCCTTCGCTTCCCCCGGCGCAGGCAGAAAAGCACGCTGACGAGACAACCGGCGTTCGGAATTGGTCACCGTGCCATCTTTTTCACCCCAGCCTAATGCGGGGAGTAAAATATCGGCAGTTTCTGCGGTATCGGTATGCCGCATCACCTCGGAGACAATCACCAGCGGGCAGCGCTCCAGCGCCTGTTTCACCCGATCAGCATCCGGCATCGATACCACCGGATTGGTGCCCATAATCCACACGGCTTTAATATCGCCACGCTCAACCGCACGGAACAGATCCACCGCGTTCAGGCCGGGCTGTGTCGCGACATTATCGCTTTGCCAAAAACGCCCCACGCGCTCGATATCCTGCGGCGTAAAACCCATGTGGCTGGCAAGCTGATTGGCTAAACCGCCGACTTCTCGCCCGCCCATGGCATTTGGCTGTCCGGTTATCGAAAAGGGACCACTACCGGGTAAACCGATTTTGCCGCTCAGCAGGTGGGCATTGATGATCGCATTGCACTTATCACTGCCCGAGGACGACTGATTAACGCCCTGCGAATAAAGCGTGACCACCTTTTCGCTGGTGCTGAACAGGTGGTAGAAACACTCAATATCGGCTTTATCTAACTGACAGAAATCCGCCACCTGCGCCACCGACCATTCTTTCGCTGACTGTAGTGCGTCCTCCACACCGGAAAAGCGTTCAGCCAATTCGGCGAGATCGGTGTGGGAACCCTGCGCAACCCAATGCAGCAGGCCGTTAAACAGCCCTGCATCGCTGCCGGGTTGCAGCGGTAAATGCAGATCGGCGATATCGCAGGTTGCGGTGCGTCGCGGATCGATCACCACCACCTGCATCTGCGGCCGCTGCTGTTTCGCCTGCACCAGTCGCTGATACACCACTGGATGCGCCCAGGCAGTATTCGACCCCACCAGCACCACCACATCCGCCAGCTCGATATCTTCATAACTACAGGGAACAGCATCCGCGCCCAATCCACGCTTGTAGCCAATCACCGCCGACGCCATGCACAGACGTGAGTTGGTATCCATATTGGCGACGCCAATGAAACCCTTCATCAGCTTATTGGCAACGTAATAATCTTCCGTCAACAGTTGGCCTGAACCATAAAATGCCACTGACTGCGGACCGTGCTGTCGCATCGTTGCCAGCAATCGTTCGGCCACCGTATCGAGCGCCTGCTCCCAACTGACGCGACGCCCTTCCACCAGTGGCCACAGCAGGCGACCTTTCAGATCCAGCGTTTCTCCCAGCGCGGAACCTTTGACGCACAGTCGCCCCAAATTCGCCGGATGTATAGGATCGCCGCTGATCTTTACCGCACCTTGCCCATCGTGTTCTGCCAGCACGCCACAGCCGACGCCACAATACGGGCAGGTGGTCCGACAGACGCGCGCGTTCATGATGCTTTCGCTATATCATTGTCTGCCAGAGCGACGCTGTCAGGTACGGCCAGCGGTTGACGGCATACCCAGATTTCATCGTCTTCAACACGCACTGGCCAGGCGCGAACGTACAGCGCACGGTCATCCGGACTGACACCATCCCGCAGCTTGAAGCGTTTTTTGTACAGAGGGGAAATCACTACCGGTTCACCCGCAACATCGCCGATCAACCCACGCGACAGCACATTCGCCCCGCTGCCCGGTTCGTGGTTTTCCAACGCGTACACCTGCTGCTCGCTGCTCGGCAGGTGGAACAGCGCGATCTGCTGCTGTCCGAGACGGGCAGCCATTCCGGCATGACGCGGAATGTCACCCAGCGTTGCTACCTGTACCCATTCCGCTTCATGCGTGGCAGGTTTCAGGACTACTGGCTCTGGCGATATCGTTTTTTCATGTTCCTGCGCCGGACGAATCTGCCCACGCTCCGGCACCATCACAACTGCTTCATCTGGGTTATCGCTGTTCAGGAATCCACGGAACAGCGCCAGACGCTCTGGGCTTTCCAGCGTGGTTTGCCATTCGCACTGATAAGCTTCCACCACGCGCTGCATCTCTTTATCTAACTCTTCGCCAATATTCAGGCTGTCTTCCAGAATCACCTGGCGCAGATAGTCGATACCGCCTTCCAGATTATCCATCCAGGTGCTGGTACGCTGGAGGCGATCGCCAGTGCGGATATAGAACATCAACACGCGGTCGATGGTACGCAGTAAGGTTTCCGTATCCAGATCGCTGGCAAAAAGATCCGCATGGCGCGGTTTCATGCCGCCGTTGCCGCACACGTACAGATTCCAGCCTTTGTCCGTGGCAATCACACCGATATCTTTACTTTGCGCCTCCGCACATTCGCGGGTACAGCCGGAAACCGCCATTTTGACTTTATGCGGTGAGCGCAGCCCCTTATAACGGTGCTCCAATTGGATCGCCAGCCCGGTGGAATCCTGCACGCCATAGCGGCACCAGGTCGATCCCACACAGGATTTCACCGTACGCAGCGATTTGCCGTAGGCATGACCGGTTTCAAATCCGGCGTCAACCAGCTCACGCCAGATCGCCGGAAGCTGTTCCAATCGCGCACCAAATAGATCCACCCGCTGACCACCCGTGATCTTGGTGTACAGGTTATAGCGCTGCGCCACCTGACCAATGGCGATCAGCCCGGCTGGCGTGATCTCCCCAGCCGGAATGCGTGGCACGACGGAATAGGTGCCATCCTTCTGGATGTTGGCAAAGAAACGATCGTTGGTATCCTGCAACGGCAGGTGCTGAGGTTGCAACAGATAGTCATTCCAGCAGGACGCCAACATCGACCCCACCAGCGGCTTACACACTTCACAACCTAAACCGTGGCCGTAACGCTCAAGAAGGCCATCGAACGAACGGATCTCATGCACGCGGATCAGGTGATACAGTTCCTGACGCGAATAGGCAAAGTGCTCGCAAATGTCCTTCTTCACTTCGACGCCCAGTTGCGTCAGTTCGTACTCCATCACCTGTTTAAGCAGTGGCACACAGCCGCCGCAGCCCGTCCCCGCCTTAGTGCAGGTTTTCAGCGCACCCAGCTCGCCGCAGCCGCCCGCTACTGCGGCTGAGATGTCGCCTTTGCTGACGTTATGGCAGGAACAGATCTGTGCGCTGGCGGGTAAGGCCGCCACGCCCAGCCCTTTCGGTGCATCACCAGAACGCGCCGGTAAAATCAGTCCTTCCGGCTGTTTAGGCAGAGGCATATCGTTGAGCATCATTTGCAGCAGCGTACTGTAATCGCTGCTGTCGCCAATCAATACCGCACCCAGCAAATGCTTGCCGTCGGCAGACACCACGATTTTCTTGTAGACCTCGTTCGGACCATCCGTCCACTGGTAGCTTTGGCTTCCTGCCGTGCGCCCGTGCGCGTCACCGATCGACGCGACTTCTACGCCCAGCAACTTCAATTTGGTACTCATATCTGCGCCAGTAAATGGCGTATCACGCAGCGCTAACGTATCGGCCACGCTGCGTGCCATCTGGTAGCCCGGTGCTACCAGCCCAAAAATCTGACCTTTCCACAGCGCACATTCGCCGATAGCGAAAATCGCATCGTCAGAAGTTTGGCAACGGTCGTCAATCACGATGCCGCCACGTGGCCCTTTATCTAAATCACAGCTATCCGCCAGTTTGTCACGTGGGCGAATGCCAGCGGAAAATAACACTAAGTCGGTTTCCAACACGCTGCCGTCGGCAAAGCAGAGACGATGCAACGCCCGCTCGCCGTCGGTAATTTCACGCGTTTCTTTGCTGACATGAATCTGTACGCCCAGAGCCTCGATCTTGCGGCGTAGCATCGAGGCACCGCAGTCATCCAGCTGTACCGCCATCAGGCGTGGTGCAAATTCCACCACATGAGTGTCCAGCCCCAGCTGACGCAGGGCGTTGGCAGCTTCCAGTCCCAGTAAGCCGCCGCCAATCACCACGCCGGATGTGGCCTTTTTCGCCTGCGCCGCAATCGCGTCCAGATCGTCCAGCGTGCGATAAACCAAACAACCGGGGCGCGTATTGCCAGGGATCGGCGGAACAAACGCGTAAGAACCCGTCGCCAACACCAGTTTGTCGTAGGCGGTTTCTCTACCCTGCGCGTCACACACGCACTGACGCTCACGATCGATCGCCACAATCTCGCTGCTGCTGCGCAATTCAATGCCGCTCTCGGCAAAAAAGCCGTCTTTTACCAGTGACAACGAGGCAGCGCTGCGTCCGGAAAAATACTCGGAGAGATGAACACGGTCGTAGGCTTCATGGCGTTCTTCGCCAAATACCACGACGTGGTAATGCTGATGCAGGTCACGCTCAACCAGCTGTTCAAGAAAATAGTGGCCGACCATACCGTGGCCTACGACCACTAAAATAGGTTTGCTCATGACAGGAATCCTTACAGCTTCAGGCTGTGAGTCAGAATCAGGGGAAGAAAGGCCGAAGAGCAGCGTGGCAGGCGGTATCATCTCGCCTTCAGTCGTGTTATCCATCGCAGCTAGCAGGCGCGGGCTGTCGTCAGTGTCGCCATAAAGCAGGACACCGCTCAGCCGACCGTCACGCAGTAGCAGACGGCGATAGTGCTGCGTCTGCGGATCAAACGTGGTGTACACCTCATCATTCGGAGCAACGTTAATATCGCCGCCGCTGACCACGCCAATTCCCGTGACTTTCAGCCGCGTCGTCGCCTGTTCACGCTGATAGTCTTGCGGTGCATGTCCAGCAAGGCGCTGTGCAACCAGCGTGGCATGGGCGAAACACGGGGCAACCAACCCGAACGTTTCGCCATTGAGTTCGCAGCATTCACCGATCGCGCTGATATGCGGATCGGCAGTTTGCAACTGTCCGTCCACCAGCACACCACGGTTGCAGGGCAAGCCGCACTCGCGAGCCAGTTGGCTGGCAGGGATCACGCCAGCGGTCACCACCACCAGCCCGGCGGGGATCGTGCGGCCATCTGCCAGTTCGACTGCCGTTACGCCGTGTGCGTCGCCATGCAGTGCAGCAACCTGCACATCTGTTTCACAGGCGATACCGCGCGCGCGCAGGCTGTCACACAGCAGGTCGCTTGCTGTGGCATCCAGTTGACGTTCCATAAGAATCGGAACGCGATGCAGCAACGTCACATCAGCACCACGCAGTCTTAGCGCCGCAGCCGCCTCAATACCGAGCAGCCCCCCGCCAATCACCACCGCAGGAACGGACTGGCTAATCGTCGCCAACATCAGTTCAACATCATCCAGCGTGCGGAAACCACACACGCCAGCCAGATCGATACCGGGCATCGGCGGCATAAACGGCGTTGAGCCCGTCGCCAGTACCAGATGGTCGTAATGCAGTTGCCGTTGCGTCGTTGTCACCTCACGCGCTTGGCGATCGATATGGGTAACCCGCTCACCCAACAGAGTGTTCACCGGCAGTGCCGCATCATCGTCGATAGCCGCAGGCGTCAGCAGCGTATCCGTAAACGCTTTTTCGCCGCTTAATACTGGCGACAATAGGATGCGGTTATAGCTGGCGCGCGGCTCATCACCAATCACGGTGATTCGGTAGCGCGTCGCGGCCAGTTGCCGCAGCACATCGACGAATCGCGCACTTGCCATCCCGTTACCAATCACTATCAGATGCGGTTTTATCATCGTTCCGGCCTCGCTATCAGGCTGCTTTAGGCTGTTTTTCATATAAGAAATGCAGTACCTGCTGACGGTAATGGTGGTAGCGCGGATCGTCAGCCAACGCGACGCGTGAACGCGGGCGTTCCAGCTCAACCGTCATGATTTCACCGACCGTCGCCGCGGGGCCGTTGGTCATCATCAGCACGCGATCAGACAGCAGTACGGCTTCGTCTACGTCGTGGGTAATCAGCACAATCGTGGTTTGCAAACGCTGCTGAATCTCCATCACTGCATCCTGAAGATGCGCACGGGTCAGCGCATCCAGCGCGCCAAACGGTTCATCCATCAGCAGCACTTTCGGCTTCATTGCCAACGCACGGGCGATACCTACACGCTGCTTCATCCCGCCGGAAATCTCATTTGGACGCTTGTTCAGCGCGTGCCCCATGTGCACCAGTTCCAGATTGTGGACAATCCATTCGTGCATCTCGTGCTTGTTCATCTGTCCGCGAAACACCTGCCGTACCGCCAGCGCGACGTTTTCGTAGGTGGTCAACCAAGGCAGCAGAGAATGGTTCTGAAAGACCACGCCGCGTTCCGGTCCCGGCCCGTCAATTTCACGGTTGTCACACAGCAGGCCACCGCTGCTCGGCAGCGTCAGGCCGGCAATCAGGTTCAATAACGTGGATTTCCCGCAACCGGAATGGCCGATCAGGCTGACTGTTTCACCGGTATGAATATCAAAACTCACCTGATCCAGCGCCAGAAACTCACCGCTGGCGGTATTGAAACGCTGGCTCACCTTTTGCACTTGAATAATCGGGGTTGTACGCATCATCGGCTCCTTAGCGGTTGTCATAGCTGAAACGGTTAGCAATCCACACCAGCCCCTGCTCAAGCAGCAGACCGATAACGCCAATCACCACGATGGCGATGATGATGTTTTCCACATTCAGGTTGTTCCACTCATTCCAAATCCAGAAGCCGATACCGACGCCACCCGTCAGCATTTCCGCTGCCACAATCACCAGCCAGGCGATACCAATCGACAGACGCACACCGGTCAACACGTTAGGCAGCACCGCAGGTAGTAGAATTTTGCGCATGATGGTGAATTCGGAAAGCTTCAGCACCCGCGCCACGTTCAGGTAATCCTGTGGGATACGGCGCACGCCTTCGGCGGTATTGAGGATCATCGGCCAGATGGAACAGATGAAAATCGTCCAACTGGATGCTGGCTCCGCACGCTGGAACAGCAACAGGCCGATAGGCAGCCATGCCAAGGGACTGACCGGGCGCAGCAGAGAAATAATCGGGTTGAGCATGTTGGCCAGAAAGGTAAAACGACCAATCAGGAAGCCAGCGGGTATACCAACCAGCGCCGCCAGCCCGAAACCGATAGCCACGCGTTGCAGCGAGGCCAATACGTTCCAGCCAATGCCCTGATCGTTCGGCCCTGCTATGTAAAACGGATCGGCAAAGAGGCTGAGCGCCGCGAGCCAGGTCGTCCACGGCGTTGGAAAGTTTTCGCTGTTGAGCGCAGCAATTTGCCAGACGGCAATCAGCAGCCCCAGCCCCAGTACCGCGGGGAAAAGTTGCTGAAACAGCTTACGCAGCAGCGGGCGGTAGGCAAAAGCGGGAGCCGCTGGCGCTTTCCCAGGCGTCGCGGGTTTAGTTGGCAGCGGCATAATCTCGGCGCTGTGTACAGTTTCCGGGGCGTTATCTGCGGTAATTGGAATGACCTGGGCCTGGTTTTTCATCATCAACCTCACTTATTTCTTCACGCTAAAACTGTTGGCATAACCCGCCGGATCGCTACCGTCCCAGCGACGACCGTCGATGAGCACGCTGCTGCGCATGTCGCTACCGGGCAAGGGCACATTCCCTACGGCATCGGCTGCCTGCTTGTAGATATCAATACGGTTAACCTGCTTCGCGACGGCCAGATAGTCCGGTTCTTCGGTGAGCAAGCCCCAGCGTTTATGCTGGGTGAGGAACCACATCCCGTCGGACAGATACGGGTAGTTCACCGAACCGTCGTGGTAGAAACGCATCGCGTGTTCGTCTTTCCAGCTTTTCCCTAATCCGTTTTCGTACTGACCCAGCATGCGTCCGACAATGGTTTCTTCTTTAGCATTGATGTAAGCGCGTCCGGCAACCACACCAGCCGTCTCACGGCGGTTGTCGTCCGAAGCATCAATCCAGCGCGACGCGTCGAGGATCGCGGCGGTCAACGCACGGGCGCTATTCGGGTTGGCGTTCACCCAGTCAGCGCGAGTGCCTAATACTTTTTCCGGATGATCCGGCCAAATGTCTTGCGAAGTGGCGGCGGTGAAGCCGATGTTTTCACTGATGGCACGCTGGTTCCACGGTTCGCCAACGCAGTAGCCAACCATGTTGCCAATCTTCATGTTCATCACCATCTGCGGCGGCGGTACTACTACGGTGCGCACATCGTTCAGCGGATGAATCCCCGCAGAGGCCAGCCAGTAGTAGAGCCACATGGCGTGTGTGCCGGTCGGGAAGGTTTGCGCGAAGGTGTAAGTACCCGCAGGGCTGGCGGAGACATATTTTTGCAGTGCGGCGAGATCGGTAACGTTGGCTTCACGCAGCTGATTCGCCAGCGTGATCCCTTGCCCGTTCTGGTTGAGCGTCATCAGTGCCGCCATGTTGCTCTGCGACCCGGACAGCCCCATTTGCAGGCCGTACAGTTGACCGTACAGAATGTGCGCGGCATCCAGCTCGCCCGATACCAGCTTGTCACGTACCGCAGCCCAACTGGCTTCTTTGCTGGGAACAATAGTGATGCCGTACTTCTTATCGAAGCCTTTCACTGCCGCCATCACAACCGAAGCGCAATCTGTTAACGGGATGAACCCAACCCGAATTTCCTTTTTCTCCGGCCCATCGGAACCCGCAGCCCAGGCACTATTCATCAATCCTGGCAGCATCAGGCTGCCTCCCAGCGCGGCGCTCCCCAACAGAAATTGGCGGCGAGAGACGGTTATGCTTTTGGTTTTGGAATCACTCATCAACGACACCCTTGCGCAAAATGCCTTTTCAGGCGGTAAAAACAAAAACGGCGCCCACAAGCCCATGCAGAATCTGCACGCTTATGGACGCCGTTGTCCGATTAACACCTTCCGCACCGCCGTTGGTCCGAAACGCATTATGAATGTTTGGTTGTTGCTAATGAGTTAAAGCAAGGTTTGTGCCAGCTATCACAGTTTTGCGTACCGTCCCTTCGCAGGGGCGGTTTATTAATCACATATCTATACAGGTTCAGAGACAGTTTCGTGCGCCATACCTCACCCTTTAATCTGCGATATCTCACACGCGCCCGACGCAGGGCGCTCAAGCGCCGCAGCCCTGCGAACCCTGGCTTCCGGCTAAATTATGCCGCTCACTCGGCCATCATGCTCACCGCTGCATAATTTTTACGCCACTTGAAAGTAAGGCACTAATAAATAGTGAAATTTATGATTTACGACCACAAAAGAACAGGGGGGATCGCGGTTTGTCTTTTCTGCCGCGTAAATTACGCTGAGGACAAATCAGTCTCCAGGATGAGCAGCATGGACGCTGCGAAAGTGGCTGCCGCGCCGGGAGCGCGTCAGCCACGGTCCGTCAGGTGACTGATTTTCCGAAGGAACCGCGCAGCGGCGTAATTTCCCGCGAAAAAGCCTCGGGTCACGGGGCGGCGGCGACTGAGCGCCCCGTGTCGTGCGTGTGCTACGACGTAGCATAGAAATAGCGATCTTTTTACGCACGAAACCACCACCCACAACCATTGACTCCGCGATTTCCTCTTCACAAGACGGAGTCTTGCACCGCCAACTAGCAGAACACGCACAGTTCATGTGCATATACCCCTTAAGGGGTATCCCCGAATACATCTGCCACCGCGAGCATCGCCGTCGCGATTTCAATGAGCTTTTTATTCTGGCTCATCGCCATGCGCCTAAGGGTTTTGTAGGCTTCTTCTTCGCTTAATCCACGGTGCTGCATGAGTAAGCCCTTCGCTCGGTCGATCTGTTTTCTTTCATTCAACGTAGCCCGCAGCGCGGTCAATTCATGATCCAATACCTGCAAACGCCGTGACTGTTGTTGCACAAGCGATAGCAGCGATCGTCCCAACTGTGGGCTGACGCCATCGCTATGCAGCCAGCCGGGCTGCGCGTTTTGCCCTTCCACGTCGTGACCAGCAACAAATATCGAATAACCTGGATCATCGCTTTCCTGCTGCGCCATCAACGCTTCAAAATCTGCCTGCTGATCGCTACATGCCTTTTCCGCAGCCGCAATACGGGTACGGCAGCGTTGCATCAGCGTCTGCTCCAGTTCATCCTCCATCTGTTTCATTTCGTCGATGCGCCGTGTAGCAATCGAAAACCAGTGCAGGCTATCGGCTTCCGATAGTTTTTCTATCGGGCTTCGGGTACACACAATGCGACGCAGACGTTCAAACTCGCTGTCCACTTCGATAGCACGCCAGCGTTGCAGGCTTTCTTCATCGCTAAAATTCAGGAAGGTATCGAAGCAGCGCTCCTGCCGTTCGATCAAATCCAGCAGCTTTTGCCGAGTGTCCTCATCGACACTGCCTGCCGCATAAGCCGCCGCGCCGACAGCACGCTCCTGCCCTGCCAGCTCTTTGCCCTGCATAAAACTGAACATGGCAATCAACGCGCGGGAAATCCCCGGATCGGCCGCCGTGTCCGATACCTCAAAAACCAGTGCCAGCAGGTTACGGATAATGTCGTTAAAGAATGTCATCGCCTGAGGCTGGGGCAGCAAACGCTGGCGAATCTGCTGACGCAGTGCGGGCAGCAGGCTCAGCGCATAAACCACGCTGGCAACACGGCTGAATAGACGGCTCGCCTGCGGCAATTCCTCCGTCATTTTTTCCAACCCGGCCAGATGCATCATCAAATGCGTCTGCGCTGCCTGCACGTCTTTTTCACGTAGCGCCAGTTCATCGGCGAAGAAGCGGCCATCGGAACAAAGAAACAGATTGGCAGTTCCCCGTTCGCGCTGCAATAAATGCACAAGCTGGCTGATTTTTCCCACCAGTTCACCACTTTGTAGCAGGTGGCGCAGGCTGTTTAGCTCACATTGGCGCGAGGCAAGTAAAAATCGAATTGTCGTTGAAGGCTCCGCCACCATCGCTGTCTCTCCTGAAAAAAACCACTATCAGGAAGATGCAATTAATGCGCCAGTTACATTAGCCCACAGCGGGCAAGCGGCAAGGACATGCTGTCCGCACGATGACAGCTGCTTTCATGCACTTTTCACTTTAATTTTTAAACTCCGTTGCTAAACCCTAGCCACCTCAGAAGGTACGCTCTGCACCGTTACTAACACTGTTTTATAGCCTCAGGAGCGCATGAGCGTGGCGAATTTATCTGAACAAGAAGACTGGATTGATGGGATTTATCAGCTTGAAGTATCGGATCGCGTTATCGCAGGTCCAGGGGGAATTTCCAACCGTCAGGCAGAGCAGTTAGCCAGCCGCACGGCTTACCTGAAAAAAATGCAGGAAACGACTGGCGATAGTTTGCAAAAACATCTCGCAGCTAGCGACCCGCATTCGCAATATGCCCCCAAAAATAGCCCAGCGCTAACGGGAACGCCTACCGCACCAACGACAGCGCAAACGGCAAACAACACGCAGATTGCCACCACGGCATTTGTGAAATCGGCCATTGCCGCACTGATCAATGGGTCTCCGGCGGCACTGGATACGCTGCAAGAGTTAGCGAATGCGTTAGGTAATGACCCTAACTTCAGCACAACCATCTTGAATGCGATTGCAGATGTGAAAACTGACGCGACCAATAAGCTGAATGCTCATGCTGCCATCCTCGATGCACATCCCCAGTATGCCCCGAAAGCCAGCCCTGCATTCACGGGAACACCAACAGCACCAACGGCAGCCTCCAGTTCTAACGATATGCAACTGGCGACCACAGCCTTTGTGAAAACCGCCGTGGCAGCATTGGTCAACGGCTCGCCTGCGGCGCTCGATACGCTACAAGAGTTGGCGAATGCGTTGGGGAATGATCCGAACTTCAGCACAACGGTGCTGAATGCACTGGCGGGGAAACTGGCAAAAAACCAGAACGGGGCGGATATCCCGAACGCTGTATTGTTCCGTAAGAACATAGGAATAATCGAGTCGGCATGGGGCAGCAAAGCCGTGCAAATAAGCCGCGTCAATATTCTTGATTATTTTAAGAGCAATACAGCATCAAATTTATATCAAGCCGATCCGGACAATGTCACGGGGCTACCTGTTGGTTTCGGCCCAAGCATCATGGAATGGAAATCATCGACTGATGGGTTTGGTGTACTGAGCGTCGTCGATGTCACTAATCCATCAAAATCTGCATGGGTGGTATTGAAAGGTGGCAGTTGGCAAGGGTGGGTCACTCCGGTTTTTTCTCATGCACACGTCACTCGTATCCCATCCAGAATTATAGAAATCCATGACCCTGATTCATACGATGATTATGTGATCGAATACGGTTCTGTTAATGGAAACCCATCGCATTGTTATATTGATTTTCATACCGATGGAAAAAGCGATACAGATTATAATTCACGTCTAGCTGTCATCCCACCCGCGCCCGGCGAAACGTTGTCAGATGTTATTTTTCTGTCGAAAAAGTTACAGCACAACTATCACGACGTATGGACGAAAGGGAACCTAACACCATCCGCGATTGGCGCTATGCCCACATCTGAGCTCGCAGGCATGCCGCAGCTATTCCCCGGTGCCGTGGCGCCAGAAGGCTGGCTGAAATGCAACGGCCAACAGTTTGACAAAGCGCAATACCCTATTCTGACCTATCGCTATCCCAGCGGTTTTTTGCCAGATCTACGCGGCGAATTCGTGCGCGGTTGGGATGACGGGCGTGGTGTTGATGCTGGGCGTGCGTTGATGTCACACCAATCAGACGAGTTGAGAGAGCACACACATAGCGGCGTGCCGTTGCTGCGTAACGATTCCGATCGCGGAAGCGGATCATCGAATTTCTCTGTAGATGATATCGGAACAACGAGCACGACAGGTGGGAATGAAACTCGTCCCCGCAATATCGCCTTCAACTACATCGTGAGAGCAGCATAATGAGCAACTATTCAACACAAATTAAAAACGCAGAACTGAACGAACACGGCTTGGCAATTAACACAGGCTGGATTACGGTTTATCACGTTAATCCGGCTACGCAGGAATATCAGAGCGCCAGCTATGAGTATGTTATGCAAGGTGTTGGTCTTCCTGCCGATAGCTATGCCGACGAGCCTGAACTGCCGCCAGTTGGACAAGCCCTGCGCCGTTCCACTGATGGTAAATCATGGGAACAGGTGCCGGATTATCGCGGCCAGACGGTTTACAGCACAGAAACCCGCCAGCAGCAGACGGTGATGCAATTCGGCATTCTGCCTGAAAACATGACGTTTCTGGCTCCGGCAACCGAGTTTGACAAGTGGGATGGAGCAACGTGGGTGACAAACCTGGAAGCACAACAACTTGCCTCGACCAAAAACCAACAGCAGGAGCTGGCGGCGCGACGCGCGACGGCAAATACCCGAATTACCGAGCTAAGCTACGCGGTGGATTTAGCCATTGCCACGGATGAAGAGCAACAGCGGCTAACCCAATGGAAAATTTATCTGGTCGAGTTGAGCCGCCTTGATCTCACTGCCGCATCCGTTGTGTGGCCAGAATCCCCGCTCATCTAATCGGTAACACCAGAAATTCATTACAAAATGTAGATGTGCCGTATTTAACGTACGGCCATTTCAGAATTTTTAGTCAGAATGCCCTGATAATCCCCATTATTATTTATCAACAAATGTAAAATTAAATAAAAAATGAAACTGTTATATTTATCAATTACAAATCTGTACTATTTAATTTAACCCCACGCTAAAACATCAATCAAATAGCAAAATAAAAACCCAATTAATATTTATTAATGAGATTAAAATTTACATACATCAAATAAATCAGAATATAAAACCAAAATAACAGTATTAAAGATAAAGTCATCAAATCAACAAACTGTACTATTTATCCTCCAGTTTTTGCACGGTATAATCCCCGCACGTCTCACTCACTATTCATTCTTATCTCACTTCAATCAGTGAAGTTAATTTCCGACGGATGCAAATACCGTCGACGTTAATTTATTCGCATTTATTCATCACTATTTATTCCGGCAAGTATCGGAATAACTGCATTTTCCTGCCTGTAGCTAGGAGCGTAACATGTTTGATGTCGTCGAGCTGTCGCGGCTGCAATTTGCCCTGACTGCCATGTACCACTTTCTTTTCGTCCCACTGACTCTGGGGTTGTCTTTCCTGCTGGCCATTATGAACACCACGTATGTGTTAACCGGCAAGCAAATCTACAAGGATATGACCAAATTCTGGGGCAAGCTGTTCGCCATCAATTTTGCACTGGGTGTGGCAACTGGTCTAACACTGGAATTCCAGTTCGGCACCAACTGGTCTTACTATTCTCACTACGTGGGCGATATTTTTGGCGCACCGCTGGCGATGGAAGGGCTGATGGCGTTCTTCCTGGAATCCACGCTGGTCGGTCTGTTCTTTTTCGGTTGGGATCGCCTGACTAAAGTCCAACATATGATGGTGACCTGGTTCGTCGCGCTAGGCTCCAACTTCTCCGCCTTGTGGATTTTGGTCGCCAACGGCTGGATGCAAAACCCGATTGCCGCCGAATTCAATTACGAAACCATGCGCATGGAAATGCTGAGTTTCGCCGAACTGGTGATGAACCCTGTCGCACAGGTGAAATTCGTACACACCGTGGCAGCAGGCTACACCGCGGGCGCGATGTTCGTGCTGGGGATCAGTTCTTACTATCTGTTGAGAGGCCGCGATGTCGCGTTTGCCAAGCGCTCGTTCGCCATTGCAGCCAGTTTCGGTCTGGCCTCAGTGCTGTCCGTCATCGTCTTAGGTGATGAATCCGGCTATGTGATGGGCGATGTGCAGAAAACCAAGCTGGCAGCCATCGAAGCCGAATGGGAAACGCAGCCCGCTCCCGCCTCTTTCACGCTGTTCTCCATTCCTAATCAGGAGACGATGCAGAACGATTATGCCATCCACGTTCCTTATCTGTTGGGGTTGATTGCCACCCGTTCGCTCGACAAACCCGTCGTCGGCATTAAAGACCTGATGGCGCAGCATGAGATACGCATTCGTAACGGTATGACGGCCTATGATCTGCTGGAGGAACTACGTTCGGGCAACAGCGACCCCACCGTTCGCGCACGTTTTGAGGCTGCAAAGCACGATCTCGGCTATGGCCTATTGCTTAAGCGCTACACCGATGACGTCGCTAACGCCAGTGAAAATCAGATTCAGCAAGCCACTAAGGATTCAATTCCTCGCGTCGCACCGCTGTATATTGCGTTTCGCCTGATGGTCGGATGTGGCGTGCTGATGCTCGCTATTTTTGCCCTGTCGTTCTGGAGCGTCATACGCGGCCGCATGGGAGAGCGTAAATGGCTGCACCGCGTGGCGCTGTACGGTATTCCCCTGCCTTGGATCGCCATTGAATCCGGCTGGTTTATCGCTGAATACGGTCGTCAACCTTGGGCGGTCGCCGAAGTCTTGCCTACCGCTATCGCCAATTCGTCCCTGGAAGCACACGATATTCTGCTATCGATGGGGCTGATTTGTGGGCTGTATACGCTGTTTCTGGTCGCAGAACTGTACCTGATGTTCAAGTTTTCCCGACTGGGGCCAAGCAGCCTGAAAACCGGCCGTTATCATTTTGAACAGCCGACAACACCGCCACTCGCCACACCTGCAAAACCTTAACGGGAGCCACAATAATGCTGGATTATGAAACATTACGTCTGATTTGGTGGGGATTGATTGGCCTGCTGTTCATCGGCTTTGCCATCACTGATGGCTTTGATATGGGCGTGGGCATTCTGCTGCGCCTACTGGGAAAGAGCGACACCGAACGGCGGGTGATGATTAACGTGATCGCACCACACTGGGACGGCAATCAGGTCTGGCTGATCACCGCGGCAGGCGCGCTGTTTGCCGCCTGGCCGATGGTCTATGCTGCTGCCTTTTCCGGTTTCTATTTCGCTATGATTTTAGTCTTGGCCGCCCTGTTTTTCCGCCCGGTTGGCTTTGATTACCGCTCAAAACTGGAGAATCGCCGCTGGCGTAATATGTGGGACTGGGGCATTTTTATCGGCAGCTTCGTTCCCACGTTGGTGTTTGGCATCGCACTCGGGAACCTATTGCAGGGCGTGCCATTGAGCGTAGATATGTATTTGCGCCTCACCTACCACGGCGGATTCTTTGGCCTGTTGAATCCGTTCGGGTTGCTAGCGGGGTTAGTGAGTGTCGCTATGATCGTCTCCCACGGCGCGATTTACCTGCAAATGCGTACCACCGATGCACTTCAACGTCGTGCGCAAAAAACGGTCCTGATCGCCAGCGTACTCATGAGCATCACCTTCTTACTGGCTGGCTTCTGGGTACTAACCGGAATCGACGGCTATGTGATTACCTCCGCGCTGGATAAAGCAGCGCCGTCCAATCCATTGAAAAAAGAAGTGGTCCAGCAGGCCGGTGCCTGGTTAACCAATTTTACGGCGTATCCCGTGCTATGGACTATCCCAGCTTTGGGTGTGATTCTGCCATGGTTCACGAGCCTCTTCTCACGCGTGAACCGCTGCGGTTGGGGATTTCTGACGTCGTCACTAACGATTGTCTGCGTGATTCTGACCGCGGGGATTACGCTATTCCCCTTCGTGATGCCTTCCAGCTTTGATCCCAACGTTAGCCTGACCATCTGGGATGCCACCTCCAGCCAGCTTACGCTTCAGGTGATGACGATTTTAGCCTGCATTTTTGTCCCCACCATCCTGATCTATACCAGCTGGTGTTATTACAAAATGTTTGGCCGAATCGACGCACGTTATATCGAAGAAAATAAGCATTCCGTTTACTAACGACTTGAGGAGAAAGAAGATGTGGTATTTCGCCTGGATACTCGGCACGCTGCTGGCCTGCGCGTTCGCACTAGTCACCGCATTGGCAGTAGAGAATCATGAAGCGGGGAAAGACGCGTCCTGATAAAACGACGCGCCGCTATGGGTGCCTCATCATGCCGTGCTGATACAATCATCGTTGATACAATCAGGGCAGACGAAATCCGCCAAGGGCGCTAGAATGCAAACGCAGCGCCCCAGCGGATATCCTTTTCAACCTGAAATCAGATGACGACATGACAACACCCAGACAGGACAAAACTCCGTGGTGGAGCCAAGGGAAAACCCCAGACTACCGTTTTTCATTAGCGAATGAGCGCACCTTTCTAGCGTGGATCCGCACCGCGCTGGCGTTTCTGGCGGGTGCAGTCGGTATCGATCAATTTACTGTGCATATCGATCCGCTGCTGCGTCAAGGGCTGTCGTTGTTACTGGTCGTCAGTGCGGCGCTGCTTGGCGGCTTGGCCTATCGTCGGTGGGTCAGCAATGAAAAAGCCATGCGGCAGGAAAATGATATGCCGTACACGCCGATGCTGCTGATTGTGACGCTGTTTATCACCCTCATTGCTATCGCACTCGCCGCCATGATTCTGCTCGGGTAACGCATGGAGACGACTCGCGATCCGGGGTTACAGCCACAGCGAACCGGCATGGCGTGGTCCCGAACCCTGTTTGTGATGCTGATCAATAGCCTGCTGTGTTTTCGCCTCAGTATCGTCGACGACAGCCGCGCGGTGTTCGCCTGCGCTATGCTGCTCTTATGCGTTTCCGCTCTGATGTCGGTGCTGGCGATTGTGCGTTATCGTTTTAATGCCAGTTGCCAGTTGGTGCTATCACGCATTAGTCACGGGCTGATCGTGCTGACATCCGCGTCCATTGTGATCACTGCGCTGGTATTGCTGCTGCACTTCAGCGGTGTGTGGCAGAGGTAGGTTTTCTGAAAGAAAGGCGGTGAAGCACAAACGCGCTTCACCGATTAGGCAGGCTATTCGATCGAACTTTCTGGGAACAGGAACGGGTTGATGCTACTGCGAGAAAAACCTTCTTCCTCCATTTTCACATCCAGCACCAGCGACGCCAGATCGTCGGCGACGGCTTCCACGCGGTGATCTTTTTCCTGATATAACAGCTTCAGATACGTACCGCAGTGACCACAACTTTCTGCTTTGATAGCGGAATTTTCGCTATCCAGCGACCAGTAATTGAGTTCGCTGGACTCTTCGCAGTTGCTGCATTTCACCCGCACCATGTGCCATTCGCTCTCGC
Organism: Pectobacterium peruviense; assembly: GCF_002847345.1. Lineage (GTDB taxonomy): Bacteria > Pseudomonadota > Gammaproteobacteria > Enterobacterales > Enterobacteriaceae > Pectobacterium > Pectobacterium peruviense. Next base: position 60,953 of record NZ_LXFV01000059.1, read on the forward strand.
ACAGATTACAGTGCAGATAACGCAGTCCGCTGGACGTGCCTAACTGCACCACGCCAGAGACGGGAATGCTGCCGCACACAGGGCAGAACTGGCGGTGTTCACCAGGTACAGCGCGCGCTTTGCCGGGCAACAGGCTAGCCATCTGCGCCCAATACAGCGACAGTGCCGCCCAGATGAACGGGGCTTTATCGTTGCTTTCGGCACGAAACTCGTGTTGCAGCAGCGCCGTCGCCTGTTCTTCCAGCTCCTGTACTGAGGCTTTTTCCAGATTCTCCAGCGTGGATAATACCTGTCCGCTGGCATCCGGTTTCAATTCTTCGATCAACGCACGCAGCAGCGTGTGCCAGTGCGCATCACGCGGGAACACCGTGATATCGAGCGGCGGGCGTTCGCCAGACTGTTTCAGCACATCACTCAGATCAAGCTGCAGCGGATGATCGTGCAACACCTTCTGCTGGGCTTCCACCACGCCTGCGGCGAAGGTGAGATAATCTCCCAGCGGGTGATCTTCAGCTAACTGACGCAGGCGCTCCGCGCGACTGCTGTACAGGCTTTTCAGATTGGCAAAAAGCAGCGGAGGGATATGCCCTTCCCGCGTTGATTGTTCATTCTGTTCTAACTGTTCCTGAGGAACAATGCGAATACTCATCAGGGGGATTTTTCCTGTTATTTACGTTGTCTATCCGATAGATTTCGGAACGCGGGAAGGCTGTCAGCGCGATCCGAAAGATAGCGGGTATCGCTCACCTTTAATAGGGATTATACCTGTCGCGCCGATCGACTTCCTGATTTCTGGCAAGGTTATGCCTGTTTTTAACCATCGCCGCAGCCTTCCCCCTTTCCGCCATAACGGGAACAGTAGCAGAAAAGCAGCAAGCTTCTACACACCCACAAAGAGGTGCTCAGGTAAGACGAGAGGATAGCTGCGCCCTAATCAGTGAGGCTAATGCGATCACACTTTGCTCGCAGCGAGCGTCCCAGTCGTAGGACGCGTTGAAGCGGAAGTAGCGATCGTATTTATCGCCAGTCGTAAACATTTTTCCCGGCGCAATACTAATGCCTCGTTCCAGCGCGCGACGGTAGAGCTCCGTGCTGCTGACGCCCTCAGGCAATTCCAGCCAGAGAAAATAGCCACCTTGCGAATGATTAATGCGGACTTCACCCGGAAAGTGTCGACGTAGCGACTGTAGCGCCGCATGTTTTCGTTGCTCCAGCGCCCGGCGCAGGCGGCGCAGGTGGCTGTCATAGCTGCTGGTCGCCAGATAATCCGCAATCGCCAACTGCATCGGCGCGCTGGTTGATAATGTACTCATCAGTTGTAAACGCTGAATACTTCCTGCATAACTCCCCGCCGCCACCCAGCCGATGCGGAACCCTGCTACCAGGTTTTTAGAAAACGAGGAGCAGTGCAGAATCGTGCCTTTTTTATCCAACGCCTTGGCGGGCAACGGACGTTGCAGGCCGGTATAAAGCTCGCTGTAGACGTCATCTTCTACCAGCCCAACTCCGTGGTTTTCCAGCATCGCCACCAGCCGCTGTTTCTTCTCCCAGGACAGCGTGCAGCCGAGCGGATTATGGAAATTAGTCATCAGCCAGCAGGCTTTGATCGGATAGTCATTCAATGCCTGCTGTAGCGCATCAAGATCGATGCCCTGCTGCGGATCGGTAGCAATCGCAATGGCTTTGAGCTTAAGACGTTCAATCGCCTGTAGCGCACCGTAAAAAGCGGGAGATTCGATCACCACGTAATCACCCGGTTCCGTCAGCACCTGAAGGCTGAGATTGAGGGATTCCATCGCCCCCGCCGTAATCACAATCTCATCGGGCGAAACGGCAATACCCTGCAACGCATAGCGCTGGGCGATATTCTTCCTCAGGCTTTCATTACCCGGCGGCAAATTATCCAGCGCGCTTTGCGGCTGCATATGACGCGCCACCGAGGCCAACGAGCGCGTCAGTTGACGTTGTGGAAAGAGCTGCGGATCGGGGAATGCCGATCCGAAGGGCATCACCGCCGGATCTTTGCTGGCCTGAAGTACGTCAAAAATAAACGCGTTAACATCCACGTCTTCGGTAAGCTGGACGCGATCCAGCCCAACGGGCGAATACAGGTTGTCTGCTGGCGTGGTGGACAGCTGTGGTGCCGCGTAGTAACCCGATTGCGGACGCGACACAATCAACCCCTGACTTTCCAGCAATTGATACGCATGCAGTACCGTCATCAGGCTCATGCCAGAATGCAGTGATTTTTCCCGCAGCGAGGGCAGTTTGTCGCCCGGCTGCCAGATACCTTCCTGAAGCTGCTCACGGATCTGGTGAGCAAGCTGTTCAAACTTTGCCATAGCGCTACGGTTTCGCTGGATGAGAATGCCATTATTTTGGATTCGATCATCACCGATGGGTGACGATCGAGCAGGACGTTTTAACGAGAACAACACGTTGAACGCGCGCTATTTCGCCGCGTAACGCTGTACGAAATCCAGCAGAATTTTACGTGCCCAGATAGGCTCTTGTTGAATATCCATCATCCGATCGACATCCCAACCGCCCTGTCGCAGCGCCGTTTCATTATGACGCAGGCACGTCAACATAACGTCAGCGTTGAATTCTGGGTGGAACTGCACGGTCAACACTTTCTCGCTGTAGCGGATAATCTGACAGCCGTCCATCTCTGAACTCGCCAGTACCTGCGCACCTGCTGGCGCTTCCAGCACGGATTGCTGGTGGGTCAGATAAGCGCCGAACTGCGGCGGATAGTCACGCAGTAAAGGATCTTGTGCCGCAACGCCATGGGTTGTCACAACCTGAACACCGACTTCCTTGCCGTTTGGGTTATCGCCAACTTTACCGCCCAGCGCATCGGCCAGCAGTTGGTGCCCATAACACACGCCTAGCAGCGGGACATCTGCGTAATACGCCTCGCGCAGCCAGCCAGCGGTGTATTCGCTCCAGTCCAGCCGATCCGTGACCATCGACCACGAACCGGAGATAATTACGGCAGCCAGCGCGTCAAACGGCGGCAGCAGCTCCCCGAGATCGGGACGAACCACCTGCACTGGCTGCGTTTTACCCTGTACCGCATCGCTAAACCACTTCCCCTGTTGCCCAACCTGAGACGCGATGCCTTCCGGCGGTTGGCCCAACTGAATCACCAGCAATACCTTTTCGCTCATCGTCCTGTTCTGCCTGTATTTGAGAAACCATCAACCAGGAAAACTATCGGTCTGAAAAATCAAAAGAAATGCGACATCCGTCGCTTACAATGAACGTAGCACTCTGTTTTTATGAAAACCAGTCTTTATGAAAACAAATCCCTGAGCAATCCAGACACATACAAACTTCAGCATGGTGAAAACGACGGGATTATCTGGTCATTAGGAAAGTAGATAGTCGGAGGGGAGATCGCTGGCTATGCAGAAGGCTGTTGCCGATAGGCCAACGAAAAAACGTCATAGAAATCAACATCACCTTTGGTACGTTGAATTTTCTCTATCCCCGCTTTCACTGCGGACGGTACCTGCTCGTTGCGTAGCAGCTTATCCAACGTGTCCTGCGATACGTGGCGGATCGTAAACCACTCACCGTTATAACAAACACGTAAATCCAGCGTATCAATGTCTTCAAAGCGATAGGTCGGGTTGATATCCATCGAGAGTGCCAGCGTCATCACCAGCAGGAAGACGGTAAAGCCGATCAGGTACGGCAAACCAAAATAAGAGGCATAAAAGAGGATAATCGCAACCGGCACATAGCTCGCCAGCATCGCGGCAAACAGATAAGGGTGTGACTGCATGAATTTGCGGCTAAAACGTATTTTATTGTCGCGTTTTTCTTCCCGATTGATACGTTCGATCTCTTCGGTCAGAAGGCGTTTTACTTCGTCCATCGTCATCACCATCATGCTTAATGAATACAACACTGCTGGCGTCGATTAGAACATAGCCACCTGAGAGATAACAGATACAGTTCTCGACAGATTAGCTATAACAGTTCGCCGGTTGCCGGGATAACGATCCCAGCAACACTGATAACAGAATAGCGGGGATTACGGAATAGCGGGCATGGTGAGATCGGGATCGATCAGATTGTAGATGTGATTATCAAACACGGGCTGTTGCAGCAATTGATCAACCGCCAGCGCCACATCCGAGCGTGATACCAATCCCAACGTAGCTGTACCTTGCGTCAGTTTCGCATTGTGCGTCGCCACTACGTCCAGCAGACCGCCGGGACGGACGATACAATGATCCAACGTGCTGCTTTGCAGCCAGCTTTCTGCCAGCGATTTCTCACGTACCGCAAAGCCAAACGCGGCTCTGGCGCGTGGCGACAGTAGCGGCCAGCTATCACCGCAGCCCAGTGAGGTCACCAGCAGCATACGCTTGATGCCTGCCTGCTCTGCGCCGTCAATCACCGTGCGGTGTCCCTGATAATTTACCGTACCACCACCCATCGTCGATACCACAATAGCGGACGGCCCAGCAACACGGCAGGCTTCTGCCACCGTTTCTGGGTCGCAGGCATCACCTTCCACAACGGTCATCCCCTGCTCACGCCAGTGTTTAGCCTGTTCAGGATTGCGTAATACCAGTACTACTGCCTGCTCGCACTCAATGGCGCGCTGTAATAAGCAAGCACCCACCCCATTGCCTGCGCCGAAAAGTAACCACGTCATACCTGCTCCGGTTGTAATTCACTCGCCAGCGCGTGGAACGCATCAACCTGAGCGCTCAGCAGCTGGCGGTGGCTGTCTCGTCCAAGGAAGATTTTAAACATCGCCGCACCACTGGCATTAAAGAACACCACGGACGCCGTGTCCATCCCCATGAACTTACGCTCGATAAACGCAATGTGCTGACAGCTCGTCGCACGAATGTGTCCACTCAGGCCATTTTTGCCACGCAAATTAAAGTAACCGTGGCGGTGCGTACCGGTTGGTAACTCGCTCTTGAATTCCAGAATCGCATCCGCCGTGTGGCTAATGAGCGTCACTTCACCCCAGGTCGCAATCGTGTCCCACACCTGATCGAAACGATCGCCCGTCGCCAGCGTACGCTGAGCCGCAGGCAACACCTCAACGACGGCAAACAGCGACGTATTGTACTTTCCGGCAATATCTTCCAATGTGCCATCAGGGTTGGTTGCCAGTAATTCATTCAGTGTCATGGTCATGATTGCGTCTCCGGTTAGTAGGCATGCTCTTCGGCATTAAGCTGAGGGATAATTTGTTGTAATGCCTGCATCAGGTTATTCGCCCAAAAGCGGCCATCGTTGGTCAAGCGCAGGCAGGTGGAATCGTCACAGGTCAAACCGGCCTCATGCCACTGACTCAGCAATGGCTGAAGTTCACGGGCATGTTGGGTCAGTTGAGGCAGTTTGATGCGCCCAACCTCAATACCCGCCTGAAGCTGATGCTGCCAGCGCCCGGTGGAACTGGCTGGCGTCATCATCATGATCGGTTTTTGCCCCTGATCGATCTGCTGGTAATAGCGCTCCAGACTGCGTTCCATCATGTAAGCCTGTCCGTTTATATTGCCGCCTGCGCCACTTCCCATTGCCAGGCAGTCCGCGCCTTGCTTAATCAGTAAGTTGTACAGATTGCGTTCACGCGTAGTGCGTGCCCAGTGGCTATTGCTAAGCTGGTGCCAGCCAGCATCGGCCAGAAATGCCGCGCCAGTCCGGTAAAAGTCACGCCGAGCGACCACATCAGGCAGCGCAACACGCTGGTTTTCGGCCGCTTTCGCCAGCGGCGTTGTCGGTAACAGATTAAGTGCGTACAGATCGACGCCGTCTAACGGTAAATCGCTGACGATCGCCAGATCTTCGCGCCAGATTTCCGGCGTTTGTTCCGGCAAGCCGAACATCAGATCGCATACCACTGCGGCTCTGTCCCGCTCACACAGGCGTTCAAGAAAGCGGATTGACTGCTGTTTATCCGAGGTACGCGCCATACGCTGGCGAATACGGGTATCAAACGTCTGAATCCCAATGGAGAAACGGTTCGCGCCTGCATCCAGACAGGCATCGATTCGCTCATCATCAAAATCCATCGCCCGTCCTTCTACCGTGATTTCACAGTCCGGTGCTAAGGGCAGCGAAGTGCGAATCGCACGAATGATTTGCGACAGTTCATCAGCCGCCAGCGCCGTTGGCGTACCGCCGCCAAAGTAGACCGCGTGAATGGGTGCTGACTGATGTAGCGGGCTGTCCGCTTCCATCGCTAATTCTTGCAACAGATAGCGGGTGTAGGTCGCCGTGCTGTCATCACGCAGTTTGTTTTGGTAAAAACCGCAGAACGTGCAGTGCGTGGCGCAAAAAGGAATGTGCAGATAGAGCAGACGCTTACGCGCAGGTACACTCTGCTGCTTCAGCGTCTGCCAACCGGCTGGAATTTGTTCTGGTGAAAGTGGCACATGGTTGCGCCAAGGCATTGCCATACGTCGGGCGCTAAAAGGCTGCTCACCGGGCTCGGCATAATACGGCGTCAAATCGATGTTCATTAACGGCCCCCAAATAATCAATAAAATAAATTAAATGATAATTATTTTTATTTGGCAACCTGACGGAAGCGTAAATGAGTGGGCTGAATTTGAATGCCGAAGAATAACGACAGGAATTAACAAATTGCTTTCTTTTGTGCAAACTGAAAGCATGACAAGAGAAAGTCATTAGTTTTTTATTTCATGCAGTTACGATGACTATTTCTTTTCTTTTTTAACAATTTCGAAAAAAACACCGCGTTTATTAAAGTTCGTTAATTTGGGTAAAAAAACAGACAGGATAAGTGAATATTTCCGCTCAATGACGACATCGGCAAGAAGAGATAAAAAAGAGAGAGGAATTGAGAATACCCGTTCCCCGTCCTAAACAGTGGCTAGGACGGGAACGGTTTATGGCTTACTGAATACCCTGACTGCGCAGGTAATCTTCATAGTTACCGGTGAAATCGTTCACTTTATTTGGCGTCATTTCCAGAATACGGGTTGCCAGCGAGCTAACAAATTCACGGTCATGGGAAACGAACAGCAGCGTCCCTTCATACATTTCCAGCGCCATGTTCAGCGATTCAATCGATTCCATATCGAGGTGGTTGGTCGGTTCATCCATTACCAGAATATTCGGACGCTGCATCATCAGCTTACCGAACAGCATGCGACCCTTTTCACCACCGGATAAGACCTTCACTTTCTTCTTGATATCGTCCTGACTGAACAGCAAACGACCGAGCACGCTGCGTACGGCTTGTTCATCGTCTTTTTCTTGTTTCCACTGACTCATCCAGTCAAACACCGTCAGCGTCTCATCGAATTCGTATTCGTGATCCTGTGCGTAGTAACCAATTTGAGTATTTTCCGACCACTTAACGGTGCCGCTATCTGGTTTGAAATCACCGACCAGCGTTTTCAGCAATGTCGATTTACCCACACCGTTGGCACCCAAAATGGCGACTTTTTCACCCACTTCGATCATGAGACCCAGCTTGCTGAACAGCGGGCCGTTATCAAAACCTTTGGTCAACGCTTCAACTTCCAGCGCATTACGGAACAGTTTCTTATCCTGATCAAAACGGATAAACGGGTTTTGCCGGCTGGAGGCTTTCACTTCATCCAACTGAATTTTATCGATCTGGCGCGCGCGCGATGTCGCCTGTTTGGATTTAGAGGCATTGGCGCTAAAGCGGCTAACGAACGATTGCAGTTCGGAAATCTGTGCTTTCTTCTTGGCGTTATCAGACAGTAAACGCTCGCGAGCCTGCGTCGCCGCCGTCATGTATTCATCATAGTTACCCGGATAAACACGCAGCTCGCCGTAGTCCAGATCCGCCATGTGTGTACAGACCATATTCAGGAAGTGACGGTCATGCGAGATAATGATCATGGTGCTGTTACGCTCATTCAGCACCTGCTCCAACCAGCGGATAGTATCGATATCCAGGTTGTTGGTCGGTTCGTCGAGCAGCAGGATTTCGGGATCGGAAAACAGTGCCTGTGCCAACAAAACACGCAGTTTCCAACCGGGAGCAATTTCGCTCATCAAGCCATAGTGCTGATCAACAGGAATCCCCACGCCCAGCAACAGTTCGCCCGCGCGTGATTCTGCGCTGTAGCCATCCATCTCACCGTATTCCACTTCCAGATCGGCCACTTTATAGCCGTCGGCTTCGCTCATTTCAGCCAATGAGTAGATACGGTCGCGTTCTTCTTTTACCGCCCACAGCTCGCCGTGGCCCATGATAACGGTATCCAGCACACTGTATTTTTCAAACGCGAACTGATCCTGACGCAGTTTACCCAGACGTTCATTGGGATCGAGGAAGACGTTACCGCCACTCGGCACCAGGTCACCGCCGAGAATCTTCATAAAGGTAGATTTACCGCAGCCATTCGCGCCGATCAAACCGTAACGGTTGCCGCCGCCAAATTTAACGGAGATGTTTTCAAACAACGGCTTGCTGCCGAACTGCATGGTGATATTGTTGGTACTTAACACAGCACTTATACTCGAGTCGGAATGTGATTTGGCGCGCATTATGCCACAAGCGCGCGATAGGATCGCGGTTAGTTTTGAGTAATATTTAATCGATAGCGCATACAGGAGAGAAATGCGATGCCTATAGTACGTCGTTTCAAACAGGTCGATGTTTTCACCCAGCAGCCTTTCAAGGGCAATCCGCTTGCCGTCATTATGGAAGCGAATGGGTTAACCGATGAGCAAATGCAAGATATCGCCCGCTGGACAAACCTGTCAGAAACCACGTTTGTTCTGCCAGCCACCGATCCTTTAGCGGATTATCATGTGCGCATTTTTACGCCAGAATCAGAAATCCCGTTTGCTGGTCACCCCACGCTAGGCACCGCTCACGCCCTGCTGGAAGAAGGATTGCGTCCTAAATCTCCGGGGCAGTTGATACAACAATGTGGCATTGGTTTGGTTCCAATCAACATCGGTGATGATGAGAGCCTCGCTTTTCACGCACCACAGGCCACCATCGTTCCGTTTGGCGATGAGCACATGCCGCTAATGGAAAAAGCGCTGGGCATTACCAACCTTGGTGCTACCTGCATCGATAACCGCTATCCACCTGCTGCCGTACACATGGGCATTCGCTGGCTGGTGATTCGTGTAGACAGTGCTGACACCTGTCTGAACATCATACCGGATGCAGAAGCGCTCGCCGCAGTGGAAAACCTCAGCCAGACCAACGGCATCGCCATCTATGGCCCACACGATGGGGCGACGCCTGCTGATTATGAAGTTCGCACGTTCTACATTGAACGCGGCCATCTTAAAGAAGATCCCGTTACGGGCAGCGCCAATGCCTGTCTGGCAGCGTTGCTTCGTCAGCATCACTCAATGAATAATATCGACGCACCGCTCAGTTATCTTGTGCGACAAGGCACGATGCTGCAACGTGACGGCCGAATTACCGTGACTTATCTGAACGATGAACCTTGGATCGGCGGGCACAGCGTCACGATCGTTGATGGAACGTTGCAGCGTTAAAAGGAGGGGCTTTATGGAACCGTTATCTACAGATACGTTATTTGGAGACAAGCTGTATGAGCTACGCCATCAGCCCCATCTGCGCCTAACGATACAGGAAGAGAGCGACGCTGAGGCGCTCTTTACCTTGATTCAGCAGGAAAAACCACGTCTACGGCGAACGTTGCCTTGGCCGGATTCCGTCAAAAGCGTCGATGACACGCGAGAAACCATTCGCGGCAACAGAAAGACGTTCTTCGACAAAACGTCCGCGGTATACGTCATCCGCTGGGACGATGCGCTGGCAGGCATCGTTTCCTTCAACACGATCCAAAATAAAGAAGGCGTCATCGGCTACTGGCTCGCCGAAGAATTTGAAGGTAAAGGCATTATTTCTCAGGCCGTCAGTACGCTGATAGCAGCCTATACCGATGCAAACCTCGTTGAGCGCTGCTTCATCAAAGTCTCAACCGCCAACACGCGTAGCAACGCCGTCGCCCAACGACTCGGCTTCCTTTTTCATCACACAGAGGAAGATGCGGAGCAGATTGGCGAGCAGTGGTTCGATCACCATATTTATCACTATTCCGGCTGACACGGGCTCGTAGTGTATCCTCTCACCTGATTCGCGGTGCTATCGGGCGCGCATCAGGTTCTCTTCACACCTCCGTGCATTTCATTTACTCACTCGTTATATTTTTGTGACTAACATCACAAAAATGTTGAAATCCAATTTCATCTCCGCTAACATTAAAAACGTGATGAACATCACACTTAATTAACCCGTTAGAGGAGTCTGATAATGACTATGCTTCGTAAAATCAGCAAATTCTTTAAAAGAATGGGAGACGTTTATGTCAGCTACTGTGAACGTATTGGTTCAATCATCAGCCCGTTCTGATTGTGATATAAACAATCTCTAAAGCCGCCTACTACAGGCGGCTTTTGTTTTTATCCTATTCCCACATTACCTTCATTCCCCTTCCTTTTTTGTCTACTCGCACATCACAGATTTGTGCAGCACGCCGCATGCCTGAGCATTCTCTTTTAAAAACAGCCCAATACATTTTCCTCTCACGGCAAAATCATCATTAACAGGCTATGCTTTTCTGTAGCGGTACTTGCTTCGCGTCCCCGACGTCTGCGCTAAAAGATATAAGGACATGACTATGAGTAAAGTTAAGCAACAGGATATTGACCGTCTGATCGAGCTGGTCGGCGGACGTGAGAACATCGCGGCTGTCACGCACTGCATCACTCGCCTTCGCTTCGTCTTACACGATGCTTCCAAGGCACATCCCAAAAATATCGAAGAAATGCGCATGGTGAAAGGCTGCTTCACGAATGCCGGACAATTTCAGGTCGTGATCGGCACTAACGTAGATGAGTATTACAAAGCGCTGCTCGCTACCACGGGAAAAGGAGAAATTAATAAGGAAGAAGCCAAAGTCGCCGCCCGCCAGAATATGAGCTGGTTTGAGCGCAGTATTTCACACTTTGCCGAGATCTTTTTCCCGCTACTTCCCGCGCTCATCAGCGGGGGCTTGATCCTTGGGGCGCGTAACGTTATCGGCGACATCCCGATGCGCGACGGACAAACGCTGGTACAGCTCTACCCTACCTGGCAAACCGTCTATGATTTCCTCTGGTTACTGGGCGAAGCCATCTTCTTCTACCTCCCCGTAGCCGTCTGCTGGTCAACCGTACGCAAAATGGGCGGCACACCGATTCTCGGCATCGTTCTGGGCATCACGCTAGTGTCACCACAGTTAATGAACGCCTATCTCATCGGTCAACAAACGCCCGAAGTGTGGAATTTTGGCTGGTTCACCATAGAGAAGATAGGCTATCAAGCGCAGGTCATCCCTTCCGTATTAGCTGGGATGGCGCTAGCGTTAATCGAAATACGGCTGAAAAAAATCGTGCCGGATTACCTCTATCTGGTGGTCGTGCCCGTAACATCGCTCATTCTGGCCGTTTTCCTGGCACACACGTTGATTGGTCCGTTTGGTCGTATGATTGGCGATGGCGTCGCCTGGGCCGTTAAGGCGGTGATGACAGGTAGCTTCGCCCCGGTTGGTGCCGCGCTGTTTGGGTTCTTGTATGCGCCGCTGGTCATCACGGGCGTGCACCAAACGACATTAGCGATTGATATGCAGATGATTCAGAGTATGGGCGGCACGCCAGTCTGGCCACTCATCGCACTGTCCAACATTGCGCAGGCGGCTGCCGTCGTCGGGGTGATTATCGTCAGCCGGAAAGCCAACGAACGCGAAATCTCTGTTCCTGCTGCGATTTCCGCTTTTCTTGGCGTAACCGAGCCGGCCATGTACGGTATTAACCTGAAATACCGCTTTCCGATGCTGTGCGCCATGATCGGCTCCGCCGCCGCTGCGCTCATTTGCGGCCTGTATGGCGTAACGGCAAACGGCATTGGCGTAGGGGGATTACCGGGCATCCTCTCCATCAAGCCACAGTTTTGGGGGATCTTTGCGCTCGCGATGCTGGTTGCCGCCGTCATTCCGATTCTGCTGACCGTGCTGGTCTATAAGCGCAAAAGTCGCAATGGCACGCTAGATCCCGCATAACCGCCCTAACATCTATTCAGCCGCGTCAGTTGAGCCGCGGCGATATCGCTGCAGGAGGATTTTTCATGAGTACATCACTCCCCTGGTGGCAAAACGGCGTGATTTATCAAATCTATCCGAAGAGCTTTCAGGACAGTACCGGAAATGGCATTGGCGACATCGCCGGTGTCACCGCCCGACTCGATTACCTGCAACAGCTGGGCGTCGATGCTATTTGGCTGACTCCGGTTTACCTTTCTCCTCAGGTTGACAACGGCTATGACGTGGCCGACTACTGCGCTATCGATCCAACCTACGGCACGATGGCCGATATGGAAACGTTGATCGCCGAAGCACATCGACGTCGTATTCGTATCGTCATGGATATGGTGTTCAACCATACCTCTACGCAGCACCACTGGTTCCAGAACGCTCAGGATCGCCGCAGCCCCTATCGTCATTTTTATATCTGGCGTGATGGTAATGACGGTGCACCGCCCAATAACTGGCGTTCAAAATTTGGCGGCCCGGCCTGGCGGTGGCACGCAGAAAGCAAACAATACTATCTGCATCTGTTCGCCACCGAACAAGCCGATCTGAACTGGGAGCACCCGCGCGTACGGAATGAATTAAAGCAGGTCTGTGAATTTTGGGCGGATAAAGGCGTAGACGGCATGCGGCTAGATGTGATCAATCTGGTCTCCAAGCAGCAGGATTTCCCATCAGACACACAAGGCGATGGACGCCGTTTTTATACCGATGGACCACTTATTCACGATTACTTACAAGAGTTCAGTCAGGATGTTTTTCAACCGCGCAGCTTGATGACCGTCGGTGAGATGTCATCGACCTCACTGGAACATTGCCGCCGCTACGCCGCACTGGACGGCAGCGAACTCTCCATGACGTTCAATTTTCATCATCTGAAAGTCGATTATCCCAATGGGGAAAAATGGACGCTGGCGGAACCTGATTTTATCCAACTCAAGCAGATTTTTAACCACTGGCAGCAGGGTATGCATAACCACGCCTGGAATGCGCTGTTCTGGTGTAATCACGATCAGCCACGCATCGTGTCGCGTTTTGGCGATGAAGGCGAATTCCGCGTGCAATCCGCCAAGATGCTGGCGATGGTGCTTCACGGTATGCAGGGCACGCCCTATATCTATCAGGGCGAAGAACTGGGTATGACCAATCCTGGCTATACGCAAATTGAACAATATCGCGATATTGAAAGCCTGAATCAATTTGCCGAACAACGCGATCGAGGTCAGGCAGATGAGCAAATCTTAGCGATCCTCGCCAGCAAATCGCGCGATAACGGCCGTACGCCGATGCAATGGGATGACAGCGATCATGCTGGATTTACGACTGGCACACCGTGGATAACCCCATGCCAGAACTTTCCTCACATCAACGCAGAGCAGTCGCTGGCAGATAAAGAGTCCGTCTTTTACACCTACCAGCAGCTTATCGCTATGCGTAAAGCGCTTCCGCTGCTAACGCACGGTGACTATCAGGATTTGCTGCCAGATCACCCTAACGTCTGGTGCTATCAGCGCACTTGGGAGGGGCAACGGCTTCTGGTTCTGGCAAACCTCAGCAAACAGCCCCTGCGCTGGCAGCCTCCGATGGAGACCCACGACCGCCGTTGGCGACTGTTATTTAGCAATTATTCTGATGCACAGCCGCAACCGGCAATACTGGAGTTGCGACCATTTGAAGCCATGTATTGGATACAGGGAATGCAGGAGAAAGAGGATAAGATCCAAGAATAGGGAGTATAAGGAGATGTAGCGGGGTTACCCGCTACATCGTCAAACATGTTAGATGAATTCTTTAGGAGTTCGCTCCGACCTTGCTCGCCGTTACCAAGCGATGGTGACAGAGCAATGTGTCGCAGAAACTAGCGCTTAGCCAGCAATAATCCCAGCACCAGACCGACCGTGGCGCCTATACCGATGCCGTGCCACGGTTTGTCATGCACATAAACATCAGCTTTATCCGCCACCTGCTTGGCACGCGCATAATAGCTGTCAGTCACGCCAAGGCGGGCTTTAACTTCCAGCAGCGCTTTTTCCGCCCCCTTCTTCAAATCAACATAAGCTTGGTCGGCCTGATCCCCCGTATAGCGCAGTACCTCATCCAGCGTTTCAGACAGAAGTTTTAAATCATCATCGACACGAATTTCTTCAGGCTGTTTTTTTGTCGCCGCCATAAAGTGCTTCCTTCTGTTATGAAAAGTCATGAGTTATAAATCGTTACCTTCTTAACTATAGACAATTTTGCGCGACTTCTACGGTTTCAATAGACCAGATCATTCCTAAAACAGATTTTACTGGTATAAAAAACGCCGTTGATTCTCATCAACGGCGCTTCATTACTCAACCCGACTCTCGTCAGCGGTTACATCATTGGCTGCGCCAATTGCACCAGAGAGATAAGCGGCTGCGGGTACAGACCAAAGAACAGCACAGCGATGGAAGAGATCAATACGACCACACCACCCGCGGTTAATGCCCAGTTGTTTGGCGTATCACGCTGCAACACCTGCGGTGCATTCAGGAACAAACTGACCATCACACGCAGATAGTAGTACAGGCCAATGGCGCTACCCAGAACAACCGCACCGGTCAACCACCACAGTTCAGCATTCACACCGACAGCCAACACGTAGAACTTACCGAAGAAGCCCAGCGTCATAGGGATACCCGCCAGCGACAGCATCATTACCGTCATCACCGCAGACAGAATCGGCTTATGCCAGAACAAACCACGGTAAGAGAACAGCGAATCAGCATCTGGACCACGATAAGGGCTAGACATCAGGCTAACCACACCGAACGCGCCCAGACTGCTGAACAGGTAACCGACCAGATAAACGCCGACAGTTTCCAACGCTAGTTGATGACTCTGAACCGCAATCAGGGCAACCAACAAGTAACCCAGATGCGCGATAGAGGAGTAACCGAGAAGACGTTTGATATTAGTCTGCGATACCGCCATCACGTTACCGAACAGGATCGACGCGAATGCGATAACGCCCAGCACGATTCTGACGGATTCACTGTCAGCCACTGGCGCGTACAGGAACAAACGCATTACCGCACCGAAAACCGCAATCTTACCGGCCGTTGCCAGAAACGTAGACACTGGCGCAGGTGCACCCTGATACACATCAGGCGTCCACAACTGGAACGGAACCAGAGACAGTTTGAAGCCCAGACCAACAATCATCATCCCCAAACCTGCCAACAGCAGCGGCTCATGGATTTGATGATCGCTCAAGCTCTTACCGAGGCTGGCAAAGCTCATATCGCCGGATTCAGCATAAATCAGCGCCATCCCAAACAGCAGGAAGGAAGACGCCGCCGCCGACAGCAGCATGTATTTAATACTGGCTTCCAGCGAACGCTTCAGGCGGAAAGCATAGCCGACCAGACCAAACAGCGGCAGAGAAAGCAGTTCAATCCCGATGAACAGCGAAGCCAGATGGTTAGCGCTCGACAGCAGGATCCCACCTAACGCAGCAATGAGAACCAACAGATAGAACTCATCACGGTTGTCTGGGTAGCCTTGCAGCCACGGATAAGCAAACGTGCTGGTTGCCAGGCTGGCAAGCAGAACCAGCCCGGTATAGAACATCGAGAAGCCATCAACACGCAGCAGCGGCGTCACGTCCGTTGGGCCAACCTTGCCGACAAAGTACAGTGACAGCAACGCAATATTCAGGCCGATAACCGTCATGGTTGCGTTGACAAAATGGTTGCGTCGCCACGCAATGCACAGCATCACAACCACTACCGTCAATCCGACGATCAACAGCGGCGATAGCGCAATTAGTTGTTGAAGAGTTATTGTCATGGCGAATTACGGCCTTGTTGTTGAAATAATTGAATCTGGAGCAGACGACATAAACCACTGCTGGATATTTGACATCGCGGCACTGGAGGTATCCAGAATCGGTTGCGGGTAAACCCCTAACAACACCAGTAATACCACCAACAGCATCACGATAGACAATTCGCGGAGCGACATACTCTTCAGTGGTTCATCAGATTTAGGCGTACCGTAATAAGCACGCTGGATCATGATCAGTGAGTAGACCGACGCAAATACCAGACCGAAGGTTGAGATCACCGTAATGACTGGCACAACCTGATAGCTGCCGAACAGAATCATGAATTCGCCGACAAAGTTACCCGTACCCGGCATACCCAAGGTCGCCACAGCAAAGAACAGAGACAGTGCAGGCAGGAATTTCAGACGAGACCACAGACCGCCCATTTCACGCATGTCACGGGTATGCAGACGTTCGTACAGTTGGCCACACAGAATAAACAGACCGGCAGCAGACAAGCCGTGCGCAATCATCTGAATCACTGCACCCTGATAAGCCAGTTGACTGCCAGAATAGATAGCAATCATCACGAAGCCCATGTGCGACACCGAGGTGTAAGCAATCAGGCGTTTGATATCCGTCTGTTTGAACGCCAGCCATGCGCCGTAGAAGATACCAATCACACCCAACCACATAGCGATCGGTGCAAAGGCATGAGAGGCATTCGGGAACAGCGGCAGGCTGAAACGCAGCAGACCATAGGCCGCCGTTTTCAGCAAGATACCCGCCAGGTCAACAGAACCCGCTGTCGGAGCCTGACTGTGTGCATCCGGCAACCAACCGTGCAACGGCACGACCGGCATTTTTACAGCAAACGCGATGAAGAAGCCCAGCATCAGCAGATATTCAACGCCATACGACATCGGCGTCTTCAGCAGGTCTTCATAGTTGAACGTCCAAACGCCAGTGGCATTGTGATGCACAAAGACCAGCGCCAGAATCGCGATCAACATGATCAAGCCGCTCGACTGGGTATAAATGAAGAACTTGGTCGCCGCCGTAATTCTGGTTTTACCGTCAGAGCCTTTATGCCCCCACAGCGCAATCAGGAAGTACATCGGCACCAGCATCATTTCCCAGAAGAAGAAGAACAGGAACATGTCGATGGCAAGGAATACGCCAATAACGCCGCCCAGAATCCACAGCAGGTTCAGGTGGAAGAAACCCTGATAGCGCTGAATTTCATTCCAGGAACAGAGGATTGCCAACACACCCAGCAAGCCAGTCAGCACCACCATCAGCAGCGACAGGCCGTCCAGCGCAAGATGAATACCGATACCGAAGCGCGGGATCCACGGCACATAAAACTCGGATTGCCATTGTGGTACGCCTGTCGGCGCCGTCAGTGAGTAACCGCCTTGCAACCACAGTTGCAGAGACAGTGCGAGTGTCAGCCCCATTGCAATCAACGCTATCCAGCGCGGTACTTTCGTACCAAAACGCTCTAACTGCCAGCACAGCAGACCGCCGATAAAGGGGAGAAGAATTAGCCAAGGTAGTAGCATGGCGTTTTGTGTCCCTAAATTAAAGAAATCTGAAAACTTGCCGTGGCGGGCATCCCTGTCTGCGGAATGCCCTACCTTTTATACGTTACCGGATACTGCCTTACACCAGCAGTAACAAGCCCAGCACCAGTACGGCACCAAAGCCCATAGAAGCAACGTACCAGCGCAACTGACCATTCGCACTGAGCGCCAGTCCACGATTACCCCAGCGGGTAACGGTAGCCGGAAGGGTCATCAATGCATTTAACGGATCACGCTGCAACAGCTTCGCGATAGCCAGATACGGTTTAACAAAGACATGGTCGTACAACCAGTCGAAGCCCCACGCGTGGAACCACCAGGTCGAGAAGAAACGACCTGGGGCACTCTTCGCGATGCTATTCACGGCCTGACGTTTACCCAGCCACAGCACAGCGGCAAGCAGAATACCGGCAATCGCTACCACGCCAGAAGTAATTTCCAGCGTCATCAACTGGCCGTGTTCAAGCTCAGTCGTCGCCGGTAATACACCGTGCAACGGCGGAACAATCATCGCACCAATAAAGGTGGACAGAATCATCAGCACAACCAGCGGTAAGTGGTGAGAAATGCCTTTTCCTGCATGCGCCTTAATTTTCTCTTCACCGTGGAACACGATGAAAATCATACGGAACGTATACAGCGAGGTCATGAAGGCACCAGCCAATCCAGCCACCATCAGATTGATGTGACCATTTGCCCATGCGCCAGCCAGAATCTCGTCTTTACTGAAGAAACCTGCGGTAACCAGCGGCAATGCAGATAGCGCCGCCCCCCCGACCAG
The DNA here is from genome assembly GCF_002847345.1 of Pectobacterium peruviense. Classification (GTDB taxonomy): domain Bacteria; phylum Pseudomonadota; class Gammaproteobacteria; order Enterobacterales; family Enterobacteriaceae; genus Pectobacterium; species Pectobacterium peruviense. The sequence continues at coordinate 79,211 of NZ_LXFV01000059.1, forward strand.
GAAGCAGACATAAACCAGCGGAATCGTTTTACGCAGGCCGCCCATCTTGAAGATGTTCTGCTCATGGTGGCAGGCCAAAATCACCGAACCAGAAGAGAGGAACAGCAGCGCTTTAAAGAATGCGTGCGTCATAAGGTGGAAAATCGCGGCATCCCATGCCTGAACGCCCAGCGCCAGGAACATGTAACCAATCTGGCTCATCGTAGAATAGGCCAGCACGCGTTTGATGTCGGTTTGCACCAGAGCGGCAAAACCCGCCAGCACCAGCGTTACAGCGCCGACAATGCCCACCAGATGCAGAACATCCGGCGCCATCAGGAACAGGCCGTTGGTACGCGCAATCAGGTAAACACCTGCGGTAACCATCGTCGCGGCATGGATCAATGCAGATACTGGCGTTGGGCCAGCCATCGCATCTGCCAGCCAGGTTTGCAGCGGCAGCTGTGCTGATTTACCAACCGCACCACCCAGCAACATCAACGTAGCCCAGGTGATTTCTGGCGAACCTTCAGCTAATTTCTGCGGTGCCAAGACCATCAGTTCGCGGAAGTTGAGCGTGCCCAATTCTTTGTAAAGGATGAACAGAGCAAAGGCCAGAAAGACGTCACCCACACGCGTAACAATGAAGGCCTTCATCGCTGCCGCGCCGTTTTTCGGATTGGTGTAGTAGAAACCGATCAGCAGATAACTGCACAGTCCTACCCCTTCCCAACCGAGGTACATCAGCAACAGGTTATCAGCCAGTACCAGAACGACCATACTCGCGATAAACAGGTTGGTGTAAGCGAAGAAGCGAGAATATCCCTCTTCCCCACGCATATACCAAGAGGCAAACAGGTGGATAAAGAAACCGACACCGATCACCACGGACAGCATCGTCACAGAAAGACCGTCGAGCATCAGCGTTACGCTAATGTCGAAATTACCAACGGTCATCCATGTCCACAAATGCTGATTAAAGAAGGTGACACCGCCGCTGTGCTGCTGGCCCATAAAATCGACCACAACCCAAGCGGTAACCAGCGCAGCCAGACCAATCGAGCCAACACCGACAGTCGCTGACGTATTTTCTGACCAGCGACCACGGGAAAATGCCAGCAACAGAAAGCCGAGCAGCGGGAAGAGTATTGTTAAATAGAGTAAGTTCATCCGCGCATCTCACTGACTGTATCAATATTCAGGGTCTGACGACGACGATACATCTGTAGCAACAATGCCAGACCAATACTGGCCTCGGCTGCTGCCAGTGTAATCGCCAGAATGTACATCACCTGACCATCTGGCTGCTGCCAGTAGCTACCCGCGACGACAAAAGCCAGCGCAGCAGCGTTGATCATAATCTCCAGACTGATCAACATAAACAGCAGGTTACGACGAATCAACAGACCAGTCAGCCCCAGAACAAACAGAATAGCGGCTAAAATCAACCCGTGTTGTAACGGAATCATGCGCGTTCCCCCGTTATTTTTTTCTCAACGTCCTGGTTCGCGCTTTCTTTATTGACAACGTCACCACGTTTATCTTCACGACCAATGTGGAAAGCGACAACCAATCCCGCCAGCAGCAGCATTGACGCCAATTCAACTGCCAGAACATAAGGCCCAAACAGGCTGATACCCACCACTTTCGCCTCAACAGGCGTGCCAGTGATGCCCTGATCTTTCAGGCTAAGGATGGCGTTGACCACAATCACCAGTAACGCCAGTGAGAGAATACTTGGACCAATCCAGACGCTGGGTTTCAGCCAATTCCGCTCTTGTTCTTCGACAGAAGAGCCGAGGTTGAGCATCATGACCACGAACACGAACAGCACCATGATGGCACCCGCATACACGATGATGCTCAGCGCGCCGGCAAAATTAGCCCCCAGCGAGAAAAAGACGCCCGCAATCGCCATGAGCGAGGTGACCATATACAACAATGCATGCACAGGATTGGTATGCGTAATGACGCGCAGTGTCGCCAATATCGCAATCAAACCTGTGGTATAAAAAGCGAATTCCATGCTAGCTCCTTAGGGCAACAGGCCTTTGACATCAATAGGTTTGGCTTCATTTTCAGCTTCGCCTTTGTCTTTCCCATCGATTGCCATACCAGCCATCCGGTAGAAATTGTATTCCGGATATTTACCCGGCCCCGATATCAGCAGATCTTCTTTCTCGTACACCAGATCCTGACGTTTGTACTCGCCCATCTCGAAATCCGGCGTCAGCTGGATAGCTGTTGTCGGACACGCTTCTTCACAGAAGCCACAGAAAATGCAGCGCGAGAAGTTGACGCGGAAGAACTCGGGATACCAGCGACCATCTTTGGTTTCCGCTTTCTGCAATGAGATACAGCCGACCGGACAAGCCACCGCACACAGGTTGCAAGCAACACAACGCTCTTCACCATCAGGATCGCGCGTCAGTACGATACGACCACGATAACGTGGTGGTGGATTCACCGGCTCTTCTGGGTACATCCTGGTTTCGCGCTTCTTAAAAGCATTCGATCCCACCATACAGATACTGCGTATCTGGGTGCCGAAACCAACCACTAACTCTTTCAATGTCATGGTTTATTCACCCCTTCTTAAGCGTTGTACAAAATGACGGCGGCGGTCGCCAGCAGATTCAAAAGCGTTATCGGCAGACAGACTTTCCAACCGAAAGCCATCACCTGGTCATAACGTGGACGGGGTAACGAAGCACGAATCAGGATGAACATCATCATGAAAAAGCCAGTTTTCAGCGCAAACCAGACAAACGGTGGCAAGAACGGACCATGCCAGCCACCGAAGAATAAGGTCACCATCAGCGCAGAAACGGTAACAATCCCGATATATTCGCCCACGAAAAACAGACCGAACTTCATGCCGGAATATTCAATGTGGTAACCATCGGCCAGTTCCTGTTCAGCTTCAGGTTGGTCAAACGGGTGACGGTGACATACCGCCACGCCTGCGATGGCAAACGTGATAAAGCCGAAGAACTGCGGAATAACGTTCCACAAATGTTCCTGAGAATCGACGATGTCACGCATGTTGAACGAGCCCGCTTGTGCGACAACGCCCATCAGCGACAGGCCGATGAAGACTTCGTAGCTCACGGTCTGAGCGGAAGCACGTACCGCTCCCAGCAACGAGTATTTGTTGTTACTCGCCCAACCAGCAAACAGCACTGCGTAAACGGCCAAACCCGCCATCATCAGGAAGAACAGGATACCGATGTTCAGATCGGCGACACCCCAGGTTGGCGTGATCGGCACAATCGCAAAGGCAATCAGCATTGATGTAAACGCGATCATCGGTGCCAACGTGAAGATCACCTTATCGGTAAAGTTCGGCACCCAGTCTTCTTTGAAAAACATTTTGATCATGTCAGCGACAAGCTGTAATGAACCGCCCCAACCTACCCGGTTCGGTCCATAACGTCCCTGGAAGAGGCCAAGCAGTCGACGTTCACCCATACTCATGAATGCGCCACAGGTCACCACAACCAGCAGAATCACGATCGCTTTTCCGACGGTGATCAGAATCTCGATTAATTCCGGCGTTAACCAACTCATTGTGCGGCCTCCCGCAGATTTTCAACGGTTGCACCCGCCAGCACCGGTGCAATACCCGGCAAGCCCAGCGGTAAACCAACCTGTCCCTGACTCAATGCCGCACTTAAGCGCAGTGGCAGACGTAGCGTTTGCCCTGCACAGGTCAACTCCAGCAACGTACCGGCGTTTACACCCAGCGTTGCCGCATCAGCCGGGTTTACCATCACGTAAGGCTCTGGCATACGCTGCTGAATTACGTCAGAACGCTGTGACATTTCATCACTACCAAACAGGTGATAATACGGCGCAACGCGCCATTGACCCGCTTGTGGGACGAAAGCCGCAGGAATGTTGTCGAAATACGCCAGAGAACCTTCGCCAGCTTCGATCATACGCACACCCGGATCGCCATGACGCAAATGTCCGCCCACTTCGTCCTGGAATTTGTTCCAGGCTTGCGGTGAGTTCCAACCTGGTGCCCAGGCAAACGGAATCTGCTGACGATTGGCCGTCGGACTGTTGTTCCCTTCCATTGAGAAAGCAAACATGGTGTCTTTATCGACAGGCTGACGCGGTTCATGCACGCTGATATTGGCACGCATCGCAGTACGGCCGCTGGAGCGAATCGGTGAACGCGACAGTTTCTGACCACGAATACGGAACGAAGCGTCCGGTGCGGCATCTTTAATCGCAGCCAATTGCGGCAGTTCAGCGACACACGCGTCAATCACGTTATCCAGTTGCGTCCAGTCAACCTGACGGCTGTTATAGGTGATATACAGCGAGTGCAGCCAGCGCCAGCTTTCCAGCATTACAATTTTGTCGTTGTAGTACGTTGGGTCATAAACCTGGAAGAAACGCTGAGCGCGGCCTTCCTGATTCACCAACGTACCGTCGCTTTCAGCAAAGCTGGCGGCAGACAGAATGATGCTGGCCTTGTCCATAATGCGAGTACGCTGATGATCGACCACAATCAGGTTCTCAGCTTTTTCCAGTGCCGCATCAACGCGAGCGACCGGTGCATGACGGTAGAGATCGTTCTCCAGAACCACCACGCTGTCGGCTTCGCCGTTTTCTAACTGCACCAGCGCGTCATCCAGCGAACCGCCGCCCATGATTGACAACCCAATGCTGTTTGCAGCAGGTGCAACAAAGGTAATACCGACGTCAGAGCCGCGATTTTTCAGCGCTTTGGCAACGTTTGCCGCAGCAGAGATCACATCTTCGCTGCCCGCGTTAGTGCCGGAAATGATGAGCGGTTTTCTCGCACCAGCCAGTGCCTGTACGATGATATCGACTTTCTGGTCGAGACCTGCAGCGAGGTCAGTGACTGCTGGGGCACTGCTATCTAACCCGTGTGCAATCGCAAAACCAAGACGCGCCTGATCGGCAACGGGTGCACGGTAGTTCCATGCAGCAATGTCGTCCAGACGGGTGTTGTCGACGTTAGTGACAAACAGCGGGTGCTTGGCATGCTGACCAATGTTCATGATCGCCGCAATCTGCCAGTCAGCCACTTTCTGTGCTGCTGCCATTTCGCGAGCTTTGCCTTTAACGGCCTGACGAACGGCCAGTGCGATACGCGCACCCGTCTGTGTTAAATCTTCACCCAGAATCAGAACTGCATCGTAGCCTTCGATCTCACGCAGCGCTGGCGTTCTTACACCGCTTTCGCGCAGCACTTTCAAGATCAGTTGCAGGCGATTTTGTTCTTCCTGCGCGATACCGGTATAGAAGTTCTCTGCACCCACCAGCTCACGCAACGCGAAGTTGCTTTCAATGCTGGCACGCGGTGAACCAATACCGATGGTTTTCTTCGCCTGACGCAGAACATCCGCAGCACCTTGCAGTGCCTGATCGGCATTCAGCGCGATCCAATCATCACCACGACGCTGCAGTGGTTGGCTTGGACGGTCTTTCTGGTTGACATAGCCGTAACCAAAACGGCCGCGGTCACACAGGAAATAGTGGTTTACGCTACCGTTGAAGCGGTTTTCGATACGGCGTAACTCGCCATAGCGTTCGCCGGGGCTGGTATTACAGCCGATGCTGCACTGTTGGCAGACGCTCGGTGCAAACTGCATATCCCATTTACGGTTATAGCGCTCGGAGTGCGTTTTATCGGTGAATACACCGGTAGGGCACACTTCAACCAGGTTACCGGAGAATTCGCTTTCCAGCGTGCCATCTTCCGGGCGACCGAAGTAGACGTTGTCGTGTGCGCCGTAAACGCCGAGATCTTTACCATCCGCATAGTCTTTGTAGTAACGCACGCAGCGATAGCATGCGATACAGCGGTTCATCTCATGAGAAATGAACGGCCCGAGATCCTGATTGCGGTGGGTACGCTTGGTGAAACGGTAGCGACGGAAGTTCTGCCCCGTCATAACCGTCATATCCTGCAAATGACAGTTACCGCCTTCCTCACACACCGGACAATCATGCGGGTGGTTGGTCATCAGAAACTCAACTATCGTCTTACGGAATAGTTTCGCTTCTTCATCGTCAATCGCGATGAACGTTCCTTCGGTTGCTGGTGTCATACAAGACATCACCAGACGACCGCGAGTATCTTCCGCGTTTTGATACTGTTTTACCGCACAGAGGCGGCAGGATCCGACGCTCCCGAGCGCGGGGTGCCAGCAAAAGTAAGGAATATCAAGTCCCAGAGTCAGGCAAGCTTCCAGAAGGTTGTCCGCTCCGTTTACTTCATACTCTTTGCCGTCTACATGAATAGTAGCCATAGTCAGCATGCTTCCATAATGGCCCGTGTTGCCACAGGCGCTAATCAAAAATTCTGTATACCCTCATCTTTCAAACCGCAAATGCGTTGGCTACCTGCGCCTTGAAATCTATTGGGTTTATGAGGGTGGCTTATTTGCGCCACCCTGCGGATACATTCACTGCATCTCGCACGTGTTAGGCACTGGTTTACCAGCGCTCTTTCAACAGGTTAGGCTGAATACCGCCAATCGCTTTGAGGTTGCCTAAATACTGTTTAGAGATACCAGCTTCGAATTCTTCTCGGAAATACTTAATGGCACTTTGCAGCGGCTCGACCGCACCCGGCGCATGCGCACAGAAGGTGTTACCCGGCCCAAGGAAGCGGCAAAGCTGTTCCAGCGTTTCGATATCGCCAGGCTGGCCTTCACCATTTTCCAGCGCACGCAGAATCTTCACGCTCCACGGCAGACCATCACGGCACGGTGTACACCAGCCACAGGATTCACGGGCAAAGAACTCTTCGAGATTACGCGTCAACGAGACCATATTGATTTCGTGATCGACCGCCATCGCCAGCGCGGTACCCATACGGCTACCTGCTTTTGCAATGTGCTCAAAATCCATTGGTAGATCGAGATGGTTTTCCGTCAGGAAGTCCGTACCTGCACCGCCCGGCTGCCAAGCTTTCAGTTTCAGACCATCGCGCATGCCACCCGCGTAGTCTTCCAGAATCTCACGCGCCGTGGTGCCGAAAGGCAGTTCCCACAGGCCCGGATTCTTGACGCGGCCGGAGAAACCCATCAGTTTCGTGCCTGCATCTTTACTTTTACCGGCAGACAGTCCCTGATACCACGCCGCACCGTGCTCAATAATCGCCGGTACGTTACACAGCGTTTCGACGTTATTGACACAAGTTGGTTTGCCCCAAACACCCGCAGACGCCGGGAAAGGCGGCTTGGAGCGAGGGTTGGCACGACGGCCTTCCAGCGAGTTAATCAGTGCAGTTTCTTCACCGCAGATGTAACGCCCTGCACCCGTATGCACGAACAGCTCGAAATCAAACCCGCTGCCCAGAATATTCTTGCCTAACAAGCCAGCGGCTTTTGCTTCTTCAATTGCGCGACGCAAGTGAACAGCAGCTTCGATGTACTCGCCACGCAGGAAAATGTAGCCGCGGTAGGCTTTCAGCGCAAAGGCGCTGATTAGCATGCCTTCAACCAGCAGGTGGGGCTCTTGCTCCATCAACAGGCGGTCTTTATAAGTACCTGGTTCCATCTCATCCGCGTTACATAACAGGTAGCGGATGTTCATGCTTTCATCTTTCGGCATCAGGCTCCATTTCAAGCCTGTTGAAAAGCCCGCGCCGCCACGTCCTTTCAGACCTGCGTCTTTAACCAGCGAGACCACTTCATCCTGCGCCATACCCGTTAACGCTTTTTGCGCAGCGACATAACCATTTTTACTGCGATATTCATCCAGCCACACCGGCTGTTTGTCTGCGCGTAAACGCCAGGTCAGAGGATGCTGCTCAGCAGTCAGAACAATGTCTTTACTCATTGATACTGCTCCAATAACGATTCGATACCTTCCGGCGTCACATGGCTGTGGGTATCGTCGTCAATCATCATTGACGGCCCCTTGTCACAGTTACCCAGGCAGCAGGTCGGCAGCAGCGTGAAACGTCCATCGAACGTTGTCTGCCCCGGTTTGATGCTGAGCTTACGCTCAAGCGCAGCCTGAACACCCTGATAGCCATTGATGTGGCACACGACGCTATCGCAATAGCGAATAATATGACGCCCGACTGGCTGGCGATAAATCTGGCTGTAGAACGTTGCCACACCTTCCACGTCACTGGCGGGGATACCCAGCAGATCGGCAATCGCGTTGATAGCACCATCCGGTACCCAGCCACGTGCTTTTTGCACAATTTTCAGTGCTTCAATTGACGCGGCACGTGCATCTTCGTAGTGATGCTTTTCGTGCTCAATGGCGTCACGTTCGGCGTCACTCAATACAAAAGCATTTTCTTTTGTCAGCGAATCGGCAGCAGGTTGTCCCTGAGCGTCAATATGATCGTGATTGTTGTGATCATGCATAATTAGCGGTCCACATCTGACATTACGAAATCAATACTGCCGAGGTAAACGATTAGGTCGGATACCAGACATCCACGAATTACAGAAGGAATCTGTTGCAGATGCGCATAGCTCGGCGTGCGAATACGGGTACGGTAGCTCATCGTGCCGCCGTCACTGGTCAGGTAATAGCTGTTGATGCCTTTTGTTGCCTCAACCATCTGGAATGATTCATTGGCAGGCATAACCGGTCCCCAGGAAACCTGAAGGAAGTGGTTAATCAGCGTATCAATATGCTGCAGCGTGCGCTCTTTTGGCGGCGGCGTCGTCAGCGGGTGATCCGCTTTGAACGGCCCTTCCGGCATGTTCTTGAGGCACTGATCCAGAATCCGCAGGCTCTGACGCAGTTCTTCAACTTTCAGCATAACGCGGCTATAGCAATCGCTAATGCCATCGCCTACTGGCACTTCAAAGTCAAAGTTTTCATAGCCTGAATACGGACGCCATTTACGCACGTCGAAACCGATGCCTGTGGCACGCAGACCTGCACCAGTTACGCCCCACTCCAATGCTTCTTTCGCATTGTAGGCGGCAACGCCTTGAGTACGGCCTTTCAGAATGGTGTTCTGCAACGCGGATTTGACATACGTGTCCAAACGAGCTGGCATCCAGTCGAGGAATTCACGCAGCAGACGCTCCCAGCCACGTGGCAGGTCGTGCGCGACACCGCCAATACGGAACCAGGCTGGGTGCATACGGAAACCGGTAATCGCTTCAACCAAATCGTAAATTTTCTGGCGGTCAGTAAACGCAAAGAACACCGGAGTCATTGCCCCGACGTCCTGAATATAGGTACTGATATACAGCAAGTGGCTGTTAATGCGGAACAGTTCGGACAGCATCACGCGAATCGTTTTGACACGATCCGGCACCTCGATACCCGCCAGTTTTTCAACGGCCAGCACGTACGGCATTTCGTTAACGCAGCCGCCAAGGTATTCAATACGGTCGGTATAAGGAATGTAGCTGTGCCAGGACTGACGCTCGCCCATTTTCTCCGCGCCGCGATGGTGATAACCCACATCAGGCACGCAGTCGACGATTTCTTCGCCATCCAACTGCAGAATAATACGGAAAGCACCGTGAGAAGACGGATGGTTCGGACCGAGGTTGAGGAACATGAAGTCCTCATTTTCAGTGCCGCGCTTCATTCCCCACTCTTCCGGTTTGAACGTCAGCGATTCCATTTCCAGATCTTCTTTCTGCTTGGTCAGCTCGAAAGGATCGAATTCAGTCGCACGCGCCGGATAATCTTTACGCAGCGGGTGACCTTCCCACGTCTGCGGCATCATAATGCGCGTCAGATTTGGATGACCATTGAAGGTCATGCCGAACATCTCCCACGTCTCCCGCTCATACCAATTGGCATTCGGGAAGAGTTTGGTCACGGTCGGTAAATGCAGATCATTCTCGGCCAACGCGACCTTCAGCATGATGTCGCGGTTACGTTCGATAGAAATTAAGTGGTAAAAAACGGAGTAGTCGGCGGCAGGTAAACCTTCACGATGGGTACGCAGACGCTCATCCATTCCGTGCAGGTCAAACAGCATGACATAAGGCTTCGGCTGTTTTTTCAGGAATGTGACAACATCGAGTAATTGCTCACGTTTAACCCACACAACGGGAATACCTGTGCGGGTTGCCTGTACAGTAAATGAATCTGGTCCAAAACGGTTACACAGTTCGCCAACGACCGGATCGTTAAGATGATCGCGGGTTTGCCAGCCTGGCTGAGCGAGATCGTGTGTCGTTAAATCTGTCATAAATATGTCACCACATTAAATGTGCTATTTCTGTATCTGATAATGACCGCACACTATTATCGGGGTATTACACGGCCACCGGATTTATCAGCTACAGGTCAAATCTCATCAGGCGAACGCAGGTTAGTCACAGCGATTCGCTCGCCGCGTTTGCGCTCACGCTCAGATTGCATGTTGGCGCGGTAAACGCCCTGTTCACCTACCACCCATGACAGAGGGCGGCGTTCTTTACCGATAGATTCTTTCAGCAGCAGCAGCGCTTGCATGTAGGCTTCAGGGCGCGGAGGGCAGCCCGGAATATACACATCAACAGGCAGGAATTTATCTACACCCTGAACGACGGAGTAGATATCGTACATGCCGCCGGAGTTGGCGCATGCGCCCATGGAGATAACCCATTTAGGTTCAAGCATTTGCTCGTACAGACGCTGAATAACGGGAGCCATCTTGGTAAAACAGGTACCAGCAACCACCATGAAGTCAGCCTGACGTGGCGACGCACGCAGAACCTCAGCACCAAAACGCGCAACGTCATGGACGGCAGTAAACGACGTCACCATTTCTACATAGCAACAGGAAAGGCCGAAGTTATACGGCCACAGGGAATTCTGACGACCCCAGTTCACCGTATCGTGTAATGCATGTTCCAGTTTGCCCATATAGACACTGCGGTGAACATGTTGCTCCAGAGGGTCGGAAACGATCTCCTGACGTTGCAGGGGATAACGGTCATTCTCACCGTCCGGCTCTATGCGGGTGAGCGTATAGTCCATCTTAAAATGCCTCGCTGTTACTGCGGATGAGTGTTGGTAGTGTTGATGATGTCTGATTTAACGACTTGTCTCTTGGAACGTACCGGGGTCCAGTCAAGTGCCCCAACGCGTACCAGATAAATCAAACCAGCCAACAGCACCAAAATGAAAATGGTTGCTTCTATGAAGCCAATCCAGCCGCTTTCTTTGATAGACACAGCCCAAGCGTAGAGATAGAGGGCCTCAACGTCGAAGATAACGAAGAACATAGCGACAAGATAAAATTTAGCAGACAGACGTAGCCGCGCTGAACCCACTGAGTCGATCCCGGATTCATAAGGTACGTTTTTGGCTCTGCCTTTTGCTCTCCCGCCCAGCAAGAATCCACCGGTCAGCATGAAGACGCAAAGGCCTATGGCGATGATTAGGAATAGCGCAAACGCCCAATGATGGGCGAGGATTTCAGTAGTTGTTGACATTCTCTTTGCTTACTCATCAAAAGTGGCGGGTAACATCTCTGCTCTATTATCGGCAGTTAATGGGCCACATCGATTAAAAGGAAGGATTAATAACCACAAAAAAGCATGGAAACGTGTCAAGTAACCCTTGCTTGGTATGGTTGAGCCCCTAAATTTGTAACCTTTTTTTCAACCTTACTAAAAATAACAGTACATTACTTTACATGCACGCTGTTTTGTTAACATTTTGTGTGCTCACCCGCAGCTAAATCGAGTCAGTACTTTCGCCGGTTAACCAGAGAACAGCGACACAGAAAGCAAGTTTGCTGCGTCACTATACCATTTTCACAGAAAATGCCTGTTCTCCCATGGGGTTATTAGGGGTATTTTTTGATCCAGCACACATTTTTACCAATTTAGTTAGTAAAAAAACCAAGATGCTTCTGGACACGGGGAGATGCTATTTTTCATAACATAATTTTAAAAAAATAGAACCGGCGTTTTATAAAACACGGGAGACCAATAATCTCGCTACGCATAGCCTATTGATGTGAAATGAAAAATACAAAGTGGGATCAGACTGAGGAAATTGGCTCGCAGAGACTCTGTCAACGCCGGTTTAACACGTTAGCCATAAATTATCATCATTCGGGGTGCATCCCTACCCTCCCCGAATGATAGTTAACTACCCATTACGATTAGATCGCGTCCTTCAGCGACGGATCGGAAGACAGCTTTCCATTCGCGCTATTTGCTAACATGCTGACAGGCGTAATGTGAGAAGGCTTCCCTGATTCAATCACATTAAAAATTGCCGTCGCCAGTTCACTCTCCTGGTTAGGATTCTGGCAGAGGAAATAACGTGTTTCAGGCAATCTCGGCAACCCTTCCTCCTCGCCTAGCACTCGCAGTTCTGGGCTCATCATTTCTACTGAACGCACGGTGATACCCATGCCGGCTTTCACCGCAGCTCGCACAGCAGATAACGTTGAAGCCACATACGCGATTCTCCAGGGGATCCCTGCGGCCGTCAGCTGCTGCGTAGCCAACGTACGGAAAGGGCTCGGCTCATCCAGCACAACCAGAGGCACGGGCTCCTGCGCTCGGAACTGATAATCCGCAGCGCAATACCATAACGTAGGAGAACTACGCAATAACACATGAGGAAACACCACACCATTCATTGTGGTAATAACCAGATCTATTTTCCCCTGACTCAGCATTTCCATCATTTCGGCGCTACGCTTTACGCTAACGTTGACGGAGAGTTTAGGAAATACAGAGGTCACCCGATGTAAAATATATGGAAGGATAGTGTCTGCAGTATCGTCAGACGCCCCAATGGTCAGCGTACCCTGAATATCGCTGTACATTAATGAAATACAAGCTTCATCATTGAATTGTAATATTTTTCTGGCATAACCCAGAAACTGGATACCATGTTCGGTCAGCAGTTTATTACGCCCGTGCCGAGCAAAAAGCTCCTTTCCGATGAGTTGCTCCAGCCGCTGCATCTGCTGGCTGACAGCCGATTGAGTTCGATTGACTGCGGCCGCCGCGGCTGCAAACGTATTTAAATCTGCAACGGCAACAAACGTCCTCAGTAAATCAAGATCGAGATTAAGTACTGGTCGATTTGCACTGGTCATACGATTTTTCACTTATCTATTTTAATTTTAACAAAATATTCCTGGTGTTTTATTACATGTAAAGGTAATGACCGATACATTTAAAGACACTATCGCAGACGCACGATAAGGGCAAAAAAATACTTATATTTCGTTACCCCTATCGCCTTTCCATTGGTAAGACATCATGTAATTAAATGGCTCACCAGCCTTAATCCTTAATTCAATAACAACGACACTTTCTCTTTATTTCATCCTGAAAAATAAATACGCTCCACACTTAAATAAACGAGCTTTCCCTGTCACCTTATTCTGGCGCTAAAAAAGTGCGGTATGAATAGTCGTCCGCCCCCTACCATATCGCACCATCCAACGAGTACACAACCATATAGTGCAGATGCGCAATCATTTGCAGCGAAAGCGATAATCATTCTTCAAAAGGTACTATAGGAGGAGTACATTAAGCAGGTTATGCTATTCCGTATGGGAATATGCGCTCTCTGCAGAAGGTTCGTACTATTTATGTCTCCGATTGAAAAATCCAAGAAACTGGAGAACGTATGCTATGACATCCGTGGCCCAGTCTTAAAGGAAGCCAAGCGGCTTGAAGAAGAAGGTAACAAAGTCCTTAAACTGAATATTGGCAACCCTGCCCCTTTCGGCTTTGAGGCACCGGACGAAATTCTGGTCGATGTCATCCGTAACCTGCCGACTGCACAGGGCTACTGTGACTCCAAGGGACTCTATTCCGCCCGTAAGGCCATCGTTCAACACTATCAGGCGCGCGATATGCGTGATATGACGGTTGAAGACGTCTACATTGGCAACGGTGTTTCTGAACTCATCGTGCAGTCCATGCAGGCGCTACTCAATCCGGGTGATGAAATGCTGGTTCCCGCACCGGATTACCCACTCTGGACCGCGGCGGTTTCCCTGTCTAACGGTAATGCCGTTCACTATCTCTGCGATGAGTCCTCCGATTGGTTCCCCGATCTGGATGATATCCGCAAAAAGATCACGTCAAATACTCGCGGTATTGTCATCATTAACCCGAATAATCCGACGGGTGCGGTCTACAGCAAAGAGTTACTGCTGGATATCGTGGCTATCGCGCGTGAACATAACCTGATCATTTTCGCCGACGAAATTTACGACAAAATTCTCTATGACGATGCGCAGCACCACTCTATTGCAGCGTTAGCGCCAGATCTGCTGACAGTCACGTTCAATGGGCTGTCCAAGACATATCGTGTGGCTGGGTTCCGTCAAGGCTGGATGGTACTGAACGGCCCGAAAAAGCACGCAAAAGGGTACATTGAAGGGCTGGAAATGCTGGCATCCATGCGTTTGTGTGCCAACGTGCCAATGCAGCATGCGATTCAGACCGCCTTGGGTGGCTACCAAAGCATCAGCGAATTTATTCAACCCGGTGGACGTCTGTATGAACAGCGCAATCGTTCATGGGAATTGATCAATCAGATCCCTGGCGTGTCATGCGTAAAACCACGCGGCGCGCTGTATATGTTCCCACGCATTGATGCCAAACGCTTTAATATCCACGACGACCAAAAATTGGTGCTGGATCTCCTGCTACAGGAAAAAGTGTTACTGGTTCAGGGAACTGCATTTAACTGGCCTTACCCAGATCATGTACGTATCGTCACGCTGCCGCGTATTGATGAACTAGACATGGCAATCCACAAATTAGGGCGCTTCCTGGGACACTATCACCAATAACCCAGCAGTAATCGAACCTCCCATCGCCGGGCCGTCGTCGCCCGGCGAAAACCTGACCTTCGTTTGCATAATCTTCAGCAAGTCCCCACAATAGACGCCCACGATATCAATATTTCACTGTGCTGTTGTCTGAGAGATCGCCATGAATCAGAGCCACTTTTTCGCCCACTTATCCCGTCTAAAACTGATCAGCCGTTGGCCATTGATGCGCAATGTGCGCACGGAAAACGTCTCCGAGCACAGCCTTCAGGTCGCCTTTGTCGCTCACGCGCTGGCGGTAATCAAAAACCGCAAATTTGAGGGTAACCTGAACGCGGAACGCATCGCGCTATTGGCGATGTATCATGATGCTAGCGAAGTGCTGACAGGTGACATGCCGACCCCCATCAAGTACTACAACGCGCAGATCGCGCATGAATACAAAAAGATAGAGAAGATTGCACAGCAGAAACTGATCGAGATGTTGCCTGAAGAGTTGCAGCAGGATTATCGGATGCTGCTGGATGACAACTATACCAGCGAAGAAGAACGCGCCATCGTTAAGCAGGCAGACGCTCTTTGCGCCTACCTGAAGTGCCTGGAAGAATTATCAGCAGGAAACGCAGAGTTCACGCTTGCCAAAGCGCGGTTGGAAAAAACATTACAGCTGCGCCACAGTCTGGAAATGGACTATTTCATGACGGTGTTCGTTCCCAGCTTCAGTCTGTCGCTCGACGAAATCAGTCAAGACTCTCCGTTATAACGAACGTCTACTATAACGGACTGGAAACATCAGAACGGATATAGCCACGGCACCATCACCACGCTGACAAGCATCACCAGCACGGTAAAGGGGACGCCCATGCGCACAAAGTCCCCGAATTTATAACCGCCCGGCCCCAGCACCAGTGTATTCACCGGTGACGACACCGGCGTCATAAACGCGGCTGATGCTGCAACGGCAATAATCATCGCAAAAGGATACGGTGACACGCCCATCTGCTTCGCCGCAGCAATCGCAATAGGTGCCATCAACACTGCTGTCGCCGTGTTGGAAATAAACAGGCCAATCACGGCACACAGCGCGAATAAGCACACCAGCATCACATGTGGCCCTGCATTCCCGGCAACATCCATCAGCCCCTTAACAATCAGCGCAACACCGCCAGTTTGCTGTAGCGCCAGCGCAAACGGCATCATCCCGACAATAAGAATAATGCTCGGCCAGTGAATTGCTCGATAGGCACCTTCCATGTCGATACAGCGGAATTTGCCCATCAGCAAACATGCGATCAGCGCGGCAACCGCATTCGGTATTTCATCCGTCAGCATCATCGCGACCATCAATGCCAGACAAAACAGCGCATGTGGTGCCTGACTCACCGCAGGGGCAACATCATCAACTTCGGCAGGAAGATTAAGCAAAAGAAAGTCGTTCTTCTGCGTATGCAATTGCCGAATCATACGCCAGTCGCCCATAACCAGCAGAATATCACCGAGTTGGAGCGGTTCATCGGCGAGAATACCGTCCATCGCTTCACCTGCCCGGCGAATCCCCACGACGCTCAGGCCGTAGCGACTACGAAACCCGACATCGTAAAGCGTTTTCCCTAGTAGTTCAGAGTCGGGGATCAAAGAGACTTCCGCCATTCCCACATCACGCGCCTGCTCAGAGAAATACTCACCGCGCAGCACCATCGGTTCAAGCCGCTGCGAGGTGCAAAATTCGCGTAAATCCATCTCAGATGCCGACATGTCGATCAGCAGCACATCGTTCAGGCGAAGTTCGGTATTGCCAGCCACGCTGATCATCACACGGCGAAATTTACGCCAGCGCTCAATGCCGACTACATTCGCCCCAAAACGCTGACGCAGGCGCAGGTCATCCAGACGGTGCCCGATAAAAGGCGATCCTGGCCGAATTGCCAGCCGGCGTGCCCTGCCCGTCAGGCGGTAATCACGAATCAAATCGCGAAACGTTCTTCTCTTCCACATTTCTTTTGCTGTTGCCGTCTCTGCATCGCCAAGCCAGTAACGCGCAACCATCATATACGCCACGCCTAACAACAACACGACCATCCCTATCGGCGTTACGCTGAAGAACCCGAAACCCGCAACGCCCTCGCGCATCAGTTCGCTGCTCACCACCATATTCGGTGGCGTCGCCACCAGCGTCATCATGCCGCTAATCAACCCAGCAAAGCTCAGCGGCATCATCAGCCTTCCGGGAGAAATTTTCATTCGTGCAGAAACACTCAGTACCACAGGAATAAAAATTGCGACAACACCAGTGGAACTCATGAAGGCACCCAGCAGCGCAACGGTGACCATCAGCAAGATCAGCATCTTTATTTCACTGCTGCCCGCAACGCGAACCAGCCAATCACCGACCTGATAAGCAACACCGGTACGAACCAACCCTTCACCTATCACAAACAGGGCAGCAATCAATATCACATTGGGATCGCTGAAACCTACCAGCGCTTCAGATAGCGGCAGTGTACCGCTCAATACAAATGCGATAATGACCAATAGCGCGACGACGTCCATGCGTAATTTATTAGTGGTAAACAACACAATGGCGATCAGCAACAGGGATAAAACCCAGAGAAGTTCGCTATTCAAAACGGTTCCCCTGACGGAAAAATACATGTTGAGAGGTGTGGGTTTCAGCATGCCATGAAAAAGAAAGCTAACGCCCATTCAGCTTGAAGTATGACGAATATAGTCTGCCATAAAAAAACCTCGCAGATGCGAGGTTTGATCATATTTAGTCACAGTTTTGTCATTATGTTACAGACAGCCTACTGGCGCAGAAGCACCTTAGCGCCGTTCGGTAATTGTTCTATTTCTATCTGCTCCAGCGAATCAAGAATCAGATCGACCTCATCTAACCCCGGCGTATCCGCTGGCGCTTTCACCGCGATGACTTTGCAGCCAGCCGCCAGACCCGATAGCACGCCTGCTGGCGCATCCTCAACGACCACACACTCTTCCGGCTTCAGCCCTAGCTGCTGTGCGCCAAGTAAATAAGCATCAGGATTCGGCTTACCTTTAGCAACCTGCTCCGCCGTGATAAAAGCACGAGGGGCAGGTAGTTCTCCGCGTTGATGGCGTGCGCTGGCAATCGGCACCGTACCAGATGTCACAATCGCCCAGGGAATATTCAGCGCATCTAAACGTTCCAACAGCGCCTTCGCTCCAGGCATGGCAACAATACCTTGCGTATCAGAAGCCTCTGTTTTCTCCAGCGCATCGAACTCCTGTTGAATCGTTTCTTCGCTCTGCCCCTGAAGAAAGTGACGCAAGGACGTGATTGCCTGCTTGCCGTGAATAAAATCCAGCACTTCCTGTGGTTCAATATCGTGATCTTTTGCCCAGTTAATCCACGCACGTTCTACAGCAGGCAGTGAATCAACTAGCGTCCCATCGAGGTCGAACAGAAAACCTTTACACTCCACAGAAAGCCCCTTTTTCATTAATCAGGCGTTGATGATCTGTGCGATCTCAACCGCACTCAAGTGATACTGGCGCGGGCAGGACTGCCAGACAGCCAGCATTCTGTTGTATTTTTCCCACATTTTCGTCTGAGCATTAAAACCATGCGTGCCCGCATCAAAGTGAGGATAGCGACCTTCTACATGCACCATAAAGCGTACAAAGCCGAGGTAACGCGCTTCCGTTGCCGCGTCAAAGCCCAGGAAAGTGAGACGTCGTTCATCCAGATCCTGCTTATCTTTTAGATTGGTCCACGACACCTGCAAAGCATGATGCATTTCCATGACGTTAATAATGGTGCGGCAAACCTCTTCGGTCAGCTCACCAAACTCGCGGTCCAGTTCACGCATCTGCAAACCGTAACCACGCTCAATGATCGTTTGTAGCCGACGATAGCGCTCAGCATTATCTGGATCGAGCATCGTCATCATTTTGTATTGGTTTGAAAGGATCAATCTCTGGGCATTCGTCATTTCCATGTTGCTCTCCTGAACCCTCTTTGGTGTAAGCCAATGTCGCTAAATAGGTATTAACCGCAGAATCGCATACTGAATCGTGTCACGATAGCGGTAGCCACCGCTTCTTTGATTTGAAACAGGGGAAAGAACAAAATAGCCATCAACCCGCACACAGCCTGACGCCGATCACAAATCATCAAGGAAGGTTTTATCAAGCTGGTTAAATGCACGTTTCAGCACATCCGCCAATGTTTGGTAAGTGGGTGCTTCTTCCAGAGGCGCTAATGCCTGACCTGACTCCAATAGCTTATGGCGAATCTCATGGAACCACTGTGCCAGCGTCGGAGGTAAGGGCGTAACAGAGCGGCGACCAAGCCACCAGAGACCTTGCAGCGGTAGGCTACAGGCAAAAAGCGCGGTGGCGATAGCTGGACCGAGCTGGCCACCAAGCGCAATCTGCCACGTTAAGGTAAACACCGCCAGTGGCGGCATAATGCGAATACCAAACCGCGTCGCTCGCGCCACACGGTTTTCAGGAAATATAGGTGCCAACTGCTTTTCTGCTGGCCACGTCTTCATGTAATGCTGCCCACGTTGGAGTAACTTTAGCCAACTGATTCTACTGTCTGGTTTCGTCGCCATAGCCACACCTCAACTTTACAGATAAAAAATAAAACTTTTGCACAAATCAACAACTCAAGTTGATAAGGTTAAAATATATTTTGTGTTTAGCCTACGCTATCGGTATCCTAAACCGGCCTTTTGGCCGCTGTATACCTAAAGTAGTATGACTACACGCAAGGAGTATAATTCCCTTCGCGATATAAGCGCAGCCAACGGCCATAACGCGGTTATCCATCGCTTTAAAAGCTGCGGTTTATATTAGGTCGCTGTCGCATTGTTGTAGCGATTATTCGATATAACATACGTCATAGTATCGACCCTATTTCACCATTGTGTCTGGTGTATCACACCAAGGTATGATGTTAATCATAAATGCCAGTGGCGGCATGCGATACGCTATGCCCTGTATGACATTTTTTTAACCATGTATAACAAGTAGGTACTTCCATGTCGAGTAAGTTAGTACTGGTTCTTAACTGCGGTAGTTCATCCCTGAAATTCGCGATCATCGATGCGATTAACGGAGAAGAGTACCTGTCTGGTTTAGCCGAATGTTTCAACCTGCCTGAAGCCCGCATCAAATGGAAAATGGACGGCGGTAAACACGACGCCGAACTGGGTGCCGGTGCAGCTCACAGCGAAGCGCTGAACTTCATCGTCAATACCATTCTGTCTCAGAAGCCAGATCTGTCTGCTCAGTTGGTTGCTATTGGCCACCGTATCGTTCACGGCGGTGAGAAGTTCACCCAATCCGCGATCATCACTGATGATGTTCTTCAGGGTATCAAAGATTCCGTACCTTTTGCACCTTTGCACAACCCGGCGCACCTGATCGGTATCGACGAAGCACTGAAATCTTTCCCGAACCTGGCTGATAAAAACGTCGCTGTTTTCGACACCGCGTTTCATCAGACCATGCCGGAAGAATCCTACCTTTATGCACTGCCGTACAAACTGTATAAAGAAAACCACATCCGTCGTTATGGCGCACACGGCACCAGTCACTACTTCGTTTCTCGCGAAGCCGCAAAAGTGCTGAACAAGCCAGTAGAAGAGCTGAACGTCATCACTTGCCATCTGGGCAATGGTGGTTCCGTTACTGCAATCCGTAACGGCGAATGCGTTGACACCTCTATGGGTCTGACCCCGTTGGAAGGCCTGGTGATGGGAACGCGTTCCGGCGATATCGATCCCGCCATCATTTTCCATCTGCACGACGCACTGGGTATGGATGTTGCTAGCATCAACACTCTGCTGACCAAAGAATCTGGTCTGCTGGGTCTGACTGAAGTAACCAGCGACTGCCGCTACGTTGAAGATAACTACGAGACGAAAGCAGATGCTAAACGTGCAATGGACGTTTACTGCCACCGTCTGGCTAAATACATCGGTTCTTACGCTGCACTGATGGAAGGCCGTCTGGATGCCGTCATCTTCACCGGTGGTATCGGTGAAAACGCAGCAATGGTTCGCGAACTGTCGCTGAAAAAACTGGGTCTTCTGGGCTTTGACGTCGACCACGAACGTAACCTGGCTGCACGCTTCGGTAAAGGTGGCAACATCGCTAAAGATGGAACCCGTCCGGCGCTGGTTATCCCGACCAATGAAGAATTGGTCATCGCCGAAGACGCTTACCGTCTGACCGCGTAAAACACGTAACTCCCAACACCGTCAGCCAAGGCTGACGGTGTTGTTTTTGACTAACGAGCAACCGTAAAGAGGTTCGGCCGTGTCCCGTATAATCATGTTGATCCCCACTGGCACCAGCGTTGGTCTGACAAGCGTCAGCCTGGGTGTCATCCGCTCCATGGAACAGAAAGGCGTTCGCCTGAGCGTGTTCAAACCTATCGCCCAGCCGCGCAGTGGCGACAATACGCCAGATCAAACCACCACTATTATTCGTGCTAATTCCGCTATCAACGCCGCCGAGCCTCTGGCGATGAGCCGCGTTGAAGCCCTGCTGAGTTCCAATCAGCAAGACGTGCTGATGGAAGAAATCATCGCGCGCTACCACGAAAATACCAAAGATGCTGAAGTCGTTCTGGTTGAAGGTCTGGTTCCTACGCGTAAGCACCAATTTGCTAATGCACTGAACTATGAAATCGCCAAAACGCTGAACGCAGAAATCGTCTTCGTACTGGCGTTGGGTAATGATTCCCCGGCACAGCTGAAAGACCGCATCGAACTGGCGCGTTCCAGCTTCGGCGGCAGCAAAAACAAAAACATCACTGGCGTGATCATCAACAAACTGAATGCGCCAGTAGACGATCAGGGCCGTACTCGCCCTGACCTGTCTGAAATCTTTGATGACTCCACGAAAGCCAGCGTTGCCAACATCGATCCTAAACAGCTGTTCGCTAACAGCCCGCTGCCGGTGCTGGGTTGCATTCCGTGGAGCTTCGACCTGATTGCTACGCGTGCCATCGATATGGCGAAGCACCTGAATGCCCGCATCGTCAATGAAGGTGATATCCAGACGCGTCGCGTTAAGTCTGTGACCTTCTGCGCACGCAGCATTCCTCATATGCTGGAGCATTTCCGTCCAGGCTCACTGCTGGTGACTTCCGCTGACCGCCCTGACGTTCTGGTTGCCGCCTGTCTGGCTGCGATGAACGGCGTGGAAATCGGTGCCTTGCTGCTGACTGGCGGCTACGAAATGGATCCGAGCATTGCCAAACTGTGTGAACGCGCCTTCCAAACTGGCCTGCCAGTATTTATGGTTGACACCAACACCTGGCAGACCTCACTCAGCCTACAAAGCTTCAACCTTGAAGTACCGGCTGATGACCGTCAGCGCGTTGAGAAAGTGCAGGAATACGTCGCACGCCACATCGACGCCCAGTGGATCGATTCACTGAGCGCTGAGTCTGAGCGTTCACGTCGTCTGTCTCCACCAGCGTTCCGCTACCAGTTGACCGAACTGGCGCGCAAAGCAGGCAAACGTATCGTTCTGCCAGAAGGTGATGAACCACGTACCGTTAAAGCCGCCTCTATCTGTGCTGAACGCGGTATTGCACAATGTGTGCTGATCGGTAACCCGGAAGAGATTCAACGTGTTGCCGCGGCTCAGGGCGTAGAACTGGGCAAAGGCATCGAAATCGTCGACCCGATTGTCGTACGTGAGCGCTACGTGGCACGTCTGGTTGAACTGCGTAAGAGCAAGGGCATGACCGAAGTGGTTGCGCGCGAACAGCTCGAAGACAACGTGGTTCTGGGTACGCTGATGTTGGAACAGGGTGAAGTTGACGGTCTGGTTTCTGGTGCCGTGCATACCACCGCCAACACCATCCGTCCGCCGTTGCAGCTGATCAAAACTTCACCGGGCAGCTCGCTGGTGTCTTCCGTGTTCTTCATGCTGCTGCCTGAGCAGGTTCTGGTTTACGGCGACTGCGCCATCAACCCAGATCCGACCGCAGAGCAATTGGCTGAAATCGCAATCCAGTCTGCTGACTCCGCTACCGCATTCGGTATCGACCCACGTGTTGCAATGATCTCCTACTCTACCGGTAACTCCGGCGCGGGTAGCGATGTTGAGAAAGTGCGTGAAGCGACCCGTCTGGCGCAGGAAAAACGTCCTGATCTGGTCATCGATGGTCCGCTGCAATACGACGCCGCTATCATGGCAGACGTTGCACAGTCCAAAGCACCGAACTCACCTGTTGCAGGTAAAGCTACCGTGTTCATCTTCCCTGATCTGAACACTGGTAACACCACATACAAAGCGGTACAGCGTTCTGCCGACCTGATCTCCATCGGGCCGATGCTGCAAGGCATGCGCAAACCGGTTAACGACCTGTCTCGTGGCGCACTGGTAGACGATATCGTTTACACCGTCGCTCTGACCGCAATTCAGGCTACACAGCTCTAATCTATATCCTAAATAATTCGAGTTGCTTGAAGGCGGCAACTGCGCGAATCCCCAGGAGCTTACTCAAGTAAGTGACTGGGGTGAGTAAGGGAAGCCAACGCACAATCAGCTTGAAGTATGACGGATATATTCAGATTAATTCTGTTATCTTCTATGCCAGCCTCAGGGCTGGCATTTTTATTGCCATTCGCACGAAAAATCACACCACGCAGACACAAAAACAACCATAAAACAGGGTCGATGGATGACTGTAATACAACGAGTAGATCAACACTTTCAGCAGCAATTGGAAAAAGGGATCACACCTTCATCGCCAAAAGGGTTAGCCCGTTTTTTTATTGAATTTCTCTATTTCGGCGTCAAAGAAGCCCGCGCCTGTCTCTTCGTTGGTCTGTTCTTTCTTGCAGTTTTCAGCGTGCCGAAAGCGGGCTGGTTTTCTATCCCGCGTTATGATTTGCTGCTGATATTCGCCATTCTGATTCAGGGATGGATGGTTGCCAGCAAATTGGAAACCTGGGACGAGTTAAAAGCCGTTACGTTGTTTCATCTCGTGGGTTTTGCGCTGGAGGTCTTTAAAACCTCATCGGGTATTCGTTCCTGGTCTTATCCTGATTTCGCCTATACCAAGGTATTCGGTGTGCCACTGTTCGCCGGATTCATGTACGCCTCTGTAGGTAGCTACATCATTCAGTCATGGCGATTATTTGATCTTAAAATTCGCCATCACCCACCCTACTGGCTGGCAACGCTGGTTGCGCTACTTATTTATGCTAATTTCTTCACTCACCACTACATCGGCGACTATCGCTGGTACATCGCCGCACTAGCCGTCGGGCTCTATGCGCGTACCACCGTCATTTTCACGCCTTACGATCGGGAACGGCGAATGCCGCTGTCATTGGCTTTTATTCTGATCGGCTTTTTCATCTGGCTGGCTGAAAATATCAGTACGTTTTTCAGTATCTGGAGTTATCCAGAACAGCTCGGCGCCTGGTCGATGGTTCACGTAGGGAAATGGAGTTCGTGGGCTTTGCTGGTGATCATGACGTTCACCATCGTGATTTACCTGAAGGATATCAAAAAGAGTATTCATGTTCCTGAGTGATGCACTGCGCGCCATCATCTGGAAATAGACGCCGCTGCGGAGAAAAAGCAGCGGCGAGGTAGGGATTTAGCTGATGTTAGATTATTTCTGAGAATCGGCTTTCGATGACTCGACGCCGCTGTCGTTTTCATGATGAACACTGTCATCATGAATGCTTTCATCATGAGTACTTTCAGCATAAACAACAGATGCCGCAGAAGCTTCTACCGCCTCGTTCAACTTACGTGAAATCGGCTTGCCATAATCCTGATCGCTATAGCGCGTCAGCCACAGCGAGAGGGCTTTCAGGGAGTCCGGCGTAAACTCATCGCAGCGTGCGGTGATTTCTTGCGGCGTCAGCCAGCTGACTTCATCAACTTCTTCTTCCTGTAGCGCAAACGGCCCGTGGGTGACGCAGCTAAATAATCCGCCCCACACTCGGCAATTTTCGCCTTCGTAATAGAACAAACCGTGTTCCGCGAACGGCACGCCAGCAATCCCAAGCTCTTCTTCAGCTTCACGACGCGCGGATTCCAACATCTGTTCGCCGCTTTGCACCACGCCGCCTGCGGTTGCATCCAGCCAACCGGGATAGAAGTCTTTGATTTTCGTCCGGCGCTGCACCAGAATTTTACCCATGCCATCATGCACAACAATGTAAGTGGCGCGATGACGAAGACTCTGAGCACGCATCTGCTGACGACTTGACTGAGCAATTACCTCGTTGTTTTCATTGACGATATCAACCCACTCTGTGCCTGCTGCCTGACTTTGTTCCGCCATCCTCTGAAACCCTTTAGTATTGGCACGTTGCTACGCGCGTCTGTTTTAAATGATCGATCTTTGCTGCGAATATTCTCTGCTACCTTGCCATTATTCAAGGTCAAAAACAGGATATACGCTAAATTAGTGCCTAATCACGACCTGTGCAATAGGCTCACCACCGTGTAGTGGCAGAACCCACAGTTCATCTTGTTCAAGCAAACCGTAGCTCGCGGGGTATCCCCCTTTTGGCAAGCTCACTGAGCCGGGATTAAAAAAATAGTATTCACCGCGTTGCTCAGCAACCGGGATATGGGTGTGCCCGTATACCAGCACATCCCCCACGTGTAACGGCGGTAAATTATCTGGATGATAAAGATGACCGTGCGTCAGGAAAAGGCGATTCTGCGGCAATAGCACATGTTGCCACGGTGCCGTTATCGGAAAGCTCAGGAGCATCTGATCAACCTCGCTGTCGCAGTTCCCTCGCACGGCAATGATGCGTGACGCATAATCGTTCAATCGAGCAGCCACTTCAGCAGGCTGATACTTTTCCGGCAGCGGGTTGCGCGGGCCATGATTGAGAAAATCGCCTAGTAAAATAAGCCAGTCAGCATGACTCTGCTCAAAGATTTCCAACACACGCTCCGTCGCACTAAGAGAACCGTGTATATCGGACGCAAACATCAATTTCATCGCTCATCCCCGCAACGTTTATATCAACCATGTTGTATCCACAACAGCGTCATCCTTCATTGGACGTAGTCTATCAAAGTTGGCGGGGTGCTTCCGGTAAAGATCGTGCAACGACGTGCGCCATCGCTTATTTTTCACTCGCAGAAGTGGTAGGGTAAGAGCCCGTTCCTCAATACGCTATTCTGACAGCGCACCGCTCTCTGAAGCGGTCAACTGCCATACAGTTCCATGATGTTTTTCTGAATTAAAACGGAGACTTGATTCATGATTGACCTGTATTACGCACCAACCCCGAATGGGCACAAGATCACCCTGTTTCTGGAAGAAGCTAATCTCCCCTACCAACTCCACCGCGTAAACATCAGCAAAGGCGAACAGTTCAAGCCGGAATTTTTGGCTATTTCGCCTAACAACAAAATTCCCGCAATTGTCGACACGCAACCCGCGGAAGGTGACACGCCGATTAGCCTGTTTGAATCTGGGGCGATTTTACTCTATCTGGCGGAAAAACACGGCGTATTGCTGAGTTCGTCGCTACGTGAGCGCACAGCCACGCTACAGTGGCTGTTCTGGCAAGTCGCTGGTTTCGGACCAATGCTGGGGCAGAATCATCATTTTAACCACTATGCGCCTCAGCCAGTGCCTTATGCGATTGAACGCTATCAGCAGGAGACGCAGCGCCTGTATCGCGTACTGGATAAACATCTGCAAGACAGCCTTTGGCTAGCAGGGGAAAATTACAGTATCGCCGATATTGCGACCTACCCATGGGTCGTGTCTTATGCCCGCCAGCGCATCGACCTTGATGACTATCCTGCAGTGAAGGCGTGGTATACGCGTATTAGCGATCGCCCAGCAACGCAGAGGGCTTACCAGCTAGCCGAGCAGTAAAATTCTGGCGCATCTCATTCGGCCTTTGGGTATCTTCTGTTATGGTAATCAACATATCGTTGTTAATGATATTGTTACCAACGAGCAGCTTACCTGTTAACGATTCCCTGACGCTGTGGTTTATTCGCAGCAACAGAAGCAACCGAGGGCCGAGCAATGCCATATACTCATTCTGACGCCATTATTCGTATAAAAAATCTGCGGCTGCGCACCTTCATCGGTATCAAAGATGAGGAAATCACGAATAAGCAGGATGTGATCATCAACGTTGTGATTCACTACCCAGCAGAAAAAGCACGTAACAGCGAGAATATCGCTGATGCGTTGAACTACCGCACCATCACCAAAAATATCATTCGCCACGTGGAAGATAACCGCTTCGCTTTGCTGGAAAAATTAACGCAGGATGTGCTCAACATCGCCAGCGATCACGACTGGATAACCTATGCTGAAGTAGAAATAGATAAACCGTTTGCCTTGCGATACGCCGATTCAGTTTCTATGACCCTGCGTTATCACAAGGCATAAAGTTCATATACTCTAAATAATTCGGGTTTCAGGCAGGCGGCAAGGGAAGGACAAATTTGTCGGGAACGAATTTGACCAGCCAGCGGCTGGCCTTCGGTGAGAGACAGGATGTCTCTCATTTCATTCCGATGAGCTTACTCAAGTAAGTGATTCGGGTGAGTGAACGAAGCCAACGCACATGCAACTTGAAGTATGACGAGTATAAAGGGGAAGCGATGCAACTACTCATAACAGGCGGAACCGGCCTTATTGGCCGCCATCTTATCCAACGATTACAGCTGCTTTCCCATCACATCACCGTACTGACACGCGATCCTGAGCGTGCACGAGGTGTTCTCGGCAATCAGGTGGAATATTGGTCAACGCTGAGCAATATCACCTCGCTGAACGACTTTGATGGCGTCATTAATCTGGCGGGCGAACCTATCGCCGATAAACGCTGGACGTCACAACAAAAGCAACGTTTGGCACAGAGTCGCTGGAGCATCACCGAGCAGCTTGCCACGCTGATTAAAGCCAGCAGTGAGCCGCCAGCCGTTTTCATCTCAGGCTCCGCTGTCGGATACTATGGCGATCAAGGCGAAGCGCTGGTCACAGAAGATGAATCCCCTGTCGATGAATTCACACACCACCTGTGCGCCCGCTGGGAAGCGCTAGCACAGTCTGCCGAAAGTGATAAAACTCGCGTCTGCCTGCTGCGCACCGGTATTGTTCTTTCGGCTCAGGGCGGTGCGCTGGCAAAAATGCTGCCGATTTTCCGCGTCGGGCTCGGTGGGCCGATGGGTTCCGGCAAGCAATATATGCCGTGGATTCATATTGATGACATGGTTAACGGCATTATCTATCTGCTGGACCAGCCAATATTGCGCGGCCCCTTCAATATGGTTGCGCCCTATCCGGTTCACAATGAACAATTTTCAGCCATGCTGGCACACGTATTGGATCGCCCCGGCTTTCTACGAGCGCCCGCTTTCGCGATCAAATTACTGATGGGAGAAGCCTCGACATTGGTGCTAGGTGGACAGCGCGCCATACCACAGAGATTAGAGGCCGCAGGCTTTGGTTTCCGTTTCTTTGAGCTGGAAGAAGCCCTGCAAGACGTCACCAAAAAACTGGGCTGACCCAGTAGCTGAGAACGGTGATAAT
>NZ_LXFV01000060.1 GCF_002847345.1 Pectobacterium peruviense
AGAGCGCATTGGCTCCGCTTCTTCTTCATAGGTAAGCCATCAATTGACTTACACTAGTTCTTCACTGCATTGCGGCACTGGTTGACGGAAGCTCCGCGTCACAAACGCCAGATATAACAATCCGATCGTTGCCCACACCAGACCCAGCGTCATCGAGCTGGCTTCCAGATTGACCCACAGCGCGCCTACCGTCAACGCGCCCATCACAGGCAGTACGAGGAAGTTAATGGTGTCTTTCACGGTACGGTTACGGCGTTCACGAATATAGAACTGCGAAATCACCGACAGATTCACGAAGGTAAATGCCACCAGCGCACCGAAGTTAATCAGCGCCGTGGCCGTCACCAGATCGAACGAAACCGACGACAGTGCAATCACGCCAACCAATAAGACGTTCAAAGACGGCGTACGCCATTTCGGGTGGATATAGCCGAAGAAACGTTCTGGGAACACACCATCGCGTCCCATCACATACATCAGGCGAGACACGCCCGCATGTGCAGCCATACCCGATGCCAACACCGTGACACAGGAGAACACCAGAATAACGGACTGGAAGAATTTACCCGCGACATACAGCATAATTTCTGGCTGAGACGCGTCCGGCTCTTTAAAGCGCGAGATATCTGGGAAGTACAGTTGCAGGAAATACGCGACGGCAACAAAGATCACGCCGCCGATCAGCGCGGTTAGGAAGATAGCTTTTGGAATCACCCGACCTGCATCCTGCGTTTCTTCCGACAGTGAGCTGATGCCGTCAAAACCGAGAAACGAGAAGCAGAGAATGGTAGCCCCAGTGATCATGGGCACAACGTGGGCATTCTCAGACCAGAACGGACGCATACTGGTCAGCGTACCCGCACCTTCACCCAGATAAACACCGTGGATCACCAACCCCAGGAACACCGCCATGATAGCAACCTGTACCACCACGATGATGGAGTTCAGGTTAGCAACCAGATTGATGCCTCGCAGGTTAAACAGCGTCATCAGCCCGACCAGCGCCGCCACAAAAATCCATGACGGAACACCGGGGAAAATCGCTTCCAGATAGATTTTCGCCAGCAGGATGTTGATCATCGGCATGAACAAATAGTCCAACAGTGACGACCAACCGACCATAAACCCAACGTGTGGGCTGATCGCTTTCTGTGCATAGGTATAAGCCGAACCGGCGGATGGAAAACGTTTTACCAGTTTGCCATAGCTCAACGCCGTGAACAGAATGGCGACCAGCGCAAACGCGTAGGCAGTCGCCACATGACCGTCGGTCAGGCCAGACACGATACCGAAGGTATCAAAAATGGTCATCGGCTGCATGTACGCCAGCCCCATCATGACAACGGGCCACAGCGTGAGCGTTCTTTTGAGCTGAGTACGTTTGGTGCCAGTATTAGGCAGATGAGTATCAAGCGACATGACGCACACCTCTGTTCATCACGGCAGACGCAGCATTATCGTACTCAAACGTACTGAAAATAAGGGAGTGGATACAGGTCTCGCCTGAATCACGATGAGAAGAGGTGGCTGTAACAGCACCAGAGATAACCTGCGACTGCGTCGCGCCATAACCAATACCATTGCAGCACAAACCGGCGGGCACCGGTGCAAAACTTGCTAATTGACCCATCTTTCCTTTCCTCACTGTGCTCACAGGCACACACAAAATTATCTATCCGGATCGTTGTCCGGCCTCTTTGGTTGAAGACCCTATACCCAGCAAACCTGAGCGACAGAGAAAAGGTAAGAACCACACCAATACCCCTGTAACCTGAAGTATGACGAGCATAAATGTAAAAAAATAACCGACGCTATTAGACGTCGGTTATTTGCAAGGCGCGTATTCTGCCCCAGACGATCTCATCTGACAAGGCTCTGAGAACGTTGGAAACAATTTATTTATCCCATGATACTTCAAGCCGCCTATACGCGGACTTTCGTATTACCTATGGGTAAATAAGTCAGGTAATACGTTAATACTCGTAATGAAATACGTTGCTGTTATGTGTGAAGCCCAAAAAAAGGGTTGCACTTAAAAGTTACAACTCCTGAAACCGCTTTTTCTTTTCGTTTTGTAATCTTTCCAGCTCAAAAATAACCTGCTGAAGATCCCGTTCCTGTGTCGCGTTTAGTGACGGGAATTTGAAGCTCAAACGTTGCGTCAGTTTCAATTCGCCTTTGTTATCGACAATCTTCACCATTGCCTGACCGACAAACTGCAAATCCACGCAGAAGAAACCATGGTCAGCAAGATCCATTTCCACGCTCTTAATAATGTCGCCGTCGGTCAACAGCCCCGTGGTATCACGGTCGGTATAGAGGCTCAATCCCCCCAGAGAGAGATCTTTGATGGTGAACGTGAAAACACTCTCATCCGGCAGTTCACCACGGCACGTCAACGGCGGCCACAGTGGCGTATTGATACGAAAATAGGTTCTGCGTTGGATAAGATAAAGGAGTTCAGGAATCTGCGCGCTAAAAGCTGGCAGCCCGTCGTGATTCACCGTTTTCGCAATTTCAGCATTAAATTCAACTTTCGCGCCAGCAGGTTCGGCCACGAAAGACAACGCGCCCGCATACAGCGCACGGTTATTTTCACGCTCAATGCCGCCTAAATCGAAGACAAACAGGTTGTTATCGGGTACGACGTCAAGAATTTTACTGATGAACTGTCCGTGAGAATGATGTACCAGTAGAGACGTATCATTCTTCTTTAACTCGCGCAACGTTGCACAGATAGCCAGTTTGTTGCGCTTAACAAACTGCTCTTTTAAATTTTCATTCACCGCTCTCATCTCCACCATATTTACATGGATTATGTGTCAATGGCTTATATTGATGCACGCCTCTCCGTTATCTTTCAAGTCCCATGTGTGCCACATACGATGCCACAGCACTGGCTGCATATTGAAAACGATTACTCGGAGTACCTAAATAGCATGATACATACCCTAAATAATTCGAGTGACAAGATGATTGCAAGCCAAGAGCAAATTCGCCGAGAACGAATTTGACTAGCCAGCACATAGGTAACTCGAAGTATGACGGGTAGAAGTTGGTGAAAACGATATCGGCAATTTTCTCAATAACTTTAGTGGAACAATCGGAAAAGTGTTAACGAGCTGTCAAATGATGAAAATCATCGACGCTAACCATCACAAAGCCAGCTCGCTGTTTTACAACATACGTTAACTACTCAGTAGGATAGTGATACAGCAGCCAAGTCAAGGCCAATAAATCGGCACTACCACCTGGGCTAAGGTTTTTGGCAATTAGCGCTTCATCCATTTTTATCAACGCCTGACGATCCAGCGGGCCAGCCAGCAATCTCTGCGCATAGTCTTGCACAAACGCTAATCCGTCCATTCCGCCGCGCGAAACGACATTGGTGTCAGGATTGTGGGCCATCAGCACCAGCAGCGTCCGCAACAGCGCCGTTTCGTCGTCCATCCCCGCAGCAATAGCCTGCTGCAAAGCGGGCAAGGCGTGCTGGCATACGGTATTGAAACCGCTGGCGGCCTCTCCCCTCGCGCCCGTTAAGCCATGGCGCTGATAGAGATGTTCACCCGCCGTTGCAGCTCCAGAGCACGTCTCCAGCTCATTACGCACCAAATCGTGACACATTGTGGCAACGCTGTCGCACAGGCTACGCTGCGTCACCCGTTCTCCCCGTCCTGCCAGCCAACCAGCCGCGGTACACAGTAGACCAAACGCGAAAATCCCACCTTTATGGGTATTCACGCCTTTCGTTGCTGACAGCATAGCCTGCTCACAGGCGATACCAATAGGGCGAACCTGAGACAACAGCTGTGCGAGCGGCACGCTAGCATGCTGATAGCCCGCATCGGTAAAATGTCGGAACCAGGGAGAAATAGCCTGAATGCTGGTTTGAAACAGCGCGACATCCATATCGCGATGAGATCCGTTATTGGCGCAATCCACCAGTCCAGGTTTCGGCGTCAACATGACTTCCATCGTCAGCGCGTGCGCTACCCGCTGGTCGATATCCGGTAACGGGTAACGTTCCTGAGACTCGCAGGCAGCGGAACGAGAGACCGCGACCGACCGCACACCGTCAGGCTGGCGTAAAGTAGGCATTGACCTTGTCCTCAATGTGCTCAAGCAGTTCAGGCAGTGAATGACGACGCGAACGACTACAGGCATGTGCCATTTGATCGCACAACAGACAGGTGCGCCCACTGTGCGCAAGCATTGATCGACCAATCGATCCTTCGTCCGGGCTGAAGATATCGAAATCCCATAACCGCCCCAGTTCGTGGTTATCTTCCAGCACAATGGTCGCCGCTTTCACCGACAGCGCATCCTTGGTGATGGCCCACATCCCTTCCGCTCCTGTTGCCAGCCAGAATGTTTGCTGCTCCAGCACCGTCCAGCCGCGCGTCTGGCACAACAAGGTGAATGCCTTGACGGCTTCCGTCATCACCTGCCGATAGCTTTCACTATCTTTTACCGGCCCTGGCGTGACCAACGTCAGCGACACCAGCGTCGCACCGTGCCGAGCAAGCCATTCTTGCTGGCGAACTGCGCGGCGTTCCTTCGCCGCGAGTAAGGTTTCCAGAGTGATGGAAACAGCATTTGTCATCGTCGATTCCCTCATGCGTTTAGCGCTTATTCGTTGGCTTCTTTAACCTGACGAACAACGTCAATCACGCTACCATCGCGATAACGAATAACGCCGACGATGCGATCGTGAAATTCGATAGCGCGTGGTTCACCAACAAGCGCAATCGCACGTTGATAAAGTGCCTCAATCGTCATCACATTCAGCCCCGCCTGTTGCAGACGTTCAGCAACCTCTGGACGAGCCGGGTTTACGGCAATGCCGTGATCGGTCACCAGTACGTCGATGCTCTCTCCCGGCGTAACGCGCGTCGTCACCTGACGCACTACAGTCGGGATACGGCTACGAATCAGCGGCGCAACGACGATGGTCAGGTTCGCTGCCGTCGCAACATCACAGTGTCCGCCGGACGCACCGCGCATCACGCCGTCTGAACCAGTGATTACGTTAACATTGAAATCGGTGTCAATTTCCAACGCGCTGAGGATCACCATATCCAACTGATCGCAGCAGGCTGCTTTAGAGCTTGGGTTGGCATAGACGTTAGTGGAAATTTCAACATGATTCGGATTCTTCGCCAGCGATGCGGCCGCATTGGCATCGAAACACTGGGTGTCGATCAGCTTTTCGATCAGCCCTTTTTCATGCAGGTCGACAATACCGCCAGTGATACCACCGAGCGCAAAACGCGCCACGATGTTCTGCTGACGCATTTTATCTTCGAGGAAACGTGTACAGGCCGTAGAAGCCGCGCCGGAACCTGTCTGGATCGAGAAACCATTTTTGAAATAACCCGCATGTTCAATCACGTCCGCAGCGGAACGAGCAATCAGCAGTTCACGCGGGTTGCTGGTGACACGCGCCGCGCCTACGCTGATTTTGGCCGGATCGCCCACTTCATCGACCTGAACGATATAGTCCACCTGATCTTGCACGATACTGGCAGGCATGTTCGGGAACGGCACCAGTGCTTCGGTCAGCAACACCACTTTGCGGGCAAACTGCGCATCGACCATGGCATAGCCCAGCGAACCACAGCTGGATTTCCCAGCGGTGCCGTTGGCGTTACCAAATTCATCGCTGCACGGTACGCCCAGGAAAGCGACATCGATATTCAGCTCACCGCTTTGCAGCAGATGGACGCGACCGCCGTGAGAGTGAATCTGTACCGGTTCTTTCATTAATCCGTGGGAAATGGCATCGGCCAGCTTGCCGCGCATCCCAGAGGTGTAAATTCGGCTAATCACGCCCGCTTTAATGTGCTCGATCAGTGATGCGTTACAGCTCATCAGCGAGCTGGATGCCAGCGTCAGATCGCGAAAACCCATGCGCGCCAGCGTATCAATCACTCGGTTAATGACCTTATCGCCTTCGCGAAAATGGTGGTGGAAAGAGATCGTCATCCCATCTTTCAGTCCGCTGTGACGAATCGCATCTTCCAGATCGGCACACAGTTTGCGTTCATGTTTTTGTTCAACGTCATTCAGCCACGGCGTATTTTGATTGGCGTTGACGAAGGGTTGCAGATGACGTTTTTCCGGGAACTGCTTTTGCAGTGCTTCAATAAAATGACTCATTGTCTAATCCTGTGATTCCTGAGAGCGGCAATTGCGGTGTAATCACGCAACGGCTATTTGCGAACGCCGGAGGCCTGAGCACGTTCCAGCACTCTTCTTGCATGGTCGATAATTGGCCCGTCGATCATTTTTCCGTTCAGGGAAATGACGCCCAAACCAGCACGTTCGCCCTCTTCGGCGGCTTTGATCACCAGATGGGAATAGTCCACTTCATCCTGTGTAGGAGCATAGGCGTTGTGTAACAGCTCAATCTGGCGTGGGTTAATCAGGGATTTACCGTTGAAGCCCAGTCTGCGGATCAGATCGACCTCTTTCAGGAAGCCCGCATCGTCATTAACGTTGGGATAAACCACGTCAAAAGCATCAATTCCGGCAGCGCGAGCCGCATGCAGCACGGCGCAGCGAGCATAAAACAGCTCCGTACCATCGCCGCGTTCCGTTTGCATATCCATCACATAGTCAAACGCCGCCAGCGCAATCCCGATCATGCGTTCGGAAGAGCGAGCAATGGCAACGGCGTTAATCACGCCCACCGCAGACTCAATTGCCGCCATAATGCGAGTGGAACCGACTTCTCGGCCGCAGGCTTTTTCGATACGAACCAGATGGCGTTCCAGCTCATCTACATCATCGGTGGAATCGGTTTTTGGCAAACGAATAACGTCAGCACCACCGCGTACAGCAGCCTCAAGATCGAGCAGGCCAAACGGCGTACTGAGCTGGTTGATACGCACCACGGTTTCAATGTCGCGATACATCGGATGCTGGAGCGCATGGAAAACCAGCAGGCGCGCGGTGTCTTTCTCCCGCAGGGAAACCGCATCTTCCAGATCGAACATGATGGAGTCAGGCTTGTAGATAAACGCATTGGACAGCATGGCGGCGTTCGCGCCTGGGAGGAATAACATACTGCGGCGAAGTTTATTCATTATAATTTCTCCCATTCAATCTGCTGTCCGTCTGTGGCGCGCAGCACCGCGCTTTGCACGCGGGCACGGATGACACAATCCAATGCGCCTTTGTCATCCACAATGATCGTCCCTTCCTGTACGCCCAGTTCTTGCAGCGTGTCATTCACGACCTGTTTGATTTGATGACCGAACTGTTTAATCACTTCACTGTTGATGACCACGGTGAGCTTCCCGTCTGCCGGTGCCACTTTGACCAGCAAATCACTGGATTCAAAGGTACCCGCCAGGGACTCCTTAATAATCTTCATAGACTTATCCTGATTAATTTTAATTACGCGTATTCAGGTTCGTAATAGCGCTGTAAATGCTCAAAGGTTGAGGCTGGCACGATGTCCTGAATACGGCTGTACTGCCGAAGTTTGAGTAATTTCCTGACTTCCGAAGCGGAAATTGCCAGTCCTGAGGTTTGCCGTTTACGTTCAATTTCAACCACGCTTAACGCAGGGGAAGACACCGTCTGGTCTTTCTCCAGCCAGTAGTGCATGTCCTGATTGTATTGATACGTCACCGGGCAAAAGGGTTCGGTGCCGACGAAGCGCTGGGTAATACCGAGCGCTGGCGCGATATATTTCCTGAAAATGATTAAATCCAGCGCAGCATGAGCGCGGGTGATCAGTTTTTCTTCCTTCAGGAAATAAGCGGGGAACGTCGCTTTAGAGATCATGTAGTTCGAGCCAGCATGCACCGTTAGATTGGGAATGTGCTCCACGCCGCGTTGTACCATCTCCAGACGTTCGCTGAAGGGGAAAAACGAAACGTCTTCGCGCACCACGAATACGTGTAGCCAATCGCACGACTGCGCCGCGTGTTCCGCCAGATAGCGGTGGCCCAACGTGAAAGGGTTCGCATTCATGACAATAGCGCCAATCTTTTTATCTGCCCGTATCGCGAGCGCTTCGGGCTGCGCAAACGCCGCCAAAGACTGACAATACTGCTGAATACCAATCGGTGTGTTTTCCATCAGCACCGCGCTGTCCTGGAAGCACGCCAGCGGGTAGAACCCACATCCCCGGAAGATGTCGACATTTTCCGGTCGGGTATAAAGAAACAGATGGAAGTGGCCGCGCTGTGCCGCCTGCTGCATCACTTCATTCACCACCTGCACGCCTAGGTTGAGGTGTCTGAATTCAGGATCGACCGCAACACATTTAATGGTGTTGGAGGCAAGCCCCGCACAGGCGATCAGCCGCCCGCCCAGTTTGCCAACAACAACGATGTCAATATCGTCATCCATGCCGAGCTGGCAGTGTGCAAGGAACTGCCGCACAGCGTCCCTCTCCTGCTCCCGAAGGCGCACATCCAGCGTGTCAAAAAAGACGGAATCATTGGCATACATCACGGTTCTTCCTGCAACTCGAATTATTTAGGGCAATCATTGCAGGCTTGCCGGTTTTAACGCCGGCAGCCTTGTACTTACCTGGTACTTAGTGCACAGCGGCTACCGGAATCGACTTCAACGGCGCTGCGGCATCCACGATCGTGTTGCGCAAATGGCCAATGTTTTCGATTTCAACTTCAATGCAGTCACCCGCTTTCATAAACAGCGGCGGATTGCGTTTTTTACCCACGCCACCCGGTGAACCGGTAATGATCACGTCACCCGCACTCAGCTCGGTAAAAGTACTGATGTATTCAATCAATTCAGCAACTTTGTGGATCATGCTGCTGGTATTGTCGTCCTGCACCATGCGGCCATTCAGATACGTGCGGATTGCCAATACATGCGGATCGGGAATTTCATCCGTGGTGGTCAGATGCGGACCGAACGCACCGGTTTTCTGCCAGTTTTTGCCAGCAGTAAACCAGCTGTGCTGCCAGTCACGCGCCGATCCATCCATGTAGCAGCTGTAGCCTGCGACATGAGACAGCGCCACATCCCGAGAAATATTCTGTCCGCCTTTACCGATAATCACCGCCAGTTCGCCTTCGTAATCAAACTCGCTGGAATAATGCGGTTTGATGACGGGGGTAGCGTGTCCGGTTTGCGAATCCGCAAAGCGGACAAATAATGTTGGCGCAGGATTCTCTTCATTGAATTCCTGACGCTTAGCGGCATAATTCATCCCCACACACAGTATTTTCCCTGGTGCCGTAATAACAGGTAAGAACGTGACATCCGCAACCGCAATATCCGGCGTGCTCATACTGAATTCATGCGCGACGTGTAATGCATTCTGCGCCAGCAGCGTTTTCAGGTCAGGGTAACGATGGCCAACTTTACCGCCGAGATCGATTAATCCCGTTGGTGTATAAATGCCGTAACTGTCCTTACCGTTATAACGATAGCTTGCAAGTTTCATAATATTTCCTATGCAAAATAAACTCATGCCGATGGCAGTTTTATTTCGTTAATTCAACGCAACTTCTCTCAACACTCTATTTCTCAAGACACTATTTATTTGGTTCAACCGATTTTTATTTTCTGAATGACATCAGACTAAAAAGTTGGCGAGAACCAGTAGTGAAATAGAAACATTAATGGCACCGCCGATACGCGTGGCAATCTGCGCAAATGGCATCAGCATCATACGGTTACCTGCCGTCAGAATCGCGACATCACCCGTACCGCCCTGTCCACTCTGACAGCAGGAAATAATGGCCACATCAATCGGATGCATGCCAATCTTTCTACCCACTAAGAAACCGGTCCCAACCAGCGTCACTACAGTAGAAATAATTACCAGCAGGTTTTGAATCGTGAAGGCGTTCACCAGTTCCTGCCACGGCGTAATCGCTACCCCAACAGCAAACAGAATCGGATACGTCACCGAGGTCTGGAAGAACTTATAAACAACCTGAGAACCTTCCAACATTTTCGGTGAAACACCGTGAGCCAGCTTCACCAGTACAGCGGCAAACAGCATGCCAACCGGTGCAGGCAGGCCAATCATTTTGTGGCCTAGCATACCCACCATATACAGCAGGATTGCCAGCAGAGCGCCAGAGGCAATGGTCGTTACGTCTGCTTTACCGCTAAAGCCAGAAGCTGGGGCGCTGCTTTCGCTGCCACCTAGGCTATTGCCTTTATTCGGCATCAGTTCACCTTCGCCGGTCAGGTGTGGATAGCGTTTACCCAACTGGTTCAGAACACCAGCAAGGATGATCGCAGTCAGACTGCCCAGCATGACGATAGGCAAAACGCGCCCCAGAGC
Organism: Pectobacterium peruviense; assembly: GCF_002847345.1. GTDB lineage: Bacteria > Pseudomonadota > Gammaproteobacteria > Enterobacterales > Enterobacteriaceae > Pectobacterium > Pectobacterium peruviense. The sequence goes on from NZ_LXFV01000060.1 coordinate 10,283, forward strand.
AACACCCTGATCCATATGCAGAATCGTGGCATAGCCGATAGACAGCGGGATTGCACCTTCACCCACCCCACCCGCCATAATCGGCAGAATCAGGAAGAAGAAGATTTGGAACGGATCCAGGCCCAGCGCAATACCCACACCCATGCCCACCAGCATCCCGGCGACTTCACCGCACAGCATAGGGAAGAAAATACGCATAAAGCCCTGAATCAGCGTCTGCCGATTCATACTCATGATGCTGCCGACAATAATGCAGCAGATGTAGAGATACAGAATGTTGGTACTTTTGTAGAACTTGGTCGTAGATTCAACGACAACGTCCGGCAGCAGGCCGTAATGCACCATCGCAGAAGGGATAAAGGTCGCACAAATTGCCGCCGCCCCCATCTTGCCGATAATCGGTAGACGCTTACCAAATTCACCACAGGCAAATCCGAAGAATGCCAGCGTCGCGACCATCACGACGATGTCGCTCGGCAACTTGCCACTCAGGCAATCAATGCCGATTAATACACCCGCTAACACGAAGAGTGGCACAGGAATAATACCTACTTTATAGGTATCCAGAACATGCCACCATTTTTCCTTTAATGAGGCCTTCCCAGCCGCCTCATTATTTACCACAATATATGAATCATCAGTCGTACTCATAACTCAGCCCCCGTTTTATTTTGTCCGCACATCATAGGGAACAGGATCATATTATTATGTGATTCCCTTCAAATTAAAAAACGAGTTTTAAAGGCGTTTATGGTTTCTATGGTTTATATTCAAAAATCGTTTATTACGCAGGCTATTAGCTGATTTTACGCTCAAAATAAACTTTAAGGTTTTTATGGCGTTTATGGTTTTTATTTCCTAAACATGATCATGTTGATAAAAAGTAATTAAGTTGTTTATTAAAGAAAGCAGAGTCGTTTAATTTTATCTATTTATTTTTATGGTCGTATTGGTAACAACATATTTAAACGTGTTATTGCTCACAAGTTTTTTTCTCTCAGTCCATTCTTATTACCATTCGTGATAAATTCAGCAGCTATTTTCGTTTATCCGCAGGCTACCGCATATCATGAGATTGAGACTTTCCTTTCATATCAAATTATTTATCTATTTGATCGTCTTCTTCTCTTCACTACTGCTAATGACGGGTATCTATTATTATCATGATATCGATAAGCAGCTGTATTCCGAGCTGGGTACACGAGCACAGGTGCAAGCCAGAGAAATCGCCATCATCCCGACGCTGATTGAATCGGTAAAAAATAGAGATATCAAACAGATATATTCTCTTTCGCAACAATTGAAACAGCGCAGCGATGCCAGCTATATCGTCATCGGCGACGATCAGGCGCGTCATCTGTTTCATTCTGAATACTCAGAAAGTGACAAACTCGTCGGTACACAGATGGTTGGCGGAGATAATTTCGACGTATTAGCCGGAAAAAGCGTGATTACCGTTCGCCATGGCAGCATCGGCATATCTCTCCGCAGCAAAGCACCTATCATCGCAGATGGTCAGGTGATCGGCATTGTCTCTGTGGGCTATCTGAAGACACACATCGACAACCTAACGTTCAGTAAACTGGCGCATATTCTGCTGGCGATTGTCGCGATGTTCGTCGCGCTGTTTATCTTTTCCTGGTGGTTCTCACGTAATCTGAAGAAACAGATGTTTGGCCTTGAACCCCTTGAAATCCGCATGCTGGTCAGGCAGCAGAAGGCACTGCTCGAATCGATCTATGAAGGGGTCATCGCCATCGATAAACAGCACCGCATTGCCGCCATTAATCATGCAGCCAAAGAGATCCTCGGGCTAAATGAACCTTCCCACCTGCTACGTGGCAAACCAATTGATACCGTGATTAAACCCGTGCCCTTCTTCTCCGGCGAAGCCATGTGGAGCAGCGACACCCACGATGAGATCTGTCGTTTCAACCATGCCACCGTCATTGCCAGTCGGGTACGGATTATGCTGGAAGATGAACTTCAGGGCTGGGTCATCAGCTTCCGTAGTAAAAACGACATTCATACGCTCAGTATGCAGCTCAGTCAGGTGAAGCGTTACGCGAACAGCCTGCGCATTCTGCGTCACGAGCAGTTGAACTGGACGGCGACGCTGGCTGGGCTGTTGCACTTAAAGCGCTATGACGAAGCCATCAAGTATATTGAGGCGCAGTCGGAAAGCGCGCAGGTGGTGCTGGACTTTGTTTCCAGTCGCTTCTGTTCACCCGCGCTGTGCGGGCTACTGCTGGGCAAGTACGCTACGGCACGGGAAAAAGGCATTGAAATTGTTTTTGACCCACGCTGCCAGCTCACGCATATTCCGGCCGCACTGAGCGAAACAGAGTTGATGTCCATCATTGGTAATTTGCTGGATAACGCCATGGAAGCCACATTGGCCACCACCGCGCCACATTATCCTGTCGAAGTGTACATCTATAACAGCGAACAAGAGCTGGTCATTGAAGTCGCCGATCAGGGAACAGGAATCGATCCAGCGATTGCCGATAGTCTGTTTGAGATGGGCGTGACCAGTAAAACACAAGGCGATCACGGACTGGGGCTGCATTTGGTCGCCAGCTACCTTAATCAGGCGCAGGGAATCGTTGAAGTCTCGGCCAATCAGCCGAATGGCAGCATATTTTCCCTATTTATCCCGCTATCCCCCCAATAATTTGCGTTGTCGCATGCTGAGCAACGCATAGGCAGCATGAGATATGACGGGTATAACGGATACGAGATCTTTTTTTATGCTTCAGACACTAACAGGGATTCACACCATGCCGCACACTGAACATTTCGATGTCTTAATCGTTGAAGATGAAAGTAAGCTGGCCACTATTCATGCTGAATTTATTGAAAAACATTTCAATCTGCGTGTCGTAGGGATTGCCGCTACGCTTTTTGAAGCCAAAAAACTCCTTCAGCAACACAAACCTCGTCTCATCCTACTTGATAACTATTTGCCCGACGGCGAAGGGGTTTCGTTGATTGAGAGCCAAGTACTCAAAGGAATGGACTGTTCCGTTATCTTTATTACCGCCGCCAGCGATATGAATACCTGCGCTCAGGCGATTCGCTGCGGAGCCTTTGACTACATAATCAAGCCGCTCTCTTACCCACGGCTGCGTTCTTCGCTGGAGCGATTTATTCAATTCGTGAAAACCCAGCACACGTACAAAATTGTCGATCAGCAGAACGTCGATATTCTCTACCAGCTGCAATCGTCCGGCTCGGCTTCCTCATCGTCCACAAAAGGCATTGAGGAGAACACGCTCGGGTTGATCAAACAGATTTTTGCCAGTGATGGTGGCGATACGCTCTATTCTGTCGATGATATCGTCGAAAAAACCGGACTCAGCAAAACGACGGCGCGCCGCTATCTGGAGTTCTGCGTTGAAAACCAGTTCCTCGATATCGAAATGCGTTACGGAAAGATTGGCCACCCACGTCGGCTGTATCGAACAAAGAGCAACCACTAGGTGCCGCAGCCCATACCCTATGGCGATGACATTAGCCGACATAGGGTATCCGGCACAGCCAGACGACAATGCACGATAAAAAGTCCGACAAAGTAATAACGTCATTAATTAATTTTTCAGATGTGCCAATATTAAGACTAAAGTTAACTATTCATGTTTTTCATCTCATTTATATTTCAATTTATTTCTAACAATAGTATTTTCCTTCCTTATTTTTTAAAGATTAAAAAAATAATCATAATCTCCTGTGTTTATTCCTAATTCAATTAACACTTCCGCTTATTGGTAATTCAACCGGCACCTGCTGTGCAGTTGTCCAACAGCGAGAGATAACCCTCACAAATTATTATTAGTTTCTGCACCCACACTAAAAAAAACCACCATGAATCCGATAAGCACTATGGGTCATATCGTTATTAATATCCGACACCAGTAATTTATCCCCGGAGAGACGTCATGTTCTTAGCCAAAAAAATCAGAAATCTTAAAATATCCCAAAAACTTTATCTTGGGTTCGGGGTCATCCTGCTACTGGTCATCATTGCATCGCTGCTCAGCGCAGGTCGCTTCAGGGAAATTCGTGATATCTATGAGAAAACCAACCTGATTTACAACATTAATATTGAGGTCTTTCAGGCAAAAATAAACCGCCTGAAATATTTTTATTCCTATGATGAAAAGTCACGCGAAACGATGGCAGGCTTTGTTAAACACGCCTCAGAATTAACTACTGAAGCAAAAACGCTCTCATGGAGTCCGGAAGGGGCAACGCTCGTCAATGATCTCGGCCAGCACCTGACCGAATTCCAGAACGCCATCACCGATATGGGCAAAGCCACGCAGCGCGTAGTCGAAAACAGAGACAAAATCAGCACCGCTAACGGGCAGAACATAACAACCGATTTTTACGCCAAACTGCGCCAGCAACCTTCGGATAGCGCAACGCTATATCAGGCAGAGGATCTGGCAACGCAGGTTTCAGAACTGAAGCAGGCATCCTATGAATTGCAACTGAAGCAAAATGCCGATGCGGCGAAGCAGTTCGATGCGGCTTTTAGTCGCTTTGACAGCAGCTATCAGGCCACCGTTCCGGCGTTAACGCCGGAACAAAAGGCGGCGGTAGAAAGCCTGGTCAGCTATGTCACTGGCTATAAAAAGCTCAACAACGACTACTTCCAGAGTATCAACGACCTGAAAAAAGCAGAAGACGGCGTGAAGGTCGGTGGAGACAAAAGCAGCGCTTCCATTAAAGCGATTATCACTATCGTCAAAGAGAAGAATGACGCACTGGCATACGGTTCTGCCACGATCACGATGATCATTGGCCTTATTGCTGTGGTCATCGGCATCATTATCTCACTGCTGATTACTCGCCAAATTACCCGTCCTGTCATTTATAACCTCTCTCTGGCGGAAAAAATTGCGGCTGGCGATCTGACCTCAACCATCACCCTTGACCGTGATGATGAACTGGGACAGTTAACGGCCGCCATGGGGAGAATGAACGAGAAGCTGCGCCATATGATCAGTGATGTACGGGACAGCGTGGACAGCGTTTCAACCTCTGCGGCCAAGATTGCTGCGGGTAATAGCGATCTCTCCTCACGTACCGAACAACAATCTGCTGCCGTAGTCGAAACCGCCGCCAGCATGGAAGAACTGACGTCGACTGTGAAAAACAACGCCGAGAATGCCAAACAGGCGAGCCAAATCAGTACCGAAGCCTCACAAAATGCGCACAAAGGCGGCGAAGTGGTACGAAATGTGGTGGATACGATGTCAGGTATTTCAGACAGTTCACGGAAGATTGCCGACATTACTGCCGTTATCAATAGTATTGCTTTCCAGACCAATATTCTGGCGCTTAACGCCGCAGTAGAAGCCGCGCGAGCCGGGGAACAAGGCCGTGGATTCGCCGTGGTAGCCAGCGAGGTACGGACACTTTCTCAACGCACGTCTCAGGCCGCGAAAGAGATCGCCAGCCTGATATCTGAATCGGTATCACGTATCAACGTAGGGACACAACTGGTGGCTAATGCGGGAACGGCAATGGATGAGATCGTCTCTTCCGTCTCACGGGTTAACGACATCATGGGGGAAATCGCTTCCGCCTCCGACGAACAAAGCCGTGGCATTGAGCAAATTTCCCGCGCCATCAGCGAACTTGATACCACTACGCAGCAGAATGCGGCGCTGGTGATGGAATCGTCAATCTCTGCGAACTCTCTGGAAGAGCAGTCGGCCATATTGGAAAGTATGGTCGCGAACTTCCGCCTGTCTGATAACGAGGGGCGTAAGCCAAAAACGAATGTCCCTGGTTTACCATCACAGCAGAAGCATCTACCACCTGCATCAAAGCAAACACAGGATTCCGGCTGGACAACATTCTGATAGTTAATCGCCCCGCCCTGATATTACGTCAGGGCGGGATTTAATGACCTAATGATATCTCGGCAATAAATAAATCGTTAAATAATCAGTACGCTACGCTATTTTGGCAGTATTACCATAAAACACTATGCATTTGCACAGCTCACCTTGATATCCATCACAGAATGTTATTATCTCCGATATCGACACTAACATAGCGATAACAAAATCCGATAACGCATAGGAGGTAGTAATAAAAGCCGTTGGCAATGAAATCGTGATCGTTATTTTTATTAAAAAAAGAGTCATACATGGAGAGTTATAATGCAGCATCTTGCTAGTCGAATTCGTAACACAAAAATCGCACATAAACTGTATGCTGGGTTTGGCATTATCTTATTGCTCGTTATTATTGCGTCATCGCTTAGCATGAATAGATTCGTTGCCATTCGGGACATTTATGAGAAAACGAACCTTATTTACAACATTAATATTGAAGTTTTCCAGGCCAAGATTAATCGCGTTAAATATTTCTACACCGCAGACGAAAAAACCAAAGACATACTCGCCGATTTTGTCAAAAGTGCATCAACGTTAACCAACAGTGCCAACACCCTCTCCTGGAGTGATGAAGAATTAGGTTTTATTAAAAACTTACATAATAACTTAGAAGATTTTCAACAGTCGGTGACTGCAATGTCTACCGCGACGCAAAAAATGGTCGGAACACGCGAAGCTATTAATACAGAAAATGCAAAAACAGTGATTGATACCTTCCGACAAACGCTCAACGATGCTCTCATCGACGGTGCAACCTATCATCACGCAAGCGACATTGCTTTTCTGTTAACCGATATACAGCATCTATCCTATGAGCTACAGATGAAAGGCACCGATAGCGCCTTAGCCGCTCTGGACTCGCGTTATAAGGCCGCAGAAAAAACCTATCAGTCATTATCGTCTTCAGTACTACCCGCCGACGTTAAAACACAAACTGATACGCTATGGCGTTACATTGGCCAATACATGCAACTTAACACGGCCTATTACGCGGCATTGAATGATGTAAAAAAAGCAGAAAATGACGTGATGAAAGCCGGTACTCGGAGCAGCGCCGACATCAAATCACTCATTACCGTCGTAAAAGCGAAAAACGATGAATTGGCCTATAACTCTGCCACGATTACGATGATCATCGGTCTCATCGCCGTCATTATCGGCATCATCATTTCAATCTACATTACTCGGATTATCACCAGACCCATTATCCATAACCTGTCGCTGGCGGAACGCATTGCCAGTGGCGACCTGACCACGACGATTCATACCGATCGCAATGATGAACTGGGAAGACTCACCCACGCAATGGGCACGATGAATGAACAGTTACGTCACGTTATTTCCGAAGTGCGGGACAGCGTAGGCAGCGTCAGCCAATCGGCGAGCAAAATTGCCACAGGCAATAGCGATCTGTCGTCACGCACCGAGCAGCAGTCAGCGGCAGTCGTTGAAACCGCAGCCAGCATGGAAGAGCTCACCTCAACGGTGAAAAACAATGCCGACAACGCCAAGCATGCCAGCCAGATCGCTGCCGATGCATCCAAAAACGCGCTTAAAGGCGGTGAGGTTGTGAAGCAGGTCGTCACGACGATGGACAATATCGCCGCCAGCTCCAGGAAAATCGCCGATATCACCACCGTCATCAACAGCATTGCCTTCCAAACCAACATTCTGGCGTTGAACGCCGCGGTAGAAGCTGCACGCGCCGGTGAACAAGGCCGTGGTTTTGCCGTTGTCGCGGGCGAAGTGCGCAGCTTGTCACAACGCAGTTCTCAGGCCGCCAAAGACATTGAGGCACTGATCGCAGAATCAGTCGAACGCACCAATGCAGGTAGCCATCTTGTTGCGGTTGCCGGAGAAACCATGGAGCAAATCGTCGATTCCGTTTCCCGTGTGAACGACATTATGGGGGAAATTTCATCCGCCTCTGAGGAACAGAGCCGAGGAATTGGGCAAATCGCGCAGGCCATCAGCGAACTGGACACCACCACACAACAGAACGCCTCGCTGGTAATGGAATCGTCCATTTCCGCCAATTCGCTAGAAGAACAAGCGGTGCTGTTGGAGAAGCTGCTTGAACACTTCCGCGTGTCTCAGTCTGACAACCACACAGCCCGACGGACATCATCCTCTACGCAACAGCACGCACTGCCAAAACGTGTGCAGACGGCAGACAAAAAAGCGGCTTCATCGGAAAGTGATTGGACGTCGTTTTAACACGCCCCTCCGCCCGGATAGTCTCACGCTCATCCGGGCGTATCAGAACCTTCTCGACGTAAAATCTTGTGGCCGCGCACTGCGGTTAGCCCTACGCTCCCTCGTTCAACGGCATCGTCGAGGGATTGGGATACTGATAGTCAAACCCAAGCTCATGGCAGATGCGCTGTCCATCCACAATCCGGCCCAGAGAGCTATCGGTTACGGGTGCAAACTGCGGCGGAGACACGTGTAATCTGCGCGCCTGTTCAGGATAGAAGTCCTGTCTGGCAGGATGTTCTGTCGCACACAGATTATAAATATGCCCACCGTTAGGTAGCTTAAGTAGCAGCAGGATCGCCGACAGCACATCTTCCTGATGCACCAGATTCACGCCATGATTGCCGCGCGGCAGATTGGTTTTACCCGCCAGGAAACGGCCGGGATGGCGATCGCCCCCCACCAACCCCGCAAGACGCAAGATATCGACAGAGGTATCGGGTAAATGCTGCAACCACTGTTCGAGGGACACCAGCGTCTTCCCTGCTACCGTTGTCGGTTGTAGCGGCGAGGTCTCTTTTACTGTACCGTCGTTATCGCCATAGACCGAGGTTGAACTGGTGAAGATAATGCGCGGAACATGAAACACACGCGCCATATCCACTAACTGTTGCACCGCTTGCACATATCCTTCACCGCCTTCCGCCGTTCGGCTAGCGGGTAACGTCACGATTAATACGTCAACCTGTAGTAATGCACTAAGCTCGTCAGAATCACATTCCAGCTCAGGCGTCAGCGTTAATTGATAGCATTCAATCCCACTCATCCGCGCCGCCTCAACGCCATCCTGAGTCGTTTTCGTTCCCGTCACATGGTAACCGTGTCCATTCAGCGCCAGAGCCAGCGGCATACCCAGCCAGCCCAATCCCACAATCGATACCTTTTTCATCTGCCGTTCTCCCCTGCAAGGAGCTTGTGATAAACACCCATGCCTACAGAGTAAACGGCTTTTTCCGCCATCGCTACGGAGCCTGCCTGATTTCAGCAGACTTTTCTGCCTATCAAGAACCGATATCCAGCGCGATTATGCTGGCGCATCGCCCAACCAAAACGAACTTCCCTTATCTGCTAAAAAAATGTTGCACAACGGGCCAGACATGGTTTAGGTTATTCGACAGATAAATCGCTATTGATTTAATAAACACTGACACCACAAAGAGACATTTTATGACACGCGTTCTGTTTAACCACCATCATCACCATCATCCTGATTAGTCTTCGGGCAGTTGGTGCTGGAAGACGTTCAGATCTTCCAGTGGCGCAGAACACAAAGAGAGCCCTCGGAAGATCACCTTCCGAGGGTTTTTTTATGCTCGCTATATTTCTAGAAATTTAAATTTGACAGGTTAATGAGGTTTCCATGCTGGATAAAACACGTTTACGGATTGCAATGCAGAAGTCAGGCCGCCTGAGCGACGATTCACGCGAGCTGCTGGCACGCTGCGGTATCAAAATCAACTTACAGCAACAGCGCCTGATCGCGTTCGCAGAAAATATGCCAATTGATATCCTGCGCGTACGTGATGACGATATCCCCGGTCTGGTGATGGATGGCGTGGTCGATCTGGGTATCATCGGTGAAAACGTGCTGGAAGAAGAGCTGTTAAACCGTCGTGCTCAGGGCGAAGATCCGCGTTACTTCACGCTGCGTCGTTTGGATTTTGGCGGCTGCCGCCTGTCGTTGGCAATGCCGCTGGACGAGGCTTATACCGGCCCTGAATGCTTGCAAAACAAACGTATTGCCACCTCTTATCCTCACCTGCTCAAACAATATCTCGACAGACAATCCGTTAATTTCAAATCCTGTCTGCTCAACGGTTCCGTTGAAGTGGCACCACGCGCGGGTTTGGCTGATGCCATCTGCGATCTGGTATCAACCGGTGCCACGTTGGAAGCCAACGGTCTGCGTGAAGTCGAAGTGATTTACCGCTCCAAGGCCTGCCTGATTCAGCGCGACGGCGAGATGCCTGCAGAGAAACAACAGCTAATCGATAAACTGCTGACCCGTATGCAAGGTGTGATTCAGGCGCGTGAATCCAAATACATCATGCTGCACGCACCTAGCGAACGTCTGGACGAAGTCATTGCCCTGCTGCCAGGTGCGGAGCGCCCAACCATTCTGCCGCTGGCTGGCGACCAAAGTCGTGTTGCCATGCACATGGTCAGCAGCGAAACGCTATTCTGGGAAACCATGGAAAAGCTGAAATCGTTGGGTGCCAGCTCCATTCTGGTCCTGCCCATTGAAAAAATGATGGAGTGATGACAATGGCTGACAACACCAATAGCACCGGCAGTTTCAGCACGCTTGTCGACTGGCAGCGCTGTTCGACAGAAGAACAGCGCCAGTTGCTGACTCGCCCAGCCATTTCTGCGTCAGACCGCATTACCGCCGTCGTAAGCGATATTCTGACCAACGTGAAAAGCCGTGGTGATAGTGCCTTACGCGACTACAGCGCACAGTTCGACAAGGTTCAGGTGGGTGCGATTCGCGTCACCAATGCCGAGATTGCCGCCGCCTCCGCCCGTCTGGGTGATGAGGTAAAACAGGCTATGGCAATCGCCGTGCGTAATATCGAGACATTCCACAACGCGCAAAAGTTGCCGATTGTCGATATCGAAACGCAGCCGGGTGTACGTTGCCAGCAGCTTACTCGCCCTATCGCAACTGTCGGCCTGTATATTCCTGGGGGCTCTGCCCCGCTGCCTTCAACCGTACTGATGCTGGGAACACCGTCACGCATCGCTGGCTGCGGTCGCGTGGTGCTGTGTTCACCGCCGCCGATTGCCAATGAGATTCTGTATGCCGCACAGCTGTGCGGTATTAAAGAAGTCTTTCAGCTCGGTGGTGCGCAAGCGATTGCCGCGATGGCGTTTGGCACCGATAGCGTGCCGAAAGTCGATAAAATTTTTGGTCCGGGCAATGCCTACGTCACCGAAGCCAAACGTCAGGTCAGCCAGCAGCTTGATGGTGCCGCCATTGATATGCCGGCAGGACCATCCGAAGTGTTGGTTATCGCCGACAGCGGTGCAACGCCTGCGTTTGTTGCGTCCGATCTGCTATCGCAGGCTGAACACGGCCCGGATTCACAGGTCATCCTGCTTACGCCCGATGCCGCCATGGCCAAAGCCGTCGCTGACGCCGTTGAAGAGCAGCTCACTCAGTTGTCTCGTGCAGATATCGCGCGTCAGGCGCTTGCCAGCAGCCGCGTCATCGTCGCGCGTGATTTGGCACAGTGTATTGAAATCAGCAATCAATATGGCCCTGAGCACCTGATCATCCAGACTCGCGATGCCGAATCACTGGTTGATAGCATTACCAGCGCCGGTTCGGTGTTCCTTGGTGACTGGTCGCCGGAATCCGCTGGGGACTATGCCTCTGGCACTAACCATGTTCTGCCGACCTATGGCTATACCTCGACCTACTCAAGTCTGGGTCTGGCCGATTTCCAGAAGCGAATGACCGTACAGCAGCTCACGCCGCAGGGGTTGCTGCAACTGGCACCAACAATAGAAATTTTGGCACAGGCTGAACAGCTGACCGCCCACAAAAACGCCGTTACCCTGCGAGTTGCAGCACTGAAGGAGCAAGCATGAGCAGTATTGAAGAACTGGCACGCGCCAACGTCCGTGCATTGACACCATATCAGTCTGCCCGCCGTCTGGGTGGCAACGGCGATGTCTGGCTGAATGCCAATGAATATCCTCAAGCGCCAGAATTTCAGTTAACGTTGCAGACGTTGAACCGCTACCCAGAATGTCAGCCGGTCATGGTGATCAACCGCTACGCCGAGTATGCAGGCGTAACGCCGGAACAGGTTTTGGTCAGCCGTGGAGCCGATGAAGGTATCGAATTGCTGATTCGCGCATTCTGCGAGCCGGGGAAAGACGCCATTCTTTTCTGTCCCCCGACCTACGGTATGTATGCTGTCAGCGCCGAGACGTTTGGCGTCGAACGCCGCACGGCGGCAAGCAAATCAGACTGGCAGTTGGATCTTGATGCGATTGAAGCACAGCTGGATGGCACGAAGGTCGTGTACGTTTGTAGCCCAAACAATCCGACCGGTAACCTGATTGCACGGGATGATTTACGCCAGTTGCTTACGCTGGCACAGGGAAAAGCGCTGGTCGTTATCGATGAAGCCTACATTGAATTCTGTCCGCAGGCTTCCACTGCAAGCTGGCTGGCTGAGTTCCCTCATTTGGTGATTCTGCGTACCTTGTCCAAAGCCTTTTCACTTGCTGGATTGCGCTGTGGCTTCACCCTGGCGAACCCTGAAGTGATTCAGCTTCTGTTGAAAGTCATTGCGCCTTACCCGCTGTCCACCCCCGTAGCGGACATCGCAGCTCAAGCATTGAGCCACGAAGGGATCGCAAAAATGAAGGCGAATGTTGCAGAAGTAACGGCCAACCGCCGCTGGCTGAGCGATATTCTGAAAAATATTCCCTGCATTGAGGAAGTCTTTCACAGCGAGAGTAATTACTTGCTGGTACGCTTTACCGCCTCCCCTTCTGTATTTAAAACGCTGTGGGATCAAGGCATTATTCTACGTGACCAAAATAAGCAACCCAGCCTTGCAGGCTGTTTGCGCATTACTATCGGCAACCGCTACGAATGTGAATGCGTTGTTGCTGCATTACAATCATTGCCGGGCATCAACGCTTAATTTTAAGGAGCTCACGTGGGCCAGAAATACCTCTTTATCGACCGTGACGGAACATTGATTGCTGAACCGCCTGAGGATTTTCAGGTTGACCGTCTGGATAAACTGGCGCTGGAACCAGATGTCATTCCGTCGCTGCTGGCACTGCAAAAGGCTGGTTATACGCTGGTGATGATCACGAATCAGGATGGGCTGGGAACTGATAGCTTTCCGCAAGACACCTTCGATCCACCGCACAACCTGATGATGCAGATTCTGACATCGCAGGGCATCCAGTTTGAGCACGTGCTGATCTGCCCGCATTTACCGGCAGATAACTGCACCTGTCGTAAACCTAAAACCGAACTGGTAACAGCCTATTTGAACGACGGCCTGATGGATACGGCAAATAGCTACGTCATCGGCGACCGCCAGACCGATATTCAACTGGCGCAGAATATGGGAATCACCGGCCTGCTCTACCAGCGTGGCGGGCTGAACTGGCAAGCGATTACCAACCAGTTGACCAAGCGTAACCGCCATGCACACGTCAACCGCGTCACGCGTGAAACCGCGATTGATGTGAACGTCTGGCTGGATCAGGAAGGTGGTAGCAAAATCAACACCGGCGTCGGCTTCTTCGATCATATGCTGGATCAAATCGCCACTCACGGCGGCTTCCGCATGAACATTGAAGTGAAAGGCGATCTGTACATTGACGATCACCACACGGTGGAAGATACCGGTCTGGCACTGGGCGAAGCCCTGAATAAAGCGCTGGGCGACAAACGCGGCATTGGCCGTTTTGGCTTCGTTCTGCCAATGGATGAGTGCCTTGCACGCTGTGCGCTGGATATTTCAGGACGTCCGCATCTGGAATATAAAGCCGAATTCAACTATCAGCGCGTAGGCGATCTGAGTACGGAAATGGTCGAACACTTCTTCCGCTCACTGTCTTATTCCATGGCCTGTACGTTACACCTGAAAACCAAAGGACGTAACGATCATCACCGTGTGGAAAGCCTGTTTAAAGTCTTCGGACGCACGCTACGTCAAGCAATTCGCGTCGAGGGTGACACGCTGCCGAGTTCGAAAGGAGTGCTCTGATGAAGGTCGTCATTCTTGATACCGGCTGCGCCAACCTCTCTTCGGTGACCTACGCCGTGCAGCGGTTGGGGTATACGCCTGTTGTCAGCCGCGAGGCTGAGATTGTCCTGCAAGCCGACAAGCTATTTCTGCCGGGCGTCGGCACCGCGCAGGCCGCAATGAATCAACTGGAAGAACGCGTTCTGATCGCGTTGATCAAGGCCTGTACCCAGCCGGTTCTCGGTATTTGCCTCGGCATGCAATTGTTGGGGACACACAGCGACGAAAATGGTGGCATCCCCACGCTGGGAATTGTCGATACGCCAGTGAAAAAGATGATAGACCACGGCTTGCCTCTGCCACACATGGGCTGGAATCAGGTGATTCCGAAGGCCGGACATCGTTTGTTCCGCGATATTGATGACGGTGCTTATTTCTATTTCGTTCACAGCTATGCCATGCCAGTTTGCGAAAACACGATTGCACAAGCCAACTACGGCGAAGCCTTCACCGCAGCGCTGGAAAAAGATAACTTCTTTGGCGTGCAGTTCCACCCCGAGCGTTCTGGTGCTGCGGGCGCACAGTTGCTGAAAAACTTTCTGGAGATGTAGAGCGTCATGATTATTCCCGCATTAGATCTGATTGATGGACAGGTTGTCCGTCTGCATCAGGGTGATTATGGCCAGCAGCGCCAATACGGAAGCGATCCGCTTCCCCGCTTGCAAGATTACCAACAACAAGGTGCTGGCGTACTGCATCTGGTGGATTTGACCGGAGCAAAAGATCCATCAGCCCGGCAGATTCCACTGTTAACCACGCTGTTGGCTGGCGTTAGCGTCCCGGTACAGATCGGCGGCGGCATTCGTACTGAGCAGGACGTAGAAGCGTTGCTAAAAGCCGGTGCCAGCCGTGTTGTCATCGGCTCTACCGCCGTTAAGCAACCGGAACTCGTTCAGCAATGGTTCACCCGTTACGGTGCAGAAGCACTGGTGCTGGCGCTGGATGTGCGTATCGACACTAACGGCACGAAGTTTGTCGCCATCAGCGGCTGGCAGGAAAATTCAGACGCCACACTTGAGCAGATCGTTGAACAATATCTACCGTTCGGCCTGAAGCATGTCCTGTGCACCGACATTTCCCGTGACGGTACGCTGAGCGGCTCCAACGTCGATCTCTATCGTGAAATCAGCCAGCGCTACCCGCAGATTGCCTTTCAGGCATCCGGCGGCATCGGCAATCTGACTGATATCGCCAATTTGCGCGACAGCGGTGTGCAAGGCGTTATCGTTGGTCGTGCGCTACTGGAAGGTAAATTTAACGTCGCGGAGGCTATTTCATGCTGGCAAAACGGATAATCCCCTGTCTGGACGTGCGTAACGGTCAGGTCGTCAAAGGCGTGCAGTTCCGCAACCACGAAATCATCGGTGATATTGTGCCGCTGGCGCAGCGCTACGCGCAGGAAGGCGCTGATGAGCTGGTTTTTTATGATATCACCGCTTCTTCCGATGGTCGCGTGGTCGACAAAAGCTGGGTGTCACGCGTTGCGGAAGTTATCGATATTCCCTTCTGTGTGGCGGGCGGCATTAAAAGCGTGGAAGAAGCCGGTCAAATCCTCTCTTTCGGCGCAGATAAAATTTCCATCAATTCACCGGCATTGGCTGACCCAGAGTTGATTACCCGATTGGCCGATCGCTATGGTGTGCAGTGTATCGTTGTTGGGATTGATACCTGGCACGATGCCGCCACTGGCCGCTACCATGTGAATCAATACACTGGTGATGAAACACGGACCAAGGTCACCACGTGGGAAACGCTGGATTGGGTAGAGGAAGTGCAAAAGCGCGGCGCGGGTGAGATTGTCCTGAACATGATGAATCAGGACGGGGTACGCAACGGCTATGATTTACACCAGTTAAATCTGGTGCGTGCTGTCTGCAACGTCCCGCTGATTGCTTCTGGCGGCGCAGGCACCATGGAACATTTTCTGGATGCCTTCCAGACCGCTCACGTCGATGGCGCGCTGGCAGCATCGGTGTTTCACAAGCAAATTATTAATATTGGCGAACTGAAACAATATCTTAAGCAACAAGGTGTGGAGATTCGAGTGTGTTAAGCGAAGAGTGCTTTCTAAACGACGAACAACGAAACCAACTCGATTGGGAAAAAACGGACGGCATGCTGCCGGTTGTCGTGCAACATGCGGTATCCGGTGAAGTGTTGATGCTGGGCTACATGAATCAGGATGCGTTGCAGGCTACCGAAGAGCGCGGCAAGGTAACGTTTTTCTCGCGAACCAAACGACGGTTGTGGACGAAAGGCGAATCTTCTGGCCATTTCCTCAATGTCGTTTCTATTACGCCGGACTGCGATAACGATACGCTGCTGATTCTGGTTAACCCTATCGGGCCGACCTGCCATCTGGGCACCAGCAGTTGTTTCTCGCCTGCTGCCAGCGACTGGACGTTCCTCTATCAGTTGGAGCAACTGCTGGCCGAACGCAAGCATGCCGATCCAGACAGCTCTTACACCGCACGTCTGTATGCCAGCGGTACCAAACGCATTGCGCAGAAGGTTGGCGAAGAAGGATTGGAAGCGGCATTAGCGGCAACGGTGCATGACCGTGAAGAGCTGACTAACGAAGCGGCTGATCTAATGTATCACCTACTGGTGCTGCTACAAGATCAGGACTTAGATCTGGCGACTATCATCAATCGCCTGAAAGAACGTCACAATAAATAAGCCTTTCCCCGTGTTATCGGTTATCGATAACGCGGGGCTTTAGCATGACGGTATCACGGTGTTAAGAATGATGCACTTTACGCCCCCCTTTCCAAGTTTCCAGAACCGAGATATCACGCATAGTGAGTATTTTGTTATCTTTTACTATCGGGTTATAGGTTAGCGGAGAATCTGCCAAAATAACAAAATCGGCACATTTTCCGGCGACCAGCGATCCAACCCATTGTTCTGCATGGCATTGCCAGGCGGCATCATAGGTCGCTGCTTTAAGCGCGGCGAAACGGGAAATCCGTTCTTGCTCATTCAACACATCAGAAGCCGTATCTTTAGGCGCACCTTCCATCACGCGATAAATAGCCTGCTCCATCATACGCAGAGGCCCAAGCGGTGTAACACCGTTATCGCTGTGCAGCGTGATTCTCATCCCATGATTAATAGCGGATTGGCAGCGATCGAGGTGATTAGCCCGATCCTCTCCCAATATGGTTTGCTGAAATGCCCAGCCCCAATATCCGACATGGCCAATTAAGAAACTAGGTGAAATGCCAAGCTGCTTCATTTCCAACAGGTGATCGTCAGTCAGCAGTGACGCATGCTCCAGACGATCGCGGCGCTGCTCGTAGGTATCTGAGGTTACGCCAGCCAGTTTAAATGCCGCTAACGTTAGCCTAATGGCTTCATCGCCATTGGTATGAATCATTAGCGGCCATTTATGCTGCACAACACTATCCACCAGCGTATTGATATCCGTGAGAGGATCGAAATTGAAAGCGCCGGTATTCGTCTCACTCGGCGTTTTTTCATAGCGGTTGTTACAACAATACGGCGTGGACTGATACCCCGTCAGCCCCTGATTAGAGCCATCCGAAATAATTTTGATGTACGGTAAGTGAAAGTGTTCATCGCCGTAGCCTGGGGTGTAAGAATCAACCACCTTACTATTGAAATCATCATCACTCGTAACGATCAGCGCACCACCTATCCGCACCGGACAACCCGGCAAATGTGCCCATTTTTCCAGCAAACTCGCTTGATCAAAAGCAGACGGGCCGCCTTTAGGTTCAATGCCAGCATCAAGCATATAAGTCACACCACGCTTGCTTGCCACACCAAACAGCGTGTGAATTGAGGCTATTAGCCTTACCGCTAATTCTGTTTTGGGATAACTGCTAACCATGGCATTCACGACAGGTTGTATACCCACGATTTCTTTCAGGATGCCATCTGGCGAAATATCGGGAACCGGAAGTCCCTGAGTTTGATAAAATGCTTTAACGGTTTCGATAGCCTTATGATTGATATAGGCTAGATGCATTGAAGCATTGATAACAAAAACGGGTCTTTTATCCGTCACACGCTCATCAAGAATAGTGGCATTAAATTCCTTATCTCCGCCAATAAACAATGAGGGATCGGCACCAAATCCAATAAGCCAGCCCGTATCCGGTTTTCCCGCCACTTTCTCAGCCAAGCAGGATGTCACACTGTTCCTGTTATAATCTTTGCGTAATATCTGCTCTTCAAATGGGCTGACATCATGTCCAATGGCAGATAACATCGCGGTGTTAACGATGTGCACATGCGGTTCAATCAGCCCCGGTAATAGCGTTTGCGTGCCTGATAATTGATGCTCCACCGTGCTTTTCGGCATTTTGGCCTTCACATCTTCATATGCACCTGTTGCTACCACCAACCCGCCATGAATTCCCATGGCTTCTACCGCAATTTCCTGTCCATCTTCCAATGTCAGAATCGCTTTTCCAGGGCTACCATCCTTATTTGGCGTAGAACGGAATAATTTCGTTTCTATCTGTAGGCTGTTCTCTATTTCCAGAATATCAATTGGTATATCGGGAAGAAATGATTTCCACAGAGGGCTACAGCAGGAACAACTGATGCTGCCGGAATGACTACACGCTTCACTCATACACTTTCCTTATTTAGAGATAACGCATTAGAAATGTTAATGCTCAGACTAGAAAATAGGCAACGACATTCAAAATTTCAACATGCAAGCGGTTGAAAACCAAAAATTCACATTTTGTATGTAGATGGCTACCTGGCAGGCCTAAGAACGATAAGAAAAGCGTATTACGTGGCAGATGGTGCTCTGATAAGTAATCAGATCATCAATAATGCGGATGTTTAGAGAGGTAAGATCGATAAATGTAAAAAAGCACCCAAGTGGGTGCTTTTATAAGGCTTATATTTATGACTACTGATTAGCCATAAATGTTAGCACGGTCGCGGAGTTCCTTACCTGGCTTAAAGTGAGGAACGTACTTACCTTCCAGCTCAACTTTATCACCCGTTTTCGGATTACGACCTACACGCGGTGCACGGTAGTGAAGTGAAAAACTGCCAAACCCACGGATTTCAATACGGTCGCCTTCGGCTAGCGTAGAGGCCATTTGTTCAAGCATTTCTTTCACTGCATCCTCAACCACTTTGGCCGGGATATGAGATTGCTGTCCAGCAAGCCTTTCAATAAGTTCAGACTTGGTCATAGCGCCTCCAAATGCGTGGCTATCAATAGCCAGGATAACTGACTACCGTTACAAGAATGAGCAACTTACGTTGCTCATTCTACCGTTGTGATTACTCGCCTTTAGCTGCTTTGAACGCTTCTGCCATCGCGCTGGAGAAATTGTTTTCTTCAGGCTTGTTGTTAACAGTTGCGATTGCATCTTTCTCGTCAGCTTCGTCTTTCGCACGGACAGACAGGCTAACAACGCGGTTTTTACGATCAACACCGGTGTATTTCGCTTCAACGCTGTCGCCAACGTTCAGTACCAGCGTTGCGTCTTCAATGCGATCGCGAGAGGCTTCAGAAGCACGCAGATAGCCTTCTACGCCGTCTGCTAATTCAACTGTAGCACCTTTGGCGTCAACTGCTGTAACTTTACCAGTAACAATAGCACCTTTCTTGTTAACAGACAGGTAGTTATTGAACGGGTCTTCAGCCAGTTGTTTCACGCCCAGAGAGATACGCTCGCGCTCTGCATCAACCTGCAGAACAACAGCGGCGATTTCATCACCTTTCTTGTATTCGCGAACGGCTTCTTCGCCAGCCACGTTCCAGGAGATGTCGGACAGGTGCACCAGACCATCGATGCCGCCGTCCAGACCGATGAAGATACCGAAGTCAGTGATTGACTTGATTTTACCTTCAACGCGGTCGCCCTTGTTGTGGGTTTCTGCGAACAGCTGCCATGGGTTGGATTTACACTGTTTCAGGCCCAGTGAGATACGACGACGTTCTTCATCGATATCCAGAACCATAACTTCCACTACATCACCAACGTTAACAACTTTGGATGGGTGGATGTTTTTGTTGGTCCAATCCATTTCGGAAACGTGTACCAGACCTTCAACGCCTTCTTCGATTTCAACGAAGCAGCCGTAATCAGTCAGGTTGGTTACGCGGCCAGTCAGACGCGTGCTTTCTGGGTAACGCTTAGCGATAGCGACCCATGGATCTTCGCCCAGCTGTTTCAGACCCAGAGACACACGGGTACGTTCGCGGTCGAATTTCAGCACTTTAACAGTGATTTCGTCGCCCACATTGACGATTTCGCTTGGATGTTTAACACGTTTCCAAGCCATATCAGTGATGTGCAGCAGGCCATCAACGCCACCCAGATCAACGAATGCACCGTAGTCAGTAAGGTTCTTAACGATACCTTTAACTTCCATGCCTTCCTGCAGGTTTTCCAGCAGTTGATCGCGTTCAGCGCTGTTTTCAGATTCGATAACCGCACGGCGGGAAACAACAACGTTGTTGCGTTTCTGATCCAGCTTGATAACTTTGAACTCAAGCTCTTTGCCTTCCAGATGCAGTGTATCGCGAACCGGACGAACGTCTACCAGTGAACCTGGCAGGAACGCACGAATGCCATTCAGCTCAACAGTGAAACCGCCTTTAACTTTACCGTTGATAATACCGGTAACAGTTGCAGCTTCTTCGTAGGCTTTTTCCAGCGTCAGCCATGCTTCATGACGTTTAGCTTTTTCGCGAGAAAGCAGAGTTTCACCGAAGCCATCTTCGATAGCGTCCAGAGCAACGTCTACTTCATCACCAACCTGAATTTCCAGTTCGCCCTGTGCGTTCTTGAATTGCTCTACCGGAATGGCAGATTCAGATTTCAGACCGGCGTCAACCAGTACGACATCTTTGTCAATAGCAACAACAACACCACGTACGATGGAACCAGGACGGGTTTCGATTTCTTTCAGGGATTCTTCAAAGAGTTGAGCAAAAGATTCAGTCATGTTTGATAATCTTAAGGGTTTCAATTTAACGTCCATCTGGCATCCTGCTCGATGGGGTTGTTTAACATGCCCCGCTGTGCATCCTTACAACGAGGTAAAAATTCAGTTTTCTGTGATTACGCTAAAATTTCGCGGGCATAAGCCAACGCGCGCGCTATCACTTCATCGATTGTCATTTCCGTTGAATCCAGCACCAACGCATCGGCAGCAGGCACTAACGGTGCAACGGGGCGGCTGCGATCGCGCTCATCCCGTTCTTTTATCTCAGACAAAAGACGTTCAAAGTTAACATTAAAGCCCTTCCCCTGCAACTGTAGCATGCGACGTTGTGCGCGTTCTTCCGCGCTGGCATCCAGGAAAATCTTCACCGGTGCGTCAGGAAAGACCACAGTCCCCATATCACGGCCATCGGCAATCAGCCCCGGAGCCTCACGGAAAGCACGCTGCCGACGTAATAATGCTTCACGAACACGAGGAAAAGCCGCTGCCTGAGAAGCTGTATTGCCCACCGCTTCGGTACGAATTTCGTGGCTAACGTCCTCGCCTTCCAGAATGACTTTCAACTGCCCATCTTCTGCAACAAAGCGTACATCAAGATGAGAGGCTAGCGGGACCAGTGCATCTTCAGAACTGATATCCACATGGTGGTGTAACGCCGCCAGAGCCAAAACACGATAGATAGCCCCCGAGTCCAGCAGGTTCCATTGTAAAGCTTCAGCCAATGCCTTACATAAGGTACCTTTGCCTGCGCCGCTCGGTCCGTCAACCGTAACTACCGGTGCCATCACCGTCATTTCTCTCTCCTTAATACTGGGAAGTTCCGCTTATGCCGTTTATGGCATCACGGAGCCTCATTATACGCATCAATACAGAGAAAGGTTACCCCAATGCCGGAATGGCGGGAAAAATAAGGCATTATCTGAACGCGCTACGCAATTTCGGAAGAAAAACAGCGTGGATGTAGCGGAAGGCGATCGAGGAAAAAGGCACGGAAACCGTGCCTAGAAGGGAATCAAGCCAGTTCGCTGAGACGAGCCAATTGCTCGAAGTAGTCAGGGAAGGTTTTAGCCGTACACTTCGGATCCAAAATCGTGACTGGCGTATCCGACAAGGCCACCAGCGAGAAACACATCGCCATACGGTGATCGTTATACGTACCGATTTCTGCCGCTTTCAGCTTGGCTGGCGGCGTAATGCGAATGTAGTCATTCCCCTCTTCCACTTCTGCGCCGACTTTGCGCAGTTCAATCGCCATCGCCGCTAAACGGTCGGTTTCTTTCACGCGCCAGTTATAGATATTACGCAATGTTGTGGTACCGCCCTGAGCGAAAAGCGCCGCCGTAGCAATAGTCATCGCAGCATCAGGAATATGGTTCATATCCATATCGATCGCGTGCAGTTCACCGCGTTCGCATTCAATGTAATCCTCACCCCAACGCACGATTGCGCCCATCTTTTCCAGGACATCAGCGAAACGGATATCACCTTGTACGCTATTACGGCCCACGCCAGTCACACGTACAACGCCACCTTTAATCGCCGCTGCTGCCAGAAAGTAAGAGGCCGACGACGCATCGCCTTCAACCAGATAATCATCCGGTGAACGGTACTGCTGGCGACCCGCAACGAAGAAGTGTTGGTAATTTTCATGGCGCACGTCAATACCAAACGCTTTCATCATATGCAGCGTGATATCGATATATGGTTTGGAAACCAGATCGCCCTGAATACTGATTTTCGTATCCTGCACGGCCAATGGCGCGGTCATCAAGAGAGCAGTCAGGAACTGGCTCGATACACTGCCATCTACGCTGATTTCGCCACCCTGGAAACCACCGTGTAAACGAAGCGGCGGATAGTTTTCCTGTTCCAAATAGTCAATTTTCGCCCCCCCCTGACGTAGTGCGTCGACCAAATGCCCAATCGGCCGCTCTTTCATGCGGGGTTCGCCTGTCAGAACAATATCACCGACGGTCAGACACAGAGCCGCAGCCAGTGGCCGCATCGCGGTACCCGCGTTCCCTAAAAACAGTTCCAGCGGCTGCGATGCTGTAAACGCACCACCCAGCCCAATAATTTCACACACGGTTCGATCAGATGACAGATGATATTCCACTCCCAACGCCGTTAACGCGGTCAACATATGGCGAACATCGTCACTGTCTAACAGGTTAGTCAGTCGGGTCTTTCCTTCGGACAAGGCAGCGAGCAAAAGCGCACGGTTAGAGACGCTTTTAGACCCGGGAAGGTTAAGGGTGCCGTTAATCAGCTTGATGGGGTGTAAGGTCAGGGATTCCTGCATGTGAAGCCTATTCTTTCAACGTGGACATAAAAACCCCGGAAAGCCCGGGGTTGATCAAAATGTGTAGCGAGGTTGGCGTGAATCAACCGTGGCGACGAGCGAAGTCGGCCATAAACTCAGTCAGCGCTTTCACGCCTTCCAACGGCATCGCATTATAGATAGAAGCACGCATGCCACCCACAACACGATGGCCTTTCAGCGCGTGCAGACCCGCAGCGACTGACTCCTCCAGGAAGACTTTATCCAGCGCGGAGTCCGCCAGCAAGAACGGTACGTTCATGCGAGAACGGTTCGCTACTGCAACGTCGTTACGATAGAAATCGTTACCGTCAATCGCGCTATACAGCAGGTCAGCTTTCTCTTGGTTACGTTTTTCCATTTCAGCCAGACCGCCATGCTCTTTCAGCCATTTGAAGACCATGCCGGACAGATACCAGGCAAACGTCGGTGGCGTGTTAAACATAGAGTCATTGTCCGCCAGAACCTGATAATCCAGAATCGATGGCAGTTCACGGCGCGCTTTACCCAGCAAATCCTCACGCACAATAACCAGCGTCAGGCCAGCAGGGCCGATATTTTTCTGCGCACCGGCATAGATCACACCGTAGCGGCTAACGTCAATGCGACGAGACAGGATGCTGGAAGAATAGTCGGCGACCACAATTTTATCGCCAAAATCCGGCTCTTCTTCAATCGCAACACCGTCAATGGTTTCATTCGGGCAGTAATGCACAAACGCGGCATCATCAGACAATTTCCACTCACGCATCGGCTTGATGCCACGCAGATCGTCTATGCGCGTTTTCACGTCAATCACGTTAGGCGTGCAATACTTTTCTGCTTCATTGATTGCGCTGTGTGCCCAATATCCACCGTCGATGTAATCCGCAGTTGAGCGGTCACCCAAGAGATTTAACGGCACTGCCGCAAATTGCGCACGCGCACCACCGTGGCAAAAAAGCACTTTGTAGTTGGAGGGGATTTTCAGCAAATCACGCAGATCTTGTTCGGATTCAGCGGCAACCTGCATAAACTCTTTACTGCGATGGCTGATTTCCATGACCGATGTTCCCAGGCCATTCCAATTACATAATTCCTGTTCAGCACGACGCAGTACTTCAACCGGCAGCATTGCTGGACCGGCGCTAAAATTAAAAATCTGAGTCATTTCCCCTCACCACACCTGAAAAATAGCGGCTGTTTTTATCACCGTTGTTACAAATACCATTTTTATAAACCTACCGGTTATAAAAATACCGCTGTTACAAGATCGTAGTTATAACGGAACGACCGCCATAACCACACTACTTTTACCCTGCTATCGGTTTTATCACTCGTCCATCGCGGCTGCAACGCTTATTGCGCTTTCATTATGCAAAACGACACGTTAGGTAGTCTGTTCTTTTTCGCTGCTGCCAATCTGTTATGAATAAATAGAGTCCAGACAGAAAAATCCGTATCATGCCGCTTCCGCTAATCTCGATAAGAGTGAACACCATGACTCAAACGTTTATCCCAGGCAAAGACGCCGCCCTGGAAGATTCCATCGCCCGTTTTCAACAGCAACTCCAGGACCTGGGGTTTAACATCGAAGAAGCGTCATGGCTGAACCCAGTGCCAAACGTCTGGTCTGTCCATATTCGGGACCGCGATTGCCCACTCTGTTTCACTAACGGCAAAGGCGCCAGTAAGAAAGCGGCACTGGCCTCTGCGTTAGGCGAGTATTTCGAGCGTCTGTCCACCAACTATTTCTTTGCTGACTTCTACCTCGGCAAAACTATCGCTAACGGCGATTTCGTTCACTATCCGAATGAAAAATGGTTCCCTATTCCGGAAGATGATGCGCTGCCGGAAGGTATTCTGGATGCCCGTCTGCACCAATTTTACGACCCAGAGCAGGAACTGAGCGCCAGCGATCTGATCGATCTGCAATCCGGTAATGCCGGCAGAGGCATTTGTGCACTGCCATTTACTCGTCAGTCCGATCAGCAAACCGTCTATATTCCGATGAATATCATCGGTAACCTGTACGTCTCTAACGGGATGTCCGCCGGTAACACCGCCAACGAAGCCCGCGTTCAGGGGCTGTCTGAAGTGTTTGAACGCAGCATCAAAAACCGAATCATTGCAGAATCCATCAGCCTGCCGGAAATCCCACAAGAGGTCCTGAACCGCTACCCAGGCGTGGTCGAAGCAATTGCGACACTGGAAAAAGAAGGTTTCCCGATTTTCTCTTATGATGCCTCACTCGGCGGGAAATATCCGGTCATCTGCGTAGTACTGTTTAATCCTGCTAACGGTACTTGTTTCGCTTCCTTCGGCGCGCATCCTGACTTCGGCGTGGCGCTGGAGCGTACCGTCACTGAACTGTTGCAGGGTCGTGGTCTGAAAGATCTAGACGTGTTTACTCCACCGACGTTCGATGATGAAGAAGTTGCTGAACACGCCAATCTGGAAACCCACTTTATCGATTCCAGCGGTCTGATCTCCTGGGATACGTTCAAGAAAACAGCGGATTATGAATTTGCCGACTGGAGCTTTAAAGGATCGACAGAAGAAGAATTCGCCACGTTGATGGCGATCTTCCAGCAGGAAGATAAAGAAGTCTACATTGCTGACTATGAGCATCTGGCCGTTTATGCCTGCCGCATCATCGTGCCGGGAATGTCAGACATCTACCCTGCCGACGATCTGCTATTAGCTAACAACAGCATGGGTGCTCATCTGCGTGACACTCTGCTGGCGCTGCCGGACGGCAAATGGGAAAAAGAAGATTATCTGGCACTGTTGCAACAGTTGGACGACGAAGGGTTGGATGACTTCACCCGCGTACGTGAACTGCTTGGTATTGCCACAGGAAAAGATAATGGCTGGCTCACTCTACGCGTTGGCGAATTGAAAGCCATGCTGGGTCTGGCCGGTGGCGATCTGGATCAGGCGCTGATCTGGACAGAATGGACGCAGGATTTCAACGACTCCGTCTTTACGGCACAGCGCAGCAATTACTACCGCTGCCTGCAAACCCTGCTGTTACTGGCACAAGAGCCTGAGCGCGATCCAGCAGAATATTACGATGCCTTTACCAAAATGTACGGCAGCGAGACGCTCGAGGCTGCCAGTGCTGCTGTTGCTGGCGGAGCCTGTTTCTACGGCCTGTTTGCCGTGGATGACACCTTTACGTCTTTACCTGCGCACCAGTCGCTGCTAGCCGCCTATGAAAAATTGCAACAGGCTAAACGTCGTTATTGGCAAGCCAAGTAATGTCTGAGTGATGCAGTTAGCACGTGTCTTATATCGATGCGTGCGATCTATTACAAATAGCAAACTGCACATCTCCACCTCTAATAGCCCTTTATTTTAAAGGGCTATTTTATTATCCAAGGGGCAATATTTATTATCCGTGATGCATAATCAGAATATTGTTATTGAATAGTGAATTTTTAATTAAATCACCTCGACAAGGTGGTACTGAAATTCTACAAAACATGATTTTCATTAACGCTAAATCGGTAGGTTTAACGTATGCCATTCAACTCTTTTTGTAAAATTTAAAATATTTTTTTATCATAAAATTCAATAAATTAACCACCAAACCCTACTATCCCACCCTACTTGCTGGCCTGTTAATTTCTTGCAATATGATCCACGTCAAATTTTACCGTATACTGCTTTGTTAGTATCTCAGCGCTGATAAATTTTAAGAGAGAGTTAGTGTGAAAGCTGACAACCCCTTCACTCTATTACTACCGGCCGCTATGGCAAAAGTTGCTGAAGACGCCGGAGTCTATAAAGCTACCAAACAACCGTGTACGACGTTTTATTTAGCGATCACAGCGGGTGTGTTTATTTCGATCGCTTTCGTCTTTTATATTACTGCCACCACCGGGACCGCGACGATTCCTTTCGGTATCGCGAAATTGATCGGGGGCATCTGTTTCTCCCTTGGCCTCATGTTGGTTGTCGTCTGCGGTGCAGACTTGTTTACCTCAACCGTTCTCATCGTGATTGCCAAAGCCAGTGGACGTATTACCTGGAAACAACTAGCCTTGAACTGGGCTAATGTTTATGTCGGTAACCTGATTGGCGCGCTTTTCTTCGTTGGACTTATTTGGTTCTCGGGAGAGCATATGGTCGCAAACGGTGCGTGGGGTCTGAACGTCCTGCAAACAGCTGAGCACAAACTTGAACATACGTTTGTTGAAGCATTGTGTCTGGGTATTCTGGCAAACCTGCTAGTCTGTCTGGCCGTATGGATGAGCTATTCTGGCCGTACACTGACAGACAAAATGTTTGCCATGATTCTGCCTGTCGCCATGTTCGTTTCCAGCGGCTTTGAGCACAGCATCGCCAACATGTTCATGATTCCTATGGGCATCGTTATCAAAAATTTTGCGGCCCCGGAATTCTGGAATGCCATTGGCATGGCGCCGTCTCAGTTTGAACATTTAACCGTTAGCCATTTCATTACCGATAACCTGATTCCCGTCACCCTAGGGAACATCATCGGCGGCGGCATAATGGTCGGTTTAACATATTGGGTAATTTATTTGCGCGGTGGAGACAAGCACCACTAAGGTGCAATCGGCCGCAACGTCGGGTTTTAAGAAATCCATATCAAAGGTAGGTGTAAAATGACCGAGCTGAATGAAAAATTGGCCAATGCATGGCAAGGCTTTAGCAAAGGTGAATGGCAGGATAACGTCAACGTTCGTGACTTTATCCAGAAAAACTACACGCCGTATGAAGGTGATGAGTCTTTCCTGGCTGGCGCAACCAAAGCGACCTCAGCGCTGTGGGACAGCGTCATGGAAGGCATCAAACAGGAAAACCGCACTCACGCGCCTGTTGATTTTGATACCAATGTTGCTGCAACTATCACGTCTCACGACGCGGGATACATCAACAAAGGTCTGGAAAAAATCGTTGGTCTTCAGACTGATGCTCCGTTGAAACGTGCGTTAATTCCGTTCGGCGGCATCAAAATGGTTGAAGGTTCATGCAAAGTTTACGGTCGTGAACTGGATCCTCAACTGAAAAAAATCTTCACTGAATACCGTAAAACGCACAATCAGGGCGTGTTCGATGTTTACACCCCAGACATTATGCGTTGTCGTAAGTCTGGTGTTCTGACTGGTCTGCCTGATGCTTACGGCCGTGGCCGTATCATCGGTGACTACCGTCGCGTTGCGCTGTACGGTATCGACTACCTGATGAAAGACAAGTTTGCTCAGTTCACTTCTCTGCAATCCAAACTGGAAAACGGTGAAGATCTGGAAGCAACAATTCGTCTGCGTGAAGAAATTGCCGATCAGCATCATGCTCTGAGCCAAATTAAAGAAATGGCAGCTAAATATGGCTGTGATATTTCTGGTCCAGCAGTGACAGCTCAGGAAGCCGTTCAGTGGACTTACTTCGGCTACTTGGCTGCGGTGAAATCACAGAATGGTGCGGCAATGTCCTTCGGACGTGTCTCAACCTTCCTGGATATCTACCTTGATCGCGATCTGAAAGCGGGCAAAATCACGGAAGAAGAAGCTCAGGAAATGATTGACCATTTGGTCATGAAACTGCGTATGGTGCGTTTCCTGCGTACACCTGAGTATGATGAGCTGTTCTCTGGTGACCCAATCTGGGCAACAGAATCTCTGGCTGGTATGGGTCTGGATGGTCGTACACTGGTGAGCAAAACCAGCTTCCGCTTCCTGAACACCCTGTACACCATGGGGCCGTCTCCAGAGCCGAACATGACCATTCTGTGGTCTGAAAAACTGCCACAGAGCTTTAAAAACTATGCGGCTAAAGTCTCCATCGATACCTCTTCTCTGCAATACGAGAATGACGATCTGATGCGCCCTGACTTTAACAACGATGACTACGCGATTGCTTGTTGCGTAAGCCCGATGATCGTTGGTAAACAAATGCAGTTCTTCGGTGCCCGTGCAAACTTGGCGAAAACCATGCTGTACGCAATTAACGGCGGCGTGGACGAAAAACTGAAAATGCAGGTTGGTCCGAAATCAGAACCAATCAAAGGCGACGTTCTGGACTTCGACGAAGTGATGGATCGTATGGATCACTTCATGGATTGGCTGGCTAAGCAGTATGTCACCTCTCTGAACATCATCCACTACATGCACGACAAATACAGCTACGAAGCGGCGCTGATGGCACTGCACGATCGTGACGTATTCCGTACCATGGCGTGTGGTATCGCTGGTCTGTCTGTTGCTGCTGACTCCTTGTCTGCTATCAAATATGCCAAAGTTAAACCAATTCGTGATGAAGATGGTCTGGCTATCGACTTTGATATCGAAGGCGAATATCCGCAATTCGGTAACAACGATTCTCGCGTAGATGAACTGGCTTGTGACCTGGTTGAACGTTTCATGAAGAAAATTCAGAAACTGAATACCTACCGTGGCGCAACACCAACGCAGTCTGTTCTGACCATCACCTCTAACGTGGTATATGGTAAGAAAACAGGTAACACGCCAGACGGTCGCCGTGCAGGTGCACCGTTCGGACCTGGTGCTAACCCAATGCACGGTCGTGACCAGAAAGGTGCTGTTGCCTCTCTGACTTCTGTTGCCAAACTGCCGTTTGCTTACGCGAAAGATGGTATTTCTTATACCTTCTCCATCGTACCTAACGCGTTAGGTAAAGACGACAACGTGCGTAAAGCTAACCTTGCGGGCCTGATGGATGGTTACTTCCACCACGAAGCCAGCATCGAAGGCGGCCAGCACCTGAACGTTAACGTCATGAACCGTGAAATGCTGCTTGATGCGATGGAAAACCCGGAAAAATATCCGCAGTTGACTATCCGTGTATCTGGCTACGCAGTGCGCTTCAACTCACTGACGAAAGAACAGCAACAAGACGTTATTACCCGTACCTTCACACAGTCAATCTAATTTCCATGGCTGTCTGAAAAAGCGTAAAATAAAGGCTCCACGTCAGTGGGGCCTTTTTCTCGCCCTCGCTTGTCGTTCAGATTGTTAGCCTGTTTTGCCAGCCCGCTATGTTGCCCTAATCATGTGGATGGCTTGCAAAACAGATTCGACGCAGCATCTGTCATACGGTGTTCTTCTGTCAGAAATTCCTGCCAGATAGGTACCTGCTTTCTCATGACTGCGCTCATAAAGACCGCTATTGTCCGGTCAAATTTGGAGAAAACCTCGCAATGTCAGTAATCGGTCGCATCCACTCTTTTGAATCCTGTGGCACCGTCGATGGGCCAGGCATCCGTTTTATTATCTTCTTTCAGGGCTGTCTGATGCGCTGCCTGTATTGCCATAACCGTGATACCTGGGATACGCACGGCGGCAAAGAAGTGACGGTTGAAGAACTCATGAAAGAAGTCGTGACTTACCGCCATTTTATGAATGCATCCGGCGGTGGCGTCACGGCATCAGGCGGCGAGGCTATTCTCCAAGCTGAGTTTGTGCGCGACTGGTTCCGTGCCTGTAAGGCAGAAGGTATCAACACCTGTCTGGACACCAATGGGTTCGTGCGCCGTTACGATCCCGTCATTGACGAACTATTAGACGTCAGTGATTTAGTGATGCTCGACTTGAAGCAAATGAATGACGATATCCATCAGAATTTAGTTGGCGTATCGAATCACCGTACACTGGATTTCGCTCGCTATCTGGCAAAACGTAACCAGCGTACCTGGATACGTTATGTGGTGGTCCCTGGCTGGTCTGATGATGATGAATCCGCGCACAAGCTGGGCGAATTCACCAAAGATATGACGAACATCGAGAAAATTGAGCTTCTACCGTACCATGAGCTTGGTAAACACAAGTGGATCGCGATGGGGGAAGAGTACAAGTTAGACGGTGTTAAACCGCCGAAGGCCGATACGATGGATCGTGTTAAATCGATTCTGGAAAGCTACGGTCACAAGGTAATCTACTAACCTCTGACGCTTTCTGAATAAA